>CAYXZD010000003.1:203651-270117 GCA_964469565.1 uncultured Planctomycetaceae bacterium
TTTGAGTATTGGGAGGTGAGCGATCGAGGCCACGGGCTACCCGAAGGCGGGGCCGAGGCCTTGATGTCGAAAATCGATGGCTACAAGCGGAATAGTGCGCCGAGCAAGGTTGTTTGGCAGCCTCGTTTGCCTTGGACCGAGCAATTCTACTGGCTGCTTTGGGAAGGGGGTTCGGAGGTCAAGGGAACGGTGATTGCCGAAGTGGATCGAGTGCGTAACACGGTCGATGTCCGCCTTGAACGCACCAAGGGCGCAGGGCTGTGCGTGCTCTTGAATGAGGACCTGCTCGACTTGGAAAAGGAAGTGACGGTCTTTGCCGGGGGGATCAAGGTCTTCGAGGGGATTCCCGAGCCGGATCTGGCGACCTGGGTGCGGGGGCGGGCCCTGCGTGATGGGGGCCGAGCCTATTCGGTGCGAATTCCCGTCAATCCAGAATGAGGGCTGGGGCGGTTGGATTCTGACTGGGGGGGCGGAAGGGTGCTGGTGCCGCTAGAATACTTGCCCTGAATCCCACGTAGTCGAACCCAAGAACCCAGCCCCCTCTCCATCCATGAGCCTCGCCTGTGGCATCGTGGGCCTGCCCAATGTGGGTAAGTCCACCATCTTTAACGCTGTGACCGCCGCCGGTGCAGAGAGTGCAAACTACCCCTTCTGCACCATCGAGCCCAACGTGGGCATCGTGGATGTGCCGGACGATCGGTTGGAAGTGATCCACAGGTACATCCAGACGGATCGCGTCTTGCCCGCCAGTCTGAAGATGGTGGACATTGCGGGCCTCGTTGAGGGCGCTTCGAAGGGGGAGGGGCTTGGGAACAAGTTCTTGGCGAACATCAAGGAAGTGGATGCCATCGCACACGTCGTGCGTTGCTTCACAAAAGGGGATGTGGTGCATGTTCATGGGGAGATTGACCCGGTTCGTGACATTGAGGTTATCGAGCTAGAGCTCGCACTGGCCGATCTCGATACGGTCACACGCAACGTGGAGCGAGTAGCCAAGAAGGCCCGCAGTGGGGACAAGGACAGCATCAAGCAGCAGGAAGTCTTTGAACGCGCCAAGGCAGCGCTGGAGGCGGGCAACCAGCTGCGTGCTGAAACCTGGACTGAAACGGAGCGGGCACTTCTCAAGCCGCTTTTTTTGATGACGATGAAACCTGTGCTCTTTGTGGCGAATGTCAGCGACGACGACATGGATGCCCAGTCGAAACAGGCTCAGGCCGTGATGGAGTATGCGGGGCGCACGGGTTCGGAAGTCGTCGCTCTGTGCGGCGATATTGAAGGAGAGCTCTCCCAGATGGATCCTGAAGAGCGCGAGGTGTTCTTGGAGGAAATGGGTTTAGAGGAATCGGGGCTCGAACGCCTGATCAAACGCGCTTACGGGCTCCTGGGTATGCAGACGTTTTTTACGGCGGGTGAAAAAGAGATTCGGGCCTGGAATATCCTCGCAGGGGATACCGGTCCCAAGGCGGCGGGGGTGATTCACACCGACTTTGAAAAGGGCTACATCCGCGCCGAGGTGTTTTCAGTCGATGACCTGGTAGAGCATGAGACCGAAGTTGCAGTCAAAGCCGCAGGAAAGCTGCGTGTTGAAGGCCGTGACTATGTCATGCAAGAAGGCGACATCGCCCACTTCTTGATCGGAAAGTAGGGCTGGAGACCATCGCTCGTTTTTCCCTCTAGAGCCAGCACGAGCCCGATGGATACGACTCTCTTCTATGTGGCTGACCCCATGTGCTCATGGTGTTGGGGATTCAAGCCGGTGCGCGATGAGGTGCTGGCGGCATTGCCTCGAAACACGGTCGTGCGCTACGTCATGGGGGGCCTTGCCCCAGACAATTCTGACCCCATGGATGAGCCCACTCGCAGCTATGTCAGGGCCGCCTGGCGTGCAGTGGAGAGGGAAACCGGGGCCACCTTCAACTGGGGATTCTGGGACCGGTGTGAGCCGCGGCGCAGCACCTACCTCGCCTGTCGAGCCGTTCTACTAGCAGAGCGAATAGAACCGGGCTGCGGCCCTCGCATGTTTGACTTGATTCAGGCGGCCTATTACGCCCACGCACGGAATCCATCGGACCAGTCAACGCTTCTCGACCTAGGTGAAGATTGTGGCTTGTCCCGGGGACTCTTGGCCCAGGGCTTCGAAACGGGTCAGGGCCAGGCGTTGCTGGATGCTGACTTGCAGCTCCGACGCGAGCTGGGCGTGACGTCGTTTCCAAGTTTGATCTATCAGCACGCAGGGCGCCGCACAGTGCTGACTGCAGGCTACGCGGGAGCGCCGGAGGTGCTCAGACGCCTTGCTTTAGCTCAGTCGCCGCCGAGGTAGCCCATGCCTTGCAGGGCATCCATGGCCGCTGAGTCGTTGGCGGCGGCCTGTTTGACGTTTTCGAGAAGCTTGGCCATCTTGGGATCGTCAGGGAATGCCTTTACGCCTAGGTCCACGACGGTGACGGCGTTGACCATGGCCTTGCCGCTGATCATGGCTCCGGCGATGAGGGAGTACTCGTTGACGCCAATGTCTGAGTGCTCCGTGCAGATGGCCTTGAATGCGGCCTCGGCTTTGGCACCGTCCACGTAGGAGAGAGCTTCGCAGCGCGCTAGGCTAATCTCACGGCGTTCGCTTGCGCTTGCATCCGAGCCTAGGCCCGCGAGGGCCTGATCAAAGGAGCTCACCGCCCCTGCATAATCGCTGGCTTGGAGGGCGGCCAACCCATCTTGCTTAGGGTCGCCTCCACCGGAGCAGGCGCTGACACAGAGGGCGAAGGAGAGGAGCAGAATCTTGGTTTGCATGGGTCTTGAGTCTGTAGTGGCGTCTTGGGGATGGACCGAGTGTGCTAGGTATACGGGCGGCAGCGTTTGGGTTGGTGAAACCTGAGCCCTGTATCGGTGGGCTTTGAGGGAAGGCAGTTTCAATGCCCTTGTTCGGCCCAGCGGGGGTGTCAGGTGACCTGGAAAGCCCTCCAATTGCCTCCAGGAGGGTATTATCTCTAATTGAGTGCCCCATCCTGGGGCAGTGGGGGCGGGGAGGCCATTTTTTCACTGCCCTAAGGCCTTTAGCCTCAAGAACTTAGGTGTCAGCGATCGATGACACTCCCAGAGCACTCCATCTGCACTCCAATCGGAGTATGATCAGAGTGCGTTGGGAGTGTGCGACTGCCTCCCTTCGTACCGATTCAGCCTGTCTTTTTTCCTACGAGCCCTCATTTGGGGGCTTTTTGCACAAGGTCCCATTCCATGCGCGAGTCTAAGGTCACCATCAAGATCCCCCGCCCCCTGTACCGGAAGATCCAGCAGGTCGTGGAGGAGTCGGGCTTTGATTCGCCCACAGATTTCATCGTCTACGTGCTGCGCGACCTGATGGGGGAGGCCGAGGCCGAGAACGCCGAGCCAGAGTTCACCCAACATGAACTCGACGACGTGAAGCGCAAGCTCAAGAACCTCGGCTACCTGTAGCACCGACTTCCCATCCCACACGACCACACCACTTTTTTTCTGGAACCCACCCCTTAGTCATGACCTCTACCGTTTCCAACATCTCTCCTGTCCACGGCGGCCTCGCCGAGCCTGTCAATTGCATCGATCCCTCTGCCGCGGATGTGGACGGACTTCATTCAATCGAGGTCAATGAGGTCGACCACACGACCCTTTACCGAATCGCTGACGGAACCCTCAGCCCCCTCACAGGCCCCATGGGGGAGCAGGATTACAACGACGTTCTCGCCAAGGGCTGCATTTCTCGCGGCGGAAGTGATTGGGCCTGGACGATTCCGATCATCCTGCCGGTAACGGATGCGGAAGCGCAGACCTGCTCTGTGGGAGCCAAGCTGGCCTTGACTCATGGCGGTCAGGCCTTCGGAACCCTTGAGGTGGATTCCCTTTTTGATTGGGACAAGGCTGCTTTTATCAAGGCCGTCTATCGGACTGATCGTACTGATCACCCCGGTGCACGACTGTGGACCGGCGACGAGAGAACCCAGCTTGTGGGCGGAACGATCCGCCTTGTGGCTCAGGCCGATGCCCGCCCCTTTGCTGATCGCGTCATGTCCCCTGGGCAAACCCGTGCATTGGTGGCCGATCAAGGCTGGGAGCAGTCCATCGCCTTCCAAACTCGGAACCCCCTGCACCGGGCCCACGAGTATGCGCTCGTGTATGGCGCAGAGACGATTCTGCGTGCCAATGGCAAGCGCACTGGGGTGATCCTCAACCCTCTAGTGGGTCAACTCAAGGGTGACGACGTTCCCGCGACCACCCGTATGGAGACCTACGAGAAGCTGGTGGAGAATCGCCTCTTAGGGGTCGGAGACATGGATGAGGACCTCTGGAGCCAGAACGGCCAGGATCTCAACGACAACCTCCACCTGGTCGGACTGGATATGCGCATGTACTACGGCGGACCTGCAGAGGCCGTCATGCACGCCATCTACCGACAGAATCTGGGATTCACCCACTTTATTATTGGCCGCAAGCATGCCGATGCCCCCTTCGACGATGGGGAGGCCATTTGGGGTGACTTTGATGCCCAAGAGGTCTTCGAAAACCTCGGCGGTGGCCTGTCCATCCAGACGGTCAATGTCGGTTTTGCCGCTTATTTTGAGGAAATCGGCCGCGTGGGCCTGATGAGTGAAAACACCGAAAACACTTCCGTGTTCATTTCCGGCACCAAGGTGCGCTCCCAGTTGGTTGCTGGAGAGAGCCCTGATCCGCGCATCATGCGCGAGACTACCGCGGCAATCTTGGTGGAGTACTACAAGTCCAAGGCCGAGTAGGTCGATAGAAAACTCCCCCCAAGGCCGACGGTTCGCCCCCGCGAACCGTCGGCCACACCCTCTAGCACCCATTCTCCTAGTCATCCTCCAACCCTTCAGCGCGCTCCATGGGACTCCTCGATCTGTTCAATAAGAAGAAAGTGCACTCCCCTGCGGGCCCTCGGCCCAAGCTGCCTCCCCGCCCCATGGGGATGCGCATGGCTCCTCACCCCGAGCCCCAGGCGGACAATCACTTCATCGTGATCACCCTCGATAGTTTGCGCTATGACTCGTTCATGGCGGCGGAACCCAAAAACATCACCAAGCTTGGCAAGGTCGAGAAGCGGTACACCTACGCATCGTGGACGGCACCTTCACACTACAACTTGCTGACTGGCCTCTTGCCCCACACCTCGCCCGAAAACGTCTACGCCTCCGAGTACTACAAAGAGGATTTCTTCAATTACAACGAGCGCCTCGGTGCCAAGGGTATTGAGTTCGGGAAGATGGTTCCAGGCCTGTGGTTCCCGGGTCTCCTCCGTAACCAGTTGGGCTATAAGACTTGCGCGCGCATGTCCCTGCCCGTGCTCAACCCCAAGACGGGCATCAACCGAGATTTCGACGACTTCCAGCTCATGGACAGCCATAACGACATGGCCGCCATGCTTCCCACCATGAAGTTCGATTCGGACCGGCCCGAGTTCTACATGCTGAACGTAGGTGAAACCCACTATCCCTACGCCAAGCCCGACGAAGATTCTTCCATGTGGCCTCGCATCAGCGGAGTCAACGGAGTCTTCAAGAAGATGAACGAACAAATCGAAGGAGCTGACTCGGACGCGGGCGAAGACGATGCTCGATTCAAAGAGACGTTTCAGTTCTTCGACCAGGACAAAATGGACGAACTGCGTGAGCGCCAGGTTGACACAGTCCGCTACCTCGATACTGAGGTGTTCCCCAAGCTCTACGACATGGTCCCCGACAACACCTGGATCATTGTCACCGCCGATCACGGCGAACTCTTCGGCGAGAATGGCTACTTCGGCCACGGCCCGATCATGCACGAGAAATGCTTCGAGGTTCCATATCTCGAAGGAAAGATCCGCTAGGCCAAACAGCCCAGCACCCCATCCCTTTTTTGATTTTTGACCCTGGCCAATACTGGCTGCACCCCCTCAGACTCATGTCCAACAACGGTTTCATTCTCTGGTTCACCGGCTTGTCCGGTTCTGGTAAGTCTACCCTCGCTGAATTCCTCACCCCCACCCTTGTCGAGCGTGGCGTCAACATCGAAGTCCTCGATGGGGATGTGGTGCGCACAAACCTCTCCAAGGGCTTGGGTTTCAGCAAGGAAGATCGCGACACCAACATCCGTCGCATTGGTTTCGTTGCCAACCTCCTGGCGCGTAACGGGGCTGGCGCAATCACGGCAGCGATCTCACCCTACACGGCCATTCGCGACGAGTGTCGCAGCATGTGTGATGCAACCTTTGTTGAGGTGTACGTCGAGGCTCCCCTTGAGGTGGTTGAGGAGCGTGACACCAAGGGCCTCTACAAGAAAGCCCGTTCAGGTGAGATCAAGAACTTCACTGGCGTGAGTGATCCTTACGAGGCTCCCGAGAACCCCGAGGTCACCGTTCACACGGGCTCGGAGTCCATTGAAGACTCGGCCAACCGCATTCTGGACTACCTCGTCGAGAAGGGCCTCGTGCCCACTGCGACCGCAGACGCGACCGTCTAACGCCTGCCCCAAGACCTGCGAAAAAGGCACGCTCGGCCATTGGCCGGGCGTGCCTTTTCTCATGGGGCCCTTTTCTCAGGGCCCTTTTCTAATGGGACGCTGACAGGTCAGATCCGTTGGCGATCAAGTGCGTGATGCGGCGCAGATGGCAGCGATGGACTCGTCCAACATGCTGTTGAATTCTTCCTCGGTCTGCTGTGCCTTGAGGCCCTCGGAGAGTGCGCGTGAGAAACTGGCAATCATGCCATTGTTGCGTGTCAGGCGTGCGTTGGCTTCCTCGCGGCTATAGCCGCCAGAGAGGGCCACAACCCGTAGGACATTGGGGTGATTGATGCAGTCCGCATAGAAGTTGTCTTGCTCTGGCAAGGTCAGCTTGAGCATGACCTTCTCGTCTGCACCCAGACTGTTGAGTTGCTCAAGCATTGCGGCATTCAGCAGCGCTTCGGCGGAAGCTTTAGCGGGAGAGTGGATGTCAACTTCGGGCTCGATGATGGGCACGAGGCCGGCAGCGCAGATGCGACGTCCAATCTCGAATTGTTGGTCAACAACGGCTTTCACACCAGCAGGATTGTCAGTCTTGATGACCGAGCGCATCTTGGTTCCGAAGATGCCCTTGCTGTTGGCCTTCTCCAATAGAGCATCGAGCTCGGGCATGGGGTTCATAACCTGCGCGCCGTCTGCTTCCGGGGCGAGCCCCTTGTCCACTTTGAGGAAGGGAATGACCTGCTTGTCCTCCCACAGGTATTGGGCTGTGCCTTTGCCGTTGACTTCGCTGTCCATGGTGACCTCGAAGAGAATCGCTCCCAGGATGCGGTCGCCGCCAAAGCTGGGGCTCGTCATGATGCGCGTACGCATTTTGTGGACGGTCGCATACATTTCTTCGTCGCCGGAGTACGCGTTTTCGTCGACACCGTAGAGCGCAAGGGCTTTAGGGGTGCTGCCGCCGCTCTGGTCTAGCGCGGCGATAAAGCCCTCTTGGCTGGAGATTTTAGCGAGTTGTTGTTCTTTGCTCATGGGTGGGGGGGGGAGGGCAGTTGAGAGTGGGCTGATGTCAAATCCGCCGCCTGACTTGGCGGGTCGGGATTCTCACTAAATCGGGCAGGGGGGTCAATAAGGTGCCCGCCGCCCGAGGAGCCGAGCCGCCCAATTCCCTTGGATGACAGGCGAAGTGTTCCAGAATGGACTCGATCCAATCGGGCCTGCGAGCTTGCCTGCGAGCTTGCCTGCGAGCTTGCCTGCGAGCTTGCCTGCGAGCTTGGCAGTATTGTGGTGTTTTGCGCATTCTGGCCCGCGCATAGGGCGCATAGGGCTACGCGGGATCGAGTCCTAGTCGTCTGAATAGCCGAGGTCGCGTAGCAGCTCACGCGTATCTTCGGAGCGAGTGTCGACCTGCTCACTTGTAGACTCCGGCATGAAACGCTGGGCTCGCTCTTCGATCACGAGCTGTTGCAGGCTAGCCACCCGTTCGCGGATCGCTTCGGATGCCTTAGCTCCAAATAGGTCATTCTGCTCAAGCGGGTCGGTTTCAAGGTTGTAGAGCAAAACACGGCCGTCCTTGCTCTTGCGCGTCAGCTTCCAGGGCCAGTCCAACACCGTGTCCGTTTCTGGTCGTTCGGCATACAGCAGGGAGCCGCTCGGCCGTCCAGCTAGCAGTGAGTGTCCGGGCAAGCGATCGTCGGCGGGGTGATCGAGTGCATCGAGAATGGTCGGGATCAAGTCCACATGGCTCACGGGTCCCGAAACGCGCTGGCCACCGAACTGTCCCTTCGGGAGGCGCAAGATCAGGGGCACCAGCAAGCCCTCCTCAAAGGCCCCTCCGTGGCCACCGTACCGGGATGCTCGTTGATTGAGACCTTCACCGTGGTCAGAGGTCACGATGAACAAACTATCCTCAAACAAGCCAAGCCCGCGCAGGTGCTCAACCCACTCGCCAATCACCGTGTCCACATAACGAATGCCGCCGTCGTACATTCCAACGATGGCCTCGTGCTGATCGGGTAGAACGCTGGAGGCGTCGCGTTTCCAGGTGGCCCTAGGATTGACCTTTTCGAGCCGTTCACGGGCATCACTCACGAACATCTGGTCGTAGGGTGCCGGAGGATCGTACATCGTCTTGCGCTTGCGAACTAACGCCGCATTGTGCACATCAAATAAGTGGATGAAGCAGAAGATAGGCTTGTCTTTGGGAGCGCTGCTGAGGGCAGCGTAGAGGTTCTGTTGGGCACCTTGCGCCGTGCGGTGGGATTGGTAGTGGTCGAACCCCCGGCCAAATCCGTAGTTCTCATCAAGCCAACCGGGAAAATAAAACCCCATCGTGTGATAGCCGGCTCCTTGCAGTCGCTCGGCAAGGGTGGGAGCTTGAGCACTGAGCGAGTTGTTCGGCTTCAGGACCCTGTGCTGAAATGGATAGAGCCCCGTGAGGAGGCTCATGTGAGCAATGAGAGTAAAACTGGCTGTGGTGTATGCGCGCTCAAATACAAGGCTGGATTCGGCCAGCTGGTCAAGGACTGGAGTCGTGTCGCGCTCATACCCATAGGTGCCCACATGGTCTTGGCGCAGCGTGTCGATGGAAATCACGAAGACGGCCTTAGGCGCCCCTGTGGCGGGTGCTGTGGCGGGCCCTGTGGCGGGTGATGCGGCACCCGAAGGGCCTTCGGGCGT
The DNA here is from genome assembly GCA_964469565.1 of uncultured Planctomycetaceae bacterium. Classification (GTDB taxonomy): domain Bacteria; phylum Planctomycetota; class UBA1135; order UBA1135. The sequence goes on from CAYXZD010000003.1 coordinate 212,793, forward strand.
GGTTTCTGGGGTCTCTGAAGTGCACCCCCAAAGGAGCATGAGCCCGATCACGGCCAGCGCAGGATGCAATGGGCGGCGTGTCGTGCGGCGCGGGGGGGCCGCTTGTGTTCGTAGCAGTTTCATGTCCTTGCCCTTGTATCCTACAACGAATGCTGGCCTGCCAACGATTGGAATCTGGCAAGCTAGCGCAGTCCATGGACGCCCACCCATCGATTGGAGAGTTGTTCGCCCTGCTCTCGCCCCTTTGCTGGGCCTGCGCAGTGATTCTGTTCCGCATAGCCGGACGCCAAGTCCCGCCTCTTGCCCTGAACTTGTTCAAGAACACGCTTGTCTTTCCCCTGTTCTTGCTGACGTTTGTAGCCCTGGGCGCCCACACGCCAGGCAGTGTTTCATGGGGGGACCGCGCCTTACTCGTAGCCAGTGGAGTGCTAGGCATTGCAATCGCTGACGTGTTGTTTTTCATGTGTCTTAATCGACTCGGGGCGAGCCGCCAGGCCATTGTCAACACCGCCTACAGTCCACCAATCATCTTGCTCAGCGTCGTGTTCTTGGGTGAACGGTTAGGCGTTCAACAAGTTCTCGGCATTGTGTTGATTCTGCTTGCCGTGCTAGTCATTGGCCGCGAAAGCGCAGATCCAGAGACTGATGCTTGTGCCGCGGGGAAGGCGGGCGTTGCCCTAGGCCTAGGTGCCTGCTTTGCACAGGCTGTCTCCATCGTCATGATCAAGCCCTTCATGGGAGAATGGCCCTTGCTATGGATGACAACGTGGCGCATGGGTGGGGGCCTTGTTGCAGCCTTGGGGGTCTGGGTGTTCCTGCCCGCTGAGCATCGGTCCCTGGCTCCCCTCTTCAAGCGCAGGGCCATGCCGGCCGTTCTTGGGGCCACTCTCATGGGTACCTACCTGTCCCTGCTCTTGTGGATGGGTGGCTTCAAGTACGCCCCCGCCTCGGTGGCTTCCGCCCTCAATCAAACCTCAACGCTGTTCACGTTTGTCCTAGCGGTCTGGGTTCTGCGCGAGCCCGTTACCCGGCGGGCCTTGCAGGGGCTCGGTCTGGGACTAGGGGGAGTACTCCTCATGACCTTGTGATCGTCCCGGTCCTGGGAATGGCGTGGGTGGCGTGATTCAGTACGATGGTCTGGATTGAGCTTCCAGATGTGTGGATCGGCGCCAAGAAAGGCCGAAATCCCAGGGGATTGGGGCAATCTCGACGCCAACGCTGACACGGATTGGGCGTAATCCACGCCCCGTTGGCGTGGTGGCCTCCAACCCGCCGCTCGGGGTTCTGGCCCCCATTCTCAGGTCTTTGCTGTGCCCGGACGATAGATTCCCTGCAGTTCTGATCCACCGACGATTCCTCCAGCGCTCACCTTCATAGACTCCGTGCCGGAATCTATCCCTCCCTATCCGCCCCTACCCGGATCTATGGCCCCATCGCCCCTAGCCCGTCGCCTGCGCCTGCCCCTCTTGGGAGGCTTACTCTTGTTGGCCAGTACCAGCCCAGCCCTGGCCTATATTGGACCCGGTGCGGGTTTTGCAGCCGCCGGCTCCTTGCTGGTTCTCCTCGGTACGTTTCTGCTCGCCTTCGGCATCATCCTGATCTGGCCCATCAAGGCGGTCGTCAAAGTTCTCACCATGCGCGGCAAGAGCAAGGCGAGTGTCAAACGCGTCATTGTAGTCGGGCTCGACGGCTTTGATCCGGGCCTTGCCCAGCAGTTTTCAGAAGAGGGCCTCATGCCCAACTTCAAGAAACTGGCCGACCAGGGCTGCTTTCACAAGCTGGCTACGGCGATGCCCTCGATTTCGCCGGTCGCATGGTCTACTTACGCGACTGGAGTGGATGCTTCCCGGCACAACATCTATGACTTCTTGACGAGGGACCCATGTTCCTACATGCCGGTGCTTTCATCCACGGATACCCGCACCGTTCCTCGCAACATCAATCTTGGCTTTGCGAAGGTGCCCTTCGGCCAGCGAGCGATCTATAAGATCCTCCAAAAGAGCCAACCCTTCTGGAAGCTGCTCGGTGCCAATCACGTGTGGTCCTCCATCATCCGTGTGCCGATCACCTTTCCCGCTCAGAAGTTCAAGAACGGAACGTTGCTATCAGGCATGTGCGTTCCCGACCTCCAGGGAACTCAGGGATCCTTTTCATTCTATTCGACCAAGGAGCGCAGCGGCGACGCACACATCGGAGGCCAACAATTCCGCATTGCGCTGCGCGCAAACAGAATCGAGTCAGCCATCAAGGGCCCCCCGGGTAAGGATGGCCACGCCATGAAGTCTCCCTTCACGGTGGAGCTCGACTCGACGACACGCAAAGCGCAGATCACTGTGGGTGATGAAACCGTTGAGGTTGGCCCTCAGGAGTACACCCCTTGGATGGAGGTTCCTTTTGATGGCGTCAAGGGAATCGCCCGTCTCTATCTCCAAACCTGGGATGACAGCGACGTGGAGATTTATATCACCCCCGTCAATATCGATCCCGAGGACCCGGCCATGCCGATCAGCCATCCGCTGGTCTATTCCATCTATCTGGCCAAGATGATGGGTAAGTACGCCACGTTGGGATTGGCGGAAGACACCTGGGCCCTAAACGAACGAGTCATCGATGAGAAGGCATTCCTCGACCAGGCCTGGCTCATCTTTGAAGAGCGCAAGAAGCAGCTCTGGGATGTCATTGAGAAAACGCCCCGCGGGTTTGTGACGTGCGTCTTCGATACGACTGACCGTATCAGTCACATGTTCTATCGCTATCTCGACCCTAGCCATCCGGCGAATGAGGGGCGCGACACAGAGGTCTACAAGAATGTCATCCGCGAGATGTACGCCAAGATGGATGAATTCCTTGTGGAGGTGCGCGAGAAGATCGGCGAAGACGAGGACACGGTCTTGATGGTCATATCCGACCACGGTTTCTGCAATTTCAAGCGCGGAGTCAATCTCAATGCTTGGCTGCGAGACGAGGGCTATTTGGTTCTCAAGGATGGATCCAACACCTCGGCAGACTGGTTCGCCTCTGTTGATTGGGAGAAAACGCGAGCCTTTACCTTGGGCTTGACAGGAATCTTCCTCAATCGAGTGGGCCGCGAGCGCAATGGCATCGTCCCCAATGAGGATGTGGACGCCCTTAGCGCTGAGATCAAAGCAAAGCTTGAGAAGCTTGTCGATCCCGTGGGTGGGGAGGACGTAATCAATGAGGTGTTCCTCACCAAACAGCACCACAGCGGCCCCTACGCGGACATGGCTCCTGAACTGTTGATTGGCTACAAGCGCGGGTATCGCCATTCTTGGGATTGCGCCACCGGCGCCGTCTCGGAGGTGATCTTCAGCGACAACACAAAGTCTTGGTCTGGTGACCACTGCGTTGATCCGCGCCTCGTGCCGGGCGTGTTCTGGTGCAACAGGCCCATCAACACCGATGAACCCTCCTTGGGGGACATCGCGCCAACTACTTTGGAACTGTTCGGTGTGGATATTCCCGAATACATGCAGGGTGCCCCTCTCTTTGGAGAGCGCAAGCCCACTCACAAGGTGACGGACAAACTACCCGTGCGCAAAACCGCTGCTAAGAAGGAGCAAGCCTGATGCTGCTCCCCCGTTGGACTGCTTACCTGTCCCTAGCCATTATCGCTACCCTACTCGCCTCGGGGATTCCCCGAGGGTCACGGGCAGGCGCGGAGCCGTTCGCCTTAGAGCCCGCTGTGCCACCTAGCCCTCCAGCGGCCCCCGAATACCCTCGAATGGTGGTGCTGGGTATTGATGGAATGGACCCTGATATCTTGCGTGAAGTCGTGGCCCAGTACCCCGATCGGATGCCCAACTTTGCTCGGTTGATTGCCGAGGCTGACGGGGTTCGTGATCTCGCGACTTCCACGCCTCCTCAGAGTCCTGTGGCTTGGTCTAACTTCATTACCGGCCGCGATCCTGGTGGGCACGGCATCTTTGACTTTATCCATCGCGATAAGGCGCACTATACACCCCTCCCGGGTACCGTCACCGCCGGCCAAGCTGGGGCCATCAGCCTGCCCGGTGCGTGGAAATTCCCGACCCAAGAGGGCGGGGACTCGAATCGCTCAGGCAAGGCGTTTTGGACCATGCTCGGCGAGGCGGGTGTCCCGGCGGACATCTGGCGTATGCCTATCAACTTCCCTGTGGAGCCTAGCGCCCAAGGCGTGTCCTTCCCGGGCATGATGACGCCGGCCGTGGATTCAGCCTATGGCGAGCCCAGCCTTTACAGCACCGACCCTCCTCTCGATCGCATCGATGACGAAAAGGTGATTCGCCTGACCGTGCGTGATGGCGTTGCGATGACTCACTTGCTCGGGCCAGCTAATAACTTCAAAGACGGCGACCCACGCACGCGAACTCCGCTCGACATCTATGTGGACGAGGATGCCGGTGCAGCGGTGATCGAGGTTGGCGGCGTTTCTATGGTGCTTGAGCCAGGCCAGTGGAGTGAGTTCGTCCCGGTCAGCTTCTCCATGCTGCCCATGGGCTTGATGGACATGAACGGGATCGTGCGATTCTATTTGCGGTCCATCAGCCCAGAATTAGAACTGTACGCATCGCCGGTCAATGTTGACCCCAAGGCGCCCATCAACCCAGTTTCACTTCCCGAGACAGCCGCCGCAGAACTCGCAGAGACGATTGGGCTGTACTACACCCAGGGGATGGCTGAGGACGTCAACGCCCTGAAGAAGCTCATGCTCACGGACGCAGAGTTCATGCAGCAGGCACAACTTGTCTACGAGGAACGCGGTCGGATGCTCGATTTCGCACTCGACAAGTACATGGACGGCGACGAAGGTGGGTTCCTGTTCTTCTACTACTCCACGGTTGATCTTTGCTGTCACATGATGTGGCGCCATTCAGACCCTGCCCACCCATTCTATGACGCGGCCATAGCGGCTCAGGACTCCAGTGATTGGTCCAGCCGTGAGGGGAGCACCTGGAAAGATGTGGTGGCGGACCTCTATATGAAGATGGATCCCGTGCTGGGACACATTCGCAATCGTGTCGGGCAAGACACGCCGATCGTTGTGATGAGCGATCACGGCTTCGCACCCTATCGCCGCAAGTTCAGCCTCAACACCTGGCTACTTGAGAATGGCTACCTTGTTCTCAAGGAGGGTTATGAGCGCGAGCTTCCTACGGGGCATGCTGACCACAAACACGTGAACATCTTCAGTCAAGCAGATTGGAGCAAGACCCGAGCCTATGGCATGGGGTTCAACGGTCTGTACCTGAACATGGCCGGCCGGGAAGACCAGGGCATCGTGACTGAGTCGGAAAAGGCAGCCTTGCTTGCGGAAATCAAGGCGGGGCTGGAGGCTGTGGACGATGGTGGCACCCGTGTCGTGCTGAGCGCGGATTTGGCCACCGAGGTGTACAAGGGTGATCGCGTGGGCGAGGCTCCCGACATTCTTGTGGGCTACAACAGCGGCTATGGCAATTCTGACGAAGCTTCCCTAGGCCGTGTGCCCGGTCCAGTCCTTTCCGACAATGTGGGCGGCACGTTCAATGGTAGCCATTTGATGGACCCGAGCGTCGTGCAAGGCACTCTACTCTCGAACCGTCCCGTTAGGGTGTCCGACCCGCGGCTTGAGGACCTCACGGTTGAGATCCTGCGCTTTTATGACCTTCAGCCCGGCGACGGCATGCTTGGCCGCCGGGTTTTCGACTGATCCCATTTTCCTTCCTACTTACTACACCACGAGGCAATACCCATGTTTGGTTCCGGCAACAAAATCAAAATCGATCCCGACCTTCTTGATCGCATCAAACAGATCTCAGAGGTGGCAGGCTATGCCTCCCACGAGGAGTTCATCCACCATGTCCTTGAGCGTGAGCTTTCACAATTCGAGGACGCTTCTTCGGATGACGACATTACGGAGAAGCTGCGCGGCCTCGGCTACATCAGCTAGTCCCAGTCTTCAGACAGAACATCCGTTCCGTACCGGCCTGACCCAACTTCCATGAACGCACTCAACCACGCCGCCACCGCCCTGTTCGATGTCGTCCTGACGCCCCTTGAGGCACTCGGGATGGAGTTTGCATTGATTGCGGTCAGCGGTGCTTTTGGCGTCCTCGCCCTCTTGATCTTCAAGCACATCTCTTCGCAGAGTGGTATCAAGGCAGCCAAGGACAAGATCAAGGGGCATATGATTGAGATTCGCCTGTATCAGAACGACCTCGTTCTGGTTTCACGGGCGATTGCCAAGGTTCTCATGCGAAACGTGCAGTACGTGGTGTTCAACTTCGGGCCCTTTATCCCGCTTTCCGTTCCGTTCGCCTTTGTCATCGCTCAGATGGTCGTGCGCTACGGATTCATGCCCGTCCCGGTGCAGGAGGACCACACCCAGCTACTAGCGGGGCAGGGCCTGACCATTCGGATTGAGTTGGCTGAGGGGCACGAGCGCGAGGCGTCAGATCTCCAGTTGATCTTGCCTGATGGTGTCGAGGCGGTTTCCAAACTGGTTGCGGTGCCGGCCAAGGGCTTGGCATTCCAAGAAATCGTCGCAACTCGATCGGGGGAGTTTGACCTTACCCTGAGCCTCGGCGGTGTGGAGTCTGTCAAACGACTCGCGGCCGGCGACGTTAGCCCGCGTCTCTTGCAACCAGAGCGCGTGACAGATTTCCTTTCTGCCGTGCTCTGGCCGGCTGAGGACACATTCTCTGAAGAGTCCGGCATCGCCCGAGTTGCATTCATCTATCCCGAAAGCGACCTCGGCTGGTTACCGGGCTCAGGTCCCCTGGGGGTCATCTTAGTCTTCCTGGTGGCGTCGATGCTGTTCGGCGTGGCGGCTCTCAAGCCGCTCGGCGTGCAGATCTAGGCCCCGAGGCCCCGAGGTCCCGAGGTCCATGTACAGCCCTACTGTCGAGCGTGCCCTGCGGGTGGCGGAACTCGCCCATCGTAAGGACACTCGCAAGGGGGGCGAGACACCGTACTTTCTCCATCCAGTCCATGCCGCCTTGATCGCGGCTCGGGCCGGGGCCGATGAGGACACCCTCGTAGCCACCCTCTTGCACGATGTGGTCGAGGATTGTCCCGACTGGAGCGCAGAGCGCCTTCAGTCTGAATTTGGCCCCCGGGTGAGTTCCATTGTGGCCGAGGTGACCGAGAACAAGTCGCTCACTTGGGAGGAGCGCAAGCAGGCCGCCATTGACCATGTGCCGCACCTCTCTCCAGAAGCCCTGATGGTCAAGGCGGCAGACAAACTCCACAACCTATCATCGCTCCTAGAGGATTTGCGCGCCGCTGATGATCCGGCACAGGTTTGGTCGGCATTCACCCGAGGTCCCGAACAAACCTTGGCCATCTCACAGGCCCTTGTCAGTGCCCTGGCACCGCGCCTGGACGAGCCTCTAGCGTCAGCCTTGCAGTCCGTTCTCGGTGAACTCGAGAGTCTCTAGCGGCCTGAGTTCCCCTGCGCAGGAGTGCGCGTTTTGGCTAGTCACCCTTGCGGTCATCTTCGAGTGCCCCGCATGCGGCAAGGGTCTCAAGGACTTGGTCTTTGAGGGCAGGCCTACAAACCACGAGTTCGTGATTGTGGGGGTCGGGCAGATTGTAGCGGTGTTCATCTCCACGCAGCTTGCAAACGTGCCAACCGAGTGCTCGGGCAACCGTCTCGGGTGCACAGGTATCCCATTCTTTCAGACCAATCTTGTGCACGTAAACATCGGCTTCGGCAGACAGGAGCATGCAGACCTTGTTCCCTACTGATCCCGCGGGAGCGGGTTCGCCGCCGATCTTCTCGATGAAACTCTCTACCCAAGGGGGGGTGTGACTGCGGGAGACAGCCACTCTTGGAGTTTGCGGGCAGGGCGAGTCTCCACTGAGCAAGGTGCCTTGACCATCGACGCCGTGGCGTTCCTGGCCGGCAACGGTCACTCCCCAGAGCACTTTTCCCTGAGCAGGCAGTGCGACGGCGGCAAGGGCACACTGTCCGCCCACGGTCAAGGCCACGTGCACAGCCCAATCGGGGCGTAGCTGGCTGTACTCGCGAGTGCCGTCGAGAGGGTCGACGATCCAAGCACGATCGTGTGAGAGACGCGCGGGTGAGTCGGCTGTTTCTTCGGACAGGATGCCGTCCTCGGGGTAGCGGCCGAGAATCAGGCCTTGCAAGTACCCGTCGCAGGCTTGGTCCCCTACGTCGGCAAGCATCTTGCCCTCCCAGCGATCCATGGCGCGCAGTCCCATGGCTCGTTCTCCAGCAGCGGCGGCGGCGGCTCGTGCAAAAGCGAGGTCGCGTTCAATCTCAGCGGGGGTGATGGCTTGAGTCATGGTGTCATTCTCTACACAAGGACTGCCCTTGCACAACCCATGCCAGCCACAAGATCCCTGCGAGGGGATTCTGTCAGGGCAATCGGGGTGCGTTGCGCCGATTGCGGGCGATTTGAAGAGCACGCCTTGCCTCGGGTTCCCAAATCGGGCTAGGGCCCGCGAGTTGGAGGGCACGGTTGATGCTGGCAATGGACTCATCGAGACGAAGTTGGCGCAGCAAGGCGACGCCAAGATTGAAGTGGGCTTCGGCCCATTCGGGCCGGGTGCTGAGGGCGGCCCTGTACAATCCCTCGGCGGAGCGAGTTGTCGTCAATCGTTCGGCGTCATCGGCCCCTGCCATGGGTCCGATGAGCAGGGCTGCGAGGTGAAATGCAGCATCGGGGTGAGCGGGTTGCGTGCGCAGAACTCTGCGAAACTCCTGGGCAGCATTCTCGGGTTGCGAAGCTGCAGCGAACGCAAGGCCCAGTGTTGTGCGGGTAGACAAGTTGTCTCGCTGGCTGAGACTCGCCTGCAACAATCGGATGGCCCCGACAGGAGCACCCTTCTCGATGAGCTCCATGGCAGAGCGTCGGGCCTGCATGTCCAGGCCAGCCTGCTTGTCGATGGCGAGCGAGGAGTTCCGAATGAGCGGACCTAGCCCCACTCCTATGAACAGGACCATCCCAAAGATCATGCGTCCCTTTCCAATTGCCAGCTGTCCGGCGAGGCCAGAGAGGGTGATACCGGCGAGGGTGGCGGCGAGTGGGAGGATGGGTGCGCGGTATCGGCCCGCCATGAAAAACAAGACAAGCACACCTGCGTAGAGCCACAAAGACGCAGCGAGAGCGCGGCTGCGTGGGTTCGCGAGGGGTGCAAGCAATGCAAGGATCAGCAGCCACGAGGAGAGGACGGGCCAGCGGAGGAGAGCCTGCGATTGGGCCGTCGCATGAAAGCCCGGTGCCAACTGGGGGATCTCGTCAGGATGGAAGAACAGGAGTGCCTTGCGGCCGAAGAGGGCGAGGCTATCCAAAGGATGAGCGGCCATGTGGTCGAGGGCCTGGCGTCTCCACCATGAAGAGGCTTCGCTGTGGCTTAGTTCCGCACCGCTGTGGATCTGGGCCAGATTCCGGCCGACGGGGTCGCTGGCTAGGTCGTACTCCGGCGGCGCATCAAAGGTGCCAGGGGCATCGGCGTGGTTGCCGACCCAAAAATTGAAACCGCCACCCGCCGAAAGGAGTATCGGCTCGCCCGAGGTGATGAGGTTGTGGGCTGTAAAGGGGAGGACTGCAAGGCTCAGGCCGGCGAGCAATCGTGTGATTGCCGGACGTCCGTGGGAGCGCCAAGCTTGGGCGAACAGGACGAGGGCGAGGGGTAGGGCTATGGGGCGTAGGGCCGCTGCGATGCCCAGGCTCCACCCGGCAAAAAACCATGTGCGAGCAAGGGCGGGGTGTTCGGGATCGCGCTGCCCCCCGAGTTGGGCGAGCCGCAGGGCGCACATGAGCATGAAAGCCTGCGGTCCAGCGAGGAGCACCTCGGTTTCGTAATAAATGGTCGGACCGTGGAGAGCGACGAGGAGTCCCGCAATCCAACCGGCTCGATTCCCGCCAAGGGGGGCAGCCATGCGAGCGGCGAGCAGTGCGGTGGCTGAGCCGAGCACCGATTGGGCTAGGCGCAGGACCAAGATGGAATGGCCGGAGGAGAGCCACCCTTCCATGGCCAGGAAGGGAGCCATGAGGTAGGGGTAGAGCGGAGAGAGGAGATAGGGCTCGTTGCCCTCGGGAAACGCCGCCCCAAGGCCCCGTGCGGTTTGGGCCATGCGCTCGGCATCAAGGTAGAGTTCGCCGTTCCCCGCCCCGTGCCAAAGGAGCGTGTGGGCAATGCGCAAAAGGAGGGCGACGGCCAGGAGCACCAGGCCGTGTTTGCGTGGGAATTGTGCGGTGGCCGGCTTCAACGGTGGCCAATCTAGCGCACGGGTTCCCAGGTTGAGTCGCGGGATGGGGACATTGCCTGTGTTCGAACTATCAAGGGGGTGCAGGGGGCAATTCTGGGCCTAGGGCGTGCCCGCTTGGCGGCTAGCTGAAAAAACACAGCTAGGGTGTCTCTCCTAGGGCTTCTCGACCGCGCCGGTCCAGCCCATAAAGCCGCCTGTGAGGTTGTGGAGTCGCTCGTAACCCATGTGGGAGAGTTCTTCACAGACACCGAGTGAGCGACCCCCTCCTGCGCAATACACGAGTACGGATTGGCTCGATTTGGGAATCTCCTGGCATCGTTCGGCGATTTCGTCCACCGGAATACACAGAGCGCCGGGAATCTTGCCCTCCGCCACCTCATCAGGGGAGCGCACGTCCACCAAGATGAAGTTGGGGTCCCCGGCGATCATCTGTTGGGCCTCGGCATCGTTCACCTCACGCCACAGTAGGCCCTCACGGACCATCTCAGGGGTGAGCTTCTCATCTGAGACGAGCCGAATCATGAATTGTTGGACGATAAAGAGCTCTCGGCGCAGGGCTTCGGCCACGTTTCGAGCCTGTCGCCGGGTGTCGGCGCGGGCATCTTCAATACCTTTGAGGGCCAACTGGGCCTGCTTGCGCGCACTGAGGGCAAGCAGGCAGGCAACAACGAGACCGCTAGTGAGGATGTAATCCATAGGATCATCCTACCACTCCGCCGGGCCCAAAGGCGTACTCTCCCGTGACAGAGAGTTGGGTTCCCACCGCAGGTCAAAGCCCTGAGTTCAAAGATCAGTCCATGAATGTGGGGAAGAGGGCTGTAGGCCCTACCGTCTGGGCCTCCCATGCCTATACTGAGTCCGCAAAAAACACCCTGAACGCAGGCTTTGCGGAGGTCTTTCCGACTCAGGACGGACCCACCTGCTAGGTGCTCCAACCTAGCCAGCTGCCCTTTCCAACACACCCCGGAGCGGTCGTCGATGACCGCCTTCGACCCCATGACAATCACCCAAGAGCCCGGATCCGAGCTGCCACTACAGCAGCTGGACAACGTGGTTATCCGCTTCGCTGGAGACTCCGGCGATGGCATGCAGATTACCGGCAACCAGTTCACCTTGACGAGCGCCATGGTGGGCAACGACCTCGCGACCCTGCCGGACTTCCCAGCGGAAATCCGTGCTCCAGTTGGAACACGCCCAGGCGTGTCGGGATTCCAACTGCAGTTTAGTGCCAGTGATATTCACACTCCTGGGGATGGTCCCGATGTGTTGGTGGCCATGAACCCTGCGGCATTGGCCGTGAATATCTCCAGCCTCAAGCCGGGTGGAATCGTCGTTGTGAACACGGGTGCATTCAAGGCGTCCGATTTGAAGAAGGCGAAGTTGGACACCAACCCGCTGGAAGACGGATCCCTTGAGGGCTTCCGTGTGATTCCTGTGGACATCAACGAGCGCGTCCTTGATGCCTTGGCTGAGACCGAGCTAAGCAAGAAGGACAAAGAGCGTTGTAAGAACTTCTACACCCTCGGCCTGATGTATTGGGTCTACTCGCGGCCACTTGAACCTACGATGGACTGGCTTGGCGAAAAGTTCGCCAAGAAACCCGAGTTGGCAGAGGCCAATAAGATGGCCCTGCAGGCTGGCTTCAATGCTGGCGACATTCACGAGCTGTTCCAGGGCCGGTATGAGGTTCCCAAGACGGACGAATTGCCTGCGGGTACGTATCGCAATATCAATGGGAACCAGGCAATCGCCCTGGGGCTCGTTGCGGGCGCCCAGCTTGCGGAACTCACTCCAGTCTTGGGCTCATACCCCATTACACCGGCGACGACCATTCTCGAAGAGCTCGCCGCGCTCAAGCGATTCGGGGTGGTCACCATGCAACTTGAAGACGAGATCGCTGCCATTTGTGCTGCCATCGGGGCGTCCTTTGCAGGAAGTCTTGGGATCACAACTACCTCAGGTCCCGGCATGGCCCTGAAAGGCGAGGCTATGGGCCTGGCCATCTCCGCTGAGCTTCCTCTCGTCATCGTGGACATCCAGCGTGCGGGCCCGTCTACGGGCATGCCCACCAAGGTGGAACAGTCCGACCTCTTGCAGTCGATCGTTGGCCGCAATGGCGATGCACCCATGCCCGTGTTGGCGGCCAGCACGCCCTCCGATGCGCTTGATGTGACCGTGGAGGCTTGCCGCATCGCGGTTGAGTTTATGACTCCAGTGATTCTGCTCTCGGACAATTTCATCGCCAACGGTACCGAGCCTTGGAAGCTCCCCGAGCTAGACAGTCTGAAGTCGTTCCCAGTCGAATTCACGACGGATCCTGAGGGGCACCACACCTACAAGCGCGATGAAAAAGGGTCGCGACCATGGGTGAAGCCCGGCACCCCCGGCATGGCCTTCCGTGTGGGCGGTCTGGAAAAAGATCTCGATGGAAACATCAGCTACGACCCAGACAACCACCAGGCAATGACCGACCAACGCCACCAAAAAGTTCAAAACGTGGCCGATACCTATCCGGCAACCGAGGTCCTCGGCGAGCAGTCGGGCGATGTACTTGTGCTCGGGTGGGGATCAAGCAAAGGAATCATCACCCAGGCCGTGAGTGACATCAATTCCTCCGGTCGTCAGGTCAGTCAGGTGCACTTGCGTTATGTCTGGCCCCTTCCCAATGATCTAGACGAGATTCTGACGCGCTTCAAGGCGATTCTCGTGCCCGAAATGAACATGGGACAGATGACACGCATTCTGCGCAGTGAGATGCCACACCACAATTTCGTTCCCTACACCAAAGTGACGGGACAACCCTTCCTCGTCTCCGAGCTCTCCAACAAGATCGTCACCATTCTCGACAACTGACATGTCTACAACAGCAACTCTCAAGAAGAAGGACTTTCAGTCGGACCAGGAGGTGCGTTGGTGCCCAGGTTGTGGCGACTACGCCATTCTGAGCGCAGTACAAAAGTACCTCGCGGAGGTCGGCGTAGATCCATCACAGATTGTGTTTGTCAGCGGCATTGGGTGCTCCAGTCGCTTTCCGTACTACATGAGTAGCTACGGGTTCCACACGATCCACGGTCGTGCCCCAGCATTTGCAACCGGCATCAAGACCTCTAACCCTGAGCTCGATGTCTGGATTGTGACCGGGGATGGCGATGCGATGTCCATTGGTGGGAATCACTTCATCCACACCGTGCGTCGCAACGTCAACTTGAACATCCTCTTGTTCAACAATGAAATCTATGGGCTCACCAAGGGCCAGTATTCGCCAACTTCACCCGCAGGAAAGCGCACCAAGACATCTCCCATGGGTTCGGTGGATAGGCCCTTCAATCCGGTCAGCCTGGCCATCGGAGCCAATGCGACCTTTGTGGCCCGCACTCTCGACAGTGACTCCAAGCACATGGCAGCCACCCTCGCTTCGGCTCACCGACATCAGGGCACGGCTTTTGTTGAGGTCCTGCAGAACTGCGTGATCTTCAACAAGGACTTCTACGCGGACGATATGGCTAAGTCTGTGCGCGCTGAAAAGACCATCAATCTCGTCCCGGGAGAAAAGATGATCTTTGGAGCCGACAATGAAAAAGGACTGCGCGTAGATGGTTGGGACATCAGCGTGTGTTCCGCCGAAGAGGCTGACGTCTGGAATGCCAGCACGGAGTCCTCTGCGCCTGCGTTTTTGATGTCGCAAATGGATAACAACCCCGACCTGCCTGTTCCCCTCGGCATTTTTCGCCAGGTAGAGGCTCCTACTTATGAGGTGGGCGTTCACTCCCAGCTCAATGAGGCCATTGCCTCCCAGGGCCCAGGCGATCTCAAAGACCTCATTTGGTCCGGCCAGTGCTGGGAGATTGGGTAGGGCCGCGAACCGTCCGGCCATGACCGCTAGGAGCTCCACGGCATCGCTCTGGTAAGAACAGGGCCCCAGCGCATCCCGGGTAAAGGGAAGATTGCGGGGCTGTAATGGGCATCCATCCTGGGGCTGATGCCTCTCGTTCCCGAAATTGGAGTGCGGCAGTCTTGGTCTACAGATGGACGGGCACTGCAGGGGTTATGGCGAAAACACAGGAGGGGGGAGTCCAGAGGCTGGCTTCCCTCTTCTCTTCGGAATTTGAAGAGACTCCAAACCTCGCGTGGCATGGCCATCCAGTTGAGTTTCACTTGCTCCCCCAGCCCAAGAGGTGGATGTTCCATCACTCTACAGCTACGACCCGATTGCAGACCCACAAGATCGGCGTGACCTGACCGGATTAGGTGGTACGCCCCTTCCGGTTGAACTGCACACATTTGTCAGGCGGTCCTGCACGCCCCTCTTTGAGAAAGAAAAGGTCGACGTGATGAGCCGCACAGGATTGGAGGCCCAGCTCAAGGCATTGGGTTATGTCACAGGGGGAGAGGACGAATGATGCTAGTTGTGCATTAGACATTCTCGGGAAGCCTGGGATCCCACATGACCTTGCTGTAGGCTGGTGTGTCGATGAAATACGAACCCAACTCGGATGGGAAGTCACAGGGGGCACAGGGCTGATGATGTCCTCGCGACCCATGGCGGGGGTCTTGTTGCCCCTTGTCCTGTTCTTGTTCGTTGGCTTTACCGGGCTAGATTTTGGGGGGCATTGGGATGAGCATCAGTCCTTCCTTAGGCCCATGCGGAAGGCCGTCGAGCAGGACAGCATTCTGCCGGGCCGGTACAACTATCCATCGCTTGGGTTTGCACTCACCATGGCGGCGTTGCTCCCAGAGAGGATTCGTGGTGAGGATTATCGAGAATCCGTCTTGGCCCTGTTGCCGCCTGCAGCCAAGGACCAAGCAAAGCGGGACTTACAGCGTGAGGGGCCTTCGAAAGCATTTCTTCTCCGTCTGCGTGGGCTCTTCTTGGTTGTGGGTGCTCTCGCGCTGGTCTGGGTTCACCGATGTGTGCTGGACCGGGGCGGTTCGGGACTAGAGGCTGTATTTGCCTCCTCGCTGCTCGGCCTGTCCTTTGAGGTGGCTTACCACTTGCGCTGGGCGGCCCCCGATGGACTTTTGATGCAATGCGCCGCCCTGTGTCTGATGTGTTGTATGCGCAGCGTCAAGGGCGGTGCCGGCTTGCGTTGGTTGGCGTTGGGCGCGGTGGCGGCGGGCCTAGGTTGCGGTTCCAAGTATCCCGGCGGCTTGCTTCTCGTTCCCGTGGGAGTGGCCTGCTTGTATCACGGTTGGGCCGGTGGAGGGGGGGTGACCCTGAAGACCGCGCGCTCGGGCGGCTACGTGCTGGTCTGCTTGGTCATCTTTGCCGCAGTCTTTGTGGCCACCACCCCCGGAATCCTATTGGACTCGGACTTGTTTTGGGCGGACCTAAAGTATGAGCGCCGGCACTACACAGAAGTGGGCCATGGCTTGCACACCATCGCCGCTGGGTTTGAACACACGCACTTGATCCTGCGTTACCTCGTTTTCCAGGCGTTCTCCTATTCACCGATGGTGTCTGCGCTCTTGATTGGATTGAGCGTTGTTGGGGCTGTGCACCTGTGCCGCACTCAACCGTGGCAGGCAGGGATTCTGCTGGTGATGCCGGTTCTTTACGTGGGCTATATGTCGAGTGTGATTGTCTTTCTTGTGCGCAACCTCTTGGTGCTCATGCCTTTCTTGGCGGTGCTTGCAGCCCATGGAATGACAGTCGTTTTCCGTCGAGTGCCCGTTGCGAAGCGTCGGGGGGCCATAGCGGGACTTCTGGCTATCCTGTATGGACTCAATGGCACCATGCTTGTGAGTGGAGCTTGGGAAATCCACCAACACGGTCCCGAACTCGCAGATGACCCAGGCTATGTCCAAGCGCTGCAGGAGCACGCACTGGCTAAGCTCGCACGGGATCTGCGTTCTGTACCGAATGAACGCATCTATGTGACCCCTTCGGTGCACGCAGCCCTCCGCAATGGGGACTATTTGCAGGGGCTCGATCACCTGTGTGATGATTGGGATGAGGCTGTTGAGTCGGTCGTGGCTCAGCGCGATGAATTCACGGCCAGCACCCCAATGAAGTGGGGCTTCTTCCCAGGGTTCGTGCGGGAGTACGGGCTCCCGACAATCAACTTTGATTACTATCCCACTTGGGAAGCAGGCCGAGTGCTTTGGATGGATCGGCAGAATCTTGAGGGGCACGGGCTGTCGCTCGTGACCCTAGGGCCGTTGCAACAAGGCAGGAAGTGAGACATGCGAATCGGCCTCCCCATGGTTGTCTTGCTGATGGTGCCCGCCTGCCGGTCGTCTCCGGACGTACTTCCAGAAGAGTCAGTTAGCTTGACCGTGATGACTTTTAACATTCGCTACGGTACGGCTGATGATGGGGCGCATGGCTGGGAGCATCGCAAGGAGCTTGTTGCGGGCCGCATCCAACAAGCCAATCCCGATGTGTTGGCCTTACAAGAAGGGCTCGACTTTCAGCTTGAGGATCTTGGGGAAGTCTTGAGCGACTACACGAAGATCGGGCAGCACCGGGAAGGTGGTCAGAGAGGGGAATTCTCGGGTTTGTTTGTTCGCTCCGGTCTCGAAATCCGTGGCCGAGGAGAGTTCTGGTTTTCCGATTCTCCGGAAGTCGTGGGCAGTAAGAGTTGGGACAGCAGTTTGCCGCGCATGTGCGCATGGGTTGACGTGGTGCCAGCCCAAGGCCTGGACTCAGTTCGAATCTATGGCGCCCACTTTGACCACAGGGGGGGGCGGGCGCGCCTGCGTGCTGCCCAGATGATCTGTGCCCATGGAGCGGGGCGTGAGCGGGTTGTTGCGATGGGAGACTTCAATGCAACCCCAAGTGACCCCCCCTTAGAGGCGTTCTTCAACGAAGGGTTTCGATCAGCGCTGCAGGAGGCTGCACCTGGTGAAGACCGGGGTACCTTCAATGGGTTTCACGACGAGCAGGGGGGCCGTCGCATTGACTTCATCCTGATGCGGGGTGGGCTGCGTGCAAATCAGGCGTCCATTCTTGGTGGCCTGGAGGCTGGGCTGTTTCCCTCAGATCACGACGCAGTCCTAGCGACCTTGGATATGCAGTGATCCATGCTAGGGGACGGTAGGGGCGCTCGGCGGCCTGGTTCTCAGGACGACCCAGCTCCTGGGCTTAGGCAGCCACTCGAATTGAGTTGGCTATCCTGATTCAGGGCTGCGCATCACAGGAGGGGAATCAACCCGCCGGGGCCGGGGATCTATAGCGGAAGCGTCGCCCACGAATACCGTGCCCTAGCCCCTGATTCGCTAGCTGCCTTTGGCATTGTCTGCTTCTGACTCTTTGATGGGGCTTACAAGCCCAATTCAGAATCAAGCCATTGGTGGACAGCTTCCGCGACCGAGCGATTGGCTGACGCGGTGAGGTGGGACTCACCGTAGGCGGGCAGACCTCTTTTGTGTTGCTCGTCGATAACGTCGTACGTGTCTACGTAGGGGATCTGGCGTTGGCCGAGTGCTGCGTGCAAAGCCGTGAGCTTTCGGCTGGGGTCTCCGAGGTCGGTGATCGAGGGGAAGATAACGATGCCAGCCATCTTGGCCCCGCTTGCGAGAGCCTCCTTGTGAAACGCTTCGATCAGAGCAAGGGTCACTTGAAATGGCTCCCCCTCGGGCTGATTCCATTGCAACCACCAGCGCCTACGTTCAGATCGATAGCGTTTTTCGCGAACGGTGTCGGCCATATTGGACCAACCCGCCCCTGGTGGTGTTGCGCTGAGCCATTCATGCTCGGCCAGGTCGGTGCCAAGGCGACCATGAACGGCGGCCTCGTAGAGCTCAATCTTGGAAGTGTAGGGGTGGGGGAGCAAGGTCAGGTCCCCGTCATTCAAGATGAAACGCGGCTTGACGAGGGGCTGGCGTTCCTCAGGCGCACGGACTGAAACGAGCCGGTTGACGTTGCGTTGGATGTTTTCCGACATGATTCCGAGCAGGACGATGTCGGATTGAAGTGCTTGTTGGGTATCGCGAAACCGCAGGAGGGACTGATCTGTGCCCCAGCCAATCACGCCCATGTTGAGAACTTCGAGTTTGCCCGTAGCGGCTTGTTCCAGTTGCGATGGCCAGTCTTCGCCGTCATGAACTTCAAAGCAAAACGTAAAGGACTCGCCATAGCAGCCAACGCGCAGGGTGCCACTGGGCGGATTGGGAGGAGTGTCCTCCACGCGCCGCGCACCAATGTTGTTCACACTGACCCGAGTTCCCATAAACGTGGTTTGCACGTTTGTGGCCAGAGTCCAGCCATAACGCGGGGAGAATTCCATGAGCGCATCGGCCTTGGGCGCGACGGATCCTTCTTCGACTTTGTGCAGCCGGTCAAGTTTCTTGCTCCAACGCTCAAGCTGCTCTTGAGTGGGCGTAAAGGTCGGCCGGACAACGCCGTTGGATTCACCCGGGCCAGTGCCTTGGTTGCGCCTGCCTAAATACCAATCGGCGGCGACCAGGGCGATGGCCAGGCTGACTGCTGAGATGAGGATGCGCCGCAGGACCATAGTTTGTGCAATGCTGGTGAGATGGCCGGGACGCGTGCCGGTTGAATTGGCTGGTCGAGCGTCGTCGGGCGCACCCTAAACGAGTTTCTCGACTTGCCCCAGCGGAGTCCAGCCCTTGACGCTGTTGGCGGGAAACTTCCAGTCGCGCTCCTTGACATCGACGCCATAGGTCGCGGTCTCGCGAATCCAGTGATCCCGATCTCCTTCCTGGGAGCTCTGCCATAGGTCCACGTCGTGCATCAGGACCTCAAATCCGTTTGATTCATCGAACCGGCCAATCACGACGGCACCGTCGGTCATCTCAACCACAAGGTTCATACCGTGGGGGGCGTGGGCAATGTTTTCGTTCATGGGGAGTTAGGCTGTTGAGGGGCCCGGGGTTCGAGGGAGTTGGGGCAAGGGCAACAGGATAGCACATGTGTGCTGCGTGGTGCGATCGGGCAGGCTTTCCTAGACTGCAACTCGTCGCTGTTGGCGATTCCCACCCATCTCCTATGAATGCAATGCACAAGATCGTTGGTCGCCTAGCCGGGCTCATGGCTCTCATCGTGGCCGCCCCTGGTGGCGACGCCCTCGCACAGAGCGGGGACAAGAAAGGTGAGGTGCAGGCTGAGTTGCCCGATGATCTCGTCGTTCCCAAAGCACCGGCCCTATCGCCGTCCGATGAGTTGGCCACCTTCGTGGTGGCGCCCGGCCTCAAGGTTGAGTTGGTGGCGAGTGAACCGCTGATCAACGATCCTGTCGCGGCTGAATTCGATGAGTCGGGCCGTCTTTGGGTCGTGGAGATGATGGGCTACATGCCCAACGTTGATGGCGCGAATGAGGATGCACCCATCGGAGCCATCCGAGTGCTTCGAGATGAGGATGGGGACGGCTGCATGGATTCAGCGGAAGTATTCATGGATGAGCTTGTGCTGCCCCGTTCGGTTCATCCCTGCATGGATGGTGCACTTGTGATCCTGCCAGGGGAGGTGTTGTTTTGCCGTGACGAAGACGGGGACGGACGTGCCGATACCCGACACTTGGTGGATACTTACCAAGGGGGAATCTACTCCCCCGAGCACTCACTCAATGGTTTTGAGCGCACGCTCGACAACTGGTATCGATGTGCGAACGGCAGTGTGCGCTACCGTCCCGAGAATGGCGGTTGGGAGCGGGGTCGCACCACCGGCGGTGGTCAGTGGGGAATCACCAAAGACGACCGGGGCCGCATCATGTTCAACGGGAACTCCGATCCTCTGCGAGGCGATCTGTTCCCCGCAGAATACAGTCTGCGCAATCCCAGCTTGGGCAAGTTGAGCGGGATGAACACACGCATCGTTCACGATTTTGCGACCTGGCCCGGTCGCATCACGCCTGGGGTGAATCGCGGGTATCGCAAGGGCACTTTGCGTGAGGACTTCACCTTGCGGTCAGTGACTGGCACGTGTGGCCCACACATCTTCCGTGGCACGGGTCTAGGCGATGAGTATCGGGGAGACGCCTTCGTTCCCGAACCCTGCGGAAACCTAGTCAAGCGGTATACCCTTGAAGCTCAAGACGATCTGGGCCTCGTGGGTCGCCAGGCGTATCAAGGCCGTGAGTTGTTGACCTCGACGGACGAACGCTTTCGTCCGGTCAACGCATTCGGTGGACCGGATGGGGCACTCTATATCGTTGACCTCTATAGGGGCATTCTCCAGCACCGGTTGTTTGTGACCAGTTTCTTGCGTAAACAGATCATTGACCGAGGTCTCGACAAGCCGCTTGGACTAGGCCGCATTTGGCGCATCGTGAGGGAGGATTGCGAGTATGAGGCGGGCCCGGACTTAGCTGAATGGACCTGGGAGGAGATCGTTGCCGGCTTGCGCTCGCCTAATGGTTGGCTTCGGGACACAGCCCAACGCCTGTTGGTTGACGAGTGGGAAGAGGATGAGGTGCTCGAGTCGCTGCTGGTGGAGCAGGTGCGGCAAGCCACCGAGCCCTTGGGTCGTGTGCACAGTCTCTGGACTCTTGCAGGTGCGGGGCGCGTGGATCGGGCACTCCTCTTGGAGGCCATCACTGATTCAGATCCGCACGTAGCAGCTACAGCTGTTCGTGTGGCAGAAGAATACCTTTCAACGGCCCGGCCGGAAATCGTGGATGCGGTGGCTCGGGTGGCAATGCAAACGGATGACGGACCCCTGCGGCAGCAATGCTTGCTGTCCTTCGGGGCCGTGCAGGGTGCCCGGGGTGACGCGGTCATCGCCGACATCGTGACCATGGATTGTTCGCGACCCGAGCAGCGTTCCGCAGCCATCAGTGGGCTCTACATGCGAGAAGCGGCGTTTGTGGAAAGGCTGCTCGCACGCGAGGATTGGATTGAAGAGAAGCCCGGCCGCTCGACCTTGCTGCACTACCTTGCCCTGTGTGTTGTTCGCCAGGGCACCGCGGGTCCGATTGAGTCCATACTAGAGTTGGCTGCTTCTCAACCGTCCGCCGGTGCTTGGCGCGCACGCGCTCTGTGCACGGGCATACTGGCCGGCCGCTCGAAGGGACCGAAGGGCGAGCTGCGCCCTGTGATGATTGGGTCTCAGTTAGAGGCGTTAGCAGCCCTCGCCGCTCACCTGGGCGATAAGACCGCATCTACCATGGATGCCATTGCTTGGCCAGGCAAGCCGGGTTTACCGGAAGACCTTGTGATTCGACCCCTGACACCGGGGGAAAAAGCCTTGTTTGACCGGGGGGCAGAGGTATTCACAAACCTGTGTTCCACATGCCACCAGCACTCGGGTCGCGGCCAAGAAGGCTTGGCGCCTCCCCTGCGCGGATCGGAGTGGGTTTTCGGCAGTGAAGAGAGCCTCGTGCGCATTCTCGCCCACGGTTTGCACGGTCCCATTCAGGTGGATGGCAAGACATGGGACATGGAGATGCCAGCCTTTGTGGGTTCTCCTGAGGAAACCGCTTCAATCCTGACCTACATCCGGCGTGAATGGGGGCATGGGGCGGATCCCGTTTCACCAGAAAGTGTGGAACGCATACTCAGGGAGTGCGGCCCGCGCGCGGAAGCGTGGACTGCGGAGGAGCTCCAGAGTTTTCGTTAGGGGCCATGGAGAACTCTACCCAAGCCATGGTGTACCGGCTTGCTAGAGTTCACGGATGCGCAAGTCATCCCACTGAAAGCTGCCCTTGTTGCCACTGTGAACCTGGAGTCCGATAAACCCCCTCGAAGTCTCCTGATCAATGAGGTTTGCAGTCTGAATGCCATTGACCCATACGCGTAGCTGCGGGCCTTGGGCCTGTATCAAGTAGTGATTCCACTGATCGACTCGGAATGCTGCACGCCCGGCGGGGTTGTCTTCAAGATTTGCGATCCAGCCCCGGCGCAGTTCATCGTAAATGCCCCCAGACCAAGCACGATTCGAGCAGTCGAGCTCGGCTTGATATCCGAACACGAGGCCATCTTTTGGGCGCCTAGCCGAACGAAACTGGATTCCACTGTTTCCGGCCTCAACCACTCGCACCATGCAGCTGAACTGGAAATCCCCGTATTCCTTGTCAGTCACAAGGAACGAGTTTCGTGCCTGCCCTGAGCCTACATCGCCGAGGATTTGATTGTCCGAACGCGTGTAATGGGCTCCACCTTCGACTGTCCACCCGGAGAGGTCGTCTCCACTGAGTAGTGGCTGCCATTCACGCTCTGAGCTGAGGGGACGGATGCGAATGGAGCGGTACCACACTTCTCCACCGTGATCTTGAAGCAGAATGTGACCTGGTTTAGCTCGTGCGAATCCCGCCACATTCTTGAACTTGCTCTTGGCGAGCCGTGCTTGGTATCCCTCGCTGTCTAGGTCCACGCGTAGAGTTCTTTTTCCGTTCAGCCAATGCTCGATGATGCTGTTGCGGCAAATCACCCGCGCGTGGTTGAAGCTGCCAGCATGGAGGAGTTCCTTGTTCTGGGCTTCTTGAATTGCATAAAGGGCTCCCGCAGCCGAGAGGGGATTGTTGGCCTCGTCGGTACCTGGATCGTCCAGGATCTGGTACTCGGGACCGAGGAGCCCCCCGATGGTGCGTTGGACGCGGTATTTGACACCACTATTCGTTCCCCGCGCGACCTTCCACTCAAAGGCCAACTCGAAGTCATCGAATGTGTCTATGGAAAGGAGGTCTCCTCCTCCAGAAGTGTGGCGCAGACATCCACTTTGGATGCTCCAACCCACGGCAGGAAAACCCGAGCCCTTTGCACTTTGCCATCCGCGCGCCGATTGCCCATCAAAGAGCAGTCGCCAGCCTTGATTGGCCTCCGCTGCGCTTAGGGTATTGGGCTGCTTTAGACCGTCTGTGACCTTGCCGGTGGCAGCCCACTCGGTCCCTCGCACGATCAAGCTTCGCAATTGGGGATCGGCGTGGGAGACCTTTGTGTGTTCTTGACGCTCCCAGACATGGGCGAGGGGAGTGTGAAACATGCGCCCCTTGCCATAAGTGCCTACGATGATCATCGGCTCGTCGACGCCGGTTCCTCCGCTTTCCTTGCTAGAGTGGGACACCCCAATCACATCTCGTGCGGGACCTTCCACGCGCACCAAGCGGTGATAGAGCTCATCGGGGTGGTCGACAAAATCAGGCATGGTCGCCGTGATGGGGTGTGAGTAGTCGAGCACCCGCAGGCCAAACTCATGAAAGCGTCCGTGCCCAGTTCCCTTGCGCCATAGGTGGCCGACCAGTTGTTCGTACTCAGTCCAGCCAGGAAAGGCGTTGTTGGCGGCGTGAATGACTGAGACACCGAGTCCTGCGTTGACGGCTTTGAGAAACGTCTGCTCGGCGGCCTGACCCCAGCGTGGGCCGTTGTAATCGAGCAAGACAGTTGCATAGCTACTCAGGGCTTTTGCATCAGCCAGATCCTTGGCCGGATCGTACGTGATCGTGACGTTGAATTTCCCGCTCTCGGTCAACATTGATTGGAGCGAGGGGGTGGTCCAGCGCCAATCATGATTATTGGCGCCTGACACAATCAGGACCTCGATGGGCTCTTGTGCAGACACGGGGCGGACCAACAAGAATGTGGTCGCCAAAAACAGGCAGCAGGGGGGCAGGATTCTTTGCATAAGGAAAATCTCGGTGCAGGCAAGAATACTCGAACCTAAGCCTGCCGTGATGCACTACCTTCATGGGGTCATGGCTCCTACCCTTTCCCGAATCGCACTGGCCTGTTGCTTTGGATCCGTTCTCTATGCTGCCTTGACGGGGAGCGCCCCTGCGCCCGAACTCCACTGGTGGAAGGGCAATACCCACACTCACACCCTCTGGAGTGATGGGCAGGCACCTCCAGAGGTGGTTGCCAAAGAGTATGTCGATCAGGGTTACGATTTCCTCGTCTTGTCTGACCACAACACACTGCAAGACGCCGAGCGCTGGTTTCCGATTTCCGAGGATGGATCGAAGCGCTTGAGCCCCGCGCAATTGGCTGAGGTTGTGGAAGCGTTCGGTGAGGATGCGGTGGATGTGCGTGAGCGGGAGGGTGGGCGGGAGATGCGGTTGAAAACGCTAAGTGAACTACGTGCCAGGTTTGAGAAGCCAGGTGAGTTTCTCTTCATTCCAGGTGAAGAGGTCACGAGCCACTTTCGCAGCGAAGGGGAAAACCCCGTCAATTACCCTGTCCATATCAATGCAATCAACAATCGAGAGTACATTCCTCCTAGGGGAGGGGAGAGTGTTTCGGATCTGCTCAACAAGAGTCTGGAGGCGATCGTCGCTTCCGGAACAAAAAGCGGGCACCCCGTCGTCGCCCACCTGAATCACCCCAATTTTGGCTGGGGGGTCACTTGGCAGGATGTGGCCCGCATGGGGGCCGACCGGTTCTTCGAGGTCTATAATGGCCATCGGGGAGTGCGCAACTATGGTGATGCGACTCATCCTTCGACCGAGTCCATTTGGGACCGGGCTCTAACCCTTCGACTGCACGAACTGGACCTAGGAGTCTTGTACGGTGTGGCAACGGATGATGCCCACGATTACTACGGCGGGACCACCTGTACATCCGGTCGTGGATGGATTGTGGTTCGCAGCGTGTCCCTAGAACCCGATTCAATCGTGCGGGCCATGCAGGCTGGGGAGTTCTATAGCTCTAGCGGTGTCGGGCTTGATGCCGTTCAGCCCGGCCCCGAGTGTTACCGCATTGAGATTACTCCCCAGGGCGGTGTGACATTTACAACGCGCTTCGTAGGGACGCGTCTTGTTGGGGATCAACCAGGACCCATTGGCGAGGTGCTGGCTACCCAAGTGGGTACCAGTGCGGCCTACACGCCCAGTGGGGACGAATTGTATGTGCGCGCGGTCGTCACTTCTTCGCGCCTACACCCAAACCCTTACGCTGAAGGGGACATGGAAATGGCTTGGACCCAACCCTGGGTACTCGGGGAGTAAAGGGCTGACCCAAACGATGGGTCTGCTCAGGCTATTCACAAACACGCACTTGCAGGTTTTCGATACTCGTGACGGATCCTTCGTGATTCTGCACGATTGCAATATGCCCTGAACCGTGCTCGCGCTCGGTATCCAAGTAGTCTGTGACCGCAATACCATTGACCCACACACGCACGCGCGTGCCCGCTGTCTCCTCGCGCACAGAGATGAAGTAGTCAAACCAGGTGTTGGCTGGAATGAGCTGAGCCTCGACGGGGCTCACGCCCACCAAGCTGCCGGTCTTCTCTTGACCGGGGAAGGTACTGTTGATTTCAGCTTCATAGCCCACCACTCCCTCGGGGGTCTGGGTGGCGCGTAAGATCAGCCCGGAATTACCACCATCTGAAATCTTGATGCGTCCGCGTAGGTCGAAGTTACTGTAATCGCTACGTGTACTCAGCAGATGTCCCCGACGGCCTCCGCTAATGAGAGTCACATCGTCAAGGTCCCATTGGGCTTCACCCCTCAACACCCACTCGTCAAACTCTTCATCTGGGAACACGGGGTTCCATGCGGCACCGGCATTACATGCTAGGGCCTCCCCTCGGCCGGAATGGCTCGGCTTGACACGAATGTCGCGGATGGCGACGGGGCCGAGATCGCCCAAAATCATCAACGGCCCTAAGGCTGCCTCTTGGGTGAATTGTGAACGGACGGAGGGCTCAGGAAGATCGATGTCCTTGAGGATAGTACGACCGTCCATGATGACCCGCTCGATGCGCGCATCTTGGACCTTGCCGTTCTTGCCAAAGCGAGGAGCCCGAAAGCGCACATCCAGTTCATGCCATTCACCAGCGGTTCGGTATGCATTGAAGCTGGGGACGGCTCCGGAAAACTTCGGGCTCTTGGCTATGCTGCCGCACAACGCCAAACCAGTATCCACTCCATGCTCTACATCGATCAGTTGCAGTTCATATCGCCCCATGAGCAGCAGACCTGAGCGCCCATTCTTCGGGAGCATGAACCCCAAATGGACCTCGCAATCTCCGAATTGATTCTTAGAGCTGTAGCTGCTCGAGTTGGGCCCCACATTGACGAGGGCCGAATTACCCTCCCGAATGGCGAATCGGGTGGGATCATCACGGTCGATGTCCGCCCCGACTAACCCCCAACCCTCGTAGTCAAAGCGATCCATGGGATTCCCCCACGAAAGCATGAGCCAGCCCTCCTGACCGCTCTCTTTGCTGGGTGGCGGCGGGACGATTTTTGAAACGTGCTCGCGGGTAAGCGGCCCTTCTGGCAATTGGTTGATCGTATAGGCGAATTCGGGATGCAGGAGGGCCGTGCCCGAATCGTTCACGAGGCCATGGAGCTTGACCCTAGCCACCATGGCAGGGGTCAATGCCTCGGCATGCACGATTACGTGCATGCGATCCTCCGACACTTCGACAGCTGTCACTGTGACATCCGTATGGTTCTGAGGGTCAGACCCGTATTCCCACCAGTAGTTGTAGTCGTACTGATAGACCGATGCCGATTCAGCGTTGAGTTCAAGCCCCTCCGCGAGGGGTTGAGTGAGCTTCAGTGAGAAGCCGCTCTGCAGTAACTGGATCGAGGCGAGTTCGAAGGGTGTGCGCCCAGTCCAGCGCACACGTGCAAGGCCATCGGCTGGAGGGCGTCCTCCCCATCCCCGATTGGTCATGCCGCAAAACAACGTTCCCTGTGGGCTAAACAACACCCGTGCCACAGACCCAATCCCTTGGCGGAACGGCTGCACCCAGCCTTGGTACTCGCCCTGGACCTTTTCCATGTTGCTGCGCAGCACCATTCCATTGGTGAGTTCGGCCACAAACAAGTCGTTGCCAAAGGGCCCGAATCTTCCGTTCGTGGAATCGTGCACGAGATTCCCCGTGGAGCGCGACCAATCGTATGGAATCCAAACGGCGGCAGGCCTGCGATTTGCCGCCGCGGCTGGGGGCACTTCGTCACTTGCGAGGGTGCCGGAATCTCGATAAGCGGAAGTCCACTCCAAGGAGGCAGGGTGACCGTAAAAGCCCCCCTCGACTAGGTGGTAGATGGGGCTGGATGCACACCAGTCCCCTTGATTGTCGGTTACAAACACCTCTCCAAGTGCGTTTTGGCCGACTCCGCAGGGTGAACGGAATCCGTGTGCCCAAGGCGTTGCCTCACCCTCGGGCGAGATGCGCAGGGCCCAGCCCCGGTAAGGCACGGGTGACTTGCCATGCCACCATTTTGGGCTGAAGAACGAGACATTGAGCGTCACGAAAAAGTTGCCTGCCTCGTCGCGCGGAAGGCCGAAGGCAAATTCGTGGTAGTTGCCTGATAGCCCCCAGCTGTTACAGATCGTCTGTACTTGGTCGCAGTATCCATCAGCATCGGTGTCCCTGAGGCGCGAGAGCTCTCCGCGTTGGACAACGTGAATGTCCCCATCAACGATGGCCAATCCCATTCCCTCGCGCAATCCTTCGGTGAAGAGGCGCCAGCGTGCGGCGGATACGTCCTCAACTTCGGGATTCTCTAGAATCCAGACTTGCCCGCGACGTGTGGAGAGGGCGAGTTCGCCCGAAGGCAGCAGGCCCATGGCTCCGACTTCGAGCCGCGCACCGTCCGGTGCGGGGAAGTGTTCAATCGTGTAGTACTCATTCTCGGCAGGCACCTGGGGGGCATCCCCAATGAGGATGTTTGGGCGTAGGGTGGCGAGGCCCAATAGGATCGTCGTGAGAATCATTGGATCTCCTTTCGCAGTCGATCGAGATCTTCGGCACTGGCTTCGAGTGTGGACAGGCGGCCGAGGATCAGTTGCACGCTCTTGTGGGGGGAAAGTGCCAGCCTCAGCGTGGCCCCCCTGTATTCGAGGGCTGCAGGTCCATGCACAAAACTAATGTGCTGGAGTCCGTCTGCATCCGGACGATTGGCGATGCGGCAGACCTCGGGGCCGCTATCGAATTGCATGACGGCGGTGGGGCTACCGCAATCTTGCACGAGCCACGAGGTGTCAAACTTGAGCTCGCAGTCTTGGGCGCCAGCGGTAATCTGCAATCGGCGCAGGAAGCCCGCCCCGAGGGGCGTGGCCAGGGCCTCGGGCTGTTCATGGACGGTTGCCAGAATCGTTCCGTCGCTGTCCTTGAGTGCATACTCCAAACCCGCCCTAGATCCCAATGACCAGGTCTGCAGCAACTGGGCCTGCAGAGGCTCGGCCCGCTGTCCTAGGCGTGAGTTCTGAATCCAAGTAAAGGCTGCAGCTGGCCGCCCTTCCGCGCAGACCAGCGTGGGTTTCCCGAGGGGCAGTAGGGGCGCACCGCCCCGCTCATTCCAGTCGCGTCGTTGCACAAAACCGCCTTGGCGCACCGCCAGCAAGCGCACGTCGTCAGCCCGATACTCGAAACTCGTTCCGCTGGTCAGTCCCAACAAGAGCCCGCGCGGGTAGATGGGCCCTCCTTTCACGATGGCAGGCAAGTACCCGCGAGCGACGAGGGCCTTGTCGGTGACGGACCACACGGTTTCGGCCTCGTCGGCTTCCCTGCGTTCGGGTCCAAGGGCGATCACATAGTCGGCGAGGGCATCGAGCTCTTCGGGGCTCACGGCGCCCAGGTGGGCGGGCATGGGAGTGCCTGGGATGCCAAAGGTGATTGTGCGGACGATGGCTGCCCGTGTATTGCCGTAGGAAAAGCCTCCTTGCTGAAAGGAGCGCGCCGGCCTGGGCAGGTCAGCCGTGCCGTCACCCGCTCCTTCGGGGCCATGGCAGCGGGCGCACAACTCAAGGTATTGGGCGCGAGCATCGGGCGCTGGGGCCTTGCCGGATTCTTGGGCCCATGCCGTGGCGCTGAGTTGAGCTGCACCGAGTTGAGCGGCGATGAGGAGGGGTAAGAGGCGTTTCAGTGAATCTGGCGGTGGAATCATAGCTGAGCAGCTTACACGGACTTGGGTCTGGAAGGCCACCTAGGCGTTTCAACGAAGGACATACGCTTAGTTGACCAACCCAAGATCCTGCAGGTTATTGTGGCGCATCCCCATGATGAACCTAACCACTCTCAAGATGGGACTGCCCTACTTGGCCGTCCTCGTTGTTCTGAACGATGCTCCGAAGCTATTCGCTCAAAGCCGTCCGACCCGAGCGCCAAATGCCTCGGGTGGTGAACTCGACCCGCGCCAGGCAGCGTTTGATGTGAAGCACTATAGGCTGGAACTTGAGGTGCAGCCGGAGGTCAAACGCATCCAGGGAGCCCTGACCATGACGGCGGTCATGGTCGAGGACATCGATCGCATCATGTTGCACCTTGAGGATGGCCTCGACGTTTCAGGCGTATTCAGAGTCGGAGAATCGGGTGCGACTCGATCGAGGCTCGCCCACAATCACGAAGCTGGACAGATCGAAATCATGACGGGTCGGATGAACCCTGGGCAAACCTTGGCGGTGCGTGTGGAGTACGGGGGTGAGCCGCGCGAAGCAGCCCGTCCACCTTGGGATGGTGGTTTGACTTGGTCCCGTACTCAATCGGGTGAGCATTGGATCGCCACCACCTGTCAGGGCGAGGGTGCTGATGTTTGGTGGCCTTGCAAGGACCATCCTTCAGATGAGCCAGACTCCATGGACCTTTCGATAACCGTTCCCACTCCGCTCGTTGTGGCTAGCAATGGGGCACTACAAGCCGTTCGTGACCTGCCCGGCGACAAGCGTTCCTATGACTGGCACGTTTCCACCCCAATCAATAACTACGGAGTAGCTTTGAACATTGCCCCTTACGAGACCATCACGACCCGCTACCAGGGTGTGGAGGGGGACCCTTTTGAGTTCACCTATTGGGTGCTACCCGAAAACAAAGCGAAGGGCATCAAGCTGTTTGAGGAGTTCAAGCGCCAAATGGCCTTCTTTGAAGACGTTTGCGGTCCCTATCCTTTCCGCGGGGACAAATACGGAGTGGCTGAGACCCCCCACCTAGGCATGGAGCACCAGAGCATCATTGCCTATGGCAATGGCTATCGCGGCGACATCGTCACCGGGTATGACTATGACTGGTTGCACCATCACGAACTCTCCCATGAATGGTGGGCTAATCTAGTCACGGCGCGCGACTGGAGTGATTTTTGGATCCACGAGGGAATCGGGACCTATTTGCAGGCTGTCTACCTAGAGCGGCGGTTCGGTCCAGAGGCCTACAGCAAGAAGATGGCGGCGGACCTCAAGCGCGTGGTCAATCGTGGCACGGTCGCTCCGAGGGGGGTTCGCACAACCCAGGACATGTACTTCAAGAGTCGGCGCGCTGATTCGCCGGACATCGATGTGTACATGAAGGGGTCGTGGATTTGTCACAGCCTGCGTTGGCTGGTGGGGGACGAGACGTTTTTCACAATCTTGCGTCGTTGGGCTTATCCCGACCCCGCCCTAGAGAAAACGAGGGACGGTTCGGCTTGTCGGTTTGCAACGACTGATGAGCTGCTTGCCATTGCAGAGGAGATCTCTGGGCGCGACCTTGACTGGTTTTTTGAGCTGTACTTGCGACAGAATGAACTCCCTGAGCTGGAGGTTGCCGTGACGGGCTCGAGGTGTACCCTGCGTTGGAACACACCCAATCGCATGGAATTCCCCATGCCGGTGGAGGTGCGGCTTGGGGATGATTTGCGCCGGGTTGAGTTCAAGGACGGTGAGGCCACCCTTGTGCTTCCCAAGGGTGTTCTGCCCGAGGTGGACCCCGATGCCCGGGTGCTCATGAAGCGCCCGAAATAGGCCTGCGGCGGGAAACCTAAGGATAGAATTCGGCCACTTGCCGGGCGAGCTCTTCGGCTGCGTCAAGGATGCGATGGGATGCCGAACTGAAAAGCTCCGCGGGAAGCACGGCAATGCGCTTGGCCTGGATGGCGGCCAGCCCAGCGAGGGCCGGTTCGTGAAGCAGAAAGGCAGCTCCTGGAGAGACGTCATCGCGGCCTGTGGCGGTCACGAAGACATCAGGGCTGAGGGCTAGGATTCGCTCGAGGCTCAGGCTTCCGTGACCCTTTTCTCGAACGGCATTCCTCATTCCTGCGAGCCGGATCACAAGGTCCATGCTTGTGCCGGTACCCGAAGTGTGTCCCCCTGCGCCAAAATTGGAGTAGGTCACGAGTTGATGGTCCTTGAGGTCCGACCTCGCCAACTTCGCCTTGCGCAGGCGCAAGCTTTCCACGAGGGCCTGTGCTTGGCCTTCAACAGCGAGGATCTCTCCCGTGAGGCGGATCCCTTCTTCGATGTGCTCCCAGGTGTCCGCCTCGGGCAGGATGACGACTGGGATATTCACAGAGTGTGCCACCCAGAGTGCTTCTTTGTTGGACCAGGCTGCCGCAAGAATGAGGTCGGGTTTGTGGGCGAGGATGGCCTCACCCTCAAGAATCTCGAGGATCGGGTGTTCGCTGAATGGGCCTTGGCCTTGGCCAACGGTGGACCAAGAAAAAGCGGCTCGCGGTACGGCGACAACGCGCGGTGCGAGGTCGAGGTCGGCCAGTAAGTCCACCGCAGCGGAGGTGACGGGCAGGATGCGTTCTGCCCACTCGGGCACTTCTAGGGTGCTACCGTCATTGAGGGCGATTGTGCGATGTGGGACCTCCCGATCCCCAGGGATGGGCCGGTTCTCTGCGCCGCAGGAATTGAGCCCAAGGACCGCTAGTGAGGCTCCCAGCCACGCCACCGTAGGGGAAGCTCTCCTGTGGAGGTGGCTGCACGGCCGGGAGAGGTGGCGGCAAGCGGACAAAACCGAGACCATACCGGTAGGTTAGCAACTCCGACCTACAGCGCTGCCTGTGACTGCAGAATCCTCACTCAGACCTGCTACTCTATGCTCATGAGCCAGCGCACCCGAGGTCCCCGAGCTGCCCTGTTGGCAGGGTTGAGCCTCAGTGTGTTGCTTGCGGGAGCCGTGATCGCATCGTGCCTAAAGGGTTCGACGACCACGTTTGAGCTCTCCGAGTTGAGAACTGGGCTAGCTGCGCTCTTGGGTGGATCGGCTCCCCTAGAAGGGTATCGGCAGCTGGTGTTGGAACTCCTCACAGCGAAAACCTTGGTCGCGTGCGGAGTCGGCGCCGCTCTGGCCAGTTCTGGAGCGTTGCTCCAGGGCGTTTTTCGCAATGGTTTAGCCTCTCCATCCATTCTAGGTATCACTGCAGGTGCAGGCTTGGGTGCCACGCTTGGAATCATGTTTGTCGGAGGCTACGGAGCGGACATGGGAGCGGGGGCCGATATGCTCGACCAAGCCGCCAAGTTTTCGCCCTTGCTCGTGACTTGCTCGGGGTTCGTGGGTGCGTTCGGTGTTGCCTTCTTAGTTGCCGCCATCGGTGGTGGAGGAGGGCAGGTGAGCGTGCCGACCCTCTTGTTGGTGGGCATCGCGGTCAATGCGTGTATTGCCGGCATCCTGGCGGCAACCCAGGCCTGGTTGGTTGAAAACGACTGGCAAACTGCCGAAGCCGTCTACCACTGGAGCTTTGGCAGCCTGAAAGACAAGAGCTGGACTCAGGTGGGCATCGTCTGGGCAGGCGTGGCAGTGGCGGCGCTCACCCTGCCTTTTGTGGCCCGTGAGTTGGACCTGTTTGGTGGGGGAGAGGAGAACGCGGAATCACTCGGCGTGAACACTCTGCGTATCAAGGTGCTCGTGCTCGTGGCCGCTTCATTTGCTGCTTCGGCCGCCGTTGCTGTGGCAGGGCAGATTGCTTTTGTGGGGCTTGTCGTGCCTCACTTGATTCGTCTGGCAGGTTTCCGCTCATACCGGGCACTCTTGCCGCTCTCCTTGGTGGGCGGAGCCCTTTTTCTTCTAGGCGCCGACGTGGCCCAGCGGTATCTCTTGGAGCGGGAACTGTTTAAGCCAGGCGTATTGATGTCGATGGTGGGAGGGCCGTTTTTCCTGCTGCTCTTGCTGCGAGCGCGGTCGGGGGTGCGCACGTGGTAGTGCTACTTGAGGGCCGTGGCTTGAGCCACACCTACCCCGGCCCCGTATGTGCGCTTACGAGTGTCGACCTTTCGATCAATTGCGGGGAGCTCGTTTGTGTGCTTGGCCCCAATGGTTCGGGTAAGAGCACATTGCTCAAGACCCTTGCACAACTAGTCACTGCAACGGGTGGCAGCACGGCTTGGCAGGGCCAGCCTATGGGGGAATTGACATCAAGGGAACGCGCAAGGCGTGTGGCCTTTGTGCCGCAATCATTGACGACCCTGCCCGAGGTGACCGTGCGTGATTTCGTGGCCCAGGGCCGTTACTCACACCAAGGGGCGTTTTCCCGACCCACGACGGCAGACCGGGAGGCCGTCGAACGAGCCCTAGCTCAGTCAGATCTGTCGGAGCTTGCCGGGCGCCCCCTACCGGAACTCTCTGGGGGGCAGCGCCAGCGCAGTCTCGTGGCTCGTGCTTTAGCACAAGAGTCCAAGCTGCTGCTCATCGATGAGCCCACCAATGCCCTCGACCCAGAACACCAGATTGCCGTGTTTGAGTTGATTGAGAGCCTCATACGCCAGGAACGGGCCGTAATCGTTGTCACCCATGACCTCAATCTGGCCAGTCAATACGCTACGCGCATTGTGCTTTTGAATGGTGGCCGCAAGGTGGCCGACGGGAGTGTGGGCGAAGTACTCCAGCGGTCGATACTCGAACCCGTTTATGGCCCAGGCCTAATGTACTCAACCTGGACCTGCGAGGAGTCGGAGGGCGAGGGGCCAGCCGAGGACAAACGCCCCCTTATCCTGCCCAAGCGGCGATCCTAGGGCCCTGTGATCCCGCGCGTCGCTCCTCGGGGGTCACCTCGGACGACGCTGGTTACATCAAGAGGGTGGAGTGTTTTTGCCCAAGCAAGCTCTTGAGGCGCGCCATCACATTGGAGTGAATCTGACAAACGCGGCTTTCAGTGAGGCCGAGCATCTCACCGATCTCCCGCATGGTCTGACCCGCCTGGTAGTACTGTTCGACGATGAAGCGCTCTTTATCCGTCAATGAGCGTGTGATGTAGGCCATTACGTCCGAGCGATTGAGATCGCCAATCGGGTCGGCGGCTTTCTTGTCCGCAAGTACGTCGGTTTTCTCGACCGAGTTCTCATCGTCATTGTCATCCCACTTGTCCGACAACGAGTACATGGCCTTGGCTTTGGCACCCTCAAGCTCCTTGGAGAGCTCGTTGTAGTCCATCTCCAGATAGTTCGCGAGTTCGGCGTGGGTGGGTTCCCGGCCGTATTCACTCGTCAGGGCCTGCAGGGCTTTATCGATCTTGCCTGCTTTGAGTCGAACTAGGCGGGGCACCCAATCCTGGGACCGCAGTTGGTCGAGAATGGAACCACGGATGCGGGTGGTGCAGTAGGTCTTGAACTTGATCCCGCGCGATAGGTCGTATCCACGGATGGCGTCCATGAGTCCGAACAGTCCAGCGCTCACCAAGTCGTCCAGCTCGATCGAGCGCGGGAGTGTTTGCAAGAGCCGGTCAGCGATGTACTTGACCAGCGGATAGTGCCGTTCCATGAGCACATTGCGCAGGGCCTCTACCTTGGCCGTGTCCTTGCGGCCCGCTGCTTTGGAATACAGCACCCAAAGATTCTCTGTGGTCTGTTCCTCGGGAGGCAGATTAGGATCGAGCTTGGTTGGCTTGTTCTTGCCACCGATTGGCTTGGCCTTGGAGGTGCGCGCCTTGGCTGCGGGTGCCTTGGGTGGGGTCGGCTTCTTGGGGCTCATGCTCTTAGTTGCGGTAATGAGGATTCAGACGCTCAAGAGGGTGTGCATGGCGACATCTCCGAGTCGCTCGCGTCCCTTCAGCATGGCGAGTTCGATGGCCACGATGCAAGCCACAGGTTTGCCGCTGACGCGGCGAATGAGCTTGAGGCTCGCCTCCATGGTCCCGCCCGTGGCGAGCAGGTCGTCCACGACCAAAACACGCTGGTTCTCGCAGGCATCCACGTGGATTTCGAGGGTGTCTGTGCCGTATTCGAGCTGGTAAGACTCAGAGGCGGTCTTCCAGGGCAGCTTGCCGGGCTTGCGAATGGGAACGAACCCCTTGTCGAGCTTGTGGGCGAGGGCTGTGCCAAAGATGAATCCGCGGGATTCGATGCCACAGATGAGGTCGTATGAGTCGGGATCGACAGCATCGGCCATACTGTTGACGGCGATTTGCAGGCCTTCGGGGCTCTGGAGTAGTGGGGTGATGTCCTTGAACAAGATGCCCGGCTTGGGGAAGTCGGGCACGTCGCGGATGTACTTCTCGATCAAGATCGGCTCCGAGTCGGTCTGCTCAGCGTGCAGGAAAAGGCGGTGGGTGGGACAGTTGAGCCCAACAGTTGCCATCGGCTGTGATGGGTGCGGGCTTGAGGTAGGAATCTACATTTCTGCAGTACCGGGAAGCGAGATCAAATCCCAATCCCCTGCAGGCTCTTCTTGCGACCGAAGCCGGGCAAAGCGGACCCTCCGGCCTGTTCTCGCTCAGGCACTAGGCGCGTCGGGCTGTCGCATCCCTACATCTGCGAGGGGGCTCCGACGCCTAGGATGGCTAGAGCATTGGCGACCACCTGCTGAACGCCAGCAACAAATGCGAGGCGCGCAGCGCTGACAGAGGGTTCTTGTCCAAGCACTCGCTCCTTGGCGATCCAGCCGTTCATGTCTCGGCACAGGCCCAAAACGTAGGTGGTGACTTCGGATGGTTCGGCGTTCTTGGCGGCTCGGGTGAGGACGGCGTTATAGCGGCCGAGCTTGCCAAGGATGGGCGAAGCGTCGTTGAGTGTGCTGAAATCGGGGGCGGGCACCTCGTTCAGTTCGTCTTGCTCCGCTGCCCCCTTGCGCAGGATGGAGGCTAGGCGCGCGTGGGTGTACTGCACGTAGGGGCCGGTGTCGCCCTCGAAGGAGAGGATCTCCTCCCAAACAAACTCCACGTCCTTGACCCGCTCGCGTTTGAGGTCATTGAAGACGACGGCACCCACACCCACCATCTCGGCCACGGCGGCACGGTCGGGCAGATCGGGATTCTTCTCAGCGATGACTTTGTCCGCCTCGCTGGCGGCCTCGTCAAGCACGTCCTCCAAGAACACGACCCGTCCCTTGCGCGTACTCATTTTGCCTTCAGGCAAACGCATCATCCCGAAATCCACGTGCTCCATGCGGGGCTCCCAATCAAGCCCCATGCGCTCGAGCACGTGCTTGAGTTGACGGAAGTGCAGACGTTGATCGCCGCCTACGACGTATAGGCTGCGCTCGAAACCATAGAGTTCCCAACGATGAAACGCGGCAGCGAGGTCTCGCGTGGCATACAAGGTCGTTCCGTCAGTCTTGCGAAGCAGGCAGGGTGGAATGTTCTTTCCATATTCCTCGAGGTTGACAATGAGGGCGCCCTCGGAAACCTCGGTGATCCCGGCTGCCTCGATACGCTCGATCGTGGTCTGCAGATGGGATTCGTAGAAGGACTCTCCGCGCACCTCGTCGAAGCTCACCCCAAGGCGAGCGTAGATCTTGTCAAACTCCGCCATGGAGAGCTCGGTGAGGTGCCTCCAGGTGGTACGTACATGGCCTTCTTCGCCGCTTTCCAGTTCCTTGAACGCGTCCCGGCCAGCCTGCTGCAAGTCTGGGTCGGACCCCTCTTCTTCGTGGTAGCGCACATACAAAGCTAAGAGCGCTTTGATGGGGTCGCTCTTGAGGTCCACTGTGTCGCCCCAGCGATCGACGGCGGCAACGAGCTTGCCAAACTGGCTGCCCCAGTCCCCGATGTGATTGATTCCCACCGTGGAGTAGCCGAGGGCATTGTGCATCCGCTGGATGGCCGCGCCAATTACGGTGGAACGCAGGTGCCCCACGGACATGGGCTTGGCGATGTTGGGGGAGGACAGGTCGATGACTACGGTCTTGCCTGAACCATCAGCGCTCTCCCCGTAGGCATCGCCTTGATTGGCAATCTCACCGAGTACCGTGCGGGCGAACAGTACGGGCTCGATGGTGAAGTTGAGGAAGGGCCCTGTGGCTTGGGCTTGGATTCCGCTCAACTGATCGTTGAGCTTGGCTCCCAGCTCCGCTGCGATCTTGGGGGGCGCACTCTTGAGCTCTTTGGCGAGCACAAAACACGGAAACGCCATGTCGCCCATGCTTGGGTCTCGTGGGGTTTCGAGGCGCACAGCGTCTGGAGAGATTCCAGTCTCGGCGACGATGGCCGCGCAGACGGCGTCTTGGAACTGCTTCATGGGCCCCACCATAGTGTGCGTGTCGATCCTGTCGCCGGTCAGCCCCAGTTTTCCCAGTCTTCGTTGGCTTGTTCGAGTTCTTGGGTCACCTCGGCGATGCGGAATTGGGTGTCCCGGAGGTTTTCGGGATTGGAGTAGACATCCTCTTGGGCGCAGGCGTGATTGAGGGTTTCGAGCTCCGCTTCAAGGGCCATGATGCGCTTTTCAAGCCTGTCAAACTGGTAAGGATTGCGGACCTTTCCAGCACTCGACTTTCCGCCCTTCTGAGGGTTCCCGTTGGTTTTTGAGGTGGCCTTCCCCGAGGTCTTGGCGGTCTCCCGTTCCAATCGCTCTCGTTCGATCCGTTTGGCCTTGGCCACCGCATCGGCGCGTTTTTCTGCCGCAGCCATGCGTTCGGTTTCCTTGATCGTGCGCCAAGTGGTGTAGTTGCCTTCGAATTCCCGGATTCCGCCATCACTGACTTCCACGATATGGGTGCACAGTGCATCCAAGAACTCGCGATCGTGGCTGATACAGACGAGCGCGCCTTGAAACTCGGAGAGCATTTCCTCCAGAGCTGTGCGGCTGGCGAGGTCGAGGTGGTTGGTGGGTTCGTCGAGGGCCATCCAGCTCGGTTGGCTCAAGACGAGTAGTGCTAGGCAGAGTCGTGCACGTTCCCCACCAGACAGTGCAGCGACGGATTTCGAAACGGAGGTGCCGCGGAATAAGAAACGGGCGAGATGAGAGCGAATCTCCAAGTCGGTCATGGTCGGGTAGCGTCGACCAATCTCAGTGTGGGGGGTACCGTCATCCCGCAGGTGTGAAGTGTCCTGATCGTAGTAGGCCACCGCAGCTCCATGTCCGTGGGTCACAGAGCCAGCGAGGGGCTCCATGCGCCCTGCCAGAATCTTCATCAGCGTCGATTTTCCCGCACCATTGGGGCCTACGATGCCAATGCGTTGGCCCCGCCCGATGCGTAACTCAACGTCCTTGAAGAGAACCTTGTCTTCATACCCGCCAGACAATTCTGTGCCGAGCAATACCCTTTCGCCTCCGCGAGCCGCCTGGGGCGCGCGAATCACTGGCCGCCGGATATCGTGGTGCGGGGCTTCTAGACGCTCCACATGGCTCAGTTTCTTTGCGCGCCCCTTGGCCTCGGCGGTGCGCTGACTACCCATGTGCTTCTTGATAAAGATCTCTTCCTTGCGGATGTGATCTTGTTGTTGTTTGTAACGGCGCAGATGGTCGTCGTAGCGTTCTTGTTTTAGAACTAGATAGCGCGAATAGTTGCCCGGATAGGTGTTGAGCTGGCCGAATTCGAGTTCGACGATGCGTTTGACTGAATTCTGCAGCAAGCGACGATCGTGTGAGACTACGAGGACGGCCCCACGCATCTCGGCGAGGTATTTCTCTAGCCATTCGATGCCCTCGAGGTCGAGATGGTTGGTGGGCTCGTCAAGTAGCAGCAGGTCGTGGTCAGCTACGAGTTCTCGCGCAAGAGCGACCCGGTTTTTCTCCCCCCCTGAAAGGGTTCGGGCCTCGCGTTCCAGAAACTCCTCACCCAATCCAATCCCGGAGAGCACGGTCTCGACTCGCCGCTCTGTTTCCCAGCCCCCGAGTTCATCTACACGCCCGGTAAGCTCGTCGTGTTCGTTCATGAGCCGGTCGAGAGCCTCTCCCTGGGCCGTGCTCATTTCTTCCCCAATCGATTCGAGTCGTGTCAGCAGCGCTTTCGTTTCACTGAGACCCGATTCGACGTATTCACGAACGTTCATGCCCGGCGCAAACTCGGGCCGCTGGGGCACAGAGCCCATGCGTGCACCTCTGCGGAGGGAAATCGTGCCCCAATCGGGGGCCTCCTCGCCCGTGATGATTCGGAACAACGTCGTCTTGCCACCGCCATTTCGACCGACGATGCCAATGGTCACCCCGGGGTCTACCAACAGCGATGCGCCACGGAGGATTTCCTGCGTCCCGTAGTGCTTCTTGAGGTTTTCGAGGGCGAGGAGAGTCATGCGGGGCGTCCTAGTAGCGAATCGGGGGGCACCTAGGATACAGTCGAGATGAATGTGCGCTAGTTGGCTGGGGCATAATGAGGGGCCGCCGATCTTGAGTA
Organism: uncultured Planctomycetaceae bacterium; assembly: GCA_964469565.1. Taxonomy (GTDB): domain Bacteria; phylum Planctomycetota; class UBA1135; order UBA1135. The sequence continues at coordinate 252,095 of CAYXZD010000003.1, forward strand.
CGCTTGGCCACCGCGGTGCCTTGGTTCTTGTGAAGACGATTCATAGGGAGCACACCTTGCGCCCAGGCCCTGAGCCTCTGTGGCGGCAGGGTCGCGTTTGCGGAGATACATTCCTGCCATGCGAATCACGATTGAGTGGATGTCCCTCGTGCGGGTTGCAGCCGGTGCCCGTGAGCAGGGAGTGGAGTGTTATGAGGGAATCACACTCAATGAGGCACCGGAGCAGGCGTCTGATGAGACGGGGGAGCTCTTGCGGGCGGCCCTATTCGATAGTTCTGGGCGTGTGCCGTCGCTACTCATCGCAGTCAATTGTGTGCACATACCTCAAGCGGCCAACCCCACCCTTGAACCGGGTGTAACCGTGCTGGTGAGTAGTCCATTCATGCGCATGGGACGGAGGGATAGACCGGTTCACGTCGATGTGAGGATGTAGGCTTGAACAATGGCGTGGCTAGGCGGATGCCCGTACCATGCCTCCGCCATGCCTGCTCCCCCAATCGACGCCAGATCTCAGAGTGCTCGCGTGGTTAGCGTGGTCCCCTGTGGGGCGGATGGCGTGCTCTTGAGGATTGCACCCAAAGAGCCAGTCGCCCCAATGCGAGCGGGCCGGTTCTTCATGCTGCGCTGTGTGGACGGTACATCTCCGCCTATTCCTCGTCCCTTTTCCGTGTATCGTCAGCACGGCGATGGATCGCTGGAATTCATGATCAAAGTCATGGGTCGAGGTACCCGTGCCCTTGCTGGAGCCGTTCCGGGCAAAGACCTGACTTGCATCGGCCCGCTTGGAAACGGTTGGCCGGAACTCGGCCCGGGGGCCCCTTGGGTCATGCTGGCGGGCGGAATTGGCTCGGCTCCGTTTCACATGGCCATCGAGCAGGCCCTCGCCGGAACCCATGGAGCTCAGCTAGACCCGTCGGACCTTACATTGATCTACGGGGGCCGCCACCAGGGCTTCCTTTACGACCTAGAGTCATTCATGGATCTTGGCGTGCGCATCCTGGCCACAACCGACGATGGTTCGGCAGGCTATCATGGCAACGTGGTCGATTGCCTGCGCAACCAATGGGCGACCGACTCCCTACCCGAGTCCCTGCGCCTGTTTACCTGCGGCCCCGAGCCCATGATGAGGGCGGTCGTGGAAGAGTCTAAAGCCCGCGACCTCGCGTGCTGGTACTCCCTAGAAACCTACATGGGGTGCGGCGTCGGCATTTGCAACGGGTGCGCCCTGAGCACCTGCAAATCTGGTCCCCTTGCAGACTGGCCCGTGGCCAAGGCTTGCGTTGACGGCCCGGTGTTCCGTGTCGGAACGGTCGAGTTGTAGTTGGACCGGTCGAACGTGGCATCGGAGTGTGCCCACGGTTCACATCCTGGAGTGGACGGATCACTTGGCGGGTGCCGCACTGAGCAATTGCGAATTCAGCGAACCCGTTGAATCGGAAAAACTCGTGGCTTCAACGTCTAGGGCGTCAAGGAGGGTGACGTAAAGGTTGCTGAGAGGAGGCTTGGTCTGGCTAAAATCGTGGAATTGGCCATGGTGGAATCCCATCTGGTTTCCGCCTGCGATGAGGAGTGGATAATTGCGACTGACGTGAGTCTTGCTGTTGCTGCAACCGTAGTAGATCAGCGTGTTGTCTAGCATCGTGCCGCTACCCTCTGGCGTATCGGCAAGTCGTCCCATGAACTCGGTGAGAAGGTCGGAATGAAACTGATCATAGGTTCCCAGCCGCTCCATGGCCTTCTCACCCGTGCCTGCTGCGTCGTGGGCGAGGCCGTGGTGGTTCTTACCCAGCCCTAGGGCAACTCGGGGCATTTCATCCCACGGGCCCGCTCCCATGTTCTGCAGCATATAGGTGGCGTAGCGTGTGGAATCCGTGCGAAAGGCTAGGTAGATCAAGTTGTACAGCGTGCGGATGAACGCGTGGGGCTCATTCACCGTCGCGGTGAAAGCAAACTCTTCCTTGTCTACGTCGGGTTTGGGCGTTGCTGACCACGTCTGCATCCTCTCGATTTCACTTTCGACCTCCCTCAGCGTATCCAAGTACTGATCTAGCTGATGGGAATCCTCAGCGCCCACGTTTCTCCGTAGGGACTTGTAGGAGTCCACCACACGGTCGACGAGGCGCTTGTGGCCTGCCAGCCTCCGTTCCTTAGAGATGCGCAAGGTGGGATCGGAGTTAAAAAACCCGTCGTAGAGCCTGCGGATATCATTCGACGCAGGAATAGGACGCCCAAAGGCGTTATAGGAAAGGGTCTTGGAGGCACCGCGTGAACCCAACCCGCCATCGTTGCTCAGCACTAGACTTGGGAAGCGAGTCTTGGATCCATGGCGTGCAGCTGCCACCTGGTCGATCGATGGGCTTTGGACGGCATCGCCAATGGCGCATCCCGTCAAGAAACTGTCCGCCGTGCCATGCCCGTTGGCGCCCGTCACCCGGGGATGCTCGAGTCCATAAAGGACACTCGTTTGGTCATGGAATTGATTGAAGCCCCGCATGGAGTCACCCCATACCATGCGTTCTCTCCCCTGCGTCTTTGGCGCCTTCCGCGAATCTTCGGATGGCCTTGCCGGACCTGGCTCGATCCCTTCTGGAACAATGAGGCGCGGATACCAACTCCAGCGGCGGGCTGGGTGGTCTTCCTTGCGCGTAATGGCAAAGCCGTGCCCGACATAGGCAGCAAGCAGGCGTTTGGGTGGCACAATCGCTTGCAGGCCCCGCGGCACCAAGCTCTCTAGCAGGGGCAATGCAAGACTCACGCCCGACCCGCGCAGGAACTGCCTTCTGGGGAATGGCCTACTCATGCTGTCCCTCCGCTCGAATGAGTGAGCAGGCTGTCACTCCCTGAATCAGTGATCGCATGCCCAGTCCTGCCTCATGCCACTCGGCGTGGATCATCTGCAGCATCGGTTCATCTTTGTGGGTCAGCGCGCGGCCCAAGGCATGGCTCAACATGTAACGGCACATTCCCATGGTGAACTCGTCTTGACGGTGGGACAACAAGTAGTCCTTGAGCGCTTGCATTCCATCAATCCATTCGCCTCCGATTTCGGCATCCTGCACGACGGGGAAACGGTTCTTGCCCTTGCCCTGGGAGGGGATGCGCAAGATGGACTCACGTGGATTGCCGACCGCATCAAAACCCTCCATGGCAATGCCCCAGGGGTCGATGTCCTTGTGGCAATCCGCACAGGTTCGGGTGCGGTGGCTGGCGAGAGAGTCCTTGATGGATTGGTTGTCAAACTGCTCCTTGGGGACGTCTGCCAGGGTGGGTAGACCCGCAGGCGGTTCGCTGGGTGGGTCCCCCAGCAGGCGCCCGCGCAACCACACCCCTCTCCGGACGGCATGGGCATCCTCTCCGTTTGAGTTGGCCAGCAGAACGGCAGCTTGAGTCAAGACACCACCGCGCTCGGCCGGTGCCGGCACGCTTGTGAAACGCATACCCGCAGGGCTCGTTGCAGGGTCTGAATCCAGTCCGTAGTGCTCTGCAAGGGGTTCGTTGATGGTGATGAACTCCGAATCAATGAGATTGAGAGCGCTTAAGTTCTCATCGATGAGTTTGCTCATGAACGCAACACACTCCCCGCGCATGTGTTCCTTCAATGAAGCCCGCCAGGTTCCATAGTAGTTGGGGTTCACGGCGATTTGGTCGAACTGGCTGAAGCCGATCCAGTGAGCGGTGAAGCTCTCCACAAAACGGGCGCTGCGGGGGTCGGAGAGCATTGTGTCCACCAGCTCGAACAGGGGCTTTCCCGTGAGTGAGTCGGGCCGCAGGGCAGCCGCTTGGAGTGCTTCGTCTGGTGTGCTGTCCCACAGGAACATGGCCAGTTGGGCGGCCTGGTGGTGGCGCCCGGTGGCTTCTCCTGTGCCGGACCGCGACCTGTACATGAAGCGTGGGTCACAGAGAATCGTACGCAGGGTCGCCCGGATGGCTTCCAGCGGCCCCTGTCCCGCCTGGATCTCGTCAGCATGAACTTGGTGGAGGTAAGTCTGCTCGTCGTTGCTCAGGGGGCGCCGCCAAGCGCGTGCGGCGAACTCTGTCAGTGCCGCTTGGCTGTGGCCAAGGTCGAGTTTTCCATCCAACAGAAAGGGTGCGGCACTCGGCGGCGGCCAGGTGGGAGAATAGGGGGCCTCAAACTCGATCGAGCCAATCACCACATGTCCATGGGTCTTCATGACCTCCGGGTAGATGGCATCCAGCTTCATTTCAGGCTGGTGGGGTGCGCTCGTGCCCGCGTAGGACGCCTTGAGCTTGTTCTCCTTGGCGTACTCTTCACCGAAAGCTTCGATCCATTGATCTTCGGGTCGAACGAGGTAGCACCGCCCATGACGTTCGCGTCGTTCGGGATCGTTCCTCGGCAGGGCGAAGCCTGTGAGCCCATTGGTGTTTTGAATGCTCAGCACACGCCACCACGAGCTCTTCGTCTGCTCTTTGCGGTCATCGTCAACAAAAGGAGATGTGTCCACGCCTTGGAAGTCACGCAAATTGCCGTAGAGGTCGATGACCTGCTCGCCTTCCCGGGCTGCAACCGTCACTGTCTGCAATACCTTGTAGGGTCGCATGAAGCCCTCATCCAGAAAGACACACAACTCTTGGGGCTCCCGTTTGCCTCCATTCGTAGGCGGCTCGTTACGCAGATGGAGTCGCAGGCGAAACTCCCCACTTGGCCGGTTCTCTCGCAGGAACATTCGATACTCGTGCTTGGGCGGCAGCGGAATCTCGAATGCATCGCCAAGCCAGCGCGGGCCTTTGTACAGTTTTCGGCCACTGCGGCCAGTGGCTAGGTCCCACTTGGTGTGGAACGGTAACTTCTCCCAGTCGTTGCCTGTGATTCGGTAGACAGGCTCCTTCGCTCCAAGGTCGGGCAATGCGATTAGGATGAGTTCCTCAAGGGCCTCCAAGTACAACTGCATGTAGCCACCCGAGAGCTGCAATTCAGATTGCATCGAAAACCCATGGGGGTCGATGGGGTCTTGAATGAGCCGGTCTTCGATACTCAAGCTGACCTTTAGGAGGTCCTGCAGACTGTGCGCGAGTTGGGAATTGCTGAGGCGAACGAAGGGGTCCACCTGAATCTGGGCCTCTTCTTCAAATCGTTCCAATTGAGCCACAGCACGCTTCAGAAACCGTTGGCGTTCTTCCGCCGGCGGGTGATCTTCTTCATCAGGGGGCATTTGCCCCGTCTGAAGATTGTGGATGACCTCCCGCCAAAGCTCGACATTGCCTTCATTCACGGACCAAGTGAGAGGCGCCAGTCGGACCTCGCCCTTGTGCCGCCGATCGTTGTGACAGCGCATGCAGTGGTCCTGGACAAACGCGATCGGCTCATCTGGGTGCTCAACTCCCTGAGAGGATCCCGAAAGACCAGGTGAGAGGAGTAACGCAATGCACCACTTCAAATAGGCTGAGTCAGTCATTGGGCAAGGTCCAATGTAGCAAACCCAGAAAAACCCGTGGATGGCCCGAATTGCTACTCACTGCCCACGGGAAGCGGTTTAGTTGCAGGAGAAACGGCCGAGAGAAACACTACGGTCTGGCATCCCCGAGATCCCTCGCATGGACTGTGGGACACGCCGTGTCTCGAACTCAACCGGCCTAATTCAGCGATTGTCGTTGGAGCCGTTGCGAATGAAGCCCACCCGAACGCTCTGCCCCCAGCGGTATAGGAAACTTCAGTCGTTCGTCCACGGGCTAGCCAAACCAGTTTAGTTCTTTCCTACGATGGCCTCCAAAACCTTGCGCACCGCATCACGATAACCCGGTTGATCCATGCCCGCGGCCGACTCCAATCGCTCCAAAGCCATTGCGGCGAGGCGTGCAGCTTCGGCACCCATGCCGGGCTGTTGGGACATGATCACAGCGAGGTCGTGGTAGGGAGGAAAAGGCTTGGGATCGTGGGCAAGGGAGGTGCGATAGGCTTCTAGGGCCTCGGGCTCTCGTTCCAGGGCCCAAAGAAAGGTCCCTCGCTCGTAGTACATGATGCCCAAGCCCCTAGGAGGCGTACTCGCATCGGATTCGTAGAGGGGCAGGGCCGAGTCGAGCCAATCGAGGGCGTGCACGTAATCCCGGCGGGCAGCGTCGAGTTGGGAGTACTCATACAACTCCTGCCGTTGGGGGCCTGTGACTTGCTTGAGGGTCTCGTGCAGAGCTTGGCGCATGGCGTCAGGGGGGCCGAGGGCGTAAGCCCGGCGCAGGTACGGCATGGCTGCCTCTGTGGCCCCTTCTGTCGCCAGCATTAGGGCGGCCATGGAACTGTAGGCTTCAAAGCTGGTTGGCAGGAGTTCACAGGCGCGGCCCAGTGAAGCGGCAGCTTTGGCGGGCTGATTCAGACCCGCAAGGACTTTGCCCCTGGTGAGCAGGACCTCGGCGTGATTGGGCTGGCGGTCGAGCACGGCATCGAAGTAAGTCAATGCCGTTGAAAGATCACCGCGTGCGGCGGAGTGCATGCCTAGGTAACGCAGGGGCTCGGTGCTCTCCGGGTGATCGGCCTGGGCTGCCTCGAGGTGGCGTTTGCCGATATCAAAGCGCTGGGCGTCAATGGCTGCTTTGGCGGCATTGATTTGGTCAGACAAATGGTGTGGACGGAAGCGCAGAGCCTGCTCGAAACACTTACGACCCTCATCGAGTTTGCTGCGGTCGCGCTGTGCTTGGTCCATAAGTGCCAGCCCAAGATTGTGCCAGGCTTCCGCGTAGGCCGGACTCTGTGCCACGACCTCGCGCAACAGTGCCTCGGCCTTTGCGGCCCGGCCCATTTCCAAGAGCACGGTTCCAAGCCCCAGCTTCGCTTGCAGGCTATCAGGCCAGCGTAGGAGGGTCTGCTGGAAGATCAACTCGGCCACGCTGAGGTCTCGTTCCTTGCTGTCCATCGCACGGAACATGTGGCACCAACCCTGGCCGATATTGGCCTGCAGTCGATCGTCCAAGGACCACATGACGGTGTTATCAGGCCGTCGGTCCTCGGGCAGTGTGCCGTTGATCAAAAGGCTCAATGCGTCAGCCTTCTTGGCCGGTGATTGGTCGGCTGTAAACGTGGGCTCCCGCTCGCCGTAGTCAGTCCCCAGCTTGAGGGACATCAGATAGTGAAATGCAGCCTCGTCTAGGTCCTCTTTGTTTTCTAACCGGTGGTAGCGCTCCAAGAGCACATTGCCCATGCCCCAACGGACGTAGGTATTGTCAGGTGAGGTCGCGATGGCCGCGCGGAAAAAACTCTCGTCGTCTTGGAATCCGGAGCTGTAGGCGTGCGACCGCAGACCCAGTCCACAGGTGACAAGACTCAAGGCGAGCAAGGCGAGGGGCCTTGAAAGGCGCTGGGTGAGAGCCCACGTCACGAGAATCGCAGCGAAGAGTGCTGGCACATAGAGGTAGCGGTCCGAGATAGGAAACGCACCCGCACTCTCATAGCGCACAAGTACCAGCAGAAACGCTGCCGGAAATGAAAGCAGCAAGCCCAAGGCTAGCTTCTTGCGGGAGAGGACGGCCCAACTGGTGGCGCCTAACCAGAGCCCCGTGAATCCCAGGGCTTGAAACCAGGGTAGGTGTCCGCTGGGCAGTTGTGGTCGAACCTGGCGAAAGACTTCCTGGTTGAGGGGCCAGAACAGGTGGCCGAGGAAGCCACCCATGATTTCGATGCGGAATTGCGAGGCGCGCCCCGGGGTCAAGCCAAACCCTGCACTCACGATGTCAAATCCTCCGAGAATGCTCCCGAAGGTGACCACGCGACCGATGTAATAGAGCACTAGCGCGGCGAGGAAGGGGCCGTAGGCGCGAACCCAATCCATCAGCGGGTCGTCATCGGGCGCTTGGGGGGTTTTTTCAACGCCCAGCAAATTGGCGCGGGCAAGATCAAAGGCGAGTGCGATGGGGATCACCGTGAGTGCCTGTTCTTTGGTCAACAGGGCCAATGCCAGCCAGACGCCTGCACCCATCGGTGCTCCGTGGGAGCCGCGTTCACGCCATGCAAAGAACGCATCGAGGGCTAACAAGGCGAACAGGCCATGGAGCGGATCGTTGATCGCTGAGATCCAAGCCACACTCTCCACGTGGGTTGGATGGAGAGCAAAGAGGAGGGCCGCAGCCAAGCCCAGGCTTGGGCTGCGGAGCAGACGGGATGCAAGCCGCCACGCCGCCAGAGATGCCAAGATGTGCAGGCCCACAGACAGAATGTGGAAGCCGAGGGGGTTGTCGCCTGCCACGGACTTCCCAATGGCGAGGGAAAGCGTTGTCAGCGGGCGCCAATAGGAATTGCTGAAGGTGGCCGTGGGAACAAATGACCAAAAGGGCTCGAAAAAGGCACCCATGGCAGCTCCCAAGGATTCAAGGCGCAGGTTCTTGAGCACCAAGAGCTTGTCGTCGTAAACGAACCCGCCACCGAGGGCTTGGCTGTAGACCAAGATCACGGCGAGGCAGACGAGCCCAGCGCCCATCAGCCTCCGACTTAGGTTCCACGTCTGGGTTGGCATGGCCTAGACAATAGCGTGTTGGCTGTGTGATGGGCCGACCATGGGCCTCGGTGTACCAGATTCTGCATCTTGCGGGGGCCGGAGCAGCCATCTGCTCCCAAGAGGATTTGGTGAGGCCGGGTCGGATGGGGCCTACGGCCGCCGCCCTAATCGCAAAATGGCAGGCGGAGGGCGTTGCTAAAGTTGTAGCCAGCGGGACCGCCTGCTAAGTCCCGGTACCACCACTGGAAATGCCAAACGCTTCCGCTGTTGATCTGGCCGCCAGGCTTGGGGGGAGTGGTGAGGTCCAATGGATACAGGGCCCGACCGCTTGCATCCGCCTGTACGGCTCCTAGTCGGAAATAGGGCCCTCCCACGCAGATCATGCCGTCGCCTACAGGCAAGTGGCCGGTCGTGGGTGAGTAAAAGAATATCCCGAAGGCCCCGGCGGGGGAGCCCGAGGAGTACAGGGTCGTGTTGTTAGCGAGGACACTCTGACTGCCCAGGAAGTCGATATGGGAAGCGCGGCCGCTGGAGTTTTGCAGCGCGTCGCAGTAGTGCAGAGGTGCAGGGCATGAGCTGGGCGCGCGATCCACAGGCCAAGCATTGGTAAGGGCTTCGCCGTCGCCAAGGTTGGTGTGAACCAACACATCGCCACTTCCCGATCCGGGCGGGAACGCGAGCTCGATCAAGGATCCACCCACGCTGGACGAAACCCCTAAGCTCTTGATCGGGTCACCATCGCCGCCTGCTGCCCGCCGGGTAAACCACACATCATTGCCCGTGGCCGCGAACTTGCTGCCTCCCAATGTTAGCGTTGTGCCGTCGAATGAGGCCCCTAGGATGACGGGCTTGTTGGAATCGGCCGGTCCGTAGATGGCTTGAATACCGGCGATGTCGTCTGCGTGCAGGGTACGCCAGGCCTTTCCGTCATCCGCAATGGGGTACATGGTTGCGAGTGGGTCTGTGGAGTGACCGAGGCCGAGGGCATGACCGTATTCATGGGTTGCAATCCCTTGCAGGTCGCGCCAACCCACCTTTGGGGCCCAGTTCGATTCCGGGCCATCCACCCACATCCAGCATTCGTAGTAATAGGTGCGCCAGCCCGTGCCATCCACGAACGACTGGGTAAAAGCCAAGACCCCGCCTGCACACCCCGCAAGCTCCGAGTGGGTATTGTCGCCAACGTTGCCCGCGGCCAAGGCTGAGCCTTGGAAGCTGGCATCGAAGTTGGCTCCTCCTGACCCCAATCCGCCTGGTTGACTCGGGTCGCCATTCCCGTCCCCGTGCAGGGTTGAACCCCACTCGACCGTGGCTTTCCAAATGGCCATTTCGGCGCCGAAACGTCCGGGGAAGTTGGGATCTGGGGTTTGGTTGTTATTGGCCTCGGCGTCCGTGAAATTATTAAAGACCCTCACATCTCGTTGGGTGACATCCAATGACCAACCCGTGGGAGTCCACGCCCAGGCCATGGGCGGAACAATCAGGGCCAGAGCGCCAAGGCTGGCGGCGGCGGGGGGCAAGAAATGAAGGAGCCTCAATGTTGGAAGGGCTGGAGTGATTAGCGTTTGCGTGCTTCGTACAGCTCGCGCGTCCGCTTTTCGAGGTCGGGCAAGAATTGATTTGTGGCGACTGCATATCCGGGACCCCGTCCCTGAACCACGGTCTGGCCCTTGCGGGTTACAAAAGTCCGAAATAATCCGCCGTGGGAGGCATACAGCCCATTGGAGGCAAAACCGCCGCCCATATTCGCGCTCCACTTGTAGAAAGCAATGACTCGGTTTCCGATGCGTACATCATCCGCACTGGGTGCCTCGGAGTTGAATACCCCGCGTTTGTCGTTCACGAATCCGCCGGGGTAGCTGACCTGCACAGTACTGACAGCGCCATTCAGGAGCGAGTTTCCCCGTAGGGTCAAGGTCGTAAAGAACAGCTCGCCACCGCCATCAGGGAGGCTCACGGAGGATACGTCCACTGCAAGGATCTCCCCATGGATCGCATTATCCACCCGTTGCACCATCTGTGAAAGATTGAGCTTCTCAATGGAGGCCCAGCACAGGCTGGACCCAACAAGCAAGGCGCACACCCAAGTCATTAGACCTGAAAGGTTGGCCCTTGGATTGCGGAGGGACAGAGGATTCATAGGCGTTAGAGTTGTCTGCAGTGAAGCCCAGACAGGATCGCGCATTCCCTGATGCCAAGCAGCGCCCTTCCGCCTGTGCGTGTCTTTCAGCTTACCTCACCGGCCAATAAATGGCTCGTACTCTTGTTGATTGACCCTTAGGGGCGCCTTGCGTGCCCGCTTTGGCTTGTTTTGAGTCAGCGTGAAGGATCGAATCCCTGATCGGGCTCACCCGCAGGGCTTGGGTTGAGCAGTCCCCAAAGCTCGCGGTCCTCGGGATTGGCTTTGAGTAGGTCGCGCAGGAGCGGACGTGCACGATCAAACTCACCCGCCGCCACCCACGCCATCGCCAACTTGCGGCGCGTGCGCACATTGCTTCCCTGCCGAGCAAGTAATCTCTCCCACACGGTTGCCGCTTGATCGGGTTGGCCGGCTTGTTCGTGGGCCTTGCCAAGCAGGCGAACGGCCTCGAAGTCATCCGGAAACTGCGCGGTGAGCTGTTCCAGTCGTTGGATGGCATCAAAATGTTCCAGGCTCTCAAGATCGGCTAGAGCGATGGCGCGTTCGAGGGCAGGCCACGTCGGCCACATTTGGGCTGCCGGGCGAATCCATGTATCAATGGCTTCGATGTGACGCTTGCCTACGAGCACGTGGGCGATCCCATCCCAGATCTCACGCGTAAGAGCATCGGGTTCACCCACGCTCAACGCCTCGGAGAAGTAGGCCAAGGCATCGTCAGAAACTTCTGTTTTCTTGGCGCGATCGTCCCAGGGCGAACTGCGCTCTTGAATTGCGAAATGAGCAGCGAGGCCGGCCGTGAGGAATCGGAAGTCGTTGTCTGCGTTGGCGGTGCGCAAGCGCTCTGCGAGGGCTTGAAGGTTGTAGCGCCTGCGGTCCTCGGCACGTTCAAACATCCAGGTCCAGCGCAGCGGGCCGGGTGTGGGGGGGCCTGCCAAGAGCGCACAGGGCTGACCAGGCATGGGCTTGGCCTCCAAGGAGGCACCCCACACGATTCCGATGCTCAAATGGGCGAGCCCGTCACTGACGGCTAGCACGGTTCCGGGCAGCGCGAGCTGTGCCACGCTGCTCCCTTCGACTAGCCAAGCCACGGCTCGGGTCTGGGGTGGGAGGTCTAATTGCGGGATGACCGGGGCCTGTCCATCCCGAGCTAGGGCGATGACGAGATCGTAATGACCAGCACCGACTAAGGTGCGTGCTTCAGCAGGTGAGAGGATTTGGCCATTGGGTGGCAGGAGATGGTCGCGGTCCCCAAATAAGCGTTTTTCCAGCCAAGGCATGTTAGGCCACCAGGCTGCGCTGCGATCCACATGGTCAATGCCCTCATCCTTGAAGACGAGGCCCCGGCCTGGAGTGAGTTGTCCAATGAAGAGGACCCGGGCGCCACGCTCGCGTGCTGCGGGTTCGATCAAGGCCAGGCTGGTGCGTAGTCGACGTGCGTCGACGCCCGCACGGTCGCGGCCCGGTGTGAGATCGCGATTGTCGAGGGCCACCCGTTCGATACCCGGCGCACTAGGGTGGATGGAGAGCTGGCCCTCGGGTGTGTCAAAAATCTCGGCAAATGGGCGTGGGAATCGTTCCCAAGCAGGAAGGACTCGCAGTAGCTGCACGGGCACGATTGCGGGTGCGGTGAGGAGAACGAGAGATGCGGCGGGTACAAGCCAGCCGGTCCGGTCTTCGCCTACTCTGCGTGCTCGCCAACACCAAGCAAGGCCAGCGAGTCCGAACGACCCTAAGGCCCACAGGGTTAGCTGGGAGCTGTGGGGGAGTGAGTTGATGTCTAGACCCGGGCTTGCGTCGGGAGGGTGGCTGAGAATGTCTGGAATGCCGATGAGGCCAGCCGCGGCGCCGATGCACAGACTGACGAGGCATGTGCGCGAGCGAACGCCTTGCAGGAGGGCGCCGAGTACAAACGCTGGAAGGACGAAGACCAATGCCCCTAGGAGTAGGTCATAGGGCAACTGACCGAAGAGCGATGCGTCGAGGTGGAAGCGGTCAAGGTAGCTCCGCAGCCCGCGTGGTGTGCTGATGCTGCCAATGGCCATGAGGCTCACCACACATGCAGGTCCGGCGAGGAGTCCGGTGAGGATCGGCGCACGACGCCGGGGAGAGCCACTGGGGTTGGGGGTGATCAGAGCAGCAAAGCTCAAGCCCCCAACGAGCATGCACAGGGCAAGGGCCGCAGCGAACACACCCAAATCTAGGTCGATTCCACCTCCGAGGCGGCGGAGTACGCGGGCGTTTCCCTCGAGGCCAAAGGCTAGCCCCGCCCCGATGAATGCAGCTGGCATGGGCCCGAGGCGAGGGGGGGCCGCCGGTGGGTCGGAAGCTTGGGTTGGCTCCCGCCCCGCGCGGGAATGGACAATCAGCAAGACGAGAGCGATGGGTACGAGCGGCCAGGCCGCGCTTGAACTGTCGGGCCCGATCCGACCTGCAAGGGTCTCCAAGCTGACTCCCAGAAAGCCACCCAACAGCCAGGCACTGCGGGAGCGTCCATCCAGAATGCTCCCCGAGCAGCCGATCGCCGCAGCAACGATTAGCCATCCTGCGGCACGCAGGCGGTAGGCACTGGTAGCCTCCACCACGGGCCACTGCAGGAGGTCGGCTTCCAGTGGAACTCGCAGGCCAGCCAGCAGAGCCCCCAAGAGGGTGCCGAGGAGCAATCGATTCATGGGAATGAGAATAGCCCCTGTGCTTGTTCGATTGCAGCACAATCGTCTGCCCTACGGGCTCGATCCGTGGCAGGATGACCCGCTCTGCCATGACCTCTACTTGCTCATTCCCTCCGCCACCTTCGCGGGGCCGTATCAGCCGCATGCGTGCTGCCTTGCTCTCCTGGTACCCGCATGCGGCCCGAGACTTGCCTTGGCGCCGCAGTCAAGACGCCTATCCCATCTGGGTGAGTGAAATCATGCTGCAGCAAACCCGGGTCGAAACGGTGGTCGATTATTTCCACGGGTTCTTAGAGGAGTTTCCAACTGTGGTGGCGCTCGGCCAAGCCAAGGAAGAATCGGTGCTCGCGCGCTGGAGCGGCCTTGGGTATTACCGACGGGCACGCTCCCTGCACCTTGCTGCACAACGAATTGCCACTGAGCATGGCGGCCACTTTCCGCGCACTCTAGAGGGTGCCTTGTCTTTGCCAGGTGTGGGCCGCTACACAGCGGCAGCTGTACTCTCCATGGCTTATGGGCTGCCCCATGGCTTGGTAGATGGCAACGTCGAACGGGTTTTCAGCCGTTTCTTTGGCATGGATGGGGTGGCCGGCAGTTCCGACCTCGCTCGTGCCTGCTGGACCCTCGCCGATCAACTCGTTCCAAAGGTGCAGGCCGGAGATTGGAACCAAGCTCTGATGGAGTTGGGCGCAACGATTTGCACTCCCAAGCAGACTCGTTGCGAGAACTGCCCGCTTCGACGCAGCTGTCAGGCCCGCAAACAGGGCATCGTTGCTGAGCTCCCCCGGCCCAAGTTGCGCCCTGCAGTGAAGGCGGTCGCCGTGGAGGTCTTGGTTGTACGCCGAGGCAGGGAGGCTTTGATGGAGCGACGCCCGCCAGGGAAAATGATGGCAGGGCTCTGGCAATTCCCCACGCGCATGGTTGGCCCCGGGCCCGAGGAGGCAAGCGGCCTGTTCCCACGAGACTGGCCGGCAGGACTGTGTGCGCTGGCCGAACCGGACCTAGGCGTCTTGCAGCACTCGATCACGTGTTTTTCCATTGGGGCGCGAGTGCGCAGGGGGAGCCTAGGCGGTAAACCTCGGGGCCAGCTTGGGGACCGATTCAAATGGGTTTCGCCTGAGCAACTCCCGACTCTCGCGCTCACTGGCATGGCCAAGAAATGCCTTGTGAGTCTCTAGGTTTCCACTCCTGTGCAGTAGGGACTGGACGAGAGGGGTAGGGCACTCGCTACACTTCCACAATCCTGTGGGCGAACCCTGCGCTCTACCTCCCCGAATCCACGCCTTCGACCGGTGACTGCCATCTCCCCCCCCCAGCCCATGCCCACTTCCCTCAGCAGCCGGGGCGTGACCCTGCTCGTTCCGGCCTTCAATGAAGAGAATGGGATTGAGGGAGTTGTGCGGCGCCTCGCAGCCCTCGACCTAGGCGCGCCTACGAGCGTGCTGGTCGTGAATGACGGCTCTACCGATGGAACTGCGCAGTGCTTGGCAGAGTTGGAGCAAGAGCTGCCCTCATTGCGGGTACTTCATCACCCGGTCAACCGAGGATATGGAGCCTCCCTCAAGACCGGGTTTCAAAACGCACAGACGGAGGTGGTTGTGATCACCGATGCGGATGATACGTACCCAGAGGAGCCGATCGCAGAGCTCATTGCACGCGTGGATGCGGGAGCAGACATGGCGGTGGGGGCTCGTATCGGAGCCCACGTAAAGATTCCATTGATCCGCCGCCCCGCCAAGGCGGCATTGCGATGCCTAGCTTCTTATCTGGGCGGAGTACGAATCCCTGATCTGAACTCCGGTCTGCGTGCCTTCCGACGTGAAGTGGTGCTGAAGTACTTGGCGATTCTTCCGGAGGGATTTAGTTTCACCACGACCATCACCCTGGCCTGTTTGACGAATCACCACATTGTTGAATACGTCACAATTGACTATGCCGCGCGTACGGGAAACTCAAAGATTCGACCGATCAGAGATACCCTCGGATTCACGGCGCTGATCATCCGCACGGTTCTCTACTTCAACCCGCTCAAGGTGTTCTATCCCATCGCAGTGGGTTTGGGCGTAGCCCTGGTGGCCTCACTCTATTACGACCTCTTTGTCGAGAGTCCTGCAAACCTCGGTGACAAAACGGTCCTCTTGTTTGTTGCGCTTGTACAAGTGTTGTCGGTTGGCCTGTTTGCAGACCTAATCGACAAGAAATCCCGCCTGGCCTAGTTGGCGCTAGGCTGCGTAGACTCCGCGAATGACGCGGCGAAGGAAGCGTTCGTAGTCACGTCGTTCACCCTCTTCAACGGAGATGCGCGCAGAAATGGCCTCGGAGACTGCACGGCCTTTTTCGTCTAGGCCCATTGGGGCGCAGAGATGGAGTTCGCCCTCATCCGTTTGCAGGCAGATGTCGAGGTCTATGCCATCTGCCTTGAGAGTCAGTGTCTGGCGCTCATCGTGCTTGCCGCGCAAGAGGTAGCGGACTCCCATTTCGACGGGAGCATCGAGTGTCAGGCAACCGGCAAAAGAAACCGTCAGGTCCGGTCGAATGGCCACGCGCTGGGCGCCAAGGTTGACGTCTCGCAGTTTGCGTAGCAGCCTGCGCGTAGCGCGGGCGCATCGCTCGATTTGGGCAGAGTGAGTCATGGGGATCGGGGGTCGAGATGGTGGTGGCTTTATATCGGCCTAGGACAAGGCCCAACTTGATGACCCTCCCTAGACTGCCCAGCAGCCTTGAATTGCCCCATCATGGTTGTGTTGAGGGGAGTTTCGGGTCGGTACACTGACCGTGGACGCTTCTAATGCGATCCGCCCATCGCCATGAACACGCCCCTGCGCCTCGTCCTATCTATCACTGTGGCGATTGGCCTGGTCAGCCTGTTGCTCTATGGATCGGGGACGGGAGTGGAGGAAATCTGGGCGGCTCTAGCGCGCCTAGACGGGGGGGTCTATTGGGCAGCTTTGGGTGTTCAGGTCTTGATCTACCCACTGAGGGCCTTGCGGTTGGCCATGCTTTTACCGCGCGCGCACCAGGTGTCTCCGGCTCGACTGTTGCCTGTCACAGCCTCCCACATCATGTTTGCAAACCTGTTGCCTGCGAAGGTGGGCGAGGTCAGTCTGGTGGTTTACCTGCGCAGGGTTGGCGGTGTGCCCACGGCAGAGGGGCTTGCCGTCTTGCTCGTTTCACGCGTGCTTGACTTTGCAGTCTTGTGCGCGGTGATGGCCGCGTCCTGTGGAGTACTGGGCATCAGTGGCTACCTTGACCATCTACCCTGGCTCCTTCCGCTGAGCATGGGACTGGCGGCCGTGGCAGTCTTTTTAGTCTGGCTGGCAGGTCACGGAGATGGGCTCATGGCGCGCGCACAACAATTGCTCGGTACCTTGCGCTTGGATCAGTCACGACTGGGGGCCCGAATGTTGCAGTTTGCTCAGCGCCTTGAGGTTGCCCTAGCGGGTGTCGGCGGACGCCAGCGAATGGCGGCTGGACTGGTCACCATCCCCATCTGGTTGTTGGTGTTTGGTTTCTACGCGATTCTCGCCCGTGGGCTTGGCATCACCGAGTTGGGAATCGTGCCAATGGTGTTTGGATCCGGCTTGGCGATCCTAGCCAGCCTCGTGCCGCTGAATGGATTCGCTGGATTCGGCGTGCAGGACATGGGCTGGGCGCTGGGATTCACCGTTCTCGGTGTTGCAGGCGACCTCGCCGCCTCTACCGCACTCGCGGCCCACCTGATTTATGTATGCAACATCAGTCTGTTGGGGGTTATTGGGAACGTGACAATGACGCGCCCCCCAGAGGGATCCTAGAGGCTAGGAATGGATGTCTGCGATCTCTGCGGCGACTAGCTCACCGACCCGCTGCGCACCCTTGGGCGTAAAGTGCAGGAAATCGTAGTAGGTGTCGAAACTGCGTTCCAAGTGAGGCATGAGGTCAAGGCAGCGTACACCTCGGTCGGCACAGACACGCGCCTGAATTGCGTCTAGTTGGCCCATGAGTTCGTTCACGACTCGGTGAGTGTAATAGGTCGTGACCGTCTCGATGTAGGGCCGCCCGGCACCGAAGTTCCATAGACGGGTTTGTTCCTCAGGCGTGAATTCCTTCGCGAACCAGGGCTGGCGGACCACGAGCACGTGCCGCGCATGGGATTGAGCTTGGGTGAGTAGGTCCTTGAAGCAGGCCTCGAAGTAGTCGGTCATGGGCGCGGAATCAGGCACGGTATCGAGCAATTCTCGGGCTGCCGCGCGCATCTTTCGATTCTCTGCGATCGTCTTGCCCACATTCTCTCTGCGCTCAACGGGGCGTCCGGTGGAGTGGTAAATATGGGATGCGATGCGACGCATGGCGAGGGTCGCCAAGGTCCACCCGAAGGGGCCTTCGGGGTGGGCATCGAAGGCCCTCGAAATCCCAATGTGTCCGCGTGGCAGTTCACCCGGAGTTTTCTGTTCGAGCCAGTTCACTACGTCACTTGCACCCACCATCAGCACGATCGTGTCGAGGCGTTCGTAGTTGGCGAGGGCGTGGCGCAACATAGCCTCGATACACTCACAAGGAACGAGTGAGCGCGAGATGCTGCCTACATGCACAGACCGTGCACCCAGGGACTGAGGGGATTCGTTGAGCACCGATTGGATCACCTGTGGCCAACTCGATTCTTGATCGAGCATGTAACACTCAGCTGCGCTTCCTCCGGCGACGAGAATCCGGTAGGAGTCTTTCCAGTTTCGGGGAAGGTCGCCGCCTCGTTCGCCCGCTTCGTTGACGGAAAAGCGGACTGGGGAGGGCAGATCG
>CAYXZD010000004.1:0-6236 GCA_964469565.1 uncultured Planctomycetaceae bacterium
TTTTCATGACTGCGATGGCCCGTTCAAGGGCTCTTGTGTTCCCCACCTTCTTGGCCTTGAGCGCAGCATTGGAGGCCGTAGACAAGCGCATGATTGCCGCCCTGCCTTGATCCCCGCTGCCGCCGGAGGGCAGAGCCCAGGGATCTTCGAGGACCGAGAGGATTTGATCAAACTCACTTTCAGTCCAGGGCTCTCTGGCCATGGAGACTGTTTGGAGTGCCTGTGCCGCGACTGCGCCGTCGAGGTCTGTGACTGCGATCGCCATCAAGTCCCGGTAGGCGGCCATGCGCATGCCGGAGACGAGGGCTCGCCGTGCCTCTGGATGGGCATGGGCTTCCGCCAGCTCTGCATAGTTCCCCTCGAGAGCCTCGACAGCGCCCTCACGGATGCCTAACGCCAGCCAGAGCCCCCCAGCATCACCGATACCGTCAGCCCGGCTGCTGAGAAACTCGGCAGCAGAGTAGACATCGGCATTGTTGGCCACCGCCGATGCGATCGCCTTCTTGACAGCTACTGAAATGCCTGGATCGTCAACCCGCTGACTGGCAAGAAAGAGACCAAAGTCTGGGTCATCTCCTAGGAGGAGGTTTTTGACTGTCAGGCCCACGAGGACCGGGTCACTTGTTTCCTCTCCAAAGACTGAGAAGAACGCTGCCCTTCCCTCAGGGGTCATCGAATCACCGATGGCTTGAAACAGGGCTGAGTACAAGCTCTTGGCCTCGGGGAAGAGGGACCGCAAGTAGAGGATATCCTGCAGGTAGCTCTCATCTAGAACGAGCTTGCCGTCGGCGGCTGCCGCCGTCAGTGTTGCGACTAGCTGCTTTTGGATGGCTGGGTGCAAGTCGGGTAAACCAGACAAGACTGCGAGCACTTGATCCCGACCCTCACCCCGGCCTGTGCGAACCACGACCATCCAGTACAGGGCCCGGACGGCTCCGTAGGATTCGAGTTCATCGAGTTGTAATTCCCCTTCAAGCGTGGGGGAGCACAGACCCAGGACGAGTGCCGTGCTGTCAGGGAAATCCAAGAACACCTCCACAGCCCGCTCGAGTTGAGCCACCAATTGTGGGTCGTGAGAGGGTCCCTTCTTGCTGGTAAGGGCCGGACCCAGATCGGGAGTTGTCCCCGATCCGGCCTTCACGATGGCCTGTTCACCGATTGCGATAGCTCGCAGAAGTGGACGGATGTCGGCGGGTAGAACCCATGCGATGGCGGGTTCCTCATCCAAACCCTCCGACTCGTTGGCTTCGCTGCGATGATCACGATTGGACTGGGTTGTGTCGAGGGCTTGTGCCTCATCGGAAAGTTCATTGGCTTCATCCGCCCTAGACTGGTCCGTCTGGGAAAGATCGGGAGTCGTACCTCGATAGATGAGGGCAACCAAGAGGGCGAGAACTGCAAGAGCAAGTATGGGGAGCGGTTTCATGTTTTTTTGGGGGCTGTAGACGAGTGGGGAAACACGTGGGAACATTCCTCGATTACGATTCTGCAAGTCGATTCAAGCCAGGCCTGGTGGGGAGGAAGCCCGCACCCTTTCTCAGAGGCAGCTTCCCCCCACCAGCAATTCGCTCAGCGATTCACTGGCCGATTCTCCGGGCAATTCACTCTGCAAGTCACTCTGCAAGTCACTGGGCGATTCACTCGGCGATGCACTGGGCGATGCAAACCTGGCAATGCGAACATATTTATTCTTTACCGCAAGGGACGGTTTTGAAGTCCTCAACGGTCCCGTCATCGTAC
Source organism: uncultured Planctomycetaceae bacterium (assembly GCA_964469565.1). Lineage (GTDB taxonomy): Bacteria > Planctomycetota > UBA1135 > UBA1135. The sequence goes on from CAYXZD010000004.1 coordinate 1,741, forward strand.
CAATCGTCACATTCACAGGAGACTGGAATCCCAATCTTGATCCAGGGAATCACGAGGCCCGCACAATCGCATTCTCTTGTCCGCACGATCAAGTCCCGGTCTTTGACGCACCTTGTCCCAGGGTTTTTCTTGCCCATGCACTCTTGGTGAGCTGGCACCCGAGATTGGTATGGATAGCACAAATCCCCAAAGATGGCTCCGCCCACCCCTAGGATCTCGATTCCCACGCCACAGCGTTCGGGCTTACCGTGGTAATTATATTCTGCCTCCACCTGTGACGCCATGACATTAGGACAATCGTCCGGTAGGCCAAGGCTTGGCGACATCACGCCGCAAAGTGTCAAAACACCAACAGTCATCATTCGTAGCATGCTTGATTCCTCCATGAGGCCTAACCAGGGTTAGGCGTTTTCAACAGGTTCAGTCGATGGACCACAAGATCCAGTTTCAATGAGCGAGAATTGCAACCACGAGGATTCAGAAAACGAATTGCCAAGTCCAAGTGGAGCGCCCACTCACAAGTACTGACGATCGCCCGCTTTCAGGGTTTCACGTAGACAATCGAAAATCGCCCGCCCTGACGAAGCGCATTCCTGCACTCTCCCGCCGGGATCTACACCGAACCGTAATCCCCCCCTCTCCTAGGGAAAACCGTCTGTCATAACCAATCCTGGCAGGGGAGCTGACTCCCGCCCCCAATCTCCCCAGCCTCTCAGTAACTCAACAGCGTCTCCCTCGCTGCGCAACTGAACCGGGATCACACCCATATGGAATTGGAGCGGCTGATGGGACTCGAACCCACGACATTCAGCTTGGGAAGGCTCACTGCTATAAGATGCTGTAACGGTCTGAACTTCCATATTTTTAAGGCCTTTGCACTCAATAGCAACATCTCTCATCCGTGTACTTTTGTGTGTAAGCCTCGCCAGCCGAGGGCGCTCTTCGAATGTAATTGCGTAGACTACGCTTCTCCGGACTCTGTTCTGAAGGTTAAGGGGCTACACACCGGGTTTGCCCGAGGCAGGAACCTGACCACGGTCAATTGTGCCCCCCCTCGTCTTCCAGTATCGTTTTCTCATATGTCAACAGCGCCCGCTTCCTTGTCGCTCGAAGAGGTAACCCTCCCCAACTGGCCCTTCGCGCTCTTGGGCATCGCTTACGGCCAAGGGACGCGCTTGCAGTTGGAGGTTTTGTATTCCGAACACGCATCCACTCCCAGCCCCACCCAACTGAGGTCCGCTTGGAAGGCTCGTCAGGAAGGCCGCGGTGTGCCCCTTCTGGTGGTGGTGCTACATGACGGCAAGGCTCATGTCTGCGGGCCGTCTGGGGAAGACCCCACGGTTTACCCTGACCTCGATGCAGGGCAGGTCGAGCGCATTTGCCAAGAGGCCCTCGAACAACCTTTCCGTCAGGCTGCTCTCAGGTCACTTCGCGATAGTCTGGGTGCCCTAGAAGAAGATGGACTGCCCGGTCTGCGTAACGAGGGGTTTCTGGCTTCCCATGAACTCGCTAACGGAGTCCCCGGGCGTGCGGACTGGAGCAAGGCCAAGGCCAAGGCTCAACCGATTCTGAGCCACACGGGCAAGGACCTGCTCAAGGCCCTTGGCTTCACCATCGAGCCTCTGGACAAGGTCACTGAAGTCCTGAAGGCGGGGGACCACAAGAGTGCCGTCGCCATCCTGTTGAAAGACCAAGAAACTCCCGAGTCCGGCTCCCAGCGCATTCCCGGAACCCTCTCGCCGGTTTCCTATGCCCTAGCCCGCGCCGACGAAGAGAGCCTGGACTGGGTTGTCCTCGTTCACGGCCGCAAGATTCGCCTCTACCCCGTCAAGATGGGTGTGGGTGTGGGGCGCAGAGGGCGCACCGAGACCTTCCTCGAGTGCCACACGGGTCTCATCCCGGATGAACAGGCTGCTTATCTCTGGTTGCTGTTCTCCGCCGCTGCCTTGGCCGAAAACGGCAGCCTGGATTCCATCCTGGGCGACTCCAAGGACTTTGCCGGGGACCTGGCCAACCGTCTCCGAGAGCGCATTTACGACAAAGTCATTCCGGGTCTCGCTGAGGGCTTGGCCGAAGCGCGTGGGCTTGAAGAGCCCACTGCACAGGACCTGGCAGAGACCTACCAGATGGCCATGCGGGTGCTCTTTCGCCTGCTGTTCATCGCCTATGGGGAAGACAAGGACCTTCTGCCCTACCGCTTCAACGGCCTCTACCAGAAGCGCTCCCTCAAGACCAAGGCGAGAGAACTACTCAACATCGAACCTGACCAGTTCGACGAGAGCGACTCCTGGTGGGTGGAAGTCCAGAACCTCTTCAAGGCTGTGGACAAGGGCAATCGCGATTGGGGGGTGCCCGCCTACAACGGCGGTCTCTTCTCTTCTAACCCTGAAGAGTCAGCCATTGGGGCGGCCCTGTCCGACGTGAGTCTTCCCAACCGGGTTCTCGGCCCGGTTCTACAGCATCTCTTGCTCGTCCCAACCAAAGAGGAAGTCCTTGGTCCGGTCGACTTCCGCTCGCTGGGAGTGCGTGAGTTCGGAACCATCTATGAAGGTCTGCTGGAGTCCGAACTGTCCGTCGCCGAAACGGACCTGGCCGTTGAGTCCAAGGGCAAGAACAAAGACGCCTACCGGCCCTGCAAGAAAGGCGAAGAGCCAGCCGTTGCTCAGGGCTCCATCTACCTGCACAACGCTTCGGGTGCGCGCAAGGCTACCGGCTCCTACTACACGAAGCACTTCGCGGTGGAGCACCTGCTGGACCGTTCCCTGGAGCCCGCCCTCGACGACCACTTCGCGCGACTGGACGAACTGGACGAATTGGAAGCCGCGGAGTCCTTCTTCGACTTCCGCGTGGCCGACATCGCCATGGGGTCCGGTCACTTCCTTGTCGCCGCAGTTGACCGCATCGAGGCTCGCTTCTCTGGCTACCTCGCCAACCGCCCCCTACCCCAAGTCGCTCAAGAAATTGCGCACCTTCGCGCGGCGGCAACGGAGGCACTGGGTGATGCAGCCGACTCCTATGAAGAGTTCGAGGACAACGCTCTCCTCCGTCGCCTCATCGCCCGCCGCTGCATCTACGGCGTGGACATCAATGAAGTTGCCGTGCAGTTGGCTCGGCTGGGCATCTGGATTCACACCTTCGTGCCGGGGCTTCCACTCTCGCTGCTTGACCGCAACCTCATCCACGGCAACTCCCTGGTTGGCATCGGGCAATTGAGTGAGTTCGACGATGTCCTGAAGAAGAGCGGGATGTCCCTCTTCCAGATGGACTCCCAGACCTTCCTTAGTGACGCAGCAGAAGCGCTTGGTCGCCTGGGGCGGATTGCCGATGCGACCACCTCTGAAGTCAAGCAGGCACGCAAGGCTTGGCAAGAAGCCGACGCTGCCATTGAACCCACGCGCGCCCTGTGCGACATCCTCACCGCGGCACGCATCGAGGCGGAGGACTTCCCCATCCTTCTGACCGACTGGGAAAAGCAAAAGGGTTCCGTAGTCAAGAGCAAAGACCACGGGCACGCACTGGGCGTGCTGAAGGGGATGAACCCAACGCATTTCCCTGTGGTCTTTCCTGAGGTCTTTCTACGGGAACGTGCGGGGTTCGATGTCATCCTCGGCAATCCTCCCTGGGAAAAGGCCATCTCAAAGGAGGATGCGTTCTGGCCTCGGTTCATTCCCGGCTTCAATGGGTTCTCTCAAAGGGAACAGGAGGTGTTGCGTGCTGACATACGCAAGGCGCGCCCTGACCTCGTAGCCCAGTATGAATCCGAACGGGCGCAGAACAAGTCGCTACGGGCCGCACTGAACGCAGGTCCGTTCCCCGGTATGGGGACGGGGGATCCTGACCTCTACAAGGCTTTCAGTTGGAGGTTTTGGTTTCTGCTATCGAGGCAGGGAGGAAGGTTGGGCGTTGTCCTACCTAGGTCTGTGCTTACCGCGAAGGGATCTGCAGAATTCAGGCAGGTTGTCTTATTGGAGGCAGCGAATATCGATGCCACCATCCTCCTCAACACGAGTCGTTGGGCTTTCGATATGGAAGCCCGATACACAATTGCCTTGGTTGCATTCCAGCGAGGAGCAAATATGAATGCGGATGGGTCTGTCTACCTTGAAGGCCCATTCAACAGTCAATCTAGTTACGACTCTCGACTAGAGAATGGTGGGGCGTCCTTTGTCGGCGAGGAGGTCTTGGCTTGGAACGACTCTGCCCCCCTGCCCCTGGTGCCGTCAAAGGAGAGCGCCGATGTTCTTAGACGAATCAGCAAGCACCCTCGCCTTGACACATCGACTCATGATGACTGGCGGGCGAGACCCTATGCGGAGTTGCACTCCAAGAATGACAAACCCCTGATGGACCTGGATTCGGAGAAATGTCCCCCGGGCTTCTGGCCTGTCTACAAGGGGGAGTCCTTCAATCTGTGGGAACCGGATTCTGGAACCTACTACGCATGGGCCGACCCTGAGATTGTTCGCCCAGTCCTGCAGAAGAAACGGGAGCGTGGG
>CAYXZD010000004.1:6336-51618 GCA_964469565.1 uncultured Planctomycetaceae bacterium
TACGATGTGTTGAATCCATTGCCCGTCCCCCGCCCCGACCCCGACAACCCCCTCCGTCAACGTGTAATCGAACTAGCCGGTCGTCTCGCCTGCCCCGACGAGCGCTTCGCTGACTGGGCCAAGGATGTCGGCGTTGAGTGCGGACCTCTCGAAGGAGACGAGAAGCAGGACATGATTCACGAACTGGATGCGGTCGTCGCGCACCTCTACGACCTCACCCAGGACCACCTCACCCACATCTTCGAGACCTTCCACGAAGGCTGGGACTACCACCCCCGCCTCGCTGCCACGCTCACCCACTACCACGCCTGGGAGGAGCGGCGCCCCTCATGAGCGCCCCTGATGACAACTACGACGACCACCTGAGAGAAGCCCTCTTGAGCACCTCCCAGCAGTTTGATAGGGCTATTCTTGGTCTCTCGACCAGTGCGCTGGCCCTTTCGCTGGCGTTTATCAAGGACATCGTCCCATCCAGTCCCGCAGAACACCTTGATGTTCTGTTCTTGTCGTGGGGAGGCTTTATCGGAGCAATCGCCTGCACGGTTATCTCTTTCCAAACGAGTCAAGCTGCGATACGGGCACGCCTAGGGCACGACGACAAGCGCGGAGATAAGTACGGGATGTACACTCGCTGGTTCAATAGAGTCGCGGGAGGTTCATTCTCGGTTGCGCTTGTCCTCACGGCCGTGTTCGTGTCCTGCAATCTATCCTAGGATCAACCTGCCATGTCGAAGAAACCAGAATCCACGCCACTAGAGAAAGGTGGTACACCGAAGGAGGGTGAAGGAAAGCGTGGGTATGATCCCCCCAAGCGTCCTTCAAAACCCACCGGCAGCAGCGACTCCGAAAAACCGAGTGCGCCGAAAAAAGATGAAGCCGACTGACCTCGACGCCATGTTGCGTGCGGGTGAAGGCCCGGCCGTCGAGTACAAGGAATCGCTCTCGGCTTCCTTTGCCCGAGAGCTCGTGGCTTTTGCCAACACGGCGGGCGGGCATGTTCTCTTGGGAGTCGCTGATAATGGAACCATCAAGGGAATCCGGGACACCAATGACCTGCGCGCCCGCATCCAGGGTATCGCCCGCAATTGCGATCCGCCGGTTTCTGTTCAGCTGGAACGCATCGGCGAGGTCACGGTCGTGGAAGTCGAGGAAGCTACTGCCAAGCCCGTCCAGTGCAGTGATGGTTTTTTCATCCGCCACGGGGCCGTCAGCCAGAAACTCACCCGCAATGAGATTCGAGACATCTTCCGAGGAGAGGGATCGCTGCGCTTCGATACGGCGATCTGTTCTGAGTTTTGTTACCCCAGAGACTTCGACGAGGACAAGTTCAAGCACTGGGTCCAACTGAGCGGAATCACTGGCCAGCCCGACCCGGCAGAGTTGCTCGTGAACATTGAGGCTGCTGAGGAATCAGATGAGGGCCTCCTGTTCCGCAACGCTGGCGTGCTCTTCTTCGCCAAGGCTCCACGCCGCTTCTTCAATCAAGCCTATATCACCTGCCTCTTGGGCAAGGGGACAGACAAGGTCGACGTGCTCGACCGCAAGGACTTCGATGGTGGTTTGGTCGCGGACATCGAGGACGCACTGCGCTTCGTAGAACGCAATACGCGTACGGCTTGGCGCATCGAGGGCTTGCAGCGGACGAACATCCATGAATACCCCATGAAGGCCGTACGCGAGGCCATCACCAACGCAGTCATGCACCGAGACTGGTTCGTGGACGGGGCCAATGTTTTCGTTGAGGTCTACAGTGACCGCCTGGAGGTGACGAGCCCGGGCAGTCTGCCCAAGGGAATGACCTTGGGCGACCTGGGGCAGAAGAGCGTCCGACGCAATGCCCTGATTGCTGACCTGCTCCACCGCATCGAGTTTATCGAGAAGGCGGGCACGGGGATTCGCCGCATCCGGGCCGAGGCCCGAGAGCAGGGCTGTCCAGAGCCTGAGTTTTTAGAGACGGGCTTCTTCAGCACGGTCTTCCGCCCCAACCCGGAGGTGAGGGCAGAGGCTGAGTCCCAGGCAGGTGGTGACTTGGGGGGTTTTTCTGAAGTCACCCCCCAAGTCACCCCCCAAGTTCAGGTCGTGCGGGCCCTACAGGGCGAAATGCGGCGTGGAGACCTCCAAGAGGCTCTTGGACTGACGGACAGGAAGCACTTTCGCAAGAACTACCTCCTTCCGGCCCTGAAGGAAGGGCTCATCGAGATGACAGTTCCCGACAAACCCACCAGTCGCCTCCAACGCTACCGTTTGACCGATGCGGGCCGCGAGGTGCTGGTGGAGCAGGGTGAGGCCCAATGACCCCTACCGCAGATCAACCCGCATTCATCGACAACCGTGACGGCAACACCTTCGCCAAGTCCATCAGCGAACATCTCAAGGCCCTGCGCGAGGCCGGGGAATCGCCCGAGGAACTGTGCATCGCCACGGGTTACTTCAACGCGGCGGGGTGGATGAAGGTCGCCGCAGAGGCCGAGCAGGTCGAGAAGGTCCGGCTCCTCATCGGAGCGGAACCGCAGCCCAGTACGGAGATGGCACCGCGCCGGCCAGGAGACCTGCGGGAACCGGCACGGACAGAGAAGCAGGTGAAAGACACCTTGAATAGTCAGGTCCAGAATCTGAAAACGGAGCGGGACCAGGACTTCGACTTTCACCCGGATGGTTTGGGTCGACTAAAACGCCTACTCGATTTCTTCCGCTCTGGGCGGGTTGAGGTGCGCAGGTTTGAGGGCCGCTTCTTCCATGCCAAGGCGTGGCTCCTAAGGGGAAACAGCCGGGGTGTCTTGGCCGGGTCTGCAAACCTGACCGCAGCCGGGATGGGCGGCAATCTCGAACTTAGCCTCGGCCACTACGACGATCCACTGCTTGAAAAAGTCGAGGCCTGGTATGACGAAGTCTGGGAAGATGCGGTCCCCTTTGACCTTGCGGAACTCTATGAGGTCCTCTTCCAGGATTTTTCGCCCTGGCTTATCTATCTACGAGTGCTTTGGGAACTCTACGGAGACGAGGTGGAGGAGGAGCCTGAGGATGAGGGGCATCTCACCCTGACTCGGTTCCAAAAGCATGGCACTTGGCGAGCGCAACGAGTACTAGACGACCTGGGCGGAGTGGTAATCGCAGATGGCGTCGGCCTGGGCAAGACCTTTGTAGCTGGCGGATTGATGGAGTTGTACAAGGCGCGCAGGCAGAGAATGCTCCTGATTCGTCCTGCCGCTCTGAAGGGCACCTGGGATGGCTTCCTGTCGGACAACTATCTCCGTGATGTGGAGCCCATCAGTTACGAAAAACTCGCGGGGGATGTGCAATTCGGAGGAGAGAAACACCACCTCATGAGGCCGGTGGACGAATACCAACTGGTCGTAATTGATGAGGCTCACAACTACCGCAACCCTGATGCGCCGACGCGAGCAGGTGTCTTGCGAGAGTTGTTACGGGGACCGCGGCGCGACCTGGTATTGCTCACCGCAACGCCGGTCAACAACAGCCTCTACGATCTTTACCACCTTGTATCTTTCTTCTTGAAGCAGGACTCACGGTTGCTCAAGAAGGGCATCCCATCCATCAAAGCCCTGTTTGACGAGGCCAATAGCGTTGACCCAGGAGACCTGCACCCCGACCTCCTGTACCCGCTCGTAGATGCGACGACGGTCAAGCGCACGCGACAGTTCATCAAGAAGCACTACTCCGACGACCGCATTCCTGGACCGGATGGTGTGTTTGTTCCCATCACCTTTCCCAAACCGGTTCCCACTACCGTCCGCTACAACCTAGATGAGGTCTTGCCGGGCTTCTTTGCGCTCTTCGCCGAAGCCCTGATGCCCGAGGAAGGTGAACCGCTGTTGACCATGGCCCGCTATCAGGTCTCCCGGTATTTGCTTGATCCGGACGAGGAAGAGGCCGGGGAGGGCGCGGTGGTCGGCCTGCTGCGTTCAGGGTTGTTGAAGCGGTTTGAGTCCTCGGCCCATGCCTTTGCCAACACCTGCCGAAAGATGGCGAAACAGCACGAGGTGCTGCTCGCAGCCATGGACGCCGGGCAGGTCATCCGCAAGGACTTCTACAAGGAGTGCGGTGCGGCGGGCGACCTGGAGGAGGATGAATTCCAGGAGATGCTCGAAGAGAGCCAACATTCTGAGGCTTTGGATCTCTACGACACGAAGCGCTTGCGCGCAGATGTGGAGAATGACCTAGGCCTACTGAATGAGTTCACGGCGGAGGCAGAGAAGGTCCGCCCCGAGGATGACCCGAAGCTACGCGCCCTGGTTGAGGAGTTGGTCCAACTGGCGGAACAGGCCAAGCATGACAGCGCCAGCGGCGAAGATGAGGTCAACAACCGCAAGGTCCTCGTCTTCTCCTACTTCAGGGACACCGCCATATGGATTCAGGACTGGTTACAGAGGGTGGTCCAAGAGGATGAGCGGTTGGCTTGCTTCCGGGCCCGCATCGCGACAACCTGCGGCTCATCCGACGACACGGCAGTGCTCGATTCAAACAAAGCCGCATGGGGTTTCGCACCCCAGACTGCGGCCCCTGACACCTACACGGATGGCGACCTCTACGACATCCTAATTTCAACCGATGTACTGGCCGAGGGAGTCAACCTTCAGCAATGCCGCAACATCGTCAACTATGACCTGCCTTGGAATCCTATGCGCTTGATTCAGCGGCATGGGCGTATTGACCGGCTGCTCAGTCAGCACAAGCGCGTGTTTTTGCGGACTTTTTTCCCAGACAAGTTTCTTGATGTTCTGCTCCAACTAGAAGACCGCGTGCGCCGAAAGCTCGCTCTGGCCGCCGCCTCAGTCGGGGTTGCGGATGCTCCCATTGAGGGGTCGTCCGTTCGTGACCAGTCCTTCGCGGAAACTCGGGAGGAGATTGAACGCATCCAGAACGAGGAGGCGGGCATCTTTGAAAAGGGCGGGACGGACTCGGCTGCTCAAACAGGTGAGGAGTATCGCCAGGAACTACGCAACGCTCTCCATTCCAACCGCAAGGAGGAAATCGTTGAATTGCCGTGGAAGGCTGGTTCGGGGATGGTCAAAGGAAACCGATCCGGTCACTTCTTCTGCGCGAAAGTGGGCGACCGGCTCTTCCTGCGTTTCGTTCCGGCGGGCGCCACGAAGACGGAGGAGTTAGTCGAGGAGATGGGCACCTGCTTGCGGCTCATCGAATGCACGGAGGAAACGGAACGCGCGGTCACCGACTCCACATTGGAACAGGCATACGCCGCCTGGAAGCTCGCTCGAGAGAACATTCTCGCCTACTGGGATTTCTACACCGACTCCAAGAACCTGCAACCCAAGGTCCGGCCGTTGAACCTACGTGTGGATGAGTTTCTAATGGATAATCCGCCAGCCGATGTGGACCAGGGCAAACTGGACCGTGTATCAAACACACTGACTAGTCCGTGGCCCAGACGCGAGGAGAACAAACTACGCGAGGTCTGGAAGGAGGAGCATTCCTCAAAGCAGCAGAAGACCCTCGCACTCATCAAGGCGGTAGAAGAGACTGGGATTGAGCCATTCGAACAACCTGAACGGTTCCCGAAGATTGATGGGGATGAAGTGCGCTTGGTCTGCTGGCTGGCAATTCAGGCGGAGGGGGCCGGGGCGTAGGGCGTGCGACCGTATATCGCGAACACGGACTGGGACTGGTTTCGGTTCTTCTCCGGTCAGGTCAGTGCGGGAAAGCCCGTTCACGAGGCAAACTTTTGGCAGCCCAAGGCACAGAAGCCAATGGCTAACCTCACCCCTGGCACGCCGCTCTTCTTTCGCCTGAAGAGACCGCGTTACGCGATTGCTGGCTACGGCTTCTACTCCCACTTCGTCCTTCTCGGACTTCCCCAGGCGTGGGACCTCTTTGGGTCAGGAAACGGGGACAGCAGTCTGGAGTCGTTCTATATGCGCATTGGGAACTACCGCGGCCTAAACCTGCTGGGCGACCTGGATGTTCCAAGAGACCCGCTAGGATGCACGATCCTGAGGGATTGCGTATTCTGGCCGGAGGACCGCTGGCTGCCCTGGAGTGAAGAGCAGGGCTGGGCAGCTAACATCGTGCAGGGCAAGACCGAGAAGGACGCGGTGCGCGCATCCCGACTACTGTCTGAGATTCAGTTCGACTCCATGGTGGCCCCCGAGGACCTGGACCATGGTGCATTCCTACCTCTGGATGTTGATGAGCGAGAACTTGTTCTTGCCAGTCAGCGCAAGAGGGTGGGGCAAGGGACGTTCCGTTCGAGGCTGCTCGGCACCTACGAACGGCGCTGCGCCATCACGGGCGAACACACCGAGGTTGTCCTAGACGCGGCGCATATCCAGCCCTACCTCGGGCCGTCTTCGAACCATGTTCAGAACGGAATGCTGCTGACCAAGGAGTTCCACGCCCTGTTCGATGCAGGCTATGTGACGGTCACGCCTGACTACGAGGTGCGCGTGAGCGAGAGGCTGCGAGAGGACTGGGACAACGGCCATCGCTACTACCCCTTCGACCGCAAGCCGCTCCTTGTCTTGCCCCGTGAAGAGGCGAGACCTTCTCCCCAGGCTTTGGAGTGGCACGGGGCGAGGGTGTTTAGAGCCTGACTAGGAATCCTGGTCGCCGATCACGATTCGCCCTCCGATGTTCGCTGCCCGTCAGTCGTGGTATAGACGGCATGTGGTTGTGGACAGTTTGATATGAACGCCGGGATGTGGCTTGCGCGCTGGAAGGTGCAGGCGAGCTAATAAACCAATCGTGGTTGATGACGGGTTGTCTCCACGGTGAAATGCGTGGGGCCACGAGTTTTTCATTCAGGAGCCCCATCTGGCCGCGGGCGCGGTCAGGGTCAGAAACACTTGCAGGCATTGGGGTGCGAATGGAGCGGCTGATGGGACTCGAACCCACGACATTCAGCTTGGGAAGCTGACGCTCTACCAACTGAGCTACAGCCGCTCTCAAGGGGGCAAAGGGTACGCAGGAGAATGGTGTGGTGTCAACAAACCACGGGTTCGAGGAGCCCAATACTGGTGCAACCCGCAGCGAACCGTTGTATGAATCCGATAGCCGCTAGCCAGGCGAGTCGGTCGCCTGCCCTCATTGCCCAAGGCCCCCCACGTTCGCGCTGGAATGCTGGACTTTGCACAGGAAGGGTTTCATACGGGGCTCTTGGATTGCCAGCGACACGAAGGCCTACGGAGCTGCGTTTGGGGGGGTGGGGTTGGGGCGTGGTGACCCGGCCAGTTCGGCTCTGCGCGTAGGGGGCCTAGCCAAGAATTGAAAGATGCCAGCGTTTAGCGCAGGCGCAAATTCCATTCCTGCTTCAGCTTAGGCGCACTCTCCGACTCTGGCCATGAAAGCAAGCGTGTCTTCGAATGCATACCGCCCGTGACAGTGAGCACATACTGGGCGCCTAGGTCGAAGCCACGAAGATTCAAGACTCCGTCTGGCCCCAGCGAGAAGGACCTCGTCAACTCGGGTAGAAGCGCAGGGACGACCTTGCCCTTGTGGAAGGCGGTCACGCTCACCTGCACGACAACGTCGCTCATGCTTACTCGGCCTTGTGTATCCACACGCAGTGTCAACGATCCTGGTAGTGCGATTTCAGCAGGGCTCGTGTAGTCCAGATATCGAACCAGCGTCATTTGAGGCATGGCCTCATGATCTAGCCGAATGAAGTGATAACCCGGGGAATCGAGCTCAATGGAGTACAAGCCCAGACCATCGTCCCGCGCGGCATGCGGAGTGCCGCGGGTGGTGCTGAAAAAACCCGTGTCCAATTCAGCGCAACGTTGTACGAGCACCTTCACGCCTGCCGGCGGGTCCTGATCCATGCCCGCGAGGATCTGCAGGCGAGCGCGACCAGCATTGGGTGCATACAAGTGAGCCTCAATGGGAACACCATTCGACACCTGCACGGTCTGTGCGAGTGAAGGCACCGATGCGCAGGACCCAGCGTTGAGCACGAAGAAGGGTCCCGCGTCCTCGCTGATTGGCGTGGCATAGACCACGATGCGCCCCTCGGGGATCTCGTCAAAGGTGATGCTCTGGCCCGCCTCCACGCGCACGGCCTTGACCTCCCAGCTAGCCGCCTGTGCAGGGCGCCCCGGCCTCGGGCTTTCAAGCTGAGTCATGTTGGTCCCCATCTGTGAGGCCCGCCCTAGGGCACATCGATACACCGCCGAAGGCTCATGGGAGTCCTCGATCGTCACACGGACACTGCCCTCGTTACGGGGAACACTCAAGGTCAGTTCCATGGCACCCGAGGGCAGGCGTATGCAATCGGACAGCGGACGACTCACGACAGCTTGCGAGTGCTGAGCCAGTTGAACGCTAGCATGCAATCCAGTGTCGAAGCCAACATTTGTGCAAACGAGCCCAGCCTTGTCGCTCGTCCAACTTGCCCGATGTGTTCTTCGGCCCGTAGTGGGGTCTACCTTGGTGAGGTCAACCTGCGCACCAGCAATCGCACTTTGATCCTCCGCATGAATGACCCGAATCATCAAGGGTGATGCGCTGGGCTGCGTGGGGAAGCGCAGAGTCGTTTGACCTGGATTGAGGGTCTCTTTCAAACTCCCGATGAAACGCGCCCCTTGATACGCAACGATCGAACAGGGGACATCCAGGAACACGCGAGACGTACGAGCCACGACGAGATTCGCGCCGCCGCTTTGCGCATCCATGCTGTCACCGACGCGAACGCCTCCCTCCGTCCAATCCAAGAAAACCCTCAGCGCGTCGGTAGCCGCTGCACCGGCGAGAGGCGAGGTCCCCGAGGGTGCCTGCACATCCATGAGCAGCAAGCTCGTTTCCTGCACCGGAGCCCATGCATGGTACAGGCCCGCTTGCGGGTCAAGGCGCGCAATGGCCATGGGTGTCTCCCCGCCTTCATTGAACAAGCCCAGCATGGGCCAGAACGCTCCGACCCGGTCGATCACGAACTCTGTTTGCTGCCCGTGCAACTGTGCAAATGCCCCTTCAGTGGCCGCGACCGGCAGGCTGCACGATTTCACAATCCCACCGGGGTTTGGCGCAAAGGACCGCGGGCGCAGGGGAATCACGAGGCGTGGGCCCAACTCAGGCGACCGATTCGGCACTGGGGGTGCGATGCCCTCAACTTGAAGCAATCGGTGAAGGGTGATCGTAAGATCGCCCACGATGCCCCCGGCTGGAATATGTGAAAGCTGTTCAGCAAAACCAGGCTTCGTCCAAAGGGCATAGTACCCGCGTTCTGAATGGGTAGCCACGCGCAGGCGGCCGTCAGCATCGGTCTCCCCCAAGTCCAATGAAGCGCGCGCAAACCCTCCCAGCCCTTCAGATTGTGCGGCCACCAATTCAGGCCCCATCCAAAGGCCGCGCACTCCGGCGATGGGATCTCCAAAGTCATCCACGCATGCCAGCTGGGTCGCCGGTAAACGGCTCACCTGAATATCGGGCAGGGCCACTTGGCTGGCTGTGGGATCTATGGAGTGCTCGATGCTCAAGCAGGCTCCCCCATCGGCGCGAGCCACGGCCCGTGCGCGTACTGCGGTGCTTGGTATTTCGCAGCGATAGGTGCCTGCGGAATCGGTGCGTACACGGGCCGACGAGACCAGGCCCACTGCGGCATCTCCAAAATACACCTCCACCGATAGTCCCAAAAGCGGCCTAGAATCGAACGCAATGCAGCGTCCGCTCAGATGAATCGTTGGAGCTTGTACAGTCTCCCCATTCATCAAGTCTATGCGTCCGACGCCATTACCTTTGGTGCCTGAAATGGAACTAGGAGCAGGGGGGTTCAGCTTGTTTGAGTCTGCTGCCCCGACTTCGTAATCGGTCGTGCCGGTCGACCCTTGGGGCATCCTAAAGCCCGTACCGAACCAAACTCCGGCCGCTGCGATGGCGATTACGGATAGCACTCCCCCCGCAATCAGCCACAATCGCACAGACTGCCTAGCGCATGTGCTGACGGGGCGGCCACTCATGCCTCAGTCACGCAGCTGACCAGCCTCAATCTGTTTTCTCTCTCTGGCGATCAAGCCATAGGCCTGCTCATGGCTCTTGCACTGGCTCACCTCGAGCGCGAGTAGATAATCCACGCCAAGATCAAACGCCCCGGAACGTTCAGCCATCGACGCGCAGGCCGCATAGACGATGGCCATGCGCGCCTGCCTAGCCTTCCATGCCCCTTGCGAGGATTCGGAAGCCCATGCTGGCTGTGCACCCAATAAGGGCTCAAGAAAAACAAGCGCTCGGTCTAGGCGTCCCTGTGCTCCAAGCGCCCGTCCCGCCATTGCAGCGAGCTCCTGCGAAGCGCCACTTCCAAGGCCGCTTTCTTCGATCCAGTCCATAACCAGGTCTGGATAGCTCTTTGCCATGATCCCTGGATAGCGATCGAAGAAACATTGTGCGCAGTAATCGCACACATCAGCATTCGGGTTGTGCGTCACCACAAGTTCAAGGGCGCACGCCAAGGCCTCTTCGGAACACACCTCATCGTCCCCGTCTAGGACGTGGAATGCCTGCGATGCAAAAGACCCGGGTGTATACGGGCCGCAGTCCAAGCCTGCATTCTCACAGGCGAGCGCATACTCGCGGCCCGCGTCTAGTTTCGAAAGAACCCACCGTGTGCGGCCCCTTTCATGCCGACCGAGTCGCTCAGCAATCACTAGGATTTTGAGGAACCGTCGGGACAAGCTTGGCTCCAAGCTTGCGCCCCCGCCCAGCTCCAGGTTGCGAGCCACCAGTCTGTGTTCAACCTGTGAGTACAACTCAAAGCTAGCCGAGCCCAAGTCGGGTGAGGGGGAACGCAACAGGCGTAGGATGCGTACATCCAAGAGTTCGGTTGTCCATATCAACCGGTCCACCTCGTCCGTGGCAGCATCCATCAAGGAACTGAGACTCTCCTCAGATTCGGAATACCGCTTCGACTCGTTGAGCAGGGCAATCAGCTGGATCCTGCAGCATCGGCTTTCATAAGAGTCCGATGAATCCTCCGCGACCGACCTCAGCCTGTCGCACCAATAGTCGATCACAGCCTCGCTCTGCTCGCCCGCAGACCCCCTTTCGTCCACCCAGTCTAGGTACTCGGCAAGCACCTTTGCGCCATCCTCACCGTGCCCGTCAGTACCGTCCTGCAGGTCCGCCGTGCCGCCGGCTGAGTCTGCCGCTGCTACCTCACCAGCCCCGTGAACCTGCCCACCACAGGAGGCGCACAGTATCCCGAGGAGCAGAGCGCAAGGCCAGAATGCCGGCATCCTCGCCCAAACTGCGGGCCGCCAACTTGAGAGTCGCCGAGCCCTGTGCGTGGGATTCTCAACGAAGACGAGAGGATCTCTCACGCCTTGAGTGTCATCACTTCGAGCGCGCCCTAGTCTTTGCACGTATTAACCTCATCTTGAGAAACGCCTATGGCGACCAACCTCTTGTCATAGATGGCTACCGCATTAGCAGGGGGGCATGGAGTGCGGTAGATCTTATAAGAGCAAGAGGAGTGGCTCCCCACGCCCTCGGTTACCAAGGTCATCTTGGCATCGACTCGGAATCCAGCATCCCGATAGAGACGGAACATGCCGCTTCCCTTGACGTGCTTGCACCAAGGCGCGGTCAAGATACCCTCTGCGGTTGCGGTCGTGGAGACGGCAGACGTTCGCCCTATGGAGGCTTCGAATTCCTTGTTGAAAATACCGATATCGATACCGCCAGAACCTGTAAGCGAGACATCCCACTCTAGGGTCTTCGTGATTGATATCTCCACGGAGCAAGTGGTAGAAGCCCCGACGGGGATGTTTGGATCGCAAGGTTGCCCATCAACCGTGGCGCATTTTTTGCAATCCACTCTCTCGCTAGCAATATGCTGAGGAACCCCGTCGCTGACTGGCGTCGACAGGAACTCGGCTTCGCAAACCTCCGACCATTTGCACCGGCTAATCAGTGGTGGAGCAGCCCGCATACTCGGGCAAGACCCACAATTACTGCGAGGGACGATTAGGGCGTGGGCTCGTTCAGTTGTGGCGGCGAGACACGCGAATAAGACAGAGAGGAAGAGAGCAGATTGCGACATGGCTATTCACCAATCCTAGAAAGAGGAATAGTCGGGCGAGGGAGAGAGCGCGGCGCTCTCTGAATCAGGCTAGCGGGTCTTGGGAGGACAGTCAAGTCCCCTCTTCGGCGGGTTTCCCACCCGAACCCGCAACAAGCCCATCCCCCACGATGGCGGACTAGGCTAACGCCGCCCACTACTACGCTGCCTAGATGATGCGAGCTCTGCCCCCAAAGCCAGAGCCACCTTCGCCCCCCACTTGCACGCGAACATTCTGATTCTCACCCCAAACAAACAATTCCACATGGGCCTTTAGGATCATTCGCGACACCCGATCCGATGCCTCCGCGTTCGACTTGATGGGCGTAAGGTGAAGTGAGCCGGGGGGGGAGAGTCGCCGGGCTACGCCCGTGGTGGCGGCCCGAGAAGAACCCCTGCAAGAATGGATGAGCCCCACCTCCGGGGAGTCGCCCCGATGGCATCAGGCGCAGCCCTGCTAATCTCAAGACCTAAGCTGGGGTGCAATCCTATGCCAGGCCCGATAGCGTTCCTCGGCGATTCACGCCTCGCCATGGAGCAAGATGTGTTCACAAAGCGGCGGCGGTTGTTCACCCACTTGAGAGAAGATTAGGGCTTAATCGTCCAGGTGACGCCCACCGTGCTCCCGGTCTTTTCTTGAAGGGTCAACGTCTCAGCCACGCTGTCATGGATGTAGTTTGTGGTGGATTTGTTATTTCGCCTGACATCGACGGGCGGATTGGGAAACTCCCCAAGCACGACATCAAGGCCCACTTTTTTGCTTGTCTTGACGTAACAGTGGAAGTCCACCGATGGTGCGATTTCAAAACCAAGGCCCGTCGGTTGGGCCAGGGATAGGCTCGCGATATTGTCGATCTTCTCCAATCTCAGTGCGTTGTTTCCTCCGAGGGCGGCTGATGGGTCGACGTACCACTCGAAGGGAGAGAAGGCTCTACCCACGGTCTGCTCCAAATCGAATGCGTGCCAACCTCCGTCTCGGTCGGCGAGTACTGGCACATAGGTCGTGTGGGCTGGGGCCGTGAAGACTTGCTTATCGAGCACTCGCAAAAGCGCTTCTTGCCTCAGAGTGCTCCAATCGTGTAGCGGGCTGTGCTCAACCCAAGTCAGAGTCGGGCTACCGGACATGGCGTGCCAGGCTTGGGTCCAATTCGTTTGATCCAAGAGGTGGTCATAAACTGGCTTGCCCCCGAGCACGTAGTGGCTGAAGAGCAAGGTTGACTGAAGATTGCGAATCATATCCGTGGTGGGATCGATGGCCTTGCTGACTGGGTCGATGTCCAGGCTGGAGCATCTCAGGTAGTCGAAGGTCAGTAGAGGATCAGTTGGAGGGCCACCGAACATCTCGGGGTCAATCAAGACATCCCGCGTAGCGGAGTCCATCGCATAGCTGTAAGGCAACGAGGTGGGGCCGGTGTGGACCGCAGTCGCAGCGAAATGCAGCCCATCATCAGTGTCGCAATGCCGGGCAGAAAACGAAGCCGCCGCCCCTGCTCCCATTGAGAACCCGATGGCGTAGTACCTGCCGGTGTCTACTGTATAACTGAAGGCGGTGGCTTGAACTGTAGCCACCTGATCTAGCGCTGCCTTGACATTCACTTGCGAGTATTCAATGCCAAAGTTTTTCGTATGGGCACCGAGCGGAGCGACCACGATCCAGCCTCGTTCCATGGCCAATCGAAAGAAGCTCGTATCTTCAAACAGGCTCTTCTCTGTTTGCCCATAGGCATGAAAAAGGACGAGCACCGGAGCTGGAACGAGCGGAGTCCTAGGGATTCCAAGGAGGTACGACTCCGCCCAAGGGCTACCTGGAACATACGGGATGTCAAACTTGAGAATCATGCCAGAGGGCCCCATGGCACCAACCAAAGGCGGAGCCGCCCGCCCCATCGGGTTCCCAAACGTCCCTCCCAGAAACGTCTCAGGATCCTCATCAATCCCAACCCAGACCCCATCCTCCCGCAAAACCTTCCCGGCGGGCCCCCCCGCCCCTTGCCCGAACCCCTCCGGGGCAAGCGCAATGAGTGCAGCGACAATGATTGAGCTAAGAACAAGTGAACGAGTTTGCATCGAATAATGGTGGCTGAAAGCCAACGGGAAATAGCGAGAATGCGGACTGTCTCGCGAGACACCCCACGCAGCGAAAAATGCAGGGACGAAGCCCCCCTGCATTAGTTCCAAGTTACCCAATCCACCAGAACCTGCAATCCCCCACTCTGCAGGTCGAGCTCGTTGGCCCCAAGAGCCCCTCTACGGCCTACCTCAGAGGCATTTGGGCCGATTGAGGAGCAACCCCCAAACCCAACCGCCGCCCCCAATCTTCGAGTGGTCCTGGACCCGCAGTACGATTGGCGGCGGCCTGACACCCGGAGGGCTGAGTTTGGGGCGGAGCGGGTGGACGAGGGCGTGTCAGGGACACGTGCTATCGTGCCCATAGGAACGGGTCCGCTTGAGGGGCTTCAGCCCGGGCGGCCCCTGCACCAGGAGTCAGCCATACCACATGAATCCAATGCAATCCCGCAACTGGGTCGCGCAGAGGCTGAGGATCTCTAGAACGCCATCCGCAAAGTCAATTCACTCTCCACTGGGCGTAGGAGAGGTACGAACAAGGGGGGAACTTTCCTGCTGGGGCCATCTGCACCCTCGGCGTTGGCGGCCGTGAACAAGCCCTGAGCGTGTGAACGAGCATCCCGCCTTGCAATGGCGCCGGTCATCCCAAGGCGCGGAAGTTCCCTGTTGGTTGCACACCGAGGCAGATCATCGCAGTGCCAGCTGAGTTCAATAATGCGAAAAGGGAGGCTCGCGCCCCTCCAACACCGCCAACACCAATCCGCACTATTGACCTCTCGTGTGCCAACAAGCACTATGCCCATCATGGTGGGAGGTTTGGGAGAGCCACCTACTTGCTAAGCTCCACCCCATCGCCGCGTCCCCGCAGCTCGATCACCGCAGACAACATGAAAGACACGCAAAAGGGACTCACCCATCATGGACAGTGCCGCACTGACATGCACACACTGCTGATCAACCATGCGTATGCCTCAGAGCATGCAGGACGTGGCTAATATGCAGCCATTACAGCGAACGTTGCGCTTCATAACCCAACACCCTCTGACATCCGACCGACCGGCGGCTGCATTGGCTCGCTTCGTCGGCTGGCAGGTGAAGAGTCGGCTGAGAACGCAGTGTGTCGTCGAGTGGATCGATGGGGCAAAGCTGGTGGTTCGCCGGGGCATGACTGGCGCCACTGGAAACATCTATTGTGGCCTGCACGAATTCACCGACATGGCTTTCCTGATACACATGCTCCGTGAAGACGACTTATTTGTTGACGTAGGCGCAAATATTGGGAGCTACACGGTTCTTGGGTCCAAGGTCTGTCGCGCAAAGGTACTTGCGATTGAGCCCGACCCTGGGAGCATCAAGTCTCTCATGCTGAATCTACATGAGAATAGAATCGAAGAGAGTGTGAGGGTTGAAGCTACTGCCGTTGGGTCGGAGGCTGGATTCGTCCAATTTACCACGGGCCTTGATACGATGAACCAAGTTGCTGTCACCCCTTGCTCGGAAGTGCGGACCCGTCAAGTACCAATCACTACCCTTGATACACTCCTCCATGAGCAGGATCCGACCATGATGAAGTTGGATATCGAAGGAGGAGAGGCCGAAGCCTTGCGCGGAGCCAAGGCGACTCTGGCAAATCCGTCACTCCTGGCGGTGGAGACAGAGAGCAATGACACGTCAGTGAAGGAGACCCTCAAGTCATCTGGATTCACGAGGGTTTTTTATTCTCCCTTCGATCGCCAGATCCATGTGACATCCCAAGGTGTCGTAACTCAAGGCAACAACCACCTGTATGTCCGAGACCCAGCCCGCTGCCAAGCACGTGTTGCGGAGGCTCCCCGGAGAAAGATCCTGAATCACGATGTCTAGCCTTGGAGTTCGAGAAGATGTCAGGTGGACAATGCTATGACTCTTGCACTTTTTAGCAAGAAACTTGGACTTCACGTAGGCAGCGAATTGATCGAGGACGCCACCTATGCCGGCTTGGCCCAGGCGATCAGTCGGGGTTCCCTCGTCCTAGCTGCGATGATTCTCGCTGGGGGGCTCCAGATTCCGGAGTTTGCAGCCTATGCATACTTTCAACTCACGGTGAACATGCTTGCCGGTTATGCGGGGCTGGGGGTTGGCGTGACGGCCGCGAAGTGCTTTGCCTTAGTGAGCGTTGCCCCCGAGAAAGCCCGTGACGATATTGCAGCACTGTGGCTCATCACCTTTTTTTCCGCGGTCGCCGTCGCCGCGGTTGCGTTCCTTCTTGGAGATTTTATTCTTGGAGAAGGCACTAGAATCCCACGGATGTGCTATTCGGTCGCCATTGCGACAATTGTAGTGGGGGTTGTTCCCGCCGGAGGGATTAATGGGCTTGAGGCCTTCCGCGAGAGCCTTGCCCTATCAGTTATTGTCGGTCTCGTCACCATTGCCGGTGCCTTTATCGCACGTTGGGCAGAGTCTCTTGAGATTGCTGTCTGGACGCTGACCCTGGCATTCTTGGTAAGAAGTGTAGGTGACACGCTCATCACGCTAGCGCGAACCGGATGGCCCAAACTCAATTGGGGCAAGAACAGGCTGCACGCGGCCCTACAAAGAGTTCTTGCGATGATCGGCCCCATGGCCTTGGTTAGCCTTCTGGCAGCTTCGGGGGTGTGGATAGTCGGGAGAATTGTGCTTGACGCGAAAGGCGATCTTGAGTTCGCGCAATATGCAATCGGAATGCAATGGTATGCACTAGGTCTATTCGTGCCGAGCATTCTTGCCAGGATTGTGTTTGCCCGGCAGGTCAGAATGGGAATGGACGAGTTAGAGGCATCCGGCGAGCATCGAATGGCTCTACTTCATCGAGGCATCAGGCTCTCCTTCACCGGCAGTATACTCGTTGTGTTGGTTGGTGTTGCTACGGGACCATTCATCGTGCGATTCTATGGGCCGCATTATGCCAAGGAGGCCTGGCTGGTCTCGGGCTTCTTGCTGGCCTCTACGTTTGTATCTTCAGCTAACCTCGTGGGGAATGCGCTCGTGGCCCGAAACCGCCAAGGCCTCTGGCTATTGCTGACTATAGTATGGGCCATTCTCTTGATTTCGAGTGCGCTAGCCATGAATCGCATGGGCTGTGTAGGAGCTGCCGTGAGTTTTGGAGGCTCTGGCCTTATTCTGTTCGGGCTGGCCTATATGCTTGTGCGTCGAAGCGAGGCTGCCCGATGAATAGTGTCCACCTGCCGCTCCTGTCTACAAGCAATTGCGTCTTGCCTTTGACACAGGCGTTCTCTCTGAGTTCGATGCTGTTGCACTGGGTCGAGTCGCATGCCGGTTGCGATGTTCCAATCGCCTCAATCGCACGATTCTTGCCGGGAAGTCCAACACTGAGTCGAAGACGGTTCAAGCGTAAGAGACTGAGCCCTGATTGCTGGGGAGGGACCGTTGCGAGGGGCGAGTTCCCATTCCAATCACCCATGAACTGGGTGCCGGCAGTTGTTGTCCGTCGTTTGGAGCATCCCGATGATTGACTCGAGTGCAACACCACTCCTAGACAGCCACGGGCGCTGGCCTTCTCGTGCCTCATGCATGGTTGTTCCCATAGTCGGGCTCAGCTTTGTTCCGCAACCTAGAGCAGTGGTTAGTTTCTTCGCATTGGGAGCATTTGCCTTACTGGGCAGACTGCAGGCGCTTCAGGCACTCGCCCTGCTCTGCCTATATAGCATATGTAGCAAGGGAGCCGCGCCCGAGGTGTCATCGAATTCTAGTCTCCGGTTCATCGCGTTAGTGATAGCGGCCACCTCCGTACCTCTCCGAGGGGGGCGCAGGCTGCATGTGTTTCCCCTGACGACGAGCGGACTCGGGATTGTCTTGCTTGTGCATTCACTACTTTTCAGCACTCTACCCGAAGTTTCGACGCGCAAGGCATTTTCCGGGACACTGAGCGCTGTGGCCATTGTTTCTGGTTGGATTAGACTTACTGAAGCACAGTGTCCCGCTTATCCGAGCAGTTATTTACGGGGTTGATCGTAGTGCTCGTTACCAGCCTGCCCCCCGTAACTCTGTTCACTCTGGGTTGTATGCTCTTGGTGCATTCGCAAGTAATCCGACCGGTATACCGCGCACTGTTGCCGAGTCAGCGATTACGGCGTGCAATGATAAACCGCCTGGCGGCGTGGAGGTCCAGACCTGTGAAGCGCCTGAACGCGGTCCTTCGTTTTGAACTTTATGAGGAGTACTATTCGACCGAAGTTGCACAAGTAGAGAAACTTCTAGGTTGCGACCTGAGCGCTTGGAGGAATGAGTGATAGGCCAAGTGATTTCATGGATTGCTCTTAGAGCCATTGCCCTCCCTCCAGCCACTCGGTGCTTTACCTTGAAGCGATGCCTCCTCAGGATTGCTGGTCATACTGTGGGTAGCAATGTGAGGATATGCTCTAGTGTGGCGATTCTGGTGCAGGGGCGATTGGTGGTCGGCGATGATGCCTGGATTGGGCACCAGACCATGATTGTGGGAGGCGAAGCCGATGTCCGAATAGGATCCCGGGTGGATATTGCACCTAGAGTTCTGATCGCAACAGGCACACACGAGGTTTTGCTCGGCAGGGGTAAGGCAGCGGGTGCGGGATACTCGAGTCCCGTCGTCATTGGAAACGGAGTGTGGGTCGGTGCGAACGCGACGATTCTTGGAGGAAGCGTGATTGGAGAGTGCTCAATTGTTGCTGCGGGATCCGTTGTGAGGGGCGAATTCCCTCGCCGGTCGCTGATCGCGGGAGTGCCGGCAACTGTTGTCCGTCGACTGGAACATCCCTATGAGTGAGCTTGGTGCAACACGACAGATGACAAGACAGGGGCAATGGCCATCTCGTTCTTTGTGCCTTGTCGTTCTCATGATCGGCCTCCGTTTTGTACCTCTCCCCGGAGCGGAAGCTAGTTACTTAGCATTGGGAGCATATGCCTGGCTGGGCAGGCTGCAAGCTCTTCAAGCACTCGCGCTGCTCTGGCTGTTTAATATGTTGAGCAGCGGTGTCGCGCCTGAGGTACCCTCGATCTCCAGTCTACGGTTTGTCGTGTTTTTGTCAGCGGCCATCTCAGTGCTTCTCCGAGGGCGAGATAGGCTGCACGTGTTTCCTCTGATGACCATCGGAGTTGGAGCGGCCTTGGTTGTTCATTCGCTCCTTTTTAGCCGCGTTCCCGAGGTCTCACTCCTCAAGGCATTGTCATGGACGATGGTCGTTACAACAGTGTTTTCTGGTTGGATAGGGCTTGCTGAGGCCCAACGTTCCCACTTATCCAGGCAGTTGTTCATGGGACTGATCGCCGTGCTCATTGCCAGCCTGCCCCTCATGGCCTTACCTGTGGGTTATCTGAGGAATGGGACGGGCTTCCAAGGTATCCTGAACCATCCACAGGTCCTGGGTCCCACCATGGGACTCCTCGGCGCTTGGTCTATGTCTCGGATGTTATGCGTGCGACATCCCAGTTGGTTTCTTATTCTACTCGGTGGGGCCAGCACTGCTGTGGTCCTCATGTCAGAAGCGCGAGTTGCCGGTGTGGCCATGCTACTTGGTCTCGTGAGTTCGCTTTTTCTCTCACCTGTGTTTGCCGGATTGCAGTGCACGCAAGTGGCGCTAGGCTTGCGAAGCCGGCGAGTCTGGGCACTCGTTTTGCTGGCTGCCCCAGTTGCTGTTTTTCACTCTCCCCAGATTGGAGCGGGGATCTCGCAATTCCTGTCAAAATCAGGCCGTGCAGGTACAACTTCATTGTTCGAAGCCTATGACTTGTCGCGTGGGCCCCTTATTGCCCAGATGCAGGCGAACATTCATGAACACCCATGGACCGGGATTGGCTTCGGGGTTGCATCAGATTCAGGCACAATGCTGATTACCCGGGACCCCGCATTGGGCCTGCCGGTCGGGGCTGCAGTCGAGAAAGGGGTGGCCTTCCTAGCTATTGTCGAGGAATTGGGGGTTTTAGGCGCGGCCCTTGTCGGCCTTTGGATGTGTGCCCTGCTTCGAGGTGCAGTGCGTAGTGGAACTGCTCCCTTCGCTGTGACCCTGACTATCCTTTTTCTTAATATGGGCGAGTCTACGTTCTTCTCACCCGGCGGATTCGGTCTCCTGAGTTTGCTCCTGCTTGGCTGGGCGTTTACATGTGATCAAACTAAAGTGGAAGGTGCCTGTGTCTGAGCCTGTATGGATTTGGCAACGAATTATCTCGCCCCATGTGGCGGGGCTCGCGGGGGCCCTGGCTGCACAAGGCCGGAACGTAGTTTATGTTACAGGGCAAGAAATGACCCCTGATCGGAGGAAGCAGGGCTGGAAGGTCCCTGACTTGGGATCGGCGGCACTTGAAATCGCCGCAGAAGGAGGAGATATTTCCCGCCTCATTGAGTTGGCTCCGCCCGAGGCCATTCACATCTGCCAGGGGATCCGTGGAAACAGACATATCAGTGCAGTCCAACGGCAACTCGCGCGTGCAAGGCGACGTCAATGGATCCAGCTTGAAACGATACGTGAGGGTGGCTTGCGGGGGCCTGTAAAGCGGGGTGTGTACCGCCACCTATTTGCTAAATCGTTGCCAGCGCTCGAAGGAATCCTTGCCATTGGCCAAAGGACGAAGAGTTGGATCGAAGCCAGAGGAGTGCCTGCTGGTCATGTGTACCCGTTCGCGTATTTTCTACCCGAATGGAAGTGGGAGACGCCATCACACCATCGAACGGGAGCGAACTTCCGCTTCCTATTCGTTGGGCAGTTTATTCCCCGCAAACGTCTAGATCTCCTGATTGCCAACCTTTCCAAGCTGAATGCCCCAGGAGTCGAACTCACTGTCATCGGCTCTGGGCAACTGGAAGGAAAACTGAAGCAGATGGCACATGATAAACTTGGTATCAAGCGGATCCGTTGGGTTGGAAAACTGCCCATGGAATCAGTTCGAGGCGAGATGGCAGAGGCCGATTGCCTAGTCCTACCTAGTGATCATGATGGATGGGGCGCAGTAGTCTCGGAGGCGCTCATGGTCGGGACACCGGTGATCTGCTCCGACAGATGTGGGGCTGCCGGGGTTGTAATTGAGAGCGATACAGGAGGAGTCTTCGCAGCGAAAGACGGTGCGGGGCTCACCAACCTCCTCAAAGCGGCAGTCAATGAGGGTCGGCAATCGCCAGGCCAAAGAACTGCCCTGGCCTCTTGGGCGCGATGCCTTGGTGCCGCCAGTGGTGCGGAGTACTTGAATGACATCATCGCCAACCATACGAATGGCGGCCCGGTGCCAGTCCCGCCATGGATCACGAAAGCAGCGCAACCTAGCACAAACGCCTAACCACCAGATGCGGCCCACTATTCTCGTCTTCATTTCTTGCTATCTCCCTGGGTACAAGGCCGGTGGACCATTGAGGAGCATCGCGAATCTCGTCCAACATTTGGGGGATGAATTTGACTTTCGAATCGTCACTGATGACAGGGACCTAGGGGACAGTCAGCCTTTCCCAAGTCGAGGACCTGAACAGTGGTATCCACTTGGCAAGGCTCAAGTTCGATACCTCTCAAGAGGCAAGCAGCGAATCAGGTATCTCACGGAATTGATGCGCCAGACACCACATGACCTTCTTTATTTGAACTCGTTCTTCGACCCAAAGTTTAGCATCCTCCCCTTAATCGCGAGACGCTTGAGTCGGAACCCGCGGGTACCTACAGTAATCGCACCTCGGGGTGAGTTCTCATCAGGGGCACTCGGATTGAGTCCAATAAAGAAGCGATTGTTCATCACCTGCAGCCAGCTCTGCAGATTGCACAAAGGCCTCACCTGGCAAGCGTCTACGGCGTATGAGGCGCATGACATACTGCGGATCATGGGATCTGGGGCACCTGTCCACTTGGCGCAAAACCTGCCAGATTCGGGAACAACACCTTCAAATTCTTACATGTCATCAGAGTACAGTCCTCCTCTGCGTTTGGTCTACCTGTCCCGCGTCACGCCAAAGAAAAACCTCCTAACAGCAGTTGGCATTTTGAAGCTCGTCCGCACTCCAATTAGGTTCTCCGTTTATGGCCCACTAGAAGATAAGCTCTATTGGTCCAAATGCAAGAAGGCCATTGAGGAACTGCCACCGCATATCGATGTCATCATTCACGGCCCCATCACCCCAGAAGTGGTGTCAGGCGAATTGTCGAAGCATGACCTCTTTTTCCTGCCTACCTTTGGCGAGAACTATGGTCACGTGATTATGGAAGCGCTAGCTGCTGGCTTGCCAATCTTGATTTCAGACCAAACACCTTGGAGAAACCTGGCGGCCAAGGGTATAGGCAGGGACCTGCCTCTTGGAGACCCGCAACTTTTTGCAAACTTCATTGAGGAGGCAGCAAACTGGGATGGGGTTGCCCATCAAGCGGTCATTGCCAACGTTCGGGCATTTGCAGCCAAGGCGTCTAATCCTACTAGGGCTGTGGCCGCTAATCGAGAGATGTTAAGACTGGCTTGCGAGGGCTAGGCCCGAAAAGCATAACCATGGTGGTTTGCACCCCCTAAACGAGTCCTGTGCCTATGAGAGCCTATCCGCCCTAATACAGGACAAACTGGAGCACACTATGGCACGACGAACCTCCTCTGGCACCTTCAGGTCGCCCAGCACCGGGAACAATTCAATGCTGAAGTGCCAACGTGAGCTGTTCAGTGATCCGGCTGACGGTGAATTCGCTTGCCAGCAAGTTTGTGGCGTTTTGGCCCATGACCTGCCGACGAGTTGAATCGCAGAGGCTTCTGGCGTTACGAGCAAGAAGTTCGTCTTCCCCAGTGACTGATCCAAACCCTGCATTAGATTGATGTAGGAGTCCGCCCAAATCATTGCCCGCATTGTAGCTCGCCAGAATGGGCAACCCGCAACGCATATAACCTAGAATCTTACCAGTATTGCTGAATGTCCTAAGGCGGCGGTCTAGCGAGATCAAGCCAACATCAAACTCACTCAACATTGAAAAGTAAGTGTCCGTGTCAACGGCAGGTAGGATCGTAACATTCTCAATGCGCTCATCTTCTGCAAGCTGGGTAATCCGTTGGCGCTCGCTTCCCTCCCCTACTATAAGGAAATGAGAGGCTGCCTCCGATTCCATGTTCTTGGCAAGGCGCAACAGATTGTCCATGTCTTGAGCAACACCGATATTTCCTCCATAGAAAAAAACAGTCTTACCCTGCAGACCCAACTCCTTCCTAAAGTTCCTGTCCACCCTCGCGGGCTGGGTAGCGACGGTCCAGTTCCTAAGAAGTTCAACCTTGCCGCTGAACCGTCCTCCCTCAAAGTACCGCTTGGACTGACTCGTCTCCACGCCAATCACATCGGCTACCCTGTACTGCCAGTGCTCGAAGGCCTTGAACAGATAGAAAGTGGGCCCCTTCACCATTAGGCCTGCATCAACGGCCCAGTTTGGAAAAATGTCTCGAAGAATCAAATATGTCCTAGCTCCCCAGCGCTTACGAAGAACGCTCACGAGCGGGCCAAAGAAGATAGAGGGCGAATAAAACACAATGCCATCGAACGCATGTTCCCTAAAATAATGACGCGTGCGCCAGTAGGCCACTAATGATAGGGACATCTCTCGAACAGCTCTTAGAGCGAGAACCGCTCCCTTCACCGTGCCCGTCCGGTAACGCACGACTTCAACGCCGCTCTCCACCGTAACTTGCATTGGACACGAAACTGATGCACAAGGTGCGAGTACGGTAACCACGTGACCCTGTGCAACAAGCTCGAGTGCGAGGTCGTTGATTAGTGAAGCAACGGACTTGGTGCTCGGTAGAACGCTATCAGCTATCAGAAGAATGCGCATTCTAGCTCCAGCACGACTAGGCTAACCACATGTCAGCAGGAAAGCGGTGCTCATCTTCCTTAGCCGCCTCCAGTGTACTTGATGAAAACACCATCAATGTGGACTCTGCCTGCAAGTGAACGCTCGCAGCAACCAGGCCAGGAGGAACAGACAGTACCTGCGGAGACGCCGCCGATAGTGTGAACTTCCGTACCCGGAGCTCGGGCGATGGAGATTCCCAATCATCAGGGCAAACAACTGCGACGAGTACCTCACCCGTAATAGCGGCAAACCACCTGTGCCCACGTTGATGGCCAACCCATCCGCGCACCACACCGATTTCCTGTGCCCGGATTGTGTAGAAGCGCTCGACTTCAGCAAGACTGAAGTCATTCACAAAGCTAACGGAACCCCGCGCATCTTCATGAAGTCCCCCCTCAATAACCTCGGGAACAGGATGGCGTGTGGGCGCGGTACTTGGCATTGGGAGGGTCGGTTCCATCCTACTGTTTGTGCCAGACAACGCGGTTAATGTAATCCGTGTAACTTAGGATGATACGCACGACCTTGTCCGATACATTCGGGATGTCGTAGTCCTCCACAATCTTCGAAGTACGACCGTTGGAGGGGGAGAGTGATTCCAAGACTGACAATCCCTCTAGGACGCGGTCAGTCTCAAGTCCCGTCATCATGACGACAGCCTCCTCCATCCCTTCAGGTCGCTCGTGGGCATCGCGCAGATTCAAAGCGTCAAAACCAAGAATCGAAGCTTCTTCAGTAATCGTACCACTGTCGGACAAACACGCCTTGGCATTCACTTGTAGGTGAACGTAGTCTGGAAAACCCAAGGGTGTCAAGAGTTCGACACCAGGCACAAGGGTTGCGCCAACGCCTTCAATTCTCTTCCTGGTCCGGGGATGCGTCGAGACAATCACCCTTCTGCCAGACTGATCCGCCAGGGCATTCAACATGTCGATCAACTTGGCGAATTGCTTGTCAGGCTCGATGTTTTCCTCGCGGTGGCAACTAACGACGTAGTACTCGCCCTTGGTCAAGTCGAGACGAGTCAGTACGGTTGATGCGTCAATGCTTGGCCGATAGTGCTGAATCACTTCGAACATTGGACTGCCAGTCTTGATAACACGGTCAGGTGGCAACCCTTCTCGCAGCAGGTATTCCCGAGAAATCGAACTGTAGGGCAAATTGATGTCGCTGATATGATCCACGATCACGCGATTGATCTCTTCTGGGACACGTTGATCAAAACAGCGGTTCCCCGCCTCCATGTGGAAGACTGGGATCTTTCGGCGCTTGGCTGAGATCGCTGCAAGGCAGCTATTGGTATCACCCAGTATTAAAACCGCGTCAGGCTGAATCTCAGCTAGGGCCTTATCTGTGAGCGATATGATCCGACCAATGGTATCTGCGGCCCCCTCCCCCACGGCCCCGAGAAAAAAATCCGGCTTGCGGATTTCCAGTTCGTCAAAGAACACCTGGTTGAGCTCATGGTCATAGTTCTGTCCGGTGTGGATAAGAACGTGCTCCACGTGTCGGTCGAGTGCCGCCACGACTCTCGAGAGCCTTATCACCTCGGGTCTAGTTCCAACGATCGTGGCGACTTTCATCCTATGCTGAGCTTGTGGGGCCTAATAAACGGGCGTAGGTGCTTCGGAACACACGTCGGCATGGTAGGTATCAGGCCGATCAGGATCAAATGGCTCGCTGGCCCAAAACAGGGTTGTCATGTCAGCCCCCCCCACATTCTCGATCGAGTGTGTATAACCGGGAGGGATACTCACCACCCGGTAGTCTTCGCCCCTGACTCTGTACTCCGTCACTTTGCTGCTGTTGAGATGGCGCAACCGGACAAGCCCCTCACCGGCAAGAACCAAGAATTGCTCGACCTTTGTGTGATGATAGTGATTCCCACGAGTTACACCAGGGCGGGTGAGGGAGACAAAAACCTGTCCTGTACTCTCAGACTTCAGGAACTCGGCCAACTGGCCGCGGGAATCAACATGAAGTTGGAGGTCATGAGCCAACTTCTCAGGGGACACATAGGACAGATACGTTGCATAAAGGCAGCGATCGAAACGGAGTGAAAGGTCAGGTGTTTGCGCAGATGTGTGGATCTCATTAAACAACTGAATCTGTTTTGCCAAGGCACCAAGCGAAATCCTGTGACAGGGGACTGTGTCATTGACTAGACAAGAGGGCAGCTGGCTCGGATCATCTATCTCTCGCTCGAGAGCAACCACAACGTCATCGATGTAGGCCAGATCCAATTCTAGATCGGCGTCCGAGATTCGGATCGGCACCCCCATGGCAATACTGTGACAGAAGGTTGCAGTCACCGAGTTGTAGTTTGGTCGACACCACTTCCCAAACACATTTTTCAAGCGAAAAATGGCAGCCGTGCTCTCTGAGCTTGCAGCAAGTTGCTGAAGACTTTGTTCTGCCCGCAGTTTACTTGCACCATAGGCGTTGTCTTGACCCGCCTGGATTGAGGAGGTCATGACAATGTGTGCCTTACTTGCCCTTTGGGCCAGCACAGAGCAGATCCTAGACGTGTAGCCGGCATTGCCTTCCTCGTATTCCGCCTCAATCTTGGGCCTGTTCACCCCTGCTAAGTGAAACACTACATCAGCTTCCTCAAGATAGGCCGCGCTTATCCGTGCATTAGTGTTTCGATCCAGAAGAAGCAGATCAAGGTCTTGGCGCTGAGCCAAGCGAGCGGTGAGATTGCGGCCAATGAATCCTTGGGCGCCCGTAATAAGGACCTTCTTCATACCAAGACTGTTCCTGTGCTGAGCGCCTGGTTGACGCAATCGAGCTTGAGGAGCAGAGCTTTCATACCGGGGACATCCAACCTTTCAGTGTTGTGGGAGTGGTACTCCTCCTGTGCCGAGACCGTAGTCTTACCCTCTGTATAATAACTGGCGTAGTTTAGTTCACGGTTATCGGATGGGACCCTAAAGTAGTCGCCTAGATCTTCCGCCTTCACCATTTCTTCACGGTTCAGGAGTGTTTCATAGAGTTTTTCTCCATGCCGTGTTCCAATAATTTGTAACTCTGAGTCTGACTCAAAGATCTCCGTAAGGGCTCTGGCGAGGGTAGAAATGGTTGCGGCCGGTGATTTACGAACAAAGACGTCTCCAGGGTGCCCGTTGCAGAACGCGTAGATGACCAAGTCGACAGCGTCATCAATGGTCATCATGAAGCGCGTCATCCCAGGATCCGTAAGGCTAATGCTCTTACCTGTGAGAATCTGGTTTAAGAATAAGGGAATGACGGACCCTCTAGAAGCCATGACGTTGCCATAGCGGGTACCACAGTAGATCGTGCCCGTGCTACCGTGCATGCGTGCTTTCGCAACCATCAACTTCTCCATCATCGCTTTGGAGAGCCCCATTGCGTTGATTGGATACACGGCCTTGTCCGTGCTGAGCACAATCATGTTCTTGACGCCACATGACATGGCTGCATTCATGACGTTTTCGGCGCCAAGTGAATTCGTGCGTATTGCCTCCAATGGAAAGAACTCACAGGAAGGAACCTGCTTGAGCGCCGCCGCGTGAAATACATAGTCCACGCCTCTCATCGCAGGATGGACGCTATCCGGTTCCCGGACGTCTCCAAGGAAGTAGCGAACCTTTGGGTCTTGCAGGCTGTTCCTCATGTCATCCTGCTTCTTCTCGTCCCGACTGAAGATTCGGATCTCGGCGATATCCGTTCTCAGAAAGCGCCGGAGCACCGCATTGCCGAAACTACCGGTACCCCCGGTGATGAGTAGAGTTTTGCCTTCAAACATGATAATTGGCGTCCTTCCAGTCGCTCCTGTCCAAAGAGATCTTGGTTTGCAAGGGGGAGTTAGTCACAGGTGCCGGAGGAAACAAGCCGGATGGAACAATGATTGGGTTGTTGGTGCGGAAAACCCGCGAGGATTTGGACCGCACTATAGGCGAGAGTCCCCGTAGAGCGTACTGGGTAGGGGCGCAGGTGACAAGGAAGATGGATGCACTTGCCACCCGAGACTGGCAGGGAATTGGAGCCCTGTGCAGTGCGGTCAGTGAACGCTCACTTGACATGCGAGCGTATCGCGCTCGCCGTATATGGGGGCTCCTAGGTATTGCAATGCTCTTCTCTGCCAATCACCGTGGAGCATGACTTAGGCTGAATGGACGGATGAGGGTGCGGGTGCAGGAAGCTCTTATCTTTGAGCTAGATCTAGGAGGCCTGCCCTTCAGGCTGGCCAATCGGACGGCGAGTGCACGCGGCTGGAAAGTGGCCGGCAGACTCCATGGGATCAAACCGATGCACCTGGGTAATCCCTGAGATGAGGACAGCAACCCTGGATGTGTGTTTTCATGGTGGAAAGGCAAACGACATCCTATTCCCCGACCTGTCGCGAGGCACGCGCGCCGTCATTCAGATGTCTACCTAGTTTTTTTCAGGCCTACAAGGGATCAGGGCATTGAGGCTCCATGGCCAGGGCAGACGTCAGACCTCACATTGGGGCCGGCCCGTGCTGCGAGCGGGCCCGTTTATTAGCAAGGCCGCGGGTGCCAAGGAACCTATGCTGACCTAGGGGGATGCCCCGTGGTGCAGGGGAAAGAAACCTCAGATTGGAGGTCATGGATTGGCTTGTGCAGGTTCATAGATAGGCGGGGATGTGAATGACCTGCCCTTAGGGCGGCCCGACGCAGGGGAGAGACTCGCCCCTGGGGGTCACAAACGTGGCCGCAGCGCACACCAGAACTCGTCCGAAGTCACAGGAATACACAATGAACACAACATGGACTCGCATCATCGCCTTGGTTTCGATCGCGGCTTGGGCACAGGCCTTCGGCCAGGGGGAGCCTTATCCGCCGGAGAGAGTGCTGCGGGAGGATGGGGTCTGGGTGGGGCTCGATGAAGATCCTGAGACGGTTCTTCAAGGCACCTTTGGTAACCCGATGGGGCAGGCGGCGTGTGGGCCTGGGATCAGTCAAATGGGGGGCGGTTTTCTGGGAGGGACCGTTTTTGTTTACCAGATCCCCTTTGTGCACGGGAGCCCCTGGGCTGAGGACTTCTTGGTGGGCATACCCAACAATCCCATGCTGCCAGCACCTGTGCTCGTGCTGTTTCATGCTTATGGTGAAGACCTGAAAGAACTCCAGGCGAATACGAACCTCATCAATGAAGCGATGCACAAAGGATGGGTCGTCATCGCACCACTCGGTGCACATGTCTACAACTACGGGATCGACTACTCGCAACGAAACGTAGAGGCAGCCATTCTGGAATCGGTGGCGAGAATTATTCCAAGCTTCAACATCACTGTGGATGCCGACCGGTTCTACGCAGTCGGGTTCTCCATGGGAGGCGGCGCGGCGGCTAGCTTTGCTGCTCGGCATATCGACTCTTCAGGGCTACGGTTTGCCGCCGTCGCCAACCACACGGGGTCCGCGTCCTTGACACACTCGTACTGGTCGACACCAGCGAATCCAGTGAACAAATTCAAGGAGTTCTTGGCAAATGCCCTCATGTTCGGTGGCCCCCCCACCATCGCTCCCTATCGATTCAGATACCTACAGAGCTCTAGCGTGGATGCAGATTACTTCGCAAGTAACGCGGTGGACCAGGCAACGGACATGGTGCGCAATCTAAGGGTCTCGCCGATGATGTCGTTCTACGATGATACCGATCCGAATACTCACCTGATCGACCAAACGAAGACTGCCCACCACCAGTTGCTAGCCAATCGAAATGGAAGTGGCCCCCTGATTCATAAATGTAGGATTGGGCACAAGTGGCGGTCCCTGGACTCTAAGGAGGTTTTGAGGTTTCTTGAGACCAAGTCATACCCGGCTCTGCCCCGCAAGGAATGGGTTTCAGTCTTGGTGGACCGCGACGCGCGCTGGTACGAATTCGATGTGGTTCAGGCGAAACCTACAGCCGGATGGGCGTCCAAGACTCCGGGGGCGTTCTCTAGCTTCAAGTGGTTTGCCAACTCAGGAAGCAATGGGTTGGGCACAGCCATGTTGAACAACATCAGCCAAATCAAACTTGCGTTTCCTTCGCGTCTGAAACTCAGATTATCAGCCACGCCAAGAAAGCCAGAGTTCAATTGGTGGATACAAACGACACAACTAGAGCCGGTATCTGCCGTAATCGGTGAAGTGAGGAATACGCCCACCTCAGTGACCAGGGGCACAGTGCCGGGCAGCTACTCCTACAACCCTGTGAATCAAGAACTCACTCTCTTCGAGCCGGGCAGTGTTGTCGGTGTGACTTGGACGATCGTGCCGTAGGCCAGGGAGTGCGGCACAGTCGGGCTACTTAGCACGCTTACTCACCGGCAGAACGGCACCTGCAGGCGTTCGAAGATAATGTGGCCGGGGCCGACCAGCTTTGCTTATCGGTACCAGAACGGGTAGGTCTAGCATTTGCCCATGAAGATGCCGGCTCCGGGTACAGGCGTGGTGGCTAGGTCTAAGTCCATACGGACTGCTCCAAGGGTGTCGGAGGCAATGGGGGCGGGCGTTTGTTTGGACCGCATATGTGACAATGCGGCGTACGGGGAAACTGTGGTTGAAACTGGGTGCGTGACAGCAGACTCATGCGGGCGAGGGACCTGGGCTCAATCCCAATAATCATGGACCTTCATGTCAGGCCCGGGCTGGAACATCTCCCACTTGGGGAGCTCGGTGGGGGTCAGGGTGATGTCGACTTTCACACGCTGGAAGTCTGTTCCCAAGGTGTACTTGGAGTAGGCGATGTGTCTGGGGCCCTGGTTGTCGCCCTCGATGCAAATGTAAAAGAGTCGGGCTCCGCCTGCCGTGTCGATCCAGTCCTCTTCCCAGAGCCAACTCTTCGCATCTACGCGGTGAAGATGGCAACGGACTGTGGTCGGCAGGTAGCCCGCTCCATTGAGGGGGAGTAGATCCCATTGGCGGAGTTTTCGATAGGCGCTCCAGTCGGCCTCGCTACTCTCATTTGTAGGAGGGAACTCGGCGGTCCACGTCCATTCAAAAGCTGCTGGGATCGAGGCCTCATCGGCGGCGGGCTTCTCCGCAACCGTTTCACCCTTGTGCCTGCCGGGCCGATGATCGAGCAAGACAGCTGCCCGCCAAAGGGCCTCATCGCTGACGAAGCTAGTACCGCCTGGAAACATTCGCAGAGGAGCCGCCCAATGCCGCTGAATGTGCGCCTCCTGCCCCAGGGAGGGGTCCATCTGACCCTCGATGACAATGGCCTTCTCCGGCGTCCACCAAATCTCGTCTGTGCTGCGCAAGGCACTCTCCGAGAAGTAGGTACTCACTCGAAGGAATGCGCCCTCATCGTGAACATTAATCCGTGTGCTGCACTCTTGATCTTCTACGGGATCATCCCTTACCGCAATGGCCGGATGGCGCATGATATACAACACGCGGTTCTTATCGGGGTTTTCGGCACCGAGCACATCCGAATAGGATTGTTCTATGTACTCGTGCGCTCGCGCGATGATCTCGTCAGTTGTCGGCTCTGAATCGATCTGTCCGACCAACTCAATGCCGGCGTTGTGCATTCCAAGCAACGCTCTGTCATGCGGGAGCATTCCCTCCAAGTCAAGCCAGGCGGGAATGGGCTGGAATCGAGTCAGTGGTTCTTGGGCAACTGGCAAAGCGCGCGCACCTACCTGTGCACACACAGTTGATGATCTAACGGTCTCTGCGTAAGTTACGCCCCCCGCTGCGGCCAAGAATAATGCGATATGCCGGGCGTTGAGGTACTTCGATGCCTGTAGGTGACTGGTAATCTCCCGCGTGTTTTCATTGAGTGTCATGGATGATCTCTAGGGGGAAACGGTGGCGCATGTGGCAACGCGGGTCTTTATGCGCTCATCGGTCCGACGGTACCTGCAGCAAGACTTGTTGTACTCAATACCCACGGCCCCTCCGATTTGCACTCCAAAGGTAAGCTCGTAAGAGCGCAGTCGTACTCTCCGCGGCTCCCTGTCCAGACAAATTCGTGTACATCAAGGGAGGTTGTCCCAGTGGGAAGCACACAGTCCGTCATGTCTTTGATGTCGTAGGCGTCAAGATGCTTTTCAACACACCGAGCTGGCCAATAGAAGCCTGTGGTGTCAGGACAGTCGGGTTTTTCAAGCTCAGACAATGGGGCCCAATGGCACTCCCCGCACTTGTCAGCGGCATTGCACTTGTAGGCGGTGGCCGGTTCGCACTCGTAACTCCAGCAGACCACTCCCCCATGGACGCCAAGGCATGAGCCCTTGTAGAGATACCCCTCGCCGTCGGTACCGGCAGAGGCTGTGCTGATCACTTCGTCAGGGGGAAACATAAACACGTACATGACCGCAGGCAGGTTCGTGCTGAAGGCGTCAGAAAGGTCCATATCGAAGGGCAGTGATGAACTGCCGCCCACCTGGGAGATGAAGGACGATTCTGCCAGTCCGGGGAGGCTGCGGGTACGCCGAGCGAAGGTAGAACGTAGACCTAGACACCACTGGATCACATACGCAATAGGGCGATTGGAGCAGTCGGGCCAGGAGGAACCACCCTGTTTGTCGGCTAGGAGAGTGAAGAATGTCTGGGTTGCCTCGGCCAGCTCACGGCCTGGAGGTGCGTGGAGACTGATCAATGGAAACCGGACCACGCCTATGATGAGCCTTGGTCCACGTGAAAGGTGCAACGCTGCTGGTGCGCCGCTCCATCACGCAGGGGGTGGAGGGTTCCGATGGGTGGTTTTTTTGCAGCCGCCCGGATGAAACTGTGGGGCGAGGGGTGGGTAGAGGTAACTACCCACCGGCAGAAGCCGTGAAGGGGTTCGGTCGTTTGGGGTTCTTAGAACCCCGTTGGGCTGCTGAAGCGTACCCTATAGCCACCTTCTAAAAGCAGCCTTGCAAGATCCGGACGACTCTCGGAATCTAGATCGGCACTCGGCCATGGGTCCCACCCCAGCGCAATTCAAACTGACTTTAGATAATGAGGAACGCGTCCACATGATTCTGTCCATTGCCCTTTGCACACTCACCTCGGCCACACCACACCTTGCTGAGCCCAACCGCGCACTTCGAACGCACCACCCTCGGATAGCGCCAGGGTCTTGTCCGGTGGTCGAGGAAGATGAAGAAGGCGTCGCACCCATCTGGGGCACCTATGAGATTGGGTCCCTCGGCAATTCGCCGAGCCAGCCACGGCCCACCGTCTTCCTGCCCTCCGTGCGCCATAGCGATGAAGATGAATCCGAATACGGAGAGGAAAGCCAACAACTTCAGCGCTACTTCATAAACATGATCGAAGGGGCCTGTGAAGAGGAGCTCAACGCAGGAGCGACACTGCGTTTTACCCCAACCGGACGGCTCCTGCTCCATGGTCCTCCTGCACTCCATGAGAAGGTCGCAGGGCTGGTGAGCTTCTTTCAGCAACTCTGCTCGGCATCCGCCGAATTGAGGGTGGACTTCTTGGCCCTTTCCGGGGAAGTCCGTTTGCCCTCCGTGATGCCCGCCCACGCTGTTCAAGGTCTGATCGACCAGGCTGTAGGACACCATTCTGAAACGATGCAAGTACGGTCTGGGCAGACCGCGATCAGCCGCTCCGGGAAACGCCGCAACCTGATCATGGACTTCGATGTGGAAATCGCCCAGGGCACAGTGATCATGGACCCCGTCATCGCAGACTTCTTCGAGGGAGTCGAGATTCAGATTCAGGCAGCACCCGCACAAGACGGATTGCACCTGGCCCTGTGCACAAAGCGCGGTGATTCCCAAGGACCTGTGGCAGTCAAGCAACTGGACATGCACGCCCTCCTCGGAGATGAAACGGGGGTCAAGCGTGAAAAGGCCTACGCCCGTGCGGATCAACAAGTCGTTGGAAATCGCTCAGTTGCGCTGAGCGCCAAGCTACCCACTGACAAGGCACTCGTCATCAGCATGAACTCAGAGGGGGCTGGCGTCAGTGAAGTCATGATTGTGCGCCAAACAGGGGGCCAACTACCCGTGTGGAACGAGCATCGCTTCGCGGGAGGCGGACTGGCATTTAGCAATCCCGGAAGCCTGTCTCCCCCAGGAGTCGATGCCAGGGGAACCAGCCTCTTGACGGGTGGGCTCTTCAATGGGAGCTACCTGAATTCAGATCCGAAGATGATCTTGGAATTCACGCACTCTGAAAAAGAGGCCTACACCGACCTTCTTTACAACCTGGGCGAACGCTCATCGGGAAGCCCTTTGCCCTGGCTTGTCTTCAACTTC
This sequence comes from uncultured Planctomycetaceae bacterium, assembly GCA_964469565.1. Classification (GTDB taxonomy): domain Bacteria; phylum Planctomycetota; class UBA1135; order UBA1135. The sequence continues at coordinate 40,418 of CAYXZD010000004.1, forward strand.
AATGAGATTGGAGTGGGACACCCCTCCGCGACTGGCGAACACCCCGCACGCAATGTCATTGAAGCTCTCCAAGCGTCCCCTGATCAGTTCGAGCTAGAACTGCGCATCCTCTCAGACGGGAATCCTACGGCGACCGCTATGCGGATTCCCATCAGTGAGGGCCAGTCCGCCGCCTTAGTCATGGGGAGTGAGTCCACTGCAGTCCGCGACTACGATGTGGAAGTGGCCGGATGGTCAGCCACCCCCGATCCTGTCGTGAGCCCAACGTTTAGTGGACTCGCCTTTGTAGTGGAAGCCAATAGCGTGGACGGCGATCACATCCAGATTGATCTCTTGGGTTGCATCAACCTCGTGCAAATGGGCGAATCAACACCGGCACGAACCCCGTTCTTCGACCAGGTCGATGCCGTCGCAGAGAGCCACATCACGGTCAATGAGAGCCGGACCATCACGCGTGAGGGGGACCAATGGCAAACCGTACTCGGCAACCCCGAGGGTGCCGTGGCCCTTCAAGTGAATCTGAATCGCCTCTAGAACGCCATGCGACACGCCTGCCTGTCCCTCGTTTGCGTTGCAATGGCTGGCCCGGTGCTGAGTTTCACTCAATTACCGGGTCAGCTGCTTATTGAACAGTCTCAAGCCACGGGTGAAACTTGGGTTCCCAACCCAACCATCACCCAGGAGCCCGCAGAAGGTTCCGACTCGGCCGACTTGAAGCCCCAATCAGAGGGGCACGATTGGCCCACTTGGCGAGGGACGCGCTACGACGGATCCAGCCAAGTTACCGGCCTCCAGCTTGGCCCGGAACTCGAAAAACACCAACGCTGGTCCACGGCCCTTCCTGGTCCGGCGGCTTGCACACCCATCGTCCTAGGCACGCGCATTTTCCTGACCGCCGCAGTGGCCAAGCCCGGGGACCTGCAAGTCCTGTGCCTCGACCGCCTCAGCGGCAGTATCCTGTGGCAAGAATCTGTCGGTAGCGGCTACAAGCCCTTCGATGCAGGCGAGCTCACAGAATACGACTACCGGAGCAACTACGCATCGCCCTCTCCCGTCAGCGATGGGAAAACAGTCGTGTTCCTATTCGGCAACGGTGACATGCTGGGCTTTACGGTCGAGGGCAAAGAGATTTGGCGCCGCAATTTGCAAAAGGACCTGGGCAATTTTCAGTACCAGTGGACGTTTTCGGCGACTCCCACCTGGTTCGAGGGCCTGCTCATCCTGCCCGTCTTGCAACGAGACGTACCCGTCAACAATCGGGGCAAGGAGGGCAATGAATCTTACCTCCTCGGAATTGACCCCCTCACGGGCAAGACCGTGTACCGGCACGTACGGCCGTGTGATGCAAAGGTCGAATCACGTGAATCTTTCGCCACGGCAATCCCCCACCGAACCGAGGCGGGCAAGGATGAGTTACTCATCGTCGGCGGGGACGTACTCACCAGTCACAATCCAAGAACCGGTAAAGAGTTTTGGCGCTGGGGCACATGGAATCCCGGGCACCGCGAACAGTGGTGGCGGGTGGTGCCCTCCCCCGTCATCGGCGGCGGAGTGGCCCTCGTCTGCGCTCCGAAGGGTGCGCCCGCATTCGCCATCAAACTAGGGGGCACCGGTGAACTCGGCCCAGACAGTCTCGCTTGGCAAAGCTCTGGTCGAGGCAATCCCGTCACTAGCGATGTGCCCACCCCCCTGTTTTATGAAGGCCACTTCTATGTGGTCAGTGATTTGCGCTCTGCCCTCACCAAACTGGACCCCAGCACCGGAGAGAAGCTTTGGAGCGTACCCTTACCGCGCGATGAAAAATGGCGCGCCTCACCCACCGGCGCCGATGGCCGGGTGTGGTGCATGGATCACGGGGGGCTGGTCTTAGGGGTTGAACTCTCTAAAGGCGAAATCGTGAGTCGCGGCCAACTGGGAGCTGGCAACAGCACCCGAGCCCGTAGCTCCATCGCCGCCGCCCACGGCTGCCTGTTCGTGCGCACGGACACACATCTGATTTGCCTGGGGCCTCAACAGTAGTCCTCGGAACAGATAACTCGGAACCGATAACTCGGCTCAGCTAAGTGACGCAGCCTTCTTGCGATTGCGCTTGCGATCCAATTCGCTAAGGAAACGCTTGCGCAGGCGCAGGCTTGTTGGAGTGACTTCGAGCAATTCATCGTCCTCGATGTATTCAAGGCTTTCTTCCAAGCTCATCACACGCGGCGGGGCGATCTTGACGTTATCGTCACGGCCTGAAGCGCGCATGTTTGTGAGCTTTTTGGTCCGACACACATTGAGCTCTAAATCATCGGCGCGGTTGTTCTCGCCCACGACCATGCCCTCATACACCGGCGTTCCCGGCGCAACGAAAAACGTGCCACGATCCTGCAAGCCATCGAGAGCATAGGGGATCACGTCCCCGGTGCGGTCGGCCACAAGTACGCCGTTCGTCCGACGGGGAATCACTCCGCCGTCAGGCTCCCAACTCTCAAAGACGTGAGCGAGCACAGCTTCACCCTGGCTCAGGGTCAGGAGGGCGGTACGAGCACCAATCAAGCCACGCGATGGAATCAGAAACTCAATCTTTGAAAGGCTACCAGCCGGACTCATGTGGGTCATTTCACCCCGGCGCCGGCCCATGTATTCGATCACGCGCCCAGCGTTGTCCGCAGGGACCTCGATGGTGGCACGTTCCACGGGTTCGCAGGCCACCCCGTCCACGTCCTTGATGATCACGTGAGGCTTGCCCACGCTGAATTCATAGCCCTCTCGGCGCATGTTCTCGATCAGCACCGACAGGTGCATGACGCCGCGGCCCTTGACCTCGAAGGCTTCAGCACTGGAAGTCGGCACCAACACTAGAGCCACGTCACGCGCTGTCGCTTTCTCTAGGCGCCCTAGTATCTGGCGACTTGTAACAAACCGGCCTTCCTGTCCGGCGAATGGGGAATTGTTCACATAAAACACCATGGACAGAGTGGGCTCATCCATGGGGATGGCCGGCAAGGGATCCTGGGTTTCAACGTCACAGAGGGTGTCTCCAATCCCGATCTCCGCGATGCCCGTCACCATGGCTATGTCCCCCGCATGAACCTCCTCCACCGGGATGCGGTTGAGTCCCTCATAACGGAACAGATTCTTCACGGGCATGATCGATGCCTTATCACGGTCGGGGTGGCACATGGCATAGCGAGATTCACGGCGCAAGACTCCGCGCGTCACGCGCCCCACCGCCACACGGCCCAGAAAGTCGTCGTGGTCTAGGGTGGAAGCTTGGAACTGCAGCGGGCCTGCCTGGTCCACCTCGGGCGCCGGGACCGTTTCCAGCAACATGTCCATCAGGGGCTCTAGATTGTCGCTGGGCTGATCTAAGTCTCGCGTAGCCCAGCCATCACGACCAGAACCATAGATCACTGGAAAATCGAGCTGTTGGTCGTCGGCCCCAAGGTCCACAAAGAGGTCGAAGATCTCGTCCAGCACCTCGTCCGCACGGGCATCAGGACGATCAATCTTGTTGATCATCACCAAGGCAGGTAAGCCGTGTTCAAAAGCCTTGGACAAGACAAAGCGTGTCTGGGGCATAGGGCCCTCGAATGAGTCCACCAACAGGAGCACTGCATCGGCCATGGTCAAGGTGCGCTCCACTTGACCGCCAAAATCCGCGTGGCCGGGGGTGTCCACAATGTTGATGCGGGTGCCCTTGTACTCAATCGCCGTGTTCTTGGCCAAGATCGTGATGCCTCGCTCTCGCTCTTGGTCGTTGGAATCCAAGGCTCGCTCCTGAACCTGCTGATTCTCCCGGAAGGTCCCCACAAACTGGAACATGCTGTCCACCAGGGTGGTCTTGCCATGGTCCACGTGGGCCACAATGGCAAGGTTGCGGTACTGAGTCGTCGACATGGCGGCAGGCAGGGGGCGTGGTGGGTGGTGTGTGTGACTGACTGGAAGGGCTCGATCGGATTTGAGGCGAAAGATTCTACGGCCAAGGGGCTCTGTAAAACTAGTGGTCGAGCCCGAGGATCTGCCCCTCAAGCGGGGCGAATCCCATTATCATCCTGGCCCTCAAACCGCCCCGGCCCCCAATCCATCAAATCCCCCCATGCTTTCCACCCTCCCCCTCCTGCTCCTAGCCACAATCCAAAGCCCATCAACAGCCGATGCGGTAATGTTGCGATACCCCGATATCAGCTCTGATCGGGTGGTCTTCCGCTACGACGGAGATTTATGGCTAGCTCCCCGTGAGGGTGGCCATGCCTCGCGCCTGACCTCCTCCAGTGGAACGGAGAGTTTTCCCAAGTTCAGCCCCGATGGACAGAGCGTGGCATTCATGGCGAGCTACGACGGAAGCCCTGCCCTCTATACTCTTCCCGTGACCGGCGGTCTGCCCACACGCGTGACCCATCACCCCGACCAAGAGGTCCTGTGTGACTGGCACCCCGACGGCGAGCAGCTCTTGTACCACTCCAGCGCCATTTCAGGCATCCGGCGCGCACCCAAGATGTTCCTCACTGGCATCAACGGCGGACAACCCCAAGACCTGCCTATGGCTTTCGCCACCTTTGGGTCCATCCACACAGCCGGGGACTGGGTGGCGTACACCCCCATCACCCGCGAGTTTCGCACCTGGCGGCGCTACAGAGGTGGCACGGCCCAAGATATTTGGCTCTTCAATCTGCAGAGCTTGGAATCCAAGCGCATGACCGATGATCCCGCCACCGACTCCATGCCCATGTGGCACGGGGACGAAGTAGTCTTCCTCTCCGATCGAGGAGACAAGGGCATCATGAATCTGTGGTCCCACGATCTCGCACGCGGTGAGTTGCGCGCCCTCACCGACTTTGACGACTCTGGAGTGCGCTTCCCTTCCATGGGCCCAGACGATGTGGTCTTTGAACATCGCGGACAGCTTCTACGGTATGAGTTTTCGAGCGGGACCCTCCACCCCATCCACATCGAAATCCCCCAGGATCGTCCGGCCTTGCGGCCCCGCTACCACGATCTAGAGGACGCGGCCACCAACCATGCCGTCGCCCCACAGGCGAAGCGAATCGTGGTCGAGGCCCGCGGAGATATCTTTACTGTTCCTGTAGAAGACGGCGTCACCCACAACCTGACGCGCAGCAACGGCGTGGCCGAGCGCTATCCGTCTTGGAGCCCCGATGGGAAGTGGATTGTGTACTGGTCCGATCGCAGCGGCGAGTACGAGCTCACCCGGCGTCGTTCGGATGGCAAGCCATTCGAAGGCAGCGATGAAAACGCAGAGCAACAACTCACCGAACTCGGTCCGGGCTGGAAGTATGCGGCGAGCTGGTCGCCCGATTCCGAGCGTCTGTGCTTCTCGCTGGAGAGCGGAGAACTCTATCTCTATCAGCTTGAATCCAAGAGCCTAAGTCTAATCGATACAGACCCCCTTGGAAGCGCGATTGACGTCGATTGGTCTGCTGATTCAAGCTGGCTCACCTGGGCACGCATGCACTCACAAGCCCGCAACGGCGCGATCATGCTCTATGACGTAGCGAACGCAACCCGCCACGAAGTGACCTCGGGTATGTTCAATGATTCGGACCCTACATTCGACTTGTCCGGGGATTGGCTGTACTTCCTTTCCCAGCGCACATTTCAGCCGACCTACTCGGAGTTTGACACAACATGGGTTTACCGCGACTCCACGAACCTGATGGCGGTGGCGTTACGCGACGATGTGGAATCCCCCCTCGCCCCAACGAACAGTGAGGAGCCCATCGCAGACGAAAACGAGCCGGATGATTCCTCCGAACCCGACGAAGAATCTGGGGCAAGTGAGGATTCTGAGACTGAAGACGGGGAGGCAAACGAGGAAGACTCGGGAAGCGAGGATGAACCCATGCAAGTCGACCTCGTGGGATTCGAAGGGCGCATACTTCAGCTCCCGTTGGGAGCAGGTCGCTTTGAAGACCTCAAGGGTCTCAATGGAAAGGTGCTCTACATGGCTCAGGGCGAGGGGCGCGGCAGCGCAAGCCTGAGGGTCTACGACATCCAAGAACAAGAAGGCGCCGAAGTCTTAGCTTCTGCCCAGGGTTACGAATGCACCCCCTCCGGCGAGAAACTACTCGTCGGCGCGGGCGGGAAGGTCGCCGTGATCTCTCCAGCACCCCAGCAGAAGATTGATGAGGCCATCGACCTCTCGAATCTGGGGGCCCACATCGACCCCGCCCAAGAATGGCCTCAACTCGTCCGGGATGTGCACCGCATCTTCCGCGATTGGTTCTATGACGCCAACATGCACGGGGTCGACTGGGATGGTGTCCGCGACCGCGCACTGGGCGCACTAGGACAGGCCACCTCGCGCGAGGATGTCACCTTTTTGATTGGCGAGATGATCGCCGAACTCAACGTGGGGCATGCATACAACCGCCCTAGCCCCAGTGAAGAGCGTGAGGGCCCCGACGGTCCGAAGACTGGTCTGCTAGGCTGCGACTGGGAGCTCGACTCCGGGGCGTATCGCATCAAGCGCATCCTAGGGTGCGACTATGATAGCGACGTGCGCTCGCCCCTTTCGGTCCAAGGCCTCGGCGTGACTGCAGGGAATTGGCTGCTGGCGGTCAATGGCCAGCGAGTCGATGCCTCGCAAAGCCTTTACCAGGCATTTGTGGGTTGTGCTGGGCGCGAAACCCTCCTGACTCTCAATGATTCGCCCCAATGGAACGGTGAAGAGCGTGAGGTCGTCGTCAAGCCGCTTTCGAGCGAGAGATCTCTGCGCTACCGAGACTGGGTCGCCGGACGGCGCGCCCATGTGGAGCAGGCCTCTGGAGGTCGTATCGGTTACGTTCACGTGCCCGACACGGGCCGCAACGGCCAGAACGAATTACTGCGCCAGTTCATGGGTCAATACCACAAGGACGCCCTCATCGTGGACGAGCGCTGGAATGGCGGAGGTCAGATTCCAACACGGTTCATTGAACTGCTGAACCGTCCCACCACCAACGCCTGGGCCCGCCGGGCTGGACTGGATTGGGAATGGCCGCCCGTGAGTCACCACGGCCCCAAGGCCATGCTTATCAACCACGCAGCCGGATCAGGCGGAGATGCATTCCCCTACTACTTCCGTCAAGCCGGGCTGGGAAAGTTGATCGGCACTCGCACCTGGGGCGGCCTCGTGGGTATCTCCGGCAACCCAGATTTGATCGATGGAGGATCCACCAGCGTACCGACCTTTGGGTTCTTCGAGAACGACGGCACGTGGGGGATTGAGGGCCACGGGGTCGAGCCCGATATCGAAGTCCTCGATGACCCGGCCTGGATGCTCGATGGCGCAGATCCGCAACTGGATCGGGCCATCGCCCATCTCCTCGAGGAACTCCAAGAACACGCACACGAGTCCCCCACGCGCCCGGCCCCACCCGACCGGAGCGGAGCCGGGATCACCGAGGAGGACAAGTAACCGGGGGCTGCACCTTGCTATGATCGGGGTATGCAGCCAATGGCCCATCGCCCCCCCACATGGCAGACCCCCGTCGGGGTGGGCACGTTCTGTGTCCTCACACTGCTCGGCGCCTGCTCCACTCAAGGAGCAGGCCCGGGCGATGGAGATAACCGCCCACAGGAATCTCCTCCCCAGCACCTGATCGTCATTTGCATCGACACCTTGCGGGCCGATCATCTCGGTTCGTACGGGTCTGAGATCCTCACACCCCATCTCGATGGTCTTGCAGCAGAGGGAGCGCGCTTCGCCATGGCGAGGGCTCATATTCCACTGACCGGCCCGAGCCACGCGTCCCTGTTTACCTCAAGCCTGCCCTCTGATCACGGCTGCACGGTCAACTCCCAGAAGTTTCCGCCGCAGAACCACACGCTCGCCGAAATCCTGAGCGAACAGGGCTGGAACACGGCCGGATTTGTAAGCCTCGGAGTCCTGAGTGATTCCTTCGGATTCGCCCAGGGATTCGACTCCTATCACGCCACCTTCAAGGGCCGATGGTGGAAGGATGCTGCGGAGATGAACACGGCTCTGGAGGATTGGCTCAAAGCGCGTGAAGCTGCAGAGCACCAGTTCTTGTTTCTGCATTACTCTGACCCGCACTCACCCTATGCACCCGGTGATCGTGAGTACCCCAGGGTGGGCGTGCGCCTAGGAGACAAGATCATCGCTCGAGTACCCGCCGACTCGCGCAGTCACCCTGTGGCTGTGAACATGCAGGCTGCCCAGCAAGACCTCGAACTCGTACTCCCCGAGGGCTACACCCGCGATCAACTGGGTTGCTGGAAAGCCCGTGCCCAAAGCCCAAGCGTCAGAGTCCAGTTTGCTGAAAACGAGCCGTTCACACCCAGCGTACGCAATACGCCCGGTTTCCTGAACCTACCCCGTGCTCTGCGACTGATTGACCGCAGCGCCAAGGTCAATCGCGTGCAATTGCAACTCACCCTCCGACTTCAATTGCACCCTGAACTCCTCACCGAACTCTATCGCGAGGAGGTTGCCTATGTGGATCGGCAGATCGGTCAGGCCATTGGCGCACTGAAAGAGGCCGGCCTCTGGGACAACGCGGTCATCGTATTCACAGCCGATCATGGAGAGGGCTTGGGACAGCACGACCTCGTCGGACATGTCGACCAACTCTATGACTCTGTGCTACACGTCCCGTTGGTGATCGTCGCCCCCGGCCAGATTGAACCAGGAAGCGTGATTCAGACCCACGTTGGCCATATCGATGTTCTGCCGACCTTGCTAGATTTGCTCCGCGTTCCTACCGCCGACCGCTTTCGAGGCCGAAGTCTCTTGCCCCTCATCGCACACGAGGCCAATGATGCCCCAAGGAAAACCCTGGGTGAAACGCACAAACCCGAGGCCAAGACCAATCAGCGCAGCCTCGTCGCAGACGGATACAAGTACATCGTGCACCTCGCGGACAACTCCGAGGAACTCTACGACCTAGCTAAGGACCCCGAAGAGTTACACGACATCGCTTCGATTCAACCAGAATCACTCGCCACCATGCGAGCCCTCCTAAGAGAAGAATTCGCCCTAGAGTTTGGCCCAGGAGTGGTTGGCGAGGCCGCCGAACTCAGCGAAGAACAACGGGATGGCTTGCGCGGCATTGGCTACGCGCGCTGATAGGCCTAGCACATGTCGAAAACCCCGCCCCATCCCGTCTGGAGTCCCGATCCCACAGAACTCGAGGTGCACCGCCGTGGATTACGCTGGAAGCGTCGCAAATTGCTCGCTCGCCTCGCCCTGCGATTGCCTACGGCCCCACTGCGAACCCTCCCTGATTTCCTGGTCATCGGAGCCGCGAAGAGTGCCACCACTACCCTGTACGCATATTTAGAGCAAAGCCCCAACGTGGCCTGGTCCCTTCGCAAGGAAGCCTTCTTTTTCAATCAGACTTTTCACTGGGGCCTCAACTGGTACCGCGCCTTTTTCCCTCTGCGTTCTGCCATTCGAAGGCAGGCCCGTGCGGCTGGCGGTCCGGTGCTTACCGGCGAAGGTTCGCCAGACTACCTGCTGCACCCCCATGCCCCTCAACGCATCAAGGCCATACTGCCCGCAGCCAAACTCGTGGTCATTTTGCGCAACCCAATCGACCGGGCCTACTCGTTCTACAAGCACCAAATCATGCGCACGAACGAGCCCCTTTCGTTTGGCGATGCGATCGCCGCAGAGGATGGGCGCCTTGCTGGCCAACTCGAGAGAATGCAAAGCGATGAACGCTACGCCTCCTTCAATCGTCAGCATTACTCTTACAAAGCGCGCGGGTGCTACATGGACCAGATCGACAACTGGCTCAAGCATTTTCCGCGCGAACAGTTACTGGTGCTGTTGACCGATGACCTCCATCAAGACCCCGCAGGCACCGTGCGCACGATGACTGACTTCCTCGGCCTGCCCCCCATTGCCGTTGAAGTTCCCAAACGCACCCACGAAGGCGTCAAGATTGATGCGATGGCCCCCGAGGTACGGGACGAGCTCGTCGAGTATTTCAGGCCCCACAATGCGAGGCTTGGCGAGTTCTTGGGGCGTGCATTGGACTGGGACCGTTAGGCGCGTTGAGCCGAATTGGGCACCCCGTGGGCGCCGCACCGCACTATGCTAGGGGCTTGTTCGTCGAGTCCATCTAGACCTCAGCGCCCTTACCGCGAGCCTGTTTCAAGAGCCCTATCATGAGAATCGCCCTGCGTCCCTGCCTCCTCATCCTTTGCGCACTGTTCTCCAGCCACGCTCGGGGGCAAGAACACGTCGACACACCGAACTACGAACAGGCGAACAGATTCACGTCAGCGTATCTGCGTCAGCGGATGTACAGCACTTCGGTCCAGCCCCATTGGATCGGCGAAACCGATCGTTTCTGGTACAGCTACAAGACAAGTGCCGGCACGAAGTACTACCTCGTGGATCCTGAAGCTGGCATCCGCAAACCCCTCTTTGACCATGAGCGCATGGCGGCCGCACTCTCCTTGGCCTTGCACCAACCGATCGATGCTTTTCAACTGAATCTAGGAAGCGCCGAGATCAACGAGGAGGGCACCGAGTTAGAAGTACGACTGAACGACAAACGGTTCAAGATCACACTCGCCACGGCCACGGTCGAGTCGATAACAAGCGAAAAGGCCAGCAGTGAGTCGAACGACTCTGGCTCTGAACGCAGCAGCTCACGCAGTTGGTCCACTCGCAGTAACACTTCCAAGAAGAAGGATCCGCGGGCTCACCGACATTTCTCCCCGGATCGGACGGCCTACGTGTTCGCCCAGGAACACAACCTCTACTACGTGGAAGCCTCGGAAGAGGTCAAGGCGGAGGTGGCCGCCATTGATGCTCGCATGAAGGCTGAGGCCAAGGCCAAGAAGACTGCAGAGGAAGCAAAGGAGGGGAACGATGACAAGGACACGGGCGTGGATCAGAAGTCCGGAGAAAATGAAAAGGTCGTTGAAGACTCCAAAGAGACCGACAACAGCGACAAGGAGACTGAACAGGTAGGGAATCAGGACACGAAGCTCGAGAAGACCCAGGGTGAAGGGGGCAAGACTTCACAAGGGGACAAATCTGGCAAAGCGACCGTAGAAAAGGTGCGGACCGGGGAAGACGACCAAGGGGAAGAGACGACCGGAGAGGGCCACCAAGACACGGGCAAAGACTCAGAGCAAGTGAGTGACGATTCGACCCAGGTGGAGAAGCTGGACACGCAGACTGGGGACGAGAACCAGGAGGAGGGTGGAAAGGACTCCGACAAGGACAGCAAGGGCGA
>CAYXZD010000004.1:51718-205027 GCA_964469565.1 uncultured Planctomycetaceae bacterium
GGGACGAGAACCAGGAGGAGGGTGGAAAGGACTCCGACAAGGACAGCAAGGGCGAGGGATCAAAGTCCGGCGGCAAGTCCGGCGGCAAGTCCGACGGCAAGTCCGACGACAAGTCCGACGACAAGTCCGGCGGGGATTCCAACGAAGACTCCGATGAGAAACCCAAAGACGACAAGCCTAAGGTGGACGAGCGCGAGGCGTGGGCCGATGCCATCGACGAAAGCAAAGCCCTTCAGCTGACCACGGACGGCGAGGAAAAATACGAGTTCTACAGCGGCAGCCGCTACCGGCGTGGGAGTTTCCAGCTTGAAGAGGGCCAAGAGGCTTACCTAGACATCCTGCAGACTGGCGAATTCACCGACGCCCTGCCAGGGGATGGGGACAAGGACAAGCAAGACTCCAAGACGAAGGAAACCCGCGACGACAAGGACAGCCAAACCAAGGTCAATGAGTCGGACGGCGAGAAGGACTCTGAGACAGATCAGGACAAAGACGAGGAAGAGGGCCCCGAGAAGAGCCGCCCGTCGGTGAATTGGTCCCAAGACTCCACATCCTTCTATGCCACGCGTCGTGATTCCCGAGACATCGAAGAGTTGTTTCTCGTGAACTCCTTGTCCACGCCTCGCCCCACCTTGGAGTCCTACTCCTATCCCATGCCGGGTGAGAAAAACGTCGCACGCAGCGAACTGTTTGTATTCGATCGAAACCGCAAGAGCCTGTTCAAGATCGAAGGCAAATGGAAGGACGAAGGTTACCGGAACATCCACTGGGGAAAGGTCGTCACACGGGAGAAAGACGATAGGGCCAGCGCCGACAAACAGGGCGAATCCGATTCTAGCCGAGCTGCAGAGGAAGAGGAGCTCGACCTCTCAGGCACCGGCGATACGCTACGCTTCCAGCGCCGTGATCGACTCGTCCGCAGCGTCGAATTGTGCTCCATCGACGTCCGCACGGGCAAAGTGACGACTCTAATCGAAGAGAATTTCGAGCGGGCCAACATCGCACCGCAGAGTGTTCGCTACCTCAAGGATCGCGATGAGCTCCTGTGGTGGTCTGAGCGCAGCGGATGGGGGCATTTCTACCTGTACAGCAAGGACGGCGAGTTCAAGAACGCTGTAACCAGCGGTCCCTTTAGGGCCAGCAAGATTGTTGAAGTGGACGAGGACAAGGGCTTGCTCTACTTTCGGGGAAACGCGCGGGAGAATGGTGAGAATGTGTATTACGAACACCTCTACCGAGTGTTTCTCGACGGCAGCGGGCTGACTCTGATGGATCCAGGTGATGCGAACCACCGCTCGATCCTATCGCCCAGCAAGAAATACGTGGTCGACAACTGCTCACGCGTTGACATGGCACCACTCTCCCGGCTCTGCGACGCAGAGGGCAAAGAGATTCTGACTCTTGAAGAATCAGACCTCTCGCGGCTGTATGCGGCCGGGTGGAAAATGCCCGAGACGTTTACATTCAAAGCAGCCGATGGAGTGACCGACCTCTATGGGAATCTGTGGAAGCCCTTCGACTTTGATGCGGCCAAGAAGTACGCCATCATTGCAGAGGTTTATCCCGGACCACAGATGGAAGGTGTGAGCCATTCCTTCTCGGCATCTCATGGTAGACAGCAGCTAGCGCAGTTGGGGTTCCTAGTTGTGCAGTTGGGACACCGGGGTGGCACCCCTGGGCGCTCAAAGGCCTACCACAGCTACGGGTACTTCAACCTGCGGGACTACGGGCTTGCCGACAAGAAGGCAGGCATCGAACAGTTGGCTGAACAAAGGCCGTATGTGGACATCAATCGAGTCGGCATCTATGGCCATTCAGGCGGAGGATTCATGACGGCGGCAGCTTTGATGCTGAAACCCTACAACGACTTCTTCAAGGTGGGCGTCTCGTCGTCAGGCAATCACGACAACAACGTCTATGGTTACTACTGGGCCGAGCGGTATCACGGCATGAAGGAAGTGCCCGTTGAGAATAAAAAGGCCAAGAACAGCCGAGCCAAGGAAGTATCTAATGCAAAGCCAAGGGACGGTGACGAAGAGAAGACCACAAAGGTCACTACGCGAAAGGACGACAAGACGGATCAGGTAAGAGATGGCGAGGGCAAGAAAACCAAAGAGGAGACAACCCAAGAGACACGCTTTGAAATCAAGGTGCCTTCGAACGCGGAATTAGCGGAGGGGTTGAAAGGCCACTTGCTGTTGACCCATGGAGACATGGACAACAATGTGCACCCAGCCGGAACTCTGCGCCTTGTGGATGCCCTTATCCGGGCCAATAAGCGCTTCGACCTGCTTATGTTTCCCGGCAAGCGGCATGGCTATGGAGATGCGTCGGGGTACTTCACCCAACGAAAGTGGGACTACTTCGTCCTGCACCTGATGGGGCACCGACCCACGAACGCAGACATTCTAGACAAGGACTGATCAATGGAGTGCGGCTCCCGCGCCACCCACCTGCCCTTCACCTCACCCTGGCTGCTCGCTCCCATGGAGGGCGTCACCGAGCCCTGTTACCGTGGTGAGGTGCTGGCCTTGCACAACCCTGCCCATCTTGGGGGAGCGTGTACGGAGTTCTTGCGCGTCGTCGACCACGGTTTTGACAGCGCCCATGTGGCGCGTCATATAGGTGCAAGTTCTTCACGCATCCCGGTGGGCGTGCAACTCATGGGCAGCCACATCGAGGCAATCGCGACCACAGCCGCCTCCGTCACCGAGACGAATGCTGCCTTTCTCGACCTCAACTTTGGATGTCCCACCCGTGGCGCCCTCAAGACCTGCGCCGGGGCTGCCCTTCTGCGAGAGCCAGAGCGTATTGAGGAACTTGTCGGGGTTTGCGTTGAGGCCACCGCAGGCCAGTTGCCAGTCAGCGCCAAGATCCGTGCGGGATTTGAAGACGCCAGCCAACTGGAGGAAATCGCACTCTCCGCTCAGGAGGGAGGCGCCTCCCTACTGACAGTCCACTGCCGGACCCGGGCCGAGGGCTACACGCCTGAGGTAGACTGGACCCGCATCGCACGGGCGGTGGATGCGTTAGACATCCCCGTGTGTGGCAATGGAGGAGTGCGCAGGTTCGAAGACTTGCAACGCATGCGCGATGAAACTGGATGCGCCTATGTGATGGTGGGCCATGCAGCCCTGGCCAATCCATGGGTGTTCTCAGGGGAAGAGGTCCGCCGGGCCCAGGCAGTGGGATTCCTGAATCGCTACAGCCAATCTCTAGCCGCAGCTGGCGCACAGCCGCGCAAGAGAGCGGCGCGGCTCAAACAACTCATTCGAGTTTGGAATGCCGGCGAATTCGTAGCCGAAGAATCCGAACGACGCTCATGGATGGCAGAACCCAACCCGGCCCAGACCATCGAGCGCTTGGAGCGGCTCGCAACGCACAGCCTTCTAGAACAGGATCACGCAATCCAACAGTAGCCCGCCCAGGGAACCCCTGGGCCCAGCCTGTAGCGGCCCGGGCCCTCCAACGACCTTACTTGAGCTGGCGCACGGCCTCTGACAAAAGTGCTACCCCAAAGCCGGTGGCGCGCTTGCCGAGGGTCGCTGGGCCGGCCAGATCCACGTGCGCCCAGCGCGCACCCGTATCTTGCATGTGCCAGTGAATGAACTGACCCGCGCAACTCGTCTGCGCATTGGCTCGATTCGCCACGGAGTTGCGCATGTCCGCCACGGCACTTTGGAATTCTTGCCGGTAAAACTCTGGAGCAAAGGGCAGGGGATGAACGAGATCGCCGGAATCCTTGCCCGCCTGCACGAGCGTCTGTTCAAGCTCGCCATCGCTGCACATCAATCCTGCGTGCAACTTGCCCGTCGCCACCAATTGGGCCCCCGTCAGCGTTGCCGCATCCAAAATGACATCCGCCTTGAGCTTGCGCGCTGCATAGCTCACGCCATCCGCTAACACCAATCGTCCTTCGGCATCCGTGTTGTTGATTTCCACCGAGAGGCCCGAATGTGCACGGATAATATCGTCGGGCTTATAGGCACCAGGGCCCACGGCGTTTTCAGCGAGGCAGAGGAGAGCGCTCACCTTGTGGCGACATCCGCTGCGCGCCAGCACATTGAAGGCTCCGAGGACGGCCGCAGCGCCCCCCATGTCCGTTTTCATTCCGACCATATGTCCACCCGTCTTCAGTGACAGACCACCCGTGTCATAGGTAATACCCTTCCCCACCAGGGCCACATGGGTCTTGCTGGGTTTTTTTGGCTTGTAGGTCAGGATCACAAGGCGCGGAGGCTGCACAGCAGTGCGCCCCACGGCATGCAAACACCCCAGTCGCTCATCCAAAAGGCGTGGTCCAATGATTGCCTTACGGGTGACCCGCTCCGCCCCACGGGTGATGCGCGTTGCTTCCTTTTGCATCTGGCCGGGGTGCATCTCTGTCGGGGGAGCGTCCACGAGGCGGGCCGCTTCCCGCGAGCTCTCAACGGTAGCCTTAATTGGGGCGGGCGTGCTTAGGGTGGCTTCATCCGGTCCCATCGCCACCAAGGTGAGTATCGGCTCGGGGCCCTTCCGCTTGTTCGCATGGTAAAGAGGAAGGGTTCGGGCGACTGCATTGGCCGCCGCCAACCAATGCTGTGCGTCATCCAAGAGTAGCAAGATGCCCGCCTTCCCTTTCTTGCCTGTCTGAGTCTGGGCCACTACCCGACGTATGGCCTCGGCTCGCGCGGGTGAGTTGTAGCGCGACACCTCATCGGGCAATGCTCCGATAGCGAGCTTGCGCGGAGTTCCCCCGGTCAGGGTCCCCGCAGCCGCCCCGCGCTCGCCAGCGTCTAGGTCCGTCATCAAATCCACCGCAAGGCGCATGAGTTCCTCAGGCAGGCAATCGAGACGCGAACCGTCTTGGAGGGTTTTCATGCTTCCCACCACAAGCAGATAGTCGCCGCCGAGGAGGGATTGGATGTTTTTTGAGAATCGGATCTTGGTCATGGGGAGAAGCGTACGAGCATCCGCTGCGTGATGCCAGCCAACGGTGCTCCCCTAGTCCAGTGCCAGCGGGTGACACTCACTCCCCAAGCCAGTCCATTGAGTGCCCAGGGCGATCCCCAGCAACCATCCCATTCGGTACGCCCCCTCTGAAGTACGGTCACTATTCAAGCCCTCGACCCCTACTTATACTCCCAGCGCTGAATCAGCCCCTAGCCCAATGAAGCCCCCGATCACTCCATGGACTCCCGCTCAAAGCGAGGAGATGTACCACGTGGCCACGTGGTCCTCAGACTTCTTTGGGGTCGGAGCCAACGGAAACCTATGGGCCTCCCCAAAGGGTCAATCAGGTGGAGTCCATGAAGCCCCGGCAAGCGTCGACCTGTTTGAACTGACACGGACGATCGAACGCCGAGGTATCGCCACTCCGGTGCTCGTTCGCTTCCCTGGAATCTTGCAGGCACGCCTCGAACAACTCAACGCAGCCTTCAACCATGCGCGCGCGGAGTATGAGTACTCCGCCCCCTACCGCGGTGTATTTCCGATCAAGGTCAATCAAGAACGTTGGGTGGTGGAGGCCTTGCTGGAGGGCGGGCGAAAGCACAAGACAGGGCTTGAAGTGGGAAGCAAGCCCGAGCTCATCGCTGGCATCGCTCTGCAAGCTAGCGAAGGATCTCTGCTGATCTGTAATGGGTACAAGGATTCTGAGTACGTGGAAATGGCCCTGCTCTCTACCCGATTGGGCATTGAGACGATTATCGTCATTGAAAAAATCACCGAACTCGATCTCGTCCTCAAGGCAGCTCGTACGCTGCGAATCCGCCCCCGCATTGGGGTGCGCTGTAAACTGAGTTCGGCATCGAGTGGGCGCTGGGCAAGCTCCACCGGAACACGTTCTAAATTCGGCTTGACGGCGAGCGAAATCGTGTGCCTCGTCGAGACTTTGCGTGCGGGGCAGGCTCTCGACTGCCTTGAGCTCCTCCACATTCACATCGGCAGTCAGATCACGCACATTCGCTCGGTCAAGCACGCCATGGGCGAAGCCACGCAAGTGCTCGCCAATCTGCACGCACTCGGAGCTGAGGTGAAGTGGTTCGATGCGGGCGGCGGTTTAGCCGTGGACTACGATGGGTCGCGTTCCGGAAGCGACTCGTCCATGAACTACTCCATGCAGGAGTACGCCAATGACATCGTCTGGTCTCTAGCCGAAGCCTGCCGTGAACACGGCATGAATCAGCCCACCATTGTGACCGAATCAGGCCGCTCCCTCGTTGCTCACCATTCAGTCCTCATCACTGAAGTGGTCGGAACCACCGGGCTCAGGGGCCCCCGCCCCCTTCTGGAGACCCAGAAGGGGCATCACGATCTGCTTGCCGATTTTGCAAGCCTCGGCGAGGGTGTGAATACATCCAACGCCGTTGAGCGCTACCATGATGCGCACGAGTTACGGGAGCGTGCCCTGCTACTCTTCAACACAGGCCAACTCTCGCTGCGTGACAAGGGCATCGCCGAGCAGTTGTTCACGCACACATGCCAAGCTGTGCAACATGCGGCACGCAGCTTGTCACCCTTGCCCGAGGCCTTGAACCAACTCGAGCGCGACCTGTGCGCTACGTACTTCCTCAATGCCTCTTTTTTTCAGTCGTTGCCCGATTCCTGGGCCATCGACCACCTGTTTCCTATCATGCCTCTGCAGCGCCTCGATGAGCAGCCCACCCAGGGCGCGATCTTGGCGGACCTGACCTGCGATTCGGACGGCCGAGTCGATCAATTCATTGGCCCCAGCGGTCCCAAGGATGTTCTGGAACTGCACCCGCCCCGAGCTGATGAACCCTACTATGTGGGTGTTTTCCTTCTCGGGGCCTACCAGGAGATCCTCGGCGACATCCACAACCTGTTTGGTGACACCCATGTGGTACACGTGGACATCGACGCGCAGGGCCGGCCCCATTTACTCCACGTACAAACGGGAGACCGAATTACGGATGTACTGTCGTATGTCAAGTACGATGAGTCCGAACTCCGCCGCAAGATTCGTCGCCATGTGGAGAGTTCCCTCCGCCAAGGGCAATTGAGTGACGAGGAATGCGCACGTTTCCTCGATCGCTACGAAGCCTGTCTGCGCGGGTATACATACCTTCGTCGCCATTCCCCCTATCCATCTCTGACCCCTAGCGCCAATTCATCCGCGCCTACATCCCCGTGAAGATCCAAGAGCAATCCAAAGTAGAGTTCGAATACGTCATTGAAGACATGGATGGCAACATCCTCGAATCCAGTGACGAGTCTGCGCCCATGGATTACATCCATGGACAAGACGATCTACCTCCCAAGCTAGAAGCCGCCCTCGCGGGTTGCAGCCGAGGAGACGATGTCACTGTCGAGTTCGCCGCTGGCGAGTGCTATGGCGACGTGGAGCCGGAGATGATCTTTAGCGTTCCTCGTTCGGATTTCCCTGAGGACTTGGACATGGAGGCCGGAGAGATCATCTCAATCGCGTTCGACGCTGAAGATGGCGATGCGCCAGAGGACGGGATCGAGGAGGGCCTCGAGGCACGCGTGGTCGAAATCAACGCCGATGCCGTGGTGCTCGACGCCAACCACCCCCTTGCTGGCATCCCAATCCGCTTTCGGGTGAAAGTGAAATCGGTCCAGTAGGGAGAACCACCGGGCCCCCCCTCGTTGATCTATGCTAGGGGTGCGCCCGTGCGACTAGGGTCGTGCCCCAGACCCAAGAACCGTTCGGTGAGAGCCCGGCCAAGATAGATCAGCGGGGTGTCGATAGCAGCCAAGACGACCTTGCAGAGGTAGACGGCCACGATGATGTTGACGACGGCGCTGGTCGTCAGTCCGAGACCGAAGTGTAGGAAAATACCGTTGACGATGATCGTGTCGACGAGTTGACTTAGCAGAGTTGAGCCGTTGTTCCTGATCCACATGCGCCCACCGCCGGTCACTCGCCACCAAAAGTGGTACAGGCGTACGTCCAAGAGTTGCGCTACGAGGTAAGCCAGCATGGAGGCAAAGATGAGGATGGCTGGGTTGGCGAAGGTAGCTTGAAACGCCGTCTGCATCGCCTCGCCGGTTGCAAACCCAAGTTCGGGCTGGCCCCAGATTGGAGAGGGTGGCAGGGCCACCGCAATCTGCAAGACACCCAGCATGAGCAAACTCATCACAAACCCCCAGATCACCATGCGCCCGGCACGTTTGCGGCCCCAGATTTCCGACACCACGTCGGTAATCAGGAAGGTCAAAGGGTAGGTGAGGATGCCCGAGGTGAGCGTAACCGGCTGCCCCCCCATCAGCCACTCGGGCCCGCCCTCAGGGAAGAGCACAAACAGTTTCGTTCCGATGATGTTGGTGAGGACCAGCACAACCACGAAGAAGGCCGCCAAGAATGCATAGCAGGCCTCAGATCTCGCTTGCATGGATGGGGAAAGCTGGACGCAGGGGCTAGAGGTCATGGGGATGGGATTTGAGAGGTGGCAGGGGTAAACTCTGCCCCCAGATTCACGACCCCGGCCCCCTTCCGCAAGCCACAACCATGCAGGTCATCCAACAACTCAAAGGGATGAGCGATGAACGCTTCCTCCACATCTACGACACGCTCTCCCAGGACGGTTTCGGTCCCCTCGATGGAGAAGTGGCCAAGGCCCTCAAATTCCGCCCACACGCCATCAAACGCTTGGCCATGGCTAAGCGGGCGGGCCGGGCACGCCTGATTCTGCAGGCCGAGAGCAACGCCGAGCTGGCCTACGAGCTGTTCGGCTCCTACCTGATGAGCAGCTGCAAAGAGATCATCACAGACTTCCTCGATGCCACGGGGGTAGAGCACGAAGAGGGCATGATCAACGACCCCACCAGCGACCGTCCCGACCCCAGTAAGGTGGCTGATGCTGTTGCGGAACTGGACAAGAAACACTCCCCCGAGGACGTGACCTTGTACTTGTCCATGTGCGCCGAGCAGTGGTCGGGAATCGATGAAGTGACTGCCGCCTTCGAAGCGCGCTAGTCATCCGTCCGCCGCTGTAGGCCCTACTTGATCCGCTCTAGAAAGTGGCCGTCGCGTGTGTCGACCTTGATGCGCTCTCCCGCACCTAGGTACGAAGGCACCTGAACGATGAGACCGGTTTCCATGGTGGCCGGTTTGAGCTGGGCCTGGGCCGTCGCACCCTTGATGGTGGGATCGCACTCGGTCACGTTCAGTTCAACGGACAGGGGTAACTCGATAGCCATGACGGTGCCGTCAATCAGCACCGCTTGCAGCCCTTCCACCCCATCGCAGATGTAGAGTTCATCACCGGCCATGGCTTCCTTACTGAATGAGAACTGCTCGTAGCTCTCGTCATCCATGAAGTGCCACTCACTGCCATCGCTGTACATGTAGCTGGCCTTGTGCCGCTCCATGTCCACCTCTTCGAATTTTTCACCACTGCGAATGGTCTCGTTCAGCATCTGGCCCGTCTGCAAGTTTCGCAGCTTGGTCTTGTAGATGGTGTTCGCCCCTCGCGCGGTGGGCGTACTGACGGTGTAACTCACGATAATGACTGGCGCGCCCTTATAGACTAGGCACACCCCCTTCTTGAATGCGTTGGTCTCAATCATGGTCGCGCGCAGGATAGGCTGCGGGGTGGCCTCTGGCAACGGGTGCATACATGGGTTCCCCGCTGGCCAACCACGAGCCGCACGATTGCGCGACCGCAGGTACGGCACGGGCGATCCGTACGGCCATACACCTGGAATTGGTCTTGGTAGGAGCCCGGTTGACCCTCGGGCG
The DNA here is from genome assembly GCA_964469565.1 of uncultured Planctomycetaceae bacterium. GTDB lineage: Bacteria > Planctomycetota > UBA1135 > UBA1135. The sequence continues at coordinate 61,425 of CAYXZD010000004.1, forward strand.
TTCGATAGAAACCATCAAACGAGGACCCCTCCCGTGCGATGGCCTCTGTGAGGACGTTTACGATTGCAGTGTGCAGCCGCTTCGCCGCAGGAGCACGGACACTGTTGCTCAGCCGTAGCGGGTGCAGGCCCGAGAGAAAGAGTGCCTCATCAACGTAGATGTTGCCCAAGCCGGAGAGGAAGGACTGATCGAGGAGAAGCGGTTTCAACTGGCGCCGCCGCGCTTTGAGGGCTCTGGCTAGCCATGTATCGGTGAACTCCGGCTCAAGAGGCTCGGGGCCATACTGGGCAAACACCTCAGTGGGATCGGGGTGCCACGTCAGGCGCCCGAATTTGCGTACATCCAAGAAATGCAGCACTCCCCGATCGAGGGGCAGGCTCACGCGGGCATAGGGACCGGGATCTTCGTGCTTGGACATCACGACCAGGCGACCCGTCATGCGCAAGTGTACGAGCAATGCACCGACCCGCTGTCCACGCCGCCCCAGCTCTATCACCACGAGCTTGGCGCGGCGCCCCACGGAAAGCACTCGGGTGCCGCGCACCTGCTCACTCACGTGGCTTTCGCTCTGTCCACCTAAGCTGCGCTCCCAATGGGCTTCCATGCCGTCAACCCTGCGGCCAACGAGGTCGGGGCGCAGTAGCCGTGCGGTGGTCTCCACCTCGGGTAATTCAGGCATGGGCACGAGGATACCTTGGGACACACAAAGTAGATAACTGTTGGTGTGAGCCGACGGGTTCTTGTATTTGTGGGTCATGTCGATTGCCCCCAAACTCGTGCTTGGAGTCTCGCTGATTCTGGCCGTTCCCACCTGGCACTCCTGCAGCGGCCCCGGATCCTCTCAGGCATCCGTGCAATCGCGGCGCAGCCGCGGGAGCGTGCTCTCCTACCCCCCGGCCATGGTCTGGTCCCACGCTTTCCACATCATGAATGCCAGGGCCAGCGAGCTGCAGACCCTATCCGACGGGCAAGCCTGCAGGGGCCAGGTGAGCGGGGGGCAGGTCGACTTGAGTGTGGAGCCCTACGACTCCGCTGGGCAAAAGGCCATTCTGCGCGTGACTGCAGAGCGGGGAGGCCGCGAGGACGCTAGCCTCGCTGAAGACATTCTCTTGCAGATCCAGCAATCCCTCCTGAGCGAGTCCATGCACAGACGCTAGACTGGCCCGGACTGTGGCCAAACTCCTCGCCATCATCGCCGTGGGCCTCACGCCCCGGCAAATCACCAGCCAGACCCCCCACCTCTTGGCCCTGAGCCGACGCGGGTCCATGGCCCCCATGCAAGGCATCTTGCCTGGCGTGACGCTAAGCGCCCAGGCCACTCTGTTGACCGGAACCCTGCCGTCCCAGCACGGTGCCGTGGGCAACGGTTGGATGGATCCTGATGCGCGTGAGGTTGCCCTTTGGCGCCAACCCAACGGACTGGTGCAAGGCGAAAAGGTCTATGAAGCGGCGCGACGCCGAAACCCAGCCTTCACATGCGCCAAGCTCTTCTGGTGGTGGAACATGGGTGCCGCGGTGGACTGGTCGATTACACCGCGCCCCTACTACCCAGCTGATGGACGCAAGATCCCAGCGGTCTACTCTGCCCCCCCCGAATTCGGCGCCGATCTGGAATCCCGCTTCGGCGCATTTCCTTTTTTTGACTTTTGGGGCCCCAAAGCCGGGCTACCGTCGAGCCAGTGGATCGCGCAAGCCACCTGCAAGACCCTCGAAGACCCAGCACCCGATCTCACCCTCGCGTATCTTCCCCATCTAGATTACAGCCACCAGCGGCATGGCCCCGACCACCCCACCTCGCAGCAAGCGTTAGCCGAACTCGATGGACTCATAGGAGGACTCGTCGATGCCGCCGATGCGGCCGGGGCACAAACCCTGGTGATCAGCGAGTACGGCATCCAAAACGTCGACAAGCCAGTGCACATCAATCGCGCACTGCGGCAAGCCGGACTGCTGAAAGTGCGCAAGACACCCACAGGGGATGTGCTCGACACATTTGCCAGCCGCGCCTTTGCCGTGAGCGATCATCAACTGGCCCATGTGTACTGTCAGGACCCAAGTGCTCAGGCCGGTGCGCGGGAAGTCTTGGAGCAGCTAGACGGAGTGGACCAAGTCCTTGGGCAGCCTGAACAAACCGAAGTGGGTCTAGCCCACGCGCGAAGTGGGCAATGGGTCGCTGTCGCATCCAGTGGAGCGTGGTTCACTTATTATTATTGGGATGCGGTCAGCGACGAACCCGATTTTGCACGCAGCGTCGACATCCACCGCAAACCCGGTTACGACCCCTGCGAGATGTTCCTCGACCCGACCCTTGCCCTGCCCAAGCTCAAGGTTGCCGGCTATCTCGCTCGAAAGAAACTAGGCATGCGCGGGCTCCTGAATGTCATCCCCCTAGACGCCAATCTTGTCCGCGGTTCCCATGGGCGACTCGTCGAAGACGCCCTCGACGGACCTGTCTATTTGTCGAGTGCCGGTTGGAGCGAGCTCAATCCCGAACCTGTAGGCCCAGCCGGAAGAATAGAAATGACTTCGGTCAAAGGGCGCATGCTCGCCGCGCTTACGGGCAGAGTCTGAGCACCGAGAGGATCGGCTCCTGCTCTAAACAGTACAGCGCTGCGGCCCCTATTGGGACGCCTGCAGCCAAGCCAGCTGTGCGCCGCCACCAGGATCGTCAACAACCCCTTCGATCAACATTCCCGCGAGGCGTTGGTCTTGATCGAGCGCCAACCAAATGTCGCTGGTACCGATGCGGCCCCACAACTCTTGTTCGCGACCGCAAAAACGCACCTGAACCGTTCCCGCTGTTGCGTCAAAAGCACACTCAACCTCCAACTCAGGCTCGACCTCCACCTCAGCAAAGTTGGCTACTCGAACCTGCTCGGGCCGTCGAAGCGGCGGGGTCAATTCCTGACTACAACCGGATAGGTGGAAGGACAGGTGCACTACGTGTTCCTCATCATCTAAAGAGAGCACGATACTCGCATCTTTCCCCAGCTCAACCGAGACTCCGCCGCTCGCAGGGCGGTTGGAAACGATTTCGACCACTCCACCAGTCCCACTCGCTTGAGGGTCGAAAAAGGTGCGGAGAGAATCCTCCGCCGACCAATACGCCTGCAGTGTTTGGGGGCTCATGCGCTCGTTCCTACCAGATCAGACCCCTGCAACGCCAGTTCTTCTACGCTAGAGCAAGTACAGATGAGGTTCTTGTCCCCGAATCCATTGTCGATTCGGCCCACATGAGGCCAAAACTTCTGATTACGCGACCAGGGGGCAGGCCACACGGCGCGTTCACGGCTATAGGCATGCTCCCAAGAATCTGCAGTGGCCACCGCCATCGTATGTGGAGCGTTTTTCAGGGGGTTGTCCTTGCGGTCAAGGTGTCCAGCCTCGATGTCAGCGATCTCAGCCCGAATCAGAATCAGTGCATCGCACAGTCGATCGATTTCGTGCAGGGGTTCGGACTCGGTGGGCTCGATCATCAACGTTCCGACCACGGGAAAGGAAAGGGTAGGAGCGTGGAAACCGTAGTCCATCAGCCGCTTGGCTACGTCCTCAGCCACCACACCCGCACTCTTTTCGAACGACCGTAGGTCGAGAATGAACTCATGGCCAACCCGTCCGCGTGCTCCTTTGAACACCACATCAAAATGTTCACCGAGACGCGAAGCCATGTAGTTTGCGCTCAAGATTGCCATCTGGGTGGCGAGCTTGAGGCCCGCTGCACCCATGAGGCGAATGTACATCCACGAGATGGGCAGGACTCCTGCGCTCCCCCACGGGGCAGCAGAAACCGCACCAATCCCCTCGCTCCCGCCACAATCAACAACGGGGTTGGAGGGCAAGAATGGAGTCAAGTGATCCGCCACACCAATGGGGCCGACTCCGGGCCCCCCACCGCCGTGCGGGATGGCAAAAGTTTTGTGCAGATTCAAATGACAGACATCAGCGCCGATGTCACCCGGTCGGCACAATCCCACTTGGGCATTCATGTTGGCCCCGTCCATGTACACCTGACCTCCGGCTGCGTGGATCATCTCACAGAGTTCGACGACATCCTCTTCAAACACGCCGTGGGTCGAGGGGTAAGTGATCATGATGGCAGCCAGCTTGTCCGCGTGAGCTTCGACTTGCACAGCCAGATCGGTCATGTCCACGTTGCCATCACTGTCACAAGCAACCCCCACCACACGCATGCCCGCTAAGACGGCGCTGGCGGGGTTGGTCCCGTGGGCAGAGGTTGGAATCAAGCACACGTCGCGCTGGGCTTCTCCGCGAGCCTCGTGATAGGCGCGGATCACCAGCATGCCAGCATACTCCCCTTGGGAGCCAGCATTGGGTTGCAGGGAAACAGCATCAAAGCCGGTGATCTCTGCGAGATCACTCGCCAAGGTATCGATCAGCTCGGCATAACCTTGCACCTGTTCACTGGGCGCAAAGGGGTGCAAACCGCCAAACTCCGGCCAGGTCACCGGGAGCATTTGAGCCGTGGCGTTGAGCTTCATTGTGCAGGATCCCAGAGGGATCATGGACGTGGTCAAGGAAAGGTCACGCCGAGAAAGGCGATTCAGATAGCGCAGCATCTCGTGCTCACTGCGGTGATTCTGAAACACCGAGCCCGTGAGAAAACTGCTCCGCCTCGCCAGCGCATCGGGGAGCGCAGCGGCCTCATTGTCTAGCTCGGCGTCGAGGTCTCCCCCTTCTGAATTCGTCAGCACTGCAAACAGGGAGCGCAAATCATCGAGTTCGGTGGTCTCGTCCAATGAAATCCCCACCGTGGACTCATCGATCCTGCGCAGATTCATGCCAGCAGAGTGGGCCCGATCATGAACGTCAGCAGCATTCTTGGCCGCCAAATGGATTTTCAAGGTATCGAAGACCTCTCCGGGCTGCACTTCGTGCCCCGCGTCAACAAGAGCCGCCCGCAGGGCCAGGGTCCGGCGACGCACTTGGGTAGCGATGCGCACGAGCCCCTCTGGACCATGATACGTCGCATACATGCCGGCCATGATGGCCAGCAGAACTTGGGCGGTGCAGATGTTGCTCGTGGCCTTGTCCCTGCGAATGTGCTGCTCTCGCGTCTGCAGAGCCATGCGTAGGGCAGGATTCCCTTGGGCGTCCCGGGAAACACCAATCACACGGCCAGGGATTTGGCGCTTGAACTTATCGCGCGTGGCGAGGAATGCCGCGTGGGGTCCGCCGTAGCCAAGGGGAACCCCGAACCGCTGGGTGTTACCAACAGCCACGTCCGCTCCGAATTCCCCCGGAGGGCGCAGGAGAGTCTGCGCGAGTAGATCAGTCGCCACGACGAGCAATGCACCTTCCGCGTGCACCCTTTCAGCCAGGGCATCCTGCTCAGAAACGACCCCATAGGTATCGGGATACTGGACCAAGACAGCACAGCACTCAGAGAAATCGCTGCCTTCTGGGTTGCCCACCCGAACCTCGATGTTGAGCGCAGCTGCCCGAGTAGAAACCACGGCAATCGTCTGTGGATGACAGGTCTCGGCAACAAAAAACACGGATCGTTTCTTTCGGCCAGCAGCCCAGCACATGTTCATGGCCTCCGCCGCAGCCGTTCCCTCGTCTAAGAGAGAAGCATTCGCCATGGGCAGGCCCGTGAGATCGGCCACCATCGTCTGGAAGTTGAGCAACGCCTCCAACCGGCCCTGGCTGATCTCGGCTTGGTAAGGCGTGTATTGGGTATACCAATTGGGGTCCTCGAGCACATTGCGCTGAATCACCGCTGGCGTGTGACAAGGGGAATAGCCCATGCCGATGTAGTTCTTGAATACTCTGTTCTTGCGCGCGATCCCCGCGAATTCAGCGAGTAAGCTGGGCTCGCTGCGCGGCGGACCGAGTTGCAATTCTCCCTTGAGGCGAATTGAACTGGGCACGGTTTGGTCCACTAGTTCATCGACACTAGCCACACCCACCCGATCCAGCATGGCCTGTACGTCCTCGGCACGATGGGCAATGTGGCGCGGGACAAATGAATCTGAGGGGATGCTCGACGGGGAGTCAGTCACGGGCTTTTGGGCAGGGGGCCGAATTCGAAGTGATAGGGAGAAGGGGGCAGTCTAACTCCTCGGGATGAGCCCTGTCAGTCGCACCTTGGCGAAACCCCCCAGCACAGATCATGCGAAGTTGGCATGCCCCTCATCAGCTCCTAGGGGCCTCCCCCTCAGCCTTTGCCCGGAACATTCCGTAGTATGCCGTGGGAATGACGACCAGCGTGAATGCGGTCGAAGCCACGAGGCCAAAGATCAGCGCCCAGGCTAGCCCGGAGAATATCGGGTCGAGGGTGATCGGAACTGCCCCGAGAGCCGTCGTGGCAGCCGTCAGCAAGATTGGGCGCATGCGCACCTTTCCAGATTCCAGCACGGCAACCTCAAGAGGCGTCCCGTTGCCCACGGCATTCTGGATGAACTCAATGAGCACAATGGCATTGCGCACAACAATGCCGCCGAGGGCAATCATGCCGATCATGGCAGTTGCCGTGAAGAACACGGGGGTGGCATAGCCCCCCACGGGACGATTGACGAACAGGTTGAGCAACCAGAACCCCGGCAGAATGCCAATCGCCGTCAGGGGAATGGCCGACATGATGAGCATGGGCATCACCAGGCTCGCCGTTTGGATGACGAGCAAGATGAATATGCCAATCATCGCCGCGCCAAACGCAAGGCCGAGGTCACGGAACACCCGCAGGGTGACTTCCCATTCGCCTTCACCGCCCCAATCGAGGGTGGCACCTCCGGGCATGGGAGTTTGGGCCAATTCGGGTTGCATGGCGAGAATCGCCTCTGCCGGAGCGCGTCCAGCCATCTCGCCGCGCACAAACACCACCCTCTCCAGGTTTTTGTGGAAGATCGATGCAGGGGTCGAGTGTGTTTCGAAGGTACCCAATTCGCCAAGCTCGACACTGCGGCCCAACTGGCCCTTGACCTCAATGGAGCGTAATCGTTCGAGGTGGGTTCGATCAGCCTGGGCCAATTGAATGCGAATCGGGAGGGGCTGGCGTTCAAAATCCCCATGCACAGTCCCAGCGACTCGACCCTCAAGTGCCATGCCGAGTGTCGCTGTCACCGCCGGGCTGTCGATTCCGTGCAGTGCAGCCTTCTCTTTGTCGAGCATGAATACCCTATGGGTGCGTGGTGCATCGATACTCGTATCCAAGTCAACAAGTCCGGGCTCACGCGCCATTCGGTCGTGTACAACCCCGGCAGCCTGGATTAACTCTGCATAGTCGGACTCGGGGGGCCCATTGACCTCCACCACAACACTGGCCAGGACTGGTGGACCTGGTGGCGACTCCACGAGATTGAGGATGGCGCCATGCTGGGTGGCGATATCCCTCAGTGAATCACGCACGCGCAGGCCAATGTCGTGGCTCTGCATTTGCCGCTGGTCCTTATGGGCCAGATTGACCCGAATGTCGGCTAGGTGTGGCTCACTGCGAAAAAAGTAATGTCGCACCAATCCATTGAAATCGATGGGACCGTGGGTCCCGGTAAAAGTCTGAAAACTCGTCACCTCGGCAACCGTAGCCAACTCAGCCTCAAGGTCGCGCATAAGCGCATCCGTGTTTTCTAGAGCAGTCCCCTCTGGCATGTCCACCACTAGGAGGAGCTCATCCTTGTTGGCAAAGGGGAGGATCTTCATGGGGACTCGCCCCGTCAAGGCGAGCAGCCCAGAGCCCCCTAGAAGCAACAGAATCAGTGCCAGTAACCCCCAGCGCCGCCGGTGCGATCCAAGCAAACGACCCATCGCGCGGCTGTACACGCGATGAAGCCAGGGCTCCTTGGCGGGTTGTTGCTTCCCTTTGGCCGCCGGGGTCGGAGCGTGCCCACCATCGAGGCCCTTCCTTCGCAAGAGCTTATACGCTGCCCATGGGACGACACTGAGTGACGCAAGCGTTGAGAAAACCACCGTCAAGGGAACGGTGCCCGCCATGGGTTCCATGTACGGGCCCATCATGCCTGTAATGAAGAACATCGGCAGGAAGGAGACGATTACTGTCAGGGTCGACATGATCACGGGTGGCAACACCTCGCCCACCGCGTCCAAAGTCGCCTCTCGCCCACTGCGAAGTTTCTGCAGAATGTGGCGCTGAATGTTATCCACGTTCGTGATGGGATCATCCACCACCAGGCCAAGGGTCAGAATCAGGGCAAACAGGGTCACCCGGTTTATGGTGTAGCCCATCAACATGTTCATGAACAAGGCGAGGGAGAAGCTCACCGGTACAGCGAGGGCCACGATGAGGCCTTCGCGCCAGCCCAAGGTGAACATCAAGAGGCCAACCACCGACACCATTGCGAAGAGTAAAGAACTCAGCAACTCGTCGACCTTTTGGTCAGCCGTGGCCCCGTTGTCACGGGTGAGGCGCACTTGAACGCCCGCGGGCAGAATTCCCTTCTTCAGCGCGTCCATGCGTGCGCGAATAGCTGCAGCCACCGACACGGCATTGGTGCCCTTCTTCTTGGAAACTGCCAGGCTGATCGATGAGAAGGACGCGCCGGCAGGGTGCTCCCCGTCGGCTGGGCCAAAGCCGATGCGCGTGTAGTTTTCAACCTCAGCCGGTTCGGCACCGACACGGGCCACATCCCCCACAAGCACCGGGACTCCCTCGGCCACCGCGACCACAAGGGCCTTCACATCCGCAGCCTCTCGGAGGGTAGGACCACTGAGAACCGTAGTCTGGATACCACCACGAGTCAGCGACCCGGCAGTCGCCGATGTATCCGCCTTGGATATCGTCCCCAACAACTCAGGCAGGGTCAGCCCATGAGCGGCCAGCGCATCCAAGTCAGGGGTCACGCGCACCTGCGCCGGTCGCCCACCCACGATGCGGGTGCGCGAGACATCCTCTACGCGATCGAGATGAACGCGCAGCTCTTCACCGATTCTGCGCAGATCAGCATCATCGTAGCGATCCGAGTAAAGCGCAAATGTGACGATCGGTACGTCATCGATCTCCACAGGTTGAACGAGCCAGCCCTTCACCAGGGAACTCGCCTGACCCATCTCCAGGGCCACGCGGCTTTGAATCTTGGTGAGTGAATCCTCGCGGTCCTCGCCAACAAAAAAGCGCACAGTCACCACACTGCGATCCCGTTGGGAAATCGAGTAAACGTGCTCAACTCCATCGATTTGCCACATCGCCCTCTCCAGCGGGGTGGTGACGAGCTGCTCGATTTCAGCGGCACTGGCTCCGGGGGCCTGCACGTAGATGTCCGCTACGGGTACGACAATCTGAGGTTCTTCCTCACGTGGAGTCAGCAGAATCGAGGCGAGGCCCAGCAACAGGGCCACTACGCCCAAGAGAACGGCGAGGTGACCACCGAGGAAGGTTTCGACTATGCGCTTGATCATGAGCTACCAGCCGATGGTCGACCCTTCCGTCAGACCAGAGAGAATCTCAACGCGGCCACCCTCGATGTCTGAACCCACTCGCACAAATCGGCGGACCCAACCCTTTGGGGTCGAAACCATGATGTTCTCCAGTTGTCCGATGCGGATCACTGCTTCAGCCGGCACAGCGAGGGTCTCGGCGTGGCCGGCGTGCAAACGCAACTTGCCATAAAGACCCGGGCGAAGCCCAGAGTGTGCTGGCAAAGCCAGCTTGATGCCCAAGCTGCGAGAAGCCGCATCGGCGTCAGGGTGAATCTCGGTGATGGCCCCCCGAAGAGTCTGCTGGAGTGACGGGATCTCCACATCCAACTCATCTCCAAGTGCGAGGCTTCCGATCATGCTGGCTCGAATCGCTGTGCTGAATTCAATCTGGACTCCTCCTCGCACGCGCACCAGCACGCGCCCGGGTGCGGCCAGATCGCCCACATCGACGAGGCGCTCCACGAGGGTCCCCGCACAGGGGCTAAGCACCCTAGCATCGTCAAGAAATGCGTTGGCCTCATTGAGCGCTTCTTTCGCGAGAGCGAACGCAGCATCCGCCTGATCGCTCGCAGCCCGAGCCGATTCCACCTGGGCAAGCGTCGCAGCCTCTCGCTCAAAAAGTCGGTTCACCCTCGCCTCGCTGGTGCTCGCCTGAACGGCGCCAGCCTCGGCCAAGGCCAAGCCAGCTTGTGCTTGAGCCACACGGGCAGAACTCTTGCGGTCCTCCAATTCAAAAAGCAGCAAACCGGGGGTGACAGCGTCCCCCACGTCTACGTGTGCATGCAAGACCCGTCCCCCCGACTGGGCAGCCACATCAATGGACTCTGCGGCGACCACCGTTCCGACGGCGTGGTACCACGTGGGAATCTGGACCATTGCGACGACAGCCGTGGACTCGGGAGCGAACGAATCTACGGGAACAGCTTGAGAGCCTGGGGCGATGGTGTCGCCCCCAGAGCAAGACAAGGGCACGATTGTCAGGCCCACGAGAGCCAAGGGGATTGAAATCCACCGATTGAGGTTTTGCATCATGATCAAACAGTCAACGTGAGGTCAGTAAGCCCATAGCACGAGCGAGCGCGGCAGACGCCCGTTTTCCGTCGCCGGCAGCTTGGCTGAGACGCCGTTGGGCTTGGGTAGCCATTTGTTCTGCGGTCAGGAACCGAGTGATCGTCGCAGCGCCACTTGCGTATTGAGCATTGACCAGCCGCAGGGATTCGAGGGCCAGCTCGACGGCACTGGCAGCGACAACCAGCCGAGAGCGTGCCTCTTCACGCCGCATGAAAGCCTGTTCGACGTCCTGGCGGATGCCAGCGTGGAGCGCCCTCTGCTGGCCTTGCAGTTGCATCAACTGCGCTCGAACTCCGTGAATCTGTGCACGACGTGCGCCACCATCAAACAAGTCAAATCGTGCCGCAATGCCCACCGACCAGTTGGGTTCACTTTGATCGAAGTCGGAATCGGATCCATTAGCCCAAGTACGTCCGTAGAGGTCGATTTGGGGGAGAGCAGACGCTGCAATGGCATCCAATTGAAGCTCGCTGTGTTGAATCAATGCACGCACCTGTGCGAGTTCGGGACGCCGCTGGAGGGCACCTGCGATGGCATCGCCAAGCTCCTCGGGCAGGTCGAGGCCGAGAGTGACTGCATCCCCAATGCGCAATTGGTCTAGACGCAGATCAGCAAACCCCATCAGCGCTCCCAAGCCGATGCGGGCGTGGCCTTGGGCATTGACGGCCCGCAGAATTCGTTCCTGCGCCTCTGCCAAACGCACCTGGATGGAGAGCACATCCGATCGTAAGACACTACCTTCTTCATGCAGGGCACGGGTCTCCTCCAACTGGGCGTTCAGGGTCTTGAACGACAACTCAGCTACTTCGCGCTGCTCCCCCGCCATTTGGGCTGCAAACCAAAGGTCGAACACGCTGGCGGTGAGCCGGTTGTTCAGTGCATCTAAGCGGCTGTAGGCGCTGGCCTCTTGCAGGCGTGCCTGTTCCCCAGCCAGACGGTGGCGTCCGCCAGAGTAGAGGTTGTAGCCCACGCCAATGCCCGGTTCCACGGTTCGAAGGGTGGCCGGATCATTGAAGTCCACGCCGGGTGCAAACCCCCGGCCGTCAATCGTCTTGAACAGGTACACGGAGGGGGCATCAGCCACCGTGTAGCTAAGGTCGAGACTCACTTGCGGCTTGAAAGCTATTCGGCTTTGCTCAAACGCCGCTTGAGCTTGCGAGATGCGCCCTCGCGCCATCTCAACATTGGGGTTGTGCTCGAGCACCCGAGCCAACACATCCTGGAGACCGAAGCTCTCGAGCCATGTGGCGGCTGAGGACTCCGCATGGGTGACTTCTCCAGAATCCGCCCTCCGCGTGGAGGTTCCCTTGATGACCGGCCCCCCTTCCGCAACGGGTAGGGTCAGCGCATTGGCCGTTGGGGCTCTTGGACTGGAGCAGGCTCCTGCGCCCAGGATAATTCCAGCCATCAAGAAGGGTGATCTGGTGAATCTCATAGGGCAAGGATTCTAGGGCAAACCCGAGCGCTCACGCTCCACGGCCGGGCCAAATTGAAACGGCAGGAGGCTTCGTTCTCCCGCGAGCCAGGACCGCAAAGGTGAGTTTTTGCCGTGATCCCGGGGTTAGTCTCAAGCCCCAGGATGGACTGCGCGCGGTCCGTCAGACCATTCTCCCCCCATGCCCACGCAGTAAGGCGAATGCGAGCAAGCACCCTCGGAGGGCTCGCCAATATGCCAGACTGTCTCCATGCAACTCTCTTCCATAGAAGTCGTCGCTGACCGCACGGCGCACAGTCGTTGCGACGAGGGATTCTTGAAGCTCCAGCGGCTAGAAGTTCGAAACGTCTACTCAGATGGCTCGGTCTCGGCGACCTACCCCTGTGACGTGATGAGCCGGCCCGGGAGTGACGCGGTCGTTGCCGTGTTGTACTCCATCGACGAGAACGGTGGGATCGAGGTCGTCCTGAGGGAAGCTCCGCGAGTGCCAATCTATCTGCGCAAGGATCGGACCTTCGTTCACCCCGACCCACGCGAATACCTCGCACTGCACGAGGTCGTGGCCGGAATCGTAGAACCCGACGACCCGCCGGGCCTTGCAGGGTGGCAAGTCCGTGCTGCCGCTGAGGCGCTCGAAGAGGCCGGTCATGTAATGGACCCTGGGGAGTTTGCGGCCCTCGGCGGGGAGACCTTTGCGAGCCCAGGGGTCACCGATGAAAAACTCTACTACGTCGCAGGCGAGATTCCGGTGGGACAGGTTAGCAGCGAGCCTCCGGCGGGGGATGGCTCCACCATGGAGGAATGGTGCGTTCTGCATCGCTTTGAGTTAGGCGCTGCGATTCGAGCCTGCAGATCCGGCGAGATTCCAGACATGAAAACCGAGGTGGCCTTGCTCCGTCTAGCGGATTACCTCGGCTGGATCCCTCAGTTGGGGGTTTTCCGGACAGAACTGCCCTTGGCCTTGTCTGAGCGCAGAGTCGATCTAGGTATCGGCTAGGCCTGTTCCCTCTGGCGGGTAAGTGTATTGATGACGTGAGAGATCGTGCCAAATCGTATTTCCACTACCTGATGGGTACTGTGCCGATTAGCTTGCTTCCCATAGCCGACTCCCTTGATCATCGATTCTCATCATGAAAACTCTCAACCCCGCCCTGCCAGTTGCCACCATCATTCTTGCGAGTTGCAACGCAACCATGCGATTCGAATCCTCCACCACTGAGGATGTCCCCCAACAAACAAGCGTCACCCCGGAGGAAGACAGCGCCGAGGTAGAGGAGCGTCGTACGCTTGAACGTGAACTGCGCCTAGCGCACGCTCGTCTGGAGATTCAGAGACTGGAAGCGGAGTCCGCAGCCATGCAGGAAGAATTACGCCTGCACCACGCCGAGTTATCCCTAGAGGAGGCGCGCCAGACCCTCAGCGTGTTCGAGGAATCCGTTGCCCCCGAACGACTCGCGCGCGAACGGTTGAGCTTGGAGTCCGCCAAGGATCGGGCACGTGAGGCCGCCGATGAACTGGCGCAAATCGAGATCATGTACAAGGACCAGGACCTCGATGACCTTACGGCTGAATTCGTCGTCAGCCGGGGGCGACGCAATGCCGAGCGTGCTGCGAAGCGCATCGAACTCGAGGAGCTTGCTTTCGCACGACTCGAAGCCCACGAGATCCCACAGGAAGCTCGTTCCCTCACCTTAGCCGTGCAGAAAGCGGAAGCAGAACTTGAGGGCCTAAGGCGTGAGCGGGAGATTGCCAATCGGCGCAGGGACTTAGACCTATGGGAGGCGCGCCACAAGCTTGATGAAAAGCGTAAGGAGCTTGAGGAGATGGGTCCCGGGGCACCGGATGCTGAGTCGGCCCCCCGACACCCACACGAGGGTGAGGAAGATCACCATCAAGCGGAGGAGGGCGAGCACCGCCACGAGGAACAGGGCCATCAGCGCTGGAGAGGATCGCACGAGCACTCACGCAGCGGAGCCCCCAAGTGATCCGCAGGCTACACTGGCAATGCGCCCTAGCCCTCTTGGGAGTGACGGGGGCTTGGGCGAATGCAACTGGCTCGACAACGTGGGCTGCCTATGGCGCAGACTCTTCTCCCGCAGCAGCCGAGGAGACTGCCCCCCCCTGCGCGGCGAGCACCCAGGACCAAGATCCCCCACCTGCCCCCGATGGGGAAGCGGCCATCACCGCCATCCATAAGGGGCTCCGTTTCCTCCTCAATACCCAAAACGTCGACGGTTCCTGGGGTGGCGTGAAGAATGCGACCTTCACCAGCGCATTCGGCAACCCAGCCACCTATAAGGCGTGGCAGATTGGAGCCAGCGCCCTGGCAACTCGTTCCCTCATTGAATTGGGAACCACCAAGGACCAGTTTGCCGCCACGGATCTTGCTCTCAAGTTCCTCATGGCGAACTCCAATCCCGTTCGGCCGGCCGAATGGGACGTGGACAACAACTGGGCCTTGATCTACGGCCTCGACACCCTCGCCCGAGCTCTACAACATCCACGCTACCTAGAGAGTCCGCTGACGCCGGAGCTCCGCAAGGCCGCTGAGACTATGTTGCTTGGGCTCGCAAAGTACCAATCACCACGGGGAGGCTGGGGCTATTACTCCGACTCCAATTCCGGCTGGCGCCCTGATTGGGCCACTTCGTTTACGACAGCCGCCGCCCTGCTCGCCCTCACCGAAGCCAAGGCTGCCAAGCTGCCGGTACCCGAAAAGGTTTACCGCACTGCCATCAAGGCCGTTGAGCGAGCCCGGCTCCCAACAGGTGCCTACGCCTATGAGGTATCCGCCCTCCCCCGCCACCTCTATTCAGAATCCATCGATCAAATCAAAGGCTCGCTAGGACGCATTCAAGTGTGCAACCTGGCCCTTTACAAAGCAGGCAGTCCCCTCGTCACGACGCAAACCCTCAAAGAGGGACTGCAGCACTTCGTCAAGCATCACAAGTTTCTAGCTGTCGCCCGCAACAAACCCATCCCCCATGAGGCTTACTACGCAAATGCAGCCTATTTTTACTTGTTCGCCCATTACTACGCCGCACAGGTGATGCGAGCCCTGCCGCCTGAATCCCAGGCGACTTTTACGCCGGCAATCCGCGACGGCATCCTGACCTCAGCTCAAAAAGACGGATCCATGTGGGATTTTTGGATCGCCTCAAACACCAAGGCCTACGGAACAGCCTTTGGGGTCATGGGCCTCGGGTGGACTGAGGATGGGGACTGACAGGGTATTGGGGAAAAGGACTCGCAAACCTGCCCAGTCTAGCAGCACTCCTCTCAGCGGCACTCCCTCCGGCGCTGAAATGGCGGCCACCCTAGCTAGGGTGGGTCTAGCACGGCCTCATTCCACCGGTGCCGGCCATGTCGGGGGGAGGCTGGCATCCCTGACTCAAATAGGGCACAATCCAGACTGCAGCCAAGCGCTGCGATACATACATAATAAATCCCGCAATTAGAGGCTGTTCTTCGACTCCGCAAATCGTCGGTCGCGCTATGGAGCGTTGGCTGAGGACTGTTTGAAGGCCCTCCCATAAAGACTGGTTGGTTGAACATGGTTGGTACGAGATTGGTAGTCGTGGCCCTTCTGGGGCTGGGGGGCTTGGGAATCAACGCGGCGGAGGGGCAATCGGCATGGCGCACATCCGGGCATCTCTCCCCTTCGACTGGAACCCACCCCAGCTCGTCGTTCTCCCATGACCCAGCAAGTCAATCGCCCGAGCCCTGTTCCGATTTCAACTTTGAGCATTATGAGCTCGACCCCCTGGGCGCCCTGGGAGGCTCACTGGAAGCCGGTGCGCCGCCCACCATCTTGGGCTTTGGTAAGAACGGAACGGTACTAAGGTATCGCATTGGTGCTGGAGTGACCGGCAGCGGACTTGCAGAACCCTTTGTCGTGGGCATCCCCAAGGGGGTCGGGGCCGGACCCGTCCCGGTGCTCGTCCTTTTCCACGGTTACCAAGAAGACCCAGAGTCTCTGCTTTCGAAGACCGAGTATTTCGAAAAAGCGATGGGTCGCGGCTGGATTGTCATCGCCCCCATGGGCGCACACCGCTGGAACTACGGCATCGAGTATGCGCAAACGAACACCGAAGCCGCGCTAGAGATGCTCAGCTCGGTGATTGCCCCGAGCTTTGGAACCAGCGTCGATCTAGACAGATTCTATGGAGTGGGATTTTCCATGGGCGGAGGTTGGGCACCGAGTTTCGCATCCCGGCACATCGATGCGAACGGGGGTATTCACTTTGCAGGCCTCGTGGTCATGACTGGAACGACATCCCTGCAGTTTTCGTACTGGACCAACCCCACGGTCATGGCCCTGTTCAACTTGCCTGAGATGTTTGGAACAAACCCAGACGATCCGCTGGCACAGTTCGACTATCGCCGGGTCTCCAACATCGACCTCAAAATCGGTGGCTCCATCGATTGGACCACCGATATGGTGCGCAATCTCAGCCACGTGCCCACCATGAGTTTTTACGACGAAAACGACCCCAACGGCCCGATCGTCTACCAAACACAGCGTTTTCACGAGCAGCAACTCAATCGCGGAGGATCTGGGCGCCTGCGACACTTCCCTGGCCCAGGGCACCGGTGGGATTCGCTACCTGCAGAGCGAGCCCTCAACTTTCTTGAACGCTTGCACTACGAAGTTCCCCCCCCGCTCACAGCAGTCTCAACCCTAGCTGATCGGGACGGAAACTGGCACCAATTCAAAGTAACGCAGGCAGCTCCGCGGTCCTTCACTCCATTTGACTGGTTCATCGCACCTGCATTCAACACGCTCATGGTCACCGGCATCAGCAACATGAGTGAGCTAAAACTCGCTGACCCAAGCACCCTCGGGCTCAATACGGTCTCGGGTCCTACCCCACAGACCCTGACCTATCACGTCGACACGACGAACGGGATTCCGTTCAATCTCGTTCTGGGCGGCTTTGCGAGCGCTCCCATTTCCATCATGCGCAATAAGAACAATCAACCCGGCTGGTCATGGGATGCAGCGACGGGTGAACTCACCCTTCAGGAACCCGCCACGGCCTTCGGCACATGGACCATCACCTTTTAGGACCCGACTGATTCCCTGAACGGACGAATCGGGTGGGAACTCCCGTGGCTCGATTCCACCTACACGCCGCGCACAATACTAACCAATGCAGTGGTGATGGCCCTGCGAGCCTTCGCTTTGAGGGCCCCTGGCTCGACGACACTAACCATGGTCGCGCCTTTGAATGAGTCGCCGGCGGCGTCCGAGAGTGATTGCTTGAGTCGCGTGCAGGCAGGCGCGCCCATTTGCTTGGCTAACCCCTTCAGGGAAAGCTCGATTCGGTCCTTCTTCGTGCCAAAAGCAGGGGCCAAGAAGCACACACCGATATCCTTCGAACCCAGCGAGCAACGCAGTCCGACTCCCCCTGCACCCCACTTCTCCGTGCCACCCGCCTTCGACCAGGCTGCCAACAGGGTCTCGAAATAGGCTGCCGAATCAGAGCCCGATTCGTCGTAGAACTGGTCGAGGTCCATCGTCCCCACGCGGCAGTTCTTCGACTTGTCATAGTGAGAGGCCATGGGAACGATTATAGTGCCTGCGCGGCCCTTGGGGACGTGGCTCTGATCGAGAGGAGCAGCACGGCATGACCCTGCCCCCATTTCCCCACCGCCAGCCCCCATGACCCATTCCATCCACGATTTCGGTGCCAAGCTGCGGACCGAGGAGACGGCTCCAGCCCTAGAGCAGTACGTTCAATGGAGGCGTGAGGTCCGGGCGGCGCGGGCGAGGGGTGCGGAGGAACCCGTGGCGCCCAAGCTCGCGCCGGTCTCGATCAATCTCGACCTGACACTGGCCTGTAACTACGCCTGCACGCACTGCATCGACTGGGAGGTTCTAAACAGCGGACCCCGCATGGAGGAAGCCAACCTACAGGAGTCGTTGCGCTGGATGACTGAACACGGGTTGAAATCGGTCATCTTGATTGGGGGAGGAGAACCCACTCTCTACCCGGGCTTTGTGAGAATGACGCGCTTCATGAAAGAGGAGTTAGGGCTGCAGGTGGCCGTGGTCAGCAATGGCAGTCGGGGGGATCGACTGCTGGAGATCGCACCCTTGCTTCAGGAGGGCGACTGGATTCGCCTGAGCCTGGACTCAGGTTCGAACGAGCTCTTCCGCGCGATGCATCGGCCAAACTCTGCGAGCGTCGATCTCGATGAGATTTGTTCGTGGATGGGGCAGATTCGCACAGCCAATCCGGCACCCCGTCTCGGGTATTCATTTGTCATCGTCTGGCGCGGGGCCAGCCGTGACGATGAGGATCTCTTGGAAAACATCCACGAGATTGTGCCCGCTGCAATGCGAGCGGCCGAGGCAGGCTTCGACTACATCTCCTACAAGCCGGTCTTGGAACGCCTTGATGACGGCGCTGAGGTCATGGCCCCCGACCACACCACCGAGAACACGCTGGAAGTGGTGAAACGCATTCGGCACGAAATCGAACAGGCACGCAAAGCCGCCGGGGACGGCCTGGATGTATACGAATCCACCAACCTGCGCTCATTGGAAGATGGCACCTGGCGTGATTTATCCAAACAACCGCGCACCTGCCACATGCAAGCCCTACGCCAGGTCCTCACCCCCACCGGGGTATTTAACTGCCCCGCCCACAGGGGCGTTGCCAAGGCCCGCATCGCCGAGCGGGACGGGTACGCGAGCAGCGATGCGCGTCAAGCGACAGGAACCGGCCTCAGCGACATCCTAGATGGGTTCGATGCGTCTTGCGAGTGTGCACAAGTCACCTGCCTTTACCATGACGTCAACTGGTGGATCGAGGGGTTGGTCGCGAATGAGGACGCAGGGTTCGAAGTCAGCACCCAAGGCGGGGACACGTTTCTATGAGCACGCCCACCAACATCCATGTGAGGCTTCCCAATTGGGTGGGAGATCTCGTTATGGCAACCCCCGCCTTGCGTGCCCTGCGCCACGGGTTTCCCAACGCGAAAATCACTGTCGAGGGCCGATCGTACATGCGCTACCTCACAGATCCCCTCGACACGGTCGATGAGTTCTTGGATTACCCCTTCCCCGAGCGAGGCTTCGGGCCCCTCATGCAGCGAGTGAAGAATCTGCGGGCGGGTCAGTTCGATCTTTCGCTCCTGCTGCCCGATTCCCAAAGCGCCGCCATGGGGCCGTTCCTCGCGCGCATCCCGCGCCGCTTCGGATACGCCCGGGACCTCGCACGGCGGGTGTTGATGACCGAGGCCCTGCCCCCACACAAAGAACAGGGCAAGCGCGTGCCCATTTCGATGATTGAACGCTACCTGCGCTTGACGCGCCATCTCGGATGCGCAGACCAGGGGGACGAGATGACCGTGGCCGTGACCGACCTAGGCAGAGAGTCACTCGCCGCACGCCTGAGGCCCGAAGGGATCGATGAAAGCACGCCCATACTGTTGTGCATTACAGGGGCAAGCTTTGGGGCGAGCAAGATGTGGCCAGCGGAGTACTTCGCCGAGGCCGCCGATGCCCTGGCAAGAAAGCACGGCTTTCGCACGGTGCTCGCACCGGGGCCTGGGGAAGAAGTCATCGGATCTCAAGTGGGTGAGCACATGGAAGAGCCCTGCACAGTCCTCATCCATCCCGTGTTGACCCTCGACCAAGTCGCGGCCCTCGTCGAACGGGCAAGCCTCGTCGTTTCCAATGACACGGGCCCTCGCTCCATGGCCGTAGCCCAGGGGATTCATTGCATCGTTCCCTTCGGGCCCACTGACCGGCGTTACACCCACCATCATCTTGAGAATCAGACCCTGCTCAGCGCCGACGTCGATTGCGCTCCCTGCGGGCTCAAGGTCTGTCCCACCGACCACCGTTGCATGCGCGAGCTCAAACCCCAGTGGGTGATCGACGCCGCCGAGTCCTTCCTCGAACGGGAGAAAGTCCCTCGATGAGCGCTAGAATCGTACCCACCTACACCTCCCTCGCCTCTGAACTGATGGGCTTGCGCGAGGGCCGCACGGTTGTGCTCACCAATGGCTGCTTTGATGTATTGCATGTGGGTCATGTGCGCCTCCTGCAAGACGCACGCACCCACGGCGACATCCTGGTCGTAGCGCTCAACAGCGATGAGAGTGTCCGTGCGAGCAAGGGCAAGGGACGGCCGGTGACCCCGCTCGACGAACGCATGGAGATGATTGCGGCCTTGGAGGGGGTCGACTTCGTCACCAGTTTCCCAGAAGGCACGGCCCATGGTCTTCTAGCTTGCATTCAGCCTGATGTACACGCCAAGGGGACAGACTGGACTGCCGAGACCGTGCCCGAGAGGGACGAGGTGCTTCGATACGGAGGTCGGATAGTGATCTGCGGCGATGAAAAACGACACTCAAGCACGGAGATCATCAACAGCCGCGAATAGGTGTGTTCGGCTGGATGAATGGACGAGCACAAAGTGCCCCGCCTTCCCGGTTAGAGGCGAAACTCGATCCGCTTGATCACATCCATCGAGGCCACCTCCCCCTGCCGTGTTCCGGGTCGAAAACGCCAATCTTCGAGACAAGCGAGAGCGGCTTGATCGAGAATCTTGTAGCCAGAGGATTTGATAAGGGCAACAGCCAGCACCTCGCCCGCCTCACCCACACTGAGTTGAGCCACAACTGTCCCCGTCCATTTGGATCGAATCGCACGGGTCGGGTAGAGGGGGCTGCGACAATACTCAGAGAGTGGCACCGGGGGTTGGTCGGGTGTATCGGCCCCCAACACTTTCTCTTCGACTGGCTCCACGAGGGGGCTCGCATCCACAGGGACCGCCTCCTTGGGTGCCTCGTCTGAATCCTCTACGGGCGGATCGGGAGGTGCTGGTAAGACGACCAGCACTCCGTCCAACGGAGACGGGTCGAGATCCACGGGCGCAAACTCCTTGTCGGGCGGGAGTTCAACGGGAACCTCAACTTCCCGCACAAGGGGATCTTGCTCAGGAGGCTGAGAATCGAGAACGGCATCTTCCTCTGCGGGCTCGGGCAGCGCCTCGACCTGGAGGGCTGGGGCCATCGCCACCTCATGCAGGGGTTCGAAGACGCGCTCTCCACGGGTGAGCAAAGGATGCAGGGTTAGGAGTGCCAGAACAAACAACCCGATATGGATCCCCGAAGAAGCAAGCAGGCTGGTGATGGATCGGGGGAGGGGGCGCATGGGCACGTATCAGCATAACGCTTGGGCCACTCTCAGGTTCACCGGGAGGACTCATGGAATGCTCCCAGGGAGCCCGCAGGATCACCGCCTAACACATTTGTTCCCTGGAGCGTACGAAAGCATGATAGTCCCATGCACATTCTGGTCGCCTCTGCCCCCCATGCCGACACGTTCGGGTATTCCATGCCCCCCCCGGGACTGCTGCGCCTAGGGGGATGGTTGCGGCAAGTCGGGCACAAGGTCGACTTAGTGGATCTCGCATTCGAGCTGGCCGCTGGGAATCTCGGCTCAGCGAAGGTCCTCGATGAGGACAGCTTGCGGACAGCCGCTGACATCATCCTTGGGCGTGATCCAGAAGTTGTGGGCCTGTCCACCATGGGGGCCACCCTGCCCGCAGCACTCGTCATTGCATCAGAGTTACGCCAGCGCAAGCCGGGCTTACACATTCACCTAGGTGGGCCCGGGGTAGGGAGCATCGAAGCGCGCCTACTCAAGCGATTTGAAGACATTGACCTCATCGTCCACGGGGAAGGTGAGCTGACCCTCGTTGAGGTCCTCGACCGCTTGGGCAACGCACCCTGTGATGTGAATCCTCGAGTCGTGGCCATGGATGGAGTTGCTGGGGTGAGCTGGCGAACAGAATCCGGCCAGGTGCGGACCGAAAGCGCAAACCGAGCCCCTCTCGACTTGGCGCAGGTTGCTCCCTGCGCCTGGGATTTGCTGCCCCCCACACAAACCTACAAGGCCATCACCGGCGGCATGGATGGCCTTGTTCCCGTCGACTCGGGCCGGGGATGCAGCTATGACTGCAGTTTCTGCTCGATCGGCCGATTCTGGGAGCGACGCTCGCGCACCCTTCCCGTCAATCAACTCGTCGAGGAGGTTCTGCATCTCACCAGGGTGGAAGGTGCCCAGCAGGCCTATCTATGCCACGACTTGTTCGGCGCGGACCGCAATCACGCACTTGAATTCTGTAAACGCATGAGTGCGCTCGGCTCTCCGATTCCTTGGGAGTGTCGCGCACGTTCGGATCACATGGATCGTGAGATTCTCCAGGCCATGGGTCAGGCCGGATGCTACCGAGTCCTACTTGGCGTTGAATCTGCCGTTCCTGAGGTACGTGCGGTCAACCACAAGAAAATGAGTGGCCCTTTGGATGTGCTCGCTCTAGTTCAAGAGTGCAGCGCAGCAGGCATCACCCCCATCCTGTCGTTCATCCTCGGCCTCCCCGGTGAAGGTGAATCCGAACTCGCTGCCACCCTAGACCTTTGTGCCGACGCCTCTCTAGGAACCGGTCTCAACCTGTCCTTGCACCTCGCCAACCCACAACCCGGCTGCGCCCTGGGTGAGGAGTACAATTCACAGGCCGTCGCCTTGGAGGGCATTGCTCCCGACATGGCTTTCGGAGCGGGGCAAAGCGACCCCGAACAGCAACTCATCGCCGCGCACCCCGACCTGTTCTCCACCTGGCACCTCCTCGCCCTTCCCGAGGAACACCTGCGCGATCTAGCACGCATGGCCCAACTGCTCCCGCCCCTTTTGCAACGCTACCCAAGGACCTTCGCGCTTCTGCGGCGTCTGCGCGCCCAGAGCACCCTAGAGCTCTTCCGTGACCTTCGCGCGGAGCGCCGCAGTTTTGAGGGGCTGGCGCGCGCGATGGACGAGCCGCTCGTGGACGACGCCCTTGCGTGGGAGCAATTGACCCTGCGGGTCAGCAGCCTAGGCGCACCGCGTATCCTGCGTGCACGTCACGATCTGAGTCAATTGACAGGCGCCTTGATCTCCGGAGCCCCCCTCCCAAACACAGGCTCACCCGCCTCCCACTGCTTTGCCGTTGCCCCCACCGATGGCCCCTGCCCAGGAACTCGCATGACACGGCTGAGCCATGATCTCGCGCGTGTCTTCGAACAACTCAACAACCCCGACGTGCACCCCACAGTCGACACCCAGCACCCCGCGATTGCCAAAGCCGTAGAGTGTCTCACCGATGCGGGCTTGCTATCTTCCAGTACGCCCCAGGCGTAGACCATTTACTGGGCACTAATCCAATCATGAACTTCCCCATTTCCCTCGCATTTATTCCCCAAGGGCACTTCACACAACCTTACCTGGCCCTGCCCTGTCTTAAGGCATGGTTGCAATCGAAGGGGTTTGAGGATGTGGAACAGCGCGACCTGTCGATAGAAGCCTACGACCACTTCCTTTCCCCGGAGTACTTGCGCTGGGCCAAGCACCGGGTCGAGCAGCGCATGCCCCTGTCCGCCTACGGAGATCAGGAGTCACTCTCCTATGAGGAGCTGCGCGCCTATCGAAGTTCCGCTGAGAGCGCGGTGAGCGCGGAGTCTGTTATCGCCGACGTAGATCAAGCCAAGGCAGTTATGCGAGGAGATGGGTTCTACGAGGTGGGCCGCTACGTCCCAGCCGTACGAACCCTCTACCACGGGTTGCGACTCGTTTCCGCAGCGCACTTTCCTAGCGAGTTGACCCCCCACAATTTCACGATGGGGTACGCCAACGACCGATCTGAGGAAGTCTTGGCTGCCAGCCTCGACGAGGATCAAAACCCATTCATCGCGTTTTATCGCGAGCGCGTCTTGCCAGACCTCGTTGCCCGCCGTCCGCGCCTGTTTGGCATGTCCGTGGTCTACGGCAGTCAACTCATCCCGGCCCTAACCCTAGGTCGCATGGTGAAGGAGGCCCTGCCCGACTGCCACGTCACAGCCGGTGGCGGCTTCCTTGCCTACATCGGAGAGAAACTCATGGGGGCCCCAGGCGTCGATGCTTGTCTCGACTCCATGATCTTCCACGAAGCAGAGGCGCCCCTCACGGAACTGGCTACCACATTGCAGGCGGCCCCCGCTGGCAGCCCCCCCGACCTGTCACAGATACTCTCCCTCACCTGGTTCAAACGCAGCGAGGATCAGGTCGAGACAATCGCCAATGCACCCGCACACCCCATCGCCCTGTGCGATGCGCCCGTGCCTGATTTCGAGGGGCTTCCCTTCGAGCTGTACTTCACACCTGAAGTGGTGCTTCCCTACGACATCAATCGCGGCTGCTATTACGGAGAGTGCTCGTTTTGCACCCTGCCCACTGTCATCGGGCCGGGTTACCGCACACGCGCAGCCGAGACCATTGCCGGACACATCACGGGCTTGCGCGACCGTTACGGAGTCCAACACTTCAGCTTCATTACCGATTGTCTTCCCCCGGGCATGATCCGAGACCTGCCCATCGCATTGATCGAGGCCCAGTCAGACATTCCCGTCGAGGAACGCATCAAGTGGTGGTGTGATGCGCGCATCGAAGCCCGGGCCTACACCCCCGAAGGTGCTGCACGCCTTTATGAAGCCGGATGCCGCAAGCTACTCTTTGGTTTTGAATCCGCCACGCCACGCATCCTCAAGCTCATGCGCAAGGCCCAGAGTCCACGCAGCGTGGCTGAGGTCGCACGTAATTGCAGTGATGCCGGTATCAGCGTCACCCTCTACGCAATGGTCGGGTTCCCTGGTGAAACGGTCGAGGAGGCGAGGGCCACGCTCGACTTTATCGTTGAGCACAAGGACATTGTGCGCGAAGTCAGCTTGCAGACATTTCACATCGACGAGGTGGCACTGACCTATCGCGATCCGGACCAGTTTGGGATCACCATCCTGGATGGGGATGGCACAGACCTTCAGCTGTATCACGACTATCTCAGCAAGTCGGGTATGACCCAGACGGAAGCCTCCGAGATGTTTGATGAGATGATGGCAGGCTTGCGCCAGCATCTGCCCATCTTTACGGGGGACAACATCTATTACTTCATGCAGAAGTCACACTACTTCCTGCACTTGGCCCGTGGGATTTCCCCGGACCAATTCGTTCAGGAATGCGCCGAACGCGGGCGTGCTCGCCCTCCGATCGGATCGGGATTGGGTTTCCAGCCCCAGAAGCAACTCACTAGCGTCCCGCTGCCCTTCAGTCATGTCGCAGTGGCAAAGTCCCTGGCCAGCCCGCTCGCCAGAGCGGTTCGTCCAGATTTCTTGACCGGGCGCTTCGTCGAAGGCGCCGAGAAAGCGGCCAAGGAGTCTCTGAAACCCGTGTCTCGCAAGCCAAGTGTCTTATTCTACGACGGGGTCCAACACGAATTCATCGAATTGAGTCCCGACGGCAAGCGGGTTCTTGACTCCATCTGCGACGCGGGCGACGTAGAATCATTCCGAACAAGAATCAGTGCAAGCTCCCCCGCTGCCCTCGGTCGTATCGATCAGTTCATCGAGAGTTTGTACGCTCAAGGTCTGCTCCAACTAGAAACTTCCGCAACCCTCAACCCTCAACCAGCCCTCCACTAGGGGGCACTGCACCATGCCTGACCAAACTGGCGAAAACAAAGACAAGACCCAAGCAGTCGACAACACGACCGAGGAGAAGATCCTCGAACAGGGGGAAGCCAAGCCCGAGGCCTTGGACATCGAGAATCTCGATCTAAGCATCGAAACCGTAGAGGACCGTATCAGTCCTTCGGAAACGAACGTCTTCGACAAGTAGATTGTAGACCCATAGGGTCTCCGGGCCACGGCAATAGGGAGTCCCGGCTTCGACTAGACCGGCTCAAGACAAAGGCTCACCCCGGAAGCTACTGGATCACTGCGCCGGTGCTACCCACCCTACGCTCGCCGTCTGGCGTCTCAATCTCAAACCACCATTTCATCCCTTCAGGCAGGGGTTCGGGGGCCGTGACGTGGATATCATAATCATCGTGGGAGGGTGCATATTTGCCAAGTCCCACGAGGGAGAGGGTGCGGTCCTCAGTGCCAAGCCAGGCGCGCAGCATCGTGGAACCGTCATCACAGTAGGGAAGCTTGACTACGAGCTGCGACTCTCCTCCGGGCACCACCGGCCCGTGACCTTGAGCAAGTACGATTTCCATGCCATCAACGGACTGCGACTCAAGGGGAACTTCATTGTGATCATGATCACCGTGGTCTCCCTCGGCAACCTGTTCTGAATCTTCAACTGGGGGTGCATCAGCGGGGGCCACTGGGCCTTCATGATTGCCACCACAGGCACTGAGTACGAGGGTCGTGAAGCAGCAAGCCGTTGTTTTCAGGTCAAGCATGGGAATCGGGGTCAGGGGGTTGGGTGTGCAAGCCGTGGATCCAGGCGTAGCCCACGGGGACGATGATTAGGTTCAGGAATGTCGAAGTCAGCAGTCCTCCTAGGATCACAACCGAGAGGGGCGCAAGGATTTCATTACCTGGCTGGTCTCCCTGGAGGATGAGAGGTGCAAGTGCGAAGGCTGCGGTCAGTGCGGTCATCAGAATGGGAACGAGACGCTCCATCGAGCCCCTCCTCACAGCAGTGTGTACAGAACACTGCTCATGGAGAATCAAATAACGGTAGTGGTTTACCAGCAGAATACCGTTGCGGACCGCAATTCCAAACAGCGTGATAAACCCCACCAGACTCGCGATGGAAAGGACAGGCGCCACGTATCCCTCACCGCTCAACAGGGCAGAGAGGTTGCCAAACACGCTGGGCGACTCGGCAATAAACAGCGCGAGGGCTCCGCCAATCATGGCCAAGGGAAGATTGACGAGAACCAAGACTGCATCGACCAGGGATCCGATCGCCAGATGCAGAATCACAACCATGAGAAGCAGTACGATGATCCCTGACCACAGGATGGATGCTTGCGCCGATTGCTGGGCCTCGAACTGGCCGCCGTATTTCACCTGGTAGCCATACTCCGCCACAATGGGATCTACCCGCTCGCGCACGGCATCTACTAGATGGCCGAGGTTTGTTCCCGGGGCTAGGTTCAGCGAGATGACAGCCTTGCGTTGGGAATCCTCGCGGGTGATCAGATTGGAAGTCATTTCCGGTCCAATGTCGGCCACCTCAGCCAACCTGACGAGGGCCCCATCCGATCCACGCAAGACCATGCGGCTCAGGTCGTGAGGGTCTTCGCGTTCCTCTGGCCGCAGGCGCACAGTGAGGTCATACCGCTTGGTGCCCTCATGAATCTCGGCCACCTCAATCCCAAAGACTGCATCCCGTACCTGACTAGCCGCTCCCGCAGGCGTCAGTCCGTAGGCGGCAAGATTCGCCGGTCGGTAGACAATGGGAAGCGACTGGATCATCAGCTCACGGTTGGCAGCAATGTCACGCGCACCCGGCAGAGCCTCTAATTCACGTTCTATGTCCTTGGCGATCACTCGCAGAACATGCAGATCCTCACCATAGACATTGATTGCAATAGCGGCTGGGGTACCGGAGAGGATGTGGCTCAGGCGGTGCCCGATGGGCTGGCCAATATTGGCCGTGACGCCAGGCATTTGAGTCAGGATGCGGTTCATCTGCTCGCGCACCCGTTCCATCGAAAAGCCAGATGCCACGCGCACATCCAATTCAGAGGTGCTCACCGGTTCCGCATGCTCGTCTCGCTCTGCACGCCCCGTGCGCCGAGTCACGCTGTCCACGCTTTCGAGGGCTAGAATCTGCTCGGACACAGACGAAGCTATACGCTCGCTGGCAGCGAGCGAGGTGCCTGGAGGCGTGAAGAGCCCCACCATGAACGTGCCCTCGTGAAACTCAGGAAGAAAGGAAGAACCAAAGGTCGTCACCAACCAAAGGGTCAGTCCCGTCATCAAAGCAGTCACCCCCATCAATCGGCCCCTGGCAGCCAGGGCCCCACGAAGAACAGGGTCATAGCACCTTTTCAGCAGGGTAACCACTGGCCCCTCACCATCGTCCCTAGCCTCAACGGATGCATGGGAAGGCGACTTACCCCCTTTGAGCAAGAGTCGACACATGGCGGGAGTCACGGTCAACGCGACAACCAGGGAGGCCACCAGAGAGACGACAAAGGCGATGCCCAGGGGTCTGAAAAAGCGACCCTCAATCCCATCGAGGAACATCAGGGGCATGAATACCAACGCTATCAGCAAAGTGGCAAAGACCATCGCGGGCCTGATTTCATTACTCGCATCGAAAACGACCGTTGCCAGCGGCTTTCGCCTTCCGCTGGGAAGCTGGTTATTCTGGCGCAAGCGCCGGAAGACGTTTTCAACATCAATAATGGCGTCATCCACCAAGCTCCCCACGGCAATCGCCAGGCCACCGAGGGTCATGACGTTGATGGTCTCCCCCATGGCCCGCAAGGTGAGCAATCCGGCCGCCAAGGAGAGTGGCAACGCGGTCAGGGTCACGAGCGTCGTACGCAGATTGAGCAAGAACAGTAGCAAGATGATTGCCACGATAATGGCGGCATCCCGCAGGGCCGCCACGACATTGTGCACCGCTCGGTTGATGAACTCGGCCTGACGAAAGACCTGGCGATTGATCACCATGCCTTTGGGAATTGTCTTGACGAGCTCGTCAAGTAGTGCATCCACCTCAGCAGTGATCGCCAGCGTGTTTGTGCCCGTCGCTTTTTTCAGAGTCAAGATGACCGCAGGCGAACCATCATCAGCTCCACTCCCACGCTCGGGGGCGGGACCGAGACGCACCTCAGCCACCTGGCCTAAGGTGACGGGCGCGCCGTCATGAATCTTCACCAAGGCTCCTGCGAGATCCTTCACGGAACGCACTCGCCCGCTTTGCCGGATTGGGATTTCAAGATGATCCGAGTTGGGGAGATAGCCCGCACTCAGTGTGCTGTGAGCAGCCCCCGCCGCCTCGGCAACATCCCGCACCGTTAATCCGAATAGGCGCAGGGATGCTGGGTCCACGAGAACTTGGTACTCAGGGAGTTCCCCTCCAATGACCGAGACTTGAGCCACTCCCGGCACGCTCAGCAAGCGATTGCGTAGCTCAAACTCTCCGTACGCCCGCAATTCTAGGGGTGTCACACTCTCGTCCGGAGACGACAAGGCCAGCAGCATGATTTCCCCGGTGATTGACGTGATCGGCGTCATTTCAACATGGGCGCCTACCGGCAACTCTTCGCGAACGGCGTCGAGCCGCTCACCGACCAGTTGACGGGCTCGGTAGATATCCATGTCCCAGCCAAACTCAATGTAGGCGATGGAAAGCCCCATCGCGCTGCTCGTGCGCACCCGCCGCACCCCCGGCACTCCTCGGGCAGCCGTCTCCACCCGGAAGGTCACGTACTGCTCAACTTCGTCGGCGGCCAAGCCCGGTGCTTCGGTCATGACCACCACTGTGGGGGAATTCAAATCTGGAAACACATCGACTGGCGTGTCGGGCAACACATAGCCCGCCCACGCTAGCAAGAGTGTGGCCAGCAGAACGACCAGCGCAGCCTGGTCGATGGAAAAGCGAATGAGTCCTTTGAGCATGGTTAGGAGTCTTGCTTGTTGACGCTAGTGATTGGTATGAACGCTCCCGTCAGCGTGCACATGGACATCTGGCAGTTCAGTCGCTCCGCGGCTAGCGATCTTGAGCTCATAGACTCCTTGCAGAACCACCGTGTCCCCGCGCTGGATACCGCTACGAATCTCACGCCAGCGCCCATCGCTCACGCCGAGATCGGCGACAACGCGCAGGACTTCACCAGGATTGGCTGGTTTGCGCCTAAAGAAGACGTGCTCAAGCCCGTCTTGAACAATCGCCGACTCTGGAATGGCAAGCACCTTCGGATCACTGCTTGCGACGACAATCTCAAGGAATGCCGACACCCCGTTGCGAATCCACGGCGCGTGGCTTTGGGGAGCCGCGAAGGCCACCAAGGTGCGCTCCTGTGGGTGGGCCTCTAGGCCCAATTGCAATGCGGCGGGCACCGACTCGGCGAGGCCAACACCATTCCCGGCTGCGGGCACGATTTGGGCCTCAGTGATTGAGCTCAACAATGGCAGATCTGCCTGGAGCGCGAGGGCGCGAAACCGCAGTTGGCTGGGGTCGATCGTCGAGAGCACCAGCGCCGGGACCGGGGCAAAAGCCCCGTCACTCTGGGCAATCCGCTCGACAACTGCGGCACGGCTAGCACGCACATCAATCCAGTCGATGGTCCTGTATCCGGGAACCGAAACTTGCCCAACCACCTCCTTCTTCTCCAGCGATTCTTCGGCAAGACCCGACGCTTGAGCGGCACGGTGCAAGGCGTGTGCACGCGCACTGTGCGCATTGTCCAACTGCGTGCGGGCCATGCCAAGCTCTGCACGCAGGCTGCGGACGCTGGATGAGAGCCTCACCTCTTCAGCCTGCAATTCCGCACTCGGCAGACTAGCCCCTTCGAGTTGGACTAACCGGCCGCGCAGAGCCTGTAACTGATCGCCGGCCCCTTGCAGCTTTGCTTCCGACAGGTCGATCGCCGCCAACGCGGTTTGAATGGCCTGCTCTGAGACAATGATCTCATGCTGCAATTCTGGCCAAGCGGGAGAGCGGAATCTGAACAGGAGTTGCCCGGGCTCAATCAACTGGTTCTCGTCTACCATGATTTCAACGTGACCCGCAAGCGGCATCCGGTACTCACGTCTAGCGAGTGGAGTGAACTCAAATGTCCCTGGGATCCGCAAGGTCGAGGACACAGAACGCACCTGCACTGGGGCAAACGAGATGCCTAGGTTTCGAATGAGCTGCGTGGGTAATGGAATGCCTGTGTGCGTCACTTCCTGGGTTTCGGGCTCAGCCCTTTCAGGCGTCGCAGTCTTCGTTGAACAGCTCGTTGCCAAGCTGACAGCGAGAGCACAGACAAGATGAACGGTTGGGTTGTGGCTAGACATAGAACTAGAGTCGACTAGGGGTAGGTCCCAAGAGGGAGGCGCGGGTGTGGAGATCGAGGGCTTGACGAGAACGCACCTCGATCCAATCCAACTTGGCAGCGAGGGATTGGGAGAGACTCTCCAAGAGGACAAGAATCGATCCTTCTCCCAGAACGACCCATTCAGATGCCCGCTGAACCTGCTGGTCCACGAGTGGCAGGAAGGTGCATTCAAGATGTTCCAATCGCTGGGAGGTGTGCTTCACGCGCAGGTTCAACTGAGCCCAGTGCCCTATCAGCCGCTCGTGTTCTCCCTCTAGGGCTGCGCGAGCTCGCTCGCGCTCGACCCGGGCACCCGCAATTGCCTCGGCATTGGCCTGCCAGAGGGGCAGGCCAAGACCGAGGTTCAACCCGTTCCGAGGGCGCCCCTCGTCCAACTCAAACGTGGGCCCAAGGGAGAGATCTGGCCATTGCTTGGCGATCTCTAGGGCTAGGGCCCGCTCACGCACCTCATACTCTGCTGTAAGGTGAGCGAGCCCGGGATGGTGGTCAAACCGTCCCGCGGGATCTGCGTCGTGCGATGCTCCAGCCTGGCTCGGGCCGGCAATCTCTGGATGCAGAATCACCCCATGATTTGGCGGTAGGCCCATGAGAGCCAAGAGGGCCTGGCGCTGCTCGGCTTCTTGGCCCGCCAAATCCTGCAGGTAACTCGTTTGGCGTACATGCTCGATCTCCAGGAGGGCAGCTTCCGTCGCAGGTATTTCCCCTGCCTCAGCCAGGGCATGGGTCGCCTGGACCAAGGGAGCGAGGTCCTCCAAGAAACTGCGCGTGGCATCCATCCCCAGCTGGACCGTGGACCAATTCGTCCACGCTTCGGCAACCTCAAGCACCAGGTCCCATTCCGTAGAACGCACAGAAAACCACTGGCTGGTGGCCTGGGCCTGGGCGAGGTCCATTTCACGACCCAAGCGGCCGGTAAAGGGTAGGGACATTTCAAGGCCACGCGAGATCACCCAGGGCCGGGTCGACGCCGCGCCCACTCTCAAGGCTCCGAGGCCAAGGGTGGGATCGGGCCAGGAGCCGGCTTCTGCGGCCACGGCCACCTCACGCTCTAGCCCAAGCCGTGCTACACGCAGACTCGGATTGAACACGAGCGCAACCCATTGCCCTTCTTTGAGGGTCAGCCCATCCGATGCATCGAACTGAACGGGCGTCTCACCGGCGTGAAGGGAAATCCGTTCCGCAGCGCTCGCCACGAAATCAGCCCCAAGGCTCCGGGCATGCCATGCCTGCAGATGCGCCTTTGAATCGAGGGGGCGAGGCTCATAGCTCTGACACCCAGCAACGGTCAACAATGCTAGGAAGAACCCTGAATGACGGAATTGAACTGTAATGGGACGTGTGTGCACGTCGACGGACCTCCAGCGTCTTGAATTGGGCTCATGAGCAGCCCGGGTGTTCGCAAGGGAACAACTACGCGGATTACAGAATCCTGCGCAGCAACATCATCTCTTGGGCCTAGGCCAAAGAAGCCTAGGGGATGACAGGGGGCGCACGCGGAGGTGCACTTGGACGGGCCCGTTGAGGGGGCCGTTCACCGAGGGCCCGGGCCCACTGGGAAACCAAGGAATACACACAAGTCGGAATCACAACGGACTCCATCCAGTAGGGTGTGGGATCCAGCGAGTGGTCACGCACGTGGGTGAGTGCGCTGAATTGAACGGGGTGATCGCTCAAGGAATGTGGGCAGTGAGAGTCATCCCCATGACCGAAGCCACTCGTGGGGTGATGCCCGACAGGGTGGTGATCGTGAGCACTTAGACCTGAGCGCTCCTGGCCGTGGGCCTCGCAGTGGGCCTCGCGGCTCTGATGACTGTGACCGTGTGCGTGGTCATGATCACTGGGATGAGCGTGCTCCCTATGATTGTCTCCGTGCCACTCTCCACAATCCCCAATCTCGTGGGCCATGCAGTGCTGTTCAAGGGCTAGGTGCAGGGGCACGCTCACCTGCTGCAGGATTAGGCTCAGGCATGTGAGCCACCCAAGAATCAACCCACGAGCGGGTGCTGAAGGCTTCAGTGGAGGGGGCGACAACATGACTGGAGCCCGAGTATACCCTTTCTCATGCAAGGGATGTGCACGTGGCCCAACCGCCGTCATTGCAGCCAATTACGGCAACAGCTGCATCTAGGGCAATATGACCGGATCGATCACGTGGGGCGAAAACACCGTGCCCGACTTTGCTCGAAAGGCCGCCTGGCTAGCGAAGTGAGTCCCAATCAAGGCAGTGTCTGCTGGAATGCTCCATCGAAACTGGGCACGGCCGGCCACGGGCACTTGCCACTGATAGGCGAGGGTTGTGCGGTCTAGGTGCAGGAGTCCTTGCACCCCTGGATACTGAACAGGTGTCGCACGCTGTCCCACCAACAAGAACGAGAGGGTCCCATTGTTCCAACGCGTTTCAACTCGCATGTCGCGACCCGACTCGGCGGGATCCCGTTGAATCAGATCCCGGTCACCGCTTTGAACTAGGGCCACTCCACCGGTATTCGCTGGCTGATTGCGATGTGCATCCCGGTAGCCGATGACCATTTGAGTGCCGGAGTCATCGAGGGCGAGATCCAGCACGCTCCCGGGGAGAGCAGACTCCAAAACAGGATTGGGCTGAGACTCGTCGAACAGGAATACCTCGGCATCCTGCCCATTGCCCCAAGTTCCAAAGGCGATGCGCTGTCCATTCGTCCCCGCATCGATCACTTCAACCTTGTTTTGAAGGCCACCGACTTGGCCCCATAGACTGCGCTTGTGGGTGCGCTGGCCGCTGAGGGTGTTCCACACCTCCATGCGCACGTCGACACCATTGCTGGAGTCCCACCAGCCGACTCCCGCCACCTGCCCATCCCCGCTCAAGTCGACGGCAGTGGCAATCTCGTTGGCGACAGTCGTAATGTTGAAACGATTGATCCAACGACGCCCAAGGTCTTGCATGAAAGCAACCTGTCCCGCTCCCCCCACGGCTAGGTTGACACCGTCGTCACTGATAGAGAGGGCATGGACTGCAGAGTTGAGCGGCTCGTCATGCACGACTGTTCCCGTGTTATCGAGGATCAGTAGCTTGATACCCGTGCACACAACTGTGATCGATCCGTCAGCCGAAAGTGCGAGCTGGTCAAGTGTCGGGGCAGCTAGAGTGCGCCGCACAAGCAGGGCCCCCGTGCTGCCCTGCAACCAATCGACCTGGACCTGGCTAAGGGCATTGTTCCACACAGCCACCACAACAAGTTGGCCACTTGCATCACTCGCGATTCGTGCAGAACCGTTCGTGTCGAAGCCCACATCGTGGACCCAGCGTGGAGTCAGCGCACCCCCACGGGTGGCCCCCGACCCGTCGTAGGCTTTGACTAGCGTGCGCCGCAGGTAAGGGCTTGGATTTGGGCTTTGGGTCAGGCTGAAGAGTGCATCCGCCGAATGGCCCGCCACAGTGTCAAGGTGGCTCGCGCCGCGAGCAGCCCCGGGGTCCATCGCGCGAGGCGGGTTGACCCCCTCAGCCGCACGATGCAACAACCACATGCCCCCACCGACCCCCTGGGCCCCTGCCCAGATCAAATCCCCTCGGGCTGCAAACGACACCCCCGAGGGAATCCACGGGGAGGCCGCCGATGAACTATGGCGCCAGCGTTCACCGGGAGCGAATGGATCCTGGGCCCACAGGCGCGGGGCCAAGAGGGTGAGAGCGAGGAGAGCGGTCGAGGTTGGGATTCTCATGATCGTGGGAGGCAGGCAGTGAGAGGCAGGCAATGAGGATTGCCCACAGGCAAACCCTATCCCGCCCCCCTGCCTGGGCTTGCCCGATCACCGATGTCGGCCCCCACGCCCCTAGGGGGCTCTAGGGCTGGAAAGCCTTTCCCGCCCCGCAGAGAGCTGTCCCCCTCTGGGATCCAAGGGAGCAAAGCCGTAGACTCTGCGCCCGCGGAGTTTTTCTGCGGGCGGATTCCAGGGAGAGCTTCCTAGGTCTTGGCCTAGGGACGCCGAAGGGGCAAGCCAGGTCTGACCTGCGCGAAACTCTCAGGCACCAGGGACTTGGAAACTGCGACAACCCTCTGAACACGGTGGACCTCGGAACAAGACGGCGAATTGAGTCGCCATCTTGGGTCTTCAGACTCCACCACCCATGAACAGGGGCGCGACTTTCCATCCAGGAGTGTTGCGCCCCTGTTTTTTTGATGCCTCCCCCCATGAGACAGACTCCCCTGCACGACGTACACGAACCCCTCGGCGCCAAGATGGTGGACTTCGCTGGTTGGCACATGCCGGTCCAGTACGGCCCCATCCTCGATGAGGTACGAAGTGTGCGCGAAAACGTCGGCTTATTTGACCTTTCCCACATGGGACGCTTCCGATTCACCGGCAGCGAGGCCGTGGCCTTCATGGACAAGGTCGCCACTTGCTTCTGCGCGCGCATTCCTATGGGCGCTATCCGCTACGGGCTGTTGTGTGCAGCGGATGGCAACCCGATCGATGACATCCTCGTCTACCGCAGTGAAAACGAAGTCTTCATCGTGGTCAACGCGGGAAACGCTGACGCCGATCGCGAGTGGCTGCTCGGACACATGCAGGGCATGGACGTGAGCTTCGAGGACCAAACCGATGAGCTCGCAATGATTGCCCTCCAGGGGCCCAAATCCGAAGAGGCCCTGGCCCATGTGGTGGAAGACCTCGACCTCGCCACGCTTGGGTACTACAAGTTTGCCTACGGCACTGTGTGCGGATGCCCTAACGTCCGCGTGAGCCGCACGGGCTACACGGGCGAAGACGGCTTTGAAATCTACCTCCCCGCCGGACAGGCAAGATCGGCTTGGGCCGCCATCCTCGCAGCAGGTCAGCCCACGGGCATGGTCCCCATCGGTCTCGGCGCCCGGGACACCCTGCGCCTAGAGGCGGGCATGCCCCTGTACGGCCATGAAATCGATTCTGAACATAACCCCATCGAGGCCGGACTCAAATTCGGGGTCTCCTTTGCCGAGGCCAAGGGCGAGTGGATCGGACGATCCGCCCTCGAGGCGATCCACGCCGCTCCTACTCGGGCCCTGATGGGGATTACAACCCGCGGAAAACGGGCCCCACGACAGGGCTACAAGCTCCTATCTGGAGACGAGGCTGTGGGAACGATCTGCTCGGGCGCCATCTCCCCCACCCTCGGACTCAATATCGGCACAGCCTACCTGCCCTTGCATCTAGCCAAGGCTGGCCAAGAGATTGACCTCGACCTGCGCGGAAAGCGCCAAGCGTGCACAGTAGTTGATTTGCCCTTCTACTCACGCAAGCGCTCCTAAAACACTATTCTACTGCCCCCACGACCCCCCTTTCCTGAATCAACACAGCCATGCGCCCCGACGATCGCAACTATCTCTCATCCCACGAATGGGCCAAGACCGACGGAGACACCGTCCTGTTCGGCATCACTGACTTCGCCGTGGACCAGCTCTGCCACGGCAACCCTGATGACCTGGTGTATTGCGACCTGCCTGAAGCGGGTCGCATCCTCGAGCGTGGCGAGACCTTTGGCGAAATCGAATCCGTCAAGGCCGTCGGCGACCTGAACACCCCCATCGCCGGAGAGGTGGTGGAGATCAATAGCGCCATGGAAGATCACCTTGAGATCCTCGCACAGGATCCTTGGGACAAGGGCTGGCTCGTGCGCATCAAGCCGAGCGAGACTGGCACCGATCACCTGCTGAGTGCTGAGGCCTACGAGGCTGAAATCAGCGACTCGGACGCCTAGGCTTGCGCCCATGGGCGGCGCCCCAGAATCTTGGCGCCTCGTTCGCTCCTTCGATGGCGCACCTGAGTTCAACATGGGCTTTGACGAAGCCCTGCTCAATGACTCAGAAGCTGCCCCAACCGTGCGAGTCTATACTTGGTCGCCCGACACTCTGAGCCTGGGGTATTTTCAAAAATGGGGCTCCGTGCCGGGCAAGGAAGCGGCCGGGGCCATGGTCAGGCGCATTACAGGTGGCGGAGCGATTCACCACGTCCATGAACTGACCTTCTCTCTCGCCCTGGACGCGTCCCATGCCCTCGTACGGGGGCCTGTTGTGCGATCCTACGAGCGCATCCACGCTGCCGTGATGCAGGCACTCCGAACCTTGGGGGTCAACCCCGCCTTGGCTGGCCAGAACAGCCTCGACTCCGACCGCCAAGACACGGGCATGTGCTTCCACGCATCCACCCCCTTGGATGTGGTGTGGGGTGGCCGTAAGGGAGTAGGCTCCGCCCAACGAAGGAGAGGGGGGCGGGTGCTTCACCACGGGTCGATCAAGTTGGGCTCCAGTGACTTGGAAGGCGAGATTGCCACTCTGAGCGGGAAGGTCACCCCGCACGAAATGGCAGATTCCCTACTCGCAGCCATGGAGCAATGCTTTGGGGTGCAGTTTGACGAACAGGACGTCACGCAGGTAGAGCTCGAGCAGGCCCAAAGCCTAGGGGCACGTTATTCCTCAGAGGGATTCTTGCACAGAAAGTAAGCTGGCCCGCACTCGTCTCAAGCTCGACCTTAGGCTGCAGATGCCCTAGGAGTCGAGGAACACGACCTCAAGCCACCATGGCTCCACGCTCTGAACGGAGATGCTGCAGCCCACCACGGGCACTGCAGGTGAAACTGTCTTGGGGCGCCAAGCATCGGGTTTGGGGCGATCACAAGTCCAGCCCTGCTTGATGGCCGCATCCAACAGTGCATTGGTGAGCATGGGACCCGTGGCCCCACCAGCGACGCTACAGGTTAGCTGCCCCGACGAAATGGCTCCATCGACGGCTGAACGCCCTATGGCGTTTACAGTCAACTGAGTGGCGCTCTGACAACTCGCTGGACGAGTCAAGCGCACGAGCTTCGGCGCAGCGTTGCACGCGCTCACGACCACGGTCAAGCCCGACCCAATGCGAACACGCAACGCGGTTATCCCCTCCACAAACAGCTCTCCCCTTCTACTCGAAACCCCACCGGTGCCGCTGTCCACGCCCGAATACATACTCTTCAAACCACGCGCCACAAGGGTCTGGCTCACCACATGGGCAACGTCCCTGCCAGTGGAACCTGGAGCCACATACATGGACACGTCGACGGTGGCGAATGAGCGCTGCTCTTGAGTGGGGGTCAAGTATTGCAACTCAAGCTCTAGGAGTGCCCCGTGCTGTTGAGCCACGCCCGAAAAACTCAATTGGGCGAGCCCCTGTGCAACCGCAGCGGGAGCACTCCAGCACAGGAGACAGGAGACGGCCATCAGGTAGAGGATTCGCATGGGAGTAGTTCGGGCAATTCGTGGGAGAAGCTCAGTCACAGTGAATGCGTACACTACACCTGAGACGGTAGACCACCGGGGGTATTCCCGAAGAGGTTGACCAGCGGCCATCGCAGGACAGGTCCCCCCCCCGGACCTCCAAAGCCGAGGAATTGGCGCCCCAGAGGCACAACTCGCCCCCTGAAACTCCCTTGCAAGAGTGGTTACCCCGCCAGGACTCGAACCTGAAATGACTGGACCAAAACCAGTTGTGTTGCCAATTACACCACGGGGTAACGCTGGTTTGCGGCGACAGGTTAGCAACGCAACGGCCCAGAGTGGATCCCTCGGCCGAGGATTTTCACTCCAGAGGCCGGCCCATGAGGGTCTTCCAGGCCATGCTCAGCGCTTGGGCCGTGGCCCAGGCTCTGATTCGTTCCCGACCAGCCGGGGGCCAGCGGCGCTCTAGGCTGACGGTCCGGCCCTCAAAATGCACACCCAACCAGACCAGTCCAACGGGTTTGTCCGGGCTCCCCCCTCCAGGGCCGGCGATCCCGGTGGTTGAGAGGGCAAGAGCTGCCCCAGACCGTTCGGCCGCGAGGCGCGCCATGGCCCGAGCCACTGGGCCTGAAACAGCACCGTGCTCTGCTATCAAGGCCGGATCGAGGCCGAGCTGTTCGACCTTGGCCTCATTGGAATAAGTCACCCAGCCCTGTTCGAACGCCGAGCTGATACCCGCTACGCCCGTGATGGCTTGGGCCACGGCCCCGCCCGTGCAAGACTCTGCCGTGCTCAGCTTCAGACCCCTGTCCAGCAGGAGCTGCCCCAAGACTTGGGCAAGGCAAGGCTCTGCTTCACTGAAGATGTGTTCACCGAATTGCTCACGAAACTCTGCACTGCGGACATCGAGGGTGGACTGCACCTCAGAGGCTTGCAATCCCTCTGCGACGAGGCGCACCGCGAGGATCCCATCCACCGCCGTGACTCCCATCAACGGATTCGCCCCACGCTGCATCCAAGCACCCACCCGATCAGCAAAGACACTCTCACTCAGGTTGAACAAGTAGAATCGCTGTACGAGCCGCACTCGTTTTGAGTCCAAACTCGCTAACCACGGTTCCAAGTGTTCAGACAGCATCGGTTGAAACTCTCGGGGAGGCCCGGGAAATGCGAACACCGGACAGCCGTGCAAGTCGACTTGGAATCCAGGCGCACTCCCCCATGAGTTCAGGAGCACGCGCGCACCGACCGGAATAAGTGCTTGACGTTCATTGGATGCGGGCATGGGCCGCCCGCTAGCCTCGTACCAAGTGCGTATCTGTGACATGGCCTCATCGTTAGGGGCGAGGCCAGTTCCCGCCGCCTCAGCGACCCCATGGCGAGTGAGATCGTCCCGAGTGGGCCCCAGTCCGCCACTGATCACTACCAAGTCGTGGCAAGAGCAGAGCTCCTCGAGGGCCGAGCAGATTTGCTCTGTGCTATCCCCGACACACACCACCCGGCCCACCTGCCATCCATGCTCGCCGAGCAGGCGAGCTAGGGTTGGAGAGTTCAAATCGACCTGCGAGCCGTCGAGCAGTTCGTCCCCGATGGCTAGGGCCGCTGCACGGCCCTCCCCGGCTCTCATGACTTTCCCGGACCTGAGATCCCGGTCGTAAAAAATCGACCCAGCCAGATCCCTGCCTCGTACAGAACCACGATGGGAATTGCCATGCCCATCTGGGTGAAGGGGTCAGGCGGCGTAATCAGCGCAGCTACGAGGAGCGACCCAACGAGCATGTGGCGGCGGTACTTCGCAAAAGTATCTGGCTCGATGAGATCCATTTTCGCGGCGGCCATCATGATCACGGGCAGTTGGAACACGAGGCCGAGGGCGAGGGTCAAGCCTGTCAAGAAGGTCCAGTAGTTGCCGACTGTCTCAAAGTACTGGATCTCCGTCAGCGTGATTCGCGCGAGAAAATACAGGGCGTTGGGAACCATCACGTAGTACCCAAACAGAATTCCCGCTCCGAACAAGATGACTGAGAATGGGAAGTAGCGATAGACCGTCTGGCGCTCGACCTTGTACAAGCCGGCTGCAACAAATTGCCAAACCTGCCACAACACAACAGGCCCGCTGAGGATGAGGCCCACGAAGAGGCACATCTTCATCAGAAAAAGGAACCCGTGGGAAGCCGCGTCCCCTTTCATTCGATCGGGAACTCGAAGATCGGACCGCAGAATCTTGAGCTCGGGATATCCCGGCTCTTCGAACCACTCGCGCCATTCCTCCTTTCCAAGCTGTTCGGACACGCCCGCAGCTGCGCTATGTTCCGCCTCCGCAATAGCCTCGTCAGCCAGCTCGAACAGATCCGCATTCAATCGATCTCGCGCTTGGACGTAAGGATCTCGAATCCACTCGCCCAGTGGATCCTGGAACCCCCAACAGACGCCGAAAGCCACAGCCACGGCAAGCGCTGATCGAAACAGGCGCATGCGAAGTTCCTCCAGGTGCTCACCGAGAGTCATGCGCACGCCCCCTTCCGCCTCCTTCGCAGTGGGTTCCCCCGGCCGTTGAGGCGGAGTTGGGATATGCTCGACCATGTCTGAACTAGGGTGGAATTCGAGTGCGCGGATGATTCCGGCAAGGGCATCTCGGTGACTCGGATGCGCAGAGTACTGTCAAAGACTAACCCACAGCGCAGGCGGATCAAAAAAAGAAGCGGGCGAGCCAAGAAGCTCGCCCGCTCGTGCATTGACCCGCCCGCAGCCAAGGGGCAGCGGATGAGGAATCAGCCCCGCCTACTTGCGGAAGTACTGTCGCAGGTCGTTTATCGAGATCGTATAGACGCCCTGCGCTTGAGCATTCTGATACTCAGCCAGCTCTGAGGGTTGAATGGGCTCCTCACTTGGTTCGCCATCGGCGTCCACAAACAATGGACCGCCCACGATGAGATAGTTCGTCGTCAGGTCGAGGGAGTCCTGAACGGTGATGCCCACGCTCTCAAGCAGGCTACGCACCTCGGATCCATTGTAGGCTCCCGAGAAACGGCCCACCATGACGGCGTAGCGCTCGCCATTGGGGTCAAAGATGGGGTTGTAGATCTTGTCGCGGGAACCCACGGGGTCGTAGGGGTCAGCCTCGTTATAAATCCGCACCTTAGCGCGATTCTCTTCCACTTCGGTGACCTGAGCCCACCCCTTGGTTTGTCCCAAGGTAGAGGGGTTGGGGTTACCCGTGCGGACCTCAAACACCATGCCACGGCTCACGCGGCTGGCAGCACCGCGGTTAATCCAGCCTGTCATCAAGTTGCGTGAGACCGCCAAGATTTCCCCGTCCGGCCCTGCTTCTTCGCGCAGGACCTTCAATTGACGGTTCAAGGCCGCCGCGCGCGTGGTGGCTGCGGATGCGTTCTGGGCGGCTAGGGCTGTGACGTCATCCGTTTCACCCTTGGCTGCAACGAGGTCCGCGTTGAGTTGATTGACCGTCGAGCGCAGCTGAGCGATGTCGTTTTCAAGACGCGCCTTTTCATCGCCGGCCTGCTGCTCCAGATCGGAGTAGTCT
Organism: uncultured Planctomycetaceae bacterium; assembly: GCA_964469565.1. GTDB lineage: Bacteria > Planctomycetota > UBA1135 > UBA1135. Next base: position 102,960 of record CAYXZD010000004.1, read on the forward strand.
TGAGAAGCCTTGCTGATTTTGCCTTCCAGATCTGAGGAGATCGAACGGTTGGCGTTCTCGGCGGCAGACAGCCGACCCTCTGTGTTGGTGAGCTGCGTTTTCAAGTTGGCGAGTTCGCCGTCCTTCTTGCGCAGGGCATCAATGATCGGCTGAATGGCCTGCTCGTAGTCCTTGACGGACTCGGGCATGGTAATCACGGCCCGTAGGCTATCGAGGCCCGTCCCGGCAATAGAAGGGTCGCTCAACGCACCCGTCACCGCACGGTCGTAAAAGCCCAACACCTTCGAAAGGGCTAGGGTCTTGCGAAGCTCGGCATCGTACTTGTCTGAGGCTTCAGCGGCATCGGCTCGCGCCGTGGCAGCCTGGCCCTTTGCGATTGTCGCTGCATCGTTGGACACAAAGCCGAATCCTAGGGCGACAAAGAAGAGGACGATTACAACGATCATCCAAGCTGCGGAGACACGGGCAGCACCACGCTGCGAACGCTTATTCATGCTGGCAGATCCTGATCAGAGTCCGAGTCGTGCCCACTGGGGCAGGCCATCGGACAGATACCATTGGGGAGGGTGGATGGCTGAGCCGAACCTCTGGGGTCCGTAAGCAGCCCTGGGGGGATTGTGGGAAACGGGCAGAAAGGCCGTTTCGTGGGCTTGTAGATAACCGAAGGGGGCCTCCACGGCAAGGCGAAAGCCCCTTCTTGAGCTGATCCGAGGGCCCAATGTCGGCCCAGAGTCGGTCCAGAGTCGGCCCAGAGCAGAATCGGCCGGCCCATGGGGCGCGCTGCTGGGGCAGCTGCCACTTAAGAAGGGGCAGGATTGACTCTTGGGCACCGACTGCCCCTTCACCCGGCTTGCCGGCTCGGCCCAAGTCCGGATTTGGAGGGCGGAGGTCATGCGCTGGGGGCTGACTCGGGGTGGCTGGGGAATCTGCACGGGAGGATTGGGGGGAGTGTGAGGGGTTTCCCCTAGTGTCAGGGGTGCCCAGGCGTGATGATCTGGGAGCACGCCCGGCGTGAAGGGCCTCACAGGCCCGTTCTACCCCACCCAGACGGGCGAGTTTCCATCCCCGGCTCAGCCACTCGCCAATCCTTTCCACGTGCCTCCCTCTCCCCAGCCCCCCACCCCCCCACCGCATCCCCACAGCCTTATCCTAGGCGTGATGGGCGGGATCGCCTCAGGCAAGTCAGCGGTGGCCCGGGCGCTCGCAGACCCCCACGGTGTCCATATCGATGCTGACGCCCTTGCGAGCGAGGTGCTTTTCTCACCCGAGCTCGCGCCCAGGTTAGTCGAGACCTTTGGTGAGGAGGTCCTAGATCGAGACGGTCGGCCCCGCAGGGAGTACCTAGCCCAAGCTGTGTTCAACAACCCTGCCCTACGAGAATCCTTGGAGGACTGGATCCACCCGGCGGTTCGTGCGAGGATCTTAGCAGGCCTGAACGAGGCTCAGGAGGAAGGCGCGCAACCCATTGTGCTCGACGTCCCCCTGCTCCTCGAAAACGAACATGAGCACGGGCTCGTGGACCGCTGTCAGGTCTTGGTTTTCGTGGACTCACACGCGTCCGTGCGCGATCAGCGCGCCCGCCAACAGAGGGGTTGGCAAGCAGGTGAGGTCGCCCGCCGCGAAGCCGCGCAACTTCCCCTATCACAAAAACGTGACCGCGCGCACCACGTGCTGGTCAACGATGGCTCTCCAGAACAACTGGAACAAGCCATCACTCACCTTCGGGCCGAACTCGGCCTGCCCTAACCCATCCCCCCTACTCGGCCATGGCCCACACCAAGACCAAGCGTCCCTTCAAGCCCAAGAAATTCGGCGGCCCCAAGCCCAAGCCCGCCAAGCCCGGCGGTGTCTTCATCGACTTCCATGCTCTGCCCGAGCCACTCGACAAGGATGAGTACAAGGAGCTCATCAAGGGACTGCCCAAGCGCAAGGGGCGCACCAAGCCCAAACCCGTCGAGCACAGCGCCCTGCTTGAGGTCAACCTCAATGGAATGCACGACGTCGCGGCCGATGAAAAGGTACCCGACTTTGCAGGACGCAATCGCAAGAATGCGGTCTGGGAAATCACCCAGCACCGGCTAAACAGTCACGTGCCGGTCATCGTAGAAGGCGTCCTCGACGAACACGGAAAGGACCACTACTTCCTGCGCACCCACAACACCGACTACATCCCCTCAGAGGAAGACGTCTTTGTCCCAGCCGCTCTGCGCGAACAATTCGGGCTGGTCCAAGGGATGACTGTACGCGGCTCCTTGCGACCCAATCGCGAGGGTGAAAAGTATCTATGCCTGCACGACGTGGAACTCATCGATGGGGCCGACCCCGAGAATGCCACAGGCCGGGCCCCCTTCAAGGAACTCGTACCCCTGTATCCCGAGCAGCGCATCATTTTAGAAGGCGCGGATGACAATCCCCTCGAAATGCGGATCGTGGATCTGATCACCCCCGTGGGGCGCGGCCAGCGGGGGCTGATCGTGGCTCCTCCGCGAACTGGCAAGACAGTCCTGCTGCAAATGCTGGCCAAATCAGTGGTGGCCAACGCACCCGATGCCCACCTCATCATCTTGCTAGTGGATGAACGGCCTGAAGAGGTCACCGACTTCGAACGCAGCGTGACGGGCGAAAAGGTTGAAGTGGTGAGTTCCACATTTGACGAGCCCGCCGCACGCCACATTCAGGTGGCCGAACGTGTGATCGAGAAGGCCAAACACATGGTCGAGGCAGGATTGGATGTGGTCATCCTGCTGGACTCGATCACGCGCCTAGCACGATCATGCAATGTGGAGGCACCCAGCAACGGCAAACTCCTCTCTGGCGGCCTTGAAGCGACCGCCTTGCAGTTCCCCAAACGGTTCTTCGGCGCAGCTCGAAACATCGAGGACGGTGGATCCCTCACCATCCTTGGCACGGCTCTGATCGAGACTGGCTCGAAGATGGACGAAGTGATCTTTGAGGAGTTCAAGGGGACTGGCAACATGGAAATCGTCCTCGATCGGCGCATTTCCGATCGCCGCATCTTCCCCGCCATCGATATCAATCGTTCGGGCACTCGCAAGGAGGAGCTGCTGTTCACACCCGAGGAGATTGAACGCATTTGGATGCTGCGCAAGGTGTTGAATGAACTTGACCCTGTCGAGGCCATGGAGATGCTGATCCAGAAGATGCGCAAGACGAGCGTCAACGCTGAGTTCTTGATGACCATCGGAAGCTGACCAGGAGGGAGACTGCTCCCTAGAACTCGCTCCTCGGGCATTAGGGTGAACACCCGAGCCTCCCCTAGCCCTAGCTCTCAGGCTGACCCCTGAGAACACGGTCCACAACCGAAATCCTTCATAGAACGGCCAGCCCGGGTTGTCCGCTAGTCCAAGAGCCCCTCAACAGTGCATGACCTTGCCGACAGCTGCGGTTTGTCCTAGCGACAACCAGTCCTGGGCTAGCAGCGGTGCGTGCAAACCGCACTTGCCCTGGCCCTTTCCCTCCTCCGGTTTCATTGACTTCTTCCCATCACCCGCCCTACTGTCGCTTTCCAGTCAGATTCCCATGCAAGAGTCCGACTTTGTGATCGGTGCTGCCCAAAGCTCCTGGCCCAAGGCATCTACCTAGAGACCAACGCGGCCGGCTGGACAGTAGTGCTCACACGTTGCGGGCCGGTGCCTAACTATGGATGCCTAGCTATGGATGCCTAGCTCTGGATGCCTGACTCAGTACGTACGGCAACCACAACCCTACCGTCACATCTAGAAACCAACTCTCGGTCATACCTATCCATTGGCTTCCTTATCGGATTCTGAGGTGATCCCGGAGGAAACCTCGGGGTCTGTCCGGCAGTTGGCTTTCATAAGAACTGGACCGATTTTCAGGGTTATGTCACGTTGATCTCGGCGTTGCTGCCAACTACTTTTGACCTACTCGAAGATCGCGAGTTGCTTGCTGGCCTTCTTCGCCAACTTGCCTTGGCTCAAGGCAATCTCTGCTTAGCGAAGCATGTGGAAGATTTGTTCGGCTGTGTGTCATGTGCGTGCCATGTCAGTTCTCCTGAGGGGCACCCCCTAATGTAAAAAGGTGGAGTTGAATTCGTTGGGCAGGTCATTCCTGAATCAAAACAATAGAGCCTCCCCGGAATAGTGCCCTCCCCGCCAAACGGTCGATCGCCGGAGTCAACAGCACGGGGTTCCCATACCAGCCCAGTTCACCCGTCGAAACATCATCGGCCAGATAGCGCACGACATCGGGGCTGTTCCTGAGCCACGGTTGCGGTGGCCAGCAGCATGTGTCCAAGCCGTTGGATTATCAAAGCACGCAAAGGCGATGCGCTAGAGGTCTCCCGATTCAAGTTCGGCACCCCTTGCCCACAGGCGTGGGACAAACTCCGAAGTCGTCGCGACTGTCAAAAGGAGAATTGAATCGTGCAATTGGAAGACCCTCAACCCCAGGGGTACCCCAGTCGCACTGTCGCATGCCACCTCCGGATCTCAGCAAGAAGCAGCAAAAAGGTGACTCTATCCTTGTGGTGCCCTGCTAGGTTAGTAATTGCGCTGCAATTCCCAGACAGATTAAACCGCTATTACCAAGAGGCATATTCATGGTACATCGCAATCCATTTCTCGCAATTCTACTCCTTACCTTTCCTGTGATTGGAATCGTTGGTAAATGTGGGGCCCGGTGCCCGGGGTCAAGTGAGCATGAACTCACACTAGAGGGGCAGGAAGATGTGGACACCCTGCACATTCCGCTGGATACAGTCGTCCACATCACAGAGGACCTTGATATCCATTCGAGAGGGCAAGTCCTGCTTGAGGGAAGTATCGTGGCCCGTCGCCGCCAGGAGACAGGAAACGTCTCCGGTGTAAGTGTGTCCATTCGGAGCAATGAAGCCATCATCGTCCTCGGAGACATTCTTGCAGGTACAGGTTCCACCGCCTATGAAGGACCTTCAACCCTAGAGAACTGCGCCATGATCGGCGGGAAGGGCGGTGACGTCACTCTCAGGGCACCCGTGATCCTAATCAACGGGCGGGTCATCGGAGGCGAAGGCGGGTATTCTGGCCCGAACGCCGAGGCCCCGGCAGGAGGTAGGGTACTCGTTGAAGGAGTTCAATTCACTACTCGCGATGTTGCGCGACTCCCAGAAGAGTCATCCTCAGAGTACCGCTGGCGTCTTTCCTCTCCAGGAGGTGTCGGTCTGTTCGGAGGTCAAGGGGGAAGTCACATTTCTAGTCCCGCTTTCAGTCGCGCCTTCGCGCCTGGAGGGGGAGGACGCGGGGGCGATGTGAAATGCGCAAGAATGGCCGTGCAGCGGCTCGCAGGCTGCTCTAGCCGAGAATGGCACTTGCTCGAGTCCTTCTTCGATGAACATCCGGCTGAGGCTCCAAGCCAACTCTTGGATCGGGTGGCGAGACCTGACGAAGAATGCCCCTCGGGACCGCCAAAATCAGGGCCAGCACCAGGCTTCGGCGGCACGGGTACAACTGGAATGACAGGCAGTAACGGAACCCAGATGTCACCCCAAGGCGGGACTGGCGGTGCCGGAGGTCCAGGTGGGAATGCAACTGGGGCAAATGGCGACTCGGGTAACGATGGCAATGATTGCTGCGATCCGCTAATCGAACCTGGGGGCAACGGCGGTAAGGGCGCAGCCGGCCAGAAAATGACCGGCGGAAAGGGTGGCACAGGCGGCGTTGGTGGCAACGGCTGGTGGGATGTCAATATCCCGGGCTTTGCAGCCCCCGGAGGCGACGGCGGACCCGGAGGGCCGGGGGGCAATGGGACAGGTGGAAATGGCGGAGAAGGGGGCAACGGTGGAAGGCCTGGGGGCGAAGGTGGCCTCGGTGGAGACTTTGGAGTGGGAGTGGCTGGCCCTGGTGGCGATGGCGGTCCTGGTGGCCGAGGCACTGTCAATGGTAATGTGGGAAGTACGGGTACCAATGGCTGTAACGCGAACGGGAATGCGGGAGGAGAAGGCAACACGGGAGGCCAGTGTGGGTGATTGCAACAGGTCCCCATGTGATGGTCTCAGTGTTTGCATTGGCGACAAGACAGCGAGGGCCCATCGGTCTCATAGACCCCATCCTAGATTGGTTTTCAGTCTGCCGTGGAGCCCTCCGAGGACTCCCTGGCGGGGCCGCTGGTAAAGGGGTATGAAGAATCAGAAACAGCGCCGATTAGCCATTGGCGCGGGCCTCGCGCTGGCGATCGCCATCCTGTTTCTGACAGGAGCCCTGCGATACAACCCATGGTCCGAGGCCCCCATGGTCATTCGCTCGGAGCATGTGAGGCCCACGATCACTGAAAGATTCAACGCTTCGGAGATCGCCCCCTCACCAGACCCTGCAGGACCTGCTGCGCGAGTGGAGCAGCCAGCAGTGAAAGGAGCAAGTGTTGAACTCTTCGGGCGAATACATGGGAAGAAGTTTGGTACGCCTCTGGCCCATGCAGCACTGCAGCTACAAGTGCATCCGGTGCCTGGTGGGCCTGCCCGAGCCTACCAAGCCGTGGCCGATATGCACGGCGCATACTCAATCCTGTTACATCTACCGGATGCTAAAAAACTGAGTGAGTTGGTTGTTCGAGCGAAGATCCAACACTCGCTGTGCAGTGGAAGCACCCTCCGAGTTCCAACTACCGAAATCCGCCCCAACTCGACTGGCATGCCTCCGCGAATACAGGGTGACATCGATGCTGTTCGGGTCTTTCCAATTGAGGGAACCCTGTCTCTCCCGGCAGGCACAGAGCCAAGTGCGGCTGAGGTCCTCATCGTTGGCCGGGCCAACGGGCCCCAGCCCTTTGTGCACCTTGCCCGCACGCGCGTGGAAGGGAATGGTTTTTTTCGAGGGGTATTGAAGGACTGGCCTGGTGAACCGGTGGCCTTCGTCGCATTTCTCGACAATCACATTCCTTCCTATGGAGCTTTTGTGATGCAGAAGTCGTCATCTACAGATGTTGGCCGAATCACCCTCGAACCAGGAATCTCGATCTCTGGCCGCGTGGCTACTTCGTTGCCACTCCATGCCCGAGCGAGGAGTATTGATCTGCAAGGAGTCGCTGAGTCAGGCGGAATACTCTTCAGCTCCATCCGCAGTGGCACATACACCTGGCCAGCCAGCGGGCCACCCACAATACGGGTAAAGCACTTCCCCATCCAAGAAGACGGTAGCTTCTTCATTGGGGGACTGGTTCCCGGACGCTACTTCCTGAGCCTGCATCACCCCTGCACACTCTCTGGTGCCGGTGCCTCCCGGACTGTTGTAGCTCCGAAATCAGGTATGGTCATCGAGGAGACTGCGGCCGTTTATTCCGTCACCGGCATTGATGCTGCGACTGGGGAGGAGGTGAGGCCCGTCAGGCTGTGGTGGGACCACTCTCCAGACTTTGGTTGCTGGGTAGGGAGTCGATTGGAAAAGCGGGTAGCTCTACCGCCCCGTGTGGTGCATTCAGGCTGGTTAGCAGCTGAGGGCTATTTGCCCGCACCAGTCCTGCTGCCAGCCCTTGAGCCGGGGACGACTGGAACGGCCACGGTCCCTCTTCTCCATATCAATCACCCGGTACAACAAGAGGCAACCGTGTTGTCTGTTACGGACGATTCCGGAAACCCCGTGACTGGACTCTTGATGTCCATCGCATGGGAGGGCAAGCCCATGACTTCCCACCAGTACTTCAAGAACTCCGATGGGGAATACAAACTGCCACCACTTCCACATGGGGATTACGTCGTCACACTCAATGCAAACACATTGTCGCACCAGTTCCGCAACCCCTTGGTACCTTACACGCTCAACCACAGCATCCCCCGGGATAGCAGGCCCCGTCTGGACTTGGTCATGGGTCACGGTGGTGCAGTTGTCGTCGCCCTACAGGACGAGGATACTCAAGAGTGGCTCTCAGCTCGATTGAGAATCAGCGGTCCGCTGCTGACGGATGAACAAGAGTGGATACCGAATGATGACGGAGTGATCGAGGTGTACTTTGGATGGGCACCAGGACGGGGAGAAGTACGGCTGAAGAATGCCCTTGCGGATGGTGACTACAAACTGCATGTCAGTGCAGATGGATTTCGATCCGCTGAACGCAAGTTTAGCGTCCACCAAGCAAACGACACGAGACTCGAAATCTACCTCACCCGTGAGTAGACCCGGTGCTGGGATGCACCCATTGAGCGAGTCGAGCGCCTATGAGGGCCTTGGTTTTTGTGACGGCCCACTGCTTTCGGTCCAGGCCGCGAGAATGGCCGGGCCGGGCCCCAAAAAGTGATCCAGTCCTCATAAGAGTCGGGCTAGTTGAGGAGTGAGGGCACTGGGTAGTGCCGGTATGGCCCCCGGGCTGTACGCCCCGAGGTTCTTCCTGGCGCCCCTAGGTGCTCCTACACCTCACGAACCCCATGGCTCTTAGACCCTGGAGTGATGCTCAGCCACACCGCAATCGTTGAATTGAAGCGCCCTAGCTGGATTGCTAAGGTCGATTTCATCATGCGCATGGTTTTGGGGGTAGGACATTGGCGTCTGATCGGGGGATCGGAGCGCTATGCATTAGAAACCGCACGCCAATTAGTGGCGCGCGGTCATGAGGTCACGGTGCTGCACGGGAGCGGAGTGGGCACGCCGGAGCCGGGACTGCGCTTCGAGCAATTCAAGGCCATGGGTGAGCTCGAAGCCCCCAAGCGCGACCGCCACGAGTTGCGAAACAGCCTCGCACGACTCAAGCCGGACCTAATTTTCCAGCTGACGCCCTGCGCCGCCTGGGTCATCGAAGAACAGCTCAGGGCGGCTCCCCTCGCTCGCTTCGTACAAGACCACACACTTTTCTGCCCCGGTCTAAACAAGATGCTGGCTGGAGGAAAACCCTGCCAACAATCCTTGGGCCGCAACTGCCTGACCGAGCAGTGGTTTGGCGATGGCTGCCATGGTTTCAGTTCCTCAGACGGGGCGCGCACTATCATTCAACCCGCCGCCCGCCTGCGTACTAAACAACGCGAACTCGCCATGAGCGCAAGGGCGCAGCTGCTATTGGTCGCCTCGGGGTACATGCGCGAGCAACTCATCATGGCGGGCTTGCCACCCGAACGTGTCCAAGTGCTGCCCTACTGTACCCATGCCGGCTTGGGGCCCCATCCAAAACTCGATCCGAAAGGCGACCTTCCCGAGGCCACCCGCCGGTTTCTACGGGGCGCTGAGGGCCCCATGATCCTCACGCCCGCACGTCTGACGCTCCCCGACAAAGGTGTGGATTACTTACTCACCGCGTTGACGAAGGTGGCCCACCCCCTACACGCCATCATCGCGGGGTCAGGCCCAGCTGCAGATTGGCTCCAACAAAAGGCGAGGGAAGAGGGGCTGGCCGACCGGGTTCACTTCACCGGATGGTTGGAATCAGATGCACTCAGCGCGCTCTACGAATGCGCTGATCTAGTGGCCTTTCCTTCGGTTTGGGACGAGCCCTTTGGCCTGGTAGGCATCGAAGCCATGGCACACGGTGTTCCCGTGGTGGCCTTTGACGTAGGCGGCGTAGGCGAGTGGCTGGCCCAGGGAGTCGGCGGGTGGAGCGTTCCTCGACGTGACGTGGATGCCATGGCGCGAGCCATCACTCGAGCCCTTGAGAATCCCAAGCTACGCGCCGACGTGGCCGAATCGGGCCGGCGGCGAGTCGAGAGGGACTTCCGACCTGAACGCTACTACAACCAACTCGAACGCCACTTGCGGGCTTGCTTGCAAGGAACGGTGGGCAATCTGCGAAGCACTCCGCCCCTAGTCCGGGTGGACGCCCCGAGCGTGCGGCCCATGCAAACCAGCACAGATTCCTAGCAAGCGCCATGGACCCTGCACGCATCCTCAGAACATGGAGTTTATTGCGAAGCAATGCCTTGGGACGGGCGCTATTCAGCCGCCTTGTGGGCTGGGCCGTTCCCTACTCGGGTTCCATACGGGCCCAGGTACTGGAACTAGAACCTGGTCGAGCTCGGCTGCAATTGCGTGAGCACCGGCGGGTTCGTAATCATCTGCGGTCCATCCATGCCCTAGCCCTCAGCAATCTAGGGGAACTCACCTCTGGCCTAGCCATGCTGTCGGGCCTGCCTCCGCACCTGAGGGGCATCGTCACCCAAATCGACACCGAGTACACAAAAAAGGCGCGTGGGGTCATCGAAGCCACCTGCTCCTGCGCGGAATTGGAGTTCGACATTCCTGACGACCAGAGTCGGCCCCTGCAGGTGGTCACCCGCCTCCTGGACCAAGAGGGGGACGAAGTGGCGCTCACTCGCGTTCACTGGCAGATCGGCCACCGGCCAACAGAACAGGGTCCCAACCACCGCACCTGAGTCAGTCAGCCTCCAGTGAGTCCATCCCAATCCCTCGTCCAGCAGCTCGGAATCGAACACCCCATCCTCTGCGGGGCCATGTACCCCTGCAGCAATCCAGAGCTCGTGGCCGCAGTGAGCGAGGCAGGAGGAATCGGGGTAGTCCAACCCATGTCCATGACCTACGTGCACGGTCGTGGATTCCGGGAAGGCCTGCGCGAGATTCGCGGGCTCACATCCAAGCCCATCGGTTTCAACGCCATCGTAGAGCGCTCGGTCAAACGCTACGAAACAAAGATGCGCGAATGGGTCGAGATTGCACTGGAAGAAAACGTGCGGTTTTTCGTCACGGCCCTAGGAAACCCACAGTGGGTAGCCGAACGAGTGCACGCCGAGGGAGGCCTCGTCTACCACGCCATCACGACCAAGGGGTGGGCCAAGCGTGCGCTGGATAAGGGTGTGGATGGGCTCATCTGTGTCAACGACCGGGCCGGCGGACATGCGGGTGAACAGAACGCGAGTGACTTGTATGACATGGTAAAGGGCTTTGGGGTACCCCTAGTCTTGGCGGGAGGCGTTGGGAATCGGGAGCAGTACCGCCATGCCCTTGAGATAGGCTATGCGGGTGTCCAGATGGGAACGCGCTTCATCGCAAGCCACGAATGTACCGTTCATCCGGACTATCACGCCGCCATCGTCAGGGCCCAAGAATCGGACATCGTTTTGACCGACAAGCTCTCTGGCATTCCCGTCTCGGTCATCAACACCGAACTCGTCAAGCGGCTCGGTGCCAAAGCCGGTCCCTGGGCCAGTTGGTTGCTGCGGAACCCACGTACCAAACACCTCATGCGTGGTTTTTACTCTCTGCGTGCCCTACGCCAGCTCAAGCGATCGTCCCAGGGGGGCGTCTCGTATCGCGATGTATTTCAGGCAGGCAAGAGTGCGGGCGCAATCGACGAGATCCAATCGGTGGCAGAGATCATTGCAGGGCTCACGCGGTAATCCGCCGCGAGAGCCGCTAGGGACCTGACAGGTCCCCCATCACCAACTGGGATGCTTACCAGGACGGGGCAACGACAGATCACCCGAGTCTGCAGGGGTTGGGGTAGAATGAACCCTCCCTCACCGAGATTCGATCTGAGACCACAACCATGCTTTCACTCATCGCCGTCGCCGCTGTTCTACCCAGCGCCCCCCAAGAGTTTGATTTCACCCTCGACCCCAGCGCGAGCACATCCTTGTTTTATGCCGACATCGAGACGGTGCTCAACGGCACTCTCATCGGGGATTACGATGCCACGGCCAATCCCGGCGGCACCCGAACGGTCAATGGACTGTTTGGGGGGGGCACGAACGAACTCGTTCCCGTAACGACGACGGTCGACAACAACGCCACATTCAACGGCGGCCCTACGGGTACATTCAGCATGGGCCTCGACACGGCTTTGATGACCGTTGACTTTTCGTTGCTCGACGTGGATGTCCTCGGGGGAACAACCGGAACAGGAACTGTAGATGTCACGCTACTCTTCAACACCTTTCGTACCTATTCCCCCGACTCCCTCTACGTGGGTGGCATCCCCTTCACAATTCCATTCGGGAGCATCAATGTCACAGCGGCAACGGCGACCCAATCCGCGCCTAGTTCATCGGGCATTCTCACCCCTGGATCCGGAAGCAATGACTATGGATTTGGTGCCCTAGTTCCCGTCACCATGACCCTGACGGCTGACTTGAATGGTGCGCCGATCACGATCCCACCCTTCCCGCTCTATCTGCCAGTAACTGGGACAGTCACCCTGACATCAACGGGGGCCACCGCCACGGCCGATTTCAACTTCAGTGACCAGACCTTCACCAATGATCCGTTCCCAGGGTTCCAGATCACTGATCAACCACTCGGTCTTCCCACGATCCTGCCGCCGGGATCGACTGCCAATGTGCTCTTCAGTGCCACGGTGACATCCTTGGACACCGACATCCAAGTTGATTTCCAACTCCAAGCGGACGGCGTCCCGAACTGCGGCTTTACGAGATACTGCGATGCCAACGCAAACTCGACGGGGTTTCCCGCACAGATCGCCGCAGCGGGTAGCCCCAGCGTGGCAGCCAAGAACCTCGTGCTGAGCGCGAGCGGCCTGCCCACAAAACAGTTTGGGTACTTCATGATGGCCCAGACCCAAGGCTACGTCCCCTTGTTTGGCGGCAGTGACGGCAACCTGTGCCTCGGCGCGCCCATCGTACGCTTCTCGAAGATCATCCTGAATTCGGGCCTCTCGGGGACGGTGAGCTTCGGACCTGATTTCGACAACCTTCCGCAGGGCACCGTGTTCACGGCAGGCTCCACATGGAACTTTCAGCTTTGGCACCGCGACTTCGGGGGCCGTTCGAACACGACAGACGGCGTCTCCGTTTTGTTCTGCAATTAGAACCTCGGCAGTACTGTGCGGCTTGAAGAAGCCACACCGGTGCCCAGAAGCACCCTTGGATTCCGAAGGGGCTGATTATCAGGCCATTGGAAGAGGGATGCAGTCCAAAGATTGATCCGCACTAGGCTGCTGGGCAATCTAGGGGCGCACTATGCCACGCCTCTCGATCCAATCCTTGCAAAAGTCCTTCGGCCCTGTGCATGCGGTCCAAGACCTCTCCCTCGAAGTCCATCAAGGGCAGGTGCATGGCTTGCTCGGACCCAATGGTTCTGGGAAGACAACCAGCCTCTATTGCGCCCTCGGCCTCCTGAGGCCCACGGCCGGGCAGATCGAGATCCTTGGCTGTCCCAGCCACGCCCTCCATCAAACTGCAGGTCGCATTGGAGTGGTATTCGATCGGCCTGTGCTCATGAAGAATCGCTCGGTGCGCGCCAATCTCCAGTACCAGCGCATGATTCGGGGACACTCCGGCGGGAGAGGGGATGAGGAAGTCCTTGAAATGGTTGGCCTTAGCGACCTAGTCAGTCGTAAGGCGGGGGCCCTATCCCTCGGGCAGGGAAAACGGCTGGCCCTCGCGATGGCTCTCGCTGGGAAACCCGAACTCATCATCCTCGACGAGCCCCTCTCGGGTCTCGATCCTCCTGGAACACGGGAGATTCTCGCGCTCATCCAAGAGCTCAGCCAGCAGGGAATGACCCTCGTGCTGTCCACCCACCGGCTCCACGACGTGGAGTCCATCCTGACCCATGCGACGATCATGGTGCAGGGTCGGCGTGTCACGACCGGCCCCATAGACGCGATCCTTGGGCGGGCCGAGGGGCGCTTCCGGGTGCGCTTACAAGATCCCAGTCGGGGTCTGCAACTCGTGCAGGCCCAGGAAAGCCTCACCCTTTGCGCGCAGGAGGGCGACACGCTTGAGATTCAGCTTTCCGATCACCAAGGCCAGGCGTCAGACCTCGCACAACTCATGGTCCAATCCGGTGCAGGGCTCATGGAATTACAGCCCGCCGGCCAGCGCCTCGCGGACGCCTTCGATGATCTAGTCCACCCTGGAGTCTCCACGTGATGACGGGCACGCTTCGGATCCTGCGCTCTGAACTCATGCGCATCGTCTACAGCCGCTCCCCGTGGGTCATCGGCATCGCCATCGGCCTACTCGCCGCGTTGCGCTCCTTCGCCTCCACAACCGCAATCGTCGGACGCGGAGTCGTAGAAAGCGGCGGCGCCTACGGCCCCCTCGTCGACGGAATCACCACCGGCCTGACACTGACAGCTTTTGCGCTACTCGTGATGAGTGCCCGTAGCATTGCGGGAGACCATGAATCGGGTCAATTGCGCATGGCGGTCACGCGCAGCGTGGCGAGACCGGCACTTGTGATGGGACGCCTGCTCCTTGGACCCCTCCCTATTCTGGGCGGGTTGTTGCTTTCGTTCTGCGGCGCCTGGTGGTTTGCAAGCAATCAACTCGACTTCGGACCCCTCATGGAAGATGGGTACGAGCTGCTCTCCCCAGGGGAGATGCGCACCGAGATTCAGCTCGCTCTGCAAACCGCTCTACCCGCCCTGTTCGCCCTTTGGGCATTCGGCCTCTTGGTTTCAAGCGTCGCTCGCACAGCGGTGGGCGCCGTCGCAACGGCCCTCGTCTTGTTTGTGGCCTTCGACCTCGTCAAGGACTCACTCGGTCCCGACCTCAAGTATCTGTGTTTCGCCAGCTTCGCACCCTCCCTGGCCGATTCGTCCGCGATGGGTGAGACAGCAGGCTTCGTCAGGGGTTTTTCGGACAAGGGCATGCGCCCCCACCAGATTGCTCTGGGTCAATGGCTGTCCTGGGTTCAGTCCGTATTGCTCGGACTCGCCTCAGTGTGGGTGTTGCGCCGACGCGCCCTCTAGGTGGCCCCCCACAACCCTCGTCCTAGGGGGGAAAGACATGCTAGGCTGGAAGGTACCCATGCACCTTGCCTCGCCCTGCCCCACCCGTCCCCTCCGAAAGTGTCTCGCACCCGGGATCCTCTGCTGGCTGGCAAGCTTGACGTCTTGCATCACGGGCCCGGCCTATACTCTGCCCGATCCCCTGCCAGAAACCCTGGAGTGGACCAAGGCGAACCAGACGGCTGGACGGTTTCTCGGGCTTGAAGTCCGTGAGAATGACGGCGACTCCCTTGAATCTCTGTTCTTCGATCCGGGCGTTCGGGTGGTTCAGATTGTGCAGAACTCACCTGCTGCCAAGGTCGGCGTGCAACTGGGAGATGTTCTGTTGCGGTTCAATGATCAAGACATCAACGACCCACAAGCACTCGCCACGGTACTCAGCCACAAAAACCTAGGTGACGTGGCCGTGCTCGATATGCAGCGTGGCGATTCGGTCTTTCGAGTGGAGCTTACACTTGGGCCGGCCCCCCTCGCACCCAGCGAAGCAGAGCTCCTGTGGCTAGCCGAGCCCGCCCGCACCCGCGCCGGTTGGCTCTCGTCGCAAGGAGGCGCGCTGCTAGTCACGATGGACCCCGAGGGTCCGGCCGCGAGCGCCGGCCTAGAGGTGGGTTGTGTGGTGACAGCCCTCGACGGCAATCGAGTCTTATCCGCACGAGCACTCTTGCGCCGCGTGCAGGCCATGAATCCCGGCCAGTCGACCCAATGCACCTACCGCGACACCCAGGGTCAAATGCAGAGCACCGAATTGGTGCTCCTCAAGGCACCGAATCGCCTCTTGAGCTTCTCCATCCCATTTCTGGTGGACTACCAAGCCAGCGCCGATGGAGAGAGTGTCTCCCTAGAGGTGCTCGACTTCTGGCTCATCTGGCTTTTGAATTATGATCGCAAGGGCATCGAAACGCGCTGGAATGTACTCCGGGTCCTGAACTATTCACATGCTGTGGGGGAACTCAGCCAGTGATCGCAGCCCTCACCTTGGGCTTCATGCCGTTGTGCCTCCCTGCACCGAGAGCGCTGACCCACGAGAACCTCGGGTCAGACGGCGACCGCGTACACTTCATTGACGCTTCCCTCGAGGCCCACGCTCGCATCATCGGCTGGAACGTCATTGGCGGGATGGGTCGAACGGAGGCAGGCCAGCGCGACCTCGTCCTGACCGTGCTGCTCGACGACGGTACCAAGGAACTTCGCCTGCATGACCTCGGGGATTCGGGGCCGGCCAGGGAGCCTCGATTGACAATCCCGATCAAAGGGGATGTCTCCGCTTGGAGTGTGGCCGATGTGCGCTCCGAGCCTGGCCAAGAGCTCATTTTCCTGACCGGTAAGGGCGCATGGTCCTATAGCGTGACCCATCCGGGTTATCGCAACAACATCCAGTCACTCGTTGCCACCACGTTGCTCTTTGATATCCCCAGTCCAACGCGATTGCCCCTTTGGAGGTATCGCCTCCCCCATCGGGGCGAGCTAGGCCTGCATGATCTCGTGCTTCCCCAGGAGGGGGGCCTCGTGCGCTGGAGTCCCGAGCAAGAACCCGATGGCCAGATCGTGTATCAAGCGCGGCACGTCCTAGGCGGGGACGGCCAAGCTCCCAGCTACAGCTATGTCGAGTCCAATGAGAGCACCCGCCGGTATCTGAACACGAGCGATAGGAATGGCCCCTTCGCCGGCGACATGCTGACCTTTGGCACGATGCTGACGTCCAACCATGGTTTTTCAGCCCCTGCGGTTCTCGACATCGACGGCGACGGCATCAAGGATGTTCTGGTGCTTGGCAAGGACGAGCTGCGTTTCCACCGCTCAGGCAGTTTAGAACCTACACGGATTGAAACGCTGCCAGCCTACATGGATCCGGGCAAGGCCCGTCGAAGGCTGATGCTCGAAGATGCCGATGGTGATGGAGACATCGACCTGTTGGTCATCAAGCAAGCACGCTTCAAAGCCCTGGGGACGGACCCCTCGGTGATCCTTGTGCTGATCAACGACGGCAAGAGTCTGCTGCCCGAGTCCCCAACCCAGATCCTGCGCTTTGAAGGGATCGAACTCGTTGCCCAATTCGCGGACGTGAACGGCGATGACCGACGGGATCTAGTCATTCGCAAGTTTGAATTGCCCGGCATAACTGACTCACTCACCGGGCTCAAGTTCCACTTCACCCACCTTGTGCACTTTGGAAACGGGAAGGCCTTTGACCGCAAGGCCACAGTCCGTCATGAGGAGGTCTATGACGAGAGCGACATTCAAGCAGCTGTGGGGAGCTACGATATGTCGCTCGACTGTAGTGGAGACGGCGTCGCTGACTTGGTAGCCATCAACCTCCAGGGAGAACTCACCCTACGACGGGTGCAGTTCAAGAAGGGGGGATTCTTTAGTGCAGACACCTGGGCGCTCGAGCCGGCCCCATGGAAGGTCTTTCCCACGGGCAGCCTTTACGGCCTATTGAAGGTCATCGACCTCAATCGCGATGGAATCGGCGATCTCATTGCCCAAAGGGAAGAAGGGCTCACGATTCAGATCTCCAAACGACGGGGGCAGCGACCATGATGTGGATCGCACTGTTGGCACTCGCTTGCCAAGACCCGCCGACAAGCGCTGTTCAGACCCTGCTGGTTGTGGAAGAACAAGCCGTCGACCTCGCCCTGCGCGACATGGACGGCGATGGGGACCTCGACCTGGTTCGAGTCAGTGGGAAGGGCCTCGATGTGTATCCCCTACAGGATTCCGGGCTCTATGCGACAGAGCCCCAGGCGCACCTCTCTTGGCCAGCCAAGCGCACGGCATGGACACTCGGGGACATCAGCCAACTCGGACACGATCAAGCCATCCTGCTCACCGAGGATGGTCGTGTGCATGCATGGGTACTCCGTGACGGGCAGTTCGAGCAAGGCCCTCCACTCATCAGCGGCAAGTGCTATCTACCTCCCGGGGTGAGTGCCATGGAGTTTGCTCGCGACGTCAACTCCGATGGACGCAGAGACCTCGTGCTGCCCACGCGGGCCGCCCATCACGTCTACTTGGCGAGCCCCAGTGGATTCGCTGATCCGTTGCAAATTGCCTACGACCTCAGCGTGACCGTTTCGGTGGGCAACCCCACCCAACTCGGGGCCCGGGTGGGCAGGCGGGTGGCGATTCCTTGGTTCCGCATGGAGGATGTCGATGGGGATGGGTTGATCGACCTCATTTCACAAACTCGCGAGCGCGTGTCAGTGCACCTCGACGGAGAGAACGGTGTACCGACAGAACCCAGCTGGATCCTTGACCTTGCGGCCCTCAGGGCAACACTTCCCAAGCTGACCAAGCTCAACCTCGACGATTTGTTTTCCAACATCGAAGACGAAGTCACTTGGAAACTTAGGGAGATTGACGGTAAGGCCCCAAAGGACCTATTGGTTGCCGTGGGGCCTGAGGTGTTCGTGTACTTGGGGGGGGCACGGACCGGGCCGCGTGAGACACCCGACCAAAAGCTCAAATCTAGTGGGAAGATTCTCGGCTGGTTTGTGCGTCAGGTCCGCGAGGGCCCCCTACCGGAATTGCAGATCGCTCGGGGCGAATCGATCAGCCTGAGCAGCCTTCTGCGGTTCCTCGTTCTCCCGGGATCATTGGACTTTGAGTTGTTCACCTACACCAATGACCAGGGGGCTTTTAGTCGACGCCCCACCCAACGTGGAAGGGTGGCCGTGGAGATCCCCAACATCCTCTCACTCATCGATAAGGCTGGCGACATGAGTGACGAGGTCCTAGCCCAGTTGGAGATCCCAGCACGCCGACTCAACTGGGGTGGGGACGCAGAGCGCTCCGATGTGCTGGATGCCGAAGGGGACACCGTTTCCATTTACCTCGATTGCGCTCCCCGCGAACAGCGGGTCGAACAGGCCTGGAAGGGCGAGCCCGATGTATTGGGTCTGCTTGAGATTCTGGTCCTTGAAGACCTGGATAAACTCGGGGATGACGGCGACCTTACGCTCAGTTTTGAGAGCATGATGAAGCGTGACTTTTCTCCCGGATCCGCACTGCGACGGTCCCACGCAGAGCGCACGCCTGATTTTTCCCAAACCATCCAGGGACTCGCTGAAGCAGAGCAGGTCATCTTGCTTCCCCATGATCTGAGTGCATCCGGCAGCGATGACCTCATCATCTGCACTCGCGAGGACGGCCAATGGACTGTGCGAGCTTGGCTCTCGGGCCTCTAGGGTCCCTCCGGCGCCACCCTCTAAGCTAGAGAGTCTGGCTCCAGCTTGCCCCTCACAACCACGTCCGCGAGGGAGTCAAACGGAGTGGGATGTAAGGTCACTATGGCCAAGCGCGCACCCTGCTCCACCGCGCGCACGGGTAAGTAGTGGACAGGCTCAACTTCCAAGGACGTACCAAGGACCAACAACAAATCGCAACCCTCCAGAGCATCGAGGCTCAGCTTGGAGGCCTCCACAGGCATCGGCTGGCCAAAGGCTACAGATTCGGGTTTGAGGACGCCCTGACACGCGTGACAATAGGGCACCTGAACACCGCCCCGAATCCACTCATAGACCTCTGAACGCGAGTACTTCATTTCGCAATTGAGGCATCCCACCGTCAGTTCGTTGCCGTGAATCTCCACGACCTTGTTGGGTGAGTTGCCGGCCTTCTGGTGCAAACGATCCACATTCTGCGTGATGATGCACTGCAGTTTGCCAAGAGCTTCAAGCTCTGCGATGAACATATGATCCTGGTTCGGCTTGGCATCGCGGATAAGCAAATAGAAATCTTGGCTCATCTCCCAATAGTGGCGTCGCGACTCCTCGCTGTTGACCAAGCGCTCATACTGGAAATGGGTCGTGTCATACTTCTTCCATTCAATCACACCCGTACGAAAATCGGGGATGCCAGAATCCGTCGAGATACCCGCACCGGAGAGCACGACGATGCGCTTGGAGTTGGCGACGTAGCTGCGGAGTTTTTGGCGGCGTGTTTGCATGTCGGAGGCTTCTGAAAGTGGTGAAGAAATGCGGCCTACATCTTCCCAGAATCGCCGCGACCAGCGAAGCGTCCTGGCCCAAGTAAGCGCCGCTTCTGGGGTACAGGCCTTCAGCAAGGGAATAGGGACGAGGGCCCCCCGGCCTGGAGTGGAGAACAACAGGTTGGTGATGATGAGCGTCACCCATGCCCCGAGGGCAAAGGGCAAAGTAAACAACGGAACACCAGCTGTATCCACGAGGCCTGGAATCACCTCGCGCGCCAAGAACCAAGTCACAGCCACTCCTGAGAATCCTAAGAACCCCGAAGCCATGCAGGGCGCCACGAAGATGGACCCAACCGCGACCATCACTGGAGCCGCCGCATACAAGACAAACGTGCGGTCAAAAAAGACGAGTGGACCTTCGAACATGAACCCCACGCCCAGTGCCGCAGCCACTCCCAGACCCGCATACAATGCCGTGCGCCAGGAGTTCCACATGAGGCCTGCCAAGATGCACAGGATGCCCAATCCCAGGCGCAGATGATTCAGCCAGCTGGGCCACTGATCCCTCAACTCCTCCCACTGGGCTTCGCGCAGCTCGGGTCGAGTCCCCTGTAACGCCCCCCCTGCCTCGGAGGTCTTGCGTCCGCCCGTAAGCGCTGATGGAGCTCCCATCGTGTGGGTTGTGCCGGGCCCCTGAGGAGAGTCCGATTCAGGGTGGCCTTGATTGGCCTCCCCGGATCGAGAGGGTTGCACGGGCCCCACCGAACTCAGCTCTGATTCGACCGGTGTCTCAGACGTGAGACTTGGCCGGTGCATCTGAGGGACCGGCCGAAAGACCCGATCGCCCGAGTGATCTAGCACTCCCCAAACGCCAAATAGAACCAGCAACGAGGCTAGGGACAAGGGGGGCAACTGCAGACGAGAGGTTGCCGCAACGCCAAAGAAACAGGCGCTCAATGGAACCGTGAGCGCCGCCGCCAAGACCAACAACGGAAGTGAGTACACCGAGTTTTCCGGCGAAAACTGGATCGACGCCCAGCCGAATCCAACGAGGGCACCGTTGAAGGTGAGCAATCCCTCGTGAGCGAGGAGTGCCTGCCGAGGCAGCCTCAATGCCACGGCGGTAGCGGCCACGGCGCCGATCCAAGATGTCAAGGCCGCCATGGGGAAGGCCAGCGCAATCCCCGCCAATATCCACAGACCCGCGCGTGGACGCGGATTGAAGAACATGGCTCCATAGCCCTTGAGGCTAGTTCGGAGCAGCATCTCCCAGGTGATCGGCTGGCCATCGAGGCCAGCCAATCCAAAGGGAGAAGAGGATTGAGACGGAGCCAATGGAGTCAACCCTCGGGGTCAATCGGTCACGAAGGGAAGGGCGGCTTGGTTCTCGTCATTGTGCAAGACCTCGGGGAGGCGATCGAGGAAACGAATATCCTCTGGAGTTTCCTTGCGGCGAATCACTTCGAGTGTTGCGGGTCCCCCATCCCGACCTTCACAGATCATGATGTAGTTTGGGCGTGGGTAGATGAACTGCATCGACTGCGTCATGTTGTAGGCACCGCAGTTGTGGAATGCCAATCGGTCCCCCTTTCGCAGGGGGGGCATGAGAACATCCGTGCTAAGCACATCGATGTTCATGCACAGGCCTCCATAGATGTTCACCTCCTCCATGGGTTCCTGGCTCCCGCGCATGAGCTGAGTCTCGTGCTTATACCAGTAGGCCGTGGGAAGGATATTCACGCCCGCATCCACGATGACCGCTTTCTTCCCATTAGACAGACGTTTCGCTGTTTGAACCGTCGTCAGGATGGTCATCGAGGAGTCCACCATGACACGACCGGGCTCAATGAACAGCTGCGGCTCACTCTTAAGCCGGGCTGCTCCCCGAGAAACTGGGGTGCAAATAGCCTCTGCGTATTGCTCTGGAGTTGGAATCACAGCCTCTCCCGTCATGAACTGGCCATGCAGGGTGTTCTCTGATGCATAACCACCGCCAAGGTCGATGTACTCGATGGACGCATCCAACTCTGTTTCAAGCCGCAGGGCTAGGTCCATTAGGTTGGCTGCCGCGCGGGCGTGAATTGAGAGATCAGTCACATAAGTACCACCATGCAGATGCAACCCGGCCAGTTGCAGATTGGAAGAGCTCTGCACCATGCGCGCCGCCTGGAATGCTTCACCCGTCTCGAGATTGAAGCCAAACTTGCTCCAAGGCGGGTAATTGAGCTGCATGTTGACGCGAATGCCGACGCGGGCTGGAGTGTCCAGCTGTGCTGCCAGCGCTTCGAATTGTGCAAGTTCATCAAACGAGTCGATGTTGATGGTTGCGCCCTCAGCGAATGCTCGGAGAACTTCCTCGTCGGTTTTGATCGGACCGTTGAAGATAATCTGACTACCCGGAATGCCTATATCCCTGGCAATGCCGTACTCGTAACCCGAGACAACTTCTCCCCACGCACCGGCATCGCGGAAAACTGCACAGACCGCTGTGTTGTAGTTGGTCTTCACCGACCAGGCCACGATCGTCTTCGGGTAGCGCTCGACGAAGGGCTCCTGCATGCGGCGGTACCCTTCACGCAATGCACTTTCGGAGACGATCCCAAGGGGCGATCCATACTGCGCGATGAGTTCTTCAGCATCGAAGCCTTCGATCTCCCGAAAGCCCTCGTTTCCATAGCCGCGACTCGCTCCCAGAGTAAAGGCCGAGTTGGCCACGGGTTGCAGGGTGGGTTTCGTATAGGTCTGACGTGTCATAATGAATCCTAAAGGCTATGGGGCGGGGCCACCTCTTGGGTGGCACTAGGCAGGGGCAAGTCCTGCACATCAAACAAGCGGTCCTCAGAGGTCATGCTGAACAAGACCCCCTGCTCTCTTGTGGTGTCAATCTCGGTATCGGGGCGCAGACCTAGACTTGCAAACACGAGTGCCTCTGGGAGGCTCCCCTCAAGAGCTGCTTGCATTTCGATCCAGGGTTCAAAACCCGCACTCACTCCTATGAGTTCAAGGCTCTGACCTGCTCTAGCACGCAAACGCAGGCTAACCGGTCCCACGAGGCCCGTTCGACTTGCGATATCTGCCATCTGCGTGAGCAGATCCGGTTCGCTGACCGACGAACCCATCCAAACACACCCACTATCATCCGTGGAAAGTACCCGCAGAGCTGTTGGGGCGAGCAGACCAACACCCGGAGCGAGGATTCCAGAAAAGGCGTATTCCAGGGGCGCGTTAGATTCCTCGATGGCTGCAAGGAGGATGGGGCCTTGACCTTCTTCAAGGGCACGCTCGGCAAGTGCGACATACTCTTCGGCGCTCTTGGCCACGCCACGCCCTTTTCGGCTCACCCAGTGGCAGGGGAAGAGGTTTTGGCCTGCTAACTCCCAAACCTGATCGAGGGACACAGCCGTTTCCTTCCAATAGGAGGGCATGCCAAAGAGCGCACAGGTTGCTTGGATAGAAGCGACATCGAACCGCACCATGGAACCCGGCGAAGAGACCAAACAGTGAATACCCCGACGGGCAAGTTCCGGCCCCATGCTTCCAAGGTCTTCGAAGTCTGATTCCCGTCCAGGAAGCAACACGTCTACCGGCGGATTGCCATGTTCATCGATCCAACGATCGACGGCCTGTAGGAAATCGGTCCGCAGGGCTGGCTCGGGCCATCGGAGAATCCCGTCCCAGAGTGGCGCACCCGCAGATTGAGGGGTTGCATCATCTGCGGGCTGAAACAAGCCCGACTCGCAACCCGTAGAGGACAAGGCGATCAGCTGCCACGACCCGCTCCGCTTGCGCAGACAGCGGGCCATACTACAGCCGAATTCTGGAGAAGCTGAGCAGTCTAGACCCGTCAGGCCGATTCTCAAGTGGGTAGCATCCGGGGCAATCATGGTGTCGTGTCCTCTTCGGCTTGTGCGAGGCCCTGCAGGGCGGACGCATAATCAGGTGTACAGCGCAGGGCATCTTCGAACGCACGCTTGGCGCGGGTCTTCGAGTCAAGGGCAAGGTTGGCCCAACCCAGCCCATTGTGGGGGTCGGGCCAGAAGTCATCGCCTTTGTGTAGCGCCTTGAGGGCGCTGAAGGTCTTGAGAGCCGCCCGCGCATCGTCAGCATAGAGCTCACTCCATCCCAAGGCTGAGTAAGCTGCCGACCACGCCCCCCAGCCCGTTTCCGACTTGGGCGCAGAACGCACAAGCCGCTTGAGAATCTCGATGGCTTGATCCCATTGACCCAAGTAGTAATGGGCCAGGCCTTGGCCGCGTCGGTAGGAGCTCTCTTCTGGGATCAAGTCGCCCGCAAGGGCCAGCCAGTCTGCCGCCTCAGAATAAGCATCCGCATAGAGCAGAGCCCAGCCCAAGTCTCCGGCAAGGGAATGGTATTCAGATCGGCTCTCCACTAGGGCACGGAACTCTGGGTCTCCTAGGGTGAGCGGGATGGCTCCAGCGGCGACTGCAAAGTCCGCACGTGCCTCAGCCACGAGATTCAGACCCACTTGCGCCCAACCACGACCACGATGGGCATCGGGCAAAGCGATGCCCTGAACAGATGCCGCCTCAATGGCCTCGCTAAAGACTCCGATCGCCTCGCTCTCCAACTCGGTGCGCAATAGGCACCAGCCCTGGAGCGAGAGAATGTCAGTGGCGCCTGGAAAGGACTCCAGAATGGTGCCGGCGAGTTCGAGAGCAGTTGAGTAATCCCCTCGGACGAATTCGCACAGGGCGGTGCCCTTCATCGAGGTGAAAAACTCAGGCTCAGACTTGAGTGAACGGTCAAAAGCAGAGCGGGCCGAATCCGTCTCCCCTTGGGCGAGATAAACCCACCCCATCAAATCGTAGATGAGATGCTGCTGGTCCTTGGGGAAAACTGTAGGCCCGGCGAGGATTCGCTCTGCACCCTCGAGGGCAGCCTCATACTCACCACTGTAGTACAAGGACCGTGCAGCCTGATAATCAGCGGTACGCCAAGACTGAACCGCCGCTCGACCCGCGAGGGCATCGGAGTATGTGGGGGCTAACTTCAGTGCCCGACTGAAATGCTCATCGGCTGCGTCCCCCGATCCACGCGCCAGCAGAGCCCAGCCTAGCCCGCAGCGGCTATCAATCCAGTCGGCGTGATCGACCAAGACCGATTCGAACGCCGACTGCGCCTCCTCGGTCTGACCCAGTTTCAGAAGACACCAGGCCCCCAGCGAGCTGGCGTTACTCGTGATCAGCACCGTCGGTCCCGCCGTCGCCATCTCAACAATACTGAGCTCGTCTCCAGTTCCTCCAGCGAGAACCCGCTGGGCACCGGAATAATCACCCAGCGCAAAGAGAGCATGGGCCTGCCCGAGTCTAGCGGCTTCAGGCTCCGCGCCATCTTCGACCATCTCCGCAAAACGCTCGGCCGCTGTGCTCGACCAACCATGTTGAATCAACGACCAACCATGGCGCAAACGTAGATCATTCCAGTCGGCACTCGCACGGGCCAGATCCAGCCACTCGGCCTCAAACACGAGGGGTGACAGTTCCGCTGCTTTGTCGAAGGCAGCAAAGTCGATCTGCTTGGACGTGGGCTGGGTCGAGCACATTCCAAGCCCATACCATGCGGATCCATCCTGGGGCTCCTGCTGCAGGACAGCTTCAAATGCGCGCTTGGCTCCAATGGCTGACCCGCGGCGGAACTCGATCCAAGCCCCCAGGCGCGGGGTGCTCACCCAGTCATCCCCCTCTTTCAGGGCGCGGTCCACATACTTGCCTGCTGAGGACCATTTGCCCAAGTTGTAATAGGCTTGGGCAAGCCCTCGCAGGGTCGGCAGCTGATGGGGGTCCATCTTGAGAGCCGTGAGAAGGGACTCGATTGCCTGCTCAGGTTGACCCAGTAGATCTAGGCACAGTCCAAGCCCCGCATGCCCCCGCCAACGGTCAACATCAGGCAAGCGCTCAGGCTCCGAGATCACGATCCGATACCAGGCAGCCCCCAGTTCGTAGTCGCCCCCATAGTAATAGGTGCGCGCACGCTCAATGACCGACCAGCGCCAGGTCTCCACAGCCTCGAGGCCTTGAAGGGACCACTTGTACTCCTCGTCCAGCTCGAGGGCCTTCTTGAACCACTCCTCTGAGCCGAGCACGTTTCCAAGGTAGTAGTGGCACCAACCGATCCCATCGAGAGGGATGGGCGAATAGGGATAGAGACGTGCCTCCTTCTCCAAGCCGTCGAGGGCTTCCTCATAGTTGCCCCGCTGAAAACTCTCCCAAGCCGATGGATCTTGCCACTGGGCAGACGCCGAAGTGATGAGCAGGCCCCATCCCAGCAGGCTGGCAATGGACCCAAGCGCCCGCAGGCTAAGTCGAATGGCGCAGGCTCTCACCCTTGCATCTCCTTGGAGGCGGCGGAACTTGAACCTGTAGCTACAAGATCAAGATAGCGGTCAAGCGAGGTCACTCGAGAGCTGGTTGTCCGCATCGTGATGCGGCCTGCGGGCGGCGCAGGGAATGCTTGCACTGATTGGCCTGCGATAAGGTCTAGGAGCGCAGCCGGGAGGTTCATTCCGCAACCTAGGGCCAAATGAATCCACGCGGGGAAGCGGCCGTTGATTTCAATCAAGTACATACGACCCGATGAGGCTTCGCGAATCCACTCGATTTCCATGGGACCCACCCATTGGAATGCTCGCGCCACCCGGCGAGCCTCTGCCACCAAGCTCTCATCCTCCAGCGTGACAGCAGAGGTAGCCTTGCCCTTTGATGAGACGGTGAACTTTCGAATAGGAACAATCCCCAGGAGTTCGTGGTCGTCCCCCGCCAGTGCTGCACAGGTGTATTCCTCGCCCTGGATCGCCTGCTGCGCCAGTACCGGGTACCCCCAGCGCGCGGTGAGTTCCTTGAAGACGGCGGCAGCAGACGCTTTGTCACTCACGGGCACAGCATCCACGATAGAACCCTTCAGAATCCACGGGGTGGGGAAGGGCATTTGCTTGAATTGTTTTTCGTCTACGATGATCTCCGTGCGGGGAACGTCGAGGCCAAACTTCTCGCAGAAATGAGGCAACAACATCTTCGTGCGTGCCTTCACCGCAGACTCCGAAGGCATGAATGTCTGAATACCCGCAGTGGCGAGGTCGTCTTGGATCCGACTACAGAATGCAATCTCTGTATCCAAGCTTGGAATCAGCACATTGAGGACACCCCGGCGAGCGAGCTCGATCAGGCGCGCCTTGAGAAGGAACTGTCCCTCATTGGAGTACGGAAGCAGGTGCACCTCATCGAACAGGTCATTTCGATAAGCTCCGGTACACTGGGGGTCATAGGTGAGCCCGATGATCCGCCCTTGAAAGTTAGGGTCGGCCCGCAGGCACTGGGCCACGGCAACCCCTGGGTGAGGATTGTCTTTGCAATCGAGTCCCGTGACGGCAACGCACATGGATGTAGATGCGTTACTCACGCGCGCACACTCCAATACTGTTGTCCTGCAGGGCCTTGATGAAGTCGGCCACATCAGCGAGGGCCTCGCTCAATTCCACGTCGAAGTCATCCACAAGGTCTTGAGCAAGCTGGTCGGTCGATCGTCCCTGAATGAGACCCTGGGCCAACCGTCCCCCGCTCATGTTGACTACGAATCCCGCCCCCGAGGCGGAATCAAAAAGGAACCCCGAGCCGCCATCTCCTACTCGGAACTGGACGGAGGGCTGAAAGGCGAGGGTTTCTCTGGGATCAAATGCTGTCATGGCTGTGTAGGACAAGGAGAGGAGGCGCGCTCCCTACTCCAACGCAGAGCACGCTCAAGGCGTTCCCTACGATCGGGGTAAGGTTCATGATTGAGTGCATCTTCGAGCAATTCAGAGGCTTGTGAGAAGTGGCCCTGGCGCAGGGCGGCAAAGGCCGGAGCGTCGCGCTCGGCCAATCTCCGGCGAGCGGAGCCATTTCCGCGAACGGCTTGGATATAGCCTGAGTCGATGGCGTTCGCCTGAATGAAAGCCCTGGCGCCTTGCTCGAGTTGGCCGAGGGCCAGATGCGACCAGCCGAGGCCGCTGAGAAGGTTGATTCGTTCGGGATCCCGTCCCAGGCATGCTTCAAAAATGGAAAGTGCCTCGCTGTGGCGACCGGCGTGGTAATGACACCATGCCAGGAGCGACCAGGGGGAGTTGATCAATCGATCCTCCGGATAGTGCTCACCCTCGACCACTTCAAAGTCCAACTGTTCAAGCCCGTCGATTTTCTGCAGAAGCTCGGCTCCCTCGCTGTAGCGGCGCATTCGAATCAAACAGGCGGCCTGACCGATAACGATTGGCATGCTGACATGCCCCCGAGCAATGAGGCTCTCAAACAACTCAAGGGCCTGCTCAGCCCCACCGTGCCGATACCTCGACCAGGCAATTCCATCCAGGAGTTCAGTGGGAAGTTCGTCTCGTTCCAAGACTTGCTCGTGGAGCCCAACAATGGACACATGAAAAGGGTCGAGAGAGCCCGCGGATTCGAAGGCCGTGGTTGCCTCGGCCACTCGCCCCAAACGAAACAAGCTCCAGCCCCGACCAAAAACCGGATCACCACAGGACGTGTCGAGGGCGCACGCCCGATCGAAATGTGCGAGGGCCTCGGTGTCTTGATCCACCTCGAGAGCAGTCCAACCCAGGAATGAATGTGCATCCCTGCGATCGGGACTGTCGGCAACGACCCCGCTGAGAATCTCCCGAGCATCATCGTAGCGCTGCAGGAAGAAACAACAAAAACCCATGGCTTCCCGGGCGGGCACCTGATCAGGCATTCGTTCGTGCACGCGCTGAAAGTATTCGAATGCCTGTGCGTGCTGTCTCAACCCGTAGTAACACCAGGCGATTCCAATGAGATAGCGCCAACGCTCACCGCAATCGAGATCCGCTCCAACCCCTGCACCTGCTTGGAATTTCTCAAGGGCCTCTTCAACATCACCTGCATGGTAATCCTTCCAAGCTTCAGAAAGCGGCTTGTAGCGGTCCTGCTGAATGGCCTCCAGTCCACGGACGGCAGAGACACTGCCCGGGTCAGCCGCCAGCGCCTGATGAAACCACGGTTCGGCAGCAAGGGGCTCTTCCAGGTCAAGCAGGCACCACCCGATTCCTTCCAGAGCGCGCGGATCGTTGCCGGAGACCTTGAGAGCTTGGTGGTAGGCACTCATCGCACGTCGGGGATGTCCCTCTAGCAAGTGGCGGCGTGCCGTTTCCATCGGCCCAACCGATGACGAACCCGAACGGGTCAGTGCCTTCACCCAGTGCGCGGCGCGGGAGAGGATGGGCTCTGGGGGGGACGGCATGGACATAGGAGGACGCAATCCTAGGTGGTTGGGTTCCTCCCTCCAATGGAATGGGCCAGTTTGGTGTTGGAAATGGAGGGCTTGATGCTGTTTGCCCAATCCATGCGCTAGTCCGTCCACTCCCAACAGCGTAGGTTAGCCCCATGCGCCGTCCAATCAGCAGGCAAGGCCGCAAGCTGGGGAGTCTATCCCACCGCCCCCCCGTGGAAAACCAAGCTCCCGCCCAACCACGCGCCTTCCACCTAGGGTTGTTCACCTGTCTTGCCCTTTCACTCTCGAGCCCAGCCTGCGAGGGGGGGGACAAATGGGATTTGACGTTCGGAGCCCAGCACACACAGTTAGGCAACTTTGGATCCCAATTGCGCCGCAGCATCTCAAGCTCCAAACTCAGCGCCTCTGCAGAGTATCTGGACGATTGGGGAGTGGCCCTAGCCTCCTCATCAACTGAAGTCCTCTTCCACGGGAACGTCGCCCCCATCGACCAAGAGGCCCACTACTTCGGCGCCCATAAGCACCTCACTCCTGATGGGCTCGAAGGTCGCTTGACCCTGCGACTCGATACCTACTCCATCGACAACAACGACCCTACGGGTGGAACGTCTGGCGGTCGTGTGCTCGCCCCCCAGGTAGCCTACCGGTCCTTCGACCGGTCTCTGGCACTCGCCCTAGGATATGCTCACTCCGAGTACGACGGCGGCCTTCAGCTTCAGCAGTGGACCCCCAGTGTAGGCTTCCCTCTCCGGGCAGGGCAGGACTGGTTGCACCTGCGGGGCTACTGGGTGCAATCCGACGATGCCGGTCGCACCCAAGGTATGGACAGTACTTCAGCTCTTGATTGCGCCTACACCTTGTTTTTCGAGCCTGGTGCAGCTCACACCGTGGATACGCTCTATTTCAATGCCCTCTTGGGCCGACGCGTGTTCGGGGTCGACCCGGATGCCCAGGCGGTCTACAACCTCTCCGACATTCAAGAGGGAGCCCTATCTGCCGGCCTTGGCTGGCAGGTTTCAGAACAAGTCAGCCTCTCGCTGCTCGCCGGTGTAGGGAGCTTCCGCAATGCGGACCTCAATGACGAATACACCAGCCGTTTCCTGCACCTGCGATTCTCCACCCGGCGGTAAGACTATGGCAAAGACCCTCCTGACG
The DNA here is from genome assembly GCA_964469565.1 of uncultured Planctomycetaceae bacterium. Classification (GTDB taxonomy): domain Bacteria; phylum Planctomycetota; class UBA1135; order UBA1135. The sequence goes on from CAYXZD010000004.1 coordinate 132,943, forward strand.
ATCTTGGCTTTCAGCCTATTGGCACTTGCCCCCGTCGCGCCCCAGGACGAAGACTCCGTTTGGGCATCCTCGTACGCTCTAGAGGCTCAGGGAAAGTACGGCGAGGCCGCTGCGCTGCTCGAACCTCTCTTCAGCGGCCCGGCGGGCGAACTGGCCCACCTGCGCCACGGTTGGCTCAATTACCTGATGCACAATTACAATGTGGCCCGGCGCAGTTATAGCGCTGCCCTCACCCTCAATAATGCCTCTCTGGATGCCCGCCTGGGCCTGTCCATGTGTTTACTCGCTCAACAACGCTGGAAGGAGGCTGCTTTGCATAGCCGCGCAGTGTTGCGCGACGCACCCTGGAATCTAACGGCTCACCACCGCCTGCTCATGAGCGAAGAAGGACAGGGGAATTGGACGAAGATGCGTGACCATTCCCAACAGATCTGCCTCCGATTCCCGACCGATGTCACGGCATGGGTGTATCGCGCCCGAGCCGCAATCTGGATGGGCGATCGGACCGAGGCGCTCTCCTTGTATCGACAGGTTCTGCGTCTCTCGCCCCAGCATGCCGAAGCCCGTGCCTACCTAGCCAAGGACGACAAGAAGGCAGAATCAGGGGTCTAGTAAGGGATCGGCGCGGACTAACCCAACCCATTCGCGGGGTCTCTGCCGGGTCAATCGGCAGTGATCAATCTGAGACAGTCTCGGGTCAATTGCACCCAGGTGAGAGACCCTCCAAAGAGCGCTGTCTTGCCAGCATCCGCCCACTCCCTGCGAGAGGTATGTTTGATGAATGGGCGGAACCCCTGCCTTCCCCCTCCGTCATCAAGGCACGCACGTCACGGCTTCCGACCTCACACCCCCCTCGAAATCATGCAACTCCGTTATTCAATCCTATCCCCCTTGGTCTTGCTCGCCTCAAGCCTGCCACTGTGCGCGCAAACCTCTGTCAATGTGGCTCCGCCGCACTCGGCGGCCGCTGGTTCGGGGTTCTGTGCTGAATTCGTGATTGACCAGGCCAACAAGGCCAACTGTGTACAAACCTCAAGCGTGCCAACTCTGGGCATGCTTCTACCCCTCGGACCTGAGTTGTTCGTAAGCACAACAGGGGAGGTTGGGATCGGCACGACGAGCCCCATCACACGCCTCGGGGTTGATGGAGGCGTCTTGCCCGGGATCTTTGCTTCTACCGATGCCATCGACGCGAGCGCCATCACAGGTTGGGCACCGGCCACCACAGGCTCAGGGGCCTTTGGCTTGTACGGTCAGAGTGACGGCGACTTGGGCACAGGAGGCCTCGGTTGGGCAACCGACCTGACGGGTGGGATCACATACGGGCTGTACGGGCAAGCCGACTCAGCAGCCGGGAGTGGAGTCTTCGGCTGGGCCACAGATTTGACGGGGGCCACCGTGGGCGTTTCGGGCGAAGCAGATTCCCCCTTGGGCACCGGAGTGTTTGGCTGGGCCAGCGATGTGAGCGGAGGTTTGACGGCAGGAGTCTACGGCGAGAGTGACAGCCCCTCGGGCACGGGAGTCTTCGGTTGGGCAAGTGACCTCACAGGTGGTTTCAGTTCTGGAGTCCAGGGCATTAGTGATTCGGCCAATGGCGTCGGCGTGTTTGGACTCGCCTCAGATGCAACAGGAGTGACCGCGGGCGTCAGCGGACAGGCGTCCTCTAGTGTGGGGACAGGCGTCGTCGGATGGGCCACGGCGACCACCGGAACAACCACTGGGGTACGCGGGGCAAGTGATGCTGACCTCGGCGCCGGCGTCGAGGGCTTCGCAACCGAAGCCACGGGTGCCAATTACGGCGTCTACGGTTCTACCGCATCGCCAGCAGGCTTTGGTGTTTTTTCCGCAGGAGACATGGGGGCGACAGGAACGAAGTCCTTTGTTCAACCGCACCCACGGGATCCCTCCAAGGAGATTCGATTTGTCTGCCTGGAAGGCAACGAGTCCGGCACCTACTTCCGCGGTAGTTCAGAACTCATCAATGGCCGGGCCACCATCGTCGTACCCGAGTCCTTCGGCCTCGTGAGCGAAGAAGAAGGCTTGACCGTGCAACTCACCGCCATCGGAGCCCCGGCAAATCTGTGGATCGAGTCACAGTCTCTGCGCACGATTGTGGTGCGGGCAGATCGGGATGTGAACTTCCACTATTTTGTGAATGGCGTTCGCCGAGGGTTTGCCAGCTACACGCCCATACGAGAGAACGTCTCCTTTGTCCCTCAGGAACTAGGCCAGGCCTTTGGAACTCAGTACCCGGCAGGCCTGCAGGCTGTCTTGATCGCCAATGGAATCTTGAACCCTGACGGCACCCCCAATGAGCAAACCGCAAGCGAACAGGGCTGGGACCTACGTGATGTTTCAACCGTTCCCGGCGGGCAGGCGCGGCCAGTACCGAGTACGCCCGCCGCAAAGGGGCTGCGCAACCCACTCAGACGCTAGGGGGTTCGGAGGACCCCCGAGGACGGGAGGGCAGCCCGGTCTATCCTATCTAGAGTGCTAGGCCCCGATCGAGGGGAGGTGCGATCCGAGTTGAAGCACTTGCCACTTCGGCGTGAAGGAATGGCGTGCTAGGCTGCACGCACCCGTTCCCCCCACTCTCGACCCATGCGTTATTCACTGCTCATTACCCTTCTCCTCACCGCCTGTGCAACGACACCCAATGAGTTGGCGGTGCGTGAAGGTCTCAATGATCGATTCCTTGATGAGCAACTCGAAGTCGACGACTGGATCGCCCGCTTTGAGGTCGAGTCTCGGGAAGTCGCCCTGCAGCGTGACGAAATCCTCGCTGCCTTAGAATTGAACGCCGGGAGCTGTGTCGCCGATGTTGGAGCCGGGACTGGGCTTTTTCTCGCGCCCATGTCTGCCGCCGTCGGTGCTGAGGGCTGTGTGCTCGCTGTAGAAATCAGCCCCGGTTTTGTCACCCACCTTCGAGAGCGTGCAGAGCGAGAAGGTCTTGAAAACGTGCAGGTGATTCACTGCGACGAGAAGGACAGCCGCATTCCTGCTGCGAGTGTGGACGCCATCTTTGTTTGTGACACCTACCACCATTTCACCTACCCCCTCACCACCCTGGCGACCTTGTATCGCGGCCTACGCCCCGGCGGGTCCCTGTTTGTCGTTGACTTCGAGCGCATTCCGGGCAAGTCCAGTGATTGGCTACTTGGCCACGTTCGTGCCGACAAGCAGACCTTCCGCAGGGAAATCGAATCTGCCGGGTTTACGTTTGCCAAGGAACTCAGCGTGGGGCTCAAAGAAAACTACATGCTTCGGTTCACACGCTAACTACAGTCTCGACAGCAGCCACAGTCTCGACAGGAACAACAGTCTCAACAGGGCGTTGATTCTCACGCCGGGAAGTGCGCCCCTCACGAAGGACTCTTACGGGCGCCCTCTGCCCGAATAAACCTGCAACACGGGCCGCTTGAGAAATGGGCAAGTCACACTACGGAGGGCAGGCTATCCTTCCCATGTGAGGGAGTGGCTCAACTCTCCCCTAGTTGCGAATCACTCAAACCCAATGAACCCGGAAGCACTGGTGGTAAACAAGACAACTGTCCCCTCACTGAGTAGGCCCTGCAGCCTCGCACAATTCGCGGGTACCCTTCTTTGTGCAGCGTCCATTAGCCAAGGCCAAGACTGCTTGATCGTCCAGAATCCGGTCGACACCCACCTGGCGTTTCAAGCGGAAAGCTTCCACAGAAACGTGGGAACATACAAGGGCAATGGAGTTGACCCTGCCTGGGAATGGATCGATGGATCTGCTGGCGGTTTGCCTGGTGGTACCGAGGCCGAAGGGGGTGAGGCCATGCGGGCGTCCATGCTAGGACCTTGGTTGTGGCACGACGGGCAACTCACTTACTTGATCCAGTTCAGGCAGCCAGGAACCTACCGGCTCTACTTGCGGTATAGCTTTTTCGAGGTTAGCAACAACGCCAACTATGGCAATGAAGACTCGCTGGTCATCCCGGCCAGCACGCTTGAGTTCAACACGAAGCCCACGCACGACTATTTTCTTACTGCCTACTCCAATGACCCGAGCAATGGCTTCTTTGAGGGTCTCAACATGGTCTGGCACAACTCGGGTGTTGACTACACGATCAGCCCCCAAGATGTAGGCGTCACCTATGCCTTTCGAATGGACACGCGCGAAGGGGGATTGACCTTTGATCGAGTCATGCTCCACCCCGACCCCAACCTCTCCATTGACAGCGGCAAGGACGGCAGCGACACGAATGGGGAGAGCAAGGCCCTAGACATCCTCCCTGATTCCATCGTCTTGAGCAGCATCGGCCAAGCACTCTGCGCACCGGCCAATACGAACTCCACAGGGCTGCCAGCCTCGTTGACTGTAATGGGGTCCCCAACAGCCAGCCTCGATGCCATTTATCTCACAGCCAGTTCCCTTCCACCCGGACAGCTCGGCTACTTTCTCGTTTCATCCCAATTCGCATTCATCCCATTTCCAGGGGGTAGTCAAGGGAACTTGTGTTTGGGCGGCAAGATCGGCCGCTTTGTGAAACTGCTAGGGACTTCAGACAGCAACGGCCAGCTAGCCATCGATGTGGATACCACATTTCTGCCCACAATCAGGACAGGGATCAGTCCAGGTGAGACCTGGCACTTCCAATGTTGGTTCCTCGACCAGAACCCCAATGCCACATCAAACTTCACAGATGCGGTTGCGGTGACGTTTCAGTAGCCCTCTTGGCGCGTAGGAACCCGGTCCCAGCCCTTCGGAGACGAGATCCCCGATGGGTTGTGGCATGCACAAGTGCTCCTCCTCGCCCCTGAGGTCAAGATTCCCCCCGATTCGGCCACCAAGCCTCCAGCCTCATCACCGGGAAGGCTATGATCCCCGCCATGGATAACCTCCCGAAGATCATTCAAGGTGGAATGGGCGCTGGCGTCTCCTGCTGGAGCCTAGCCAATGCGGTGTCACGCAAGGGGCAACTTGGAGTCGTCGCCGGCACTGCGCTCGATGTCATCCTTGCTCGTCAATTGCAGCTGGGCGACACCACCGGAAAGCTCCGCACAGCGCTGAAAGCGTTTCCATTTCCAGCCATGGCCGAGCGTATCTTGGAACGATACTTCGTCGAAGGAGGCAAGCAGCCTGGTACTCGATTCAAGAGCAAGCCGATGCCATCGGCGGAACCCTCGCAGGCTCTGAATGAGCTGACGGTTGTATCCAACTACGTGGAGGTCTTCCTCGCCAAAATGGGCCACTCCAATCCCGTCGGCATCAATTACCTGGAGAAGATACAGCTTCCCACAGCACCGGCACTGTATGGAGCTATGTTGGCCGGAGTTGGCTATGTCCTCATGGGCGCCGGCATTCCCATGGCCATCCCGGGCATCATGGACCAGCTTTCCCAAGGCGTCGCCGTCGAATTGGCCCTCGATGTCAAGGGTGCCCGAGGAGGCGAGCGCCAAACCACCGTGTTTGATCCCGCTGAGTTCTTGGGCGGCGAAGCACCGACCCTCACTCGCCCGAATTTCCTTGCCATCGTTTCCACCCATTCGGTCGCCAGCATTCTCTTGCGCAAGGCCACAGGCCGCATCGATGGGTTCATCATTGAGGGGCCGACAGCGGGCGGCCATAACGCACCCCCGCGGGCCAAGGGCGACCTAAGTGCCGAGGGTGAACCTGTGTATGGAGAGCGCGACAAACCCGATCTCGACGCCTTTCGTGGATTCGAACGTCCCTTCTGGATGGCTGGCGGCCTAGCCGATCGTGCCGGCCTCCAAGCTGCGATCGACCAAGGCGCCACCGGAATCCAGGTCGGAACTGCGTTTGCTTACACTGAAGAGTCCGGCATCCTCGCTGAGTACAAACAGCATGTGCTGGCCCAAAGCCGTGAGGGCAAGGTTCACGTGCATACTGACCCCATTGCTTCCCCAACGGGATTCCCCTTCAAGGTTGTGAGCGTGGAGGGCACGATTTCGGATAACGCAGTCAGCGAAGCCCGAACGCGCGTGTGTGACCTTGGCTATTTGCGCCACGGTTACTTGCGGGAGGACTCCACCCTCGGCTGGCGCTGCCCGTCCGAACCTGTGGAGGACTACGTGAAGAAAGGCGGCGACATTGAAGACACCATCGGCCGCAAGTGTGTGTGCAACGGATTGCTGGCGAATATCGGCCTAGCCCAAGAGTTGAAGGACGGGACCCGAGAACTCCCCATACTTACCTCAGGCGACGACGCCGCCAACGTTGCGCGCTTTCTCAAGGACGGCGCCGACTCCTACTCTGCCTCAGACGTGATCGATAGCCTGCTCGGCTAGGACGCGCTCAATCCAGCCGCAGCCTAAATGAGGCGCGAATGCTAGGATGACCCCATGGTCCAATTCTCGCGCCGCTGGTCAGCTCTAGGTGCCGCGGTACTCCTGTGGGCGAGTGCACATTCAGAAGGCACCAGCACTGGGGATCGAGGAACGGGCAAGGTGCAGTTCGGGCTCGAGATCCAACCAATCCTCTCCGAGCATTGCTTTGCGTGCCATGGCCCCGATGCCCATGCACGCAAGGCCAACCTTCGCCTGGACCAGCCTGGGAGTTTTTTGGCTGACCGCAGCGAAGGAGCTCTCATTCATCCCGGCCACCCCGAGACAAGTCCACTGTTTCTGCGAATCGTCAGTCCAGACGACGACCGGCGCATGCCGCCCCCAGATGCTTTTCATCAACTTGATTCCGATGAGATCGAGCGGTTACGGGCTTGGATTGAGCAAGGGGCTCATTATTCGCCCCACTGGTCCTTCACGGGGCTTAACACACCGACGGTTCCAGAGCTTACGGATTTGGGCAGGCACGCACCCACCCACCCCATAGACCGATTCATTGGTGAACCCCTAAGGCGGGCTGGAGTCATTCCTTCGATTCAGGCCACGGACCGAGTGCTGGTCCGCCGCCTCGCTCACGACCTCACTGGATTGCCCGCCGACCCGGCTAGCCTAGAGGCCGTCGAGCGGGGCGCCTTGAGTCTCGATGGGTATGTCGAGCAGCTTCTCACTTCCCCCCACTACGGGGAACGCATGGCACAACACTGGCTAGACCTCGTGCGCTATGCCGACACGGTCGGTTACCACGGAGACCAGGAATGGCAGATGTGGCCCTACCGCGATCACGTCATCAAGGCGTTCAACGGCAATCAGCCCTTCGACACGTTCACGATTGAGCAGATTGCTGGAGACTTGTTGCCCGAACCGAGCATGGCCCAACGCGTCGCCGCTGGTTACAACCGTTTGAACATGATTACGTTTGAGGGGGGCTCCCAAGCCAAGGAGTTCCTGCTCAAGTATGCGGCGGATCGGGTCCGCAATGTCTCCACCGTGTGGCTGGGTGCGACCATGGGATGTGCGCAGTGCCACGATCACAAGTTTGACCCCTATACGATGGGTGATTTCTATCGACTGTCGGCTTTCTTTGCCGACATCGACGAGGTTGGGGTGTTCCAGGATTACCAAAACCAAGTCGTGCCCCCTGAAATGAAGGTGGTCTACCCTGAGCAGGAACGGCGGCGGGAGGAGCTCGCCCAAGAACTCAAGCAGGCGAAACGCAGGTTTCTTGGGCCCCACCCTGAGTTAGATGCCCGTCAAGAGGACTGGGAAGCAGCGCTCCTCTCTCAGGCTCGAAGCGGCATTCTTCAAGCCGCCATTTGGGTCGATGACCAGCAGTCCAACGGGGGAACAACTCGTGACAACTGGACCTTTGTGGAGGGTAAAGATGGGACTCCGGTTCACTCGGGCTCATACTCCCGGCGGCAGAGAGGTGAAGCGATTGTGCAGCACTTTTTCCAAGGTGCGGATCGCACCCTCACCATTGGGGAGGGCGATCGGCTCTACGCCTGGCTTTACCTCGACCCGCAGGCTCCACCCGAACAGGTAATGTTGCAGTTTCACCTGAACGGAAGCTGGGAACACCGAGCCGTCTGGGGCGCCGACCGAATCAGCTTTGGCGGAATCGGTACCGATGGAGACCACCGCCGCCACATGGGTGAATTGCCCAAAGCTGGAGAGTGGGTGCGGCTCGAAGTCCCCCATGAACGGGTCGGCCTCGCAGCTGGAGATACCATTGACGGGATGGCGTTCACCCAGTTCGGAGGCCTGGCCTACTGGGATGCTGCGGGCGTGTTGTGTTCATTCCCTGACCTCGTTCACAGTCCCTACACCACGCAGGTGGCACTCCGAACATCTAGAGCCGATCGTAGCCAGGATCAATCCGATGCACTGCGCACTCGTTTTCGTCGAGAACATGGCGGGCAGGCATCCAACTATGAGGGGCTGCAGAAGGCACAGGCTGCTCTGGACTCATTGCAGGACTCCTTGCCGCGCATGCTGGCCACGGTTTCAGTCCAGCCGCGAGACGTGCGAGTCCTTCCGCGAGGAAACTGGATGGATGAGAGTGGAGACCTTGTCCAACCGAATGTGCCCGCGTTCCTTCGAACTTCCGCTGTGTCCATCCCCAGCACGGGTGCCACGCGCTTGGACTTGGCCCGCTGGCTTGTCTCCGAGTCCAACCCCCTCGCCGCACGCGCATTTGTCAATCGCATGTGGCAGTTACTCTTTGGGCGAGGGCTGGCAGCCACCCCTGGCGACCTGGGACACCAGGGCGCTCGGCCCAGCCACCCCGAACTCCTCGATTGGCTAGCCACTCAATTCGTCAACAGCGGTTGGGATGTCAAGCAACTCGTACGCACCATCGTGAGTTCGGATACCTATCGGCGTAGCTCCGCCTATCGGGCCGACCTGGCGGCGCTGGACCCGCAGGGTGACTTGCTGGCGAGCCAACGCCGCTGGCGCAAGGACGCGGAGTTCCTGCGAGATGGCGCCCTCGCTGCCTCCGGGCTCCTCGTCCCCTCCGTCGGAGGTCCTAGCGTAAAGCCCTATCAACCCAGTGGTCACTGGCGGGAACTCAACTTCCCCAAGCGCGTGTGGCAACAGGGTGCGGGGGAAGATCTCTATCGGCGCAGTCTCTACACGTTTTGGTCGCGCACGTTCCTGCACCCCGCGCTTGATGCGTTCGACGCACCAAGCCGCGAGGAAGCCTGCGCGGAACGCAATCGTTCGAATACACCACAGCAGGCCCTCGTGCTCATGAACGACCCAAGCTTCGTCGAAGCTGCTCGAGTGCTGGCGACGGTCGCTCTCCAAGCGAGCACAACTCCTGAGTCCACCGTTCAGACCCTATGGCGAAGGATTCTAGCCCGTTCAGCTCGTCCAGCTGAACTCAGGACCGCACTCGCCCTTTTCGACACGGAACGTCAGCGATTCTATACGAATCGTCAGAGTGCACACTTACTCGTAAGTCAGGGAAGCATGCCGATACCCGAAGAGGTAGCCGACAGCGAGGATTCAAACATTGAGCTCGCCGCCTGGACCCAGGTTGCACGACTTGCCCTCAACTTGCACGAAACGGTTACGAGACAATGATGAAGTTCGATCCCACGATCACGCGCAGGGGCTTGCTCAATGGAACAGGTGCAGGCGTGCTGGCAGGCGCCCTAGCGCACCTGCTACCCGAGAATGCGTGGGGCACCAGCTTTGCGGACCAAGCCAACGCCCCACGAAACGGTGTACTCAAGGCTCTGCACCATGCCCCCCGTGCCAAGCGCGTCATTCACCTATGCATGGCAGGAGGTCCCTCTCACCTGGAAACCCTCGACGAGAAGCCCGAGCTCGCACGGCGCCACGATCAGGCGATGCCCGAGTCATTCACCCGAGGCCAGCAGATTGCTCAGTTGCAAGGATTCGAGCTCAAGTGCTTCGGACCTCAACACCCCTTTGCCACCTTTGGCCAGTCGGGCCAACGCATGTGCGCCCTCTTTCCCCACATGGGCGCCCAAGCGGACAAGCTCACGATCGTCCGCTCGATGCAAACCGATCAGATCAATCACGATCCGGCACACGCCATGATGAACACGGGTTCCGGCCTCTCTGGGCGCCCCAGCATGGGCTCGTGGTCGACCTGGGGGCTGGGCGTCGACACCGAGGACCTGCCGGGTTACGTGGTTCTCACCTCCGTAGGCAAAGGCGGCCAAAGCCAACCCATCGCTGCCCGCCAGTGGAGTTCCGGGTTTCTACCCGGCCAACACCAAGGCATCAGCCTCAAGACCGTCGGCGAGCCCGTACACTACGTCGGCAGCCCCGATGGTGCTGGCCTAGCAGGCCAGCGCCACTTGACGGATGCTCTCGCACACCTCAACAGGGACGAGTTCGAGCGCAACGCCGACCCTGAAATCCTCACAAGGCTTGCGCAGTACGAGCTGGCCTTCAGGATGCAGACCAGTGTCCCCGATCTAGTCGACTTCTCCACCGAAAGCGAGGGGACCTTTGACTTGTACGGAACACGCGGAGGGGATGGATCTTACGCCGCCAACTGTTTGCTCGCGCGACGATTGATTGAACGCGGCGTCCGATTCGTTCAGCTCTATCATCGAGCGTGGGATCACCACAACGCGGTCAAAAGCAGTATGGAAATCACGGCCAAAGAAGTGGACCAGGCAACTGGGGCATTGCTGGCCGACTTGGAGAGGCGGGGACTCCTTGAAGACACTCTCGTCATCTGGGGCGGGGAGTTCGGGCGCACCCCCATGGGTCAGGGATCAGGCCGAGACCACCACATCCGAGGGTTTTCCATGTGGCTCGCGGGGGGAGGGATCCGGGGAGGTCACGCCTATGGCGCCACTGACGAACTGGGCTATGCGGCTGTGGTGGACCCGGTGCATGTCAATGATCTACACGCCACTGTGCTGCACCTGCTAGGGATCGACCACGAACGGCTGACGTTTCGAGCTGAGGGTCGGGACTACCGGCTGACCGACCTGGCAGGACGTGTCATCACCGACTGGTTGGCGTGATCAGCAAAGTCTGGCCAAGGGCCCCTCTTGAACCCGCTGAAGGTATCCTGTGTTGATGCACTCGCCGCCCCCACCTAGAGCTACGATTCAAGAGTGGTGCCACACATGGATCACCAGCACGGAAGCGAGTGTGAAGCTCAACCCTCCAGCACCCCCTGACCCCAACCTCAGTGCCTCTTGGGAGTCGGCCGCACCCGTTCGTCGCACCAAGCGACCGGGGCGACCTGCCAACTGGCGAGTGCTCAAGCGCAGCCAACGCAGCCCCAACAACCTAGCCGACCCTCAAGTCCGTGCACGGCTCGTTCACACGTTCATGCACCACGAGCTCCAAGCCGCCGAGCTGTTCGCATGGGCCATCCTGGCGTTTCCCGACACCCCAGAGGAGTTTCGTGCAGGACTCATGCGGCTGTGCCTCGAAGAGTTGGATCACATGCAGATGTACATTCAACACATCGCATCTCTCGATGCCTGTCCCGGCGACTTCCCTGTGAGGGATTGGTTTTGGGAACGAGTCGCTTCTTGCGAGAACGAGCTCGCCTTCGTAGCCCTCCAGGGCCTGGGGCTGGAGGGTGCAAACCTCGATCACTGCAAGCGATTTGCGGAGAGGTTCCGGTCCGTAGGTGACGAAGCCGGGGCCAGCATCATCGAGCAGATTGGCCGGGACGAGATTGCCCATGTGGCCTTTGGGCTCAAGTGGTTTGAGTATTTCAGCAACGATAGCTTGGACTACGACCGGTGGAGCGCAGCGCTCCCGGCACCCTTGACGCCAGCGCTCATGCGTGGACCCCGACTCCACTGGGGAGCGCGGACAGAAGCTGGCATGGGCCCCACCTTTCTCAAGCGACTCACCCACGCCGGCCCCACCACTCAACCGGCCCCTGCCCGCGACCCCGCATGAGTTCCTCTCCGCTTTGCTGGGTTCTCAATCTCGACGCCGAGAACGAACTGGAGACCCGTGGGTCTTACACCCCCTCGGCCCACATGCTGGAGATCACCGCCCGACAACGCAATCCCTTGCTGGGGACACTGCTGCAGGAGGGTGATGTTCTGCTGACGGAAGAAAACGTCGATTTCTACATTGCCAGCGGAGCCCTGCGGGGCTGGCCGGGGATTGCTTGGTGCCCGACCCCACGAGCGTTGGCCCAGTTATCTGCTGTGGGTGCAGTCGTCGATGACACTCTGGCACCTAGCCGCTCCATCCTACGCAAAGTCAACGCGCGACCCTTCCTGCAGAACGTGCGGCCGCCCTTGATCGAGAACGCCTTCCAAAAAACTACGGCCACGCATTTAGATGACGCTCTCGCCCAGGTCAGCCTACCTGCACGGTTGGGCTGGCTTGTCCGGCGTAGCTTTGGAGCCGCAGGTAGAGGTCGCAGGCGCATTGCCTCGGGGAAGCCCGGCAGTGCAGATCTCGCTTGGCTTGAAGCGAGCCTGCGCAGCGGACCCCTCACCATTGAGCCCTTCGTTGAGGTAACTCGCGAGTTTACCCGTTCCGGATGGATCAGCCCGCAAGGCCAGGTCTCAGTTGCACCACCTTGTTTCCAAGAAACGACGCCCGCTGGCGCATGGACGAAGACGACAGCGGCCCGCTCAGGTGAGATGGGAGACCGGCAAGATTACCGGCTTGCCCAGGCCGTGGTTGAAGTTGGACAAGCACTGAGCGCTGCCGGCTATTACGGACCCTATGGAATTGATGCCTTTGCCTACCGTAACCCACAGGGCACCGATGAAATCCTCAACCCGGTTTCCGAAATCAATGCCCGCTTCACCATGGACTGGTCCCTCGGCATGGGGACGCGCCAGCCTCACCGCCGCTGATACCGCCGGCCGTCCACTTCGATCCTGAGCTTGCCGTCCACCCACCCTAGGGGCAGGCTGAGCTCCGCCTCACCCACAGGACCGGGATCGAGGTCGGAAAGCTCAAGGCGATGAAGAGTGACACTCCAACGGCCTCGAAGGAGATAGGGGTCCGCCTCTTGTGGAACGTGTAGGTCGCACTGGGCTTGGAAGGTGCCGTCCTCTTCGAACTGCCACCACAAGCTGTCATCTCCCGTTGCGACGATTCGTTGACCGCTGAGGAAAGCGTGAACCTGCTGCTTGGATCGCAGGGGCACTGGACCAGGGGCCGGGGTGCGCTGGCTACACGCCCCGATCCCGATGCAGGCTAGGGCACCCAGCAGACGAACCTTCAGTTGGATTCTAGCGGCGCACAAGGGTGCTGCCGTGCTCGTCCACAGGCTCACCATCGCTGTAGAAAGACCAAGCCTGGGTCATGGCATCCGGACCCGTAAAATGAAAGCGAGCGCTGTGCATGTGATCTTCCTGTAGGGATCCAAGATTCCCGTCCCCATCAAGCTCGAAGTACAGATCCGCGGTCTCCGTTGGGCGGCTTACCATGCGCGGGCGATTACCTAGGGCGCAGTAGTGCACCAGCTTGAGCTCGCCGCCCTCGATGAAGTAGACCGTTGCCATCTGATGGGGCTGGCCGGGAAATTCAGTCTCCAAGACCGCGTGACCCATGGCCATGGTCTCATAAATCAAGACCGGCTCGGGTTCGGAATCATCAGCGGTATACCACTTGCCTTCTAGGTTGGCGAGCAGTGCCAACTGTTGCTCGGCGAGGGCAGTGCTCTCAGGGGTCACGACGGCTTTGGAAGTCGAAGCACAACTGGCTAGGAACAGAACGGGGAGAATCAGGGTGCGCATCATGTGGAGTCGATGGGTTACTTGGGGGGGATTCGTCTGGAGCGCCGCATGCGTCGAGCATCCTGGCTCGGCAAGCCTCCTCGCTCGTTTTCAGGGAGCAGAAGCCACTCGGGTTCAAGACTATCGAGGGCTTCCCTGACCTGTTGAGCAAGATCGGGTTGTTCAGTGGATTTGAAATGAGCGAGGAGCATTTTTGCCGTGCCCACCGCAGAGATACCAAGACCATCGAGACTCGCGGATGCCTCCCGACGACGGTCGAAAGATGCCAGTAGCAGTTGCAAGGCGGCCATGGACTCGCCCCGCTCCATCGCCATGCGACTGCGGCCCGCCAATGCCACAGCAATGTAGTGGTCACAGGTCTCACGGCTCGTGGGGTTTTGAGCTGATGCAGCTTCGTAATGGGCGATGGCCCGCTTATAGGCCTGACCAGCGGCACCCCGTGTTCCGATTCGACGATGCTGCTCGGCTGCGACAAGGGATGCATAACCCGCATACCATTGCAAGTGCTCGGAAGCATCGGTGGCGGCAAGCATGCTGTCGTATCGAGCTTCAAGGCCGTCAAAAGCGCCCACGCCCCCTTCGCTGAGAACCCGGGTTCGTAACCGTGCGTGCAAGCCCCAATCCGCTGGAAAGCGCGAGAGCCCATCATTCAAAACTCGGCCGGCATGGGAGCCCGCTCCAATGGCCACGAGGAAATCGTAGTAGCGAACAGCCTGGTCAGGACGTCCGAGTGGATGCATCGCTAAGAGTGCATGGGCACTGTGAAGATCCGTCAGCCACTCTCTGGGCCAATCAATCTTGTCCCGATAGGCATTCGCAATGGATCGCTGCCGTGCGGCGGCAAAGGCATCGAGTACGACCATGGCACTCCATGTACTCGCGTCGGCAGGCATGGAACGAATCGCAATGGCTGCCCGCTCTTGGGATTTGGCGCGGTGGCCCAGCTCATGATCAGCTGCAGCGATGATGCTGTGAATCTGCCAATTGTCAGCCCCCAGTGACTCCGCCTTCTGCGCGCTGCGGCTGGCATCGAGGAGTAACAATCGCCTGAATCGCGGTTCTTGTTCCTCCTCCACCGCAAGCTTGAGATAGGACTCGGCAAGGTCCAAGAGTGCCTGCACATCATTGGGAGCAGCGGCTGCTTTGTCGGCCTTGGTCTGCAGGCTGTGGGCCAGGTCCACTCGACCTGTGCTGTCCACTCGGTACTCGGCCTGCGACAGGGCGGCGCTCCACAGGCTTGCATCAAGGACCTTCGACCTCTCGCCCAAGCCGCGATGCACACGGGCCAGGGTGCGAGCTTTTTCAGACTCTCCCGCCAGTTGATCGAGGGCGTCAATCAGGGGAGCCCGCTGTTCCGGGTCATCCATCACGTTGAGCGCATCCCCCAGAAGACCCACGGCCGTGGAGGGGGCCCCCTCCGACAGGTTTTCCCAGGCTGTCTGCCTCAGATCCTGCTCATCACCAAACAGGGCAAGGCGCAGAAGTTCATGCTGCGGAACCTGGGGATTGGCAATCGCCGCCTCCAGGATCGCCTGCTTCTGTTCTCGGGTCCCTTCGCGGTAGGCGCGTTCTACAAACTGACGATCAGCCACATCGGGGCTCGCGGTCAGCGCAGGAGCTTGGGCAAGGCTTCGGTCAGGCAGGGGTTGGTCGGGTGGATCGCCGTGCCCGGTTGCGATGGCATGGAACACGCTCTTGGTGTCGAACGCATAATAAATGTCATACACCTCCTCGCTGCTCACTTCCCCCGCTTCAAGTTCGGCAGCCCGGCCGAGAGCAATGTGCCGAGGTGAGATGCGCTTTCCTTCGAAGTACTTCTCGTACAAGATCGGTTCAATGGCGATGTGTTCGCCACAGGTAACTGTTCCGAATCGCGGGCAGGGGATGCGGTGGCCGTGTTCATCGTAATCACGCGGTGTATGGCGGTAAGTGGACGCAATGACACACACATAGGGTTCGTAGAGGTCCGCCGCTTGCTTCTGTCGGTAGCGCACGCCTGCATAGTGCTCACTCGCAATCTCACCGTCCATGTTCACGCACACGAGCACCCGCTTGCCCGTCGCCTCGGAGACCTTCCACGCATCTTCGAAGGAACGCTGCCAGGTAATCAAACAAGGGCTGGCCCACTCGGCTGCGGTGGGAGCCCGCCACATTTCCTCCCGAGTGAGCGTGCCCTCATCGTCCCCCGGTGTTGGAACATCTTGAGCCTGCAGCAAGGGACTCACTAGACATGCGAGTGCCAACGGAAGAAAGGTCACCATAGACGGCGATGATAGCACAGGCCAAGGTAGGCCGTCAGACCCGTCTCTGAACACTAACAGTACAACGGCCCCGGTGGGGCCCACAGAGAAAGAAGCGCGACTATTCGTCCTTGCCTCCGTAGCCCGCTGCCTCTATCTTTCCGAGGTCCGCGGCCGTTGCATTAGCCCGGACGCCGCCAAAGATGGGTTCATCAAGCTGACGCAACATGGTTTTCAGCTGATTGAAGCGCGCCCTCGCCGCCAGGTGCCGGGCACGATCGGAATCCACAGGCGAGGCGGCATTCAGTGGCCAAAGATCAACTAGTTCCAACGGGTCTTCCTCGACGTGGTACAGGTGCAGGACCTTGAGATCATTGGCGCGCAAGACCCACTTGTAGCCGCCTTCCACCACAGCCACATCCAGCTGCTTTTGCCAGGGCCGAGACTGGTAGCTCACGAGGGGAACGGTGGGCACCACCTCTGACAAGTCTTGTCCCCCCCACGACTCGTGGGATGCGATCCCCGCCAATTGGGTGAGAGTTCGTGGGAGATCCACCAGACTTGCGCTTACCGTATTGTGGCCGGGTTGCAGGCCGTCGGCATGCACAACCAAAGGGACAAAGTCCTCTTCCACCCAAACCCCACGCCCGTGGCCGAAGACGCCGTGCTCGCCAAAGGACTCCCCATGGTCGCTCGTGAAGGCCACTACGCCCTCTTGGTAGACCTTGGCTGACTTGAAAAGATCGAGCAGCGCCCCAAAGCCCTCATCTAAGTCTGCACAGGCGCCCCTGTACCAACGTTCATAGGCCGCAAAGAGGTCGGCATCCTCTCCCTGCAGGCGCGTGCCCCTGGGGAGATCTTTGTAGACAGCCGCAATGCCCTTTTCGAGTTCGCGCACGGGCCGGTCTAGCCGATAACGCTCTCCCAGGCGATCTTGGGTCGCTTGGGTGACGCGGTACTGTTCGTGGGCGCGATAGCTCTGGACGAATAAGAACAGAGGTCTACCATCATCCTGACCGAGGGTGGCTCGGACCGATGCGATTGTTCGGTCCATGTCCACATCGGCCTCTTCAAACCACTCGAACCCTTGCTCGAACCCGAAGGAGCGCCCCACAAAGACGCCATCGGTAATCGCCACCGTCCGATAACCGGCTGCCTGAAAATGTTCAGCTAGGGTCCATACGCTCGGAGGCAAGCGGTCTTTGAATGTGGCCACTGAAATCTGGGGCGGATAAAGCCCGGCAAACATGGCCCCTTGGCTAGGCAAGGTCCAGGTGGCTGGGGCTCGAGTGCTCGTAAAACAGAGGCTCTCCGTAGCCAAATCGTTGAGGTTGGGGCACAAGAGAGGGTCGCCTCCCCAGCTCTTGAGATTGTCCGCCCGAAACGTGTCAGCGAGGAGTAGAACAACGTCTTTCCCCGCTCCCGAAGCATCCTTCGAGCCGGGTGGGCACAAGACGGGCTTTAGGAATGCCGTGAAACCGGCGTGCTGTCCCATCACCTCTAGGGTGACTGTTGCCATTCCCGAGCGGTCACCCAATTCGACCACTTGGCTCTCTGGTTTGGGGGTGGTGGTAAAGCCGTGCTCGTACTCAAACAAGACAGTGCCGTCCACTCGCACGCGGAAGACTGCACCCTGTTTCTGTTCACCCACGGCAACCGTATGGAAACGCAGTTGGCTTCCTGGGTGTAGTTCGAGTGACAGGTCTAGGCTTTGTCCGGGCAGGAGGGGTAAGCCCTCAGTGGAGTAGGCCCCCAAGTCCACCCGCCAAGCTTGGTTTTGCTCATGCCCTAACCCTAGGGCTTCGCTGAGTTTCAGGGCGCGTGACGGGTTAGATTCGGCATCTAGAAGCAGGTAGACGAATGGACCGGCGAGAATGAATGCGGGCCGTTTGTCTACGCCTGACAAGAATCTGAGAACGTCATCATTCGGCTCGTGCTCCTGAAAGGCTAGTTCTAGATGATGCCTTGCAAGAGGAAGTGCCTGTTGCCGGTGCGACACTCCTCTGCCGGTCAATCCAGCTCCCTGGCCTGTTCCCATCCCACCGAAGGGGCGTGAGGTTCGAAATGCACCCTCGCCTAGTTCACGCCAGCTCTCGGCGGGGATCTCTGCTGTATACCGAGCAGCTCCGTCCTCGTCTGTGCTCACGGTGACCGCTTGCCCGTGCCACTCCAATCCGCCCAATTCCTGGCCCACCGCCGGCTGAAAGGAACGGGCGAGTCGCAGGTGCTCCGGCAAGTCAGTTGGATCGGAACCCGAACACGCCACCAAGACTAGGAGCCCAAGTGTACGCCAACGGACTGACCGACATCTTCCAGTCTCACACATGATCGCAGCCTAACATACTGCTATTGCTTTCCTCGATGGGCACGGGCACGCCACACCTTGTGCTGGGTCAATGCGGCCTCTGCGGCAATCTCATCCTCTAGACGCGAGCACACTTGGGAGAGTTTGTAGTAGACCTCGTAGTGAGGAAACAGTGCCACACAGCGCTCAAAATGAGTTCGTGCAACCTCAAGGTCGCCGCGAGCGAGCGCGAGGTCGCCTAGATGAGCATGCACCTTTGCCGTATCCCGCGGAGTCTCGAACCGGGAAAGGGCTACTTTGAGTTGACGCTCGCATGCGTCGAATCGCCCCTGATCGAACTCAAGAAGTCCAAGCCGAAAGGGACCGTCGCCTCCCTCTGGAAACAGGGCACAATCTGCCTCATAGGCTGCCCTAGCTCCAATGAGGTCGCCCGATTCTTGCAGACACCTCCCGAGCAAGAAAAACACCCCTCCCGCCTTTGGGTAAGTTCGGCCCGCCCCTAGCGCCCGGCGCAACCACGGCAACGCCAGCGTGTAGCGCCCCTGCTTGTGGTGCAACCAACCCAAGAGGAAAGCCGCCTCACCGGATCCGTCCGCGTTCCACCAGGATTCAAGGAGGTCCTGACTCGCCAGCCACTCACCAGCTCCAAGTTTGGCACGGACGGGCGCTGAGCGCGGATCCTCGGACTCTGAAGGTGCGACAGTATTCTGAAACCCAATCAGTGCCGATCGGATCTCGGACGCCACCCGTTCTGAGTCGTTGTCATACCCCGCACTGCACCCTGCACTGCACCCCACACAGGCCAGCACGACGATGACTAGCGCCCTCACGGATCACTCCGGTTGAGCACGAGGGGTCGATTCGGTTCAAGGGACTCAAACACCTGCTCATGTCCCCCCGGCCAATTCACTCGCACCGTCAAACGCCCCGCATACGAGCCCAAACCAAAATGGGCCTGAGGCGGACTCGCCCCTTGATACGAGAGGCCTCCGGCCATCCAGCGCGTCTGGCTCAAGCCCCCCGCCTCCAGGACTACCCGGGCGCCCAACCCCGATCGGTTCATCCCAGTCCCTGTTTCATCAACGAGCTTCACACTCGACCAATTTCCCGGCTCGGCATCATTGCGCAGTAAGCGCAGAGGACCGTTGAGCTCCGCAACCAGCACGTCAACATCTCCATCCCCGTCAAGGTCTGCAAACACGGCCCCCCTATCGCAATGGCGAGTCTTCAGCCAGGAGTTGTCTGACCCAGGGTGCACACGCTGAAAACCGACGCCAGCACGCTCAAACAAGAGCGGAACTTGACGGTGCTCCCAGCCCATAGGCTCCGTAATTGACTCTGGATAGACGTGGCCATTGAACACGATGATTTCCTCAGCTCCGTTCAAGTCAAGATCGACGAAGGCGCAGGACCAACCGAGATGGGGCATGCTTTCCATGGCAAGCCCCCAACGACGGCTCGCATCCTCAAAGCGGCGGCCACCGAGGTTGAGGTGCAGCGTGTTTGGGTCGGCCATAAAGTTGGTGCTGAATACATCCGGAAGTTGATCCCCATTCACATCTCCGACCGCAAGGCCCATGCTCGCCTGTCCCCACCCGTTTTCGTCGAAGGCCACCCCGGCCCTCTGCCCTTCATCGCGATAGAGCCCATCATCACCCCGGGCGAAAAGGAAATTGCCGCCCGAGTCGTTAGCCACGAGGACCTCGACCTGCCCATCCCCATCGACATCCAGGATGCTCACTCCGAGTCCATAGGCTGGATCCACCGACGTAAAGCCCCAAGCCTCGCTGACTTCCCTGAACCGGCCCTCGCCGAGGTTTTCGTAGACTTCATCGGACTCGGCTAGCAAACCCACAGGCCCGCCAAAGACCGAGGCCCCTCGGAAGTTCATCGGCCCGGGTGGGTTGGCAGGATCAAACTGCACGTAATTCGCCACGTACAAGTCCAGATCACCATCCCCATCCAGGTCTCCCCAACAGGCCGCTGTGCTCCAGCGCTCATGGGGCATTCCAGTCTCCGGGCCCATTTCCATGAAGCGGTTCTCCCCCCGCCCTCGCACAAGGACATTTTGCCCGAAGCAAGTCACGAACACATCGTCATGTCCATCCCCATCCATATCCGCCACCGCACATCCAAATGACCACCGTTTCAGCCCAAGCCCAGAGGAGGATGTGCGATCAACAAAACGCAAGCCGCCCATGTTTTCGAAGTAACGCGCACCTTGCCCCTGCTCGGTATCCGTCAGACTCGCACCTCCCGGAACAAACACATCCAAGTCGCCATCACGATCACCATCAATCAGTGCAACGGCGCCACCCTTCACTTCGAGGAGTTGTGTCGAGGGAGTTTCCCCTGACACCACCCGGTGAGCTAAGCCGGCGGTCTGAGCACAGGACGTCATGGGGTAGAGCCCCTGCGGCGCACAGCCAGCCAGTGCGAGCCCTGGCCCTGTAAGCCATGCGCCCACTCGAAACCTCATGCGACACGCCCGCGTCGCAGGAAGTAGATCAGTGTGCCGATGAGGGATAGCGCACCCCCTAGGCTCATGGCGTAAGTGAGTGAATAGAAGAACTCTAGGCGGGTGGTGTCTGAGGCAAAAAAGTCCCGGTAGAGCTGTAATCCCACGGAGCCGGTGTATCCCACTGCGTCCGTCAAATAAATGGCGAAGACGGCCGTTCCGGCAAATCGCGTATAAGCCAAGAGCCGATCAAAGAGCACCGACCCAAAGGGGACGTAGGTCAGGTAGGCCCCAAAACCCACAAGAGTCATCCACAATACACCGCCGATTTGTCCTTGCTGCAACATCCAAGTCACGACGCCCATCATGATCTGGCCAAGGATCATCATGGACAGGGCAAGCACAAAGCCAAGGCGGTTGCTGCGCACAAGCGAGAGCATGGAGAGCGCGACCATGATGCCCAGGGCGATGGGCAGCTCCGTCTGGGTGAAGATTCCGGCGCGCTCCCCCAAGCCCAACTCCTTGAGGATTTCCACGCCGTAGTTGTCACGGTAGTCGCGGTAGGCTGTCAGAAAAAAGTACATACCCGACAAGAGCATCATCCCAAGAGAGAATTCGCGCAAGAATGCCCAGCGATGGCCTGAGTCCATGGGAGTCCGAACATTCCGCTCGACCTTGTCCAACTCCCCGGGCGGGGGAATCTGGGTCAGGAGATACACTCCGAGCAGGAATGGGAGAAAGAACAACCCACCCGTCACGAAAGGCATCCAGTACTCGCCCACTCCCCAATCCGCCATCAAGTAGCGCCCTACGTCTTTCACCATCCCACTGGCCACGATGTAGGAACAGGACATCCCTGCCAGCATGAATTCAGAGGAGCGGCGTCCCTCTAGAAAGAGAACCACCGATCCCCAAACCATGCCGAGGGGCAAACCGTTGGCGAAGATTGCCAACACCTTGAGGGATCCGGGCAGGACCGCGAATCCTAAAAGGGCGGCCCAGGCGGCCAGAATGAGCTTGACCAGCAATCGAGCGCGCCCGTCGCGACCCGTTTCGCTGCAGACTTTCATCCCCCAGAATTTGGAGAGGGTGTAGCCCACCACTTGAGAGATTACGTACAGGGTCTTCAGGTCGAGGGCCGTCCCCATGAACTTCAGCCCCTCGTAGGCTCCCACCGCGAATGGCTTGCGAAAAGCGTACATGCAGAAGTACGTGGTGAACGCAGCGCCGATCGCGTACATACCGAGGATGCCCGGGCCACACTGCTCCAACTCTCGTTGCAGTCGCGTACGTGACGGCAATTGGGGAGGGTCGGAATCGGAGTTCATGGCAGGCGGGGGCGGACTCATTCTAGGTCGTTGCCTTAGCGCGGGTCTAGAACTTCATCGTCCTGCCATGCAAGTCCGGCCGCCATTTTGCAACAGTCATTCTGTACACCAGAGACCTACCTGTGATTCTTGATGGCAGTCCCCTATTGGATGTGCTTTCATCTCTCATCGCCAACCCCATGACGCCATGCTGAGAACCCATTCCCCATACGATGACAGCCTCGTAGCCGAACTCCCCTTCGACCAGGGCCCCGGCCTCATCAAGAAAATTGAGCGAGCAAACGAGGCGCAAGAACGTTGGTGCCGCGTTCCACTTACAGACCGCATCGAGCGGGTCACGGCCGCCATGCTGTGGTTCCAGGCAAACAGCGACAAGGTCGCTCAGGACATCACGCGCCAGATGGGCAAACCCCTTCAGCAGGCCATCGGCGAAATCTCAGGGCTCCTGGAGCGTGCGGAGTACCTTCTCAGCGCCGCCCCAAAGGCCCTGGCTCACGAGCACTTGCCCCCGAGGTCCGGGTTCACAAGACGTATCGAGCATGCCCCCCTCGGCCTCGTGCTCAACATTGCCGCTTGGAACTACCCCCTACTGATTCCCACCAATGTGATTTTCCCCGCCCTGCTTGCAGGCAATGCCGTCCTCTTGAAACACAGTGCGCGCACCCCCCTTTGCGGGACACATTTCGAGCGTGCCTTCCAAGAGGCCGGGCTGGATCATCTCGTCACTCCTCTCGTGCTCGACCACGGCGCCACCGCCGCCCTCATCGCTGACAGCCGGGTTGACCACGTTTCCTTCACGGGATCAGTCGCGGGCGGCCGCGCCATCCATCGTGCGGTTGCCGAGAGGTTCATCGATGTGGGGCTCGAACTCGGCGGAAACGACCCCGCCTATGTGGCAGCCGATGCCGATCTAGACCTCGCTGTTGCGGGACTCGTGGACGGAGCGTGCTACAACGCTGGCCAATCCTGTTGTGCTGTCGAGCGCGCGTATGTTCATGAAAGCCTATACGAAGAGTTCCTTGCCCGAGCCGAGTCCGCGCTGAGCCAATACGTCTTGGGCGATCCGCTGCAAGCAGAGACCACCCTAGGTCCCATGGCCAATGCAACAAGCCTGCAGGACCTCGATCGGCAGGTGCAGGGGGCACAGCAGGCAGGCGCCCGCCTAATCTGTGGAGGCCAGAAGCAAGACGGGCGGTTTTTCCTACCCACGCTGATCGCCGACTGTCCCAACAGTACCGAGATCATGCAGGAAGAGAGCTTTGGACCCATCCTGCCCGTCGCCTCAGTGGGCTCCGATGAGGAAGCCATCGCCCTTGTCAACGACACACACTTCGGCCTGACAGCATCCATTTGGACCCGAGACTCAGATCGCGCAGAGTGGTTCGCAAGCCATCATGACGCGGGGACTATCTTCCAGAACCGCTGTGACTACCTCGACCCGGCCCTGCCGTGGACGGGTTATCGCGACAGTGGTAAGGGATCTACGCTCTCACACCACGGGTTCCACCACCTCACTCGCCGCAAGGCTATTCACTTTCGGAACTGAACTACTCCGGTGTGACGTAAGCACCCGTTATGCCGCCATCCACAACAAAGTCTGCACCCGTAACGTAAGAAGAGTCTTCGCTGGCTAGAAACAAGGCAGCCTTGGCCATCTCGCTCGCCTCGCCAAAGCGCCCCATAGGAACGTGCACGAGCCTGCGCTGCTTCTTCTCTTCGGTGTCTAGGAAATCCATCAGGAGTTTCGTACGCAGGGGTCCTGGGCAGAGCGCATTGACCCGAATGTTCTCGCGCGCGTGGATGGTGGCAAGTTCGCGGGTCATGGCCAGTACGCCACCCTTGCTTGCGGTGTACGCAATCTGAGCCGTGGCCGCACCCAAGAGCGCCACAAACGATGCCGTGTTGATCACCGAGCCTCCTCCTGCCCTGCGCAACGCTGGAATGCCATGGCGACAGCCGAGAAAGACCCCCTTCAAGTTGATATCGATCGTTCGCTGCCAAACCTCGTCAGTGGTCACCTGAGAATCACCGTCATTGCCATCCATGATTCCGGCATTGTTGAACAGAATGGTGAGCTTCCCGAATGTGTTTTCTGCCGCAGCAACCATGGCCAAGCAGTCCGCGTCTTGGGAGACGTCTGCCTGCACAAACACAGCCTGCCCACCTGCGGAGCGAATCTCATCGACCGTCTCCTGACCTGCTTCAGCCGCACGATCCACAACGACCACGGCGGCCCCTTCGTCTGCAAAGAGAAGCGCTGATTCGCGTCCGATGCCAGCGCCACCGCCGGTAATGAGGGATACTTGATCTTGAAGTCGCATGGTAGGCATCAGGGTTGAGCTCGGGCGCGGGCCACTAGGGAATCGAAGAGTCGTTGGTTGACGGGGTCATCTGCAGCAGACAACTCAGGGTGCCATTGAACTGCCGTCAGTTCTGGATGCGCAGGGTGTTCGAGGGCCTCGATGACTCCATCGGGGGCCCGCCCAACGACCTCCAGTTCTGTCCCGAGAATGTCCACCGCCTGATGGTGCCAAGACACCGTCTCAAGAGACGTGCACCCCAAGGTCATCGCAAGCCGCGAGTTGGGCTCTACAAGCACCGAGTGAAGCGTGGTCTCTCGGGGGGGCTTGCGGTGGAAGAGTGCACCGTCAACGCCCTCGGGTAAGTGTTCGATCAAGGTTCCCCCAAGGCACACATTCAGCAATTGCAAACCCCGACAGATCCACAGGCTAGGCAGCGATGCGGCCAACACAGCCACTGCGAGGGCAAGTTCAGACTGGTCCCGTTCATGGTCTACACCATAAGTCTCACCCACCCCTACGCCACCGTACAGGCTGGGAGCGAGATCACCGCCACCGGTGAGGACAATCCCATCTAGGCCCGCTAAGCAATCCGCACTGTCGGTTTCCCCCGGTGCTAGGAGCCAAGCCTGCCCCCCGGCCCGGCGAACTGCGTCCACGTATTCACCGGGGAGGGTGAAGCGCCCCTCCTCATTGCGACCATAAGTCGTGATTCCAATTCGATTGCCTGTTTGCAAGTCACTCAAATCTGCTCGAAGTAACGCCCCCGCTCCCAATCCGTTACAGCCGCGTCGTAGGCCTCCTGCTCACTGCGCAGGAAATGGGCGTAGTGATCCACCATGGCATCACCCAGGCTGGCGCGAGCAAAGGAACTAGACTCGAAGGACTCGACCGCGTCGATGAGCCGCCGGGGAAGTGGCAGCTGGTCCTTCGCCTGGTAGACGTCGCCCACAAACATGGGCTGCGGTTCGGTTTTCTTTTCGATTCCATCGAGACCAGCAGCGAGGGCTCCAGCGAAAACAAGATAGGGATTGCAATCAGCGCCAGGCACGCGGCACTCGATGCGCAGGGACGGGCCCTTGCCCACGACGCGAAAACCCGCAGTCCGATTGTCGTAGCTCCACGCTGCACTCGTCGGAGCCCAAGAACCCGACTGAAAGCGCTTGTAGGAGTTGACTGTAGGAGCGTACAGCGCCATCAGCTCCTGAAGGTGGCCCATCCAGCCTCCGAGGAACCAGCGGAACTCATCACTGCAAGCGATGCCTTCCAGATCGTGGTCCCCCGCAAAAGCGTTCTTGCCATCACGCCACAGAGACAAGTGCACATGGCAACTCGAACCGGCGCGCTCCGCGTGGGGCTTAGCCATGAAGGTCAGACTCTGACCGAGTTGGTCGGCAATCTCCTTCGCACACTGCTTGTAGAGTACGTGGCGATCAGCCATTTCGAGCAAGTCGCAATGACAAATGTTCAACTCATGCTGGCCGAGTCCCCACTCTCCCTTTGAATTCTCCACGGGAATGCCAGATGAGGCAAGATGCCGCCGGAGCGCACCGATCAAATGCTCATCCCTAGCCGCCAAGAGCAGGTTGTAGTCCTGAATGGAACGGCTACTTGGTGTCAGTTGATTCCAGTTGGCTTCTGCCGCCCCCCGGTAGCTGTCCTCGAAAACATAAAACTCCAACTCCGAAGCCCCCGAAGTCTGAAGGCCCATGTCTGCGGCCCGTTCGAGTTGTCGGCGCAGGGCTGAGCGGGGAGCAACCTCCTCGAATCCACTCCCATCGCCTTTCACGATATCGCAGAGCACAAGGGCTGTACCGTCCCGCCAAGTGAGCCGGCGCAGGCTAGCTAGATCGGGTGCTAGATGAAGGTCGCCGTACCCTTTCTCCCAGTTGGCGAATCCGAAACCGGGAAGGGGCTCCATATTCATGTCCACCGTGAGCAGGTAGTCACAAGCATGTGCCTCACCCTCGCTCAATTCTTGAAGAAAGAACTGGGCGTCATAGGACTTACCCATGAGCCGCCCATAGTGATCAGTGAAGGCGACATCCACCGTATGGATCTCGTGAGAGGTCACAAGTTCCCGGAGTTCAGCCAAGGTCAGGATTCCGCGGGGTCGTTCCATATCGATTGAGGAAGTCGGATGGGAGGGAGCAGAGGAAGCGCCGTGCACAACCCATGCCACCGTACTCGCCCCCCTACGGCTGCTCAACAATCAAAATCAATTGGAATCCCCACGAGCACCTGATGGGGCCAACAGAAGTGAGATGCATCGCCAGCTCGGGCAGTGATCGGGGGCGAGCCCCAGGATTCGATTTCGTGCGTAGGCACCCAAAGGAAGGGCCGCACACGGGTGCCTCCCCCACACACGGAGTTTACGCAATCGATTATTGCACCCCCGCTGTAGGAGGCTGGCTAGACTAGATCCTATGAGTGACCCATTCGATCGCCGCAAAGCTCATCACTTCTTGAATCGGTTCAGCCTCGGCCCGACCCCTGAACTCTTGGCGGAGGTCACCGAGATCGGTCCAACTGCCTGGCTTGACCGGCAGCTAGAAGGCCGAGCCCTGCCCGGAAGACAGTTGACACGCAAGCTAATCGACCTGAAGTCCTATTCAATGACCAACAGGGAGGTCTTGACCCACTACTCCCTGCCCACGCCTGACAGCCTTTCTCGGGCCGAACGAGCCCGTCGCCAGCGTCTACGCAATGTGCCAGCCTCGGAACTCCGTGACAGCGTCCTCTTGAATGCTGTGTACGGAGAAGACCAGGTCAAAGAGGTCGCCTGCGACTTCTTCCGGAATCACTTCACCGTCGCTACCGACACAGGCCGCGTGCGCTACCTCGCGACCGAGTACGAACGTGAAGTCATCCGAGCGCGAGTGTTCGGGTCCTTTGCAGACATCCTCAGGGCCAGTGCCAAGCATCCTGCGATGCTCGACTATCTCGACAACGCAGTCTCGCGCCGCCCTCCAACAAAGGCCGAACTCAAGATCATCGAGCTCAATACACGAGCCCGTACGCGGTCGAAAGATCAAGCAGAGGAAGCCGCTGCGATCGCAGCACAACGCGGCCTCAATGAGAACTATGCGCGCGAGTTGCTCGAACTCCACACCCTGGGGGTAGACAACTATTACTCCCAAGCAGATGTCGAAGAAGTCGCCCGAGTTCTGACGGGCTGGAGTATCGAAACCGACAGTGATCTGCCCCTGGGATTCTGCTTCAAGGAGGACATGCACGACCCAGGGAACAAGAAGATCCTTCGCAAGACGATCAAAGCCAATTCTAAAGACCCTGTTCAAGAGGGTGAAGAATTGCTTGAGATGCTCTGCAAACACAAAGGCACCTCTGAGTTCATCGCATGGAAGCTCTGCCGGCACCTCGTGCATGACAACCCTGATGAGGGCATGCTCAAGCGCGTGGCAGCGGTCTTCCGCAAGACAAAGGGCGATTTGCCCTCCGTGTATAAGGCCATCGCTAGTGACGAGGAGTTTTATGCGCCGCGCAACATTCGTGCAAAGTTCAAACGCCCCTTCGAATTTGTTGTGAGCGCATTGCGCGCCACCGGTGCACAGATCAACGACTGCTCAGGTATCCATACTGCACTGAGTGCCATGAACGAGGAAATCTATCTGTGCAAGGATCCGACGGGATATTACGACCAAGCCGAAGCATGGCTCGACCCCGGTGCCTTTGCGGTGCGTTGGAAGTTTTCCCGTGACTTGCTGCAAGGCAAGATCAACGGCGTCCAGGTAGCCGAGAGCCTCTACGACGAGTTGAAACAAACCGAACCGTCCACGTGGAACACTATCCTCCTGCAGCGGTTCTTGCCCTCAGGAGCGGCTGGCGAGACTCGTGCCGCCCTCGGAAAGACCCTGCGTGAGTACATCGACCTCGGCTACAACAGCCATGTCAAAGAACTCGCCCCAGCCCTCATCAGCATCATCCTCGGTTCACCCGACTTTCAAAAGCAGTAAGCCAGATCCCTTCTTGGTTAACCCTATGAGCCACACACTTAGCAGAAGACGACTCCTGAAGACGAGCGGCGTCACCCTCGCCAGCCTGCCCCTGACGTCGATTGAGGCATGGGGAGCAAAGTGCCTAAAAAGTCGGCGCCATGACGGTGCACTGCCAGCACTGGTCACCATCTATCTGCGAGGAGGTGCAGATGCCATGAACATCGTGGTGCCTTACTCAACCGAGCGATACTACGACCTGCGACCGACTCTGGCCATTCCCCCACCCAAGAGCCCAGGTGGAGCACTCCGCTTGGATAAGAGATTCGGCCTCCACCCAGCCCTATCCGACCTGATGCCGTTTTGGGAAGCCGAGCAATTCACACCGATAGTTTGCGCAGGTTCGCCCCACTCTACACGCAGCCATTTTGACGCTCAGGACTTCATGGAACGCGCGGCACCCGGACTCCGCACTGTTCGCGAGGGGTGGCTCAATCGATTCCTCGCCCTGTCTCACGATGCCCGCCGCTCCCGCCGAAACAAAGACGTTGAGGAGGCCAATATCCTGAGAGCCGTTGCGATGCAGGGGCTGCTGCCTCGGTCCCTTAGGGGAGCGCATGCGGTCCTAGCCGTCCCTTCCAAGGCTGTGCTCAATGACGATGCCATGCTTGAGATGTTTGGCCCCCTGTACGGAAACATGGCTAATGACGGGATGGACGTGGACGAAGTATCCCGCGCCGAAACCAAGGGTGGAATCGTGTATGAGACTGGCCGCAATACCATGGCCACCATGGCCCGCTTCAACGAGATTATTGCCTCCAGCGAAGCGCAAGGTGTCAGTTATCCAGGGGGAGCCCTGGGCAGCAAATTGAAGGACTTAGCCCGGGTGATTCGCGCGGATGAGGGCCTAGAGGTCGCCGCTATCGACGTGGGTGGTTGGGATACACACTCTAGCCAGGGAGGCGTGGATGGGAACATGGCCAACCGTCTTTCGAATCTTGGCGGTTCCTTGGCAGCCTTTATGAAAGACCTCGGCCCACATCTCGATCGCACTTCCATCATGGTGATGAGTGAGTTTGGGCGCACCTGCCGCGAGAACGGAAACTACGGCACCGACCATGGACACGGGGGCATGATGCTCGTCATGGGTGGCGGGGTGAAGGGCGGCAAGGTTCTCGGTAAGTGGAATGGGCTGGAAGACGACTCCATGTACCAAGCACGGGACCTAGCCGTCACAACCGACTTCCGCGATGTCTTTGGTGAAGTCTTGCGCAAGCACATGGAGTTTGAGCTGCCTAAGGACTTCTTCCCCGGATACAAGCCCAACCGCGTGAAGGACCTCATGTCCTGAGGGCACCCCTGTTTCAGAAAGGGGGCGGACACTCTGGAGCGGTCCCCTCAGCTGGCTCTAGACCCAAAACGAATTGCCCGCCAGGGCTCATTCCATGACCAAAACCCTCCGCCGCCGTCACTTGATCCTCTCCGCCGTAGGCTTACTGAGTGTCGTCAGCCTAGGAATGGGCACGGCTTATTCTCAAGCGAGCCAGCCATCTCCCCCGCTTGCCGATTCACCCCGGCCGACGGCCACCCAAACGGAAGCGGGTTGGCTGGTCCGGGGCACCCCCGCCGAGACTCCCTACTACATCGTCGAGGCCACGAATCCCGGTCCTTGTGTCCTGATCGTGGGAGGCATGCACGGCAACGAACCCGCGGGAGCGGCCGCCGCTGGACAAATCGCCACTTGGGATATCCGCTGCGGCAAGCTCGTCGTGGTCCCACGGGCCAATACGCGGGCATTGAACGCTGAACAGCGACGAACTCCCGGCCTGAGTGGGGACGAGGGCGATTTGAATCGCGCCTTCCCGATCGATGACAGGCCTCGACCTGGAATTGCCCAGGCACTTTGGAAACTGGTGGAGGAGCAGAATCCCAACTGGGTTATCGACCTACACGAAGGGTTTGATTTTCACAGGGGCAACCCCAAGAGCGTGGGCAGTTCAGTGATCTACAGCGCCCAGGACCGGGCGAGGAGCCTCGCCAAGCGGATGATCGCAACCGTCGATGCGACCATCAAGAACCCTGAGCAGCGCTTCGACCCGATTGAAACACAAGTCGCTGGGAGCCTAGCAAGGGCCGCGTGGGAAAACGCAGGCATCCCTTCGATGATCATCGAAACCACAACCAAACTGCACGTTCTCTCTTACCGGGTCCGTCAGCACAGACTGGCCATTCACACTCTGCTCACCGAACTGGGCATGGGCCCCTCACCGGCCCATACGGTTCTGGGACCTCACTCTCAACACAAGGGGCTAAGCGTCGCCGTGTTCGATGGAAGTGGAACCGGCAAAGGATCGGCGAAACACATGGGGATCGTGCTCAGTGCGGGCGGCAAGCACCGCACGTTCCTAGTGGGCAGCCACGACATCCGATCCGGAGCACTGCAGCCCTTCGACGTAATCGTTCACCCGGGGGGCTCGGCCAGCGCACAAGCCAAGGCCCTGGGGGAAGATGGGCGGCGTGCCGTGACATCGTTTGTACGGGCTGGCGGCGGCTACCTCGGGGTTTGCGCGGGGGCCTACCTGGCAGCCAGTAACTATGAATGGTCGTTGGGGCTTATCGATGCGAATGTGATTGATAGGGAACACTGGAGGCGGGGTGTGGGGGGCGTCACCGTTGAGTGGACCCGCAGTGGACGAACGGCACTTGGAAAGGGGAGCAGTGCGGGTGGGGTGCGGCGATTTGAGGTCCAGTACGCCAACGGCCCAATCCTCGAAGCCGCCGGACTACCCGAGCTCGCCGATTACGAAGTCTTGTTATGGTTCCGTGGTGAAATCGCCAACAACGGAGCTCCCAAGGGAGTCATGCCCGGGACCCCTGCGATTGTACGATCGAACTATGGCCAGGGCCGCACGATGGCCTGCAGCCCCCACCCGGAAAAGACGGAGGGCCTGCACGCCCTGCTCCAGAATTCCCTGAATTGGCTGGCTGGGGAGCAATAGTCGGCTACGAGCAGGATTGGGGGACTACTCTATTGGGTTCACACAATTGGAACCCATTTCGCACCCCCTGCGTCGAACAGATTTTGCCAGACTTGGCTAGGTCTCTGGTAATCCCCGGCGACATATCTCTCACCCACCCATCGGTAAGATTCCATGCAATCTCTCACTGCCCGGCACGCCTGTGCCGCCCTCGCAATGGCGAGCACTCTGTCCTACAGCGGTTTCGCCCAAGAAGCACCGCCCCCCTCCATTCCCGTTCCATACACCTATGACACGGGGTGGGTCGAGAACCGTAGTTCCCAGCGCATCGTGACCGTCTCCTTCACGGTCTATCAACCCCAGGCCGATTGGATGCGCCTGTACTTCAAGGATATCCACCTAGGCCGCAACCCATCCTTCCCCGGTCAGGGCTCCATCCTTCGACTCACGTCCTTCTTGGACGGCGCTGTGCAAGAGCTCAATGCCACCCACGTGGACCAGTGGCAAAAATCCACGGCCTACTTCAACGGCGATTCCATCCAAGTGGAAGTCTTGGCCGACCCTGGCAGCCGTTCGCGCCTCGTGATGCGATCGCTTGATATGGGTGTAGCGCCTGTCTACGACCCGTCCCAATGCGGACCCAATGACGATCGGGTCCCCTCATCGGACCCCCGTGTAGCCCGCCTGCTCCCCATCGGTTGCTCGGGGTGGATGATCAATGATTGCGCCCACTGTTTCCTCACAGCTGGCCACTGCACATCGTCGCTCTCCGTGGCTCAGTTCAATGTGCCCAACTCTAGTTCGAGTGGCAGCATCAACAATCCTCCGCCCGAGGATCAGTACGCCGTCGACAGTTCTTCAATGTGGAGTAATGGCGGGGCAGGTGTTGGCAACGACTGGGCATATTTCGGCACGTTTCCGAATAGCACCACAGGCCTAACTGCCTACCAAGCCCAGGGATCTGCATTTGATCTCATCAACCCCCCGGGCACCTCGAACAACACGATTCGAATCACTGGCTACGGAGTTGACAGTGGCAAGCGCAATCAAACCCAGCAAACCCATGTTGGACCCTTTGTAGTCTCCAGCGGAACAACCGTCGGTTACAAGACGGATACTCAGGGCGGCAATTCGG
Organism: uncultured Planctomycetaceae bacterium; assembly: GCA_964469565.1. Taxonomy (GTDB): domain Bacteria; phylum Planctomycetota; class UBA1135; order UBA1135. The sequence goes on from CAYXZD010000004.1 coordinate 165,190, forward strand.
GTTCACCCGTTATTTGGGAAGAAACCGGCTTGGCCATCGGCATTCACACCCACGGTGGCTGCAGCACCTCAGGGTCCGGCAACAACTCGGGTACAGGTGTCAACCATAGCGGACTTCAAAACGCCCTAGCCAACCCAAGGGGCGTCTGCGCCCAGGGGAGTGCCATTTTCTCCGATGGATTTGAGAGCGGCGACTATGCGGGCGGAAGCTGGGTTGTTCGCAACAAGAAGGCCAAGATTCGCACACGGGCAGCCTTTAGCGGAAACTGGGGTGCCCGTCTCAAGCGCAAGACCTGGGCAGAGCGTGCTGTGGATACTCTAGGCTTCACTAACATCCAGGTTTCCTACCAGCGCCGTACCAAGAACATGGTGTCGGGAGAACGAATGCGCGTTGAGTGGTGGGATGGATCCAATTGGAACACCCTAGAAGACGTGGGACCCGGCGCCACGAGCTGGAGTCAAGTCTCATTCACCTTGCCTGCCTCGGCGGGCAACAACCCAAACTTCAAGATCCGGTTTAATCCCAACTCGAACCAGAAGAAAGGCTGGGGCGATGTGGACGATGTGACCGTGTCCTCTTGTAACTAGTCTGCCGAGAGTGCCAGCGGCTCGACCCAGTGCCTCGGCACTCAGGGCTTACACTTCAGGGCTTACCCCTCAGGACTGAAACCTTGAACTGGCACCTCGGGACAGCGCCCGACCATCCCACTGGGGCTTGGTCGGGCGTTATTCAATGGGACTGCCCCAGATCAACTGCGAGAGCTAGACTTGGACAGCCCCACCTTTCCTGCCCCTCGTTGTTCTACTCATGAGTCTTCAATTCATCCGCTGCTTGGCGTTCCCCTCGCTCTTGCTCCTCGTCGTTTCCACAGTCTATGGACAAGAGACGGAGGCAGATCTCATCACCCGTGCGCGTGGGATCCACTCACGGGTGCTGACCCTCGACACCCACAAGGATATCTCTGCAGATCTAGCATCCGAGGCCTACCCAGAGGACGACTCAGAGCGAGAGCGCTTTTTGCTGCGCAACGACCCCACCCTTGAGGGTCCCAATCAGGTGGACTTCCCCAAAATGCGGGCGGGCGGCCTCGATGTAGCCTTCTTTATCGTCTATGTGGGCCAGGGCCCCCACACCGAGGAGGGCTTCGCCCTCGCAGCAGCCCAGGCCCAAGCCAAGTTTGATGCGATTCATCGAATGACGCGACGCTTCGGGAATCACATCGGACTGGCTCGCACGCCCGATGAAGTGGAGCGCCTGCACAAGGAAGGCAAGCTCGTCGCTTGCATTGGCATCGAAAACGGTTTTGCCATGGGAACGGATGTGAGCCGCATCGCAGACTTCCATGCCATGGGAGCCCGGTATATGGGGATCGTCCACAACGGTCACAGCCAACTGGGCGACTCCCATACGCCGACCGAGCCCATGCACGGTGGACTCACCGACCTAGGTCGCAAGGCCATCGAAGAACTCAACCGATTCGGGATCATGGTGGACATCTCTCACTCTTCCAAGACGACCATGCTTCAAGCCGTAGCCCACTCGAAGGCTCCCGTATTGGCGTCGCACTCCGCGGTGGACGGGGTCTTTCCCCACGGCCGCAACCTCGACGACGAGCAACTGCGTGCGCTCGCGGCCAAGGGAGGAGTGATCCAGATGGTGGCCTTCAAGACCTACGTCAAGGGGGATGCAGCCCGCAGTGAAGCGATCGCTGCCCTTCGCAAGACCCTCAATTTGCCGCGTCGGCGCCCAGGCGAACCGGTGCTCGAAACCCCCGAGGCCATTGAAAAACGCCGCCGATTCAAAGAAGGCGTGATTGCCATTGAGGCCAATCACCCGCCTGCAAACGTAGCTGATTTTGTGGACCACATTGACCACGCGGTCTCTGTGATTGGGATCGACCATGTCGCCATCAGCTCAGACTTCGATGGTGGCGGAGGGGTGACGGGTTGGAACAATGCAGCCGAGACCTTCAATGTCACCCTCGAACTCGTTCGGCGCGGATACACTGAGCCACAAATTGCTAAGCTCTGGTCGGGAAACACGCTGCGCCTTTGGCGCGATGTAGAAGCCGTTAGCCAGCGTCTGCGCGGCCAGTAGCACTTCGTCGGACCCCTCCAGAGGGGCGGGTGACTGTAGGTCCCCGTGCCCTGGGTCGGTAGAGTTGACCGAGCGATTGCTCCAAGGTTACTCACTCAGCGGGCGCGGGGCACCTTGCCCGTCTGTGCACTGACCGGGTCCGTTCGATTCAACTGAATGCGTTTATCAGGCAGGGCCGAGTGCTATGATTCCGCCATGGCCACCTCGCCTGCCGACCCATCACCCGACTTACACCCAGGCAATCGTAGTCTGACGCGGGCCTGCCTTGTCGCCATGATTGCAGGCTGCTACTTTTCGATTGCAGCCATGCACATACTGATGGGTCTGGCATTTGTCGGGTGGGTCTCAAGCTCCCTCCCCACGGCTGCTCGATCACTACGAGTGCCCCTGATGACGCCAATCTTGGCATACCTCGCCGCTTGCAGCATTGCTGCACTGATAGCGTGGAGCCCAACGAGCACTCGGGAGCTCTTCAGTATGGCCTCGCCCTTTGTCATCTACATCATGACGCGCGATGCCATGGCGGGGCCCCGCTTTGTGCACCGCAGTGTTCATTATGTATTGGGGTGTGGGCTGATCGCCGCACTGATCGGGTTGTCACGGGTAGCATTCCCCACATGGGATATCGAACTCACGGGCAGTTGGATCACGGCGAGAACCTATGCAGGCGCACTTCTTCTTGCGGCCACGATGATCATGCCACGGGCCATGCAGGGATCGCGCACCATGGAACGCATGGTGCTCCTCATAGCTATGTTGATCATTGTATGGGCACTGCTAATGACGCCTACCCGCAGTGCCTGGGCTGGATGGCTTGTGGGCACGGGACTCGGATTGGCCCTATGGGATCGACGTGCTGTACTGCTCTTGCCAGCTGTGGCCATCGTCGCCTATTCCTTGATGCCAGCTCCCATTCAGGAGCACATGCGAAGCATGGCCAATCTGTCCCATCCTGACCTAGAACAGCGAATGGAACTCTGGAAAGACGGCCTCGGGATAATCTCAGCCCACCCATTCGTGGGTGAGGGACCCGGCCTGCTTGGGGAGGTATTACTTCAACCAGAGGGCGGCCAGCAACCCGTGCCCCCCTCACTCCAGCATCTACATAACAACCTCCTTCAGATCGGGGCCACTTGCGGACTACCTGCGCTCGTCCTGTGGATTGCCCTTTGGGGCTGTTGGTTCCGACATGTTGGACGCTACCGCAAACGGCTCGCATCCAGTGGCGACGCTCGAAATCGGAGTGTGCTCACAGGATGCCTATGCGCCCTTGCCGCATTCCACACCATGGGTTTGTTTGCATACAACCTAGGAGACTCCAAAGTCACGTTCCTAGCGTTGTTCATCTTCGCATTACCCCTAGCACTCGAGGCCGCTGAAGCGCCTAACAGCCAACCAGCAACCCGCCACGTCCCATGACTTGGATGGTCTATGTGCTGTGTTCTTCAGTGCGCAATCTCACCTACGTTGGAATCACAACGGACATCGATCGCCGACTGCAACAGCACAATGGTGAACTGCCTGGAGGGGCCCGCTCCACGGGCACAGGCCGACCTTGGACCGTGGGTGCCACCTATGGACCGTATGAGGATCGGGGGCGTGCCCAATCAGTCGAGTACCAAGTCAAGCGCCGGCGTGGGGCGGATCGCCTCGACTGGACCGAATCAGCCGAAACGTGATGCTCATTTCCAGAGCAACCCAAGCCAATAGGCATTCACCCACCGGCTCGTGTGCGAATCTGGATACTCCCCCACAAGGGCCTCGAGCTTCTTGCGGTTCTTCTCGAAGCCCATCTTGAAGAATGACTCGATGAGCCGGTCGTAAGCGGCCTCTGCCGCCAACTCCATCTGGTGATTCTCGTCATCCTGTAAGTCCTCGGCGAGTTTCCGAAAAGGTTCTCCCCATGGATGTCGCTTGAGCTCCTTGCAGAGGCCGTCAACCACAGCCTGAGCTTGGCTGGCCTGGCCACCCTTCAACAAATCACTCAACTGATCATTGACTCGCTTCAAGTGCTGCTCTATTTCACCGAGTAGCTCAGAAATCTGGTTCGCCTCGGCATCGGGCCTAGCCAGCAGCGGCTCACAATACCCAACCGCCTTCGCCAGCTCCCCTTTTGAGAGTGCGGCCAAGATGCGTTTGGTGATGCGCGTGGATTCAATGCTGGGGTTGACTTGTAAGGCCGCCTTGATGCCGATGGGGCGTGAGCCGTTGATGGCCTTGCGCAACTTGCCATTCCAGACCCCGTTGCTTGCCCCGACCCGGTAAAACTCCTCACCCCGTGCATCGATCAAGACTTGCCCATAAGTTCCCATCTTCCAACGCTTAGCCATATCACTCCCGGCGCCGATCACAAAAGGCAAGGGGTAATCTTGGAGCATCGTCGCCACGGCATCCGGTGGGTCGGGAGTGACCGCTAGGATCACTAGACCACGATCCTTGAACTCCCGGTGAAACCGAATCATGCCTAACCAGTTGGCTTTCTCGGGTTCCTTGCAAACGAAGAAGTGCAACATGATCGCCCGGCCTCGAAGGAGTTCTAGGCTCGGATCTGCGCCGACATGGTTGATCCACTTGGATGCCCTCAACTCGGGCAACCCTTGGGGACTGCCCTCTGCCCGGCTCACTAGAAAAACACCGCCGAGGGCCAGCAATGTGAGACTGACTCGGACGAGTGCTAGGCGGGACATGGAGTCAGCGTAACACGCCCCCAATGAAAACGGGGAACCACAAGTCCGGCGGCTACCGCCCGGCTCGTGCCTCCCCGCTCCAGTCGTCGAATACCTGTCGCTAGTTCGCGAACGTCACCTGAAGTCCGTCGGACGTGTTGGTTCCAGATCCTTGGCCGGCATCACGGAACCAGTACTGGAAATAGCGGGTATCGCCGGCTACGACGCCCGAGATGGGGCCTGTACCCGTGAAGTCTAGGAAGTAGGAGTTTGCGTTTGAACTCGCCTTGGCTACGGGTAGGAGGCGCGTGACCGTTCCACCGACGCAAAGCGCGCCGTTTCCAAACGGAATCACCAAATCCGATGAGGCGCCAAAGAAGAACATGCCGAATGTGTCCGGGCACTGAGACACCGTAAGAGAGGTATCGTTGAGTGCGATCGATCCAGAGCCAGTCCATGCCATGCGTGCGCCGTCATTACTCACCGAATTAGGAAAGGCGACACAGTACGTCGAAAAAGTACCTCCGCTTGCGCATGCATTGTCCGCGCCTGGCGTGTCCGAACCGTCCACGGTTGGGTCATAATCCCCCATCATCCACGTGCTGCCGCACACGAATGGGTGGGCAGGAACGTTGGATCCGTCCGGCCCTACTTGGGTTGCCCAATACACGAGATCGCCACCGGTGGGATCTTCGATTAGAGCGATGCCGGAGACAACTGCCGACCACGGGGTTGTGTCTAGGGTTCCATCGTCGTCGGTATCAAGGTCATCATTCTTGGCCCCCGTGAAATCACGAACCAGCAAGTGAGTGACATTGTCGGAGTTTTCGAAATCGAGGGTCGTCACTAGATCTGCTACGCCGAGGGTGAACGAAGATTCGGCGGCCACGAAATAGCCAGAGGATCCGATCGATGTGCCTGCCAGGGAAGCCACCGCTTCGATCACGCCGCTTCCTCCGGTTCCATCACCGATGACGATGTACGTCAAGTCATTCAAGGACGTACCGGCTGGACCCGCTAACTCGAAGTACTCGTCGTTGTCTGCACCTGGCTGGTCGATGCGCAGTTCATTGATCGTTGGGTCTTGAGGGGGCAATGCAGGGGCGGCGCACAGGGCAAGGGAGGCGATACTGAGAAGGTCCATGGTGTAGTCTGGGTGTGGGAAAACGAGCTGGTTCCAAGAACGAAGCCAGCCATCTGACCCTATCCCCTGCACGGCAATTCCACAAGCGCATATCTGCCTACTCAGCCCAACGATCACTGCAGAAAGCAGGGCCATCTAGTAAAACGCATTATCGCACACGGCTCGGCGCAGCCGTCGGATCCCCGCTACTTTTTCAAGGGCCAGCTATGATCCTCCGGCCGCACTCCTTTTACAGATTTACCAAAGCCAAACTCCGTCGCGGGGAACGATCCAATCATCTCAACCTTACTTGTCGCCGAAATCTTGTCCTCCATACCAAGCCCCCAGTAGCAAGTGTTGACCATATATCGTCTCACGCCGGAGCTGACAAAATCGGGCGCCGCTCCGAGGGTCGTGCAGGCGATACGCGTGGGTTCACTCCCCTCCCGGGGAATCTCTCGCACCCAGAAAACGGGCATCATGGGGACATTCTTAGGCCCGTCAAGGATCGGTGAGTCCGGCTTCATTCCCGTAAGCACTTGCCCGCGCAACAGAACGCGCGCGTCCTTGGGCAGGGAGCGGATCCCATAAACATCGGTGGTTCCCCACACGTCATCCACACCTCGCAGAATAGGATGCTCCTTGTTGTAAGGCTCAATGATCCCCCTCGTACTCTGGATTCCGTGGGCCCCGTGGTGGTTGACCCAAGTCTCACCGAGAATCTGACGACCGAACCCGCCGGGCCAGTCTTTGTCGCGGAATGAATAATGGGCGTACGGACTCTCCTTGTTGCGAGAGTAGTTGAACGCATGGGTCGCTGTACGGATGCCAAGAATCGGCTTCCCAGATTCCACATAGTCCACAAAGTATTTCATATCCGCATCTGGAAGCTCACGGAAGCGTGTGAACAGCACAACCATGTCCGCCTGTGCCAGCACTTCCATGCCCGGGATATGGGTTTGATTCTTGGGGTCAATCACACCGGTTTTCGGATCGGTGGAAAACAGCACGGTGCACCGAAAGCCGTGGTGAAATGCGAGGATGCGGCCCAGCATCGGCAGCACTTCCTCTGAGCGATACTCCTCATCCCCCGCGATCAACACAACGTGCCTACCCAGCCCAGGCCCCTTCGTGCCCTCGTAGATGAGCCTAAAGGGCTGGACCGGCTCGGGATTCGCCTCCTGGGCCGCCGACGATGCAGCACCAAGGACGAAGAGGAGAGGCAGGACTAGGGTTCGCGGGTTCAACATGGAGCTAATGAACTTGGGGAGAAGGGACGGAGGCTTCTCAGTATCGGCCTTGGAACCTATTCCCGCCACCGCTAGGCTCATGCATCAGCCGTGCAGGGGGAAGGCCTATCCCCCAAGCCCCCCCATGATTGCAGACCTCAACGAACTCCCCTGGGAAGACCAGCGCCAGTACGATGTCGTCATCGTCGGATCAGGCCCAGCTGGAATGACCCTCGCGCGGGAATTGGCTGACACCACCCTACGGGTGGGGGTCTTAGAGAGCGGGCAGGAACAGCCCACGCCCAGGGGGGATGGCCTGCGCCGGGTCGCCAGCGAGGGAATCCACATCAAGGAGTATTCACGCGAGCGGGTTCTGGGAGGAGCATCCAGCACCTGGTCGGGCCTCTCAAGTCCCCTCGATGACGTAGACCTGCTGCCGAGGCCCTACCTACGCCAATCCGGATGGCCCCTCAATCGCGCCCAACTGGAGGGCCTGTATCGCGAGGCAAGCACACGCTACCGCTTCCCTGATTTAGAGCTATTCGAAGCCGGGGGGTTTGATCAATTGCTCGATGCAGGCGAGCGCCGGCCCAATTGGGACCTCATCGAAGAAAAGGTCTTTCTCGCCGCCGCGGACGCTCAGCACTTCGGCCGAGAGGGGCTGACTAGTTTCGAACGAAAGGGCCTCGATCTCTTTCTAGATGCAACCGTGGTGGGCCTTGAGCAAGTGGATGACCGAATCGTTTCAGCCACGGTTCAAACCCGGGGCGGATCGAAGGTGCCATTCTCGGCTCGTGTATTCATCCTGGCCGCAGGCGGAATCGAGAACGCACGCCTGTTGCTTGACGCGGACATTGGCAATCAGCACGACCAGGTGGGGCGTTACATGATGAACCACCCCAAGAACTACAGCGGGATACTGCACCTCTCCACCCCGATCCAAGAACTGCCCTATTACTTTGGATGCCAGTCCGGCCCAAACGCCGGCTACGCTGGCCTGCGCCTCAAGTCTGCCATTCAACAGGATCGAGGCCTGCTCAACGCCTATGTGCGCCTAGAGCCCCTATTCGCTTGGTCAGACAATGAGGGAATCGAAACCCTCGTACTGTTCGCAAAGAAGTTCAAGTCCATCATGACAGTGATGCGCCGAAAGAGTGAACGGTCAGTGATCGCCATGCGCGACTATTCAGAGACTGGAGATGACACCGAGCTGTCCAATACTCGCCGCTCCAATTGGGAGACAGCCGGCCTCGCCTTGCGCATTGTCGCACACCTGCCCAGCGTGCTCATGTACCTATTCTTTAGGCTGACCAAGCGCGCCCCCAAGATCCGGCGCGTACGCATCCGCAATTTCATGGAGATGGAGCCGCAGCCCGACAACCGGGTGGTGCTCGACGACCAACAGGATGCCAATGGACGACCTCGCGCCAGAGTCCTACACGAAAGCAGCGAGCGTGACCGCAATTCGTTGATCGCCTTGCATGAGGCGCTCCAAGCAGAATTCACGCGCACAGGACTAGGATCCCTCGACACCGATCTCGCCCAAGTTCGCCAATGGCCCATCACCCAAGATGCTTCGCATCATATGGGCACAACTCGTATGGGGCATGACCCCGAGAGCTCAGTCGTCACCCCCGAGTGCCGGGTGCACGGGGTGCAAAACCTTTACTGTGCGGGAGCGTCTGTGTTTCCCACCAGTGGCTGCGCCAACCCCACCTACACGATTGTGGCACTCTCCATCCGTCTCGCACGCCAATTGCGGGCGGACCTACTTGAGTTTGAGCCTTGAGTCCCACCCACACACCCAAGCTCCGAGTCGCCGTGGTAGGCGTCGGCAAGCGCGTTCTCCAAGCCGTCATACCGGCCCTCTGTGCCTGCCCTGAGTGCTTCGAATTGGTCTCCCTGCACGGCCGAAGAGCTCGAACAATTGATGCTTGCGGAAAGACCTGGTCGGTGGACCCCCTAACTTCCCGCAAGTCTCTCGATGGAATTGACCTTGTGTACCTTGCGGTGGGAAAAGCGGCCGTGCCCGAGGTCTTGCGTCAACTCTGCGAGATGGGGGCAGCCGACACCCGCCTGCTCATCGACACCCCTGTCCTGCGCTTTCGAGATTTCCGGCACACATCATTGCTCTCCGAGTTCAAGCAGGTCGGAGTGCCCGAAGACTGTGCGTACTTGCCCTGGATCGAACCCGTGCGCGCATGCGTATCCGCAGGCGAACTCGGCGAAGTCAGCGAATGGGTCTTGTGGAAGTCCGCCTATGCCTACCATGGGGTGGCTACGGCCAAGTCCCTACTAGGAGCTCAGCAAGTCCAACGCGGCAAGCGGACGCACATCGACGACGGGCTGTGCGAACGACGCCTGCAATTCAAGGGGGGTGGGCGGGCCACCCTCATTGAACCACGGGATTACGCCACAGGCTGGATTCAGGTCATCGGCTCTGAGAGCAGCCTGTGCGACCGCCCGCGCGAGGGGGCCGGAGGTCTCACGCTCGAAGCGATTGAGCACAGCGGGCTTGTGCGGGCTGTCCGCGTGGGGGACCACCACGCAACCCTTGACGAGGCTGAAGCTTCGCTGACGGCTGGGGACCCAGGTGGCACCACACTCATCGCCCGCCAGGCGGCGATGAAGAGGGTGGGGCTCCTGCGAATCCTCCGTGAAGTCCACGCGGGAGGCGTGGGTTACCCGCTCGATGCTGGAATCGAGGACATGGTGGTGGACTATTGGCTCGAACGGGCAGGTGTCTATTGGGCCACTCCCTTCACACAACCCAAGGCACCCCTCGCGCGAATGCTATACAACGGACTCTCGCGCCTCGGGGGCTAACCATGGCGCACCTCATCGAGACCCTGCTTTTCCCTCCCGTGGGGAATCTCCTACTCGCCTTGGTCGGCCTCTATTGGCTGAAGCGATCCCGCCGGAGGGCGGGACTCCTGTGCCTTTGGGCGGGCCTCGGATCCCTGTTTCTGCTGTGCCTGCCCATTGTGGCGGCCGCGCTCCTCACCAGCCTCCAGACCTGCCCGCCACTACGCCCCACTGAACCGCTCCCAGAGGCCGATGCAATCGTCATCCTCGGGGCGGATTTTCAATCTGCAGCCCCCGAGATGGGTCGAGCCACCGCCTCGCCCCTCACCCTAGTGCGGCTGCGCTACGGGGCGAAGCTCGCGCGCCGAAGTTCCCTACCCATCCTCGTCAGCGGAGGCTCACTAGGCCCCAAGGAACCTCCCTTGGCTAGGATCATGGCACGCATCCTCGACGAGGAGTTGGGTACCCCTGTGCGCTGGGAAGAGAACCGGTCACTCAGCACTCGGCAGAACGCGGAGCGATCCACTCAGATTCTCACAAAGGCAGGCTGCAAGCGCATCCTCCTCGTCACCCATGCTTGGCATATGCCCCGTGCAAAGCGGGCATTTGAACATGCAGGGCTAGAGGTCATCCCCGCACCCACCGCATTCCACCCTTGGCCGGCCCGTGAAATCGGAGCGATCACACCTTTTGCCCGCTCTTTGCAAGAGAGCACATGGGGCCTGCATGAATGGGTCGGCACACTGTGGTACAGCCTGACAGAGTCTTCTCACGCCTCGCAGCGCCCCTAGAAAGAGTGGGCCTCGGGAAGGAGAGTCTCCGCACTGCCACGCGATGCCAGCCCCTCAGCCCACTTGGCCCGGAGTACAACACAAAGTGAAGTCCGCGCGCGCTTTGCATGGCATGGCTCGACTTGTGGACGGATATAGTGGAATCATGCGCCTCCCGCTTCATCTCACACCCCTCCTCGGGTCTCTCGCCTTGATGGGATGTAGCGGCCCCCCGCCTTCCGAGACATCGGCACCCTCGGCGAATGTCACAAAGTATGCGGATTTCGCAGGATCACTGACCTGTATCGAATGCCACGCGGAGCAAGCTGAGTTGTGGACTGGTTCGCACCATGACCTCGCAATGCAAACCGCCACCGAGGCCACCGTCCTCGGGGATTTTGATGATGCAACGATGGAACACTTTGGTGTGGTTTCCCAATTCACGCGGAAGGGAAGCCAGTTTATTGTGCGCACCCAGGGACCCAACGGAGAGAACAACGATTATCCGGTGCGTTATGTCTTTGGTGTACACCCACTGCAGCAATACCTCGTTGAATTCCCCGGCGGGCGACTCCAAACCCTGCCCACCGCCTTCGATACCCGAGCAGCGACCGAGGGTGGCCAACGCTGGTTCCACATCTACCCCGACGAGCCCATCCTCCCCGGCGACGAACTGCATTGGACTGGAGCCAACCAGAACTGGAATTTCATGTGCGCTGCCTGCCACAGCACGGGCTATCAGAAGAACTATGACCTGCGAGCCGATGAGTACGAAGCGACATGGGTGGAGGAGGACGTCTCCTGTGAGGCCTGCCACGGACCGGCCGAGAGTCACGTGCGCTGGGCACGCGCGGGCGCGAACCCTGACCGCCACAATGGCCTGACCCTCAGCCTGCGAGATGAATCCGGGGGAACATGGGCCATTGACGAGGCAACGGGAAACGCTCTGCGATCAACTCCGCGCAGCAGTCGAGCCCAAAGCGAAACCTGCGCGCGGTGCCACTCACGTCGCAGCGTATTGAATGAGACCCCCGTCGACGGTTCCTGCTTTCATGACAACTACCGGCTGAGCCTGCTCGAACCCAACCTGTACTTTGCAGATGGACAGATCCAGGACGAGGTCTATGTCTATGCCTCGTTCCTACAAAGCAAGATGCACGCAGAAGGGGTCACTTGCAGTGACTGCCATGACCCGCATTCAGCCAAGCTGCGCTTTGAAGGTAATGCACTGTGCGCTCAGTGCCACTCCACTGAAAAGTACGACACCCCTGCCCACCACCACCATAAGGTCGACGGCCCAGGCGCACAGTGTGTTGCGTGCCACATGCCCGAACGCACCTACATGGTTGTGGACCCCCGCAGGGACCACTCACTGCGCGTTCCCAGACCCGACCTGAGTGTTCAATTTGGAACGCCCAATGCCTGCACCCCATGTCATGCTGACCAAGGACCTGTGTGGGCTGCCGATGCTGTACGCACCTGGTTCCCTGAGGGTCGTAGTGGCAAGCCCCACTTTGCCCATGCCTTGCATGCCGGCCGAACCGGCATGCAAGGTGCTGGCAGCCTTCTGGCCACCATTGCAGCCACAGCCGATCAACCACCCATCGTCCGGGCAACTGCCCTTTCCATGTTGCCCGCATATGTCGACCAGGACACTTTTCCTGTACTCGCGGCCGGGTTGACTGACCCACACCCGCTCGTTCGGGCAAGCGCGGTCAGCGGACTGCAGGTCTTGCCGATGCAGGAGCGTGTCAACCTCGCCTTCAGCCTGTTGGAAGACCCCGTTCGACTCGTCCGCATCGAAGCCGCCCGCACCCTAGCCTCCTTCACATCCCAAGAGCTACCCGACCTGATCGCCCTACCGCTCCAGGCGGCGCTTGCCGAACTCAATGCAGCTGAAGTACAAAGCGCTGAACGGGCCAGTGCGCGGGTCAACCTTGCCCAAGTGGCGACGGAACAAAAACTGATCGAGGCCGCCATCGCCCATCTGAGACGCGGGCGCATGCTGGAACCTTATTTTGTGCCTGTCTATGTCAACTTAGCTGATCTGTACCGCCGTCAAGGCGATGAGCAGGCTGCCGAGGAGGCCTTACGAGCGGGGCTCAAACAAGCCCCGGCCAGCGCAGCCTTGCACCATGCCTTCGGCCTATTGCTCGCGCGCACAGATCGAATTCACGAAGCGTTGGTGAGTCTCGACCAGGCCGTGGGGCTCGCCCCCGGGGAAGCACGCTTCGCATATGCACACGCCCTCGCCCTCGACGGCGTTGGGAACCGCACGGGCGCCCTGGACGCCCTCGCTAGAGCCCAGCAACGCCACCCCTTCGACCGCGAGATACTCCAAGCCCTCGCGACCCTACACAGGGATGCAGGACACCGGGAAGTGGCCCTAACCTGGGCGCGCAAACTCCTCGACATCAGCCCAGGGGACGAGGGGGTCGGGCGACTGGTGTCAGAATTGAGCCAAGAGGACTAGGCCAGCAAGGGGCATGGGGGGTACGGTTTCGCCCCAACGTGTTCGCCCGCACCTGTCCCCCTGACCTGCCATGCCCAACCATCACATCATCATCAGCGCAAGCCTGCGAACTGGCTCGCGCAGCCGCCTGCTCGCACTCGAAGCCCAACGCCAACTAGAAGAAAAAGGCGAGAGCGTGGAGTTTCTGGACCTGGCCCAGACACCCCTGCCCCTGTGCGACGGGGGTGCCTGCTACTCCGATGAGCGCGTTCAAGCCGTGAAAGCAGCTCTTGTCAAGGGAGATGGGTTCTTGCTCGCCACCCCCATCTACAACTTCGACGTCAACGCAGCTCTCAAGAACCTCATTGAACTGACGGGCCGAGATGTCTGGACCGACAAGGTGGTTGGCTTCTTGTGCGCTGCTGGAGGTCACAGCAGCTATATGTCGGTTTCCGGGCTGGCTGCAGATCTTATGCTCGATTTCCGAACCTTTGTGATTCCCCGCTTCGTATACGCCACGGGAAGTGACTTCGAGGACCATGCACTGGCCAGCCCGGACCTAGAAACACGCCTAGAACAGCTTTGCAGCGAGCTCGTTCGGGTAACGGCAGCCCTGCAACGGGACTAGCCTCCCCATCCCCCCCACGACTGGTATCCTCATCCCATGCCCAGCGAGCGCAGTTTCTACGACCTCTACGCCCAGGGCATGGTGCGTGTCGCAGCCGCCGTGCCCGAGGTTCACTTGGCGGACCCGGCCGCAAATGCAGAGCAAATCATCCGGTTGTACCGCAGTGCAAGGGATGCAGGAGCCGCCGTCGTGGTCTTCCCCGAATTGTGCCTGACTGGATACTCCATCGATGATCTTGCACAACAGCAGGCCCTCCTCGATGCTGCCGAAGAAGCCCTCGCCCGGGTGGCCCAAGCCACGGCTGAGGACTCTACCGCCTGCCTCGTCAGCCTACCCCTCCTGAGGGAAGAGCGGCTATTCAATGCAGTGGTCGTTCTGCAAGCCGGCCTCCCCCTGGGGGTCGTTCTCAAGTCCTATCTACCTAGCTACCGCGAGTACTACGAAGGGCGCCAGTATTCAGCCGCACGCAGCGCCCGCTCCAAGACGACCGTTGTTCTCGGCGTCGAAGTTCCGTGGGGGAACGACTTACTATTCCGGGATACCCATCACCCCGATTTGTGCTTGGGCGTAGATGTCTGCGAGGACCTCTGGGTCCCACTACCCCCTTCCACACACGCCGCCATGCAAGGGGCGACGGTCATCGTCAATCCATCGGGGTCCAACTGCACGGTGGGCAAAGACTCTTACCGCCATGAGCTAGTCGCTAATCAGTCTGCTCGCTGCCTGAGTGCATACGTCTATGCAGGGACCGGTGTAGGTGAATCCAGCACGGACATGGCTTGGGATGGATGTGCATTGATCTTCGAAAACGGTGAGCTGCTCACGCGTTCCGATCGATTCGCCACTGCGAGCCAGTTCATCTTTGCCGATGTGGACCTAGATAGGCTCATCCAGGAACGCGCTCGCATGGGGACCTTTGGGGACTGTGCCCAAGACCATTTGAACCAAGATCGCCCCCACCGTGTCATTCCAATGGAGTTTGTGCCTCGTAAGCAATGCCTACGGCTAGAGCGCACGATCGAGGCTCATCCATTCGTACCCGCCGATGCATCCACGCGGGATGATCGCTGCTCAGAGATTTACCAGATCCAAGTCAGCGCCCTCGCCAGCCGACTCAAGTCGAGCGGCATTCAAAAGGCCGTCATCGGCGTCTCGGGGGGGCTCGATTCGACCCAAGCCTTGATCGTAGCCGCTCGCGCGATGGACCGCCTCGATCTGCCGCGCAGCAACGTCCTTGCGTACTCCATGCCCGGGTTCGCTACCTCCGAACGCACCCGCCAGCAGGCCAATGCCCTCATGTCGGCCTTGGGAGTCAGCGCGAACGAGCTCGATATTGGACCAGCCTGTATGCAGATGCTGCGTGATCTCGAACACCCCTTCGCACGCGGCGAACCTGTGTTTGATGTGACATTCGAGAATGTCCAGGCTGGAGAGCGGACGAGCCATCTGTTCCGATTGGCCAACCGTCACTCGGCGATCGTGGTAGGGACGGGTGATCTCTCCGAGGCCGCCCTGGGTTGGTGCACATACGGAGTCGGTGATCAAATGTCCCACTTCAATCCCAATGCCTCCGTCCCCAAGACTCTTATCCGGCACCTGATTCACTGGGCTGCCAATCGAGACGGTTGCAATCCAAGAGTAGCCTCCGTACTGACGGCCGTCCTCGATACACCCATCAGCCCAGAACTGGTACCCGGGACGGATCAAGACGCCGGACCCGATCAGATTACGGAGGACCTCATCGGGCCATACGAACTGCACGACTTCTTCTTGTACGGGTTTACAAGGCGTGGATACTCACCGGCCAAAGTCGCATTCCTAGCATGCGAGGCATTCACACGCGGCCCCCAGGCTTGCTACGACGAAGAAGAGATATTTCGATGGATGGGGGTATTTGTGCAGCGGTTTTTTGCCACAAGCCAGTTCAAGCGCTCAGCCATGCCCAATGGACCCAAAGTGGGATCCGGCGGGGCCCTCTCACCACGCGGAGACTGGCGTGCACCCTCTGACAGCTCGGCCGCCCCTTGGTTGTCCGCACTGGCGGCTGCAGATGCTTGGCGTGAACGATCGGCCCCTCCCCCTCCCCCCAGCTAGGGTGATGGGCCCCTGCCTCGACAATGGGCGTTGACCTTGAGCAGGCCGCACTCACCTCGGGGCGGATCCTCGATGAAGTGCGGGAATTGGTCCGGTTGCGATACCGGGATGGGTCGGCGATTCAACTCAAGCACGATGAATCTCCTGTCACGCAGGCCGACCTGCAGATAGAAACCTTGCTTAGGCGACGCCTCCTAGAGGCATTTCCACGGCATGGGTTTCGTGGTGAGGAATTCGGCCTCGAGAATGAATCGTCACGTTGGGTCTGGGCCATTGACCCCATCGATGGGACGCGCTCTTTTGCTAGTGGCAGACCCTTGTTTACAACCCTCGTAGCACTCTTGCGCGAAGGTGATCCTGTGCTTGGTCAAATCGATGCACCGATATTGGATGAACGCTGGCTCGGTCTGGAGGGGCAAACGACCACCCTCAATGGCCAACCCATCGCAGTGCGTGCCCCACGCGCCCTGCAAGACGCAACCCTGATCGTCAGCCGACCGGGCTCATTCCAAGGAGCTAATCGGAAGATTCTAGACAGACTGCAAGACGCGTGCCGTTGGCTGTTCTTCGAGCACGACGCCTATGGATACGGCCAACTCGCACGCGGTGATGTGGACGCGATCGTCGAGCGTGACCTCAAGCCGGAGGACATTGCCGCGCTCTTGCCAATCGTACAAGGAGCAGGCGGAGTTATGCAGCACTGGGATGGATCCGCCCCAAGGTTGGAGGGAGGCGGCACTCTCTTAGCAGCGTCCTGTCCCCAACTCGCCAACGAGGTGCGTGCGTTACTCGCTGGCTAGCGGAGCTCCCGAATCTCCTCTTGATAGCCGTCGAGGAGGATTTGATCTGGCTCGGAGATGTGCTCGAACACCGAAGCCCGCAGCTGCTCTGCGTAGCCGTGAACACGTTCCACAAGTGCGTGGTCGGCATTCATGTAACGCAGCAAGCCCACCGTATGCCCGAGTTCGTCAATTGCGATGTGATGCAGGATCTCAGGCACGTCCGGCAGAAGCATGGACCAGCTCTCGTCAATCAGTTCCTCGATCCCCTCGGTCTTGCCCTGCAACTGGAGACTCTGGCCGCAGAATCTTCGCAAGTAGAGTTGAACGCTGTCGCGCCGATCTAGGGCAGCATTAGCCCGATCTATGGCTGATCTGTATCCGGCTTCAGCCTCTTCGAGCCGCCCGGAGCGCATGAGAGTCACATTGGCGCCTATATAGATTCGCAGGAGCATGCGATTATCGGATCCCAGAGATTTCTCAAGCGACTGGGTCGATTGGGCATACAGTTCATTGGCCCGGTCAAACTCGCTGCGATCCCGCCAGACTTGGGCCTGCCCACAAAGCGCCAACCCACAGTAGGGGTGCTCTGTACCCAACGCACGGGCAGCATCCTCATACGTCTTCTCGTAGGCCTTGAGCGCCGCATCATGTTCACCCACACGAAAGAGGATCTGTGCCTCGATGAATCGTACATGCACTACCCACGGGTGATCTGCACCGACCTTATGGACGAGGTCGTCCACCATCTGCACCACTTCCGGCAGCATTTCTTTGCTGTAGTTGGTGCTGTGAATCTCAAGCATCAACCTGTTGAGGTCCACCCAGATCGCCCAGGTCCGTGCCCCCCTTGCCCGCGACTTGGCCGCCACTTTTTCGAGCAAGCTGCATTGTTCATCCACGTCCATGTCTAGGGCTTTGCGCTCATCGTCGCGACCCAGAATCCAAAGGCTGGCCCATGCCCAGGCCTTGGCCAACACAGCGTGTTCATGGTCAGCTGGCACACCGCACTGCTCGTAGAGCCGCAGGGCCTGAAGCGCTGCTTCAGCAGTCTCGACCTCGTCCCCCCTACGAGAGAGACAAAGCGCCCTGACCAAGTACAAGCCAGCCCGTTGAGCGGGTGCGGTCTCACCGAGCAACTCCAGTCCCTGGTCGATCAAATCCAACGCTGCGATTTCGCGTCCCCGATCGCAGAGTAGACCCGCCATGGATCCGAGCAACTTGGCTCGCAGCGCAACATCTCCCATGCGATCCGATGCCGCCAGAGCCTCTAGGCCAGTGAGCACTTCCTCCATATCAGTATTGAGTGTGACGAGAGGCTTCTCGCTCACGAGATTCACAAGGTCACTCGAGAGGGAGAGTGCCCTGGCGGTGTTCTCTCGCTGAACCCCCCGGGTATGGGCAACCCACAAGCCCGAGAATAAGAGCAACGTCATGGCAGCAACCATTGTCAAGACGCGGCGGTGCCGGCGCATAGCCAGCCAAACTGCTCGAGGAATACTCACGCCGTGCACGGGCCCATCATCCAGAATGGCTTGTAAGTCGTCGGCGAGGGCACCCGCATGGGGATAGCGCCTAGAGGCGTCCTTCTCGAAGGCACGACCCAAGACTCTTTGCAGCTTGCCTGTCTGCCCCGCAGTCAAACCAGGCAAGGGTCGCGGCAAGGGCGCAGGCTCGTCATGCAGAATGGAGTACATAATCTCCGGTGATCCCGCCCCCTTGAAGGGGCGCTGTGAGCGAATCATCTCAAACAAGCATGCGCTGAGCGAAAAGACATCGGAAGATGCACTGGCGTTGCGCCGATCCCCTCGTGCAATTTCGGGACTCATATAGGCCGGCGTCCCAAGTAACTGATAGGACCGGGTAAGCTCTGCTGCTCCCTGGATACGAGCGAGGCCAAAGTCGGTAACCCGCAGTTTCCCCTCTCGGTCCACAAGTAAGTTCGCAGGCTTGATGTCCAAGTGCAGGACACCGCCTTCGTGCAAGGCTTGGACACCGCGAGCTGCATGAAGCAAGTGCTGGATGCAGACGCGAGCATCCACTTGTGTACCTCGCTCTCGTTGCTGCGATATCTCGTCGGCCAAGGTCATCCCACTCCCCACCAGCTCGGTGACAAGGGCGGCGCTGGTGCCTTCACTCACTTGGCCCAAGAGCCGCACGAGGGCCGGATGTTCCACGAGGGCGGCAGCCTGGGCCTCAGTCTTGAGCCTTCGAGCCCCTTCAGCGGTTGAGGTGTAGAGGGGGTGGATTAACTTGATGGCAACCACGCCCCCGTGGGGATCCAAGGCCTGCCAGACTCGGCCGGTGGCCCCCCGCCCGAGGAAGCGCTGCAGTTCATACCCAAAAACACGCCCCCCCGCACGCTCATTGTGGCTGAGAATAGTCGCATCAGCGAGGCCCCGGAATCCGTCTAACTCCCGGCGCAATTCCTCACGCAACTTTGGCGGAGCTTCTGCGAGGATGCGTGCAGATTCTCGATCAGGATCCGCATTGGGATCATCCATACGCAGCAACCAGCGGCCGATGAGGGCTTGGAGCAGATCTGGATCGTTTTGGGGGTCTGGAGTCACGGCTTGTCTAGAGCGCAGGTAAGTGACAATTCAGGACACGGATTCTCAACAAAACTTGAAGGGCAAGCACCCCGTCTCCTCCACCCTGCTGGATCCACGCATCCACTCGGGGGCCCACCCCAGGGCCCACCCCACAGGGCAGAAGCGTTCAACCACCCACTCGAGTTCTGCTTTGAACAGGAGTGGGATCCACAATCCTCCCCAATCGCCTGATCGCGCGACACATAGCTTGACGACCAGCGTCGTCATTGCGCCCGATGGCAACGAGGGCCTCCTTGCGACTGGCATGGGCAAGTCGTGCAAGAACAAGGGTCTGATCGGGACTACTCAATCGACGGATACTCGCGTGGATTTCGTTGGCAGCTTCCTCCCCCGCCACCTTGGTCGCTGTCCCAGCACCCCCATTCCCCTCGACCGACGTGAGTGCGAGACGAACATCGTATTGATAACCGCGACGTGCATGGGTGTCGCGTTTCCAGCGAATGCGCTGGGCGAGGAATCCGAGGAACTCGGCCTGTGTTCGGAATTCCACTGGGCTGTGGCCCACCAGGACGGAACCAATCGCTGATTGAAGAACGTCGTCTCGGCTGTGGGGTGAGACGGGCAAGGAACTGAGCCTGCGTAATTTGCCGTACAAGAAACCCCAAAACTCACCAGAAAGGCCAAGACCTCGCTGCGATTTCACTCCCATCCCGTCAAACACTGAGCCTAGGACCGCATCACAAACCTCTCTGCCCTCATCGATGCGCCCCTGGCAAGTCAACTCCCCTTCTCCTTGGATCCAATCGGACGAATAGGGACCTAAGCGGGAAGCAAAATCGAGAGCAGCGGGGGGGAGGGACATGGGCGAGTGGGGTGATTATAAGTTTACGGCGGCGGTTCGTGTAAGGTATTCTAGAACGCCCCTCTATTGAGGGCATAACAGCCCTATTCAGCCATTCGCAAGGCTGAGTAGTCCCCGCATCACCAAAGAGGGAGATCGCCTCGACTTCACCCTAGGAAAAGCCCAACCGGAATTGTGATTTAGGCGCGCATCCTTCTCGATGAATAATGGCAGCAGGTCTGCCTGTGTTGCTACTCTCCCGTGAACCCCGAATCCACATCGGCGACAAGTGCCCCTAGCTGCCCATCTCCCGCATGCATCACCTCGCTCACTGCCTCGCCCTGGCCCTACTCTGCTCCTGCCAGTCCATCGACACGCAAGGGGATCTGGCCCTCGACGCATCCTTCTCAGCCCTGCCCAACCTAGGGGTAGCCCTCGGGGCCAGCCAGGTGTTCACCAAGAATGCTGAACGCAGCTGGTCCTTTGAGCTAGAGATGACCAGTCAGCCCTTCGATGACGAGGATCTATCCGATGACGGCAACCCGCACGCCGGGGATTGGACTCAATTCCAGTTGGGGGCCAAACGACTGAGCGCACCTACCGAGTCCCGGCACTGGACGAAACGCCTTGGGATTGCCTGGTTCCGGGCGAGGGGACCCCCCAATATCGTTCAAGAAGCCGGTGACTATATCGGCGTCTATGGCGGCTATGGATTCGAAACCCATTTCGCAGGCCAACCCGATGGAAAAAGAGGCATCAGCATGGGACCCGAACTGTCACTCATGCTCGCCCGTGGCGAGGGCGCCGGAGGTGACGTCGTAGTGGTTCCCCAACTCAACTGGCACATCTCTTGGGGATTTTGATAAACCCCCGGCCCGGAGACTCTACTGGATCGTAAAAGTCGAGCTGACGATATCTGCAGCTGAGTTCATGCAGGCATTGCCCCTCGGTTCCCAGAATCCTGATGGCTTTTCCCAATAGCGACCGGGGAATCGGGAAAGGGCTGTATCCGAGAGTTCCAAAAGAGGCCAGAAAGCCAAGAGGCCCTTGCCACGGTTTGCCAAGTCGCCCCCCGTGATCATTGACGAACCGTCTGTCGTACTGAAGTGAGTCAATCGGAGCACAGGTTGAATCAGGTCCGATCCGAGGGTTTCAGTCGTGAGCAACCCGGAATTGTTATGGAAGAAAGTCTGGCCATCCGCAAAGTGAGTATGCCAGAGACGGGTGAGCGTTTGCCCATTGACCACTTCAGTCCTGACCCCAAAGTCACGTCCCCAGTACTCCCCCTCGATATCGCGCACGCGCCATAAGCCCCAGAAACCTGTCGGCGTACTCACGGGTACACCCCAGCTATCACTGCCGCGCCAGTCGTAGCGGACCTCATCTGCCGAATCCCCACGACGGAAAATCACCCGGTGATTGATGGTCTTTGTCCGATTCAAGAGATTGAGTTTTACGAATGTAGAGTTTCGCCAAAGCTCGGGAGCCAGGAAGGTCTCCACGTAAACCGACATGCGCGTGTACGCCGATAGGGTGTTCAGGGTCACAGGCCCTCCGCAGAGCAGTTGACCATCGGCGTTCTTCACCAGTGCGAAGCCAGCTTCCTGCATGTATTGGCTCTGCACGACACCTTCCAGTGGAGTTCCGTCCGGGCCGAGCTTGGGGCTCGGAGCCTGCTGAGCCACCACATCGAGTCCCACAGTGCCCGCTGGGGCCTGGGAGGAGAGTTGACCACCCCCCGCATCTGTCGTGCTTGGATCGCCTGCGTAGTACGGCTGGCTCCCGTCGAGGTCCCAGCCGCCCGAGTGGGTCCAGTGGTTCTCGTTAGTGCCATCCTGCTCTTCGTGGTCTAGGGAAAGCAGAATCGTGCGGCCTGATCCGTCTGCCGATGCGTTGATAGTCATGTCCAAGTCAACGCTGAGTGCTCCCGCGGGGATGGTCAAAGCGCCGCTCTCACTTCCCGGTGCAATGGAGTAGTCCACGCCTTCAACAGCCGTACCTGCGAGGTTGTAATACACCGTCGTAGGCTCTTCAGAGAGTGCTGATTGCAAGACCTGTAGCGTGTTGGGATTGCCGCCGGAGTTGCCCGTATCCGCCGCCACTGAGAACGCCAATGTCGGTACAGGGGCCGTCGAACGAATGTGCAAACGGAAATCGGTGGGCCCTTGTAAACGCACATTCGATCCACCGGTCAATGTGAGCCGACACAGTTTTTCTTTGAACCAACGAGTGCCCGCTAATCCCTGAGGGTCGATCGTCAATCCTACCGAGGATCCCATTGCGCTCTTGGTAGTGTTCAGAGGGGACTCAGAACCCGCATCAATTGCGTAGTGCAGACCCTCGATCGCATCGCCGCCCAAGGTGTAGGACAGTTGGCCCGCTGCCCGAGTCGGAGCCGTGAACTGAACCGGTAAGGTCAGGGATGTAGACGCGTTTCCCCCAAGGGTGGTGGACCCATCTTCGCGGAAGTGAGCCGTGCGGTATTCCCCTCCATAGGGAGCAAAACTCGCTCCAGGGTCGCTCGATGCACCTGCATTTGTGGACCCTTTTCCGTCCCCACCTACACAGCCCGAGAGGATGACAAGAGTGCCGAGCGCCAACACAAGCGGGCCCCGGCTGGACCCAATGTTGAACGGGCCAGTCGACCCCGAAGCTGAACTGCAGGAACGGGTTGATTCGGTGCGCAATGTGGAGTTGCGGGTTGTGGATTGGGGTTGCATCAAGCGGCGGGGGTGTAGGGGGCCCGGCGGGTTGCCAGGACCTGAACAGGGGGAAGTAAGGCTGGGAGACCAGAAGCGATTTCGAGCAGAGCCAGTATTACGCAATCGTAAGAAATACCACAGTAGTCGTTCAATACACAAATCAGACGGCGAGCCATGCGACTGGGTTCCAAGGGAATCCGCCTTGAGTTGTGTCCCAAATCGGGATCGCGGGCGTGGGCACACGGAACCTGCGGTCCACTGATCCGAAAGTCCATTGCAGAGTGAAGACGCCCACCCCGGACCCTAAGGATAGCCAGCGAATTCCCAGTCTGGCAGCGAGATGTCCACCGTGCGACCAGTCCCTGCTCAGTCTAGAAGCCGGTCGACCAGCCGAGCATGAATTGATCGAGTTGAACATCCTTGTGCCCTTCCCTAGAGAATTCCATGTCCATGCCTGTGATGCGGCGCCAAACAAAGGTCCAAGCCTCGTATTCCAACCCAAGATCCACATAGGGGCCCATTCCCAGGTCCGTCTGCCCGTCTTCGCCTTGGCGGAATTCGATGTCGAGGTATTGAAGGGCAAGACCTAAACCCACGTACGGTTTCACACCACTCGAGCCAAGGTCCGGTGCCCAACGCAGACCTGTAGTCAAGCCAAGGCCTAGGGTGTCCGTCTGCACATCGCCCTCGTTCAGTCCACCAAAATCGAAGGAGCTGAGGTGGACACCGAGGGTGCCCCTCAGGGAGGCGCTAGAATCTTCGCCCTCCCCACTCTCGTCGTTTGATTCGCCGCCGAGGAAGTCAGCGCCCACATCCAAATCGCCCTCAAAGGTCATTCCAAAAACCGGGCGGGCAATGCCAGCAACATCTCCATGGGACCCGTCCTGCACCCCGATCAAGGTGGTCATGCGAGCATCGGTTCCGGCGAGATTTACACAAGACGTGAGAATCAAACAAAGGCTAAGGCTGCGAAGTGAGAGCATGGTATCGAGTGAGCTGGGTTTAGATAACGAGAATGGAGTTGCGATGGAAAACAAGCCCGACCGCTAGCGAGGCATTCGAGAAGTAGCCGAGAGGAATGTGACTATGCAGGATCTTCCCCGGCACATCAATCCCAATGATGGAGTCCGACTAAAGCCTGCGGGATTCGGCTGTTTTATTGAAACGCGAATAATCACCGGTGGACGAATCCCAAAAAGCAAATTGTAAGGAAACTCCTCCACGAATACCCATCCCATACTTATTCATGCTCGCTCCCGGCGACGGTTTTGTCCCTGGTCTTTGATACCACCGGGTTGCTTCGAACAAAGTATGACAATGAAGTCTCGAATAATGGGAGGGCGGGCTGCAGCACTGTGCGTCGGATCGACTCGCAGACACCCGCAATCCTACTCGCCTTGTGATGTACCGCACTGGGTAGAGGAATGCACGCCCGCCTCATCTGCGTCACACAATTGACAGAAAACCACCCCGACCTTGTGTGTTCTCGGCGTGCGAGGAGTGGATCTCCAAGCCGAAGAGATTCCCTGCGACCCAGAAGCCTCGCCATCCCACTTAGGGAATGCTCATCATCGAATGCTAATCATCTGTGTTGGACCAGCAATCGCCCAACACAAGGGACCGGCATTCCCGGCAACGAAGGGGAGGCTCTAGCCGGTCTCCAACGCCACCTGGGTCCGTTCCCCTAGGCCCGTAAGGCCCTTCCCAATCCCCTAAAAGCTCGCTGTCCAGCCTACAAGAAACTGGTCCAAGACCACATCCGAGGCAGACCCAGCACCAAGGGTCATCTCCATCATCCCCACCCGTCGCCAGTGCAGGGACCAGGCATTGTATTCAAAGCCAACCTCAGCGTAGCCGCCCAGATTGACGTCATCGCCATCCCCGGTGGGAAGTTCAATATCGAGGTACTCAAGGGCCAACCCCGCCCCGACGAAGGGCCGGAAAGTCTGCTGCCAACCATTGGGGGCCAACCTCAATCCCGAGGTCATCCCAAGGGACAGGGCTTCGGTCGTGACATTGCCCTCGTTGAGGTCGCCAAAGTTGCCCGCGCTCACTTGCATGCCAAAGACACCAATGAGGCCCATGTTGTTTTGATCCCCCTCAAGGGAGATTGAGACCAGGGGCCGGGCAGCTGCCGAGACATCTCCGTTGGAGCCATCCTGTAATCCCATCAGAGCCGTGACTGACCGGTCAGGGGCACCGAGGAGTGAACAAGAGCTGAACAAGAGGCAGATGAGAGTTGTGCGGAAGAATTGCGGTTTCATGCTACCTACAAAGTCCCCGAGATGGGCCCGGTACGCAAGGCCACAGAGGCGGATCCTTCACGCGCTTTGTAAAAAGACCCCACCCCCGCCCCAGGAAGGCTCTGGACGGTGGCCGTGGGTCACGGGGCGAGGTAAAACGGGGTGCCCCTCTGCACCCGCTGGATGATCCACCCATGAACGTATCCACCCCCACCGCCATCCGTTGGACGATTCGCTTCCTATCCACGGCCCTGTTTTTCCTGCTCATATGGATGCTCGGGTTTGTGCTGGGAGACATCGACGACATCGATGGTCCCGACCGTCGAGCCTTCGATGAGGCCGCCATCGACAAGGAGCTTTCTGCCGAGCGGAGGGCCTATCAGGCCCAACTTGAGTCCATCACCATCGACCGAACGCGGCAGGAGGAAATCAAGCAGAATCGAAGTGAAGCCATGGGGGTGGCCAAGGAAACGTGGGCCCAGGTAGAAAGTGTGCACAGGCTCGAATTGGACGCGGGACGGCAACCCGGCGGTGACTTGCGTGATGACCTGGCCCAGGCCCACGAGCGCTACATTCAAGCCCAGGCGACCTATGAGGAAGCCAACACAACACTCGCTGATCTCGGAGCGCGGGAGTATTCCATCAACAAGGCTTTGGCTGAGCTGAACAAGCAAATCCAACCCCAAGAACAGGCAGCCTACAGCTCTTACCGAAGAGAGTTAGATGGCCACGAGTTCAAACTCGGTGCCTACAAGATGGCCTTCATCGTTCCTCTGTTATTAGTAGCTGCACGGGTCCTGGCCAAGAAGCGTGAGTCTCTTTATCGACCGATCTACAAGGCCGTGCTACTTGCGAGCTTTTGCCAAGTCACTTGGATCATGCACCAGCATCTGCCCGCTGTGTACTTCAAGTACATCGCCATCATCGCGGCTGTGGCCATCGTGGCAGCGTTCCTGATTCACGTCTTGAAGTCAGCCTACAAACCGCGCCCCGACCTGTTGCTCAAATTGCAGAGGGATGCCTACAACAATCACAACTGCCCGTCCTGTGCCTACCCGTTTCCGGCCTATCACCCTGGTTCCTACACCTGTCCCTCCTGCGGTACCGGTCTCTTTGACAGCTGCAACGCATGCGGAGCGAGTCGCCATAGCCTGCTTCCGTATTGTGTGGCTTGCGGGAATGAAGGCGCTGCGATGAACTCCGGTGCTCAATCCGCGTGAAGTTTGCCATCTGCAACGAGACGTATCAGAACACCTCCCTCGATGAAACGATCGAGCACGCCGCAAGAATCGGTTACGAGGGCCTGGAACTGGCACCTTTTACCCTCGCCCAGGATCCTTCAAAGCTGACCCAGGCCGACGCAGAGGCCATAGGGCAACGGGTTCGGGCAGGGGGGCTCGAAGTCACGGGCTTGCATTGGCTTCTGCTCGCTCCTGAGGGCCTGCATCTGACCACTCCTGACGACGGGATACGCAAACGGACCGTGGAGTTTGTCCAGCATCTAGCGCGGCTCTGTGCGGCCATGCAGGGCGAGGTACTCGTCTGGGGCAGCCCTGCCCAGCGGTCCATTGCCGATCAGTGGGAACGGGCCGATGCCGAGGCGCGGGCCGTTGAGGCCGTGCGCTCGATCTGTGAGGTGGCGGCTCAGGTCGGCGTGACATTGGCCATGGAACCCCTGCCGCCCTCCTACACAAATTTCCTTTCAAGCGCCGCCGAGGGCCGCGAATTCATCGCCAAGGTCGACCACCCCGCATGCCGCCTGCACCTCGACGTCAATGCGATGAGTTACGAAAACGAATCCATCGGTGATGTCATTCGAGCCAGCGCCCAACAGCTGCACTACTTCCACGCCAACGACCCGTGCCTCCTGGGCCCCGGCATGGGCGATGTCGACTACGAGCCAATTCGTGCCGCGCTCAATGATGTGGGGTATGACGGCTGGATGTCTGTCGAGGTCTTTGACTACGAACCCGGCGCTGACAGGATCGCCCGTGAGAGTTTGGAGTATCTACGGAGGGTCTTCCCAGCCTGACCCGATTCAATCAAGTCCCCCCCCGAGGGGAGCCTGCGCACCCTGAGAATCGGCAACCCACGTTGTTCAGCAGCGGTCCGTCCCTGGCCAAAGTCTGTTCAGCTTGCACTCTTGCAATTCCCCCTGATTGCGCGGATTCCGACAGCAATTCACCCTGCTTCCCCCACCCTTCTTGTCCCGCCCTGCTTTCTGCTAGAGGATTCAACTCCCTCGGATTACCCTAGAGAGCCATGCCCAGCCCCAACCGCGCCCTCACCTTCCTATTGGGAATCATCGCGACCGTTCTGGTGGGCTGGGTCGTCCACGCGGGCGGAGCCATCCTCAAGCCCCTAGTCATCGCCCTGTTATTGGCGAGCATGCTTCAGCCCGTCGTGATCGGGCTGGCGCGGCGAGGGATCCCGCCACCCATCACGATCATCCTGATGGTCTGGCTGCTCTTCTTGGGAATCGTGCAAGTGGGCATCCTGTTCAATGCCAACGTACAGTCCTTTCTCAGCGGTATGGAGGGCATTGAATCCACGAGGGTCCAGGAGTCCGGAGAAGAAGCAACCCTCGATCCGGTCCTCAGCCGACTCGATTTGGAAGGGCCCACCCAAGATGATCTGATTGGGCAAGTTGGCAGTTGGACAGATTTAGTCGACAAGATCGAAGCACGCCTGAGCTCTTCGGGGATGGCTGAGGGCGTCGTGCGATTGGTCGCGAAGGGTCTAAAAGAGGTGCCCGCAGAGCGCATGGCCGGCGGACTGGCCGTAGGCGGTTTTGGCTTCGTGGCCAATGTGGTCCTCGTGCTGATCTACATGGTCTTTATCTTCGCCGAGCAAGCGGTCTTCCGCCGTAAGATCCTCTCCATTGCCGGGGACCGCCGCGAGGAAGCCAAACGGGTGCTCGATACCATCGGACTGGGCATTCAGCGCTATCTCGGGGTGAAGACCGTAGTCTCGCTACTGACCGGGTCCCTGTGCTACCTAGTCATGGTGGCACTCGACATTCCGTATGCCCTGTTCTTTGGGTTCTTGACCTTCATGTTCAACTACATCCCCACGTTCGGGAGCATCATTGCCGGGTCTCTGCCCACGATGACCGCCCTCGCCGTGGAGGCAAGTTGGACCAAGGCCGCAGCGATCATGGGCACCTACCTCGCAGTCAATCTGACGCTAGGGTCCTTCATCGAGCCGCGCATACTCGGCCGAGAGCTCAATCTTTCGCCCCTCGTAGTCGTAGTCTCAGTGGTGGTGTGGGCAGGCCTCTGGGGGGTCGTGGGTGGGTTCCTCGCTGTACCCCTTACGGCTTCTCTCCAGATCTGTCTGGCCAGCCAGGAGTCCACTCGTCCCTTGGCCGTCATGCTGGGCAGCGGTCCCCCTCGCGAGCGACGATCGGGGAGGCGGGATCCCGCTGTTGCCCCATCGGAGGAAGCCCCGGCTCCCCGGGGAGAGGTGTAGGCCTCCAGGAGTGGAGCCCCACGGGGCCCGGCCGGCAAGGCCCTCGGATTGGATCCAAGATCCGTAGTTTTGGTGGGCAAAAAAGCACATCTGTGGCCCAAGGAGCTAGATATATCATAGAATCTAGATATGTCGATGCCCCTCCCCGCGACCACTCGAGTCCTCAAGGCCCTCGCCGATGAGACCCGGCTTCGGATCCTGCACCTCTTGAAACAAGGTGAACTCTCGGTGAGTGACCTGATGGAGGTCCTCAACCTCGGGCAATCGCGGACCTCTACCCACCTGACCCTCCTCAAGGAAGTCGACCTAGTGCGCATCCGCAGCGCAGGCCGTCGCAACTACTACTCGCTCTGCGACTGTGAGTCGAGGGGTCTTCTTGACCCGGTTCTCCACAGTCACGGCGATTCCCCGGAGTTCGCGTCCGACCTAGCAGGCTGGGAAGCCCTGCAAGAGCGCCGCCGTGAGAAGGACCGTTCTTACTTTGACCGAGTAGCCGCCACCTTTGGCGAGCAGGTCTTGCCAGGTCGAACTTGGGAGGGGCTAGCACGTTCCATCCTGCGGTTAGCTCCACGCGCCCGCTATGCCGACTTGGGAATCGGGGATGGATTGCTGACCCTCATGCTGGCTGAAGTCGCCGAGTCCGTAACCGCCGTAGACCTCTCGAACGAGATGCTGTCGGCGCTCGAACAACGTGCAAAACGCAGGGGCATCAAGAACATCCAAACCGTCGAGGGAGAGATCGAAGATCTGCCTTTGGAAGATGCTTCTTTTGACGTCGTTGTGTTGAGTCAAGCCCTCCACCACGCCCGTTTGCCCGAACAGGCCCTGCGGGAAGCCTGGCGCATCACAAGACCTGGTGGACGCGTCTTGGTGATTGATCTGTTGGCCCATACAGAAGAGTGGCTACGCGAAGATCACCAAGACCGACACCTTGGATTCACCGAGAGCGCCCTCACTGGGTTGCTCAAAGCCGCCCAATTCGAAGAGGTGCGCGTGGAGCGGGTCGCACGAGATCCCAAACCTCCGCATCTCATGACTTTGATTGCCACTGGCCTACGGGCACAGTCTTCTCCCGACGAACATGCAACAGGCTGATTCCCTCCCACAGTGCAGCGACACCCGCACAACCCTCGACGCACTTCTCCAAGAGCGCATACTCGTCCTCGACGGTGCCATGGGGACGATGATTCAGGGGCTCGACCTCACGGAACAGGATTTCAGAGGTGAACTCCTGTCCGGTCACACCGGCCCTCCGCTGAAAGGCAACAATGACCTGTTGTGCTTGACTCAGCCCGAGCGCATTCGGGACATCCACCTCCAATTCCTTGAGGCGGGTGCGGACATTATCGAGACCAATACATTCACCGCCACCGCGGTAGCCCAAGCCGACTACGGGCTAGAGCACCTCGCCGTGGACATCAACCGAGCCGCTGCTCGCATCGCCCGGGAAGCTGTTGATGAGTACACCCGGCGAACGCCGGCCAAGCCACGCTTCGTGGCTGGTGCAGTAGGCCCAACATCGAAGACCCTGTCGCTTTCACCTGATGTGGAGGACCCCGGATTCAGGAGCCTCACTTTCGAGCAACTCCAGACGGACTACGTCGATCAGATTCGGGCACTCGCGGAAGGCGGTGTGGACATTGTCTTGGTGGAAACGGTGTTCGACACCCTCAATGCCAAGGCAGCCTTGGCTGCTGTAGAACAAGTCCGTGGAGAGACTGGCATCGAGCTCCCCGTCATGATTTCAGTGGCCATTACGGATGCAAGCGGGCGCACCCTATCGGGCCAAACAGTCGAGTCTTTCCTGCACTCGGTGAGCCACGTCCAACCCCTATCCATCGGAATCAACTGTTCCCTCGGTGCGCGGGAAATGCGGCCCTACGTGGCTGAACTCGCGCGCCTCAGCCCTGGATGGGTGAGCTGTTATCCGAATGCTGGCCTACCCAACGCCTTTGGGGAATACGACGAGGCCCCCGCCACCACCGCGTCCCTTGTGGGAGAATTCGCGGAAAGCGGATTGGTCAACATCGTGGGCGGGTGTTGCGGCACACGCCCCGAACACGTACGAGCGATTGCGCAAGCCACCGCCGAGGCAACCCCACGCATGCGCCCAGCTCTCAATGGCCATGCTCTCACCCACTACACTGGGCTCGAGACCCTCACAATCACGCCCGAATCCAATTTCTTGATGGTGGGTGAGCGCACGAACGTGGCGGGCTCTGCGCGCTTTCGGCGGCTGATCACAGAAGGGGACTATGAGTCGGCGGTTGAGGTGGCCCTACAGCAAGTACGTAGCGGGGCAAACATTCTGGATGTCAACATGGATGAAGGGCTGCTCGACTCTGAGCAGGCCATGACCCGCTTCCTCAATTTGATTGCAGCCGAGCCAGAGATTGCTCGGGTACCCGTCATGGTCGATAGCTCCAAATGGAGTGTTCTTGAGGCCGGCCTTCGCTGCTTACAGGGCAAGGGCATCGTCAACTCGATATCACTCAAGGAAGGTGAGGAGCCCTTCTTGAGCCAAGCGAGGGCCATCCGCAGGTATGGAGCCGGAGTCGTGGTCATGGCCTTCGATGAAACCGGCCAGGCGGACACAACGGATCGAAAGGTCGAGATCTGCCAGCGAGCATTCCGACTCCTCACCGAAGTGGTTGGGTTCCCGAGTGGAGACATCATCTTCGACCCCAACATCCTCGCAATCGGCACAGGCATTGAAGAACACCGGCGCTATGGAGTCGCCTTCATCGAAGCCACTGCGAAGATCAAGGAGACCTGCCCCGGCGCACGCATCTCTGGCGGCGTGTCGAACCTCTCATTCTCCTTTCGAGGGAACAATGCTGTCCGTGAGGCCATCCACTCGGCATTCCTCTACCACGCGATACGCGCGGGAATGGACATGGGCATCGTCAATGCGGGCCAATTGGAAGTGTACGAACAGATTGAGCCCGGGTTGCTGGAACACGTGGAAGACCTGATTTTTGATCGACGCGAGGATGCGACCGAACGCATGATCGCCTTCGCATCGGGCGTCGTGGCGAGCAAGAAAGACAGAGTCGAAGACCTCTCTTGGCGAGAAGCTCCCGTGAGCAAGCGTATAGAGCACGCACTCGTTCACGGCATCTTGGATTACTTGATCGACGACACTGAAGAGGCGCGCTTGTCCCTATCGACGCCGCTCGCTGTGATCGAAGGGCCACTCATGGACGGGATGCGTGTGGTGGGAGACCTTTTTGGATCTGGCAAGATGTTCTTGCCCCAAGTCGTCAAGAGCGCCCGCGCGATGAAGAAAGCCGTGGCGCACCTAGAACCCTTCATGGATGAAGAACGCCACCAGGCCGGTTCACGAACGAGGGGCAAGGTTGTTCTCGCCACCGTCAAGGGTGATGTTCACGACATCGGCAAGAACATCGTGGGAGTGGTTTTGGGTTGCAATAACTTCGAGGTCATTGACCTTGGAGTCATGGTTCCTGCAGAGAAGATTCTTGCCACCGCTGTTGCCGAAGGGGCAGACATGATCGGCATCTCTGGACTCATTACACCCTCGCTGGACGAAATGGTCGAAGTGGCGAAGGAAATGGAGCGTCAGGATCTAAACATGCCCCTTCTCATTGGTGGGGCAACCACAAGTCCCCAGCATACCGCCGTCAAGATTGCTCCTGTGTATTCGCAGCCAGTGGTGCATGTTCACGATGCATCGCGTTCTGTCTCAACGGTTTCGGATCTACTCCACCCTGAAAAACGAGCGCAACTCGAACTCGCCAACCGCGAGGGCCAAGAGGATCAACGCAGACGACATGCGGAAAAAACACGCAAGCCGCTGCTCTCCCTCGCCGATGCCCGCGCTCAAGGTGCACAGATCCGTTGGGATCAATCCGACATCGCCACCCCATCCTTCACGGGTCGGCGAGTTATCGAGAACATCAGCCTCGCTGAACTCGTGCCCTACATTGACTGGACGATGTTCTTCAGTGCTTGGGAACTCAAAGGTCGCTTTCCCGCGATCTTGGATCATGCGCGCTATGGAGAGGCCGCAAGAGACCTCTATTCCCACGCCGAAGTCTTGCTTGACAGGATCGTGAATGAGGGCAGCATCAGAGCGAGTGCGGTATATGGGTTCTGGCCTGCTATCCAAGAGGGTGACGACATCGTTCTGTTTGAAGACGAGAGTCTAGCCGTCGAGCACTGCCGATTGCCCATGCTCCGCAGGCAAGCCCCGATTGATGGGCAGCCCAGTCGTTGCCTCGCCGAGTTCATCGCCCCAAGGGAATCGGGCTTCCTGGACCATATCGGTGGTTTTGCAGCCACCGCAGGCACCGGAGTCGAGACTCTCGTTGAGCAATTCGAAAGTGAGCAAGACACCTACTCTGCGATCATGGTCAAGACCCTTGCTGATCGTCTTGCGGAAGCCTCGGCCGAGTGGCTACACGTGCTTGTTCGCCAAGAGTGGGGCTATGGGCAAGGGGAGAATCTCACGCCCGCCGATTGTCTGGAGCAAAAGCAGCGTGGAATTCGTCCAGCCTTCGGTTACCCGGCCTGCCCCGACCATCGCCCCAAGCAGAAGCTCTGGGACCTCCTGGATCCAACCAGCGTGGGAATCACCCTGACTGAGGGCTACGCCATGTCGCCCGCGGCGTCTGTCAGTGGCATTCTGTTTGCCCATCCTCAAGCCAAGTACTTTCACGTCGGGCGCATCGGCCGGGATCAGGTGGCCGACTACGCCGAGCGCACGGGTCAGAGTTTTGCCGAGACCGAGCGCGCTCTGGCTCCCATTCTGGGATACCTCCCCACGGAGTAGGACCGACCACAGAGGGCCCAGGGTGATCTAGGGGATCCCCAGCCCCACGGTCACCTGCCCCCGCACCCTCCGAGCAGCTACCCTTCGATTGCACCCGCATTGTGGGCTACACTCAAGCACATGAGTCCCTGCCCCCATCACGCCCGTTTCCCGCTCAGTCCCAGCGCCGTGCTCGCCGCAGTCCTCAGCTTGACGGCTTGCGGCACCGATCAGCCCGCAGAGCCGAATCCAGAGATCCAACCCCCAGATGTGGTCATTTTCCTCGTGGATACCCTGCGAGCCGATTGGACCCAACCCGGAGGGTTCGACCGCGAGAGCACCCCTCACCTAGCCAACCTCGCTGATCAGGCCGTGACGTTCGAGCAAGCTTCTGCCGCTGCGCCCTGGACACTCCCCTCGGTGGTGTCCCTGTTCACTGGCAAACACCTCGCCGAGCACAACGTGGTCCATGACCGGCTACGGATGGCGGAGAACACTGTGACCTTTCCTCAATTGCTCCAAGAGTGGGGTTACCAAACGATCTCCTATCACCGCAATCCGTATGCAGGAGGTAAGTGGGGCCTCCAGCGTGGATTCGACAAGGTGACACTCACCCGCAGCCAGATCGGTCAAGACGAACTAGCTGGATTCTATGAAACGCTCACGGACATGCCGTTCTTCTTGTACATCCACAACACCCAGCCCCATGACCCCCACGTGGTACGCAAGAAGTTTTTTGGCTCGTTCACTCCAGTGCGAGAGGGCTTTGTAAAGGAATACGGCGAACTGGTCGCCGAGTATCGCAAGAGCACGCGCGAGGACTACGTCAAGAAGGTGCCACTCGGAACAATTGAGAACACCAACGAGCAAGAGGTGTGGATGCGTCGGCTCCACCGCCTCACGAGGGAAGTAAAAAACCTCTACACAATCTCTGTGCGGGATGCAGACGACTACCTCGGCAAGGTTATTGAGCAACTCGTCGACGAGGGGCGCTGGGACAATACCCTACTCATCGTAGTGGCAGATCACGGTGAAGAGATGGGAGACCACGGCGGTTGGCAACACGACCAGTCCGCCTACGAAGAACTCATTCACGTCCCCTTTATCGTGCGATTCCCAAATGATGAGTTTGCAGGCCAGCGCATTAGTACGCCCGTGTCCCTTGTGGATGTGATGCCCACCCTCTTGGAGGCCGTAGGTTGCCCACTTGAACAACCAGCCATGAGCGGACGCAGCCTGCTCCCACTCATTCGCGGCCAGGAGCCTAGTGCTGACGACACACGCATCGTTTCGATCCGCAACAACATGAAGAAATTCTATAAGCCGTACAAGGAGTCGCGCGGTGACCTCAATGTGGTGGTCCGTCGGGGCGAATTGAAAGCTATCTTCAATATTGAGCCCAACACCCTGGAACTCTACGACCTTGCGGCAGATCCCCTCGAAAAACAGGATCTCGCAGCTTCCAAGAAACATCTTGCCGATGAACTGCGTTTGTTTGCCGGCCGCGAGTACGCAAGGATGCTAGAGAACTCTGACCAGGCCCAAGCAGGCACCCTCAACAACCAGAGTGCGGCCACGCTAGAAGCCCTGCAGGCTCTCGGGTATATGGGTGAAGAGGAATCCCCACCCAAGGACGACTAGGTCCAGCCTCTATTGGCAGAACAAGACTTGCAGGCCATCTGAGAAGTTGTAGCCGCCGCCGGCACTGGCTTTTTCCCGATACCAGAATTGGAAGTTCCAGGTCTCTCCCATCGCAATCGAACCGCCGCTGGGAAGGTTGCCCAGATCTAGGCCCCACATGGCCTGGCCCAGCGCATCCGCTTGGAGAGCCGGAAGCCGATAAAGTGACCCGCCGAGGCAGAGGAAGCCATTCCCCAAACTAGTTTGCTGCTGGCCGCTTCCATAGAAGAACAATCCAAACTGATTGGGGACCACTCCCCAAGACACCAAGGTGAGATCATTAGCCGCCACAGAAGTCGAACCCTGCCAGTCCATCACAGCCCCCGGCCCCGCAGAGTTGGGGGCCCCCACGCAGAAGTTCACAGGTGAACTACAAGCATTGGGATCGATGTACGTCACGCTCACGTCGTCGAGGGCAGCCTCTACGATGGATCCACTGCCCAAGTCCGACGCTGTGAACCGCACACGCATCTGAGAGGTCACCGGCAAGAAGCTCTCGACGTCCACTGAAGCGTACATCCACCCGCCAACCGCCTCCGAGCCTGTGGGGCCGACCACTTCGGCAGCGGTCCACGTGCTTCCCCCATCGTTGGAAATGTCAACATTGAAGACATCTGCACCCGGTGCGCTACCTTGGTTGTTGGAATACCAGCGCCAGTAGTGAATGCGTGAAGCCACAGAATTGGATAGATCAAAGGTTGGAGAGATCAAACTGGTACTGCCTCCATCCACGTCGTTTTCACCCAACGACCCCCCTGCAGAGCCTTGGCCAGTGAACCAACACAGGGTCTCACTTGCGTCGGGACCATGATCGTCTTCGGGTTGGGCAGCAGTCCCACGCGGATCGCCGCGCGTCCAAATCCCTGTCGTGGCATCATTGGGTGCCCCAAGCCCCCAGCCCTCATCCATACTCGCCTCAAAATCAAAGCTCGCCAATGTGACTTGGGTGCCCACTAGGAATTCACCGGGAAAGGACTGGGCGAAGCCGTCAAAGGTGACGGTGACGGTGTAGGGAACGCTCGTGCCCCCTGGGGTTCCAGGCAGGATATCCATCCTAAGGGGAGTCGAGTTTTGGCCGCTGGTGAATCCAGGTAGGGATCCCAAGGACGTGGTCGAATTGGTCAGATTCACCCAGGGGCTCGTGCTGGCCAGGGCAAGGTCTACACTGGAGGCCGTGCCTACACCGCTGTTGCGCACTCCAATTGTGAATTCAACGCCCTCTCCGGCCTCGAACGAACCATTGCCATTCCCTGCATCCGTGATCGTCTGACTCTCCACCCGGGCCCAAGCACCTGCCGCTAGAGCGGTTCGCTGCATGGCCTCCAGATTATCCTCTGCCAGCGGGATGATGCGGCTCTTGGCGGGCCAGAATCCATCATTGGAACTTCCGATCTCTGGCGTCCAAGCGAGGGTGCCGAATGTTCCGTGATCGTAATCAAAGGTGACTCCATTCGCCTCGTACAGGATGATGGATGCTGGGCCATGCAGATAGCCATTCACCTGGGTCGCGAGATCGCCAACCTCTTGGTATTGGCTCCAGTTGGCTGGATAGAGGGTGTCATAGCCCCATGGTGCCAGCCACAGGTTCGAGTAGGTATGAACGGAGAGGGCAGTTGTGAAGTTTCTTCCGCTGACAAAAGCCACCATGGCGGCTACTTCCGGCTCACTGGCAGGCCCTGTGCCCCGGTACACCTCCGAGAACGGATTCCCACTTGATCCTGAGTTATCGTATCCCCAGTTGTAGGGATAGTTGCGATTGAGATCGACCCCCCGAGCGCCCATGCTGTTTTGACTGCGGTTCTTGCGCCACATGCCACCACCGCCAGGTTGAAGCTGACGGTTGTGCTCATAACCGTCGGGGTTGACACAGGGCACGAAGTAGATTTCGCGCTCGTCCACAAGGAATGTAGCCAAGGGATCGTTGCCGTACTCCTCGAGGAGGAACAGCATGAACCAGAGGGTGCACTGCATCCCTTGCGGTTCACGTGCGTGGTGAAGCGAGTCCACGCGCATCTCCGGCTCAGCTTCATCGCTGCCCGGGTTGTCGGAGATCTTCACCATGTTGACGGCACGGCCTTCCACGCTGTTACCGAGGTTCTGCTTGACTGTGATCAGGTTGGGATAGGCCGCGCTCATCTGGTCCAAGACCGATTCAAGTTCAGCCAATGTGTAGTAACCCCCCATGCCGCCCTGTCCAAAAACTGGGTTGAGCCAGGTGCCATAAGGTCCGCTAGGTCCATTCGTCCCTTGCTCCAACCTCTGTGCGTAATACGAGGCTATGTCTTGAATTCGGACCGAATAATCAAACCCCGCTTGATCCAGACGCCGCAATTCGTTGGGAGTAGCGACAATCTCTGCGCGCCCCTGTACCAAGTCCATGCGGGCCACATCCAAGTCCAACCGCTGGAGTCGGCCCAGCTCCCGCGCATTGACACTTACATCGACCATCGACTGGATCGTGGACGGATCCTGCTGGGGCGCAGTCAAAGTTGGAAGCAGGGTGAGAGTAGTGCAAAGAATGCTCATGGGATACTTGGGGAGTAGCCTGGGAATCAGTGGAGCGGAACCGTAGTAGTCCCATGATTATAGCTCACCAGTAGCTCTAACCATAAGTCAGAGGACCTTTGCACCAATCCTCCGCCCTACGGTCCCGTGGCGCCCACTCCTTAGCCCCCCGTACGTGCAATGCTGGTGGCTAGCTGAACAAACTATTAACGTGCCCATCCCCCCTACACCCCAGCGCCCACGGGCAGGCACCGAATTGCACCCGCCCTCTCCAGCGAGTGCATCAATGTGAGATTCAAAGTGCTGATCGTTTCCCGCGGGTCGCCGGAGGCAGGCATGGCGCAGCCTAGGCAGGTTTTCAAGACAATTGCTGTCACGGATTCGAATCAGCACAGTTCACGTGGCTAGTTCCGTCCCACTCCAATTGACTCCTCCAATACAAACCTACAATGAAACTAGCGATCCCTTTTTCACTCTCGCTCACCGCTGCCCTCTCGGGAGGAATGGTCCTTACAAGCTCTTCTGAACAGGCCAAGCTACTGCCCAACGATGGTGAGGCCTTAGATCAATTCGGCCACTCCTCCTCCGTAGCAGGCACGACGGCCATCATCGGCTCATGGCGCGACAATGACAACGGACAAGACTCAGGGTCAGCCTACATGTACGATACTCTGACGGGCTTGCAATTGTCGAAATTGACTGCTGGGGACGGCGCAGCAGGAGATGGTTTTGGGATTGCTGTCGCGCTAGATGGAACAACAGCAATTGTCGGGGCACAAGGAGATGATTCCAACGGGGCAGACTCTGGCTCCATCTACTTCTACAATGCGGCAACTGGAAGCCAACTAGCGAAGCGAGTTGCTAGCGACGGAAAGGCTGGCGACAAGTTCGGCCACGCTCTGGCAGTAGATGGCAACACAGCAATAGTGGGTGCACCTGGCAGCGCTGGTGGGTCAGCGTACATATACAATCTGCAGACCTTTGGCGAGACGCGAAAACTCCAGCCCGGCGATGCGGCTGGCGAATTCGGAACTTCAGTCGCAGTTTCCGGGAATATTGCCATCGTTGGTGCAAGGCAGAATGGCACCAATGGGGCGAACTCGGGTGCTGCAGCAATCTATGACATCACGACTGGAACACGGCTTGCAAGACTCCTCCCAAGTGATGGCGGGCCAGGAGATGAGTTCGGATTTGCCGTAGCGATCGATGGTACCATCGCAGTAGTGAGTTCAGTTTGGAATACAGGCTCTATGAGCGGCCTAAACTCAGGGGCTGTCTACGTTTTTGACGTGTCGGATCCGACTTCACCAATCGAATCAGCCAAAATCGTAGCGAGTGACAGTGCCGTACTGGGCCAGTTTGGACATTCACTTGCCATTCAAGGTCGCACTGCAATCGTGGGGGCACCATGGCATGACGATAACGGGAGTGACTCTGGGGCTGCGTACCTATACGACCTGACGAATCCGTACGCCCCAATTGAATCTGACAAATTCCTGCCCAGTGACGGGGCAGCAGGCGAGTACTTTGGCTGGTGCGTGTCCATGAGCACATCCTCAGCAGTGATCGGCGCAATCTTTGACGATGACAATGGATATCATTCTGGTTCTGCCTATGCTTTCTCAGTCGCCGACTGCAATGGCAATGGTATCCCTGATGACCAAGACATCCTTGGCGGAGCCAGCGCGGACTGTGATCAAAACGGAATCCCCGACGAGTGTGATATCGCCAACAATCCGGCACTGGACTGGGATGGCAATGGTCTGCATGACGCCTGCAACTCACCCAATTACTGCACGGCCAATCCAAACTCAACCGGGTCAATTGGGGTGATGGGTTGTTCCGGATCTCCATTAGTGAATGACAACAAT
Source organism: uncultured Planctomycetaceae bacterium (assembly GCA_964469565.1). GTDB lineage: Bacteria > Planctomycetota > UBA1135 > UBA1135. The sequence goes on from CAYXZD010000004.1 coordinate 204,472, forward strand.
CTCACCCTGGTGGCAACACAACTTCCCGCATTTCAGTTTGGCTATTTTCTGATGGCCAATAACAAGGGGTTCATACCCAATGTGGGTGGAAGTCAGGGAAACCTCTGCCTGAGCTTGCCCTTCATTAGATTCAACAAGCCCCCGACAGGCAGCGGCCCCATCAGTTCGGGGCCAAACGGGACGTTTAGTTTCGGTGCTGACCTCACGAATCTCCCCCAGGGAACCGTGTTTCAAGCCGGTCAAACTTGGCACTTCCAAGCGTGGTGTCGGGACAAGAATCCAGGCAAGACGAGCAACTTTACAAACGGCTTCACCGTGATGTTTCGGTAATCTAGATTTGGGCGCCTCTGATGGACCCAGGGTCCCGCTCTCTTGTGCTGGCACTGAGGGCGTGGCCTCGGGCATCCACAACTCGGTGATTGCTTTGCGTAGCCGGGTGATGAACCCAGGCACCTGCTGTCGAATGAGTGCAGCCTCGCGCGGCACTGTGTATCATCGCTGCAATGAAGCTCAGGCTTATCTTGGCTGGATTGGTGGCCGTTCTCGGCGTTCTGTA
>CAYXZD010000005.1:0-39117 GCA_964469565.1 uncultured Planctomycetaceae bacterium
CCTGTTGGCTAACAACCGCAGCTATGGCCGCTTCCTTCTTCGGAGCCACAGAGGTTGTGTTGATCAACAGGTTGGCGGGCACGTGCCGGTTCACGCCATAGAGGTGCACCCGGCAAACTCGCGCCCCCGCCAAGGCGGCCGCTAGAGAGGCACACAAGGCACGATGATCTGGGTGCAATTCAAAGGGTGAAGGGCCGTACACCAACTCGGGAAGGTCCTCCTCTAGATCAGCTCTTAGCCGCTTCACGCAGTCGGGATCACGCTCCAGTTGACCATCCGCGAGCCCCCAGAATTCAATAGACTCGATCCCCAGAATCTCTGCACCTTCGCGCGCCTCTGATTCACGAGCCTCCGGTGAGCCTCCGGCTGCCCCATCAGTCAGGACAACCACCCGAACACGATCTCCCCGCTCAGCGTGCAAGGCGATCACCCCCCCACAGCCGAGGACTTCGTCGTCGGGGTGTGGGGCGTACACAGTGACGCGCCTAGGCAGGGCGTCGATATTCACCAGCGGTGGATAGTGTTCGTTCACGGAATTGACGTACAAGCTCTTGGCCCCAGCGGCCTAAAGCCTGAGCACTGGCGTACGAGGTGGGGAGGGATTGAGGGATGTCGTTCATGAGTCGTGTCGTCGCGCGGGGGTCGGCGACCCACTCGGCAATGGCAGCAGCCCAAGCACCCGGGTCGGCACTCGGCAAACTGTGTAGACCCAAGCGCCCATGACGCTCAAGGGCAGCTTCGGCATTTGAGGCCCAGACCGGTAATCCAAGAAATAGCGCTTCATCGATGCACAGAGAGTAGCTCTCCGCAAGTCGGGAAGGAAAGGCAGCCACGTGGCAAGTGGATGCAACCTGCGCGAGCTGACCTGCATCGTAGGCTCCATGCCACTCAATGGAGCAGCCTCCGGCCGCCCGCTGCATGGCTAGATCCAGGCCGGGCTCACTCGTGCCCATACAGACCAATTCCACCTGCCCACCCCCCATGCGGCCCAGGGCTGTGGCCAAGTCGAGGCTCCCTTTTTCGACAGAACGACGCCCTGCGTGGAGAATCCGCAATGGCCCCTTGCCGCTCCAGCGCGCCTTACGTCGGGAGGGTTTCACCAAGGGCAGGCACAAGCCGGGTCCGAGGATGCGGACCTGCCCCGGGCCAAAATCCACGAATTCGGAGAGACGCACAAGGTGGGTGCGGCTCGGCACCACGACCCTAGCCGCAGCTTCGATTTCCCTCTGGAACGTGCGCTGCCGTGCTGCCAACGCCAGAGACAGGGCCGACGGCCCCAGCCCAGTCTGTTCTCCCCCGAGGCACTGGGCACAGCTGCGATGCCCATCTTGGCGGAGGTCTTCCCGGCTAGGGCATGTCACGCCTTCCACAGGCGTCCGGCGAAAACTCCGCGGGCAAGAAACATGTTGGTCGTGCAAGTACAAAATGACGGGAGCGAGGGGGCTGAGGAAACGCACCAACCCAGAACCGAGCGTGGACTGCCCATGCACAATGAACAAGTCCACAGCGCACACCTCAGCCTCCAGCGTTTCAAGCAGCCGTGGCCAGGACTGCACCAGATCCATGGACTCGTCGTCTCGACGCGGCAGTACGGAAACCTTCAAGCCATGCACCTCACGGCGCACAATATCCTCTTCACGATGGGGCTCATCGGTACCGGTGATGACTCGCACCTGGTGCCCCTGCTCCTGCAGGGCGAGGGCCTGGGCGAGGGCCACCTGTTCGGTACCCCCAGTGAACTCGGGCGCGAAGTGCGCGCTAAACAAAGCAATTCTCATGAGGTTTTCCGTTGGCCCACCTGGGCATGCTCACGGAGGGAGACAGGTGGGCTCTGAACTCGGGCAATGGGCGGATAGGGACGCAGAGCTTCTGCATAACGACAACCGATTCCGGCGTGGGACGAACGCCATGCCCCCAGCCCCAGACTGCGATGGGTGAGATTCCCCGCCCCGTCCTGACTGACATGACAGGCGAGGGCGGCTTTCTTTTGGCCAATGACTGGGGTGACATCCATGAGCACGGAGGCTTCTAACGGCGACCAAACCTCATAACCCAGCACTCGCTCGGGACGGCGCCCAGCTGGAGCCTTGGAGAGTGCAAGCATCAGTGCCATAGCCAGGCTGTGGTGGTCCCTGTGACCATCGCCCGGCCAAGGCGCATAAACCGTGGATGGGCAACGCTCCCCGATCAATTCTCCAAGCAGTGCTGCAGCATCTGAAAGCTCTGCTTGCGTGGGCTCGTGCCCCTCTTCAAAGTCTAGAAACTGATAGGTCAGGGCCACGCTCCCAGAGGATAGCGCGAGGCCCCCCTCGCGGGCTTCGGCACGGCGGCGCTCGCGCACAAGGGTCTCAGGCTCTTCGGGGCACCCGGCGCACCCATCAAACGCGACGACCACATGAACCTCATCGCCTTGGGCTGCGTGCAGGGCAAGGGTTCCCCCCACGCCGATCACCTCGTCGTCAGGGTGAGGAGCCAGCACGAGCACGGAACCTGCGGGCGGCGTGCTCAAGCCGGTGGGGTGGACTCGCAAACTCATGCGGTCCTCCGGAGATTTGTGGTGAATTGTCGAACAATGGAGAGGGAGTCCGTGCGGGCTGGACTCGCCTTGCGGAACACCCAGGTTTGCAACACGCGGCCCGAGTGCGCTTCACAAGCACGGATAAAGTACGTGCCCTCGAAGAGCCACGCCCACGCAGGCCCCGGAAACTCCCAAGCTCGACTCGCTTGGCCCGCAGGCACCTTGACTCCTGCACTCAAACTGAACTGGGGAGTCATCGACACTTCCATAAACATCTCGGAGTCCGAGGGCAACTCGAGCCGTACAGGGCTTATCCAGCCCGACTCCTCACCGAGCGGCGTGGGTTTCGAGCCGACTCGATCCAAGTAGCGGGCGGGGACCTTGCTCAAGAGCCACTCACTCGCCTGCAGGATCCACGCCAGCGGAGCTGGGGCAAAACGACGCATGTACACGGCACGGGATTCCTTCCAACGGCGGCGGGGCTCACCCTCGAACGCCGACCCCGCACCTGCTGAACGTGACCAGTGGTGAACCACACGGGCCTCCGGAATCCAAGCGAGGCCAAGCCCTTGTGAGCCCAGCCGCTGGCAAAGATCGGCATCCTCGTAATAGAGCGGATAGGCAGGATCCAAGAGGCCCCCGTCTCGCCGAGCGCTCTCAGCACGCACGAGAATGCACGCCCCTGAGAGCATCTGCGTCGTGAGGGGTTCGGTCGCCGACCACTGACGCCGCGCTTCACGGCTTTGTTTACGGTCGAGCAGGCGGGCGATTACAGGGACGGCCCGGCCTAGATTGGAAAGGATCTCCGCCCCAGCCGTGGGAAGCGGAGTCGGGGGCAAGAGCAAGGCGGCCTCCTCGTCCACCGAGGTACGAGGAGCCACTGCGCCCACGCTAGGATGCTGCCCGAGGTACTCCATCAGAGTCCCCAGTGAACCTCGAAGGAAAAACAGGTCCGGGTTCAGAAACAGTACGGGCCCCTGCAGACAGCTATGGGAGAGGGCCCAATTCACCGCCCGGGCATAGCCTAGATTCTCCTGAGCCCTCAGAACTCGTACACCCTCGTCGGCCAAGCAATCCAGCCACTGGCCCTGGTCTTTGGAAGAAGCGTTGTCCACCACGAAGACTTCAAGGCTCTCAGGAGAACCGCCGTACTCGGCCCACTCACGTTGCAAGGACCGCAAACAAGAGACGGCCATGGAGCCAGTGTTGTAATTGACGATGATGGCCGTCAGCGGGGCCGGCTCATGGGTTTTCAAGTACGGCTTCATACTCTTGCACCCTCCTCTCGCGGACTGCCGCTGGGTAAGAGAGGCGGGAGATCCTCAACGCAAGCGTCGATTTGATGCCAGCGATGGGCAAGCCGCACAAGTCCGAGGTCCTGGCCGCTATGGGTCACAACCAGCGGCTGGGGTAAGGCCAATTCATGGAAGCGGTGCACCCCATGCTCATCGAGCAGATGGGCCACCACACTGAATTGCCCTGCAAGCAAGGCGAGATCGGGGAGTTCCAGGTGCAGCTCGCCGCTGGGCCCATGAAGGACAAGCCCATCATGCTGGGTTGAAACACCGGCCTGCAAGGTGCCCCCGGATCGGGTGAGGGTCACCCCCACCGTAAGGGGATGACGATCGGTGCGTGGGTCACTCCAACCCACCCTCAATCGAACGGGGCTCCCACTCGAAACGCAATGGCTAGAGTCCCGACTCAACTCTTCGACCCATTCAAAATGGGTGAGGTGAGGTTCACATGGATGAGCAGGGCGACCCACTGGGGACTCTTCCACCCCAGCACAGTGTGCCGCATACTGGTGTGTGATTTCACTGGCTGGGCCGAGGCCGCGCACATGGCCGTTCTCTAGCCACAAGGCCTCGTCACACAGCTGGCGCAAATCGTACAGGCTGTGGCTGGAGAGCAATAAGGTCCCGCCCTGCTTGCGGTATTCAAAGATCCGATCAATGCAACGTTTTTGGAAGGCCATGTCGCCCACGGCGAGCACCTCATCCAAGAGCAGGATGTCGGGCTGCATTCCCATTGCACTGGCGAAAGCTAAGCGCATCGCCATTCCCGTGGAGTACGTCCGGACAGGTTCATCCTTTACGTGCTCCAATTGGGCGAACTCAAAGATCTCGCACATGCGCGCCTTCACTTCACGTCGGCTGGCTCCCAAGAGAACACCGTTCATAAGCACGTTTTCACGGCCGCTATAGTCGGGATGAAAGCCCGCACCCAGCTCCAAGAGACCCGCCACGCGCCCATGGGCCCGCAGCCGACCCGCTGAAGGGGATGTCGTTCCACACAGGAGCTTGAGCAGTGTCGATTTGCCTGCACCATTATCGCCAACCAGAGCCATAGCAGACCCACGGTTGAGTTTGAACGTCACGTCGTCCAGCGCACAGACTGAGGCGGGGTTAGCCAATCGGCCCAGGCTCAGGGCATGGATCACGCGGGCGCGGTTTCCGGCCCAGCGCGGGTAGCGTTTGGAAAGGCCCTCGACCTCAAGGGCAAGTGCTGGTGCTTGGGGTCTAGACTTCATCGGCAAATCCACGCTGCAATGAGGTGAATACGATGCGGCCGCAGACGAGGCTGCCAAACGACCAGGGAACCAGAGCCAGGCAACTCTGGGACAAGCTGAGGGCGAACACTGCTTCAGGTTGACCACCCATGAGGAGGCTGCGCCAAGCGGACATCCACAGATACAGGGGCGAGGCCTGAACCCACTTCAAATACGGGCCGATGGCTGGCAGCACTTCAATCGAAGGGACCCAAAACACTGGTGTCGCGAACATGAGGACGGTGAGTCCACAGGCCAGGAATTCGCGTGTGTCACGCAGGTGTACGTGAACGGCGGAGAACATCAAGGCGAGACCGTAGGTAAAACTCACCCCGAGGAGCAGCAAGACGGGCAACCAGACTAGTTCCCAGCCTGGAGCCCGATGAACACCCGTGAGGGTAGTCACACCAAGCGTGACGACGCTGCCGAGGAGCATGGTCACGGCACCACCGAGGACGGGCGTCAGCGGCAACAATTCAGACGGAAAGGTGAGCTTGGTGATTAGGTGCCGGCCCTCCACAAGGGATGTGGTAGCTCGGGTCACTGACTCAGCGAAACCGCTCCAAACGAGGGCGCCGGTAAACAGGTATAAGCCGTAGCTAGCGCCGAGATGCTCGCTTGCACCGGGCATGCGCAGACCCAGAATGCGCGTGAAGAGGAAGCCATAGACAACGAACAGGAGCGCAGGCTGAACGAGGGGCCACAACCAGCCTAGCGCCGTTCCTCGAAATCGAGTCGTTAGGTCCCGCATGAGGCAAGTGACCACCAAGTCCCGAGTGCGCCACAAAAGCCCGGGGAGGTCCAGCACAGCGCGGAGATGTTGCCACGCAGTGGGATGGCTCGACTCCGTCCACGGAGCGTGAGCTTCCTTCAGAGTGGACGTAGGGATGCCGCTCAGGGCTGGGCTTGAGGGGGGGACTGACATGGGAGGGACTCCCCCCTGCATCGACGAATGGCTCCTCACCCTTGGAGCAGGGAAGGTGCCTCAAGAGTGTTCTTCCCAATCTGGGATCATCCAGTGCATGAATGCTGCCTCAATTCGAGATGAACCGGCAAGGCCAGGGTGCGGGGGCTCGCACCATCAGTGCGGGCCCACCGACACCGAGTCACACCCTCACCCACAGGCCTGGATGCCCGCAGGCCCCCCGGCCAAGCCCTTGCTATCGGCCCAATCGACTCGGTGCCTCAGTCTCGGACGGAATGGCCGTCAAGGTCGAATTGGCTGCTCTTCTTAGGATTGACTTCGAGCTCTCCCCCAGCGAGGAACGAGCGAATGTATTGCAGCACACGCTCCGACTCCACGGCGTTGTCTGAGTCCTGCTCCCAGTCCACATGTCTCGGATCTAGGGGACGGAAACTCTGGTTGATCTCACGCTCGGTTCGCACGCTGATGAGGAATTGCCCAGGAATATTCGACTCCACATCTGGGGCGTAGGTGACGGACACCCGCTGCCTGTACCCCTTCCCGCGAAACGGTGCGCCCGAACGAAACCAACCCGATGTTACATGGCGCGCCCCACGGTCCGCCCCCACGCCAACAGGATAGCCCGCCTTTTGCAGTGAGACATGAATCACCTCATAGAGCACGCTCTCGGATTGGGTCTGCACAGTACTCGCGGACCAGATTTCATCATGCTTCCGTGCAAACAGCATGCAGGAGGAAAAACACACTAGGCCAAGGAAAACAGACAGTAGGGTGACGATGCGTGTACTCAAATCGGGTCTCCTTCAGGGGTAGTGCGTCCATCCCGCAACACGATGCGCAGGGGAACCTCGTCAAAGGGCAAGTCTTTGCGCAAGCAGTTCTGCAAGTAACGCAGGTAATCCTTGCTGATACGCTTCTTGTCATTCACAAAAATCACAAACGTGGGCGGGGCCACGTCAGCCTGGGTGGCATAACGAATGCGGACGCTGTGGCCAGCCTTGTTCGGGCTGCGCCGCTCCAGTGCCTTTTTGAGGACCCGATTGAGTTCCCCGGTGGTGACACGATGACGGGCCTGCTCGAACAGGTCCTTCGCGACGCCTAGGGTCTCCTCCACATTCCAACCATCCTTCGCTGTCAGGAATACGATGGGTGCAAATGACAAGCCGGGCATCTCTGCATCCAAATACCTGCGAAAGTCCTCGGGATCCATGTCATCCACAAGATCCCACTTGTTCGCGGCCAACAGGACGGGCTTGTGATGATCAATCGCGTACTTGGCCAGTGATTTCTCAATAGCCGAGAGGGTGCGCGAAACATCAAACATCAGTACGACCACGTCCGCTCGACGAATGGTCTTCTTGCTTCGCGCCTCGGAGAAGAATTCAATGGCGTCCTCCTGCTTGCCGCGCTTTCGCAGGCCTGCCGTGTCAATGGCAACAAAGTTTTCGCCATCACGTTCAAAAAGCACGTCCACCGCATCCCGGGTTGTCCCGGGAATCTCTGACACGATCACCCGCTCTTCATGGGCCAACTGATTGACCAAAGTGGACTTGCCTGCGTTGCGTCGACCAATCATGGCCATTTTCATCGCCTCGGCGGTAGGGGGACGCGCTGTGCCAGCATCGGGGCACAGGGCGTAGATCTCATCATAGAGATCCCCAAGTCCCTCCCCGTTCTGAGCACTGATGGAGATCGGCTCACTGTGGATTCCCAGTCGGCGAAAGATATCGACGTCCCACTCTAGCTGACGACCCTCCGTCTTATTGATCACTAGGAGGATTGGAGTATCCAACGGTCGAAGAATCTTGGCCACTTCCTTGTCGAGTTCCATGATCCCGTCGCGCACGTCCACCATGAAGAGAATGACGGCTGCACGGTCAAGGGCCACTTGCACTTGGCCCTCCACATGAGGTCCGAGATCATCACGGTCCACAATGCCGATGCCGCCCGTGTCCACAACCTCAAACCAGCGTTCACCGTCCACTGTATTGAGGCGTGCCGGCACCGCAATTCGATCCCGTGTGACCCCCGCTGTTGGCTCCACAATGGCAATACGGCTGCCACACATGCGGTTGAGCAAGGTGGACTTGCCTACATTCGGACGACCTACAATGACCAACCGAGGCAGGGGACCTGCAGGCGATTGGGGAGGGTTGGGGGCAGATTGGGGAACACTCATGGGACACGGGGCCGCTCACCGCAGCGACGCTGGCACGGCTGAACGGTGGCAGGGGGTCAACGCAGCTTGAGGGTTCGGTGGATTTGAGGCAAGACCCGCACCGTCAAGCCAAGGTCACGGGCAGCCTCCACCACCGCTTCGAGTTCAGCGGCGGTCGGGCTAAGAACGTCCCCCACAGGCGTCGCTGGAGTGAGAAATACCGGCAATTCAGGGGCCATGCGCTGCACGTCATCGAGGAGGGCAACATATTCGTCAGTGCCAGGCCCCGATCGCACCACGATCTTGGCGCAGGCATCACGACCCACGAGTATTCCAAGCACCTCTTCTCGCACACTTGCCCACCCCTGTGCGGTTTCCGGCATGGGCTCAGATTCCCCATGGAGAGTGATTGGGTTGTCTGGAGGCCCCATATCAGCGGGGAGTTTCAGGTCCACGCTGAGGTGATCGAACAAGTGGGCGACCCTAGCCAAGGCCTTGGGGTGGGCTCCCGCCGTCTCGAGATGTAATCGCCGGCCGGCGCACATCTGGGGTAATCCCAGCAGGAACTCGGGCCAAAGCAAGGGCTCACCTCCTGTCACGCTCACTGTTCGCGGTTCGCCCACCTCGCAGGAAGCCACCCAAATGGCCGCCTGAAATGGCGTGGCCTTCGCCGGGTGCCGCTGAAGTCCATCGCTAGCATGCACTCGAACCTGGGCCTGCTCGTCTACGCCCCAGGAGTGGGGCGTGTCACACCAAGTGCAGCGCAGGGGGCACCCGGCAAGGCGCAAGAACACCTGCGCTTCACCTGCGTAGGCACCCTCCCCCTGAATGGAGGAAAACACCTCCAAGACAGGAGCCGTGGTGTCGGTGCGCAGTGAATCCATGGCACTTCGGTAGAAGGCGGGAGGCTCCGATGAATCCCCAGCCCAACGAACAAGAGGGTCTATGCTTGTGGCACGTCCAGCGGTGACGCCACTCAATCAGAATCCGGTGGGAGAGCCCCGTAGGAAAACCGCAGGATGAACGGGGCGCGAGCCCTATTCGTCAGCGGATTCGTCAGCAGCTTTCTCGGCGTCCTCGCCTGCTTCAGGGCCCTTCTTCTTGGCCTTCACTTTTGTGAAAGTGCGCACTTTGGGCAGACCGAACGGAGAGTCCTCCTCAGTCATCTTGCCTGCATGCATCAGCTTGGCAAGGCGCTCGACTCGAGTAAAGACACTGCGCTGACCCACGAGGGTGTCGACGCCGCGAAGACTGGGGTGGATAGACATGGGAATCGCCCTAGATTGGACAGGTGGAGGGTGCTTACAACCCCGGCCCTAGGCCGAGGTGGCGGAATCCTAGATTGCCCCCGGGCCCTCGAAAAGGGTCTGGGGGTGGTTTTGTGCTCGATTCCCAATTCTCCATAGGCCCACAGGGCCGCAAGCGAGAGAAGGAGGGAAGAACCAGCCCCTCGCCCAAACGGTTATCGGCATCAGCCCACCCTCTCGCACCCCAGCAGCCCCAGCAGCCCCAGCAGCCCCAGCGGCCCCAGCGGCCCCAGCGGCCCAGCGGCCCCAGCGGCCCCAGCGGTACGCGCGGATCAGCGCGGATCAGCGCGGAATATTCCGCACTCCGGCGGAGGCATAGGGGGTGCCCGAGCCATTGGGCCCACTGATAAGCGCAACCTGAGTCATGGCCTGGTTGGCTGCAGCCTTACTCGGATAGGCACCCACATACAGGTAGACCCATCCTCCGCGCTGCCTAGGCGTAATGGCATCCAACCCTTTGGACAACAGGTGACTATAGTTTTCCTGTGCTCGCTCGCGCCCGAACTCAGAATCATCGGCGGTAAACACGAGCACGGTGAACGTGTTGCGGGGATCGGCAAAGGCTCGATCAGCGGGGGACTCTGGAATCGCCTGGGTCGCGGACTCAGGGCCGGTCTCCGGCGGGGTGCCCGGAGATCTCAGGCGCGTGCCATCACCTGGCCTGCGCTGGCCGCGAAGGCCGCTTGCACCGCTATCCCCTACAGCGGTGTTCCGATCAACGGTTGGGGTGCCCCCCCCGACATCAACAACTCCACTCGCCTGAGCATCCATACCGTCGCCCGGATCCCCGGGGAGTCCTTCTCCTGCACCCGAAGAATCAGCAGGCGCCCCGGCATGAACGGCTCCGACCCTCGGATTCGCCTGGCCGGCCATGAATGCCAACACCACGAGCGCAATCTGCAAGACCAAGAACCCCACGGGCCCCATCGGCAGGGTCAAGCCTCCTGTAACTAGAGGCGGGCCGGGATTCGACTGTCCGTTAGTCGAGGCACCCCCAGAGCCAGGACCCACGGCGAACGGCCCCGCACTTTCTCCCGCAGCCCCCCCCACCGGGGTGCCCGGGATCTCCTGGCCCTTTCCGGCAGACCGAGGGTCGACGGATTCCGCTGAGGAGGCCTGCAGGGCCTCCAACATATTGTCGCTTCTTCTTGCCATGGTGGGTCTCCCGCACTCGAACTGAAACGGTGTTCCTAGGGGAGCCACGGTAATCCCCCGGGGAGCCCCGTTCAACGAACTTGTCCCCGGTCTCAACCCTAGGGGGCGGTTTTCGCCCATCCGCGGGACGAATCCACCGTTCCTGACCCCGTGGGGAACTTTCCATCCTTGAGCAACAAAGCCCATACCCCCATGCTCAGGGACAGTCCCTAGGCTAGACCCCAGCACCAGCGATCAGCACCCACCACTTTTCCACCGCACCAGAGCTAGGACCTCTATGAGAATCAACCCACTCACCATTCTGCTCACCGCCTCCTTCGCATTCCTCCAGGCAACAGATTGCCTCGCCTCGCGGCAAGACCCGAGCACGGTTAAAAATGAACGCTATGGGTTCATGTACAAGGCACCCAAGGGATGGAGCCCCGTAGCCCTGAAGACCGATGAGGCCTGGTTGGCTGCCAAGCACCTCTCGGACAAGAGCTACTTCTTCACCGACAAGACCACGGGCTACACGTACGAGCACAAGCCCGAAATGCTATGCATCGCCTTCCTCGAAGCCACCAAGAAGAAAAAGACCGAAGAGGAGGTCTCAGAGGACGGCGTTACGGTCAAGACGATCACGATCTCCAACCCCTATAAGGACTATGAGGACTTCCTCGATAGAACATACCGAGGGGGTGGATGGTTCGTCGATTCCAAGAAGAAAGGCAAGCAGGGCAAAGTTGAGGTCACGCGGTATGTAGTCAAGGTTGAGAAGCTCGCCAACTCAGGACCCAAGCGCATCATCACTTGGATTTTCCACGCACCAGAGATCGACTTCGCACTGCAAACAGAGGTGCTGGAGAGCGAATACCGCAAGCTGAAGAGCACGGTAGAGCGGAGTTTGAAGTCATTCAAACTCATCGAGCGCTCAGGTGAATTACTGCCCTCGCACCAGACCACCCCTGGGGGTATGCGAATCACACGCCGGCAACTGACCGAGGGGACACCCAAAGAGCGGCGTTCAATGCGCGTAGAGTCCCAGAAAATCAAACACGAGAAGGCCATCGAAGCCCTGCCGAAGGATTGGGATCATCAGTACCGTGGCAAGATTCTCGTCCTCGACCACAAGCAGGACAAATGGGCCAAGCGCATAGGCGACCACGCCGACATGCTGATCAGGTGGTTGACCAAAGAGTTTGAGTACTTCGGGGAAGGCGAATACGTGCGCGCCCCCATCGTGCGCGTATGCAACGATAAGGAAGAAGAGGGTGCCTTCACACGCGGAGTCACCACCGGCACTTCAGGCTCTTGGACCTATGTGGGTCCTGGAATGGAGATCGTTACCCACAAACCCGACACGGGTTGGATCGGCAGCGAGGTCGACTGGGTGAATCGTGCGATCCTGCGTCAATGGCTGCTCGACCGAAACGAGGACCTTGCCAACGCCTTGCCCGAGTGGATTGAGATTGGCATCACGTCCTACGTGCAGGGTGCGCGCCACGAGGGTCGCAAACTTGAATTCAGGGTACACGAAATGGGTCGTGAGGGCGCACGCCTCGCTGTGGCACAGGGCCGTGCCACTCAACCCAAGGAGATCATGCGAATGACGCGTGAAGAGTTTCGCAATTCCTCGGGGAGCGGAGCCTCTTTCTTCTCCAAAGGCAGTGAGGCCACCCAGCTCGTCCGGTTCCTACTCTCTAAAGAGGGAAGTCGTTGCAAGCAGGCCAAGAACCTCCTAGAGGATTATGTGACAGCCCTAGCCGAAGTCATTGAGGAGGTTAAGAAAAAAGACACCGCGAGTTTCAAGGCCAAAGAAGGGCCATCGACGGAGGAAGAAGAGGATGCACGAGGCAAGGAACGTGCAGAACGCTGGCGCCAACGTGAGCAGGACATCGTTCGGGAGACCTTCGAGCGGGCATTCGCCGACTGGTCTGAGAAGGACTGGGACCAATTCACCAAGGCTTACTTCTCGTTCCTCTCTTAGCAACTTCGACCATGCGTCTCACATTCATACCCCTCGCGATTCTAGCCGTAGCCAGTGCCGCTCCGAGTTTCGGTGATATTCTCCTGACAGTGGATGGCCGCGTGATCGACGGCCCAACGATGGAACGATCCGGCGACGAGTGCATCATTCACTTCAAGAATGGGGACATCACGATTCCCAATTCCCTGGTTGCTGATCTGTTTCTTGAGGCCGACCTTGAGAACATTCCCAAGAACCGACTGCGGCAGGTTCAAAAGCAATTGGCGGAGCGCCGTGAAGCCATCGACGAGGCCCTCGCCCACTCCGAATGGGGACAAGCCTATGAAGATGAGACCAAGAACTTCCGGTGGAAGTACACCCTGCCTAAAGGGGTGGCCGAGATGTTCAAGGCCCGTCTGGAATCGTATTACACGATCTTCGCCAAGGACTGGCGGGTCAAGCGCAACAAGAAGAAGCCCAAATTGATGGTGAACTTCTTTGCCAATCGAAAGGAGTTCAAGCGCACCTCTGGGGCGGGGGGAGGTGCACTGGCCTACTTCATGTTTCTGGGAGACTACGATCTATGCTGCTTCTATGACCGGCTCGACATGGCCTCGACTGAGATGGTGCTCTACCACGAGGCCAGCCACTACCTTCAAAAACTCCTCAACGAAGACTTCAAGATGCCCCACTGGCCCGGAGAGGGCATCGCAGAGTACTACGGGGGTGCCCTGTGGAACACCAAGACCCGATCATTGGATGTTGGACTCATTCAAGAAGGTCGTCTGACCGAGATCAAGAACGATATCAGCTCGGGTAGGGTCCTCTCCATCGAGGAGATCGTGGTTGAGAAGGCATACACTGACTACACGTGGGGTTGGGCGCTCGTGCACTTCTGCATGAATAGCAAGGAATTGAAGAAGGGGTTTGTGAAGTACGCCAATGGGCTTGCCAATGACCGCAAGGTGGCAAGAGTACCGTTCGCCTTCAATCTCAATACCGTTTCACCGGAGGAGTCCCTGCGCTATTTCAAGGAGTGTTTGAAACTCACGAAAGATGGCGATCTGGAGCAACTGACCAAGCGGTACCACACGTACATTGAAGAGGAACTGGTGCTAGAGGGGCCCTCGGGGCTTGAGAAGGCCGGCATGGGCGCCGTTCAAGCCGGGAAGTACATCCGAGCCCGGCGTCTATTCTCGGAGGCCCGCGAGGCCGGGGGCCTCAGCGCCGTGGGCTGCTATCAGTATGCCAAGCTTGTTCGCTCAGCAGACAAGGCACTGGCACGGGACCTGTATCAGGATGCCACCCTGTTAGCACCCCTGACTGGAACCTATTGGTATGAGTATGGGCGCTTACATCTAGACGAAACCGAGGGCGCTCGCCTGATGGCCCTTGCCAAGGAACTCGACCCCGAAGTGGGTGCCTACGACATCGATATGGAGGACCTTGAGGAGTCTGACTGACTCAGGCGTCGAGGGCGTCACGGATGCCCATGCACACCGCTCCTGCCATTTGCTCGCACCAACGAGGATCGGCGAGCAGAGCCGAGTCCGAGCTGTTGGTCAAGAATCCGCACTCTAGGAGCAAGGATGGGCGGGAGTGGCCCATGAGCACTCGAAACCCGGCCTCCCGTAGGCCACGGTGGGCGATGCCCGCTCGATCGAGAGCGCCCAAGACATTTCTACCGATTTCGCAGCTCTCGGAGAGGGCTCCCCGGGCCCGAAAGAGCGTGGCCCCACGGGCGCTGGGGTTGGTAGCCGCATCGGCATGGATGGACAAGAATAGGTCGCAGCGGGTGTCATCAGCGATCTGAGCGCGCTCGTCAAGGGAGAGGAACTGATCTCCCGTACGAGTCATGATCACGCGAGCCCCTTGCACCTTGAGCATGCTGCTCACAAGAAAGGCCATCCGTAAGTTCACGTCCTTTTCATCGCTCCCGTCCACACCGTGTGCCCCCGGGTCCTTTCCGCCGTGTCCCGCATCGACAACGATGCAGCGCCCTTGGAGAGGCCGTACTTGGGGCACACTGGCTTTCATCGGAGAGGGGACTCCCACCGAGTGACGAAGTTGGGTACTCCCACAGGAGGCGAGGAGAGCGAGGCCGAGCAGGCCGGCGATTAGTGGGATGCGCATGGAGATTGACTAGCTGGATTCAAATGGGTCTCAGTCCGCAAAGATCGGCAGCAGGGCCATCACGAGGAGAGCCCAAAGTCCAGTGCCCGAACGGAGTTTGCGAGAACTGCCTTGGATTGGGACGGCTCCTTCTTGGGAGGGCCAAAAGCGCTTTCAGTCCGAACCTTCACCCACTTGGGAAACTTGACCGTCGCCATCTCCGGCCCCGGCCTCATCCTCGACAATCACCTCCAGTGCCCCCCCATCATCCACCCTTGAATGGGCCAGGACCTCCCAACTTGCGATGCGCCACGCCTCTCCATCGTAGCCCACGGTGTAAAGGGCTCGGTAGGCATTGAGACGCTCGTGGGAGTGGGCATGGTGAACCACGGTCCCACGGACGTTCCACGACCAGTCCACCTCGAAAACCAAATCAGATTCCGAATTCACTTCGTCCGGCATATGAAAGACCGATGACACCGGCTCGACCTCGTCGATTGTGCAGAATGCTCCGCCATCCTCGCGCAGCACCAGACTCTCATAGACCTCGGCATACAATTCATCCAGCTGATCGGCGTCGACACTCGATGCGAGAACCGCGTACACCTCATCGGGATTATGGGCGCCCATGGCCCGATAAATGTTTGCATGCAGTTGGGTAAACATGGCGAGCGCTTGGGTGTGGGAGGGCATCAGCACAGCACCCCCCCAAGGAGGAGTCGACCCGATTCCACGCAATCCAATCGCCCCTAGGAGTGCAGCCGCCCACAACCCCGTTAGGGCCCTGCGTTGACTTTCACGCCGTAGGAATGGTGATGCCAGCGCTGCACACAGCACCAGGGTCAGTGACAGAATCGGATAGGTGGTCACCTGCGGCGGCGCCGCTGGGACGGACGGCAGGGTTGACCCTACGCCGGCCAAGCTCTGATTGCGTCCATGCCATGTGTATTCAGGCTCATCAGCATGAATCGCCGTGAATTCAAAAAAGCCATCGACCTGCCGAAACAAGGTGGGCACACCCTGATCACTGTCGGCCTCGAAAATACTCCAGTTCACGTGCACGGTGCTGGCCGTACCCTCGCAGGGATAACGAAGATCGAACTGAAGGGATGGTTCGGGATTGCCCGGACCGAATCCATCAAACGCCTGAACCGCATCAAGGATCGGCTGCACAGCCACCCCATCGATCGTCAGAACAGCCCTCTCACTGAACAGTTCTCGGGCACGCCCCATGAGCCAGGCCTCGTCTTCGATGCTGAGGGGGATGGCAAATGGATCTTTGAAACCTAGAAACGGGCCCAGCGGCCTCTGCTCCCCGCTGAACATGAGGCGCACCTCACCGGCGTCGACTTCAAACTGCAGGTAAAAGGGAGGCCCCGGATGGAATGCAATTGTGGCGTCAGGGGAATAGCCAAGGGCGCAGCTCACAATCGGTGCTGCGCAGAGAAGGCTTGCCCCGAGCACGGCTAGGCGCCCCCGGCTCCCGGGTCCTGGACCGTTTCCCCACGCGCTGATTCGTCCTTCACACGGGGCAATGAATCGAGCAGCTCACGCGTCTGCGTGAGCCATCGCCCATCGGGCTCCAGCACCAAATAGGCATCAAGAACCTCCCGAGCCTCGGCAAACCGTTCAAGATTCAAGACCAAGACTCTGGCGAGTTGAATGTGCACAGGGTCAGGCAACTCTAGCTTGGCAAGGCGAGCCCCATTGACCACGGTCGACCAGTGTTCCACGACGGCCTCGTATTCACCGGTAAGGTTGTAAAGATGTCCGAGGTAATTGTGGACCTCCAAACTCTCAGGATCACACACGAGTGCGCGCCTGAGCAGGTCGCCGGCCTCATCCAATTGACCAGCGGCAAGGGCCTCAGCTCCCTTCCCCACTAGCTGCGTCACCTCCTCCCCTAGGACAAGCAATCCGTGCCCCAACTGTTCCCTAGGAAAACCCAACTCCAGCGCACGCAAGTAATACACCAAGCCCGTCTCACGGTCCCCTTGGGTCACAGCCCAAAAGCCAGCGTTCTTGCAATAGCCACCCACCTCCGCCTCAAGCGGCAGTCCTTCCAGCAGCAGGACCTCAAAGCGTTCAATTCCAACGCCCCACTCGCCCACACTCATCAAGACCTCCGCCTCGAGGCGGCGCGTGTCCAGATCCGCAGGATCATGCTTCAAGGCCAGCTGAACAGACTTGAGCGCGGCTTGCCCCTGCCCGGCAGCCACTTGCTGCTTGGCCACCAGCATATGGGCCTGAGCGAGGGGTCTGTCGTTGAAGGGCAATTCGGGGTCTAGTTCAGCGGCTCGTTGTAAGAGCGCCAACCCGGGTCGTGCTTGGCCCGGGGTGCAAATAAGGTGCACCCCACGGGCACGAATCAACTCGGGGCTCGCCGCCCCTGCAGCATCGATGCCACGCAGGATTTCCCGATCGGCCTCGGCCAACATGCCCCCCGCTGCATAGATCTCGGCACAGGTCGCATAGACACGCGCATCATCGGGAGACTCCCGACGGGCTTGCTCGACAAGAGTCTGAGCCTCTAGTGCATTCCCCGTCAGTGCAGCAAGCCGCGCCCGCAAGAGAGTACCTTCCCTGCCCGCCACGGCGACCGCCTGGGGAACGAGAGCCTGAGCCAGCTCCACCTGACCGAGATCCAGAGCCGTCCGAGCCTGCGTCACACGCGGGTCCATGGATCTCGTGCGGTCCAAAGGCTCAGCTTCCAAGTCAACGGTCGGGTCGGCGGGAGGTGGATCGATTCGGTGTGGGCCGTCTTTCCCCCCCCCACACGACAACAAACACAGGCCCGCCAGCAACGCCCCGCGGGTTCGGCGACGCGGACCTGTTCGTCTCTCGATGGAATGGGGCGCCTGCATAGTGCTAGAGGGTGGCAGCAATCGATCGGGTCGGCAAGGGCATCGTGTGACCTACCTTCGATGTGGACAGGGGTCCCGCCCGCGAGGACTGCCCACACACCGTCCCAGCCCGTATCCTCCACCCCGATGAAGAACCTGCGAATGGTCACGTTTGGCTGCAAGGCCAACCAGTACGACACCCAGCTCCTGCGAGAGTCATTGCTCCGTAGGGGCATGACCGAGGCCGAGGGGGACAGCGACTTGGTTGTGCTCAATACCTGTGCAGTCACGGAGGACGCCGGCAAGAAAGCCTTCAAACTGATTCGCCGCATTCAGCGAGAAACACCCAAGGCCAAGATGGTGGTCACAGGTTGCTTGGCGGAGAGCGAACCCGAATTGCTGCGTCAGATGCCGGGAGTGGAGTGGGTGCTAGGCAATGGTGAAGCGAAGCGGCCGGCCAATTTTCTGGCCCAGTTGGGCCTCGACGCTGATCCTGAACAGCTTGGGATCCCCTCTGGGATCACGGAGTTCGCCGGACACACGAGGGCCTTTGTTAAAATCCAAGACGGCTGCGACCATGCGTGCTCCTTTTGCATCATTCCGCGGCTACGCGGGGCCAGTAGGAGCCGCAGTGCTGCCGAGCTGTGCAGTGAAGTCCGAACGCTCGTCGAGGCAGGCCATGTGGAGGTCGTCTTGTGTGGCATCCATATCGGCCATTGGGGGCGTGACCTGGGTTCCAGCTTGGGTGAATTGCTGGAGCAACTCACATCCTTGGAGCCGCGTGATTCCGACGGCCAAGTGATGGACTATCGCCTGCGACTGAGTTCAATCGAAGCCACAGAAGTCGATGATCGCATCCTTGATGTCATGGTCCAAAAGCCGGATCGCATCGCGCCCCACTTGCACATGCCCCTGCAGTCCGGATCCGCCAGCGTGCTCAAACGCATGCAGCGCTGGTATGAGCCCGAGCAGTACCTGAGCGCCTGCGAGCACATTCGTGAACGGCTCGACCGCCCTGCCTTTACGGCCGATGTGTTAGTGGGTTTTCCTGGAGAGACTCCAGCAGAGTTCGAGGAGACCCTTGCCCTCACCAAGACCGTCGGGTTCGCACGATTGCACGTCTTCCCATTCTCCCCGAGGCCCCAGACGCCGGCGTACGAGATGGCGGCGGATCCAAAGCAACGCATCGCCCCTGAACTACTGCGCGAGCGGCGCGTACTCCTCGCCGAGCAGGCCCGCACCGCAAGCCTGGCCTTCTGCCGTAGCCTCAACGGGGCTGCTGAACGAATCGTCCTCGAGGGCTTTGCGGGCCTCTCGGGCCGCTACCAAAGGGTCAGTGTGGATCCTGCCCTCCTGCCAGCTGGCCCCCCGCCTGCAATGGTCGATGTCACGCTGCACGTCGATGAGGGCGATAGCAGTGTGACCCTCCGGGGTTCCCCCCTACTCCCAGCACCGCAGGCTTAGGGTGGCCCTGCCCCCCCTTCCGAGAATGCACTCGGCGTTCCCAACACCTTCATCGCAAGTGCCAACTCAGGGAGGAATTGGGGCACTCTAGGCGCTTGAGTCAGGTCTACTCAGGGTGAGTTCGACTGCACTCTAGCTTGATTATGATCCTGTCACTCACCCTACTCCTCAGCACTAGCCTCCACCCAACTCCTATGTCTCCCATGGAGACTGTGCAGGCCGGCTCCAGCTCCGCTGGTCGTACCGCTAGTCCTTCTTCTGGGGGTGTTAGCCCTACAGAACCGGAAGACCCCACAAGGCCAGCTTCAATCGCATGGTTCGGATCTTGGCGAACAGCCCAGGCCGAAGCCCAACGCTCGAACCGGCCCATCTTGGTGATGTCAGCGGCCCCCCACTGTAAGCAAGTACCGGGGAAGTGGTGACCAGGGTATCAATGGGCAGACGAATCCTACTTGTCTGACCCCGCGGTGGTCACCGCTTCGCGAGCCTTCGTCTGTGTTCGGCCCGCAACCTACGAATCCGAGTCCGAAGCAGAATTCCTCCTGTCACTCTATCGCGGCCGCGAGGGCACCCTAGAGAACTCAGTCTTCGCCCTACTGGGGCCTGATGGCAAGCAGCGGTTTTCACGCCCAGGGCGCTCACCTGCCTGGGTCTTTCCCTCAGCTTCCGCCATGGCAGAGCGGTTGAACGCCATTGCAAAGCAAGTGATCGTCGAGACATCCAAACCCAACAAAACTCGCGCCGCATCGACCCCGCCCGAGGCCTTCCAATCCAAGCACTTGCCCTCCTATCCAACCCTGCGATTGGCCCTCAATGTGGCAGCCTGCGACAGCCGCCCCCTCGCCCTGCTGGTCACCCAAAGCGAAGAGGCCAGCTCACAGTCCGAATTCACGGTGGATGACCTCGCACGTATCGCTTGGTCTGCCAAGTGGGTCGGCCAATTCCACTGGGCGACGGCCACAGACGCTCAGTTCGAGCACATCGAGGCCTTGCCCCCCATTGAAGCAGTGGCCCTGGGTGACGGTGCTTGCGGAGCAGCACTGCTTATTGTTGAAGTCGGCCCCCTAGCCCAGACGACCCGGCTGCTGGCCAGCACGTCCAAGGCGTCTGAATTGGCGTCTAGCCTCGAACAAGCCATCGCAGCTCACAATCCAGAACAGGCACTACACACCCGTGCCCACGTGACGTCAGGAATCAAACAAGGGGTGCACTGGGAGACGGTGCTGCCTGTGACCGATCCGGGAATCGGCCCCCCAGGGCCTAGAACTCGATCGAGTGATCGGGGCCGCAGTCGCGAGAAGGGTGCGAGACAGGCCCCCCATGGACGCCGCACACCCGGCCGAGGGGAGGGCCCCGGCCATGGGACCCCCAAGGGGGGCGCAGGAGGGAATGACCGGGAGGTCAACCATTAGCTTCCTGACGCGATTCGCAGCATGGGGATTCGTGATCCCCCTAGGATGGCTGGCCGTTGCCTCAAGTTGCTCGGCAGACTCAGCGACCGGTCGATCTGAGACTGCCCCCTTCGCGATCAGTGAGACTGGACGCATCCAAGTGCGCTGGAGCTCAACGCCCGACCCGATTCCCGTCAACGAGGACTTCGAACTCTTGCTCGAACTCCGTCCCGGCCCTGAACACACCGAACTCCCAGACGACCTCAGGGTCGAGGTTGAGGGTTGGATGCCCGGTCACGGGCACGGGATGTTGCGCAGCCCCAAGGTCACACTGATCCCCAGCGAGACTCCCACTGACCGGCACTACTCTGTGCTCGGCATGCTCTTCCACATGGATGGGGAGTGGGAATTGCGCCTGGGGTTCTCATGGAGGGAAGAAGCAGGGGACAGCTTTGTCCTCCATCGGGACAGGGTTATCTATGGAGTGAGGCTCTAGATGCGCAGCTTCTATCTGTGGGCAATCACGCTGGGACTGATCGGGATGGGCCGCTGGTTCACCCCCTCCACTCCAGCCCAGCCCGATCCCGCGTGGGCTCAGGTGCGCCACCAATTCACCGACCAGGAGTGGACTCGCCTGTTGCGCTCCGCCCTGCCGGGAGCGCCCTCGGATCCTACGAATGCGGTGTTTGGGGACGATGCCGCTGCAGCCTTTGGACGCTCACTCTTTTATGATAAGCGACTGTCCGGCAATGGCGAGGTTTCTTGCGCCACCTGCCATGACCCGGGGCGGGACTGGACTGATGGTCGGCAACTCGCCGAGGGGATCGCGCAACTCCCACGACACACACCTTCCCTGTGGAATGCAGCCCACCATCGCTGGCAGTTTTGGGACGGACGGGCGGATTCGCTCTGGGCTCAGGCCATTCAGCCCCTTCTCGGTCCCGACGAAATGGGAGGCTCCCCCGAGGGCATTGCACAGCTGGTATGCAATGATGCAGAGCTAGCCAACCAATTCGAGGCCGCCTTCGGCTTCAGCCCAAGCCGGGCCGGCGAAGACCCCACAGGCATTCTCGTATGCGTAGCCAAGGCCCTAGCGGCCTTTGAGGGGCGTATCCTCACTCCACCGACGCCCTTCGACACTTGGTTGGGTGCCCTACGGGCTGAAGGAGGTCCTGGCCTCGAAGCGCTCGATTCCGCTGCCCAGGCCGGTGCGAAACTCTTTTTCGGTGAAGCAATGTGCCACCGGTGCCACCATGGCCCCCTGCTCTCAGACCTTGAGTTTCACGATATTGACCTGCCCCGCGACGAAGCCATTGAAGCAGCGCGCCATGGGGGCCTCGGTACACTCATGCGCGATCCCTTCAATGGCAGTGGGGAATACTCGGACGACCCCCGTGCTGGGGCCGAGCGACTCGCCTATCTCAAACGTACGGATCACCAGCGCGGCGAGTGGAAGACGCCTGGCCTGCGCAATGTGGCTCGCACCGCCCCGTACATGCATAACGGGCTCTATGCCAGCCTCGATGAGGTCCTCGAACACTACTCCACTTTACACGACGCCCCGGCGCGGACGCATTCGGATGTTGCGCGAGTACTCGAACCCGCCCACCTGACGGTTGAGCAAAAGCAAGACATCATCGCTTTTCTCAACGCACTCTCCAGTCCTCCTCCCCACGCTGGGCTTCTCGCGCCAAGAGAGTAGCCAGCATGGATCAGCCCCCCCCTTCCTAGTGAGTACCCATGAAGAAACTCCTCCTTCCCACAGTCATTCTGACTAGCGTTGCCTTCGCGACCATCCCCGACCTCGATAGTTGGATGGTCAATTGCGACGGAACCACCGGATACAATGGCATCCCCGCCGACGTGACCCAGGTGGACTACACAAACAACAACGTCTACGTTCAGGCCACGGGTATTCCAAGCCACCCCATCGGGCCGTGGAATAACAACCCCAATATCGCCTCGGACCAAGATCATCTGTTCCGAATCCCCCGGGTGCCCACCCCGGCGACAACCACTTGGCTCACGCCCATGGGTCCCATCGGCTCATTCGTCAACGGCGTACCACTCTTCAACGCAAAGGATGGATTCACATGGCAGGGCAAGGGAGTTTGGTTCCGCAATGCCATCGTGGCAGAAGCGATCTCTTTTGACTCCTGCGCTGGACACCCACAGAACGCGGGGATGTACCACTACCACCAGATGCCTGAGTGTCTGCAAGCCCAATTGGGTGATGACGGCAGCGCCCACTCTCCGATCATCGGCTGGGCCTTTGATGGCTACCCCATTTACGGTCCCTATGGATTCTCAGACCCCCTCGACGCCCAGAGCACCGTTCGTCGCCTAGACAGCGGCTATCAAATGCGCTTTGGAATGACGACGCGCGACACCCTGCCCGATGGGACGGTCCTGCCTCCCTTTTATTGGGGCCCCAATGTGAGTGCCACTTATCCCCTGGGCCTCTACCTCGAAGATTTCGTGTTCAATGGGACAGGCGATTTGGATACATCAAACGGCCGCTTCATGGTGACGCCCGATTACCCAGCGGGAACCTATGCCTATGTGGCCACCCTGGACAATCTTCTGAACTCTGCTTTCCCCTACACCCTGGGACCCGCCTACTACGGTGTGCCGGACACCGGCAATTACCCCGGGGGGAATATCAACATCCCGGGCGGAGCGAGCAACCACGACCCCTGCGTCGCCCCCCCCAGCAATTATTGCGTGACCTCCCCCAATAGTGCGGGGGCGGGGGCGGTGATGAACTGGAGCGGCAGCACCTCCTTGGCTGCCAACGACCTCATGTTGATCTCAACGGGCTGCCCCACCAGTCAGTTTGGACTGTTTTTCTACGGACCGGACCAGGCCAACATCCCCTTGGGGAATGGTGTGCGCTGCGTCGGTCCAGGGAGCTTGGGCTTGTTCCGGCTACCCGTCGTGCAGACGTCGATTTTTGGAGTGGGAAGTCTAGCCCTCGACTACAACACGCCGCCTATGAATTCAGGGCCTGGGGCCATCATGGCCGGGACCCAGATGAACTTTCAGTTTTGGTACCGGGACAAGCAGGGCGGCGGATCGGGCTACAACCTGTCGGACGGACTGCAGGTGACCTTCACAAACTGAGGTTTGTCCGGGCCCGATTCCCTACGACCGCCCGGAGGCCCAAAACAGGCCCTTTTTAGCCAAAAACAAGCCCCAATTGCCCCAAAACGGGACAATTGGGGCTTGTTCTGTCGGTCAGAGCCAGCCCAGCACTATCGAGTCATGGGGATCCCATCCCGTCCGTAGGCCTGCTACCCTGCCCCCATGGCCCCCGCACCCCAGCCCTCTCTCCCCGACCACGACCCGGCCATTCACCCGGGTCAGGATGCACACGGGGAACTAGTCCGCCTGACCCACGGCCTTCGACGAGCCATGCAGAGACTCG
Source organism: uncultured Planctomycetaceae bacterium (assembly GCA_964469565.1). Classification (GTDB taxonomy): domain Bacteria; phylum Planctomycetota; class UBA1135; order UBA1135. The sequence goes on from CAYXZD010000005.1 coordinate 23,794, forward strand.
GCCACCGTGGCCGCAGAAGGTCACAGGCCGTCCCGCAAACGGAAGATCCCTCAGGACAAGCCCCTCCCCCCCAAGTCCCCCCATCCAAGCCTATCGCTCCGGGCCCTATTCTCCCCCAAGCGCAGCTGGTCCAGGGCACGGGCAAATCCGGTGTCCTCTTTATTACGGATTGCCCAACTCCAGAAGCTGTCGCCCGCCGCCAGCCCATTCATGGAGCCGAAGGGGAGCTTTTGACCGATATTATTGAGAAGGGGATGAGGCTTTCGGCAGGAGATGTGGCGATTACGCACCTGCCTTGCGGATCCACTGAGGCCGGCATTGAGATCCATCCAGACTCCAAGAGCATTGATTTGAGGGGTCTTCTGGATTGCGTGCGAAAACTCGCGCCCCGCGTGGTCATCACCCTCGGCGACCGCCCAGCTCAAGTCGTTTTGGGCTCACAATTGCCCCTGAATCGCCTCAGAGGGCAGATTCACCCCTGGGCTGATTCCCAATTGGTGGCAACCCTCGCTCCGGAATCCCTCCTGGAGAACCCTGCCCTCAAGAGAGATTGCTGGCAAGACATCCAACTGGCGATGGGCCAGCTGAACACGGGTTAGGACCGCCCCGGGGTGTGATGGATGCCGGGGCCACCATTCATCCGCCGCTGGAGGCCCCCCAGGGGAGGTCGATTGGCCCCAGCCAAGCCTTAAGCCATCGGGTAACTCCCCTCTCCCAGAGCGGTAGGGTCCCCACTGGCTCACGCAGCGCCCCGCGCCCCGCGTCCTAGCTAGGGTTTTTCAATCTGTCCCCCCCACTGCCCACCATTGACCCTCCCCGTGCTCAGGGGTAGGCTACTGCCACTTTCAATCGCTCTGTATGGCACGCTGACTCGGCCTCGCGGTCTGGCCAGAGTGCATTTTCGTGGAGCACCTTCGTTCTTCGACTCCCCTTACTAGGCCCGTAGGCCTCCAGTTGCCACCCTCGATTCATCCTGGGAGGGCAACCCATGAGCGCGCTCATGGGTGTGCCCCTACGATGTTCCAAGGGCGGAACCGACTGGGATCCTGCGTCCCTTACTGTCGTGCAACGAAGACTTCAACCCGTACCGAGCCCTTACCTCCCCCCTCTGCCCCCCGGACCCCCGCCTACCTTTCATGGCACCTTCATCCATGCGGTTGACCCTGTACCCGCTGCTCTTTGCGGCCTTCGTGTCTTGCCAGTCCAACCAGCCTCAGCACGAATTAGGAACGGTGGTATCCAGTTCCTTCTCCCCAGAAACTCCTCTGGCGAGCTCGACACCGGCACCAGAGTTAGCGGACCCCGCTGGCATTTCCTCTGCCACTCTTTCTGGCACTCCTTCTGGCACTCCTTTTGGGGCAACAGTCACGTGGTCCACGAGCACCGCGGCCACCCCCAGGGTTCCCAGTGCATCACTTTCTGCCGGCGTTCAGGATGACGACCTTCAAGACGCCGCCGAGTTGATCAAGCGTCGGCGCGGACGCCAACAGTACCTCGCAACTCAGTATGTCGAGCGCGGTAACGCCGAGCTTGAACGTGCGGACCTTCAAGCGGCTCTCGAGAGTTTCTCGGCTGCCGTCGAAGTTGCGCCCGATTCTCAAGACGCCCGCGCGGGCCTCCGCCGCGTGCGCTCCCTGATGGGTGACAGCTATGCCGATGCCGGGGAGGCCTTCGTCGATGAAGCCCAACGGGTCATGGTCAAGCGAGCTCAAGCCATCATGGAAGTTGAGGAACACCTGCAGGCAGGCGACCTTGGACTCCGAGAAGCTCGCTACGACGATGCCGTTCAGGCCTACCGTCAGGGCGAAATGGTCATGATGGCCAGCCCCCTGATTTCCAGCGATTCCTTGGACCTTGGGATCATCCAGGGAAAGCTCCGCAATGCGATTCAACTGCGCAACGAGGCCGAAGATGCAGCAGAGGCAAGTGCCCGCGCCCAAGCTCAAGAAGCCAAGGAACGTGCGGAAAGAGCTGAAGCAGAGCGCCGTGAAAACCGCCTGACGGAGTTTTACAACCTAGCCAACAAGGCGTTTGTCGGCGACCGCTTCGCAGAAGCCGAGAGCTGGTGCCGCCAAATCCTTCTGGAAGATCCCGGCAACGAGTCCGCCCGCTATCTTCAGCGAGTCGCCCGTCAGTCGCGCCACCACCAGGCTGACGAATCCAACCGCAAGCACTATCGCGAGCAGTGGCTGAAGACCTTCGAAGAGCTGGACACGATGAACGTGCCCCAGACGGACCCCCTCAAATTCCAGCTCGAGCGCTGGCGCGAGGTCAGCCAACGCCAAACCCACTCCAGCCGCCAGCTCGACCCCGCAGTGGACCCCCAACGCGGAGCAGTCATGGCCCGCTTGGATGCCGTTCGCTTCGCACCTGACTTTGGTGGAGAGGACGATGAAGGCACCGAGCTCGAGAGTGTGGCAGCTTATCTGCAGCAACTCACCGGTGTGAACTTCCTCATCTCCAACGCCGTGCGCGACGAACTAGATGTGGAAGAGACCAGCATCGTATTGCACCTGCCCGAGCGCAGCGTCAAGCGCGTCCTTGAGATCATCGCCGATACCAGTGAGAGCCTACGCTGGAAGATCGAAGACGGTGTGGTCATGTTCGTCACATCCGAAGAGATGACCGGCGGCCAGGTGCTCGTCACTTACGGCATCCAAGACTTGATTCATCCAATTCCCGACTTTGCCGGAACCGACATCAATGTCTCCCCCTCTGATGGAATCATCCCCCCGGACGAGGACATCACCGAGCGCGAATACAACGTGGTCGACACAGCGCTACTTGAAGATCTGATTCGCAACAACATTGCTGCTGAATCTTGGGAGGCTGACCTCGCCAACCAAATCAGGATCAATGACAACGGGATCATGGTCGTGAACCAGACCCCCGAGGTCCACAAGCAGATCAATGACCTCCTAGAGGACCTGCGCGAAGCCACGGGCATCATGGTCGACATCCACGCCCGGTTCATGAAGGTCGAGGACAACTTCCTAGAGGATATCGGTGTCGATTTCCGTGGACTTGGCGCCCCTGGCGCCGGCACCGCAGCCAACTTTAACGACTTCGGGGGAGCCACGAACGACCTCGGCGACTCACCTGGACGGGACAATACCCTAGGCGCATTCCTCGACGAGGGTGCCGACGGCGACGTCAAGGCCCGTGTCGAGGACCTCTACGACCGGCAGTTGGGCAGCGATACATTCCAGCCCTCCGGTGGTCTGTCCTTCCAGTGGACTTTGCTCAGCGACATGCAACTTGAATTGATCGTGCGGGCCATTTCAAAGTCCGAACGTATCGAGTTGGTGACAGCCCCACGACTGACCGTGCACAACACGTCCCGTGCGAATCTGTCGGTGCTCAATCAGGTGGCCTATATCAAAGACTTCGACGTGGAAATCGCCCAAGCGGCTTCCATCGCCGACCCCATTGTTGAGGTCATCCAGGACGGTGTCATTCTTGATGTTCGACCTGTTGTCTCAGCGGACCGCCGCTTTGTCACCCTTGAATTGCGCCCGACGATTGCACAACTCAAGCGCCCCATCGAAGAGCGCGTGACGACCCTCGGATCGCAGAACTCAGTGACGATCATGCTGCCCGAGGTTGAGATTCAGCGTGTGCGGACTTCGGTGCCCCTGCCGGACGGCGGAACCGTCCTCTTGGGCGGCATGAAGGAGTCCGACAAGTCGAATCAACGCTCAGGCGTTCCGATTCTGAACAAGATCCCGGTCCTCTCAGTGTTCTTCGAGCGCAAGGGAACCTTCATCTCCAATCGCAAGCTGCTGATTCTTCTGCGCGCCAATATCCTGATCCCCACCGAGCTTGAACCCTCGGATGCGGAGATGGGTCTTAGCCAGTAGCTCACGCGGATAAGGCCCGCAAGATGAGCTTGGCCGCCCGACAGACCTGGGCGCCCAACTCAGCTTGCGGGTCTTTATTCATTCAAGCCGTAGCATCGCCCCGGTGCGTCGCCAAGCGGCTCCCGTGCATCCGCAAGGGAGCCGACAACTCCGAAATGCGGGGCGCATCACTTAGACTCTGCCCCTCTCCATCCTTCTCAAGACACTACGGTAAACCCTAGGTACAACGCAGTTGGTAGCCATTCCTAGCCTACCGGGCTAGTTCTAGTGGCCGACTTGCGTCCCCCCTCGAGTCCGCAGGCTCAAGCACACAAGCACAATTCAGCTGAACCCTGGACCATCCCTACCTCATTGCCGTCAGCCCTCCCCCTCGGGCTCGATGAAACCATGAACGCTGCCTCACCCACGCCTAGCTCCTTTGAATCCTCTCCCCTCAGCTGCAGCAACAACCGCCGGCGACCTCAGTTGAGCCGAGGAATCCACCTCACCGTTTCAGGTCTGCGCGCAACGATCCTCGCTGTCGGACTGGGAGCGGGCATCCTCAGCACAGATTCCAGCGCACAAATGAGTGCAGCGGAGGTCAAGGCTGAGATTGCCTTCGCCCGAGGCCTCGCGGCGGACTGGACATTTGTGGGCCTAGCCCAATCAGTCCTAGAAAAGGTTGAAGCCTCCGGCATTTCCGGAAAAAGCCGCGAAGAACTGGAACTCGTCAAATGTGAAGTGTTCGTTTCGGGGGCCCGTAGTGAGCCCGATCCCACCGCCCGCTTGGCGCTGTTTGAGAGCGCCATTGAGTCATACCAGCTATTTATCGACGGCTACCCCAGCTCCGACTTCAAAGGGCAAGCCGAAACGGGCCTCGTCGATAGCGCCGCAATCTACGGACGCGCCATCGACCTCGCCCTGGAGGAGACGGTCGGCGAGGAAGCCACCCGGCTCAGTCAGCGCAAAGTCGAAGTCCTCACGAATACTTCACAACTCACCGATGGACTGATCGAATCCATCAAGAGCGTACCCGAAGAGGAACGCAGTGAGAGTCAGCGGCGCGAGCTTGCGGCATTGATGCTCAATCGAGGGCAGATGCTAGGCGAAATCGGACGCATCGAAGAAGAGGGAGAATTCTTCTTCAACCAAGCACTCCAGGCGCTCGAAGATATGATCTGGGAGTTTGGAGAAGAGTCTGTCCCCGGTATTCGAGGCTTCAAGGCCATGGCAGACATCCATAGCTATCGTGGCAATCTCGACAATGCTGCTCGCTACTACAAAGCGATCGTATCCAATGTGCTCCCCTTGGACCCCAAGCGCTGGGCCAGGCTCGTCGAAGCCAACGGCCGCGAGTTTAGCAGCGACGAGATTGCCTTCCGATTCACCTTCTTGGAGTTGGGCACTCCCGGGCTGGTGCGCACCTATATGGAAATGGGCGAAACTCAACTCGCCGCTGATTATGCCCTTCACATGTATAACTGGCAGCGGAAAGAAGGCCTGCAGTACTCGCGCGATGGGTACCAAGCCCTCCTAGATGTGGCTGGAGTTCTGCTAGAAATTGGCGGCTACATTGGCGGCAACCAAGCCACGGGCGAGGCCCAGTGGTTTGAGGACGAAGAAGCTATGAAAGCGGCGGTGCGCTCGCGTCGCCAACATGACGATGCCGTCTCCTTCTCGCTGAAGGTGGCGAACTCTGTCAATCAAGAAAACAAGGGCAACATCCTCCAAGTGCGGGCCCAAAAACTGATTTCACTCATTTCGACTCGCCCTGGGATTGAGGTCTCCCCCGATGTTCTCCTGCAAGCGGCCCAGGGTGAGTATTACGATGGCAACTACGACGCAGCCATCAGCGGCCTGCACCGGGTGCTGCAGGCCCTCGAGAGCCTTGAACCCACGGAGCGCTTAGAATACGGGGCCCCCATCATGAACCTGCTGGCTAACTCCCATCGGCGAGGGGAGCGCGAGTTGGAGGCGGCCATGGCATTCCGCGAAGGGGTAATCTCGTGGCAAGGTGATCCCGAACAGGACCAACTCAACTCCCAAGGCTACCTTTCCATGATCAAGAAGGTTGTCCAACGCCACCCCGGCGAAAAAGTCTTCGAGGATCTTCGCACCGAAGCTGAGAACCTCGTCACTCGCTACGGCAAGGAAAGCAAGGCCGACGAGATCCACTTCAACCGAGGCATGAAAAAATACGCCGCGGGCGAATTTGACGCTGCCATGGAAGACTTCCGCGGCATCGATCCCAGTGCGGACTACTACGAGCGAGCACGGGTCCAACTGGCGATCTGTGATTTCCGTGCGAAGCGAATCGACCAGGCCTTGGCTGCTCTCGAGGAGTTTATCGATGTGTACGTAGCGGATCCGGCCAACGCCCTCGAGAGTCCTGTGCGGCAAGCCAAGCGCACAGAGGCACTCGCAGCCGCCGAGTTTTTCCGTGGCCTAGGCCTTTCGATCAAGGCCAAGAAGTCAGGCAACGTCGACGAGTGGGCTCGCATCGATGACCTCATGGTGGGCTATGCGAGCAAGTACCCTACCCAAGACGTGCTGGTACCCTGGTCCATGCAAATGGTCTTCGATTCTCGAATCGCCCGTAATGATCAGAAGGGCGCACGGCTCATGATCGACAACATGATCCGAGATTGGCCCGACAGCAAACGAACGGGGGCCTCATCGGGTGCCTATTACAATTCACTGCTCCGGGTCCGTGAGACAGCAACACCCGACAAGCGCCGCGAACTCCTGCAGGAGATGGCCGAGTTCCTGAGCATCGGGAACAAGCTAGGCAGCGCCCCCTTCAAGTCGCTCCGCAATGAGTCCCGCCACTGGCTTGAGCTAGGCAATTTCGGCGAGGCTGAGAGGGTGCTCTCGCTCATCATCAGTTCCTACGCAGAGGATGCCAAGTACGCGGAGAACATTCAGACCTACGTGCTCCCTGACCTCGGCGTGGCCCTCCTCGAGAATGGAAAGCTGGCCGATGCCAAGGCCATTCTCAACCCACTGGTCATGGACGAAACGGCGAAACCGTCGAAGTCCACGATTCTGGCATGGGCGCGCTGCATAAGCGGCTGGATCAGCGGAGCAGATCTCCAAGTGTCGGAAACCCCTGGCGCTGGGGGCACCGAAGAAGAGTGGACAGCCCTTGTCGCCAAGCTGGATCAAATCACGAAGGCTGGCAACAAGTGGGAAGGCTGCGATTGGTATGAGACTAAACTCATGATCGTTTACGCCTACTACAGTTGGGGCAAGACGGACAGCCGCAAGATTGCCTCAGCCAAGAAGCAGCTGCGGCAGATGGACTCGTTTTTTGATGACCCCACCTACGCTGCCGTGGGCAAGGCCTGTGACAAGGGGGATGACGTCTACTCCGCGCGCCTTGGAAACGGCGTACTCAAGTCCCGGTACACCTACATGGCTCGCATGCTCAAGTGATCGAGACTCTGCTTTATCGCCCCCACCACCTGCAGCCTCCAGGCAAGCCCCCAATCCAATCATGACTCTCTCAAACATTGCGAAACTCTCAAAGCGGCAAATGCTCGGTGCCCTCGGACTGGCTGGATTCATCGGCATAACCACTCCCTCTGCTCGAGCGTATGCGGGTCCCCCCGCTCCCACTCCCGCTCCTGCGATTGTCATACCCGCTCAAGGCGGTGGCCTGCCCGACAAGATTGTGCGGCGTAACCCCCGGACCGGCAAACTCAGCACCCTTTCCGCCACCGTGACGGAGAACTCCTTGGGAGGCATCAAGGTCGAGCGCAAGGGCAAGGAAAGCTCCTATGAGTCTTCCGAAATCTTGAGCATTGACTGGGGCATGGCCCCCGCATCTTTCAAGGACGGCAAGGTCTTCGCTGGGCGCAAAGACTTCGAAAACGCGGTCGCCCGGTTTCGGATGGCCGCCACCCACACGGACACCCGCGAGGTTGTTCAAGCAGACGCCCGCCTCCGGGCTGCGGATGCCCTACTTGGGTGGGGCGCTAGTGACGTCAACCGGTATGCGGAGTGCATCGCAGAAGTAGACCGATACCTCGCCGATTTCCCTAGTGACCGTCGAGTGCCCCACGGACGCTGGGTCAAAGCACGCGCGGCCCAACTGTCCGGGGACGCATCGACGGCTGCAGCGGGGTTCCGTTCACTCTACGAAGCCGGCGTCTCTCAGTCTGCCGCAGGCTATGACCGGACCTTGTGCATGGATGCGGGTCTCTTAGCTGCCCATGCGTTTTTGGCCCAGGCCACCCCCGACACAGGAGCCGCCCGGGAACTATTCGCCAGCCTCGATGTGGCCTATGGTCAAGCTGCGACCGCCGAGGAACTCAGTCCCGAACAGCGTAACCATCTAGTCGCCGGCCAAGGACGCGCCGCTGTCGGCGAGGGATTCTGCCTGTTGGCATCAGGAGACGCTGACAAGGCCGAACGCTTCTTCCAGGGCCGCCTCTCCGGAGCCAACGAGAATCCAGCCCAGCGATTTGCGATTCTGTTCGGTCTAGGGCGAGCCCTCTTGGATCAAGGCAAGTATCGCGAAGCGCAAATAGAACTCGCCAAAGTATCCGCCCTCGACCACACCAGCAGGGACCGCCAGGCAGCAGCCCTCCTCGGGCTCGCCCAAGCCGCTCTCAAAATGGGTGCTGCGGATGCCCAAACAAGCGCCAAACGATGGCTCAACCAGATTTCTTCCGCATTCAGCGACACCCCGGCAGCCCTTGGGGCATCGCAAACCCTCGAAAAGCTGTAATATTCCAATCCTGACCGAGGTAGCTCGACTTAGCTCCTGCAGGGAGTTACAACCGAGGACCGAAACCGCGAGCGAACACAACGTCTCACCTAATCCGGCACCTATCTTGCCGGATCTAGGCCGTAATCCCCACCCAACGACACCCTAGAGAAGGCTTCTCTGCCCACTTCGAACTGTCCTGTCATGAACACGAACTCCATCCAACAAAAGCTGACCTCCCTAGCTGCCCCTGCAGTGGCCGTGGCCCTGTCCATGGCCTTTACAACTGGTGCAGCCCTAGCCCAGGAAGGTGCCGCAACCGAAACGAATTCAAAGTCAATCGCAGAGGTCCTTGGGGATTCTGGAGCCGTTGGTTTGTGCATTGTCGCACTCTCGGTCGTTGCCTTGGCCGTGATCATCGAGAACTTCGTCTCCCTCAAGCGCGACAAACTTGCTCCACCGGAGCTGATCGACGAGCTTCAAGCTCTCTTTGAGGACGAGCAGTACCAAGACGCCATGGAACTCTGTGAGAACGAGCCCTGCTACTTCACCCGAGTGGCGGGTGCCGGCATTTCAAAGATCGGCCACTCCTTCGCGGTCATCGAGAAATCCATGGAGGAAATGGGTGACGAAGAATCGATCAAGCTCCACCAAAAAGTTGGCTGGCTCGCCGTGATTTCCAATGTCGCCCCCATGATGGGTCTGCTCGGCACGGTGGGTGGAATGGTTGAATCGTTCAACACTATCGCTTCCTCGGCCGGTGGAGCTAACCCCGCCGAACTGGCAGGGGGTATTTCCAAGGCCCTCCTCACGACGATGTTCGGTCTGATCGTCGCCCTACCCGTGACGGCTGCATTCGCTTTCATTCGTAACCGCATGGTGCGCAACATCATCGAAGTGGGCGCCATCGTCGAGGACCTGTTTGAGCACTTCCGCGACGAGGCCTAGGCCTCTGCTGCCCAACCGACTCCTCCCCATCAAGGGGACGGCCACGCCGTCTATACCACGATCGGGGGGAGTGCGGTGGCACCACTAGGCGCCCCTAATGTCCTAAGGCCCCCATCCGCCCGAATCCTCTCCCAAGCATGAACCTCTCCAAGCACGATCCAGAAACGGACATGGAAATGAACATGACGCCCATGATTGACGTCGTGTTCCTGCTGATCATTTTCTTCATGATCATCACAGATATGACGCAGCAGGACCTTGAGGACTTGGAGCTACCCATGGCCCAGTTTGCCAGGGAGGACAAACCTGATCCCACCGAGTTCCGGCCGATCATCAATATCCAGTATGACGGCAAGATCATCATCAAAAGGGAGGAGTACTACTCCCCCGAGGTGAACGATGCAGACGCAGACCCCTACGAACGAGTCAAGGATTGGCTCTCGTTGACTGCGAAGAAGATGGAAAAGGACTACCTCACAGAAGGAGCTACGTCAGGCCCCAAAGTCCCCGATGAACCCGTGTTGATTCGTGCGGACATCAGCACGCCATTCAAGCACATCCAAAAGATCATGGAATTCTGCGGCGCAGAGGGAATTCAAATCTGGAAGATTCAACTGGCCTGCTCTGTCCCCGAGTCCTCGGACGAATAAGAGCACCGCCACCCTTGCCCCGCCCCACGCCTCAATAGCCCCATTCACTAACGCACCCACCAAGGAGTCCTGACCCATGTCCATGCTCACCGAGCTCTCCAAGGATGACTGCCAGATGGAGATGACGCCAATGATCGACGTCACCTTCCTTCTGCTGATCTTCTTCATGTGCACTCTCAAGTTCAAGACCCTTGAGGGCAAGCTGGCGGCGTATCTACCGAAAGACGTGGGAGTCAACCAGTCCGAAGCTGAGCCCATTGAAAAGGTCGAGATCCTGATGCGCGTCACAAAGGAAGGGACCAAGATCAAGCCCAATGCCTCAGGTGGACGCGCCTACACGGCGAGCGACCAGGGACGCTATGAGTGGGGCCCCGACCGGCAAATGCAATACAAGATCGGTCCGTGGGAAACCGATGATCTAGTTGCCCTGGGTTCAAAACTTGCCAAAGTCTTCAGGGACCGCAGTGCCAGCGAGGAGAAGGTCCCCGCCACCATTGATGCGCGCCCTGGGACGGTCTATGCCGATGTGGTCAAGGTCCTTGACCAGGCCATTGATTCGGGATTCACCGACATCACGTTTGTCGGGGCTTACGACGATCACATCAAGTAAGGCACATCAAGTAGGGCCCAGCAACTAAGTAGGGCGAATGGTGGCTGCTGATCTGGGTGGTCGCCCCGAGATTCCCTGCTCGGTCGACCGGTGTACTAGGCCGATGTGGTCCCTCTGAATCGCCCCAGTTCCATTCGGATCGACAAGAGCCTGCCGAGGTCCAGACCCACAGGACTGGCCCCCCCCCGGTCCCCGGTGGTTACTCCCCAGGGGCCGCCCATCTGGGCAAAAAAGCCTCCCCATGCCCCAAAAAAGGCCGGATTGTCCCCAACCTGCATTTGACGGCTCCCCCCCTCTCAAGGTATCTTCTGCCCCATCTTCTGCGTTCATATTGGACGTAGCTGCCCCCCTCGGACGCGCCTTCACGGGCGTGAAGGCGCCCCTGCGAGTCACTTTTCTTCCTTGACGGCTAAAACCCACCCCATGGAGGGTTGCTGCGGTCATTGGCGAAGGTAGCCCCAAGGTCACCCGTCTCCATCCATCCCCCCTTACTGCTGGTCAAAGAGAATGATTCGAATGAGGATCGCCCGTACTGCCTTCCCCATCACGCTTGTGCTTGTAAGCGCCTGCGCGTCTGGTCCCCAGGCTTCTGCCCCGAGTACTACCTCCCATGGGCCAAGCGCCCCGGTGGCCTCATCCGACACAGTCGACGTGGCAGCTGCCCAGGACCCGTCCACGGGTACCCGCCTGGATGCCGAGGCCGAACGCTTGGACATTCGTCAGCAAAAGCAACGCTTCCTCTTGGAGGGGCACATCCTGCGCGCCGAAGAACTGAAACAACACGGCCGGCTTGAGGAAGCCCTCACCGAAGCCAACCAAGCCCTGGCGCTCGAGAGCGACAGCCTTGCCGCCAAGCGCTTGGTCGCCGAGATCGGCAACCTCCTCGGCGAAGACTCGGGTCGGTGGTCCAGTGTTGCTGACATGCTCGGTGAACAACACGCCATTCGCCTACAGCAGATTCAGGCAGACGCCCAGTCCAGCTTGGACGACGGCAAACTTGCCCTAGGACGTGGGGACTACGACAAAGCCATCGCAGAGCTCACCCTCACGATGACTTTCATCCGCAATGCTCCCTACACCATTGAGTGGAATGGGGTGGACAAGGAAGCCGAGGCACTCCTTGCCCGTGCAAAGCAAGACCGTAGCGACAGCGCTGAACGCGACCGCCTCGCCGCAGAGGGCGCCGCTTACAGCGAGCTCCAGGCTGCCGAACAAAACGAGGCACAACGCCGCGAGGCCATCACGGCCGGGATGATCTCACAGGCCATTACGGCGTTTGATCGCGCTGACTACGACGGTGCCATGGAGTTCAGCGATCAGGCCCTACGCCGCTCCCCCCGCAACCAGCAAGCCGTGGCGATTCGCGACGCGGCCTTCCGCGCGGGTCGCAAGAAAGTGCGCGAGGACTACATCGTGGACAAGCGCGAAGAATTCGCCCGCTGGCGCGAGCACTTGCAAGAGCTTCAAGTGCCGTGGACGGACGTGATGACCCTGCCCAATCCCGATGATTGGCGCACGATCACCGAATTGCGTGCCGGACGCGGTGGCGTAGACCTTTCCCAGGCTGTCTCCCCCGCCGAGCTCCAATTGCGCGCCCAACTCAAGGACACCATGGTGCGCCTGCCGGGCATCGAGGAAGAAGAAAGCCTGCGCGCCGTGATCAATATCATCCGCGACTACACGGGGCTTCCCCTTGTGGTGGATCCCGCAGCCGAAAACGCGGTTTTGGACGAGGGCTTGGCGTTCAACCTTAACCTCGAGAATGAGATCTCCGCCTCCCAAGCACTCAACCTGATCACAAAACAAGCCGGCGAAGAGGTCACTTGGACCCTGCGCTATGACCTTGTCCTGATTACCACCCGTGAGCGTGCACGTGGCGAGCCCCTTGTGCAGAACCACGATGTTCAGGATTTGATCATGGGCTTGACGGACTTCACCGGCCCCCGCATCGGGCGCCTGCGACTCCTCGAAGACCTCGAGGATGAAGATGGCGGCGGCCCCTTTGGAGGCATCCTCGAAGCCCGTCGCATGATGGAAGTCGAAGATCTTGCCACCCTGATCCAAGAAAACGTGTCCGTGGGCACGTGGGAAGACGAAGGCATCACCATCGAACCGGGTGAAGGCTTCATCATGATCACCCACTCAGCTGATGTTCAGGCGCAGGTCACTGCGTTCCTCGAGGACCTTCGGCGCTTCAACTCATCGATGGTCACGATTGACTCAAAGTTCCTCACGGTCGGTGATAACTGGATCCAGCAGATTGGAATCGACTTCCGCGGCCTCGACAACGTGAACGTTTCTGACGTCACGAACGGCCTCGAGGACATGGCCTCACGTGGACTGGACAACGGCGGTACAGGATCCTCGGGCGCTGGCGCTGCTGGCCCCCCCAGTGCCGGTTTCTACTTCGATGATGAAGGTGACGGTGACTTCCGCGCCACCACCCAAAACTTCTTCGGAACGGCCCTGGGTAACTCCCTCTCTGCCATGGGCGGCCTGTCCTTCGGCCTCACGCTGTTGGACGACGCGGAGATTTCAATGCTCATGCGGGCAGTCGAGAAATCCAGCCAGTTTGAGATCGTCAACAGTCAGTCGCTTTCTGTGCACGACACACAGCGCGCATATGTGATGGTGATCAAGCAAAAGGCCTACATCCAAGACTTCGACGTGGAGGTTGCCCAGTTCCAGGCTGTGGCCGACCCACAGATCAACGTCTTGCACGAAGGAGTCGTCCTCGATGTGCGCCCCACGATCCATCAGGATCGCAAGTACCTGACCCTTGAGATTCAGCCGACCATCGCCAAGGTCGTCGACTTGAAGACGGTCTCCACCACACTCGGAGGAAACACCTCTCCGGTGGACTTCCAGCTCCCTGAACTTGAAGTACAGAGTGTCAACACCTCGGCCATCATCCCCGACGGTGGGACGATTCTCCTAGGCGGCCTCTCGAGCATTCGCAACATCGAACGCCGGGCGGAGATCCCGTGGATCGCCAAGGTTCCCGTCCTCGGATTCTTCTTCAAGGAAGAGGGATACAGTGACGAGCGTGAGTCCTTGCTGATCATGATCAAGGCCGCCATCCTCGATGTGCGCGCTGAAGTGGAAGCAGACTTGGAGCGAGCCTACTAGGCCAACTTCACGGCCCTTGCCCGAATTCAACCCGCGAGTCCGCCGGGCTGATCCGAATTGCCGCCGCAGGCCCCCAGCCACTTGCTGGGCCCTGTGGCGGCTTTCTTGATAGTTGATAGGCCGCCACTCGGGGACTGGCAGCGCAACGCCCCATCGCACGGGCACCCTGTGCCCCCAACCACTGCCCTAGCACGGGTGAGGGTCTCCAGTCACCGTGTGATGCCACGCTCGTCGCCGAGGCTTCCCTCGCTCCACATTCGGTTGAATGGCAGCCCAGATAGCCCCATGGAGCCCCCTTGGACCCCGCTTCGGCCAACCAGGCTTCTGCCTTCGAGGAACCGTGGGTGAGGTCGACAAGCGTCATGGTTCCGCACGCGCCCATCCAGTCAGTGCACCCCGGTTGAGAGACCTGGGCGGAGGTGCCCATTCTCCCCGTGCCCACTGGACCTCCAAAGGCTACCCTGCCCTGCCTGCCCACCAGTCTACCAGCCTCTCCCCGTCCAATGAGAGGGGCCCTCACCCACCCTGAAGTCTCATGGCCCAATTACGCGCCGTCCTGTTCGACATTGACGACACCCTTTTCTCGACGACGGTGTTTGCCGCCCGAGCACGCCGCGCTGCTGTGGGAGCCATGGTCGCCATGGGCCTGGGCGTCACCGAAGAAGACCTGTTCCGAGAACTCCAAGAGACCATCACTGAGTTTGGATCGAACTACTCCAGCCACTATGACAAGCTGCTTATGCGGATCCCGCGTGCAGCCTTGGGCGAGATCAATCCCGCCCTGGTCGTGAGCGCTGGAGTTGTGGCCTACCATGACACCAAGTTTGGGGGGCTTGAGCCGTTCCCCGATGTTCTTCCCCTCCTGCACTTCCTGCGAAAGGCGGGCATCCGAGTCGGCATCGTCACCCACGGGTGGACTGCCAAGCAGGCCGAGAAACTCATCCGGCTTGGCATCTTGCCACTGGTGGACCCAACCGCCGTGTTCATCTCCGACCAAGTCGGTATCTCCAAACCCAACCCCAAGCTCTATGCCCTAGCCCTGCGTCAAATGGGTCTCGAAGCCGAGAGTGTCATGTACGTGGGCGACAATCTTAGCCACGACATCGCCCCTCCCAAGAGCCTAGGCATGCGCACGGTCTGGTCGACTCAAGGTGCCAAACCCCATCAGGACACCGAACACATTCAACCCGACCACACCGTGGCCAACTTCGAAGAACTCGGTGTCCTACTTCGAGACCACTATTCCCTGGGTGCTGAGTGAGGGATTCATAGTGAGGCTCCCGCGGACCCGTGGATGGCAAGGCTGCGGGATCGGCGCAGCGGCAGCGGTCTGCACACTCGCGACTCTTTGAGACCCGGTGAGCTCTTCCCCCATGGCCCGCTGGGAGTTGCTTGTATTCCCCCCAGCCTACTGGCTCCCACCATGCAGTGGACTAT
>CAYXZD010000005.1:39217-118764 GCA_964469565.1 uncultured Planctomycetaceae bacterium
ATGCAGTGGACTATTCAGAGGCGGCGCGATCGACTTTGAAACAAGCGGCCCATTGGCCGCCCCCGCAGGACACCATTTCCGGGTACTCCTGGCTGCACCGGGCTTCTGCCACGGGGCAACGGGTGTGGAAGTGGCAACCCGAGGGTGGGGAGATTGGCGAGGGAACGTCCCCCTCGAGGTGAACCTGTCGAGCACGGCGGCCCGGGTCGGGAATCGGAATGGCGGCCAGCAGGGCTTGGGTGTAGGGGTGGCTGGGGTTCTCGAAGATCTCTTCAACCGTCCCAATCTCCACAATCCGGCCTAGATACATGACCGCCACGCGGTCAGAGATGTACTTGACCACGGATAGGTCATGGGCGATGAAAATATAGGAGAGTCCGTATTCTTCCTGGAGGTCGCCAAGCAGGTTGATCACCTGGGCCTGAATCGATACGTCCAGGGCGCTGACAGCCTCGTCACACACGATGAGCTTGGGCCGCAGAGTCAGGGCCCGCGCGATACCGACTCGCTGGCGTTGACCACCGGAGAACTCATGGGGATAACGGTTGGCCACGTCAGGGCGCAGCCCCACGAGCCGCAAGAGCTCGGCGACGCGATCCTCCAATTCTTGGCCCTTGGCGATGCCATGCACGGCGAGGGACTCCCCAATCGCATTGCCCACGGTGATGCGCGGGTTCAGACTCCCGTAGGGGTCCTGAAAGATGATTTGCAGGTCACGGCGAAGTTGGCGCATTTCGCTACCCGAAAGACCAAAGAGGTCCACAGCCGGCGCACCGCTTGTTGCACGGTATAGAGCCTGCCCTGCCGTCGGTTCTAGCAGGCGCAGTAGTGACCGTCCGGCCGTCGTTTTCCCGCACCCCGACTCCCCCACCAGCGAAAGGGTCTCTTGGCGCCCCACATGGAAGTCAAGGCCATCGACGGCCTTCACATCACCCACATGCCTAGAAAAGATCCCACGGTGGATGGGAAAGTGTTTTTTGAGCCCGGTCACATCGAGCAGGTTGTCCTTTGGGGCATCGCTCATAGTTTTTCGGCCTCCTCAAGATAGTGGCACGCCACGGTGTGAGCTCCCCCGACCTCGAACGGATCGAGGCTCGGTGTTTCTTCCGCGCAACGGTCTGAAGCGATCGGGCATCGAGTCCGAAAGCGGCAGCCACTGGGAAAGTGCGTCGCACTCGGGACGACTCCGGGGATTGTTTCAAGCCGCTGGCCAGGACCGGCCAGATCGGGCAGGGAGCGAAAGAGGCCGATGGCGTAAGGGTGCTTGGGCGAACCGAACAGATCCTCAACCGTGGCATACTCCACGACCTTGCCCGCATACATCACCGCCACGTGGTGGGAACTCTGGGCCACGACACCGAGGTCGTGGGTAATGAGAAGCACGCTCATGCGCTCTTGCTCCTGCAATTCACGGATCAGATCTAGGATCTGAGCTTGGATTGTCACGTCGAGGGCTGTCGTCGGCTCATCGGCGATCAGTAGGGAAGGATTGCAGGCCATGGCGATGGCGATCATCACCCGCTGCCGCATCCCGCCGGACAGTTGGTGGGGATATTCATCTACCCGGGCCGCCGGGGCCGGAATACCCACCTTTTCCAACATCGCTATGGCGTGGGCCCGAGCCTGATCTGAGTCCATGCCCTGGTGCAGCATGACCGTCTCCATGATCTGGTTTCCCACAGTGTAGACCGGATTGAGGGCCGTCATCGGCTCTTGGAATATCATGGCAATGTCATTGCCTCGGATGGTCCTCATTTGAGCCTCTGTTTTTCGCGTGAGGTCTTCCCCGCGAAACAGAATCTCCCCCCCCACGTGCCGGCCAGGCGGCATGGGCACCAGGCCCATGACGGAGAGGGCCGTAACACTCTTGCCACAGCCCGACTCCCCAACAACGCCAAGAGTTTCACCCTCCAGCAACTGATAGCTCACGCCATCCACGGCCTTGGCGATGCCCTCATCCACATGAAAGTGTGTCTTGAGCTCGCGCAGCTCAAGCAGGGTCCTCGGTGTGTCGGTGGGCTCACTCATAACTTCATTTTGGGGTCCAGAGCATCGCGCACCGCGTCGCCCACGAGGTTGTAGCAGGTCACCGTGATGAAAATGAGGATCCCCGGAAAGACCTGAATCCACCAGAACTGGGGGTTGCGGCTCTCATTGACCAGTGCCCCCCACGAGGCTTCCGGGGGGCGTGTTCCAAACCCAAGGAACGAGATCGCGGATTCAGTCAGAATGCCAGCAGCCACCGAAAACGCCGCTGATACCAGCACTGGGCTCATCGCATTGGGCAACACGTGTCGAAAGATCGTGCGTACATCCGAAAAGCCCAACGAGCGTGCGGCGAGTACAAATTCCTGCTCACGCAGGCGCATGAATTCACCGCGCACAAGGCGCGCCGTGCCCGTCCATCGGATCAACGCGATCACGAAGATGATCGCTACGATTGGTGGCACAACTTTTGGGTCGGTGAATGCCATGGCCATCAGGATCAGGAAGAATGCCGGCAGGGACTGAATCACCTCGATGATGCGCATGATGATGGTATCCACGCGCCCTCCGAAGAATCCGGCAATCGAGCCGATGACTACACCAAAAAACGTGAGCAAGACCGCCGAGAGGATGCCAACCATGAGGCTGACTCGTCCCCCCCAGAGAATGCGAGTAAAGAGATCACGGCCGAGTTCGTCTGTTCCAGCAATGCGCCTGAGTGCAGCATTGACAGGCGGTTCGCCCGGTAAAACGGTCACCGGAACTGCGGGGACCTCGTAGCCCGTCGGGTCCTGATCGCCTTCTGCGGAGGCACGCGCCCCACGCACATAGCGACCGTTCTCATCCAGCTCGGCCTCGCGGGTCCATGTGGGTGGTCTAAAATTCACCTCAGCATCCTCGCGGGTTTCCGCCGACCCAAAGGCCACAGGGGCCCAAGTGACCGTATCCGCATGCTCGAGGCCCATGGGTTCACCGGCAACCGT
The DNA here is from genome assembly GCA_964469565.1 of uncultured Planctomycetaceae bacterium. Lineage (GTDB taxonomy): Bacteria > Planctomycetota > UBA1135 > UBA1135. Next base: position 42,187 of record CAYXZD010000005.1, read on the forward strand.
GAGCCAGGTGTCCCCACTAGCTATCGCAGCTTTGTACGGAGCCGTATCAAACGCACCTGCGCGTCCGTAGAGGCTCGTACTCATCCAAGCCAAACTGGAAAGCAACGACAGGCCGATGACTGCACCAAACTTGCGCCTGCGGGCAGACCGAATGCGAGCCCGGTTCCCCCCGAGCACCTGGCGATTGACCACTCTGTTCCAGATGGGCCATGTCAGAATCAACAGCCACAAAACCATGAAGAAAACTTCTTTGGCGGATAGAGATTCGAACAGCGGGTAGGTCTTGGTACCCACCAGTCGCAGGCCACCGTCATCGGGCTTGCCCGGATCCCATGCACTGAGAGAACGGCGGAAGGTGCGGGCCATTTTCTTGGCTTCAGTTACCCTCTCAAGGGCCACCTCCGACTCCCCGGAGGCAAAGGCCGCCAAGCCCTCAGAAACAAGTTGCTCGTACTGATCAAGCCCTTCCCGGGGTTGCGGTGCAGAGTCTCCCCCCCCTTCAGCGCTCGGTGAGTCCCCCGCATCCGGGGGAAGATACACCCTCAATGTAGCCAAACGGGCCTCGGCCGCCCCCCGCTCTTGGGCGAGAGCTCCCGAACGATTCTGGGGAACTCCCTCCACGCCAAGGGTTCCCGCCGAGCGCAACCGCTCGATGTATTCCTCGTCACTTTGCTTGATCAGACTGCCCATTCCAGTCGTAACGGCAGAGAGGGAGCCCGAAGCACTACGGTAGGCTCGCAAATCCACCGCTTCGATCGCATAGGGCCGATCATTGGCGATGAAAGGCGCATAGATTGCCGAGGCGTACATCAATGCGAGCAAGGCCAGCCCAATCTTGAACAGACTGCGCTTGGCGAGCTGCTCAAGCACGAGATCCCAATAGTCTTTTGAATAGACTTGGGCCTCAAGGCTGCCGGGGGCAGAATCCTCCCGGTGAGGTGATCCTTGGGACTTACTCATGGCGAATGCGCGGGTCCACGAGGGAGTAGGTGATATCGGACAGCAGGATGCCCACTTGAGTCATCACACCCACGAAGATCGTGGTCGCCATGACAATGTAGAAGTCCCGGCGCAAGAGCCCCTCGAAGGCGTACTTGCCCATACCGGGTATATCGAACACCTTTTCCACGATGATGGAGCCCCCAATGAGGATGGGCAGAATCGACGCCAGTAGAGTCAGCACTGGAATCATCGAATTACGCAGGGCGTGCTTGTAGATCACGACACGCTCGCTCAGGCCCTTGGCCCGTGCTGTGCGGATGTAGTCCTGGCGAATCACCTCCAGCATACCAGCCCGCATTTGGCGCGAAAGGTAGGCCAAGCTGCCGTAAGTCAAGGTGAGGACCGGCAGGATGGAGTGCATGACCACATCCCATCCATAGGCAAGACCTGAAAGGCTGTCGGCATCCTTGTCGTGCAAGCCCAGCACCGGAAGCCAGTCCAACCCAGTCTTGCCAAAGATGAGAATCATCATCAATCCGGCCCAGAATGTCGGAATGGAGTACAACACGAACAGGATTACCGTCAGACTCCCGTCGAGTTTGGTGCCCTGCTTGCGCACCGAGAAGATCCCCAAGGGCAGCGCAATCAGATAGCTCAAGAGCACTGCGACCAAGGAAAGGGGAACGGTCACCTTCAGGCGCCTGATGAGTTCTTCGGCAACAGGAGTCTTGGCCTGCATCTCATTGCCAAGGTCCCAACACAGGAGTCCACCCCAGGGGTTCTCTCCGGTGTTGACTACGCGTCGACCGCCGCCCTCTTCGTAATACCAGCGAAACCAGGCGCGTATGCGGGCACCCTCACCGAGTTGCTCCACCCGATTGGGGTGCAATTGCGGCACGTGGCCCGTCATGCCCTCAAGGACGGACCCGATCCGCTGCACGGTCCTCCCGCGGTTCTCCGTCTCGAGCCGCAACTCATTCAAAGAGCTCATCAGGGCGGGCAAAGCCTCATCCTGCTTTGCCTGTAGGCGGCCGGCGGCTGCAGCCCAAGCTTCATCGCCGGCGCCATCATCGAGCAGAATACTACGGAGCTCGTCCATCTCAGAGCGCTCACCCTCGGGCGTCGGGGGCAAGTATTCAATCAAGAGGGGCTTGCCCTCACGCACCACCGTCCCATTCTCTAGCTCGACTTCCTCAATCTTGCGCTCTCCGTAAGGCGAGGAAAACCAAGAGCAACCGTCCCGGGAGAAGTTGATCGGCCCGATGTAATCCAAGAACTGAATCACCGGGTTGCGGTCGAGTCCGTGCTTGATACGAAACGAGTCAATCTTCGAGGCCGTATCCGAGTCGGTGGCCATCTGCCCCCCCGACCCCATGCCCATCATGACCGTGGCCGGATCCCCCGGCGCAAGGTGATAGATCCCAAACACCACGGCAGCCACCCCAAAGGTGGTGGGGATCATCAAGAGCAAGCGGCGGAGAATAAACGCGAGCATGGGTTCTGGATCTGGGGCGTAGACGACAGTGCATGCAGCGCATCAGCGCTGCTGCGGGGCGGGTACCCTACAACACATTGCACCCAGAGCCCACCCCCGGAGGGTCTCTCCGGGGGGAAGCATCCAGGGTCCTCCGAAATCGTAATCTCAGCGGTCGAGGGTCGCCCGGGTCTCTCCAGTCGCCTGCCACAAATGCCAACGCCGGATTACGTAGCCCGGATCAATCGCGAGGGTCTGAAAGCCCTTAAAGCGCCGGTTGAGGGCGAATTTCTGCGGCACGTTGTACATGAACAAGTACGGGTGGACGCTCTCGTACATGTAGGCGTGCATGTCACGCCAAATGCCCTGACGAGCGTCGAAATCCAGCTCGCGTTGTCCGGCCGCGATGAAAGCGTCAATCTTGGGGTCCTGCACCCCGGCATTGTTCGAACCGCGGGCATCGTAGGCGCCCCACTTGGAATGCCACACCTGTTCGGGGTCGCTCTCAAGGGGTGGTACCCAAGCAAGGTTGCAGCCATCGAATTGCCGCGTCTTCATCTTCTCTAGAAATGTTGCCCATTCCATGGGCACGATGTTGACCTTGATCTCCAAGTCTCCCAGGGCTTCTTGCAGCTTGAGGCCGAAGTTTTTGGAGGCATCGTTACCCGATGGCATCAGGAAATCGATCTCCAGTTCGACGCCGTCCTTGTCCCGGATCCCGTTGCCATTGCGGTCGTACCACTCGGCCTCTTCGAGTAGGTCGATTGCACCATCAGGGTCAAAGGGCAGGGGTTTGACATCGTGATTGTAAGCCGCGGAGTTGTACGGGAAGGGGCCCGTAACCCTGCGGGCAAGGCCCTTGTAATTGGAAATACGATAGGCCTCGTAATCCATGGCCATGGAAATGGCCTTACGAACTGCGATGTCCTTCAGTTCCGGCTTGTAGAGATTCCATCCCGTATAACCGTACGTGCCAAGGTATTTGTGGCCCTTGTAGTACTCGTTCTTGAAGTCTGGCCCCTCTGTTCGTGCACCAAAGTAATCAGCAGACTTAATGCGCTCGAAAAAATCTAGCTCACCATTGAGCAGGGCATTCATTGACGTCTCATCGTCATCGATGTACCGCCAGCGAATCGTATCGACGTACCCCGCATTATCGCGATCAAAATACAGGGCCTTACCGGCCTCGTCGGTGAAGCGTTCCGCTTGCACGTATTGCTGGGTCCACTGGGTGACGCGGTAGGGCCCCGTACCTACCCACAACTGGTTGTGTGGGTTTTCATTGATGTGTTTTCCCTGCTGTTCGAGGGTCGCCGTAGGGTTGTACTCGGGATTGTCGGAGTCAGCGAGATTGTAGATGTGGCTGGGTAATACGGTCAGTGAATCCCCCACGGTGCCGATCGCGAAGGCGTACTGTTCTTCATAAATGAAACGTACCGTCAGATCGTCCACGGCCTCCCCAAAGGTGATTTTCTCAAACTGGAAGCGTTTCTCATCACAGTCCACCTTGGGATTCGAATAGATCGACCATGAAAAAAGGACATCGTGCGCGTCAAGGGTATGCCCGTTGAGGGCGGCCGCAGCCTCAGGGTATTCTTGAGCGAAGACGAGGGAGGGGTGCCAGACCACATCGGAGCGTAGGTTGAAGGTGAATACCGTGCCACGCTCGATTCCCGCCACATCCGTCTTAGGGACCTCAACCGGGGCTCCCAGAGCACTGCCGCGTGAGACGGGAGTCACAACCCAATTCTCGCCCCCATCGCTGACCTTGCCGTAGTACGCCCTCACGAGTTTTTGGGTGGCTTGACCTTCCGCCACCTCACCCTGACGCTTGACCTTGACTTCCATCGAACCAAGATCATTGGCATGACTCTCGCGGGCTGCCTCGGTCAGGATCAAGAGGTCCTCGGTGACGAGTGACTCGGCCATGCGCGGGCGATAGTCATGCCACTCCCAATCTTGAATCATGAGAGTCTCATGCACCTCATACAGCAGGCGACGGGTCACGGCTGAGTTTTCCACTGGATAACAAATACTCTCGGGAAGGGATGCGAGGTGCACGATGACCCGGCCACCAAAGAGAGGCTTAGCCTCCACCTCGCGGTCCGGATGGAACACATCGACGGGAGCCTCTCCGGGTCCAGCCACATCCACGCTGCCTCCCTCTTGGGCCATGGCCGGCACTAAGCACCCAATAAGGGTCAGGAGACTCAGGGCATGGCGGAGAGTGGAATGGGGGAGAGTCATCATTAGGTGTGGGGGTGCAGAGGGGGGATATCGAGGCCATGGGCCGTGAAGGCCTGAGCCGGATCTCCAAGAATAGTACGGCGGGCTACTATTGTCGGCCACAGCCCCCAATCGTCAAGGCACAGACCGTATCCACCGGCGGCGCTCCCTTGCGAGGCATGCCTCCTCAACGGTAGGCTTCCTCCCATGCCAAGACTCAGCGGTGCGCGCCTCCAACGCCAAGGCCTTGCCACCGTCCTCCTCGTAGGACTCTTGGCAGGTGGGGTCGCCCTCGTAAGCGGCGCCCGGCTGACCCCCGCGGACTTTACCTTCAATAACGGGACTGAAGTGACCACCCTCGACCCCGCCACGGTCACGGGCGTCCCCGAAGGCAGGGTCTTGAGAGCCATCTTCGAGGGTCTAGTCGTCAAACACCCGAAGACCCTCGCCCCTGAGCCTGGTATGGCCGAAAGCTGGGAGGTCTCCCCAGATGGCCTCACGTATACGTTTCACATCCGTGACGACGCCCTGTGGAGCAATGGAGACCCTGTCACGGCTGCGGACTTCCACTATTCATTTGAGCGGTTTTTGAACCCCAAGACCGCTGCGTACTATGCCTATCAGCTTTGGTACGTACGTGGTGCCAAAGCCTACACCACCGAGATCAGCCCCCTCGGTGAACCCCTCAATGATTTTTCCAGCGTGGGTATTTCCGTACTCGACCCCCTCACCCTGCAGGTCGAACTCCAATCCCCCACTCCGTTTTTCCTGGACTTGATGGGGTTCTATCCGCTCTTCCCGGTCAGCCGCAAAAACATTGAGTCCGCCCAGGCTCGCTGGCCCGACTCCTGGGAGATTCGCTGGCTTCGGCCGGAGAACATCGTCACGAACGGGCCCTACCGCGTCCTGCACCGCCGCGTGAATGACCGCATCCGTTTGGTGAAGAACGAAACGTACTGGGACGCGGACAACGTAGCCTTTGAGACCATCGACGTACTCGCCATCGAGCAGGATGCGACCATGCTCAACGTATACCTGACAGGCGGGGCGGACTCCATCGACCGTGTCAATACCAACGTGGTCAAGGAGATGATGGCGAGAGAGGACTTCACCCCTGTGCCGTATCTCGGCACCTACTTCTACCGGGTCAACACGACCAAGCCCCCCTATGATGATGTACGCGTGCGCGAGGCCCTCTCCCTCACAATCCCGCGCGCCCAAATTGCAGACGACATCATGAAAATGGGGCAGGTGCCCGCCTATGGGCTCGTGCCACCCGGCCTGCCCGGGTACCAGGGTGCCGAATGCCGCCAAGAGGATTCCCAGCGAGCCCAGGCCCTCCTGGCAGAAGCTGGCTACCCCGACGGGGAGGGCTTCCCACCCATCGAGATCCACTACAACACCTCGGAGGCCCACGGCCAAATCGCCCAGGTGATCGCCTTGGCTTGGCAGCGCGAACTCGGCATCCGTGCCAAGCTGAGGAATGAAGAGTGGAAGGTTTACCTCGACACTCAAAACACTCTGCGCTTCGATGTTTCCCGCTCCGCATGGATTGGGGATTACACGGATCCCAACACCTTCTCTGACATGTTTGTCACCGGTGGCGAAAACAACAAGACCGGCTGGGGCAACGCCGAGTACGACCGTCTCATCGCCCTTGCAGCGGCCACCGTCGATGTTGACGAACGACTCGCTCACCTGCGTGCAGCGGAGGCCATCCTCGTGGCTGAATTGCCCATCCTGCCCATCTACTACTACGTAACGCAGAACGCCGTAGCGCCACGCCTCGGAGGATTCTTCGAAAACATCCAAGACGAGCACTTTCCCAAGCACTGGTACTGGATGGATGATGATGAATTGGCTGCGAAGCGGGCGCGCTACACCGACGACGTGGAAATCGTTGATCCCCATGGACCAGCGGAGGGACTCTATTCCCCTGCCGAGCAACGAAGGAGGTCCGCGAGGTGACGCGTTTTTTACTGCGGCGCCTGCTGTGGTTCGCCATCACGATGTTTGTCGTGATGAGCGTTTCCTTTGTTCTAATGCGATCCGTGAAAGGCGGCCCCTTCGACCAGGATCGCAACGTTGAACCCGCCATCGAGCTGAACCTCAAGCGCAAGTACCACCTCGACTGGCCCATGTGGAAGCAGTTCCTGCACTACGTGGGGCCGCTCAATCTAGACGAACGCGGCTTGTTTGGGGCGGGTGAAGCTGCGGGCACCAAGCGTTTCGGGGGCGTACTTTCCGGGGACTTCGGCCCCTCATTCCGCTATCGCGACTACACCGTCAATGACATCATTGGCCAGTCCCTTCCCATTTCAGCCCTGCTGGGAATGGTCGCCATGATGTGGGCCTTGGCCCTGGGCGTTTCCACTGGGATTGCCTCGGCCTTGCGGCGCGGAAGCGGTCTCGACCTCGCACTGCGCCTCGCTGCGACGGGTGGGATTGCCCTGCCCAATTTCGTCATTGCAGGCTTTTTGATTATCTGCTTCGTGTTCCTCATTCCCCTGTTTCCTGTGGCGGGCTGGGGTTCGATTCGCACGATGATCCTGCCAGGTTTTTGCCTCGGCTTGGTCTACGCGGCTTACATTTCGCGACTCACTCGCACGGGAATGTTAGAAGCCCTGTCCCAGGAGCACATTCGCACAGCCCACGCCAAGGGACTGAGCCCGGGGACCGTCATCATGCGCCACGCACTGAAGGGTGGTCTCTTGCCCGTCGTCAGCTACCTCGGACCCGCTACTGCAGGCATCCTCACGGGCAGCCTCGTGATTGAGCGCATTTTCTTTATTCCTGGCACTGGGTCGCACTTCGTCAATAGCGCCATCAATCGCGATTACACCCTCGCGATGGGTGTGACCATCCTCTACACGGTCCTCGTGTACACGCTCAACCTCGTCGTTGATCTCGCCTACACCCTGCTCGATCCGCGCATTTCCCTGGAGGACGAGTCGTGACATCCACCTCATCGAAGAGCCCAGAATCCGTGCCCGATTCAGGATGGGACCTCGGCTCAAGAGACATGTCCGAGCTCTTGGCGGAAGCCAAGGCCAGCAAAGGTATGAGCCTCTGGACAGATGCCTGGCGACGCCTCAAGCGCAACAAACCAGCCTATGGTTCGCTGGTTTTCCTCGCGGGATTCATGCTGCTCTCCGTCCTCGCCCCGCTCCTGCCCTTGCGTTCACCCGTGGTGACGCACACATCCATGGGCGCAGCAGCACCGATCCTCCAGTTCGGTGACCACGATTTCCTCGCTGATGTCCCCGACGAGTCGGAGATCAGTACGCGCAACATCCAGGACGTCTACTGGGAGCTCTCGGGTCTCGACGAGAGTCTCGTGCGCATGCGCATGGGCATTTTCGGTCGCTGGCAGACCGGACACTGGATGGGTACGGATCACCTCGGCCGCGACATGCTCTCGCGCCTCGTCTGGGGATCACGCACTTCCATTCTCGTGGCGCTGGCAGCCACCCTCTGCAGCCTTCTAATCGGCGTGGTCTATGGTGCTTTCTCAGGCCTAGCGGGGGGCCGCATCGACAACCTCATGATGCGGATCGTGGATGTTCTCTATTCAATCCCTTTCATCTTCGTGGTCATCTTCCTCATCACCCTCATTGGTGATTACCGCATGGTGTTGGAGGAGAAATTCGGGCTCGACCGCGAAAAGGTGTTCTACCTCGTCATTGGTGCCATCTACTGGCTCACCATGGCGCGCGTCGTACGCGGCCAAGTGCTCTCCCTCAAGAATTCGGAGTTCATTGAAGCCTCGCGCGTCCTAGGTGCATCCACTGCACGCATTCTCTTCAATCATATCGTTCCCAACGTGCTCTCCATCGTGGTGGTCTATCTCACTCTGACCATCCCATCGGTCATGCTGTTCGAGTCGTTCCTCTCTTTCCTAGGCCTGGGCATCGAACCACCCAAAGTGTCGTGGGGCACGATCGCTGTGGAAGCCACGTCAGCCATCAATCCCCTGCGCCTGTTTTGGTGGATGGTGGTCTTTCTAGCCTTAGCCATGGGCTCCGCCTTGCTGGCACTCAATATCCTTGGGGATGGTCTGCGAGATGCGCTCGACCCACGCATGCGGGGGAAAGACTAATGGCCTTGCTCGATGTTGCCGACCTGCGTGTTCAATTCCACACCCACTTGGGAACGGTGCGGGCGGTCGATGGAGTTAGCTTCTACCTAGAAGAGGGCGAGACGCTCGGCTTGGTAGGAGAATCTGGCTCTGGAAAATCGGTCACCAACCTTGGGCTGATGGGGCTTGTCCCGAATCCGCCGGGTGTGGTCGAAGCGGGCCACGTCCTGTTCGGCGGCCGGGATCTCGTTCAATTGAGTGACAAACAGCTGCGGTCCATCCGCGGAAACGAGATCTCCATGATCTTTCAAGATCCGATGACATCGCTCAATCCTCTCCTCACCATTGAGAGGCAGTTGACGGAAGTTCTCGAATTGCATCGCAACATGACGCGCAAGGAAGCTCGGCGCCGAGCGGCTCAGGGGCTCGATGAAGTAGGCATCCCTGAACCCGAGCGGCGGCTTGATCAATACCCACACGAGCTTTCCGGCGGGATGCGCCAGCGAGTCATGATCGCAATGGGCCTGCTGTGTGAACCCAAACTCCTTCTTGCCGACGAGCCCACCACGGCCCTCGATGTGACCATCCAAGCTCAGATCCTAGAACTCATGAAGGACCTGCAAGAACGACGGGGCACCGCGATCATTCTAGTCACCCATGACCTTGGAGTGGTGGCGGGCATGGCTGACCGGGTCAACGTGATGTACGCTGGCCGTTTGGTGGAAACTGGCCCGACCGGGGCCATGTTCAAGCACCCCGCACATCCCTACACGCGGGGCCTCCTTCGCAGCGTGCCACGGTTGGGCACAGACACAAGCGAGGCTCTCGAGTCTATTCCCGGACAACCGCCCGATCTAGCCCACATGCCTACCGGGTGTGCCTTCGCACCACGTTGCCCATTTGTAGCCGACCACTGCCGCCAGGACACGCCCGCACTTCAGCTCCTCCGCACCGCAGGGAGCCAAACGGCACCGCGAGAAAGCGCCTGCCTCGAGAGCGAACACCTGCCGGCCTACGAGGCCTCACCGGAGGTCTCCCCGTGAGTGCTCCCCTGCTCGAAGTCCGTGACCTGTGTAAGCACTTTCCCGTTGGCAAGCGCAGTTGGAGCGGCGCCCCACAGGAATGGCTCAAGGCCGTGGATGGAGTTTCTTTTCAATTGCAGCGCGGGGAGACCCTCGGCCTCGTAGGCGAATCGGGTTGCGGGAAATCTACCTGTGCGCGAGCTGTTGTGGGCCTGCATCCTGCCACATCAGGCAGTGTCCACTATGAGGGCACTAACCTGACAAATCTCACTCCGCGGCAGTGGGCCCCCTTCAGGCGCGAAATCCAGATGATTTTCCAGGATCCATTCGCTTCCCTCGATCCGCGCCAGACGGTCGGGTCCATCTTGACTGAACCCATGGCCATCCACTCCATGGGGAAGCCGCGCGAACGCCGCCTGCGGGCCATGCAATTGCTCGATGCGGTGGGACTCAATCCCCGGCACCTGTACCACTACCCCCACGAGTTTTCCGGAGGTCAACGGCAACGCATCGGGATCGCCCGCGCCCTAGCCCTCGAACCCAAGGTCATTGTGTGCGACGAGCCGGTCTCCGCACTGGATGTTTCCATCCAAGCTCAGGTCATCAATCTATTGCAGGAACTGCAAGAGCGTTTCAACCTCGCCTACCTGTTCATCGCCCACGATCTTGCTGTCGTGCGCCACATCTGCAATCGCGTGGCGGTCATGTACCTCGGCCGTATCGTGGAAATCGCCGAGCGTGACACCCTTTTTGCGCACCCCAGCCATCCCTATACGCGAGCACTCCTCTCTGCCGTCCCCAGTCCCGACCCTGAACTGGAGCGCAAGCGCGAGCGCATCGTCCTCGCGGGGGATGTACCCTCGCCTCTCAACCCGCCCAGCGGTTGTACGTTCCATCCACGCTGCCCTGAGCGTGAGGATGTGGCCGAGGAGTTGTGTGAACAACAAGCCCCGTGCTTGCTGCCCATCGGGTCCGGGGAAACCCTGCGGTCCTGCCACCTCGATAACGGGTGAAAACGGCCCCCGCTCATTCGCACATCTGCGAAGAACCGTAGGGAACATATCTCTGAGCGGTCAACTCAGGCGATTGACCGGATAGGTTTGGACATTATGGGTAACTCTACGGCCATCTGATCGTAGACCTCTGAAACTCTTGGGAGCTGGCAGGCACCCCAGAAGTTTGGAGGATTGCCTCGAGGGCGCACCGGGCACTTGCTCGGTGCGCCTTTTTGTCGCCCAACGTGAGGGCCGGCTTTCCCTGACCAGGATGACCCTCACCAGCCGTTGGACCCACTCGGCCACGGCTGGGAGGGTGTGCGCTACTCCATGCAGGCAGCCCCGAGGGCCACGGCACACAGTCCCAAGAACAGGTGGAGTCCAACGTGAAGCAATGCCCGTCCAGTCATAGCCTCAGTCCACAGGGCGAGAGTCTCATGTCCAAAGGTGGAAAACGTCGTGAATGATCCCAGCAGACCCACGACCCAAAAAACGCGGGCGTTTTCCGATAGGGCTGGTTGGTCGCGGGTCAAGCCCAGCACAGCACCGATGGCCAAGCACCCCAGGACGTTCACACCCAGAGTGCCATAGGGGTAGCCCGCGGGCAGGCATCGAGTGGCGGCAGTCGAGAGTCCATATCGCAACGCCGCCCCCACGAATCCACCCATCCCAGCAATCCAAACAAGGCCCATGGGGAAACGGTACAGACCCAAGCGGGTGTGACACAACGGGGAACTAGGCCCCCTCCCACCCCGAGCCACCGCGAAAGATGGCCCCGGTCACGCAAGTTCTGGACAGCCCGACTCATCCAGCCGGTACGGCCCCTAAAAAAGAACCGGGGGAGGTGCTGGTCCGCACCCTCCCCCGGCCCGCACCCGTTCGCTGGAGTCTGCCCGGCTCAAGCTGTGGGGCGCATGGACACTGGGAGCCCCCACCTCACTGCCCGTGGGGATAGGGACCTGATGTCACACCCAAGAATTCAATAATCGTGCCAACCTCCCCCCGAATTCAGCCGTGCCGGAATCCAATCCTAGGCAACGAAAGGGCCCCTAGGCCTGCCCGGCCGCCCTCCCAGTCGCCTGGGCTGTGCGAATCCGCACAGCAAGTGTGCGCCGAGCGCACACACCGTCCCCCAAGCTATCCTCACGCCCATTGGACGCTATGCTCCCCCATGGCCTCAGTCCTCCTCGCATCGTGCAGCTCGCTCCCCGGATTACACTCCGACGAGGGCTACTTGATTCGTGCGCTCCAGGCGACTCCCCTCGAGATTCAAGTCGTGCCCTGGACAGCCGCCGAGGCCGATGGCTCAGCAGCTAGTGCTTGCCTACCCCGCGGCACATGGGACTATTTCAAACAACCGGTCACCTTTGAGTCCTGGCTCGCGCGCGTGAACAAGACTTGCCAGCTGATCAACTCCCTAGCACTGATCCGCTGGAACCTTCATAAGGGCTACCTAGAAGAACTCGCCGCAGCGGGGGTCCCCACAATCCCCACGCTGGCTCTACAGCGCGGATCACAAGTCAATCTAGCCCGAGAATTAGAATCGCGAGGTTGGGGCGCCTTCGTGATCAAGCCAGCCATCGGTGCAGGGGCTAGCGACACTCAGCGCTACGATCCTAGCCAAATCGAGCTGGCGAGCACTCATCTCCAACGCCTACTCACCGCCGGAGACGCGCGTGTGCAACCCTTCTTGCCCGATGTTCTGGCCGGGGGTGAACGCTCACTCATTGCCATCGAGGGTGAGATTACCCACACGGTGGTCAAGCGAGCCGCTGCGGGAGACTGGCGCGTGCAAGATGATTTTGGAGGCACCTACGAACTTGTCGACGCACGTCCAAAAGAGCTAGATATCGCCGGGCAAGTCCTTGCCGCCCTACCCGAACCCGCCGTTTATGCACGCATCGACTTGCTCAATGGCCCCGAAGGGGAACCGCTCGTGATCGAAGTCGAGTTGATTGAACCCATGCTGTACTTCGAGTGTTTTCCGCCCAGTGCCACCCGCTTGGCTGAGGCCATCGTCCGGCGGGTCCTCCCAAGCGACGGGGTCCCTCAGTCGTAGGCCACGACTGAGCCTGTCAGGGTGGCTCGCACATAGCGGCGGGTGATGCTCTCTAGCTCATTGGCTTGCGGGGTTTGCTCCCCTGCTTTCGACAACCAACCCTGCACCAACCCGCGCGCCGCACGCAGTCGGCCGAGCACATCCTGTTCCGAGCGCAGGCTCGGCACCCGCCCCTGACGGAGTGCGTCGACATAGGCTTGCGAGTAACTCGCTTCGAGGGCCGTGCTCTCGTTCCAGTCGTTCCACGTCGCTAGGTGCAACCAATTCGCCTCACTGCGTTGCAAGCCTCGTCCTGTCGCAGCCAAGAATGCGCCGGGCCGACTGCTCAGTTGGGGTCCACAGACACGAACGGCTAGGGGCAGACCGTCACTGCCCACCCCATTGGGCTGCCCCCAGCCCGCAACGCCGCTGTCATCAAAGCCAGGCCATGCCATGGCCACCGAGTAGCGCGCCGCGTCGAGCGCAGCCCAGTCACTCGCCTCTTGATCGACCCCGCGCGAAAAGGCCTCCACATCGGCCAGGCTGGGGGACCGTTCAATCCCAAGCACAAAATCTGTGTAGCTTCCGAAGCGCAGAATGGGTGGACCCAAGAGACGCCAACGCATGGCTCCAGCGAAGGCTTGAGCACCCACTGCTGGCGGTTGCCCAGCGATCAATTCGGGCACTTCCCCGGTCGCCGCGGTGACCCAAGCGCTGATGTCTTGCCAGTCATCATCCTGCAGGCAAGGGCCGCTAGGCATGCAGATACCGGGTTCAAAAATGAACACGACAGGCCGGCCCTCTCGGCGCCAGAGAGCACGACGGCTACCGTAGCGTCGTAGATACCAGATCAAATCCGCAGCAATGCCCTGCTTACGATCATCAAAGCTCGGCTGGCCTGCCACCCAACCCAACATGTGCACCTTAGGTTCGAGTAAGAGGCCGATTTTCAAGTCTGATGGGCCACTCTCAGCCGCATCGAACAAGCCTTCGAGGGCTCCAGCATTGGGTGTTGATTCACCGGGCAGTGCCGTCTGCTGGTCGAGAGCATGGCCGAGCCAATCGAATACGAACGAGTGCAGGCCAATGGCGTGGGCTTGCTCTACGTGCAGGCGCAGCACGTCCTCATCCCGCGAGTCATAGGTGCCCGCCAGTGGTAAGAAACCAGGGCCGTCGATGACTCCGACCGCACCATCCCGGCGGCCCGTGCTGCGCAGGCAATTCGGGCTCGTATTGCAATCAGGATTGTGGGCGAGGGAGTTGTTGTTGGGATCTCCATAGGGCGGAGTGGTCCATGCCCAGTTACCCCAGATCGCACGAGGATCGGTGGGGCTGGCGACGGACTCCACGGCGAGTGGCGAACGGTACCAGCCCACATAACCCGCAGTCACAAGCCGAGGCGGATTGCCATCTGCGTAGCCCGCCTGTCCTACTTGGATGAAATCCAATGCCGCCTGCCCGGGAAAGTTCTTGATGACCTGCACCTCCACCTGGGATGCGGCGGGCAGGAGTCCCTGGGACTCGGTCTCCAAGTACATCCAGCGCCCCACTTGATCGGCGGTCGGGTGGAATCGCAGACGAGCCACCTCCACATCCGGACGGCCGGCTTGGGTCGTCCGGGCCAGCACAAGAACATCGAACCACTGGTTGGGGTCTGCGCGGGGAGGTAGGGCCACATCACCGCGCAGGTAGAGCCAAAGGCCCACCTCCGGTCGGTCGCCAAGAGCAGGATGGTCACTCTGCAGGGAAAGATCGAACCCTTGAGTTATGCGGGTGGGCCCATCCAAGAGCACCATCCCCGAACCGTAGTAGGGTGCTGCCCAGGTCGTCGAGCCGCTCACCTGGACGGCCCCCTGAACTCCCCATGCCGTGGGCACTGCACCCGATCCCTCAAAGTCTGTTTCGAGGAGCGGATAGCCGGCCCTGGTTCGCACGCCAAGTCGCGCCCCGTCCACCCACAGGGTCCCACGGCCGCTGCACTTCAATTCAAATTCGATGTGCGTCGTATCCGATTGCAAGCGACCGTCCAACCGAGGGATGCCGATGCTGCGGAGGTTGATCCAAACACCGCGCGGGAGGGACCCTAGATCAAGGCGCGCCGAAGCCACAGGGGTGCGACCCTGCGTGGAGACACTGTGCAAGAGCAGGCCAACCTCGCCCGTGCTCATGTCCTCCCCCAACCACAGCCGCACGAGCCCTTCGAGAGCCAGACCACGCTCCCCGTCCTTGGGCAGAGGACCGAGGATGTCACCCGGCCGCCCCACGGCTACACTCTGGGTCAAGCTCGATACCGGCCCACCCGAGACGAGTACGGCACGCGCCGACTTGCGTCCATCGGGAGCTGGGGCTGCCGCAACCCCGCCTCGCACTTGCCATCCGTACAACCCCGCCTGAAAGTCGTGGTTGACGAGCACAGGCTCTACGGTCGGCTCAATACCCCTAGGCAGAGCTGGGGCCACGGGGGACAGGGCACCCATGACCAGCACGATGGAGATCACTATCCACGTCGTTGGCCACAGTATGGCCCCTCCCCATTTCCCTCGGGAACGGGTGGTGGACATGGTGCGGTGAGGTCTCAAACTCGGGTTGCGGTGCCCCGACGACCCTTCGCCGACGGGTGAGTTCTTGACCGGGAGCCATGCTACACCCGGGCCCCCCTCAATTCACGCATTCCTTTTCAGTGTCGTGAAATCAGTCATGCGGCAAGGAATAAGGGCTACCACCGCCCCCGGACGGCGGATTCTAGCGCTGCAGGTGAAGGTCCCACCCCTGGGGGGGATCATAGGACTCCCACTCAACGGTCCCGGGCCAGCGAACCTCGATCCGCTCGGGAAGGCTCCCTTGGGGAATCCCAAATCGCAAGGCCCCTAGGGTTTGAGATACGTGGGACCGTCGGGCCGACCCATACCGGGCCACACGGATGCCGCCACCGCTGCAGAGCACCCGCACGAGGGTACCCATGGGTTCAAGGCGATTGCCCTGCACTTCCTGCGTGAGGTGCACGCGCAAACAGTGGTTGCCGTTTTCCGTCCGATTCATGGCCACAAAGCGCGTCCGTGAGACGAGCACCCAATCCATCCGGCCGTCTCCGTCCACATCTGCCGCTGTCGCAGCACGAATGGGATCGGATATTCCTTCGCCTTGGGGCAGGTTTGGAAACCAAGTCGCGAGGGGGATCCGCTCAAATCTTTTCCCCGCTTGATTGTGCAGCACCATGGGATCGGTGCCCAAGGCGAGCACATCGACAAAACCGTCATTGTCTAGATCGCAGCGAACGGTCGCACCCGTCCCTTTGAGATTGGCGAGCCCAAGACTCTTAGTCACGTTTTCAAACCCATCTCCCACCGCCCGAAATACAACATGAGTCCGCGCCTGCCCAAGGCTGCTCAACCACACATCCAACGCTCCATCTCCATCCACATCCAAGATGGAAAGGCACGTGGTTTCAAATCCTTCCTGCTTGAGACGGAATGCGGAGGGGATCACAAGGCCTAGGGCCTCGGCATCCAGCTCTTCAAACTTCTCCCCACCCTGATTCCTCATCAAGACAAGGCGTTTCCCCCGCAGCTGTAGCTGATCCTGCCAGCCATCCGAGTCCACATCCATCCATGCGCTGAACTGCGCATCGAGGGTCGCCAGCCCCAGTACCTTCGCTCGGTTCTCGAAGAACCCGGATTGCTCATCCCCACCCTGACGTTGGAACCACAGGCCGTTGGGGGACGACCGATTCGCTAGGGAAAGCTCAAGGCTTCCATCGTTATTGACATCGACCCACTCCAAGCCGCGACCCCGAGCAAAGTCGCGGGGAGCCAATGCCGGGTCCACTTGAGCAAATGCGAGTCCCGAGTCCTGACCCACAAAAACTCGATTGGACTTAGGCAAATCGGGCGGGGCCAATGTCCCCCGGTTCCCACCCCGAATCACCACTAGATCGGGCCGGGGCCCTGAAATCGCCTGCACCCACGCCATCCCATGGGGATCGGACTTGCGAAGTTCAAGATTCGGCGCCTCGACCTTGGTGAGATCCGCTCCAACCCAGTACGCAAGCGTGCCGGAGGGGCTGCCCTCCTGGGAGATCCTCAAGGCTGCTGTGGGGAACTGGTTGATGAGACCGATCCTGCGTGGTGCCTGTCCTGGAACGAGCGTGATCCGCAGGGTCTTTTTGCGCCCATCCAGCTCATCCTCACCCTCCAAACCCGTCACCCGGAGGGTCTCATTGCAAGTCACCGAGAGTTCACGCGGGGGACCTGAAGCTGGCGCCACCAACCACATGGCCCACGCCATGCGTGTGTCCTGCCACACATAAATCCCTTGAGGCCATTCCTTCTCCGAGTCCTCCGGCGGACCGTCCCAATCCGCACTGAGCGAGTGCACTCCGAACTGATCATCCAAACCCGACCGATCCGCTTCGGGGTCGTTCATGATCCGAAACGATGAGCCCTTGTTTTCATAGAGTTCCAGATCACTCAGATGCCAGTTGATGAGCACATCAGGATCGCCATCGAGGTCCATGTCTGTAGCGATCACATCAAAGGCCCCATGGCCTCCTCCCCTATTCTCCGGGGCGGAGGGGTTAGCCTCTCCCGCAAACGGCTGGGTCAGCTCAAAACACAGCCCCCCGTCCCCCAAGGGGTTCGCGCGAGCGGCCAACGGTTCTTGCACAGGCCGGTGCACTTTCCCACCACCCTCATGAGCCGTTGCAAGGGGTGCCTCTGATTCGACTCCCCCACCACCACAACCCGCCAAGAATGCAACGCAGAGGAATCTAGCCATTGAATCGTGAGGCGGCATGGGGCGGAGCCGTAATGGCCGTGAGGATTGTAGCACTGCGCATGGGCCCAATCGGTGTCAATTCAGCTTCTCGTTTCTCGGCGTACGCACCCACCGTAACCGCCAGGGGCTGTCCAGATCGCCGAGCCCTAGCCGGCTCTTCAGCTCCTCAAATGAACCGGCCTGCTACGATGGGGTCATGCTCCTGCCCCTCCTCCTCAGCCTCACACTCCCCCAGACTCCGCCCACTGGCCTGTATGGGGCCGATCCTCGCTGCCCTCAATCAACCGCTCTCACCCTCGAGGACGGGCGAGAATACGGCGCTCGCTCCGATCATCGCGGCCCCATCGGAGGAGGTGCAGGCTTTGCAGACATCCTCCGCGAGGGCCACATCACAGCCAACACCCTCGATGAGTTGATTGACGGTTTGGCACGAGCCCAGCCCGGCCAGGTGGTCTTCCTACCCGGGGACTGCGTAATCGACTGCACCGCAGCAGTCTTGATCGAACAGTTGCAGCTCAAGCTTCCCGCCGGAGTCACCCTGGCCAGCGACCGGGGACATGAGGGCTCGAAGGGCGCCTTGCTGTTTTGTGACCATCTCAAGACCCAGCCGCTCATGACCACAACGGGTGAGGGAGCCACGCTCTCAGGCCTGCGAATCAGGGGGCCAGACCCGGAACGACGCTTGGACCATCACCGCCGTGCGTACCGCATGGGAGAAGCTTCGAGAGGACGCGATTATTATTACGCCCTGCCCACGTCAGATGGAATCCGCGCCATGCACGACCGGCTGAGGGTAACCAATTGTGAACTCGCAGGCTGGAGCCACGCCGCGATTGATCTTCGAAAGGGAGTCGACCATCAAGTTCACCACTGTTTCATCCATCACAACCAACGCCAAGGGTTGGGCTATGGTATTTGCCTCGATCAGGCCACGGCCACGATTGAGAACAACTTGTTCGACTGGAACCGTCACTCCATCGCCGGCACCGGCCGCCCTGGATGCTCCTATACTGCACGGCACAATGTGGAGCGCGGAGTAAGCCTCTCCCACTGCTTTGATATGCACGGCGGTCGAGATCGGAAAGATGGAACCAACATTGCGGGCACGACCCTGGTCTTTGAGCGCAACACGTTTCTCTGCGATCAACTCGCCATCAAAATCCGTGGCATCCCTGAGGACTCTGCTCAGATCCAGGGCAACTGGTTCCGCAACTCCGCCTGGCGGAGCCAGCTCCCCCAAGCCCCCACCCTTGACATCGGCCGCAATGCCATCGGTCCACGCGAAGACCCGCGAATCACCCCTGGCCCAGGGTCAATAGAAAACAACCGCTCCCCTGAACGCTAGCGCGATCCCGCCACCCCCGCCCGCGCAACACAGTCCACTTCAAACAAAGCCCCCAAGGGCAGGGCTGAAACTTCTACGGTGGCCCGAGCGGGTGGGACATGGCCTTCGAAAACCTGTGCATAGACTTCGTTCACGGCGCTGAACTCCCCCATGTCCACGAGGAACAGGTTGCATTTCACCACTTGACCAAGATCAGTTCCCGCGGCCAGCAAGACTTCCCTCAAGTTGGCTAGGGCTTGCGCCGCTTGCTGGGCTGCGGTGTCCCCCACTAACGATCCGGTAGCCGGATCGAGGGCCACCTGGCCCGAGCAATACACCCAGCCATCACACAGAATGGCTTGGCTGTAGGGTCCAACTGCGGCCGGAGCAGCGTCGCTGTGGATGGCTTGAAACTCACTCATGACTTGTAGGGTTTTGGCTGGGGGAATTGAGAGCCTGAAGAACGGGTTGCGGTACAAATGAGCTCAAATCACCACCCATGCGTGCGATCTGCCGCACGAGGGTGGCGCTGATGTGCGCCGTGGCCGATGAGGGCAGCAGGAATACCGTCTCGATTCCTGGGGCCAGAAGGCGATTGCTCAGGGCCATGGGGCGCTCGTACTCCAGATCCGCAGCCCCTCGCAAGCCCCGCAGGAGAACGCTCGCACCGAGCTGGCGGCAACCGTCTACAACAAGCCCTTCAAACGGGGCGACACGGACTCCCTCTAATCCTGCTGTACATGACTCAATCAAGCCCATGCGATCGTTTAGGGGCAGGAGCGCACTCTTGCTCGGGTGCTGGGCCACGGCCACGGTCACGGTTTCGAACAGGGCGGTCGCGCGCTCAACGAGATCGAGGTGGCCTAGGGTGAAGGGGTCGAACGAACCCGGAAAGACTGCGTGGCGATGACTCATGAGAGCCAGTCTAGGGCCCCTAGCGCTCCCGCGCTCAATCGGGCCTGGGTTTTCCACGACCAAGAAGTCACTGGCACAGCCGGGCAGCGTCTATACGCCACATGAGCCAGCGCGCCCCGGAGACCCCTTGCCCCACCGAACCGGTCTCCCGCCCCCTATTCACCCTATCGCTCGCTCTGGCATTTGGATCTGTAGCCGGCCATGTCCAGACCCAGTGGGGCTGCAGCATGGCGATGGCGGGCTTGGCCGGCCTCGCATGGCGTTCACGAAGAACATCCTGCGGAAGTCTCGGCCCAGTCGTCGTGCTCGTGATGGGCGGTCTCGCGGGATTGCGCACCCATGTCAGGATGCCCAGTCCACCGCAACGGGCAACTCAAACCCATGAATTGGGATCGACGACTGGAACGGGTCTCGATCCGCAATCGTTGGAATCTTCGCACCCAAACGGCCCGACTCTCGCTGTACCTGGCCAGCCCATTCCCTACGGGCGCTGGACACCGGAGTCAGGGTCTCGGTCCCTGTCAAGGGAGTCCGAACGTGGCTGCACGCATACAGAGTCCCTGCCCTTCCAATGCTTGGCGGGCACGCTTCAACCCGATGAGTTCGTGCAAGCAATTGGACCCGGGTCGGTCACTCGCACGACCGGGCGAACATCTGCCCCCGCCGAGGTTTGGCGCACCGACTTTGCCCCCGATGAACTGGTGAGGATCGCTCCAGCTCGCCCCGCCCTGATCCCCACCTCCATCCCTTGGCTCGAGAACTGGCGTGCGGCCATCAGCCATCGACTCTTGAGGGCCGAAGGGTCTCTGCCAAGCGATGCGCCCAGTCGCGGCTTGCTGCCCGCACTCATCATTGGGGATCGCACGCACCTTGACGCCGGAACTTCCGACCTGTTCACACGCACGGGTACCCGCCACCTCTTGGCACTTTCTGGTCTGCATGTTGGACTGATCGCTTGGTTAGTGGTTTGGCCCCTTGGAGCCGCGCTGATGGGAATCCTGAGCTTGCTCACCACGGCGATCCGTCGAGTTTGCCACGACAGACCGTCCCGACGCGGCACCTCGGGTCTAAGTCATGGACCACTGGGCAACGGGGCCCGTGCGACTCCGAATCCTCCCCTCGGGATTCACATGGTAAGAGCAGGATTGGTCCTACTCATGATTCCACTCGGAGGAGGCGGCCCCGCCATCACACGCGCAGCCATTGCCCTCTCTCTCGCTGCCCTTGCCAATGTTTTGCCCCTCGGTGCGGGCTCCTCCCAGTGGGGGCGGCGCACCGACGGGCTCTCCTTGTGGGGTGCGGCCTTGAGCTTTGAACTGCTCGCAAACCCCATGTCGATTGGCCATATCGGCCTGCAACTCTCGTACCTAGCCACTCTCGGACTGATCCTTGGAATGGGACCGCTTGGCCGCCGCCACCCCCTCAACCTAAGGGACCACGATTCTTTGGGGCGCCCCCGCAGCCCATGGTGGCGCATCCCCCTCCAGCGACTCTTCGACATCACCTGGCTAGGGCTCTGCGCCTCTGTCCTCGCCGTCATCAGCACCTTGCCCGTCGTCTGGGATAGGTTTGGGCAGGTAGCCCCGGCGGGGATTCTCGCCACCCTCTTGTCCTTGCCCATTCTCATCGCCCTGCTGGGTGCAGGCTGGTTGCACGCATTGATTCCCGCAGCCCTGCCGATTCATGTTCTGAACCTGCCCGGCCAGTGGCTTGTCGGATTGCTTGAGCTTTTCGATGGCCTGCCCGGCACCCCTTTGATTCTACCGCATCGACATTGGATCTGGGTCACGCTCGCCTGCTCCCTCGGCTTAGCTTCATTGCTTCAGCGGGAGCCTCCCCTCGCAGCCACGCGAAGTCGGGGTAAGCTCCTAGGGATGCTCGCACTCGCCAGTGGGGCTGCGCTCTGGATTCCTGACCCGCAGCCCGCTGAAGCTGAACTAGTGTTGCTCGACGTGGGACACGGGACCGCAGCCTTACTGCGTGTGCCCGGCGAAGATGTCTGGCTCTTTGACGCAGGGTCCCGAGACCGAGTGGGAGTGAGCCGCGCCATCATCGCACAGCTACGCGAGTGGGACGCGAAGCATCTCAGTGTAGTGATCAGCCACCGCCATCATGACCATGCGGGTGCGCTGCCGCCCATCCTTGAGCGGTATACCGTGAGCACGGGAGCAGGCGCGCTGGTGGGGACAGAATCATGGAAACGGGTACCGATTGATCTCGACCGGGGCAGAGCCCAACTCCCGACACAGTCCGTGCTTGAGTTGCACCTCCTGCGCGGTTCCGCTACTGACGGGAACGAGGGGTCGAGGAGCCTGGAGATCCGCTTGGGCTCGTGGTCGGCCCTCCTTACGGGAGATGCCGAGCAGGAAGGCCTCGCAAAACTGCTGGACCAAGATGTTCTGCGTGGGCCCTACGACCTGCTTCTCCTCCCACACCACGGTTCCCAGACTCCACACCTCGACTCTCTGCTTGAGCAATGCCGACCCGGTACCGTCTGGATCAGCTGCGGACAAACTGCGGCTCTGGGGCCCGAATTGGACCGCCGGGGACTGGAGTGGAACTCAACCCATCGTTCAGGGGCCCTACGCACGGTAATCCACACATCTATAGACGTAGACCAGAATCTCCCTAGTGACTCCCCCGCTGCGGAGGGATAATCCAACCATGCTTCTAACGACAACCCTGATTCTCTGCACTTCAATTGCCAGTGTCAGTCCGTTCGGCACACCCAAGGCCTGGCCTCAGACTCCCACAGACTCCACTGCATGGGAGTTGCCCACCGACAAGGCTCAGAAACGTCTGCTCCTATGCCGAGGGGGTGTTGTCTTGCGGCGACTGGCCCGTACCAATGAGCACGGGGAATGGGAGACACGCAAGGACGGCCAGTGGACGGTACTTCCCCGCGGCCTCGTCCTCTCCTACGCACTCGAAAAGGAAGTCGAGCGGGAGTTTGAACAGCGTATGGGTCTTACCCGACGCATGAAGGGCTCAGAGCAAGTAGAACAACAATGTCAGATCGCGGCATGGGCCCTCGATCAAGGGCTGCTGACTGAGGGCCTCGCCACCCTAGACCGGATTCTTAAGGAACAACCCGATAGCACGGTGGCGCGCAATTCCGCCACCGCCCATTCAAACCGTCTAGGAGTCCCCCGCCTACCCGATGATCTAGTATTCACAGGGGAAACGATGCCCGGTGCCCTCGAGTCTTTTCTCACTTGGAGTAGCGCATGCGGTGCGGCCCTGCGAGAAGCCGCCATCCTCAAGCTCGCTGTTCTGCGTGAGCGCGAAGGATTGTTGACAGTCCTAACGGGCGAACTCGGGTCTCGCCAGCCCCAGAGGCGAACCCTAGCCTCGTTAGCATTGAGGCGTTTGTACAAAGGCAAGGCAGTGCGTCCTCTGATCCTGCATGCCGTCCTCGACCCCGACCGCGAGATGCGCACGAGCAGTGCGCTCACCCTTGGGGCCGCCCAAGACAATGCCGTGACCCTCCCATTCGTCAAAGCCCTCGCCAGCCGAGATCCCCTGCTGCGTCAACGCTCAGTGCAAGCCCTGGGCCTCATGGCTTACCCAGCTGCAGTCGAACCCCTCGCTCATCATCTAAAGGGACTGGCACAACCGGGCGCCGCCGCCAGGGGAGGCCCTGGCCGTGTTCCTCACTCCAACATCTATGTGGGAACTCAAACCGCCTACCTTCAGGACTTCGATGTGGAAGTCGCCATGGGCAGCGCCATCGCCGACCCTATCGTCAATGTGCTCACTTCGGGCAACGTGCTCGATGTGGGAGTGATCAGCGTCAGCCAATCCCACTTTGCCACCGAGTCTCGTTCCATTCGCACCGCACTCGGAAACCTCACGGGGGTCAATCCTGGAAAAACCAATCGAGCTTGGATCGAGTGGTGGGATCAACACGGTGCTGCCTGGCTAGCGAGCCAGGCAAGGGAGCCGGAAAGCTCAATGCCCCAACGGTTCTAAGTGGGCAGCACTCACTTCTAGGTACGGTTACCACCGCCTGCGCACGCCTAGCCGGCCACCACAACCCGCGGCAAGCATCTCTGGCAGATCACTCCTCGAAAACCGGTCCATAGGCTTGGGAACTGTTTGTTCCGAGTAAGGCCACGCCTCCCCTGAATCCGTAGGGGCATCCCCTCCCCGACTTGCAATTCACCTTCTGCATGGGGAACTGAATTGTTCTATGTTTGAGGAGACGAATCAGCCGTTTCGATTCAAGCCATGACTCTCACCAGTTCCCTCATCCTGACCTTTCTGTGGATCGCTCAAGATCCCGGCGGTGCGAAGCACTGTGATGAACAGAGTCAGGGCACCGCATCCGTGGTGGAGACTGTACGCCTCAAACGCGTGGCCCCGAAATCTTGGGAGGTAATCCTACCGGGCCCCGCATGGCATCCCCTCACCAACCCGCTCATCGTCAATGAGCACAGGTTTGCAGTCTCGACAGATGCCCGTGGTGACTTGCGCCTCGATACGACCGGAGACGGGCGCAAGGACACGGCCGTCCGGGCCGGACACTCCATCATTCAACTGTCGGCTCCGGGTATACAGCCCTATGCACTCCGGCTCCGACGAGCCGGGATCACCTGGGAATGGTCCAACGCCGAAGTCATGCAAGGAGAGATCGAGGGCCAACTCCTCACTTTGATTGACCTCAACGGTGATGGGCGCTTTGATGAGTATGGCACAGACGCGATGACGATCGCCGAGAAGGCGGCCGCTAGCCATTTGTCGCGAGTGGTTTCCATGGCTGGACGTTTATACCACCTCGATATTGCGCCTGATGGAACCCAGGCCAGTACACGCCCGTACACCGCCCCGTGCGCCCGCCTCAACGTAGTCCGGCAGTTTCAGTCCCGGGGCGAATTGGTTTCAGCGATCTTTCAAAGCGGCGATTACTCCTTTGATTTTTCTGAAGCTCACTCGGGCCTACGCGTCCCCGCCGGCGAATACACCTTTCGGTCCGGCCTGGTGAGCTTTGGCAACGAATCAGCACGCATGGCGGGTACACAGATGGCTCCGATCGTCTTGGCTGACGGCGAGGACCGAGATCTTTCCTGGGGAGGGCCACTCAATGCACAATTCCGCTGCCGAATTCGAAACGGCGAATTGACCGTCTTCAGCAATCTTCGATTCACAGGATCTGGCGGAGAGAGTTATTTTGATTTTTTCCCTGAAGCCTCCGCGCCTCGGATTCGTGTACTCGACGCGAGCTCGGGAAAGATCGTGCAGTACGGACAGATGGGCGGATGCTGCGGGGGCGGGTTCAGCGCATTTGTTGCACGTGTCCCCCGCTCAACTCCCCTCGACGTACAACTCATCCACGAGCGGCGGATTTTCGAAAAGATATCAGGACGCGTGCGAGCTATCCCTTGCAAGTCC
The DNA here is from genome assembly GCA_964469565.1 of uncultured Planctomycetaceae bacterium. Classification (GTDB taxonomy): domain Bacteria; phylum Planctomycetota; class UBA1135; order UBA1135. Next base: position 67,365 of record CAYXZD010000005.1, read on the forward strand.
AAGGTCAAGGCGTCTGGGAAGTCCACAGATCAGCCTCCCCGGTGAGATAACAACGGCACACGAGCCCGCCGCTGTCTCCCCGCCGTAGCCTCCCCGCCGCAGTCTCCCCGCCGCAGTCTCCCAGCCGCTGTCTCCCAGCCGCTGTCTCCCAAACCTAGGGCCCCCCCAGTCGCTAGCCCTCTTGGGCCGCAAGTCCAAAACGAGGCGCCAAGAAACCTTTGAAGCCTTGCAGGGCTGTCCGCTGCATGTAGAACGCCAGCCCTCGCTCGGCCCCGAGCTCCTCGCCACCCCCTGCTCGCCCGGGTCCTCCGTGGATGGAAGCTGGAAGGACCATGCCTGGGGGCAGGCTCTGGCCGATGCCTCGCTCGCTACCCAACCAAACCCTGCCGTGCCAGGGAGCCACCCCGATGACATAGGACTCTGCCCAGTCCCCATCACTGCTGTACAGGCTTGTGACAAGTCCTCCGCCCCCCAAGTTGACCAACTCGATCGCCTCGGCGACGTCGCCCGAATAGGGCAGGATCGTCGACACGGGGCCAAAGACCTCAAGTTCGTGGAGCACTTCAGCACGCGGATCCTCAGCCACCAGCAAGGTCGGTGCAACGAAGCAGGCACCGTGTTCCGTTTCCCCACTACCACCCATGACGACCTGGGCCACCTCAGAGAGTCGTTCAATCCCAGCCCGTACGTCGGCCAACTGAGCGCTGTCGGTCAGGGGTCCCATTCGATGCTCACGATCCGCAGGATCTCCCACCCGCACACGACCGATCTCTGCCATGAGGTCCGCTTGAACTTCTTGCACGCGGTCAGCAGGCACCAGGATCCGACGCACTGCCGTACATTTCTGACCCGCTTTCTGGGTCATGTCGGTAGCAATATTGGAAAGGAAGGCCCCGTAGGTCTCCGAACTCGGTTCCACATCCGGGGCTAGAACCGCGGCATTGAGAGAATCCGCCTCGATGTTGACGCGAACATTGTGGGCCACGACATTCGCATGGCCGCGCATCAAGGCTCCAGTCTTGGCTGAGCCCGTGAAGGCGAGGCAGTCCTGGGGACCGAGATGATCCAGCAGATCCCCCGCAGATCCAGCAATGAACTGGAAGGCCCCCTCCGGAAGAATGCCAGAGTCAACCGTGATCTGAGCGAGTCGCCAAGCCAGTAGGGCCGTCGGCGAACCGGGCTTTTCAATCACCGGCATGCCGGCCAAGAGAGCGCAGGCCGCTTTTTCGAACATGCCCCACGCTGGAAAGTTGAACGCATTGATGTGGACCGCAACGCCTACCCGTGGGCTCAGGATGTGCTGGCCCCAGTAGCGGGCAGTGCGACCTAATTGAACTCCCTCCCCGTCAGGCAGAGTCTTCCGATCCCCTAGGGACCGAGCGTAATGAGCGTAGGCCGCGAGTGTGCCTGTAGCTCCGTCGATGTCAAACTTTGCGTCTCCACGGGTATTGCCGCCGCAAAGACGACCCAACTCAATCAATTCCTCACGTTCAGCGTGCAGAGCCCCGGATAAATCCTTGAGCATTTGACCCCGCTCAGCAAACGAGAGGCCGCGCAGGTTTGGCCCCCCAACCGTGCGCGCATGCTCGGTCATCGCGGCAAAATCGATGTCCCCCGAGGGCAGTGCCGCTACGGTGTCCCCCGTGGCGGGGTTCTGCAGGAGACGGGGCTCGCCAGTCCCTTGGTGCCATTGGCCGGAGACGTAGCTCGAAAGTGTGTGCATGAGAGTCGTACCTAGGGAGAACGGGGATTCGGGCGAACAGGATAGCGCATGAAAGGGTATGCGCCCATCCCAGCAGGGCCCTTGAACAAGCTAGTCTAGGCCATGGCCAACCCTTCCCCCTCTAACCATCCCCCCAGCCGACCTGACGGTCAGGCCCCACACTCAACCCAAGGCACCCCCCCTAGCCTCAGCCGCTCTCACCTCGCCACCGAACAGCGCCATCCCGAGGCGGCCAACCTCGACCAACTCTCAACGCCCGAGGCCCTCGCGCTCTTTGCCCAAGCCGATGCAGACGCAGCCGAGGCCGTGCGAGGTGCCCAGCCTGCTCTGGCGGCTGCCGTTGAGCTCTTGTCTCGCCAATTGGCACGGGGGGGGCGACTGATCTACATCGGAGCAGGCACAAGTGGACGCTTGGGTGTCCTCGATGCCAGTGAATGCCCGCCCACATTCCAGAGCCAGCCCGAACAGGTACAGGCCATCATCGCGGGCGGTCCCCAAGCCCTGACCCAAGCGATCGAAGGCGCCGAGGACTCAGAGAGGGATGGATCCCTTGCTGTAGAGCAGCTTGCCCTAGGCCCTGATGATGTGCTCTTGGGAATCAGCGCGGGAGGGACGACCCCGTTCGTTCACGCAGCCCTTACCGCCGCCCAGAAACTCGGATGCGCCACCGTTTTTCTTACCTGTGTACCTGCTGAACAAGTCCCCGACCCGGCCGATGTTTGCATCCGACTCATCACCGGACCGGAACTCGTCGCAGGCTCTACCCGCCTCAAGGCCGGAACCGCAACGAAAATGGCGTTGAATACCCTATCGACCCTGACCATGGTCCGCCTTGGCAAGGTGTACGGCAACCTCATGGTCGATGTAGATACGTCCGCGAATGCGAAGCTGGTGGAGCGCGCGGAGCGCATCTTGATGACCCTCCACGGGATGACACGGACTGTAGCGCAGACCTATCTCAAAGCTGCGGGAGGCCAAGTCAAAACAGCTGCAGTCATGCACGCCTGGGGGCTCGACAGGCACGCGGCTCGACAACATCTCGATGCACACGGACAGCACCTGCGGCCCGCACTTCGATTCCCACCCAGCTAGGCCTGCCCCGAGCGATCGATCGAATTGTGGAAAACTCACCCGCCAGTTACGGGTCCTTATCTGGGGAATCTGGGATTGAGCACAGGCCGTACTTGCCCTAGCTGTCGATGACGAGAGAGTTTTGCAAGCGTCACTGTAACCGCTTATGAACACTGCAGTTAGTGGCGTGGCCCTCTGCTCGCCCCCCCTTTCTTGAGGTGCCTAGCCGACCCACCCCCAGGGGCCGATGCAAGGGATTCTCCTCGGAGCATGCCTCGCCCCCTAGCGTGGAGGTATGGGCACGGCTCCGACTGCGCCCAAGTTTCCCATGCAGCCCACCCATTCTACCCACGCGTTTGCCTCCACCCTGTCGGCAACGGCTCCCCCCCTGGCTGGGGAGGGAACGCAGCGACAGATTCTCACCCTACCCGATGTCCAGCGGCTCCTCGCTGGAAAGGACGAACGATCCAGACTCGCCACCCTAGCCCACGGCGATCCACTGAACATGTACGAGTCCGCCCGACGCTGGCTTCGGCGGGCCTGCCTGCTGTACGAAGTGGAGCCTTTCGTGAAAAGGGCGTGCGTTGCATTGTGCTCCCAGCAAGCTGTCTTCGACAAGCAGACATCGTTCTGCGACGAGGCTGGCCAGAGCCGCATCCCCCTCGAATGCTGGCTCGATCCGATCCATCGACGGACCGCTGACGTCTTGCATGCCCAAGACCAGAGGGCAGAGCAGGAGGGACAGGCCCTGCCCGAACCCCTGCCCGCACGTTTCCATTGCCTGCAAGCGGTGTTGGGGATCGAGGACTGCAACCTAAGGGTGGCTTGCATCCACGCAAACGCCTTACCCGATCGAGAGCGCAGCGCCTTCTTCCACTTGATCATTCGGGGCATGGGCCTAGCGGATTACTCACGATCCCATGGCATGAACGCAGAAACGGCCCGCCAAGCATTGGCGGATGCACTCAAGACTATCGGGCACGGCCAAGATCTATGTGCGCCCTATTCCCCAACCCCCATGGAGCAAGCATGAGCCCCACAATTCAAACGTCCGGTGTCGAGAAGGTGAGCAATGAACTGCAAGAGCTCATCCGAGAAGTGACACAGGGTGGCAACTCCATCTTTATGCAGACTCCTCCGAGCCCGTTGGGTGGTTCCCCACTAGATCCTCTGTACACAGACCAGGCATCGGGGTGGACACCGTCAGCCGCACACCTGGCCGTACACTATCGCGAGGAGCTTGCCTCCTTCATGCGGCAGGGTTGGGACAGTTGGGTAACCCGTTCCAGCTGCTTGGACACGGCTCACCCATCCGGTCTGGATCGAGAAGAGCGTCTTTCCCCTGACTTCATCGTGCGGCAGGGTACGAGCTTCCTCCAGGAATTGCCCCCAGCGCATGAAAACGACTCTCCCCCCGCCTCCGCCATGGGGCTTTGCCGGGAGATGATCGATGGAGGGTGCGAATTGAACTCCGAGAGTTCACTACGCCTCATTCAGGCGGCCCGACAGTTGACAGACACCGACAAGATGCGGGTCTGCCATGCCAAGGCCCTCATGGACTACGGCGAAGACGCACAAGGTGAACGCTTGGCCCTGACTTGTACAGGCTTGGGAACTGCCCCCCTCGTTCGAGCGAGTGCCTGGTCATTCATCGCTCAGTCCAAGCTCAAGAGTGTGGCGACTCCTACGACCGGCCACACACCCGTCGACGGGACTCAACGTCTGGGCTCGCCCCAATATCGAGCAGGGCAAGGCGAGTCGGTCAACGCGTGGATTGATGCACGCGATGCATACGTGCGCGCGTCTCAACTCGATCCGAGCACGACGATCTACAGCTTGGCGGGCTTCTTGAGCAGCCTCGTCATCGGAGATGCCAACGCAGCCTTGCAGGAAGCTGAATGTCTCGAAGCCCACAGTTCCTGGGGCGACGCAGAGATGTTCGCCCAGGCGGGCCACTTTTCCGCCCGCTACACACGGGCTCATCCGGCCCGTGCGAACGAATTCCAATCCACCCTCACTAAGATCGAAAGCCAACTCGGTCCCATTGCCTGGTACATCGCCCATGAAGTTTCTCAATCCAACTAACCTGAAACGTGTCGTCTTGATGGGGTTGCTCCTCTTGGGATGCGCCCTCGTCACGGTCGAGGTCTATGCCGGCCACCATCACAGTTCCGGCGGGCCGGGAGTCCTGCCCCCCCCTGCCATGGGAATTGGAGCTCGCCACCACTACGGTCACGGCTAGCAGGCACTTCCCAATCACGACAAGCGGAAGGAGAGGCGGTGAGGAGGATTGAGCACCCCCAGCAGGGACTCCCCAATGACGGCTACGAATCCGAATAGGCTGCGAAGTCCCGTCCGCTTTTGGGCGGGACGCCGCAGCCTGCGGTTCGATTGGGCCATGCATGACATCCGGCCCAAAATGGGCACGACTGGCCGCGCTCGTATGCCCAGCCAAGGCACGCTGGGCTCTCACTCAGAACTGAGAATCTGAGCTTTCTTGAAACCATCAGATTCGGGGATCGTCTTCAGGGATGTGGATACGATTCGAGTAATGGGAGCCTCCCTCTCTGCAGGTGGCGCGGAGCGGGTCACGGTCGAAGGGCAATTCACTGCAAACTCCCACTCCAAGGCAGAGGTTCTCATCACCGGGCTGCCCGACGCTGTGATTCGAGAGAGCCGCGGACGCATCTTGTGCGCCCTGCGCCAAAACCATCTGCAGCGGGGGGGCGGGAAGCTGTACCTCAATCTCGTCCCCGCGGCTCGCCCAAAGAGTGGGGAAATCCTCGACCTGCCGCTCGCCCTAGCCGGAGCGGGTGCCCAGGGGTATATCTCTCAAGCGCGCTTGGATAAGACCCTTTTCCTGGGGGAGGTGGGCATCGACGGGATCCTCCACGGCGTGCCAGGTGGACTGGCTGCGGGCCTGGCTGCCAGGCGAGAGGGTTTTGAAACACTGGTTGCCCCGCCGGCCACTGCAAGAGAGGCATCATTCGTACCCGGCCTAAAGGTGTTCGCCGCCAACCACCTTTCTGAGGTCGTCGCCCATCTCAATCCCCAGGGAACTCCAATCACCCCGCTGCCCCATCCTCCCCAGCAGGAAGGGAAATGCAGCACGGCTCAGTTTGATGCGGTCCGCGGCCAGTCCGTCGCCAAGCATGCCCTGTGTGTGGCAGCCGCCGGGGGACACGGCATGCTCATGGTCGGGCCTCCGGGCGCGGGTAAGACCCTGCTTGCAAAAAGCCTCATCGACCTCCTCAGCCTCCCCGACATCGACGAACAACTCGAACTGTCCGCCTGCGATTCAGTTGAAGGCTCATGGCCAGGAAAACTACCCACGCGCCGGCCCCTGAGGGCCCCCCACCACAGCACGACCCATGCAGGTCTAATCGGCGGAGGGTCTCCCCTGTGCGCGGGAGAGGTCTCCCGCGCTCACCACGGGGTTCTCTTTCTCGATGAATTGCCCGAGTTTCGCCGAGAGGTGTTGGAAGCTCTCCGTCAACCACTCGAATCAGGCGAGGTCCATCTCGCACGGGCGGGAAGACACGCTTGCCTGCCCGCCCGCTTCCAACTCATCACTGCCATGAACCCTTGTCCTTGTGGGTTCCACGGCCACCCCCGTGTTCCTTGCGCCTGCGCCCCCCGCAGCGTCACTCGCTATCGCCAACGCATTTCCGGTCCACTCCTCGACCGAATCGACCTGCGACTGGAAATCCCCCCCACTGACGTTCACGAGCTCTTGCCCGAATTGCCAAGGGGGCCGAAGTCAAGTGCATGCCCACAACCTCAGCCTAGTCACCCAGAGTCCACGGACCCTGCACCTTCCACCGCCAGAGCCATGAACTCGATCACATACCCGGGAACCACTGATGCTCACCGGGGATTATCAGGGGCCTCAGCCCTCAAACTCATCGCACTCGCCGGTCGGACGAGGACGGCACGGGGCCAGTCGGTCCCCAATGCCCGCTTGGCCACTCAAGAACTTGACCAGCATTGCACCATCGATGCCGAATCCCGGGAGATTCTCCAGCAGTTCGCGGTGCACCGGGGCTTTTCAGCCCGAGCCCTACAGTCCCTACGCCGGGTCGCCCGTACCCTCGCCGACCTAGAGGGAGAACACAAGGTTCAATCCTCTCACCTCGCCGGTGCATTCGCCCTGCGGGCCCCATTGAACCTGAACGGCAGACAGCGGGGCACTGCATGAGCGCGCTCAGCCCAGCCCCACCGCTGGCCTGCTGAGTCGACACCTACTCGTGTCGCAGAGCCTCAACCGGATCCATGTTGGCCGCTCGCCAAGCCGGGTACAGGCCAAAAATGACACCCGTCGCCACCGAGATGGCAAAGGCGAACACAGGCGCCTGCACGGTCACGATGGTGCGCATATCCCCAGCAGCTTCAACAATCTGCGGAATGATCAAGCCGAGGATTACGCCGGCCACACCTCCACACCCCGATAGCACCACGGTCTCCACTAAGAACTGGGTCACAATGTGTCGGCGTTTGGCCCCTAGGGCCCGACGAATACCGATCTCGCGCGTACGCTCGGTCACCGTCGCCAGCATCACATTCATGATGCCGATTCCGCCCACAAGCAATGAGATGCCAGCGATACTGGCAAGCACGATGGAGAAGATGCGCTTGGTCTCCTGGGCGCGTAACAGAAGTTCTAGGGGCACGATAACCTCATAGTCCTTTTGTTTGTGATTGTTGGTCAACATGGTGCGGCAAGCGTCCGCAATCATGGACACGTCCGAATCCCGCTTGACCGACACGATGACTTCGTGCAGCTGCACTTCTTGAGCGTCCATTGTGCCGCTGCGAATCTTGATCTGTCGCTCACCAAAGATGCGCTGGCCCGTCTCTAGGGGGATGAAGACCTCGCCCCCCACCTCTGTTCCAGGGTCCCTTTGAATTGAACCGATGGGAGTCCGGGGATACATCACACCGACCACGTCAAAGTAGTTTGCGCCCACCTTGACCTGCTCACCAAGGGCCGACTTGAACGGAAACAGATAGCGCGCCACCTCGTAGCCCACAACGCAAACGCCCGCCGTAGCGAGACCGTCCCGTTCGTGCAAAAAGCGGCCCTCCATCATGATCCGGCCTGTGACTTTCTGATAAGCGGGATCCACACACATGACTCGCGGCGAGCAGGAACGCGGCCCCGAACGCACCTCCTCGGGAACGTCTAGAATGGCCACGACAGCCTCAACTCCTGGGTATGTCTCTGCAACGCGCGCATGATCCTCATGGGTGAGCCCATATGAAAGCACGCGGGACTCTTGCTCGGAGACCATGTCCTCGGGGGGTTTGACGCTGCGCAGAATCACGTTGCGCGATCCCAGCTGGCGGATTTGTTCCTGGGCCTCAACGCTGGCGCCCTCGGCAATCGCCAGCATTGCAATCACGCTGGACACCCCGAACAGCACGCCAAGCGTTGTCAAGAACGAGCGCAGCTTGTGGAGAAGCAGGCTGCTGATTCCGAGCCGTACGGCTCGCATAAGGGTGGAGGACTGCATGGGCTAAGGGGACTAGCGCTGGTTGAATTGCACGTCTTCGATGGTGCCGTCCTTGAGGCGCAAGATGCGCTCAGCACGCTCTCCCACGGAAGGCTCGTGGGTCACGATCAGGATTGTCTTCCCCTCATCATGAAGTTCGTCAAAGAGCTCGAGAATCTCTTGAGCCGTCTTGCTATCGAGGTTGCCTGTAGCTTCATCGGCCAGAATCAATGCGGGGTCGTTGATCAGCGAGCGAGCAATGGCCACGCGCTGCTGTTGTCCACCTGAGAGTTCAGCCGGACGATGTTCGAGTCGGTCCCCAAGTCCCACACGCTGAGCGAGGGCAATCGCGCGCTCCTCGATCCCGTCGGGCGCATCATCCTGATAGAGCACCGGCATGAGGATGTTCTCAAGCACGTTCAGCTGCTGAATCAAGTTGTAGGACTGAAAAATGAAACCGAGCTCATTCCCTCTCAATTCAGAGAGTTGATCATCGTCGAGCCCGCTCACGGCCTGACCGCGCACACGATACTCACCGAAAGTGGGGCGATCGATACAGCCAAGTATATTGAGCAGTGTTGATTTTCCAGAACCCGAACTTCCCATCACAGCCCAGTACTCCCCGCGGCCGAACTGAAAGCTCAGATTATCGAGGGCTCGCACCTCTTCCCCGGCCATGGGATAGACGCGGGAAACGCCCTGCAGATCAGCCACAATCTCCCGGGACGATCCCCCCACATGGTCTGCATCGGCTCCGGAGCGGGTTTGGATGTCTGCCTCGTTCACTGGTTGGAACCCGCTCCCGCACCATGGTCCGCACCGCCGCCAGGCCGACCGCCTCCTGATCTGAATCGCTTGCGCGCAGCTGCCTGCTCTTCCTCCGACATGTTCTGGAAGCGCTCCCGCATGGCCTGCCGCTGTTCTTCACTGAGTCCACCGGACGCAGGGGGCCCCGTGGCTGCCTCTGGTTTTTCAGAAACGTCTCCCGATTCCAACTCTGGCAGGTCTTCTGGAGCGTCTTCCTCAGGAGGTGCCTGCGGCTCCCAGCTTGGGGGTGGAGACAGTAGGACGGTTTCACCCTCAGCGAGTCCTGAAACCACGTGGGCCCACTTGTTGTTGTCGTGCCCCACCTCAATGGAGCGTTGCTCGATACTCCCGCCCTCCCGAACAAAGCAGATGGGCAGCCCCGCATCTAGAAACACGGATTGGACTGGGACGTACAAAACGTCCTGCAAGTCATCCACAAGGATTTCGATGCTACAGGACATCCCGGGACGCATGTCTGCCACCTCCTGGGTCAGGGCAACCTCCGTGGCATACAAGCGTTGATTGGGATTGCTCATCCAGCTCCCAGAGTCAGCCACGGCGGCTACTGAGGCCACTTGCCCATGAAACACCTCGCCCCTCAGAGCATCGATCTTAATCAGACACGCAAGGCCCACCCTGACCTTGTCGAGCTTAGTCTCATGTAGGCTGACGTCCGCGACCATGCCCCCGGCGCGCGGAATGGTGACAATCGCTTGGCGTTCATACACCTCGGCCCCTTCTTGAGGCACCTGATCTTGCCCGTGTCGGGATCGCGTCCGTGCGTACACAACAAGGCCAGCCTCGGGCGCCCGCAAGACGCCCTTGGAAATCTGGTCCTTGAGTTTGTCGTGCTTTTCTTCCTGCCGCTCTAGCTCACGCTCGGCCGTGCGACGCGCCGCATCAAAGTCTACCAATCGCGCCGCAGCTTGCTTCTTGACGACCTCAAGGTCTCGCTGCCGCGACTCCACAGAGGCCTGCAGCTCCTTGCGCTTGGCCCGGTCGCCATAGGATTTCTTGAGATTGCGATCCCGCACCGCCTGATCGTGGGAGATTCCAGCACTGGTAACGTTGAGCTGATCGCGGTCCAGCTCTGTCTTTTGGACAAAGCCCTTTTCATAGAGCTTTGTCGTCCACGCCAGAGTCTCTTCAGCCTGCTTGATTCGCTCTTCAGCTAGAACAATAGCCTCATTGGCCCGGGCGAGCTCACCATCCCATTCTCCTTCATCAGCGATATAGGCCTCCAACTTAAGCTGGGCGAGTTCCATGGAAAGTACGGCCTCAGCCTCATCACTCGCATTCTGAATGACCTGGATCTCGTACTGCTCTTGGGCTTTCACCAATGAGGAACGTGCCCGATCCACGCTAATGGCCTGATCAACGAGTCGATCCTCATGGCCTGATGTATCGAGCTCACACACCACATCGCCAGCCTCTACACGCGTGCCCTCCTCGATGAGGTAGATGATATTGGCACGGCCTTCCAGTTCATTCACGAGACGGGCGGAATCCTTGGCCTCAAGGTTGCCCCTAGACAGTTCGGAAATGCGCAGGTCCCCCCGTTTGACCACAGCACCTGCGAGGGAATCGGTTTGTTCATCTCCTACCCCCCACATCATGGAATAGATGAGAATTGCAAGCAGGACGAAAGGCACGGAGAGAGCGAGTTTTCGGTTCATGGTTGAGATCCCTGGTCAAGATTGAGCAGGCTCTGGATCGAGTCTTGAGCCACATGGATGCCATTCTCATCCACGCTGAGAGCCTCTAGTTGAAGATACAGATTGAAGCGCGCTAGGTTGTAGGCAATCAAAGAAGCCGTCACATTGTTTTCAGCGCGCACCATCGCAGCCTGTGCATCCAAGAGATCGCGCGTCTCCGCACGGCCTGCGGCTAGGTTCAGTTGAGAGCTCTCCACACGTCGCTTGGCGAGGGCCACAGCTCCGCGCTGGATAATCGTGCTCTGTTGTGTGTCGCGCACGTCCCTGAACACATCCCGGATTTCCGCAACCATGGCGTCCTCAGCCTGCTCCAAGGAGCGGCGGGCGGCTGCAAGAGAGATTCGCGCACTGCGCAGACTGTTGCGCTCGCTCACCCGATCGATGGGAAGGTCGAGAGCCAAGCTCACACTCCAGGCCGCGTCCTGGAAGCGGATAGCATCCAATTCCCCAGTGCCCCCGGGGGTTCCGGCCGTTCCATTCAGACCCAGATCCACGCCTATGCGCAGGGCATCCTCGGCAAGGAGGATTCGTCGCTCTGCATCTTCAACTCGGTCAACCACAGTCATGTGGTCGAGCCTGTGCGAGAGAGCGTATCGGCTCGCGAGTTCTGCATCCATCGCGTCCAATGATGAATCCCCCTCCAGCAAGCCGGCGAATTCTGCTGGATCGAGGCGTAGGGTGACACCCACTGGCAGGCCTAGGAACAGATTGAATTGATCCTCTTGGCGAGCAAGATTAGCCTGCAGATTGATGATCCGGTTCTCCGAGCTCAGCTCATCTTGACTTGCTTGGTCCGCTTGAATATCCGATAAACGCCCTGCAGCAGCCATTGCCTCGTTACGCTCGCGCAGACGCACGAGATCGGCATAATTTCGTTCCTCATTGGTCAACTCATCAATCGTCTGCAGCAGCCCGTAGACTCTGCGGGCAACGTCGACGGCATACGTACGTCTGAATCGCTCGTAGTCCCTCACGGCGTAGACTAGATTCCGTTCGGATTGAGTCAGCGGCTCGGTCGCAATCGCGAGCCCCGCACCGCGCATAAGGGGTTGGGTAATCGACAGACTCAGGTCAGCGCTTTCTGTCCAGGGGGCACCGGATGAGACGATGCGAAACATGTTCGCACCGAGGGAGGCGACGATACTGGCACCTGAACCCAAGAGTGTACTGAGTCCAGTGGAGGCGCTCGCATCGGCATCCAGAGGATCGTCGCCCACGCCACTGACAGTTCCGTCTGCCCTCGCAAATGGGCGCCACGAGTAGCGCCAGCGCTCCAGAGTAAGGTCTAGAGCACTTCGGTATAGACTCTCGCGCTGGCTCTGCACCTCGCGGCTGTTTTCCGCCGCGATCTCTAAGCACTCGACGAGGGTCATCAGCCTCGATTCATCCCATTCCCCGCGAAGAATCTGCTGGCGCAGACTGTCCTCGGGCGGATCCAACGTGAAAGAGGTGCTGCCGTCCACAATGGCCTCACAGCGTTGTTCTATCAGCGCATAGACTTCTTGATCCGCCTCTGCGGCATAGCTGTCAGCTGAGCGGCACGACAACCCGGCCAAGGTGATGGCACAGAAAACGCTTCCCTGCACGGCTCCAAGACGTCGCGAGCAGGAACCCTTCGATGTGGGCGCAGATTTGTGGATCAGGGGCACGATGAACTGGAACATCCCCGGGAGGGGTGCAGGGAAGGTAGATTGGGGAACCTGTCCGCAGCGTGGCGGAACATGGGGGGATTTTACCCCGGAATCTTACGCTACCGTAGGCGTTCCAAGCCCGGCCATAGCCTCACGGGTAAAGGATACGTCTAACCCGGAGCCTTGGTGGCGACTGCCCATCCTGTGGCCATCGCTACGCACCAGGCCGATGGCCGTAAGAGTTACCGTACGCCCCACTCTGTCAACAAGGCCGCGTAGGTGGCGGGGTCTACCCTCTCGGCTCGCCTGCCATTTGGCCACTCTCGAGCGAGGACGCTGCTGCCCTGCAATGTCCAGGACCCTAGGGGAGTCCCATTCTCTGATTGCATTCTGTAGACGCGCTTCACTGTCCCTTCCCCTGGGTCCGCCCTGGAACTGTGCACCAGTTCGCATTCAACCTGGTGAGCTTCCACCCGCCCGCGCAGGGGCACGACCCCCTGGAATGGAGCATTTGGGTGCTCATTGCGACGCAGCAGTTCGAGGAACTCGAGCGGCATCAGCGCACCTGCAGTTCCCTGGAGATCGGTGCGTATTGCAGGGCCCCCGGCCCATGTCAGCGCCTTCAGAGACGGATCACCCTGACGGCCCTCAAGAACCCAAATGCGCCCAGTCTCCAGTCCCGGCCCCACCTCCCTCCACACGAGCCTACGGGAATCGCCACGCCGTCGTTCCGTGACATAAACCCGGACGCCATCCATGAAACACAATTCCTGCTCATGCAGAGCTCCTCCAACCACGGGTGTGCGTCGCAGGGACATGACTCCTACGGGCTGTGCACCATCATGGAGGGCAAAGGTCTCCTGGATTGAGCCCGCGTGGGCGCATTCAATGCCCCCATACTCCGCGCTCACGCGATCGAGGGGGGTCGCGGCGAGTGCAGCCATCCAAAGCGTGGCTGCCCCCATCCAATTCGAGGCTCCGATACCCATACCCAGCCTATCGCCCCCCGGGCATGAATCCTTGAGCACTCCCCCCTCCAACCGCTCGATCAGCCCGCCCACCCTCCAAGAACCACTCCAGAGCTACATCAACGCCCCTAAAGCCGTCCTAGCAACCCCGTTCCCCTAAGCCCTTAGCACTCATCCACACACCCAAGATGACAAGGCATACTAGGATCCACAGTACCGGCCAACGTACTCCATCGAGGCGTTGACCCAGGTCTACCCATGCCAAGTGCCCGAATCCACGCAACTGTGGGTGAGAAGGCTCGAGTGCATCGAGATCATCACGACCCCAGAGGTACTCAGGATCGAACCCTTCGCCGAGCCCCGCCACCCGCTGGCGTAGAATGCGCAAGTGCACCCAGGGGGCAGCCAATGACAGATCCCAATGGGCTGCTCCAATCCAATTCAGCGAATCCTCTGCCGGGGTGGGTGCAGGGTCCCCCGAGAATCCGGGCCCCTGTTCATTGGCTTGATTGACGAGATCCAGATGGGTCGCCGGTTGCGTCAGCACTCCCGCGACCTGAATGAGGCTGCCCAGGGCGAACAGACCTGCAACTGCAGCACGTCCAACCGCCCCACCCTGGCTCCGCCGTAAACCCAAGGCGACCGCCAACCAGAGGAAGGGCAAGGACGGCAGGAGTAGGCGAGGACCATACGTCCACCCCCCATGCCAAAGGGGGTTCGCAGCGGCGGGCAAGAGTGTCGCGAGGAATACGCCCACAAGGACGCGTTCCGTCAGACGCTCCCCTCGTCGGCGAATGCGCGCAAAGCCCACGGGAACGAGTAACACCAACGGAGCCATCCAGATCAGCCCATGCCCAGGTGAAATCAAAAGCCCCGCAATGCCAGACAACAAGTGCCCGGGTGAAGACCAAAACGCAAAACCCGCCGGCCTCCAAGCCTGACCCATAGCCATTTGAAACACCGATCCCCCCAGTATTGTGCCGAGAAGTGGCAACACGATCGCTAGCGCCGCCTGAGAACCCGGTAGCGCCCCTTCCCTGTTGGGCCCCCAGGGGGTCTCCCGGAGTACTGCATAGCCCCGCGTCATGATGACTTCAGTGGCGGCGCACAGCACAAAAACAGCCAACAGAGTCTGAGAGCGAGTCATCACGGTCAATCCCAAGCATGAGCCGAGGGCCGCAAGTTCAAGAATGCTTGCGTACTCCAACTGAGCGAGCCGAGCCCTAATCCGCAGCAACAGATAGAATGAGAGAAACAGGAGGAACGTCGCAGTTCCATCATCGAGCCCCTCCATGGACTGGGGCCACGCAAAGGTTGAAAGCCCGTATGAGAGGGCCGCGAACCATGCGAAGGGCCTCTCCACATGCAGGCGGCGGGCAGCCAATAAGACGAGGACCGCCGTGAGTGCTGCCAAGAGGGGGCCACGCCAAATCAGGGCCAACTCTGAACCGTACGATAGTTCGTGCCCAGTCCTTTTGAATGAACGGGCATGGATGGCCGCCACGTCGGGGAATGCCCTTCCAAGGACCGAGCCCGCGGCCATCAAGGGCAGGCCCACTAAATGCTGTACCGGCCCACTGGTTTGAAACCAAGGGGCCCCAATCTCTCCCGCGTCCGCCTTCTCCACCGACCCCACGCCCTCAGCGATGGCCTCACAGCCCGCGTGATCGGCCATGCGCCGGTCTGCACCTGCTCGGCCTGCCAATGGACTGGCCATGGTGAGCGTGAACAAGGCCAACATCAAACTGCCCAGACCCCAAGCGAGGACTCGATCGCCTCCCCGGACGGGATCACTGGACACATAAGGACTCATCGCCCAGCCCCCTGAGTAGAATCCGAATCGGGAGACCAAGCCCAAAGGGTGACCGTACCCTCCCGGTGCAATTCCTTCGCACCAAACCTCTGCAACTCATGCTCTAGTGTTCCACGAGTCACTTGACGATCATCCTCGGTCACCAGAAAGACCAGCTCACGGCCCAACATTCGCCACTCGCGTTGAATGCTCGCCACAAATCCGCCCGGCTCACCAAAGGCCTTGCGGATGGCGCGATGGCGAGGAGCCCAACGAGAACTCCTGGGAGCCAGAGCCAACCAGCGATCCACCCACAGGGGCATATTTGCATAGAGCACGATGGGACTGGGGCGCACCGGCTCTTGCGTAGCCTCCCCCACAGCCTTGATGAGAATGGGAGCCGAATCTCGCCCTGCATAGTTCTCCCGCAACCACTTTAGGGCCGCACCCCAGTGGCGGCGTCGAGCCCCCTTGGCTGCCGCCACTTGTGCGGGAGTCGAGACCACTGTCTGTGAGAGTAACCCATCACCGGGCGCTTCCTCCAACGAAGGTACCTTGGGCACCACGTAAGGCCCGTGCTCGCTCACAGCCTGGGGTTCGAGCGCAGAGGGCAACAGTGGCCGGAGCACCACGTAATACTGCCTGGCGCCGCCGACCAGGAGCACGATGCCTACCAGCGTCGAAGCTACGCGGGCCGTTCCTCCCCGATCCCAAGCCTGCATGCACCCCCCCGCGGCGAGAATCCCCAAGGCCCATCCAGCAGTGCGCCCAACACTCGCCGCCCCCCACGCGGGTACATTCCAAAGCAAAGCGAGGGGGACACAAGAGAAGCACACCATGGCGACAAACAAACTCCGGTGCTGAGCAATCGCACGGCGCTGGCCGTCAGCACGATCCTTTGTAACCGCTCCTTCAATGGACTGTGCTCCAACCGCCCAAGCTCGGTGACCCGCTTCAGCGCTCGCCGACGGTTTCGCCAGCCAACCCAAGCAAGCGCACAACAGGGGTACTCCCCCCCATAGAATCGCGCCCCCCCCATCCATCCCCTGGCTGCCTGCTAGGACCGGTGCGCTCGCCATTCCGTACAAGCGCAGCAGGTAAAAACCAGGGAGAGCGGACAAGCACAGGATGAGAAACGAATTCACCGCTGCACCACCGCGCACGCTCCCACAGGCAGCGGCCGTTGCCAACCAAGCCGCGAGTCCCACGGGCGGATGCAAGACGAGTGCCACGCCGTGGGCCATCCCCATCAAGCCCATCCACGGCCGCCTGCCGTGGCGCAATCCATGGCTCGCAGCCAGCCAACCTGCGAGCGCGTAGAGCATGGCGCCCGCAGCGCCATCCCCGGGTAGGAAATACAGGCCTAGGGGCCGTGCGGGAGATGCCAAAACTGAAGCCATCGTCCCGGACGGCCCATGCAAGCCCCAGCCGCAGAGCGTCCCCCAACCCAACACGCCAAACATGACGGCGAGCAATGTGCGCCGAGCCTCCTGGAAGACTGGAGCAGCCAACAGATAGACAATCAGTGGGATCAGAAACGCCGACCACACGCTGATCCACCCCGCCACCATGGAGGGCGCTAGCTTGAGTCCCGCTCCCAGCAAACTGAGTAGCGCCGCCGAGCCGGGATGGTGAATGAGAGGCGTGCCAGCCAGCCAAGGATTCTCTAGGGGCAATCCGCGTTGCAAACTTGCCGCTAGGCCAGACTGGAACACGGATCCTTCAGACTGCAACCGCAGGGCTGGGTTCTCGCCTAGCAACATCCAGCCCCAAAACACGGCTACTCCAATTGCCAATCCTAGGGTTGCTTTAGCCGCTCCGCCTAATGCATCGGTTGACAAAGACCTGCCAAGACTCGCCACTTGCAGGAGGGCCAATACTCCAAACGTTGCGGGCCAAACCCAGTCTGGATCCAATGTCGCATGGCAGAGCCCCCATGCGGCAAGTGTGACGAGCGGGGAGAGCAGGCTTGCATACACAACGACCTTGAGTAGGGACGGTTCATGGGGGGCCCAGCGCATGAGCACAGGAAAGCCCGCTCCAAAGAACAGCATCAAGGCACCGGTCCAGCGCAGAACACTAAGGTCTGCATTGCCTGCGTGGGCGAGGGCGGCGAGGCCAGAGCAGGTCGCGAGGGCCTCTGCGCACAGGGAAGCCCCTCGGGATGTGCGCCCTACACTCGGAGTCAGGGTGCCCAAACTAATCCGCCTTAGCCCGATCAGGGGTTGGAGCATTGCTGCGAACCCAGTCTACGATTCGCTGGCGCATGCGATCGACGATGGCGATTCGGTTCATGGATGTGTCTAGGGCCAACTGTTTGAGATTCATGACAGGGTGCAGTCGCATATGCCCTCGCCCACCCCGTAAGACCCACTCACTTGCCACTAGACGGAACTCTTCCTCGCGAATGCTGTAGAGCAACCGATCGGGGTCTAGCCCGATGACCGGGTAAACCGCCCCAAGGGATTCCTCCCTCAGAGGGCCGAGGCCTGGAAGAGGAGCTTGATGGTTATCGGCCCGTGTGGTTTCCCCCGAATGCCCCAACCACGCGAGCACGCTGGGAGCCACGCGCTGCAAGCCCACGAGTTCATCTAGGGTGTACCGATCTGCCCGCCCGCCAGACTCTTCAAAAGCCACCGGTTGCACCCAGGGCATACCCAGCAACCAGGCGGGCCACCGGCCTGGCCCATGAAAGAGAAGCGGCACGCCGAGCATGTCGTCCTCAAGGCCCGATACTCGGGGCCAAGCGTCCCCTACTGGAAGGCTCATCCCACGGACTCCACACACAACCAGGCCCGTCTCAGCCCAAGTCGCTGGGCTCCGGTCGTGAAACCCCTGAAAAAAAGCCGCAAGCCGCGCACTCACGACTGTGAGCTCCCCGTCATACAGGTCCTGGAAATGGCGCGCATCGGCTGGAGCGATATGAGCCCTATCCTCCGCCCAGATACCCTCCCTAAACTCCCCAGTACCCTCGGCATTTCCAACATACTCGGGGTCTGCAAACCAGCTGCAAGCGGGCTTGGGCAACTCAGAGGACCCCGGCCATGCAGCGGCCCCCCCTTCCATGGGCAGCTGAGGCCCCTCAAGGTGAAGCCAAAGAAAGAACGGTTCGACACGCGCCGCTTCTTCAAACCCCATGAGCCACTCCCCCGCAGCCTGTATGGCTGACTCGTCAGATGCGAAGAATCGAAGCTCGCCCAGTCCACGCTCTAAGCCGGGCGCGAGGGATGCACTTGCGCGCGAGACAAATGCGCAAGTTTCATAATCCAATGCTGACAACACTTCGGCAATCGTCCTGCTTGCAGAGTTGAGTGAATCCCCTGGAACACGGATGCCCGTCTGAAGCGGATTGGCCCCGGTCATCAATGTTGCAAGCGAAACATTCACATGGGGTGAAGGAGAGAACGCTTGAGCGTATACGGTCGATTGCTGGGCAAGTCCATCCAGCGAGAATGGCTCAGCTGGAGCACCTCGGTCGGGTCCAGTGGTCTTGCGCGGGTAGAGCATGAACGAGCAATGGTCCGCGCGCAGGCCGTCGACCGTCACCATCAGGATGTGTCGAGGAAGGGCGGGTGCGGGGACTTGCGGGCTGCACGAGGCCCACGCAAGGGCGCCGAGCAGGGTGATTCCAAGTGGCTTGCAAACAGACATGGAGAAGGATTCGTGGCTCGCCACCTTACCGAGCAAGCCTAGAGTGCGCCAATGCCCCACAGTGGCCGTACCCACAATTGGAACACAAGGGTGATCAAACCGACCGTCAGCAGATTGAGCCACACGCCCGCCTTGACCATGGCAGGAATCGGGATCCGGCGACTCGAAAAGACTACGGCATTGGGTGGGGTTGCGACGGGCATCATGAAGGCTGCAGAGGCTGCGAGGGTCGCTGGAAGCATGACGAGCAGGGGATCGAGGCCAGCAGCGATCCCTGCTGAGGCGATGACGGGTAGAAGTACAGCCGTAGTGGCCGTGTTTGAAGTCACCTCCGTGAGCAGGCTCATGAAAAGTGCCACGGCAGCCACAATGACCCATGTGGAGGTCCCACGCATGAGGGGAGCTAGGCCCGCACCCAACAACTCATCTAGCCCGCTGACCTGAAACCCCTTCGCCAGACAAAAACCTCCTCCCAAAAGCAGCAGCACTTCCCAAGGCAGCTTGACAGCAGTGCGCCAGTTCATGAGATACCGCCCCCCACCCACCGGCAGAACGAAGCAAAGCAACGCCATGCACGATGCAACGGTGGCATCGGAAATGTCATTCTTGTGCTGGGCGTACCAGACTGGATCAAGGGCCTCTGGCCCAAGGAACAACCTTGACCATCCCCGCAACTGAAGGCTACCCAGCTGTAGATCTGCCCGGGTCACCCACAGCACCGCAGTCAGCGCAAAGACCCCTGACATTATCCACTGGGGCCGAGTGATCGGCCCGAGGGCAAGCCGTTCCTCCGCCAGCAAATCTCCTCGCGAGGTGGCCTCATGTGGAATGTGATACACCCAGCGGGTGAGCACCCACCACGCGCATGGAACAAACAGGGCAACAAGGGGCCCCCATCCCAGCAGCCACTGCCCGAATCCAATTTTCATTCCATCGGGGAATCGCATTTCATACTGGCCCAAGAACTCTTGGTTGGGCGCAGTCCCCACAGGCGTCCCCATCCCGCCCACAGAGGCCGAGTAAGCCACCCCCAAAAGCAAACAAAGTCCGAAGGGCGTCGTGCGCGTAGTCTCCCCCTCGATGCGACCGAGAACCGCCATGGCGATGGGCAACATGAGCAGGGTCGTGGCAGTATTGTTGATCCACAGGGACAAAAACGCAGAGGCCACCATGAACCCTAGCACTAGATTCCGGCGAGAGTTCCCCACGCGCGAGATGATCCAGAGCGCCATGCGCCGGTGAACGCCCCAACGCTCGAGCCCGAGGGCGATAATGAAGGCACCGATGAACAACATGACAAGGTCGCGCATATAGACGGGCGCAACGTCACGGGCAGGCAGCACTCCTAGGAGAGGAAACAAAACTGCTGGCAGCAAGGATGTGGCACCAATCGGGATGGCGACTGTGATCCAAAGTGTCGCGGTAAGCGCCGTTGTGGCAGCAACACTGCGCTGCAGTGGGGTCAAACCCATTCCAGGCCAAGCCAGCAGACCGAAGAACGCGATGATACCGAAGGCCAACCCCCAGCGCCGCGCCTTGGGGCTCCCCCGCTCCTCCGGGGACTCCGCCTCTAATCCTGGACGTCTCACTTGCCCTCCGGCGTGCTCGGATCTGGACCATCAGCTGCGTGGTCTAGGGATGGAGGGGCCACTGTGAGGGCCCAAGCACCGTAGGCAGCAGACACGTGGGTACAGTCAAGTGCCACGAACTCAGGAGTCTCGTAAGGGTGCAGAGCTAGAACGCGTTCCTCGAGTTGAGCCACTCGCTCGGAGGGGACCTTGAGAAAGAGCAAGACCTCCTCGGTCTCTTGCAGCTCATCCTCCCAAATGTAGTGGCTCTTCAGCCTAGGCATCACCTGTGCGCAGGCCACGAGCCGCTCTTGAACGATCTGGCGTGCAAGACGAGAAGCCGTCACCTCATCGGGTGCTGTGACGAATACGGCGCTCAAGACAGGGAGGGTCATGCCGGTCCGAGGATAGCGAGTGGAGGGGCCCTACGCACCGCTCCAAGTTGACGATCAGTGTATAGAACGGAGCCCAGCAGACGGATTACAATGGCCCTAACGTGAACCTCCTCCACAGCCTCATCATCAAGACCCTCCCTCTGATCCCCCAGGGGGTCATGCGCCGACTCTCCGCCCGCTACATTGCAGGAGAGACTCTTTCCGAAGCGCTCCACGTCCTTCAGAGTAACGCGGAAAATGGCTTCGGCGGGGTCCTAGACATTCTTGGCGAGGGGGTGAGTGATGAAGCCGAGGCGCGTGCGGCCCACGCGATGTACAAGGCCGATGCCGACGCATTGCATGCAGCGGGAATCGATGCCTACATCTCCATCAAGCCAACACACCTTGGCCTCGCCTTCAGCCCGGACCTCGCCTTGGAACTCTACGCAGACCTAGCTCAACACTGCGGGGGCTTGGACCAGTTCATTCGTGTCGAGATGGAAGACCATCCCACGACGGATGCCACCCTGGCTGTTTTCCACAAGCTGCGGGAGGCCCACTCGAATGTGGGCATCGTATTACAGTCGAGGTTGTTCCGGACACCCAGCGATATCGCAGCATTGGGAGGCTCACCCATTGATGTGCGCATGGTGAAAGGCATCTACCTCGAGCCCCCCAGCGTGGCCCACTGCGAGCACGCCGCTATCTCACGCGCATTCGTCGAGTGCACCGAGCAGCTGTGGGCCGCGGGGCACCGGGTCGCATTGGCCACCCACGATGGGGAGATGGCTGATCGCTGCATGGAGATCGCACACGCACAGGGCGTCGCCCCCGATCGCTATGAGTTTGAAGTATTACTCGGCGTGCAGCAGCCCCTTTGGGACAAGTGGAAGTCGGCCGGCCACAAGGTTCGGGTCTACGTTCCTTATGGACCGGAGTGGCGCACGTATTCCCAGAGGCGGCTAGGAAAGAACCCAGAGATTCTCGGACATCTGATGCGCAACCTCCTGCGCTAGTGCTCCCCCTGCGAGCGGGCCTACTTTCCCATCTGCAGCCGCCGAGCCAACATTTCACTCAATACACCCGTGGCGAGGATCTTATCCATCGTCGACCTAAAGTCGTAGGACACCCTGTGCCAGGTTACTTGGTTTTCTTCGAGAACTGCGTAACAGGCCCGGTTGTCGTTATCCCTCGGTTGCCCGACAGATCCGATATTGACCAGAGCCTTCTCTCCTTGGGGCAATGCAAGGGTGTGTTGCGTAGTACCACCCAACCCTCGGAACTGTAAGTCTTCGCCGAACATGCCCGGGTAGTGAGTGTGGCCGCCGAAGGCGACCCCCTCAAATGAAGCAAAGATGCCGCGCAGCTTCTCAGAGTTGAGCATGCCATCCGTCGACATCACATACTCGCGAACTGGATCGCGCGGAGAGCCGTGTACGAACAAGAAACGTCCCTCGCGGTGTGTAAACGCCAGATTCTGAATCCACTTCCAACGAGCCTTGCGCGCACTAGAGCTGTACCAACGCGGACG
This sequence comes from uncultured Planctomycetaceae bacterium, assembly GCA_964469565.1. GTDB lineage: Bacteria > Planctomycetota > UBA1135 > UBA1135. Next base: position 89,688 of record CAYXZD010000005.1, read on the forward strand.
CATGCGCGCACGTGTATAATCAATGGCTCCGCGCGCGTGGGGATTGAAGTCTGCTGCGCCGTGAAACAACGCTTGGTCGTGATTCCCCATCAGTGCGACCTCGGCATGCTGTCGGACCAAGTCGACACAGATTTCGGGTTCAGCCCCGTAGCCCACCACGTCGCCTAGGCAGAAGATACGCTCAATGGACTGGGCGCGGATGTGCCCTAAAACTGCTTCGAGTGCCTCCCGATTGGAATGCAGATCTGAAATGAGAGCAATCTTCATCGATTAGCCATGCTAACGCTCCGCAGGAAAAGACGCACCGGATCGCAACGTCTGTTTGACTCCGGCTAGGAATACCGCGTCCACAGGGGGCATCCCGAGGGTGAGTTCCTCCATGATCTGATCTGGGCTGGCCGCATGGGTCTCAAACAAGACTAGGTCGGCCCGAAAACCTGGAGCAATGGAACCCACTTGATGGGCAAGCCCTAAGGCCTTGGCAGAACCCATTGTTGCCATTTGCCATGTTTCCTTGGGGGGAACGTCCGGGTGCTCACACCTCAGGGCCTTCATCTCGCTGCGCATGTCCAGATCATCGTTACTCGCAGCAGAGTCCGTTCCTAGGCCTAGGGTGACCCCTGCCGCTCGGTATTCCTGCAGCGGAAACTTGGGCCGATCAAAAAAACGGTGGGTTCCTGGGCAATGAACCACACTGGCACCGGCCGTCGCAATACGCAGCACCTCTCCCTTTGCCGGACAGTTCCCATGTACCAAGGCAGTGGCCGGGCGAAGGAGCCCCGCACGATCAATCAAGTCCAAGCCCGAGCATCCTGGTGAGGGACCAAGCTGCCCGACCAAGGGCCCCTCCCCTTCCAATAGAAACTGCCCCTCCTCAGGAGTTTCCGCCCAGTGAATCGCCACGGACTGGTCCAGTCCACAGAGCCGACCCAACTCATTGAACAGAACCGGACTGACTGTGAACGGTGCGTGAGGAGACACCCCAGATGGGCATGAACTGGAAGCCAACGCCGTCCGTAGATTCGTCAAGGCTGGCTCGGTGCGCTGCAGGTCTCCCGCATCGAGCACCTCGTGGAATAGGCGCACCACGAGGGCAGCCTGCTCAGCCCAGGAGGCGCTCTGCCCCAGGGTCGTAATCTCCCCCACGCAGGTGGTACCCGTTTCTAACAGACGACGAGCACCTGCCTCGACACCGCTACGAATCTCACGCGGATCTAGCTGGGAGCGTTCTTTCAGCAGTGCGCCAATCCACTGACCAAAGTGATCGCCCGCCGGAACGCGGCCGGCCAGGGGTGTGAGCTCCAGGTGGGCGTGAGCATTGACCAATCCTGGGCAGAGTACACCATCCCCCAAGTCTTGCACCTGTGCATCCAAGGACCTAGCTAATCGAGCCACCGCCGCCGCACCCACGGCAACGGCTCCGATGCGCCCATTCTCCACCGACACGGCAGCCTCAGCACACAGGCCAGGGTCCTGGACCATGACCCACCGTGCGCGCAACACCATCGGTGCTGCACCCTTGATTGCCGATTCTCGGAGGCTGGTCACAAGAGTATCCCCGCCTAACTCCTCTAGGGTCTACCCCCTGCCCTCAATCGGGAATGGCGCGCATACGCAAGTTGGTCACACCAGCCACATCCACTAGGACATCTCCGGGGGTATCGACGCCTTGCACGGTGCCATCGTAGATGACGACAAAACGCACAACGTTGGGAGCCACTGCAAAATCATTGAGCAGCGCGGGGTGGTCGACCCAAGGGGTAACCGAGGTGGGATCGATCCCCGAGCTAAAATCGTTGATGTCGCCGTTACAGGGATCACCTGAACCGTCAAGCCGGGCACCCTGGAAGCGCACCACGACAGGTGCCGCTTGGACGGTCCCGCCCTGGGTACCGAGGCTCTTACCGAATTGGTTTTCAAAGGAACCTGCAAAGATCCCGTTGGCTCCTCGGAACGGCACAAGCACCTCGCTGCCACTCGCCGTGTAGATCACGTCCATGTTCCAACCCATGTCATCGGGATCCCCTGTGTTGTCATCGTCGTCGTCATCCACGAATGCGAGGGCGAAGAACACACCAGAGGGTGCCAACCAGCAGGAAACCGAGGCCGAAATCGAGTCAGGACGGAATGCTGAAGGGATCCAGCCGGGTCCGTCGAGCGGATCTTGACCCGAATCGACACTCACCCAAGACATGGACTCATCCGTCGGGTCGTAGGGCAGAATCGACGGCGCCACTAAGGATCGATCAATGATCCCTGCCACATCTTCAATGCGCACGAGTCCAGGACTCCCCACGCCTCCCTGAGCAAGGCTCCACACCCCCTGGCCACCCAGTCCACCGCTCACATCGATCGTGCCGGCGGTTGGAGCGATGTCCACGACAATGCTCTGCAGTTTGAGTGAACCGCCGCTGCCGCCCCCCCCCGGGGTCGCAAACTGGCCGAAGTCCACCTTCGAGGAATCCCCGGTGCATGCAGTCGGGCCCGTATCGCCCCGGGCCTGGCCACCCTGCCCTCCGTTCAGGCGAATCTGTCCATCCACCGTCAGGCGCTTCCCGGCCGTGAGCTGCAATGCGCCCCCACCCGAACCTCCCATGGCTCCGGAATGATCATGCCAAGCACGGAAAAAGGCGTTCGTTCCGATGCAAGCTGTGCCACCGCCGCTGGGACGCCACGTAACGGCCCCGTGGGGGTGATTGCCCCCACCCCCGCCTCCACTGCCACCCCGCAGGTTTCCATCCCACCAATTGAGAAGGCGTTGGGTGTACCCAGTGTTGACGTCATCGGGCAGTTCAAGCCCGACCTGGGAAGCAAGCCCCCCCGCCGTATCGGGCGCACCATTATCTTGGCCCTCGGGGAAATCTGAGAATGCGGTCACGGAGGCTGAGGTGCCCACACCTCCGTCCAAGGCATAGGCTCCGCCAGACCCCGATCCACCCACCATAAGACTGCGACACTCGCTGCTCCCGATTGGACTGAAGCTCGTGTCAAAATTGAAGCCCAGTCCGTGATTGTTGTTTCCCACAGTCGTGGTCGTGTCGACGGTCGGATAGTTCGTGGGGTATTGCACACCCCCGCCTCCACCGCCCACGCCAGCCGCTCGACCCACACCCTGGCCCGGCCGACCCGCAGTATCCGCTCCTGGGTTCGAAATCACGCTGCTCTCGCAGAGGCTCAGAACAGTCATTCCTGTGTTGATAGCCATGTCGAAACGATCTCCGCCGAATCCACCATCCCCTGCGCCTGCGGGGCCCGTCGGCGCAACGAGGTCCGTGTCGGGATTCTCCACTTCCGAGTCATGGTCAAGAGGTTGCACACCACTCAAGTCTAGAATCGTGCCAGCATTGACGGTTGCTGTTCCCCGAGCATAGATCCGTGCAGGATTCGTACCCTCGATTCGAAGGATCGAGCCCGCGCCAATAGAGAGGGAGTCGAACTCAAACACCCCATCGGTGACCGTCGCGGACGTCGGGAAATTGCCGATGGTACCCGGGAAGCCTACCGGATCTGGGTTGCCGATGATGTCGGGTAAGAGATTGGTCGGCAGGCCATCCGCCATAGTCAACGGAAACGTCTGCAGGTCGGTATTGAGAACGACGGTAGCGCCCGAAGGAATGATCAAGTCACCGAGGCGACCAGACCCCCCGCCGATGCCAGGACTCAAGCGGCCGCCGCCCCACAGGGCACCACTGCGAATGCCATCCTCGTGGGAGTTCGGATCGGGCCAGGACAGTTGGAAGTCTTCGCCACCATCGGGAACCACCACCTCTCCGAGCAGAGGAAGCTCAGTCACGAATGAATGCGCCCCTCCGCCAGTTGAAATGGAATTGGCCACGAGGTCCTGCACTGCGGGAGGCAGGGTCACGACGATGCGCCGTGGATTGCTCGGAGCATTCGGACCGGCAGAGGGAAGCGGCGCATCAGCCACGAAGTACAGGGTGGTCGTCAACTGAGCGAGATCTACACCGAATGTGAATGTCCCCCCGATGGCAGTCCGGTCAGCCGTGGTCAAATCCCCGTCTTCATCCACCTCGATATCAATATTGGGAGACTGCCCCGTGGACGGATCGAGCAATGTCGCCACGTTCATCACGTCGTCGAATTCAAAGCGCAATTGGGTTTGCCGGTACACATCAAACAACTCCGTCCCGGTATTCATCAACACATCAGAAACGATGATCGGGTCGCCATTGGTGTCGTAGTCCACCACCTGGTCCACGAATATCTGTACGGAAGGGTCACCCGGCACAGGATCAATCACCCCCTCTGTAGTCTTGATGGTGCACTGCATACGTGTCTTGTTGTCCACTCCAGCCGTGCTTTGCAAGAACGGGCCCGTATCCGACTGTTGGGTTCCCGGCAGGAAAATGCGATAGGACGTGGCCGATGCAAAACCGTGGATCGGCGTCCCGTTCTGATCAAACGTGAGTGAAGGCCGGAAAATCATCCGGCGGGCATCAGTCGGGTCGCTAAAGAACTGCCCGGAGGGAGTGGTCCCGTTAGCCACATCGGTTATCCGGAACGAGCTTGAATTCGCGCTGAACAGGTCGATCGGTTCTGAGAACACGATCGAAATCTCTTGGTTCTGATAGGTGTTGGAGATCGAACAATTGACCTCATTGCCTGTCACGCCATCTGTACACCCAAGGGTACAGGAAACCACGTAGAAACTCCCTTCAGCGGGTTTGCTGCCACTCTCGGTAGAGCAACCAGCACTGAAGGCAAGAAGAGACAGGGGCAGGACGAGGTGATGAAGGCGCGGAGTCCACATGGGTCAAGCGTCAATGTGAGAGTACTAGGGGGCGAATAGTGATTCAGAGACTGCCCGATACTACAGCAAGCGGGCCCGACACACTCAACCCAAGCGGGGGATCTTGCACCCTACCTAGGCCCGAAGCCCCTGACCCCACCGCCGCGGGTCTCGACACGATTCATACGCCAAGCATGAAGGCCCTCATCGGCCTTCACTGGCTCGGAGCACGAACGCCCCCGCCCCCCCAGACTCGGGGGATGTTCAGGCGGGGATCAGACGATCTGGGTCAGGCTGCAGCAAGCGCACCGGATGGTTCAGGCCACCCACACACACTTCGTGCCTGCCTTAGTCGGGAAGGACGCGCACCCAGAAATTCGTGATGCCACCCACCTGGTCAAGAATCTGGCGGGGGATGTCCCCGGGCAAGCGCGTGTTGTCGAAGATGACAACGAAGCGCATCAGGTTCGGGGGGGGCTGGAAATCATTGAGCACCGATGGGTGGTCCACCCACGGCGTGACAGAACCTGGAACGAGACCGTTATTGGGATCATTCAAGTCAAGGTCACAATTACTCACCGGGCCCGTTGCGCGGGCACCTTGAAAGCGCACCACGATGGGTGCTGCAGGCACCGTGCCGCCCTGAGTACCCAAGCTCTTTCCAAACTCGTTCTCGAAGGAGCCTAGGAAGAACCCATTGGCCCCCCGGAATGGAATCGTCACCTGTGATTGTCCCGGGGGAGTATAGAGCAGATCCATATTCCAACCCATCTGTGCGGCTGAACCCGTATCCGAGTTGGCTTCATCATCCACAAAGTAGACCGAGTTCACGGTGGACCCAATCGGAGTCAACCAGCAGGAGGAAGTGCCTGAAAAGGAGTCGGGTCGGTTATTGCTGATGACCCAGCCCGGACCATCTGCAGCATCGGGGCCACTGTCCACACTCACCCAGCCAAGAGAGTTGTCTGTCGGATCGAAGGGCAGAATGGAAGGAGCAGCCGCTGCGCGGGTGATTCCCAACATGTCCTCGATGCGAACAAGTCCGGCTCCACCGGAACCGCCGACCGAATTAGCCCATTGCTTTGCCGTACCGCCCGCACCCCCTGAAACATTGATCGTTCCCGGTGTTGCTGAAAGATCCACCACGATGCTCTGCAATTTGACCGCTCCGCCGCTGCCGCCTCCGCCTGGAGTCGCGTACTGGCCGAAGTCAATATCACACAGAGCAGGGGGAAGTTCGTTGCGAGGTTCGCCGCCTCGGCTTCCCCGTGCATCGATCGTCCCGTCCACGGTGATGCGCTTACCGGAAGTCAGGGCCAAGGCGCCACCGCCAAATCCTCCACGGGCTCCCGAATGATCCACCCAGGCATGGAACATTGACAGGGGACCGACACAAGCATCGACGTTGGCCCCGTTGTGGCCATCAGCCCAGGTGCCATAGGGGTGGCCGCCTCCCCCACCGCCACCACTGCCGCCCCGCAGGTCTCCTCGGGTCCAATTCAATTTGCGCGCTACGTAGCCCACATTGTTCTCCGCAGGTGGGTTCAAGCCAACCTCAGAGGGGTCCCCCCCGGGCGTATCCGCTGCGTTGTTACTCGTGCCAGGGAAGTCCGTGGTAGGAAAGAGCGAGGAAGCCACCCCGATTCCGCCGGCCGTGGCATAACTTCCCCCGGACCCCGAACCGCCGACCATAAAACTGCGACATTGGGTATCGAGGGTAATCGGGTCGAAGAGGGTGTTCACATTGAATCCAATCCCCTGGGCTCCCGTAGTTTGCAGGTCAACCGCAGGGTAACGCTGGGGATACTTATCCCCACCCAATCCCGCGCCTTTCTTACCCTCGCGCCCAACGCCCATGCCCTTGTATCCAGAGGTGTGGGCATCAGCCACGAAAACGGGATCGTTCTCACAGGCAAGGAGGGCGACCATGGCCGCATTGACGGTCATGTCAAAACGTGATCCGCCAAATCCACCATCACCGCCACTCGCAGCGTTGAGGGGAGTGGAGAGGAGGAGCTTAGGATCAGTGATCGTGGAATCGTGATCCGCAGGGACAACACCAGTTAGGTCAATGACCGCCCCGGGCTTCACTTCCACGGGCCCACGAACATACAAGCGTGCTGGATTGATGCCCTCGAACCGCAGGGAACTGCCGGGCTCCATCACCAAAGAATTGAACTCGAAAGCACCGTCGGTCACGGTAATGGAAGTCGGGAAGTTGCCCACAGTCCCCGGGAACCCCACGGGGTCAGGGTTGCCAATCACGTCCGGGATCTGGCTGATCAAGAATCCATCGGATGTGGTCAGCGGGAAGGTCTGGAGATCTGTATTCAGAATCACGCTCAACCCAGCGGGGATGAGAAGGTCTCCCAAGCGCCCCGAGCCTCCGCCAATCCCAGGTACCAGGGTGCCGCCGCCCCAGAACGCACCGCTGCGATTGCCATCTTCATTGGAACCCGCCGAGGGCCAAGAGACGGTAAAATCCTCTCCACCGGGGGGCAGGAGGGATTCTTGGAACGTGGACAGTTCCGGGATGAACGACCGTGAGCCACCGCCGGCAGCAATCGGGTTCGAGACCAAATCCTGCACATTGGCAGGGATCGTAATCACGATGCGACGCGGAGCCAGTGGGGCAGTAGGACCTGCGGAGGGTAGGGGCAGGGTGGAATCGAAATACAGATAGGTCCGAAGGTTGTCGAAGTCCACACCGAAGCTGTAGTCACCATCAACATCGTAGCGGTCGGCCGTGAGCAGATCTCCGTCATCGTCAACTTCGATGGAGATGAACGGTGATGACTTACTGGCCGGATCGAGCAGTGTAGCCACGTTCATGATGTCATCAAAGGAAAACGTCACGCGCGTTTGACGGTACACGTCATCGATTTCCGGCGTGCTGGTCACCACCACGTCGTAATCAAACTGGTTCGCATTTCCGTTACCGTCATAACCCGTCACCACATCCACGGTGGTCACCACCGTGGGTGCCCCAGGCACGGGGTCGATGATGCCCTGGCTGGTGAGGATCGTGCACTCCAACCGGGACTGATTCGCTTGTCCGGACGTGCTTTGAATGAAGGGGCCGAAGACGTCTTGCACCTCACCCGGAATACGGATGGAGTATGAAGTGTCCGCCTTGAGACCAAAAATTGGGTTTCCGTTTTGATCAAAGGAAAGGGCTGGACGGAAGATCAGACGCTGGGGGTTGGTCGGGTCGCCGAAAAACTGCCCAGGAGGCGAAGTCCCATTCGAAACATCCACCACCTGGAAGGTACTGGAGTTGACCGAAAACACATCGATCGGCTGCGAGAAGAGAATCGAAATCTCTTGGTTCTGATAGGTATTGATAATGGAGCAGGTGATCTGGTCTCCCGCTGTTCCATTGGTGCAGCCCAAGGAACAGGACTCGACGTAGAAGGCACCGCTGCTCGCCCCTCCACCGCCGGAGCAAGCGGACAGCCCGCCCCCCAAACACAGCAAGAGCAGGAGGGAAGGCAGGGCGAAAAGGCCAGTGGCCGGATTGTGGGTCCGCTCGATACGCATGGAGGTCCGTGGGGGCATGTAGGAGCCCGTGTAAAATCAGCTGAGCCGAGAGGGGAGTCCTCGGCATAAAACAGGGGGGGGTAGTCCGAACCTCAAGCGAGCTCCAGACCCATGACCTACCCTAACCGGGACGCCTAGTTGCGCTCCAGTAGGAATCGGTGGGTCGAAGGGGCTCGTCAGAGATCAGGGGGGGCACTATATTGCCGTCTGTGCAGCCAATGCCAAGGCCTTGGCTAGGGCATCCGACAGACCCATGCATGCTCCCCCCCTCCGGGTGGGCTCAGACGCCTCCCATCGCCACCCCCCTGGCCTCTCCGACCCCCCGCCCATGTCCCTCCCAGAGCCATACCCCCCATCAGTGAACCCCAGCCGCCCAGCCTGCACGCTCCTGCTTTGCCTTGGGTTATGCTTCACCAGTTGTACGCTCGACTCTCCTGAGGACCCCAGCCCATCCAGCGGGAGTCCCACTGTTTCAAAAGGGGACGCCGGTTCTGACGGAGTGATTCGAGATGAAGCCGGGATTCCTGTCGGCGCTCCGGTCAGCCAAGCAGCTCGGGATGAGATCAAGGCCTTCGTCGAGGCCATGATCCCACCACCGCTCGAAGAAACGAGCGACCTACACGACCAGTGGCTTCACCGCACACGCGCGCTGATCAAGGACCTGGAGACTCGGGGGGAAGAGCTTGGCCACGCTGCCCTGCACGCATTCAGCGGTGAAGTCAGCGACCGCACGGTTACACGCCATGCCCTGCTGTCCATCGGCGCTCGCTGCGCCCCCGAGAGCGCCGCACCTCTCCTCAACGAATTGATGGGTACCTACGGTTACCGAATCGATGACCGCACCTCCGCAGCCACCCTACTCGCGGAAGCGGATCCAGCCCTCTTCATGCAATCCGCCGGCCCACATCTGCGACGACGGGAACGGGCCAGCAAGACCATGCCCCCCGACGAATTCCTCATCCGTGGCTGGGTCACGGCATGCGCCAAGAGCGGCAAGTCCGCAGTGGACATGTGTGCAGACGTTGCCACCAACCTCGTCATCGACCCGCCCGCTCGTTACGCCGCCACCGAAGCCCTCGGCAAGTTTCCCCACGACCCTCTCGCACGCGAAGCCCTCAAGGCCAACCTTGTGGAGTCCACCGGCGACTCCTACCTCCGCCGCAAGGCTGCCCAAGCCATTCGAGTGTCGTTCAACCATGAGGAGGCCTGCGCCCTCTTCTCCCATGTCCTCTCCTTGGAAGTGGATGCAACCTTTGCTGCCTTCCTAACCGATATGCTGCAATCCATGGGCTGCCGCTAGGATGATCGTCGACACCCACAGCCACCTATTCTGGAAAGACTTCGACGGTGACCGAGCCGAGGTCATCGAGCGCGCCCGATCGGCGGGAGTCGAGCAGATGCTTGTTGTTGGCACCGACAAAGCAACGTCGCAAGCGGCATGGGATCTTTGCCAAGGTGTTCCCCACTTGCACCCCACCGCAGGGATTCACCCCCATGATGCGGAACAGATTGACGATCCAGAGGCCCGCAATCTGATTCGCAGTCTCTGCACACGACCTGATTGTGTGGCCGTGGGTGAAACGGGCTTGGACTTCTTCAAGGAATACTCTCCCCGTTCCGCTCAAGAGCGTGCCTTTCACTGGCACCTAGCCTTGGCCTGTGAGCTCGACAAGCCAGTCATTATTCACTGCCGTGATGCCCACGATGCCACGCTGGCTATGGTGCGCGAGTACCCAGCCATTCGTGGAGTCATGCATTGCTACACCATGGGCAATGAAGAGCTACCCGAATACCTCGCCCAGGGGTTGTACATCTCGTTCTCGGGCATCGTGACGTTCAAGGGCAGCTCGGAGAATCGAGAAGCCGCTCTCAATGTGCCACTCGACCGTATGCTGGTGGAAACCGATTGTCCGTTCCTCGCACCGCAGGGACATCGCGGCAAGCGCAATGAGCCCGCTTTTACGCGCGTGGTCCTTGAATCGATCGCACAACTGCGCGGGATCGATGTGGCCGACTTGGAACGAGCCACGACTGCCAATGCTTGTCGCCTGTTTGGGCTCAGTGCGCCCAATAACGCATGAGGGGCGCCGACCACATCGGTCGGCGCCCCTCGTAGAGTCCTCTGGACGTTCGTTTTAGTTGCCGACGGCGGTCCAGACGTTGGTGTCCACGGCGGTCTTATTCATGATGGCAAGACCGAGTTGATCACTCATGCTGGCAGTGTCGTAAGCTGCACTGTAGGCAGGAATACTCGTCGTACCCTCGTAGCTGAGCGCCTTGCAATCGGTTGCAATGATGTCTTGATCCTGGTTGATAAAGAAACACCGGTTGCCGGTCTTGCCCTGCTGAGAGGGCCAAGCGTAGGCGCACCAGTAGATCTCACAGTTCGCCGAATCTGGCGATCCTGCACCGACTGTCGCACCGCCACCAGCAGCCTCCTCGACACCAGCAATAGCTCCGGCTGCGGTCGCGGCAGGAAGGAAGATTTTGAACATGTAGCCCTGGCGCTCAACGATGCTCGTAGCGACGTTGCCAAAAGGGGTCGCAAGGAAGGGGGGCGAGAGCACGCCGCCACTTAGGTCGGGAACGGCGCCAACACCACCCCAGGCACGCATGGCGTCCGCACCAGCGAGCTCGCCGAAGTAGCCGAATTCCCCGCCACCGTCAGCGTCGGTGTCGATGGAGCAAGACGCTTGGAATTGTTGTTGGGCACCAGCGATAGTACGCAGAGTCGCAACAGCGGCGTTCTCGTTAGCGGAGAGACGCGCACTCATCAGCTTGGGAAGGGCCACGGCGGCCACGATGGCAATGATGGCCACCACGATCATCAACTCGATCAGGGTGAAACCAGACTGGCGGTTGGTACGAATAGTCATAGTGAATAGGGTCCTTAGAGACTTGGGCGGCCTCCCACAGGGGAGGTCAGGGGTGAGCCCTGAAGGGCCCTGTTGTTTTTGATGGGGTTGTTGAACAAGAGCACCCGTGAGGGGCTCCGGTTGAAAACGGCTCTGGATCCATCCCAGAGGCCTTGACACGTACTCTTGATCGACTTTTTGGCCACGATGCTTGAGCGCCCCTGCGCCCGAATGCATCTCCGTCTCACTTCGAGGCACCCTGCCCCCATGGGCTCTCTAGGGCCCGACGTTGCCAGCCATATCGAAGATTGGCATGAAAATGGCCATCACCACGGTCCCTACGATGGCCCCCATGACTGTGATCAGGATGGGCTCGATCAAGCTGGTCAGGGCCTTGACCTGGGCCTTCACCTGGCCATCGTAGAAATCAGAGATTTTCTCGAGCAGCGTCTCGAGGGCACCCGTGCGCTCGCCAATGGCAATCATGCGGACCACCATGGGAGGGAATACGGGCTCACTGGCCAGGGGCTCGGAGAGCAGATTGCCGTCGCGCACACTGTCCCGGGACTTGGCCACAGCCCGGCTCATGATCAGGTTACCCGAAGTGTGGCCCACGATATCGAGGGTCGCCATGATGGGCACGCCCGAGCGGATGAGAGTCGAAAACGTGCGGCTGAAACGTGCCAGACAGACCTTCCTTACAAGTCCCCCAAAAATGGGTACCTGCAAGAGGACGCGATCAAAGAGGAAGGCCCCACGTTGGGTTCCCTTGACCAGCTTGAGTGATCCGAACACTGCAATCACAGTCAGTAGGACAACCGTTGCATTCTCTGCCAACATGTTGGAGAACGCCAACACGCCCAAGGTCAATGCCGGCAGCTTGGCATCCATCGTGGCAAAGACTTCCTTGAATGAGGGCACGACGCCCATCATCAAGAACGCCGTGATGCCAAGGACGAGGACCATCGAGATGACCGGATAGGTCATGGCCGATCGGATTTCACGGGTCAGAGCATCCGACTCCTCTTGGTAGTCCGCCAGACGGTCGAGGATCAGATCCATCTGACCGGAGACCTCCCCAGCGCGCACCATATTGATGTACAAATGATTGAAGACCTGGCCACATCCCTCCATCGCCTGAGAGAGGTCCGAGCCACCTCGCAAGTCAGAGACCAAGCTCTCACAGCAGGCACGCATCCCCGGAGACTCAGCTTGAGCACCCAATACCTCAAGGGACTCAAGCAAACTCAGACCCGCCCCCACCATGGTGGCGAGCTGACGAGTGAACATGACCAACTCGCCCTTGCGAGCATAGATACGAGCCTTTCCAGACCTGAAGGGCATGTCAAAGCTAAGTGACTTGTGCCGCCCCGCTTCGTCGAGTTGCAAGACCGCAAGCTCCTTTGAGCGCAACTCAGCTAGGGCCTCGGCCTTGTTGGCAGCGCTGATTGTTCCTTCGACTCGGCCCCCACGGGCATCCTTGGCTGCGTACTTGAAGTGATTCACGGGGAATTGGGCTAGGGGGTTTTCAGTCAGAGAGCGTTACACGCAGGACTTCCTCGATAGTGGTCACCCCGCGGGAGGCGTTGAGCATGCCCACACGACGCAGGGTCAGCATGCCCTCGGCCACGGCCTGGGCCTTGATTTCGGCCTTCGATGCCGAATCGTTGATCATGCGCTTGAGGGTCGGGCTGACCCGCATAGTCTCAAAAATGGGGAAACGGCCGCGATATCCCTGGTGACAGTGGCGGCAGCCGTCGACTTGGGCTTCATAGAATTCATTGGCGGGGCCAAGGTCCTCGGGACTGAGGCCCCAGGCGAGCAGGCGCTCCTCTGCAGGGGCCGCACAAGGAATGCGGCAGTGTGTGCACAGGCGTCGACCTAGGCGTTGGGCACACACACACAACACCGAACTGGAGACCATGAATGGATCCACGCCCATGTCCGCCAAACGAGAAATGGTCCCTGGGGCATCGTTTGTGTGCAGGGTCGATAATACGAGGTGGCCGGTCAGAGCCGCCTTGACTGCGATGTCTGCAGTTTCCTTGTCACGTATCTCGCCCAGCAAGACCACATCGGGGTCCTGACGCAGAATCGAACGCAAAGCGCCGGCAAAGGTCATTCCACGCTTGGGGTTGACCGGGACCTGATTGATCCCGTCCATCTGGAATTCAACCGGATCCTCCACCGTTGTCACGTTCACCTCATCCGACGCAACCGCCTGCACGCACGAGTACAGTGTCGTGGACTTGCCAGACCCAGTGGGCCCAGTAACGAGCAGCATGCCATAGGGCGACTCGATGGCCTCGCGCACATCGGCCAAACACTTGGGTTCGTAGCCCATCCCATCCAAGGACATGCTCATGGAGCCAGCATCTAGGATTCTGATGACGCATTTTTCGCCCCCCACGACGGGCAGAATCGAGAGTCGACAGTCGATTGAGCGTCCCTCGAATCTGATCTGGAACTTTCCGTCCTGAGGCACCTGGCGCTCAGCGATATCCAGTTGGGCTAAGATCTTGAGCCGCGAAGTCAGGGCCGGGAGAATCGCCTTCGGCGGTGACATGACTGCCTTCATGCGTCCGTCAATTCGGTAGCGCACCCGCAGAGCCTTCTCCCCCGGTTCGATGTGAATGTCACTCGCTTTGGCCTTCAAGGCACGCAGTAACACTAGATTCGCTAGTTTTACGGCAGGCGCCTCTCCCTCTTCCCCAGAGCCCTGCCCTAAATCCTGAGTTTCCTCCGCCTGTTCCTCAATGTGAACATCCTCCACACCGGAGACTTCCTCCATCATGTCGGCAACCTGCTGGGCTCCCTGATCGAAAGCCGCTTCTAGGGCAACGCCCAAAGCAGGTGCATGGCTGAAAACAGTGCGTACAAAACACCCGGTGGAACGCCGGATGTCGTCGAACAGGAGTACATCGAAGGGGTCCGCCACCGCCAAAGTCAGGACGTCTGCATTCTTGGTGAGGGGCAGGATTCTGCGCCGCTTACAGTCTTCTTCAGAGATGGCCGCAATCGCCTCTGAATCGGGCTGAATCTCGAGGAGATTGACCGGCGCGATACCCGCCGCCGTACAAATCGTCTCTGCGATCAGATCCTCGTCCAACACTCCCTCTCTAACGAGATTCAACACCGGATCGGGCCCCTGACTCAGTGCATGGGCCCACTGCTCGCTAGTGACGAGGTCAGCCTTCAGGAACAGGCGCCTGATCTTGTTGGAGTGCAGGACCATCAGGCAGCCTTCACCGCTGAGTGCAGTTCATTTGGATCTGGACAAGCCAGTTCGGCGTCCGCAAGGGATATCTTCCCCGCAGCCACAAGATCGGCCAGCGACTGCGCCAGGGTGGTCATTCCCAAGCGGCCCCCCGTTTGGATTTGAGAGTAGATTTGGTGCGCCTTGCCATCGCGAATGAGGGCGCGCACGCCCGAGTTGGCCATGAGAATCTCTGCTGCTAAGTGACGACCCGAACCCGAAGCGCACTTCAGGAGCTTCTGACTAAAGACTGCCTGAAGTGTGAAAGACAGCATGGTCCGCACCTGCGCCTGCTGATGGGAAGGAAAAACATCGATGATGCGGTTGAGCGTCTGGACCGCATCCGAAGTGTGCAAGGTCGCAAAGGTCAGGTGGCCCGTCTCTGCAAGGGTGAGAGCTGCTTCAATCGTCTCATGATCGCGCAACTCCCCGACGAGGACCACATCCGGATCCTGTCGCAACACAGAACGCAGGGCGCTCTTGAAACTGTGAGTATCTCCACCGATTTCACGCTGATTGACCAGGCAGTGCTTGTGCACATGAGTGAATTCAACAGGATCCTCAATGGTGACAATGTGAGCTTGACGCGTCCCATTGATGTGATTGATCATCGAGGCTAGGGTGGTCGACTTGCCCGAGCCGGTGGCACCTGTGACCAACACCAGCCCTGCTTGCAGGGCGCAAATGCGTCGTACAGTCTCGATTGGAAGGCCGAGGGTCTCAAAGTCGGGCACTTCATTGGGAATCGAGCGCAGCACGCAGGCAGCTGCGCCCTGCTGGTGAAAGACATTGACCCGGAAGCGGCCGTAACCCTCCAAGCCAATAGAGCAGTCCAGCTCCAGTTCCGCGTCGAAGCGGGCCACCTGATCGGCGCACAGGATACTCGTCGCCATCCGTCGGGTGTCCTCCGAGCTGAGGACACCACACTCCACAGGAAGTAGCTCCCCATCCACGCGAATGCGCGGCGGACTGCCTACCGAGACATGGAGGTCGGACCCTCCCTGGCGCACCATGAGCGCCAGCAGTTCTTCCATCGTGATCATGATCGAGATACCCCTTGAGTGCGGTGCTCCCCTTACGGACTTGCCAGGCGAGGAGCGCTCATCAGTGATCGGCCGATCAACTAGGGCGACCTGAGCCCTGACCTAGCCCAGGCGGGTGCGAACGGCCTATCCATCAAAAGAAGCAGCCCCCCTGTCTCCACTTGAGGCAGGGGGGCTGTTGCATGCTCACTCCGGGGTCCGATCCCCGGCGGCTTAGGGCAGCTCTAGAGAGGGGTGTGGCTAGTCCTCGTGATGCTTGGCCTCAGCCGCCAACACCCTGGCCTGCTCAGCGGCCGGCATCGGGGAGAAGCGGGCGAACTCCATGGAATACGAGCCCTCTCCTGCGGTCTGGGACTTCAAATCTCGGTGGTAGGTCTGCACCAGGGACAAAGGCGCCTCTGCCACAATCACCGTGATCTTTCCGTCCTCCTCATTGGACTGGTCGAGGACGTGGCCGCGGCGCTGACTCGTCAAGTCACTAAAAATCGTGCCAGCGTCGTCCGTCGGCACGTGGATCTCTAGCTTCATCACGGGCTCGAGCAGAACGGGCTTGGCAGCTTCAAATCCAGTGCGAAATGCCCTAGCCCCTGCTGCCCGGAAACTGCCCTCATCCGAATCAACCGCATGGAACTTGCCGTCGTACACCTCAGCCTCCACGTCAACCACCTTGCCATTGGTCAAGATTCCGTCCGCGCAGATGTCCACAATGCCCTTCTCCACGGCGGGGATCAGGTTTCGCGGAATCGATCCACCCACCACAGAATCCTTGAACACTACGCCGCTACCTGAGGGGAGGGGCTTCAGGCGCAGGTAGCACTCACCAAACTGCCCCCGCCCCCCGCTCTGTTTCTTATGGCGGTGGTGGCCTTCCGCTGGCTTGCTGATCGTCTCACGGAACGCGATTTTGGGCGCGGAGGTCTCAACCTCTACCCCATACCGGCGCTTCATGCGGTCAAACAGAAGCTGCAAATGCAGGTCGCTCATCCCGTAGACCACCACCTCGTGTGTGTCCTTGTCGTGATCCACGCGCACGGTCACATCCTCACTCGTCAGCTTATTGAGTGACTCCCCAATCTTCTGCTCATCGGCACGTGATTTTGGAAGAACCGCCAATCCAACCATCGGAGTCGGTGGAGTCGGCACGGGGACATGAACGACTTCCTCGTTGGGATGGGAAAACAGGGCCCAGACTCCAAGGCCCTCAACCTTCGAGAAGGCCACAACATCGCCAGGTCCCGCTGACTCCACCGTCTCGTGATTCTTGCCCACCATGCGGAAGAGGCCGCCTAGCTTCTCACCCTTGCCGCCGTCGACTCCGCAGACGGATTCTCCCGCCTTCAGAGTCCCCCGGTGAATGCGCACAAGGCAGATCTTTCCCACGTGCGGGTCGCTGGCCACACTGAACACCGTGCCGGCCAACGGAGCAGATGGGTCCGGGCTAATGACCTCCCCGTCAGTATCGAGGGTGGGCAAGCACTCGGGGCTGGGCGAGAATCGTCGCAAATACTCGAGTACGCGGTCCACGGCGAGGCCGCTCTCGGGATTGCAGACTAGGACGGGCACCAGATTGCCAGATGCGATAGCTCGCGGCATGTGCTCCTCCAACTGTTCCTCGGTCAGCTCTTGGCTTTCGATGTACTCCATCAGGAGGTCTTCATCCTCACAGCCATCCATCACACGATCCTTCAGGCGCGCCGACCATTCACTCTCGGGGTTGAGGATGGCCCGGCTCACACTCGAAAAGCCAGCACCACTCGCATCAGGTAAGAGCACGGGCACACACTCGTGCCCGACACCCTCCCGCAATTCGGCAATCGTCGTCTCAAAGTCTGCGTTCTCTCCATCGAGGTGGGTCAAAATGATCGCCCGCCCACGGCCCATCGCTAGGGCCTGCTTCATCTTGGTCCGCAGATTGTAGGTCGCCCCACTTGTGCAGCTGACAACCCCTACCACGAGGTCTGCGCTAAACATGGCAGACTGCACCTCAGCCACAAACTCCGGGTAGCCGGGAGTGTCCATCAAGGTCCATGTACAATCCTTGTGCTGAGCCCATACCGCTGACATATGTAGGGTGTGCTGTTTGTCTTGCTCCTCGGGCTCGGTGTCACAAATGCTCGTCTTGTCCGCGACCGAGCCCTTCCGTGCAGAGGCACCCATCAGGTGAGCAAAGGCGTCGACAAGGGTGGTCTTTCCCGATGAGGGGTGGCCCACGAAAGCAATATTGCGGAGGGATTTCAGCTCGGTCATGGAGTTTGGCAGGGGGTCTGGGGGTGAGAGAGGATGGCAAGGAGCGCCATCAGAACTACACACATCGTACTCCTACACACCCAAACTGGCATGAAGCAAAAGGACGCACAATACTGGGGTCTTAGCCCGTAGATATTCCACCACCGGCCACTGACGGGGGGAGTGCCATCCCTGCACAAGCGCAAGAATCCAGTCTCCCCCTAGCTCCTAAGGCAATCCAATCCCCCCTAACCCTTGGCCCCCTCGGGGCCAAGGGTGGGGTCCCGTCGGACGCTGTTTGCGTGTTCCTAGCGCCCCTGACGAACGACAACTTCCACTCGCCGATTTCGGGCTTTGGCGGCTGCGGACTGATTGTCTGTCACTGGACGATGCTGCCCGAAGCCTGCGACGACAAAGCGCTCATCAGCAATCTTGCAGGTGCGCACAAGGTAATCCACCACGGCCATGGAGCGACGGATGGACAGGTGCCTGTTCGACTCGAATTTCGATTTTCGAATGGGGTCCGAATCAGTGTGGCCCTCTACATGAAACACCGCGTCTCCTGCAAACTCGGATCTTAGTCGGCCAGCGAGGGTCCGCAGGGCATCCCTGCCCGAAGAGCTGATCGTAGCCTTGCCAGAACCGAAGGTCACCGCACTAGGAATCGTGAAGACGACATCCGACCCCCGGCGTTCCACCGAAATGCCCGCAGCCTCAAGATCTGGGAAGGCAGTCTGCGCGCTCTGCTGCTGTTCGAGGTCTGCAGTCGCGGCCTCGAGGGCCAAGGCCAGCTGGTCGCACTCATTCTGCAATCTTGCCACGTCTTCACCCAAGGCAGCGTTTTGGGTGTAAAGCCTCTGCTGCTCCGCGTGGCTTTCTTCAAGAGCCAAGCTCTTTGCCTGCATGGAAGCACATCCACTGAGCAAGGCTGAAAGCGGCACTGCAAAGGCCACACACCGCAAGGCTGCTCGCAGGGTGATCAGCTTGCTGTTTAGAGTTGTGTTCATCTTCGTTCCCCCTTAGATGTCACGGGTTGAGTAGGTCACCGGAATCCGCCGCCCCACCGCAGGGGCTACGGCCACAGTTGACTCAAATCATCCCAAGCCAGAAGGGCAATTCCAATCCCTACTCCCAAGAACGGTCCAAAAGGCAGATAGCGCCCTGCTAGGCGTGCGATGCGCATGGAACGTCCCACGGAATCCAGCCTGCCCCGCTGACCTGCACGCCTACGTGACAGGACGAAGAATCGCACCATATTGAGTAGACCAAACACCGATGCCAAGAGGGCGGCAACCGCGAGGGCCCCTAGGGAACCGGCGGGTCCTACGAACCCCCCCCCCGCGGCGAGAAGTTTGACATCTCCCAGGCCCATGGCCTCCACACCGTAGACCCACTTCCCAAGCCAACCAATGAGGAGCAGGATCCCTGCCCCGGTGAGCATGCCCGCCACGCATGAGAGCAATGCCCCGCCCGGGCCGACGGCCAGTCCCCCTCCTGAGGAGACTTGCTGAGCCACCCATGATGCGTCGTGCAGGCTGGGGATGAACAAGGCCGCGAGGGGAGCCAGAACACACCCCCCGAGGGAGACTTCATCGGGGATTTGAAAACAATCGAAATCCACCATGGTTGCCACCAACAAACCTGAAAGCACGGTGGACCAGATCAGCCAGGTCGCAACGTGTTCAGGGCCAGCCACGCGGACAGCGGTGTACCAAAGGGCAGCGTTTGCGGCCTCGACGATTGGGTAGCGAACGCGGATAGAAGCCTTGCAATGAATACACTTGCCCCTCTGGAAGATCCAAGACAAGAGGGGGATGTTCTCCCGCCAACTAAGGGTCGTGCCACAACAGGGACATAGGGAGCGCCGAGGGCAGGCTACGCCCATGCCCTCGATGGGAAGACGGTGGATACACACATTGAGGAATGAGCCCACCAGCAGACCGAAGAGGGCCCAAATCCATGCCGACGCAGACATTGCCAGTTCAGTCCAATCCATGGGGATCTAGTGCTGCGGCGCCCAAAAGAGATTCACGAAGTCGATACTAGGAGGGTCCCAGAGTTCCCCGGGAGGCACATAGAGATCGAGCAGGACTCGAACCTGACCTTCACCCTCAAGTAGCCGGGGATGTTGAACGGCGCGGGCTCGGTCAATCGGCCCCTCGGCAGGCAGATAGCTCACTTCGAAGGATCCTGCTCCTCGCCTTGCCCCCACCTCGGCATCGAGCCAGTGATAGCTGCTCACGAGTGCGGGCACCGGCGTGGTGACGGCTGCAAGGTGGAGCGTCGTGGTTAGAGGATTTCGCGTGGGGCGTTCGAAGCGCATGTCGGGCACCGATGCAGTCGGATCCATGCGCAGCCCGCCCCCCTCCTTCAAGAGCCACAACTGACGCGGTGGTTGATCAATGCGACCCTCGACCCGGATCCAGCCCCCCGCGACCAAGAGTAGGGGTGTGTTCACAACCAACTCCCCAGAGATGACCAAGTCTCCCCCAGCGACTAGGACAGTAAAGTCCCAGCCCTCAGCACGGGCCCGGGCAAGCCATTCTCCCACACTCTCTCCCTTCACGTAGGGATGATTGGCCCGCTCGGCTCCGACGGGCTCTCCTTCGAGGTATTCGCATTGCCGGTCGAGGCGCCCCGCAATCTCCATCCGACCTTGGGATCGTAGTACGCGCAGGCCCCGGCCCGGTCCAAGATCCAGGGTTCGCCCGCTGGGGACCCGCAGGGCGGTAGTGTGGACGTCCCTGCGGGCTTCAATCCCGACCAGCGCCAAGGCCCCCAATTCACCTGTGCCCGCTGCCAAGGGGTACCGCACCCCCAACGCTCCACCGTCCCCCCAATGGGCCAAGCCATCGCTCCCTGGCACCGGCACCGAAACAAATCCCTCACGGTCAGAAAACGAAAGCTGGACGATCGACTTGGATTCCGCTCCTGTAGGGCCAGTTGGTGAGGCACGGCGCACCTGAAAGGGCATCGAGCGCAGGCGACTAGCTGATGGCCAAACCGGATTCCCTCCGTAGTCCGTCAATGTCACCCCCGCTGCCTCGAGTATGTATTTCCCTGGTTCGAGCCTCTCCTCCGGCATCAACTCAATGACCGCATGGGGCTGCAACAACCCCAGGCTGCCCTCGGGGTGATTGGCAAGGAACCGCGACCGAACTCCACACGATCGACTCTCCTCACTTCCTCCAAAGCGCTGAATTCGGAACTCACTCTCTCTGAGTGAAGATGGGTCGAGAGGCTCGGAACACTCGAGCAGCAGAGGCTCCCCTGGTTGGATGTGCCTCTGATCGTCCAGCCCCACCAACGCCCCGACGCCCGGAGAGGCATCATCAAAAACAAATCCGCGCCGACCGGGTCCCACCGCTGCTGTGGAAAAGGCCCAGGTGAAACACTGGGCCAGCGGCTCCCCCCTCACGGATCGCAGGCCATCCAGGCGCGGGAAACCCACCACATCAAGGCGGTACTCCATATCGGGTCGGTACCCCCCATCACTGAGATTTGCTGAAAGCACAGGACTCGGCACGAAACGCGCCTGCCGCCCCATGACATCCCAACGCCCCACTGCTTGACCACCCTCGGTATCCGTTATTCTCAGACTCGTGCTGGTGATCGACGCTGGATCGAGGGCGCTTGAGAAGGTGAGGACGAGTTCCTCGTTGAGGTAAACGCCCCGGCCATCCGCGGGTTGCAAGTCCAGCAGCAAGAGGGGTACAGGCACCGACTCGCTGGTTCCGCAGGCGCCCAACCCCAAGGCCATCCCCAGCACGCCCACCCCGTGGTAGGCGCACCTGCGGACTCCCAGCGTCCGGATCTTGAAACCCGTTCGCCGGAGCGCGGAGGATTGAGAATTGAGGTCCGCCTGGGCGTGCATCCGCCCATTGAACCGTGCCGGACCAGCGACTGCCAGAACCGGCCGAGGATCTAACGCAAGAGCCCCACCCAGCAGACTGCGGGGCGGGGCTCTTCAAGGCCTTGAGGAGGGAGAGTATTCGCCCTTCCTCAAGTCGCTAATACTGAGTCATTAGAACTCGTAAGACACCCTCAGGTGGTCCAAACCGGGCCGAGGAGCCGTCACATCAAGCTCGATCTCAAACTCAATCTCAAAGCGCATGAAGTCCCACTGATCAGCGTTCAGATCGTTGGGATCAAATGTCCAGCCCGAGGTTGTCGTGCTCGGCAGACCCGTCAATGGGTCAATCTTCGTGGTTTCAAAGCGCAACTGCACATCACTCAACGCCGGGTAGGAGTCATGCACCCCAGAGGTGATCACACGCAAGAAGTGCGGCACCAGCGAAACCATGATTTGACCTGACGACACAAAGTTGTTGGGTGAAGCACCCGTGGAGTCCAGAACAACATTGAATTCATCCGCTGCCGAGTCATAGCTCGCACTCACGATGGTGTAGAGCTGATACGTCAGGGGATCGGACTGATCCTCAAGCTTGACCGTGAAACCGCGCAAGAGCTGAGTGTTCTCCGTGTACATCTGATCCTGTGGCGCGAGGCCCGAGGCGTCCAGCACAAAGCTATACCCATCACTTCCAATATACGGAGCATTGCCCGCACTCCCCAACGCATCGGGTCCGAGGATTGGAGGCAGCTGCGAAACGGTTGAACCATTGTGCGGCACCTTTCCATCCAGAACATCTGTGCCCTCGAAACGCAGCATGACCTGGTCGAATCCGCTGGGAGCGACTCTAGCCAGCCCCAGGGGAATCCACTTCGTCTGGGCGCGGGACAGATCCCCGAAGAAGGGGATCATGTAGTCAGGTGGAATCCAGTTGGAATCACCCACCGACTGCTTGGGCCGGTGGAAGCCCACCGGAGGGGGAGCCATCGCAGGGGTCACGTCCAACCCATCATCATAGGTCTCAGCAAATCCCTGCCCAGCGGCAAGCGCTTCTAGGTCGGGGAAGATCAAGTTGATCTCGGGGTCGGGTACGTGCAGCTGAATCAGCCCGGGGCTGCCGTCGCCACCCGCGCCCACCACCGGGCCCTCTACAAGGTCATTGATGTCGGGTAATGACTTGAAACAACCCAAGCCCTGGGGCGGCTGGTCGCTGAAGGGCAGGTTGTCCCACGGGATTCGGTCGCAGCGCCATGGTTGGGCACCGTTCTCATTCGCACCGCCCCAACTGGTGTTGCCTGCTCCGCCCTGGCCTCCCAAGGCGGAGATGGCGCGTGGGCTGTGATTGAGTTTATTGACGTTGTCACCGTACCAAGGCCCTGAATCAACGGCATTGCCGTAAATCGTGATTTTGTCAGCACTGGAGACAATGATGTGGCCACCGGCACCGCCACCCGATCCCCCGCCCACTCGGTCGAAGAAGATCACGTTTTCGCCACCGCCCCCGGTTCCGCCTTCAGCGGCGAGGCTGCCGGCCTGAACGGCACTTCCCACGATGACCTCACCAATGGAGAGGATCTTGAGACCGCCGCCACCGCCACCGCCGCCCGATCCCTTTTCATCACCACCATTCTGGAAGGGGTCCAAGGGGAAGGTGTCGGAGTTGACTGCGTCTCCACCTGCACCCCCACCGGCTCCTGCCCATGTGCGGGTCAGCTCACCTGTGACGAGCGCTCCGGTGGAAAGCAGGAGTGTGCCGTAGAAATCATTGGCTCCAGTGAGGTCGATGAACGGAGAGGGGCCCGGATCGCCACCCTTGGCCCGTGCCGACTGGGATACAGCACCCAGGCCATCCGCGCCGCCACCGGCACCACGCTCAATGTCAAATCCCACCAAGGATTGAACGGGCACGAGGACCTGCCCGTTATTGCCGCCGTAGTCAAAGAGGATGTCGGGTCCGAACGCACCACCGCCGCCGCCTGCACCGCGCCGTCCGTCTTTGGTGTTCTTCGCATAGGAAGTCTCGCCACCCTCACCCCCGCCGTTGGGAACATTGAAAGCGCCCTGACCAGCGCCGCCCTGGGGAGTGGACTGTGACGTCAGGAATGACCCCACGCCCCCATCACCGCCACCGGCGTTGCCCTTGGCCCCCGACTCGGGCTGATTCGTTGTATTCAAAGTTCCCACGCCCGGGTTGTCCGATCCGCGCACCGAAATCTCTCCGAGGACTGTAACCGTCCCGGTAGCCAGAATCGTGCAGGTGTTCGGCCCCTGAATAATGAGGCGCGTTGAAGCTGGCACGTACATGTTGCGGATATCCACGACACCGTTGATCACTGCTTGCGTTCCCGTCGGAGCGCCCCCAGGTCCACCGGTAATCGTGTCGCTGACCGTGTTCAAGATGACGTCCACGCCCGGAGCGAGGTGCCAGTCAAAGGTCCCCTTCGGACCACCCGTGCCTCCAAAGTCGAAGGACGCTTTCAGTTCTCCTCCACCCCAATCGGCGCGGGGTACTTCAAAGGCGGCCACCGTGTCTTCAAGCGAACCGAGCTCGGAACCACTCAAGCTGAATGTTTCGAGGACCTCATCCACCTCGGGGTTTCCGATTCCAGGAAAGAGGGGGTTGGCATCACCCGCTTGAACCGTGTCCGCCATGGCGAACTTGGTCAGGTTGGAGGACACCGAATCGCCCGTCAAATCCGCAAAGCCCTGTCGGACGACCACCCGCAATGGACTGTCTTGGGGCAGGATTCCACGGGGAATCATGCGCAAGGCAGAACCCGTTTCCGTGCAATTAGCCAGCAACTCAAGGTCGGACTGGATGTCGGTCCACACGAGGCCCGTGAAATACTGAACCGACACGTAAGTCGCGTCAATGTTGAGTGGCGTCGCATCGATCGGTTGATTGAAGTGCACAACGAACTCGACTTGGTTTTC
Source organism: uncultured Planctomycetaceae bacterium (assembly GCA_964469565.1). GTDB lineage: Bacteria > Planctomycetota > UBA1135 > UBA1135. The sequence continues at coordinate 114,145 of CAYXZD010000005.1, forward strand.
AGCGATGCTGTAGTGGTTCAGAGGCAACTCAATCGGAATGCGACCCGTCTGATCGGACAGATCCATCTCGAAGTAGACGTTTTGCCCACCCACGACCATGTAGGTAGCGTCAAGATCATCGGTAGCAACACCCGAGGATCCTCGGAGGCGCACGGCCGGAGGCCCCGGTACCGTGTCGAGGAACAGCGCAAGGGGATCTGTTGAATTCGGCGTTTGGAAATTCACCAATGATCCGGTGGTAAGGCCCTCCCCTCCCACGCTGCGCACGGTCACTCCGCCCGAATCCGAACCTAGAACCGTTAACCGGTAGACCGTGTTGGGAGTCAGTCCAGCGTCACTAAAATCTACAGCCCGTGGGCAGTTAGGTTGGAACCGGACGACCTTCGTGTTCACACTCCCATCAGGATTTGTGGGAAAGCTGAAGGCTCCAGTGGCCGCCTGGCCATAGGGGTCGACAATGTTGATCGTGTTCATCGACACGGTCGCAAAGTCCACCTCTAGGTTGAAGGTGATGTCGATGGGACGGTTGAGTTTCCACTCCATGCCCTCGAGCACGTTAATCCCTACGACAGAGAGTTTCTCGCCTGCCCCGATGCCAGGCGAAACAGCAGTCCCGCAGGCACCGAGCAAAGCTAGGCCTCCTAGGAGTGCGGCCATGGAAGCCTTCTTGGAGGAGAGCAGTCGTGGGCCACGTGCGGTTCGCGCCTTAGGAGAGTTGGATTGAGTCATCTGTGAATGATTGAGGAGTCGTCCGTGAATCCGATACATGAAGGAGAGTGCTTGGTGTAGGGGTTGGATAGCGGAATGAGATTCGCGGCCGGTTAGAAAGGGGGGATCTGAGGGGAGGGGTAGTGGAAAGGAGTGCGTAGGCCCAGGGAGGCACTCATGCTAGGTGAGTGGCACTCCATGCGGCTCGGCGCAGGCCGGTCACGGAACGATCCATGCAACGGCTAGGGCCGAGAGTTCGGGGCCAAGCCCGGTGAAGATGTCAGACTGGAAACTCACGCGAACCTGGTAATACTTTGCAGTATCAATCAACGAGATATCGTTGACCCAAGCACCGTCTCCGAAGAGCTTGATCCCCACATTCTCTTGGCTCGCGTTGTGGTTCAGGATGCCGCAAGTGGGTGGCGGGCAGTCATCGTAGTGATCCCCGTAGGCATCGAGAGTGATCGCGTTTTCGAGCCAAGGCTCGGGTCCGTTCCCACACTCGGCAGTGCCGGGTGTAGATTTCTTCATGCCCCTGAAGGCGAGGGTGATCGCCGTGCCAACCGGCTGATCCTCTGCGCGCGGCTCCATGATGGGCTGCATGTACAGGGGCTTGTTGAAGAAGGACCCGTCCTGAGGATTGGTTGCGGGGAACCAGATCGAATGGCTGTGGCTAACACGCACCACAAAATCGGCTGCGCCGAGATACACCGAACAGTCCAAGCCGAAGGTGGGTTTTCCGGGAGGGCTCGACGTGGGATTGAATCCGCCGTTGGCCTTGTTTTCTGTGTCAGGGTCCACCTGAACAGGGTTGTTCGAGGTATCGATTCCGCCCGTTGAGAAGGCTCGGAAGTAAGGCTTGGCCGATGAATTGGCCGCAAGGGAGATATCCAAGCCGTTCACACCGGCTGCTCCCTGGTCGGGGAAGCACCGGAACTCCATCAACAGAGCCAAGCCAATGGTGCGTACATTGTTGGTTTTGTAGTAGAAGCAACCGGGATCGAGGAGTCCCACAGCCTTCCACCACTGCTTGGGGTCCACTCCACCGTTCTTCACGCCCGCCCGCTTGCGCAGGGTCGTATCGCGCCACGTATAGGTCGTCCAATCCTCGGGGCCGACGGTACGGTTCCACGGATAGGGCATAAGCTTCATCCCCGAGTTCGGGTGCAACGCAATGTCACCAGGGTTTACGCTATAGCCCCGGAAGCGATCGTGAACCACGGTCGGGGGATCGTTGACCTTGTCGAGGTAATTGCTTGCGAAGGTCGGCTTGAGGCCTGAAAGGGGATACTTGGGCCACAGGGAGCCTGGATCAATATACTCATCAGGGGCGTACAGGGAGTGTCCCAGTTGAATCTCAAAGTTGGCAAAGGTGTCAGCCACAACGGCTCCGCCCACGGGTGCCCACCAGAGCCCCTCCACATCCAAGTTGTGGTTCGACGCATCGGCGAGGCCAAAGGAAAAGTCCACATAGCGCCACATCTGCTGGAGCTTGCTGCCCAAGCTGGAGAGGGGAGTTTGGATTCCCACAGAGAAGGGCACCATGGTCGCAATCATCGGTTGCGCACGGTCGGCATTCCCCCAATTGCGCACCACTGGCCGCGGCTTGATCGTTTGGCGCTGAAGGTCGTAAAGGTGCTGCCCCGTCCACTCCGGAATGGGTCCCGTCTGGGGAGTTCCCAAGGGTGCCTCCTCATCCAAGCCTGTAAAGCGACTCACGCGGCCCCCCGTACGGCTAGTGATCGCCGTCGGATCTGTGCTGGCTTTGATCGAAGGAAGCGTAGAGCTTGGGTGATTGCCTGAGAGGTCCGTCGCACCCAAAACGTCTGGCGAGAGGGTCAAATAGTAATCCGACACCGTGCCCGTCCAGTGGGACAGCGGCAGGTCGGGCAAGAAAGTGAACTCTTGCAGGTCGAGGGTTTGCCCCATGCTTCCCACGATGAATTCACTCGTCGCCAACGGGGGAGCCCCAGGTGCCGGCATCGGCTGGCGCGTCAAGGTCAACGCATCAAAGGCCGTCACAGAGGCCGGGTCCATGGGCTCACTAAAGCGCAAAGTGAATGAAGAGGAAGGAGCCACTCCCAATGTCGGTTGACTGGGGTAGCCCGACGGGGTCGGCAAGATCCGCACAAAACAGGTTTCTTGCCCCACATCCGTAAGAGGGTCGAAGGCTGAGAGGAATTCAGCCACGCCCTGGCCAGACTGAGTCCACTCCTCCACTCCTAGACTGCCCGCATCATCCCAGTTTGTAGGATACAGCAGCACACGCACGACGACGTTGGTGACGACCCCATCCTTCACGAGACTGGGGGGCTGAACAACCTCGGCGTAGAGGCCCGCTTGATAGAGCACATCCCCCTGGCTGGGAGTCGTGGAACAAAAGACCGAGTCGAAGGTGATCTGCGGCAGGAAAAACGTCTCGTCCCCCTGGTACAGAGGGGGCGAGTCGATGGTGAGGGCCTGGGTGCCAACGACTTGAGGTGGGATCTGGTCCAACAGGAACCCGTTGTACGCGTCACCCGTCACATTTCCCGACCCGCCAGAACGGGCTGCACGAATCACGTCAATCGTCGGCGAGTTCCAATCCACGGGACCGTTATTCCCGCTGGCCAGGGGATGGCCCGAAGGGTTTGTCAGGAGGGATGTCTGCCCCACCGAACTATTCAAGACGGTTGGGAATCGCACCTCGATGTTGGCGAGGTTTACATCCATGCTCGGGGGATAGCCCACGCCATTGATGGCGAGCGGAGGATCGTATTGGAACGACTCAATCTCCGTCACCGTAGAATCAATAATCAAGCGAGATGATCGGAAGACTGTCCCAGAGCCCCCGCTTCCAGGGATCAACTCTCCGTGGAAAGCATCGGGAATCATTCGCGATTCGAAGGGCGTAATCGGGGGGCTGCCCACGGAGACACGCACCGTGGTCTCTGAGATGGTTGTAGCGTCAATGACATCGTCAAACTGCACGACGATGGCAGCGTTTCGCGGGACCATGGAGTACAAGCCTGCCCCACTCGTATCAGCATCAAAAATGGGGATCAAGTTGTCTCCCACCGAGCGCAGGAGGTCATAAAACTGCTGTAAGCCTCCGCCACTTGAGGTGTCCGTCACATCACGCAGAATGACAAGCACCTGCTGAGCCGTCACAGGATTGGCCTCCACTACGTAGTCCTGCCCATCACTCACCAACTCGGGTGCGATTACAAAATCACTGGCCACGTGGACGCGTAGGCCGGTCGCATCCAAACCGAAGACCTCCACTAGGCGCCCATAGGCTTGGCGCGCTATCCGGAGCTCCGAACCATTGCCCATGTTATTCGCATCCGCATAGAAGAATCCGCCCCCGGGCTTGAGCACAAGTTCACCAGGGCTGTGACTCGCGGCCGTCGTCGATCCCGCCGGTCCGGACCCACACGCTGTGAGAAACATGGTGGCGATGAGCCCAACTTGAACTCCCCAAGTAGCCCTAGGGGAGGTGGTGGTGGTACGGCTCGTGGAAGAGAGAGAATGGTTCATCATGGTGATGTTGGGGCCGATCGAGCCACCCTCAAACTCCACCAAGGGCCCCCCGGATGGGGCCCCTTGTTGCATATTGAGGGCTCGAAAACTCTGAGCGGAAGGGTTGGGTGAAGCCACAGACCACCTAGACAAGGGGGTCCATCCCAGCCAAGGCCTCAGGGCCGGTGCGCCGGGACAGTAGTGTAGGCGGGCAAATAGCAGTCGTTTACATTGTGTTGGTTTGCCTGCGGGGGTCAAGGAGGGGCTTGGGAATCAGTGCGAGACTTACCCAGTCCAAGAACTGGACTCCTCCTCGACCCAACCTACCAAGCATCCTCAGATCCCCCTTCGCTGATCGGTTGAGGTCCCAGATTGATCCACTCAGCCGACAACTCAAAGAGACTCCCCCCC
>CAYXZD010000005.1:118864-199483 GCA_964469565.1 uncultured Planctomycetaceae bacterium
CGGTTGAGGTCCCAGATTGATCCACTCAGCCGACAACTCAAAGAGACTCCCCCCCAACTCAATCACCATGCCAGCCGAGCGACCATAACCAATACACCCTAACCCAAGTGCTATCAATGTGTTACACCATACTCCATGAGTGCGCTTTTCCCCCACTGGAGCCACATGTGCGGAATCGCACAGCGCCTGACTCGAACTCGCACAAGACTCAACCGATGACTGGGAGGACGGCCTGACTCGACAACCGGGCCTACTCGAGGCCCTTGCACCCTCAGCAGCAGCCCCGAACTAGGCTCAAGCCAGCCCGCCCACCCCGAGATTCCTCCCCTGGCACCCGGGGGTCTCAGGCAGCCCCGCCCCCCTAATCGGCAAGGGCAGCGGGAGACTCGGGGAGCCCAGCTGACGGGGACTCCCCTGCAGCAGCCCCTGGCACCTCTCTCGAGCGGGCGGCGGGAACAAACCCCGCGGCCTCAGCCTCGGCCCGATCTGAGAAAAAGACCAGATGATCCGGGCGTACCCGGCGCAAGTCTCCCGCATCTGGAGCGTGGTAGTGCCGGGTCGACGAGCACCCCACCCACTTGAACGACAGCTCACGCGAGCAGTACCCGCAGTGGGCGCGCAGGGGGGTTCGCCCAGCTAGCGTAAAGGAGGGCTCCACGTGCCGCGTCTCCGTGCGTGAAATGCACGCAGGATTCGGGCAGGGGTTCACACCCACGCTAGCCGCAAAGGCCTCATGCACGAGAGCTGGCGGGTTGACCTGAAGGGGAGTCCGTCCGAGCAACATACCCAAGATCGCCATCCGAATCGGTACTCCACGCGCCGCCTGCTTGAAGTAGATACTGCGCGGATCCTCATCAATTTCCGAAGCGATTTCATCCCGGCGCGGCAGCGGGTGCATCACGACGGCATCCCGTAGAGAGTCCACCGCCATCGATCGTTTCTCGAGGCGCAAGTAACTTGTCTTGCTAGCCTCGGAATCACCATATCGCTCGGTCTGAGGGCGCGTCATGTAGAGTGCATCCACCCGCTGCACTTCCCACCCACGGGCATCCGTGAACAAGGAAAGCTGGTGTGGTTTCTGTGGCGTGAGGTACACCGCATCACTATCGGACGCTAGGTGTCCTAGCCGGCGAGCATCGGCCCGCACGGGCTCAACACCAAACTCCTCACGCAGGCGCCGAACCACATAATCGGGCATCTCAAAGCCGGCCTGCGGAACGCAAACGATATTGGCCCCGAAGCGAGCAAGCGCATAGGCAAAAGAGTGCACGGTTCGGCTGTACTTGAGGTCGCCTGCCAAGACCACATCCAATCCCTCGATGTGGCCCCGCTCCACATGCAGGTTGTAAAGATCACACAGAGTCTGAGTGGGATGTTCGTGAGCACCATCCCCAGCATTGATGACAGGCACGGGCGAGTACTGGGCCGCAAGTCTCGCAGCGCCTTCGCCGGGGTGGCGCAAGACAATGACATCCGCATAGGCTCCCCCCACCACACGGATGGTATCCGCCAATGACTCACCCTTCGATGCGGAGGACTGTTTCATTTCCGCGGCCGTAATGACCCCTCCGCCGAGGCGTAGCATGGCCGATTCGAAGGACAGGCGCGTGCGTGTCGAGGGTTCGTAAAACAGACTGGCCGAAATCATCCCCGGGCACATGGCTGCGTGACCACGAGGATCGGCTGCGTACTCGTCCGCTAATGCAAACAGCGCACGAATCTCCTCGACGGAGAAATCGTCGATCGAAACCAGGTGTCGAGGAGTCGTAGACATAGGCATCAATGCCCGATTCCACAGGCTTGGGCGGCCGCCCGAGAAAGGCCTGGCTGGGGAGACAGAGGCGTAGTGAGGAAGTCCAAAGGTGTGTCCTGGTTCGGATGCGCCATGGCTGACGCTGCCATTCTAGGGTGCCTCCCCCACTCCATCAACTCACCGCGTCCCGAGCTCCCCCCCGCAGGCTGCCGCGCCAGCCTCGCCCGCCCACCGAGCCAAGTACTCCAATGCTTCCTGCTCTCGAATCTCACCCTCAGGATGGTGGGCCAGGCCATCGAGCTGCTCGGCAAGCTCCCGGTCGAGGGGCACGCCCCGGCCAGCGCACCATGGCCCCCCACTTGGACCCGTTCCCGATGTGAGACCCAGGGCCTGAAGAAGAGTCTTCGTCACAAGCCGCCGTGCGTGTTCAGGGGCAGAGTGCACCGAGATCGCCATCGTGGGATCCCCACCATTCACAAACAAGTCATCGGCACGACTGGCTAGATAACTCGTTCGAGCCGCCCTTGCTTCTCCCGCCTTTCCAATCAACCGCTCGTCTCCCACAGCCACCAATTCAAGCACCCAATCCGCGCGGCGACGCAATTCCTCTCCGAGCTGTTGGCCTTGGCGTTCTGGATCTTCGGTGTCGCTCCCCCCAAGCTCCCGCACCCCGGCTGTATCGACCAATTGCACAACCCAGTCCCCCAGGCCTGCCCAAGCATGCACCGTATCGCGGGTCGTGCCCGCTTCGGAGCTCACCAAGACACGGTCCTCGCCAACAAGGAGGTTGAACAGAGTGGACTTCCCTGCATTGGTCGCCCCGGCCAAGACTACCAACGGTGGATGCAGTAGGGCTGAGACCTCCTCGAAGCGCTGCAACCAAGACTCATCAAGTCGCAGGTCACCCCGAGCCCACGCAGCCACCTCCCGAGTCAATGCCCCTTGAGCCTGATCCAACACGACCCGCGCACCCCAGGGAGATCGGATCTCGGACAAGCGATCCCAGGCCACCTGTTCAGGAGTCTGCACCCTGGCCGCCTCAATTGTCCCTTCAGGACCCTCCATGGCCGCCATGAATTCGGAGACTAACAGTGCGTTGCCGTGCAAGCAGATTTCCACCCAGGTTTTGCCACGACGCAATGCGAGAGCTTCATCCAAGAGTCTGTGTTCATCAGCATCAGCCGGGGAGTCATTGCCTGGACGCAGCACACGCACGAGTCCGGCTCGCCCGATTCCCGGCAATGGCCGATCCAATTGAGCAGCCAATCTCATGAGGCTTTGCTCGCCCTGCACACAGATCACGGCCACCCCTCCCGTGCCTGGTGGAGTCAGGCAGCGGACGCTCATGACCCAGCGAGGCCGCTGGACCAGGCACTCGCAGCAAGTCCCTTGAGGACTAGATTCGGTTCATCGTGCAGCTGTCCGTTGGATTCCTCGCGGAGCAATTCGCGTAGAAATGCCGCAGCCCCTCCGGTCAGGACCCAGGCAGGGGCGAGCTCCCCAGCCTCAATGGCCACCCGGCGAATCAGATGCAAGGCGGCCCCCTCGAAGCCCACACTGACGCCGGCTTGAATGGCCCCCGTCGTATCGCGTCCGAGGGCCGGAGCCCCAGGGTGCACATCAACTTGCGGGAGCCGTGCACCTCCCGTCCCCAAGGACCTAGCTAGGAGTGCTGGCCCAGGCGCAATGGCTCCTCCGAGGAATTCCCCAACCACACCTTGATCGTCACATTCCACCGCCCGCCCCTGCCCAAGTGGCCGAACAACATCCACCGTCAGGGCCGTCCCCGCGTCGATGACAATGGTTGCAGTGTTCGTGAGATCCAATGCAGCTCGCGCTGCATAGAGCCGGTCGCTGCCTGGGCTCAATGGATCGAGCAAGGAACAACGCAGGCCGCACGGAGGACTCGAGCAAAGCGGAGTATCGAAGGACCCCTGCAAGACGGCTCGCACACGCTGGGTTTGCCCTTCCCCTGCCACACTCGACAAACAAACCTGTGCCCCGCGATCAATCGCCGCCCCCCGCAACCAGTCCTCCAAGCAGTCAGGCCCAGCATTCGCCAGTTCGATGCGGGTCAGGGATTCGACTTCAGCGGGCCAGCGCCCTACTGCGTTTCGATCTGATGGACATACCCTTGCTATATGGCAGGTACTGTTGCCTAGGTCTACAGCCAAGAGTTCCGGTCGCACGCCACCACCCTCGGAATCAGTTTCAGTCGGTATACACGATGGTTTCACGCCGCCCCAGTCGCTCCACGACAACCTCCCACGCGGAATACTTGTCTTGGTTGTTTTTTACAAAGGCGATGGCCTCCTGCTCGCTGCTCACGGCCTTGCCGTTGATGCTGATGAGCACGTCCCCTTCTTGCGCTCCATGCCGTGCAGCGACCGACCCAGCGGCCACTCTCTGGATCTCAATACCGCTGCGGTTGCCCTCTGCGTCATAGCGCGTGCGCGTCGTGACTTCGTTGGTCAGGATTTCCGCATAGTTCTCACCGAAGTAATTCATGTCCTCGGTGCCTAGGACGAAATTGTTATTCCCGATCATCTGAGTCTGCGCAGGGCGCTTAGAGGCCCTCTTCTGCACTTGCGGGATTGCGGCCGTGCCTGTGCCTCGGGCCGCACCGTTTCCCCCGGTCGCTATGAGGTTGCCATCATCGACTTGGGTGGGAGCAATCGTCTCGTTATCGCGTCCCTCTTGCTTGAACGCAAATTCCACACCCTCGACTCGAATCGAGTGAACCACTGCAAAGTCGTTGGGCTTGGGAAGTGTGTCTCCCAAGTGCAACTTGATGGGCAAGCCGGCGGGCAGGCTCTGCGCAAAAGCGAATGACCCGCCAGGATCCTCGCTATCCACGGCAATCATTAGAACCCGAAGTACCTGAGCAATGGGCTTGTATCGCGGCGCTTTGGGTGACGCTGGTCCCGGGTCCACCACGACGGGAGCCGGCTTCTCATACCCGGTCCAATTCATCAATAAGAAGGTGGGCTGGACTTGATCCTTGTAATTCAGACCGTGCTTGACATCGACCTCAAGGCGCACATCCGACTCGAGCACGGCGCGCACGTACTCGGGCTCAACCACAACGAGGGATTCGCGCCCGTCGGCATCCACACGCCGCCGGCCACTGTCGCGATCGACATAGTCCCAAACCGTATACCCGAGCCCAAGGCTGAGGCCCGCCGACACGATCCAACTCACGGTCTTGATGCTCGATACGTCCATAATGTGGTGCAGATCCTAGCTCCGGGCGGGCCGGAATCCCAGCCGAGGTGGGCCAGGAGCCCCTTTGTTAGGCCGAAACGGGGGTCCGTGTCGTGTTCGACGCTGCACAGCTCTCCAGATTCCGCAAACTCGGGTGCTTTTTGGGGGCGGGGGAACGGACAGGTACCGAGGCCAGCCGACAAGGGTCGAATCCCTTCGATCAGTGGCTCCTCGACGGGTGCCGATCCCCGCTAAGAAGCCCGGGGAGAGATCCCCCAGCCTAGCCGAGAGATGGGCTGGCGGTGCCCCCATGGCCCCTCCGAGCCTATGCGGTGCCCGTATGGCAGTGACTGGCGCTGCTACCGGACCCCGGCCAACCCCGATCAGGCGGGTGATTCGCACCAGACCGACCCTGGCCTGGGCCAGATTCACGCATGCCCAGGCGAGATTCCTCGGGCCGGTCGCTGGCAACCCGTGCCCCCTCAAGACTCACGTCCGAGTCAAGCTCTGGGAGTGGCATTGAGGGAGAGTCATGGATGGGAGGGGGGTCCTTGTCAGACCCCCTTTCCATCGACCCATTCCCACGGGGCCCTTTATGTGGGGTCTTGTGGCCCGCGTACAAGCTCTCTGGCTTGGCCTAGGAGCTCGGGGAGTCCCTCCCCCGAGACCGATGAGATCGCAAGAACGGGCAGGTCACCTACGGCCGCTTTCAATTCTGCGAGACGCTCCTCTGATCCTGGATCCTCGAAGTGTTTGGTGGCCACTACGATGCGCGGCTTGCGATGCAACTCAGCAGAGTAGGTACGCAACTCCTCATCGAGCACCCCCCATGCATCAGCCGGCGGATCGTTGGCACCCACTGAAACATCCACAAGGTGGAGGAGCGCTCTGCAGCGCTCAACGTGCCTCAAGAACTGGTGGCCAAGCCCAGCCCCACGGGCTGCACCCTCAATCAGGCCCGGCAGATCGGCGATGACCAAAGTGTCGTAGTCCCCCACCGTGGCGATCCCCACCTGTGGATCCAATGTCGTGAACGGGTAATCCGCAATCTTGGGCCGAGCCTCTGTCACGCGGGACAGGAAGGTCGACTTACCGGCATTCGGCAATCCGAGCAACCCGACTTCCGCAAAGAGCTTGAGAATAAGCTGCAAGCGGCGACTCTCGCCCGGCCCTCCCTGCGTGCAGTAGTTGGGGGTTTGGCGCACTGAGTTTGCGAACCGCACGTTGCCCTTGCCGCCGTGTCCGCCCCGTGCCACGCAAACTTCCTCCCCTTCCTCCACGAGATCGCGTAACAGGGTGTCATCCTCTGCATTGAAGACCTGAGTTCCCACCGGAACCTCAATTCGCAGGGATTCGCCTCGCCGGCCAGTACACTTGCGAGGACCACCGGGTCGTCCGCTGCCCGCACTGAAACGGAATGCCCGCCCCACCTTGAGAAGCGAGGATTCACTCGAGCTCGCCACCAAGAAGACACTTCCGCCATCGCCCCCGTCGCCCCCATCGGGACCACCCTTGATGACGTACTTCTCGCGCCGAAACGAACTGACACCATCTCCGCCCTTGCCAGCGATCACCTCGATCTTGGCTTCATCGCGAAACATGGCTAGAGCAGGAATCGAGCTAAACTGCGAGGCCGTACTCAACGGCCCGCAATCGCTGGCTATTCGGCGTTAAGCGGGTCGACGTGTACACGACGTCCCGACTGAAAGCGCACCGTACCGTCCACCAAGGCGAACAGAGTGTAATCGTTACCCTGGCCAACGTTATGGCCGCGCTTGAAACGAGTACCACACTGGCGAACCAGAATCGTACCTGCGGTCACGCTCTGGCCACCGTAGCGCTTCACGCCCCTAAACTGGGGGTTGGAATCGCGACCGTTGCTCGAAGCGCCCTGTCCTTTCTTATGTGCCATGGGTGTGTTCCTCCAGCCTAGCCGTTGATTTCTGTGATGCGCACTTGAGTGTAGTGCTGCCGGTGACCCGTCTTACGACGAATGTTCTTGCGGCGCTTGAAGCGGAAAATGACCAGCTTCTTACCCTTAGAAGCACCGATCACCTCGGCCTTCACATGGGCGCCTTCCACGTTGGGTTGACCCACCTTGACCTCGCCCTCGTTCGAGACGAGCAAGACTTGGTCGAAGGTCACTTCGCTGCCAGGAGCAGCATCCATGAGGTCACAGGTGACCACATCGCCCACCTCAACGCGGGCTTGGTTGTTTCGATCGCTAATAATGGCGTACACAGGATTCTCGCTTTTGGCTGTCCGGGGAACTTTCCCGGCTATCCCACGGTGGTAGTCTCCCGTGGGCGTCGGTCTTCAGGATTTGACGATTGGGGCGGGATTCTAGCGGGGTCCCCAGAGGGCCGCCACCCCCCGAAGGTCCTTTCCAAGCGACTTGATTGCCCGTGTGGATGCCCCAAAGCACTCCAGAGTCGATGGATTAGGCCGTCAACGGGGGCGAGGCACCGGCCCCCCGCATGGACGGGCCCGGAGAGCGTCCATGGGCTAGCGCTTCCGGCGCCCTCCCGGACGAACCTCGCGGCCATCGGCTCTTAGATAGCGCAAGACGCTGTCCTCGGCCTGGTCGGGAACCCCGGTGAAGACCAATTCGCGCTCAGAGCGGTGTTCCATGGCGCGGACATAATCCCACAGATCGGACTTCAGATAGTCGACGACCTCTGGATGAGCCCGAACCTCCACGCGCGAGAACCCTTTCTGAGTGATCGCTGACCCTAGTCGCCGGACGATGGCCTGAGCCCGCGATTGAACCGTACGCACGCTACCCGACCCGCGACAAACAGTGCATGGCTGGAAGACCTTCTTGTGAACTCCCGGTCCTAACCTTTGACGGGTCATCTCCAACAAGCCGAATTGACTGATTCGCCCCAGCTTTGAGCGCGCGCGATCACGGGCCAATTCAGCCCGTAGAGCTCGCTCGACCTGCCGGTTGGAAGAGGACTTCATCATGTCAATGAAGTCGCACACAATGATGCCACCAAGGTCTCTCAGACGAATCTGCCGTGCGATTTCTGGAACTGCATCGAGGTTCGTTTTCAGGGCAACCTCTTCAAAATCGCACGACTTAGTGCGTGTGCGTCCAGAGTTCACATCGATGGCTACTAGAGCCTCGGCTTGATCAAAAATGATCGAGCCACCTGATGGAAGTTCCACTCGGCGCGTGAAGATTTTCTCAAAATCCTGTTCCACCCCATGGGTATGAAACAGTGGGCGGGGGCCGTCATGCCGTTGGATGCGCTCTATCTGATCCGGCATCAACTCTTTGGCGAAACTCATCACCTGCTCATGCACCTCACTGTCATCGATGATGACAGAGCGGGTCGAGGCGTTGAACAGGTCCCGAAGAGTCCGGATCGCGATGGCCGATTCTTGATAGAGAACCTCTGGGCCACGCCCCTTCCCCAAGCGCTGACCAAGGTTCTCCCAGACCCCCAAGAGATAGTTCACGTCGCGCTGTAAATCGGCCTTTGTCTTGCCAATCCCAGCGGTGCGCACGATAACGCCCATCCCTTCAGGGATTTTCATGGAAGTCAGAATCCGCTTCAGGCGCCGCCGTTCCTTGTCATCAGGGATCTTCCGGCTAACACCGGTGTGGTCCATGGAAGGCATCAGAACGAGGTAGCGCCCAGGAATCGACAAGTAAGTGGTTAGGGTCGGGCCCTTATCACCAATGGCGTCCTTGGTGACTTGTACCACAACCTCATCACCTACCTTGAGCAACTCAGAGATGGGCTTGCGCTCGCGACCCCGCTGGCGCGACTTGCGGGCCCCTTTGCTTTGACCGCCCGATCGCCCTCGCCCCCTGCCACGTCCTCGGCCACGGGCACTCCGTCCAGTAGACGTTTCCGATTTCGCATCCGTTCCCTCCGTTGAATCATCATCGGATGCGCCGTCATCCTCACCCTCTGCCTGGTCCTCAGATCCTTCGGCTTGCGGCAAGCCATCCGAATCGTTCTCAGCCTCGCCAGCATCGGCGGAATCGGGAGAATCCGCTGCCCCGTCCGTACCTTCGTCACCCACCTCTTCCCCCACTTCAGGGTGGCTCGACTCTGCATCCCATTCCTCGGGATCAATCCTGCTGGTCAACAGCGAGGTCAGCGTAAAGTCCGTTTCACCGTAGACGCCCAAGACATCGGATGTGTGCAGGAACCCGTTCCGCCCCTGGCCGAAATCAACGAAGGCTGCTCCGATCGCCTTTTCAAGATTGACGACCCGCCCACGGTATATGTCATTGACGATGGATGCCTGGGTTCCCGAGGTCATCAAGAAGTCCACGATGCTGCCATCGCGCACCACGGCGACCCGCTTCTCCTCCTGATCCTCTGCATTGACGAGGATGTCTTCGACTCGGAGGGCTTCTTCCTCAGCGGCCAGTTCTTCGTCCGTCTTGCCCTCATCGCTTGCCTTGCGGCTGCGTTTCTTTCGGGTTGTTTTCTTGCGGCCGGCCATCTTGCGCGGGCCGCTCTCCTCATCGGATTCAGCCTGCCCGTCGAGCAGCTCCTCGCCCTCAGCGTCACGGGACCCGGTCTTTTTCCGGCCGCGCCCTCCTCGGCGAGTTCGCTTCCGTTTTTTGCGCCCGCCGCCCTCCTGGGGAGGGGGCAGATCACCCAGATCATCCTCTCCTGGAATCGCTTCGGCTGCCACGCCATTGGATTCCTCGGGTGCCTCGCTACCCGCCTCACTCTTGGCTTGTCGCCTGCGCCCCCCACGCTTGCCGCGCCGACGCTTGCGAACCGAATTGGCTTCACCTTCACCGACCTCGCTCGCCTTGTCGGATTCGCTCAGGTCTGGAGCGTTGTCCCCTTTGGATTCGGTGGCTGTCGAGCGCGAACGCCCCGAACGCCTCCTGCGAGAACGCTTACGGCGTGGCTGATCCGCACCCTGGGCATCACCGCCTGGTTCGGCTCCCGGTGATGCTTCGCCCCCGGTAGAAGATCCGGTAGAAGATCCGGTAGAAGATCCGGTAGAAGATCCGGCGGCTTGCTGAGACGCGTTGCCTCCGGAGTCGTCCGACCGTCCCGGTCGACGGCGTGGGGATGCTTTTTTCTTGGCCTTGGACCGGCGGCGACGGGGCGCCTTGGGTGGCCCGTCTGTGTCCACTCCGGATCCGAAGGATCCTGAGGTGGATCCTGAGGTGGATTCTTTTGAGGAGCGGTTGTGTGCTGAGGTATCACCCGAATCTGATTCCGGGAGTGGTGGATTTGTCATGGGATCTCCAAATCAACGGAGCGCCTGGCTGTCAGAACATCGTGAAGGTGATACCTCCACGTGGGTTCCCCGTGTCAGGCCGCTGAACACGTCGATGGGGTCTTAGGTTTTGAATGGTGGTCAAGGGGCGCGCCCTTCACCGGAATGGACCTGCGCAGAGCGCTGTCCTTGATCTGATTGTCACTAGGCTGATTCGAGACTCGCCTAACGGAGGGTCTCTCGCGGGCCACTCTCTACCTGGGACCGATGACAGATGGATGCTCAAGAATCTCCAAACAGGCGATCCCCACGCTTCATCCACTTGGTCGACAGAGTCAAAGAGCCCCTAGGATGGAGGCGTTCAGGCCTGGCCGAGACTCGGGCCCTGCACCGCCTCCAACACCCCGGCGCCAGCGAGCGCACAGGGTACCGCCCATGCTGACCTCCGAAGGAGATGGAATCCACCTTGCGGTGGGGAAAATGGCCCTTGGACCCCCTAGCAGGGCCCACAAGGCCGGTCTTACTGGGGATTGACGAGACTTTCGATCTCGTCGTGGAGCCGGACGCGGCGCCGCTCAAGCTCCTGCTGGAGCAGGTATTCAGTGTCCTCGGATGTGCGCACGATTCGCGGGGTCAGGAAGATCACCAGGCTTCTACGCTCTCGCGCGGTGCTCTTGTGTCTAAATAACTCTCCCAATAGAGGAATCGACGACAGGAGCGGCACGCGGGATTCGGTCTCTGAATCCACATCCGTGGTCAGTCCGCCGATGACCGCGGTTTGGCCACTGTCCACCATCATGTGGGTGATCAAGGTGGAGGACCTGGTCCGGGGCAAGGCGATGCTGCCCTCGCCACCACCGGCACCTACAGTGAAAATGTCGAAGCCCGCTGGCGAGAGGGCTGTCGTGCCCGAAGAGCCAGTCAGGCTGGTCTCTTTGGGAATGACTTCCATGATGATGCGCTCGGTCCCCGGGACGACGCTGGGTCGCACCAGAAGCTGGAAACCCACCTCGACTGGGGATCCTGCGGCCTCCGCTACCGTAAGTTGCAGACCACCGGCTTGCCCCTGCTCGGACTTGGCTTCCGCGTAGCGCACACGCTCTCCAACAAAGATCGTGGCTTCGACCCCATCCATCGTCACGAGCTTGGGAGCCTGGATGATCTCTGCCGAAGTGTCCCGCTGCAGCATGTGCATCGTCGCCTGAAACTGGGTGAAAGACAGGGCGCCAAAAATAGTATCGGGCAGAATGACGGCACTGTCACTCAAGCTTCCATCAGAGAAAGGTCCCTGACCCGAACTGTCCGCAATCAAGTCATCCTCGAATCCGCCTCCACCTAGCTGGAAGGGGAAGTCAATTGGGATTTGACCACCTGACAAAGATGCCGTCAGGCCCGCATCACCGTAGTCCACACCCATGTCCAACAAATCGGTGTTGGAAGTTGAAACGAATTTCACGTCCACAAAAATCTGTGGTCGCTCGACGTCTAGCCGTCGCAACATCTCTTCTAGGGCGTCGTGCACCTGAATCGTGTCACGCACGATCACCACGTTTTGCTCTGCGATATAGTCCAGTTCACCCGAGCCGCTGAGGGCTTTGCGCAGGGCAGTCAAGGCCGTGAAGTGCTCACCGGGTTCACCCGCTGGTGGTTGGGAAGCGCCCAGGTGGAATTCCGTGTCAATCTTTGGCACACGCGGACCACTGGGTCGCAGATAACGCAACTGGTAGCTTCGAGTGACCTTTTGCTGTTCAAGGGTCAGCGGATCAACCACGCGCAAGATTCCTCGGCGCTCCTCAACGACCACATAGCCCCGTGATTTTACGATTTCTTCTAGGGCATCGCGCCAGGGCACGTCCTTGATGCTCACGCGCACAGTTCCAGTCACTTCAGGCCCAAAGATGATACTGGCACCGCTGGCTGCAGCGATGGACATGATGACTTCATTGAGGTCCACATCGCGCACATCGATGCTGACCCGATGGGGGCGCGTAATCAACAAGACGCCACTCTTCGCTTCATCGATGACGCACCCTGCAAGATCGGCTGCAAAACTCAGCCCATCTCGCCAGTGCACATCGTTGACCTGCAGGTCTTCGACCATTCGGTCTCCTCCTTCAAGGATCACGATGTTCGCGCCAGAGCGATCACGAATGAACTGGACAACCTCAGAGAGTTCTCGCTCGACAATATTCAGGTTGACGCGAGCTTCTAGGCTTGGAACCTGAGCAGAGGCGTTGTTGACCCAGTGGCCGAGCGCGAGGAAGACGGTTAGGAATTGGATGAAAGTTCGTTTCACGGTGGGCTCCATCGAAGCAGGTCCGACAGGAATCTAGATGAGCAGGGTCGTTAGTGAGTGCGTTTAGTAAACGCGGGTGAGTTCATAGCCTCGAAAATAGAAAGCAACCTCGCCGGGCCGTATGGCAGCCACCTCGAGGTCTGGAAAGATCAAGTCCCCCACACTGTATGAGCGAGGTTGACGGAGGCCGTCAACCTCGTGGATCACGATGACGGCGGCATCGAGTCCGGCGATTATCACGCTTCCGCCGAATTCAAGTTCGAGTTGACCGAAGTCAAAGGCAGCCCGCGCTTGGTGGTCGAGGCGCATGAGTTCTTCGACAATACTCCAGCGGTCGGGATCCTCCTGGAGACTACCGAGATTGGGTTTCATACTGGCAAAGGCCTCGATCGCGAGGCTGAACTCCGCCTGGGCTAGGTGGTTCAGCATGGACTCCTTCAGGCTGTTCAACTCCACCAGTGTCGGCCCAGCTAGGGTCTCTTCAGCCAGGAGCTTTCGCAACCGCTCGCGCGGTTCGAGGACCTCCAGTTCGAGGCGGCGCCGAGCCGGGACGTAGCGAATCTCAAACCCCAAACTCAATCGGCGTAGGTCCTCATCCAGAATGGCTAGAGTCTGCACGAGTGTGCCGCGCTTGATCATACGATCGACGCTACCCGCGGCGGACTCTGTTGCGGCCCACTGCTCGCTGGCCATTTCGACTTGTTCGATGAGCGATTCCACTCGCTTGACCTGCTCTTGAACCGTGGGCCCTCCTTCCTCACCCAAAGCGGGCACCCTCAGGTCCACCCAGGGATCTCGGCGGCCTAGGCCGCCAGAAAAATGATACGTATGGGGGCGAAGACTCTCAGCCCGCGTCCCGATGACGCCTACGAGTAAGTCCCGCTTGCGCTCGTAGCTCTCGATCGTCACGGGTGTGACCGCGTCTTCAGGTCTATAGGTGTAGGTTTCGATATCAACTTGAATGTGGTGCAGTGCACGACCTTCCCGTTCCATCTCTTCTCGGGTACTTGATACAAGCTTGAATGAGCGCACGCTCATGAAGCGCTGGTCCGACTCAATGCGGGTGAGGAAACGAAGGAATTCGAACAGTCCCCCATCGAAGGTCAGGGTGTAGCCGATACGATCAATATCCGTGTTTTGAGTCAGCGCGCAGGGACGGTCAGGGCGTAGCCCAAAGGAATCAACCTTTACATCCGCCTCTTGCAAGTAGTCTTTGAGGTCCTCGATGAGGGACTTCAAGTCTTCGCTAGGGGGGAGAATCTCTTCGACGTAGCTCGAGAGTTCGCGCAAGGCAATCAGCTCGCGCTCAAGCTCAGGAGTCTCCCTGACCGTCTCTCGCGAACTCTGAACACGCTGCTGTTTTTGGGCCAGTTCGGCACGCGCTGCAGTGATATCCTGCTTTGTCCCGTGCACGAGGCCAGCCAGTGAGCCACAGACGAGAATCGAGCCTGCAGTGAGAATGAACCAAGGATTACGTGGAGACATGAGCTTGGCCTACTGGATGATCGCGGAAATGGAATCGACACTCGATTGGGTCAAGCGTCCCGCTGCCGAAGGGCGCTGCCGCTCATTGGGCCCAAGCAAATCAAGGTGCAGGGGGAACGAGAAATCCACTTGAGGCACGACCCCCTCATCACCCTCATTGCGGTTGCCCTCCGGTGCTGAAGGCGGCCCAAACAAAGCAGGCAAACAGGACGCCTCGGAGTCACTCAAATCAGAGAGGAAACTGCTGATCTGGTCAATCTCACCCGAGCCCGAATGGCCAGAGGCCTCAAGCTTGCCGAATCCCCCGCGGCCAGCCACCACACTGTCCTCCACCGTACCGCTCACGTTGTCGAACCAGATGGTGTGGCGGTCTCCCTCATGACCCTGATTGACCACACTGGTGAGATCGTCAAGCACCTGTGTCCACAACACGCGGCTTGAGGTGATCGTCGCTAGAGTGGCTTCACGTGCAGCGTGGAAGGCTGATTCCTTGCGAAGGGCCTGGTGATAGGCCACCTGCGGCCTGAGCCCTGACAGTTCGGTTTCCACGCCCACTGCTTGGGTCTCCAAATCAGTGCAGACCCCGAAGACCAGCCATGCCCACCAGGCGAGAAGCGAACACGCCATGGTAAGGGAGACCGAGCCCGCAATGAGCAGACGCAGAGGTGAGCGGGTGGGACGGCGGTATTCCTCGGGGAGTAGGTTGATCGTGATCATCGGGTAACCACCTTCCCTGCCAGACCCAAGGCGATCACGAGCGAGTTAGCCACCTGTTCGAGCTCTTCCATGTCGACCTGATTCGTGTCGATTTGCAATTGATCCACGGGCGACCAGAGCCTTGCCGGGCGAGCGACTGCACGCTCCAAGTGTCCAACTGCACCTGCCGCCATGAGGCCACCCCCTGAAAGCAACAACTCATTCACGTGCACCCCGGCGTGATGTTCGACATAGTCAATCGATAAGGAAAGCTCGGCGGCAAGGTCTTCGATCACAGGGAGCACTGCGGTGTCCAGATCCGAATCCCCTTCAATCGCCGCGCGCTTATAGGCTTCGGCCTCTGCGGTGGACAACCCTGTGCGTCGAGCGATGGCTCCAGTGAGGTCCATCCCGCCCACGTGAATCTCACGACTGAAGCAGGTTTCCCCCCCCGCCAACACGTTGATCGATGTGCGCGTAGCCCCCACGTCGACGAGCGCGATGGCCAGTTCCCCCGAAGCCCCATCCGCACGCTCAGCTTCAAGCTCATCACTACTCCCCTGGGGAGCAGGGCCCGCCAACTCGAAAGCGTTGGCCAATGCGAACAACTCCAGGTTGACCCCAACGGGTGTCAGTCCCTCAGCGTTGGTCACAGCGAGGCGCTCCTCGATGAGATCCTTGCGGCAAGCTGCTAGCAAGACGGCCATGGTGTCACGACCGCTAGCATCACTTTTCGATCCGGGTGCTGCGCTCACCGGGGCCCTCATGAGGGGTTGGCAGTCATAGGTGACATCCTCAGCCTCAAACGGTAGGTGGTTGTCCAGTTCAAAAGGGATCGCCTGACGCAATTCAGACTCGCTCATGCGAACCATCTCTAGGTAGCGCACAACCGTAGACTGACCTGCCACCCCGAGCGACGCCCGCCGGCTCCTGAATGTTGTGCACTGCATGAGTTCGCGAAGTGCTAGCGCGGGTGATTCTCCTGGCTGAGTCTCTACCTTGCCGAAGCCCGTCAGAGTGGGCGTATTCCCCTCAAGGGTCAGCTCGACTGCTTTGACAGAACTCGTCCCCAGGTCGACTCCGATGACACTCTTGGGTTGGCCCAGCACGGCTAATCACTCCTCGTTGCAAGCTCATGGAGCACCGGTCCACCCAATTCCCTCGAGGAATGGATGCCTGTGCTGGTAGATCCATCGACTCTTGTGGGGCTCATAGTTGAGCCGGCCGGGCTCCAATTCCCCATGGCAGCAGGAGATGGCGCGGGCCCATTTTGAGACACTCTCGGCACCCTAGGTCCGCTAAGGGCCCTGTCCTGCCCCGCCAACGCCGGAGATCAGGGCACCCAATGCCGCTTCCCGAGCCCCGCTTCTTCCCCCCAGAAGAGGCTAAATCGCCTCTAAACCGCCTCGTCGAACCCTGAGGCTACCAGTGCCACTAGCTCCTCCACCAAGGCCTCAGCGTCCCCTCCGTCAGCGCAAAACCGCAACTCCATCCCCTGGGCCGCACCCAAGGTCATCAGTGACAGGATGGATTTGCCATTCACCTCCGGCCCCCCGCAGTCCACCGTCAGGTCAGCCTCGTACTTGAGAGCAACTGCCACTAGGGCGTGACAGGGACGGGCGTGTAGGCCCGATGCATTGCAAATCAGCGCTCTAGCCTCAGTTCGCATGGGCGGTATGCCTCTGGCGGAGAAAAGCCCCTAAAGTCAACCATCGCACGACCCGCCCGCGCCCCCGCGCCGGAAGAGTCAACCGCCCAACTGAACAGATGGGACACAGCACAGTTTCGTGCGAATGGGCACCCAAGGCAGACCCACCGCCGACCTAACTCGGCGCCATCTCCTTGAGGAGCTTGACGAGATCCGTCTTAGTCTTTGCCTGGCAGGCGAAACTGCGGAAATCACCATGCCGCGCCAATCCAGCCACCCAGCGCATCATTTCCAAATGGTCGGCAGGGTCGTGCTGGTCGGTAGCCTCCACGGGCCTCAGAATCGTGAACAAGACGCTGACGGGTTCCCCATCCACGGCGGCCCAGTCAACGCCCAAGGGGATCACACTCAGACTGCAGATGGCCTGGGTAATCCCATCCACCTTCACGTGAGGGATGGCGATGCCCATGCCGATGCCTGTGGAAGCGAGTTCTTCACGCGCTACCAAGGTTCGCAGGGCATCATCCTTCAGGTCTGCATGGAGTAGTTTTGCCGAGACGAGGTTGGCGACAACCTCCTCAAGCACTTCGGGTTTGGACCGCGCCTTAATCTTGACGCTACAAGCCTTGGGCTTGAACAGATTCCACCAATTCATGTGTTTTGTGATCATCGGAAGGGGGGCTGAGGGGCAACACAATACCACAGCCACCCCACCGAAATGAACGGTGTGAGCCAACTTCCCTGAGACTCCCCAATCTAGCGGGGGGAGTCACCCAATCGAGAAGTCTGCACGCCCCCTAGCACCCGAGCCCGGGAAGACCTCATCGCGTAGGGGACATCGAAGCCATGGGCGGGGCTCGGGGCCACGCTCAACGCTGGGCCGTCCCGTAAAGGCCTGGCCCCAGTCCACGCCCTCCGGCGAAGGTGACCGCTAGGCTGAAGGGCCTGGCCGATGATGGGAAAGCTTGACCTTGTCCCTGTGTCGGGTCAATTGGCCCCGCATGCGGTCGAAGGACTCACCGAGGGCCCCCTTGAGAGTCTCTTCGGTCACGTCTGAAACCAGCACCCCCCCGTGCCCCACGTGAGCCACAAGCTCCACCCGGTGTCCATTGCCCTGCTTTTCAAGCCGGGCGCTCACACTGACCATCCGATCAAAGAACTTCTTGAGTCCCTGTAGCCTATCGTCCACCTGGCTCCTCAATTCTGAAGGGTAGTCGTGGTGCAGAATGGCAACGTCGGTGTTCATGGATAACCTCGTGAAGGTGAGGGGCCCGTTCAGGCCCATTGGAGTTGTAAGCACTGTCTGAGCGCTCCGGAGAACCTCCCTTACGCCCACACCCCAATCTGAATCAGGACTCGCCTGAGGTCAATAGGAAAGATTCCCTGGCGTAGATCAGGGCCTCAGCAGGCCCGAATTGGAACAAGAGCGGAGCAGGTGCAAGGACCCCCTACGATGACACCGCTGGCTCGAAGCCACCCTAGGGCTGGAAGAGACCGGGCACCCCGGACGGACCCTGGTCCCGCCCTGGAAAGGGGGGCAGGTCATACAGCACTCTCAATAGATACAGCCCCCGAGCGGGTGCAGTGTGGCCGGCATCCGTCCGCTCCCCCCCCTCCAACGCACGCATCACTTGCCCAACGGATCGCCGCCCCGCGCCCACCTCAAGGAGTGTTCCCGCCAGAGTCCGTACCATGTTGTACAAGAACCCGTTCCCCTGAACGACGATGCCGAATGAGTCTTGCCGCGCAAGGATGCGCAAGCCTCGTATCGTTCGTACGGTGCTGGAGCGTGGGGAGCCTGCGTTTCCAAAGGCCTTGAAGTCATGCGTGCCAACCAAGCACGCTGCCGCCTCTCGCATTCGACCCAGCTCAAGCGGCGTTTTCACCCAATGCATGTACTCGCGACCGAGAGGAGATCGAAATCGCGACGTGCTCACCACATACAAGTAGCGCTTGCCCACTGCGTCGAATCGGCTATGGAACTCGTCGGCACAGGACTCTAGCCGTTGAATCACGACTCCGTCCCCTAGGTGGGCATTCCAGGCGTGGCGCAGTCGATCGTCATCGAGGGCCGTCGAGACATGGCAATGAGCTACCTGGGCTAGGGCGTGAACCCCGGTATCTGTCCGGCCGGACCCTTGTACGCTCAGTGTCTCCCCCACAAGAGCTGCAAGTCCATCTTCCAGGGACTGTTGAACCGTCCGGAATCCGTCCTGGCGCTGCCATCCAAAGAACTGGGAGCCGTCATAGCTCACTTGGAAGCGGACGTTGCGCATGGCAGGCGTGGGGTTGCTGAAACCTGATCCCCCAGATCAGGCATCAGGGGTGCGCAGTCGCACCGGGCGGCGCTCCGCGAGAGCATCCTCAAGGACTCCACTATGCAGGTATTCAATCGCACTCCCTGCGGGCAGTCCCCGAGCGAGGCGTGTAACGATCAAATCAGTGCGACCGAGGGCCTGGACCGCCTCGAGGACCAGGAGGGCTGTCGCTTCTCCCTCGCGATCAGGATCTGTAGCAAGAATCAACTCTCGGATTGGCTCGGCCCCTAGGCGTCTGACGAGGGCTTCCACCGCGAGGTGCTTTGGATCGGTCCCCTCGGCTGGGTTGAGGGCCCCCATCAAGACGTGATACTGCCCCTCGAAAACACCAGCCCGCTCGATCGCCTCCACGTGGCGCGGTTCCTCCACCACCGCCAAAAGGCCTTTGTTGCGCTTGGGATCGCTGCAGACGCTACAAAGGGCTCCCTCACAGAGGTTACCGCAGGATTCACAACGGCACGCCTCGCTCAGGGCTCGCTCGATGGCCCGGGCCAGTGAGAGGGTCCCCGGATCTCGTAAAACATGAAAAGTCAGACGTTCAGCACTGACCCGCCCGATGCCGGGAAGATCGGAGAATGCCTCGACGAGGGCTTCGACCGGCGCTGGGTAAGCCATGGTTACATCATGCCCGGAAGATTGAGCCCACCCGTCACCTTGGCCATGCGCTCCTCCCGTGCCCGGTTAGCCTGATTCAGTCCATCCCGAACTGCGGCCAGGACCATCTCTTCGAGTAGGGATACATCTTGAGCCTTGAGTGCCTCTTCGCGAATGTTGACTGCACGGACTTCCCCATTGCCCGTCACGCTCACGCCCACCATGCCTCCGCCTGCCCGCCCCTCGAACTCCTGAGAGCCAAGGTCTTCGCGGGCTTCATTCATGGCTGCCTGCATTCGCTGGGCCTGCTTGAGCAGGTTGCCCATCTCTCCAAATGATCCGCTCATAATTCCGTCCTCCTCAATCGATAATCTTGCCGTCAAAAGAACGGGCAACCTCTTCGGTGAATGGGTCATCCGCACCGGGGCGACTCTGATCAGCATCGGCGATGACGACCTCAGTCGGCTTCCCTGTCGCCAGCGAGAATGCGCGCCCAAGCTGTTTGTGATTGCGGCGGTCCCCTACCAAAGCAGCATCCGTCGGACTCAAGTGGCTCATCTTGACGACGGCACGTCCACTGCGATACTGCTGGAGATGTCCGCACTTGGAGACGATGTTGCCCAGACTGGGAGAGAGTTCTGACAATTGCTCGATAAACGCACCCCAAATGTCAGCAGCACTGTTCGTGCTTGCAGTCCCAGAACCGAGTTCAATGGCAGCTGGGTCTGCGGGCGAAGGGCTTGGGTCTGAAGATCGGGGCGGATCCGCTGATGGACCAGCCTCCCCTTGGGGCTGGTTTGTAACCGGAGCAGCTTTCTGTCCATCCGAAGGGGGGACTGCCCCTGAGTGGAGCGGCGGAGCCACAGCACTGGAAGGCTGTAGGGTCCCCCTGGGTCCGCCCCGGTGTTCGCCCCGGTGTTCGCCCCCTGCGGGATCGACAGCCCCCAATTGGGTTTCCAATGCGCCAAGCCGCTGAACGAGACTGGAAAGGTCGACACTGGCCTCGGGGTGCGACATCTCCAGCAAGGTCACCTCCAGAATCAATCGCCGATGGCTCGGTAGGAGGCGCATACGTTCGCGCGCATGCAACAGGTCTTGAAGCATGAGCTCCAGCCGGCGGGCACCAATCGTCTTCCCCTTCGCTGCCAGTGCTTCCACAGCGGCGCGGTCAGTAGGAAGCAAAGGGCCGGGTGGACCATCGGGCCCGCACAATGCTGCCATAAGGCAACTGCGCAGGTGAGTCAGCAGCCCAGTGACCAAATCCGTCTCGCGACCTTCTTGGGGAGGCAGCGCCTGGAGTAAACCCGCCCGGTCGCCCGCCAAAACATGATCAAGAACAGCCTCGGCCACTTGAGCCGAGCCCTCTCCGGCGAGACGTTCGCAATCCTGCAGAGTGGGCTCCTCCCCCACCAGTGCCAACAATTGGTCGGCAAGGGACAGGGCGTCGCGCATACCACCGCGAGCTCGACGCGCGAGGTCGGCCGTGACGCCGTCCTCTGCGCTGACACCTTCCAAGGCAAAGACCTCATCGAGCCGCGTTGCGATGACATCTTCGGGCAGGGGCGTGAGGTGCAGAACCTGACACCGCGAGAGCACCGTCTCGGGTACCTTGTGCAACTCGGTGGTGGCGAAGAGGAACTTCACATGGGGAGGCGGCTCTTCTAGCGTCTTCAGCAGAGCGTTGAACGCCCCGGTGGAGAGCATGTGAACCTCGTCAACGATATAGATTTTGAAGCGCGCGCGAATGGGAACGTATGAGGCCTGATCGCGCAGATCACGGATGTTGTCCACGCCTGTGTGCGTCGCCGCATCGATCTCCATGATGTCGACCTCCGATCCTGCGTCCAGCGCAAGACAGCGCTCGCAAGTCCCACAAGGCTCCTCGATGGGGCCTTGCTCACAGTTCAACGCCTTTGCGAGGAGCCTAGCTGAGGTGGTCTTCCCGGTTCCCCGGGGCCCTGTGAATAGATAGGAGTGGCCGATGCGCCCTTCCCGGATGGCACCGCGCAGGACGCGCGTCACATTGGACTGCCCAGCGACCTCCGCGAAGGTACGGGGACGGTACTTGCGTGCGAGGACCAGGTACGACATGGGGTTGTAGTCTACCCAACACAGCTGCCGAGGGCCGCCTCCCAAATGGCCGATCCATCGCTCGAAGTCACAGCGAGAGCCCTGGCTGGGGAATGCACTTGAGCGGCTCCGTGCCCATGACAACTCTGCGAGCACAGCGCCCCCCCGCGAATTCTAGTCGCAGGAAGCCCGTACCCCTTGCATCCCCGGGCGGCTCGCCTCCCGAGTACCCGTGTCCAGCAAGAAATGGCGAGCCCGCCGGAGGGCCCGGGCACCTCGCGCTTGACTCGAGGCCCTTAGGGCTGCTCCGTTCCCGGCCTGACCCGGTTCGAACCCGACCCACCGCATGGGACCGGGCCCACCGCCGGGCTCGCCTGCTTTTCCTGCTAGAGGCACGCCGCATGCGGGTGCATTGCACGGCCTCTTTTGTAAATGGCGGAGAGGGGGGGATTCGAACCCCCGGTGCCGTTGCCGACACACACGCTTTCCAAGCGTGCTCATTCAGCCGCTCTGACACCTCTCCGACTTGTTCGATTGTAAAGGCGACCACCGTATGCAGAGCAGAGCCCACGCCCCCACCCATGACCCTTCCATTCCCATGGGCATTCAATTCAGAGGGTGGCGGAGAGGGAGGGATTTGAACCCCCGGTGCCCCAAAGGACACGCTGGTTTTCGAAACCAGTCCATTCAGCCACTCTGGCACCTCTCCGGTGATTGCTTGGGCACCGGGCAGATCCCTTTGGGGAGCCCGGCTGCACGCGGTGTTCGTGTTGTCAGCCCTCGCGGGCGGTGCGGATTGTACCCTGCAACGTAGGGCTGCGTCTGCCCTCCGAGTCGAGGTCCTCAAGGACTTTTCCAAGGACAAGTCCCCCGGGGGTCGAACGCGTTCCATTGACCCACCTAGGAACGCGGCCTACTCAGAGTCTGTGGGAGAGCGATGCCCACGGGCCGACCTGCGCTTCTCGGCAAAGAACGACTGGAGCAGTTGGCGGGCGGGATCGGGCAGCAACCCCTCCTCGATCTTGGCCCGATGGTTTGCCCCCTTGAGAGAAAGAACTTGTCCGAGGGATGCACAACCGCCGAATTTCGGGTCTCGCACGCCCCAGACGACTCGCGCCACACGGGCATGGGACAGGGCCCCTGCACACATGAAGCAAGGCTCCACGGTCGTATAGACCACTGCGCCGGGGAATCGCGCCTGCCCTAGGGTCTCACAGGCCATGGTCAGAGCCAATAACTCAGCGTGGGCCAGAGGGCTTCCCTGGAGGCGTACCTGGTTATGCCCGCGACCGATCACGCGCCCCTCCAGCACAAGGACAGCTCCAATGGGCACCTCATCGAGGGCTAGGGCCTTGTGGGCCTCTTCGAGTGCGAGTTCCATGAACTGCCGGTCCTCGACAGAGAATCCCCCGTCTGAGTCGTGAGCAGTTGGGGCAGACTCTTGCATGGCGTCCGGGTGCGAGTGATGTGACCTCGAGGGTGAATAGGAGGGCATTGAGCGATGCCCGGTAGGGTAGCAGAACGGATGGCCATCCGAGGCTCCTCACACCCTGCCAACGACCAGCATCGCAGGAGCTCCCGGACAGGGAATCTGCGAGTGTACTCAGGGGTCCTTCTGGATCCTGGCGGGGACGACCCAGTGAATTGGTACACCCGACAGGATTCGAACCTGTAACCTCCTGATCCGTAGTCAGGTGCTCTATCCAGTTGAGCCACGGGTGCTTGGGCGGGAGTTGTACTCGCCTGCCGAGATCCTGTCAACACGACTCTAGATCCCCAGTCCGAATGGGATACGGACCTGCTGGCCCCCCATGGAAAGCCCCCCCCTAGAGGCGTATCCTAGGCGGATGACCGCTAGCTCCCCTCCCCCACACTTTGTTCGCCTTCGAGACCTGACCGATCGGCAGGTTGAAGACATCCTCGACCTCTCCCAACGCATGAAGCGCGGGGCCTCCCGCGAGGAGCTCTCCGGTCACACTGTGGGGCTCCTGTTCTTCCGGGGATCCCTGCGCACCCGCACATCCCTTGTAGCCGCTGTCCACCAACTCGGCGGACATACGGTCAACCTCACTGCTGCATCAGATTTCTGGGAGCTCGAAGCAAGCACGGGCACCATCATGGACGGAGCAGCACCCGAGCACATAAAAGACGCTGCAGCCGTCATGTCCAAGTATGTCTCGGCACTTGCCATCCGTCCGCAACAGGGTGGACAATCTTGGACCAGCGACCGCAAGGAGCTCACGATTCGCGCATGGGCCGATCACGCAAAGGTGCCGGTCATCAACATGGAGAGTTGTCTATGGCATCCCCTGCAAGCCCTGGCAGATTTGCTCACCTTGCGTGAGTCCCTCGCCTCCCTGCAAGGCAAGAAACTCGCCATTGTCTGGACTCAATCCCCACAACCCGCCAGTTCATCAGTCGTCAACTCGATCCTTCATGGCGCACTTCGCTCAGGAATGAATGTGTCGATCGGCCACCCCCCGGGGTATGACCTTGACGAGGAGGTTCTCGGCGACGCACGAGCCCTCGCCGGCCAAGCGGGCCTAGAACTGGAAACTGGCCTGACCAAGGAAGATGCCAGCGAGGGTGCCCATGTGGTCTATGCTCGCTCTTGGCAGTCCATTGAAACCTACGGCAACCCCACCCTTGCCGCGAGCAAGGCCGCCCGCTCGGGAGCATGGACCCTCGACGAAAAAACCATGGCCCGAGGCGAGCAGGCCCGTCTCATGCACCCCATGCCCGTCCGTAGAAACCTCGAGGTCACCGACGAGGTTCTCGACGGTCCGCGCAGCCTGCTGTTGAACCAAGCCGAAAACCGCCTGCACACTCAAAAGGGATTGCTATCCTTGCTGCTGCGTCACTAGTCCCGCAGCTCCCCTCCCCCCAACAACACCCATGGCACGTCCGGACTTTGTACACCTACACGTCCACTCCGAGTACAGCCTGCTCGACGGCGCCAACCGCATCCCCAAGCTCGTTCAAGCCTGTAAGGACGACGGTCAGAGCGCACTGGCACTGACGGACCACGGCAACATGTTCGGTGCTGTCGAGCTCTACAAGAAGTGCAAAGCTGGCGACATCAAGCCCATCATCGGTTGCGAAGTCTACATCGCCGATCGGTCGATGCACGAGGGTCACAATAAGCGCAAGGGCAATGGCTACAGCCACTTGACCCTGCTCGCGCGTAATAACGAAGGCTATAAGAACCTCCTCAAACTCGCTTCTGCCGCCTATGTCGACGGGCTGCATTATCGACCCCGCATCGACTGGAACCTTCTTGATCAGCATGCGGCCGGAATCAACTGCCTGTCAGGCTGCTTGGGGGGCCGAATCAATCAGCTGTTCCTCCGCGACAAGGAGGCGGAGGCGGAGGCATTGGCTTCACACCTCAGGGACTTGTTCGGTCCAGAGCACTTCTGGCTCGAATTGCAGCGCAACGGCATCGACGACCAGAACACCGTCAATGAATCACTCGTACGCCTCCACAAACGCCTAGAGATCCCCCTCGTGGCGACGAATGACATCCACTATCTGCGCCATGAGGACTGCGTCGCCCAAGACATTCTCCTGTGCATCAATACTGGAGCCAAACGCGACGATACAGATCGGTTCAAGTTTGATACCGACTCCTTGTTCTTTCGGTCACGCGAGGAGATGGGGCATCTATTTCGCGACCTGCCACAGACCCTGCCCGCGACGATGGATGTGGCCGAACAAGTCGATGTTTCTCTCGAACTAGGGCGATACCACGTTCCCGAGTTCAAGACCGATGACGGGCGCAGCCCGGACCAACTCTTCGACGATCTACTGGAAGAACGGCTGCAGGAGTTGTACGGCAGCACCCACAGCACCGCGCGTGAGCGTCTCGAACACGAAAAGAAAGTCATCCGGGAGCTAGGGTTCGTCTCGTACTTCCTCATCGTCTGGGACTTGGTGCGCTGGGCACGAGAGCACGACATTCCCGTGGGACCTGGGCGCGGGTCAGCCGCTGGGTCCATCGTTTCCTACCTCTTGGACATCACGAGACTCTGCCCGCTCGAATACGATCTGCTCTTTGAACGGTTTCTGAATTCGAGCCGGGTCTCCATGCCCGACATTGACATCGATTTCTGCAAAGAGGGTCGCGAGCGGGTGATTCAATACACGCGCGACAAGTACGGCCAAGAAAACGTGACTCAGATCGTCACCTTCGGAACCATGGCCTCACGCACAGTTGTTCGGGACGTGGCGCGGGTCTTGGACATTCCGTTGCGTGATGTTGATCGCGTGGCCAAAAAAATCCCCTCGGGACCGGGAGCCCCCACCCTCGGCAAAGCCCTTGAGATGGATGAGGAGTTGCAGCAGCAGCGCGACTCCGATCAGATCTGGGATGATCTGTTTCGGTATTCAGTGGAGCTCGAAGGCTCGGTCCGTCATGTCTCTACCCACGCCGCAGGGGTCGTCATTACCCCCAATCCCACAGTTGAGTACGTGCCACTCGCCCGAAATGGCGAGGATATCACCACCCAGTATGCTGCTCCAGAGTTGGAGGAGTTGGGCCTGCTGAAAATGGACTACTTGGGTTTGCGAACCCTGACCATCATCAGCCGCTGCTTGGAGAACATCCGCTTGATGGGTGAATCAGCTCCCGACATCGAAAACCTACCAGCAGACGACGAGGCCACCTACAAGCTCTTGGTCCGAGGCGACACCCTTGGTGTGTTTCAATTGGAATCAGAGGGCATGCGCAAACTCTTGGCACGCCTGCAGCCCGACTGTTTCGAAGACATCATCGCCGTGCTGGCCCTCTATCGACCCGGCCCGCTTGAATCGGGGATGGTCGACATGTTCGTGGATCGCAAGCACGGCCGCGAGCCCATTGTTTATCCCCATGAGAGTATTGAGCCAATTCTCAAGGGCACCTATGGCTGCATTGTCTATCAAGAACAAGTGATGCTGGCCTCGGTAGACCTTGGCGGATTCTCATTGAACGACGCCGACAACCTGCGCAAAGCCATGGGCAAGAAGAAGCCTGAGATTATGCAGGAATTCTCAGCCCAATTCGTTGAAGGCGCTGTTTCGACGGGCTGCGATCGTGGGGTGGCCGAGGAAACTTGGGAGAACATCGTTAAGTTCGGGGGCTATGGTTTCAACAAGTCCCACTCTGCGGCCTATGCACTCATCACTTACCAGACGGCATTTCTAAAGGCCAATTTCCGCACTGCCTTCATGGCCGCCAACCTGTCCTGTGAGATGGGCGACTCGGACAAGGTCAAGGACCTTATGGACGACTGCCGAAAGGCCAAGATCACCGTGAACCCGCCGTGTGCAACGCGCTCGGGTTGGGAGTTCATCCCAGAAGGGACGTCGAACATCTGGTTTGGTCTAGGAGCGATCAAGGGCACGGGAAAGAAAGCCGTTGAAGCCATGTTGGTGGGTCGAACTGATTGGCAAGAAGAGCACCAGGGCATGGCGCCAACCGAAATGGGGCTCCATGATTTGTGCAACCGCGTGGATCCAGCGGCGGCAGGAAAAATCGCCTGGGAAGCCGTCATCAAGGCGGGCTCATTCGACTACACGACATTCAACCGAGGCGCTGTCCTCGCCGCCCTGGAAGGCGCCCTCAGTGAAGCTTCAAACGCAGCTGTCGATCGGCGCTCTGGACAGATGTCCATGCTGGATGTGTTCGGGGGTATCGAATCCGAAGGAGATTCCGCCACGGCCACAAAGACCTGCATTGATCCCTCCAAGGGATGGGACAAACACGAGACTCTAGAGGCCGAGTTCGACGTCCTGGGTTACTACATCTCAGGCCATCCCCTCGAGGATCGGGCTGGCCTCGTTTCACTGCTCTCCACCTGCCCGTCAAATCACCTCGACCGCTATGAAGATGGTGCCACCGTGTTGCTCGCGGGGCTTGTGCTTCAGCCCGCAATCGTAGCGATTCGCAATGGTCGGATGGCCGGTCAAAAAATGGCCCGTTTTCGCTTGGAGGACCTTCGAGGAAGCGTGGCCGTCACAGTATTCCCGCGTACCCTAGAGGGATGCGCAGAGCTACTGGTTGACAGGGCCACCATTCTCGTCAAGGGCAAGATCGAAACGAACAACGACGAGCCCTGCATCATCATGGAAGAGGCCTTCGACATGGAAGACGCCCTCGCACAATTCAAAGGGGTCCTGCAGATATCCCTGAAGCCCGAGGACTCAGGCCTTCTGGACCGCCTGCGCACGTGCATCACTCAGAATACCGGAGGCTGTCCTGTCGTTCTGCAGGTAGAAGGCAACGACGGGCACCTACGCCGAGTGCGCCTTCCCCGGGAAAACGCGGTCGCCGTCACCCAAGACCTCATCGTCCACCTGCAAGAGCTACTGGGCACCGAGCGGCTCGCACTCACCAAGGGCTAGCCATCAGGTCCTAATAACGACGACAGGCCCCAATCGACTTGGAGCCTGCCGGGGGGATTACAGCACGAAGAGTTTTACTCTGCGTCGCTGGTCACGGCTTCTTTGGGGGTTCGTACAACGAACTCCAGAATCGCGCGCTCGCCGCCATCACCAAGCCGGCGCTTGGCTAGCTTGAGAATCCTGCAGTAACCACCAGGACGCTCGAGGAAGCGTGGCCCAAGCACGTCGAACAACTTAGCCGTGGCCTCCTTATCCCTCAACTTGGCAAACGCGCGGCGGCGGTTGTGCTGGCAAGGATCCTTAGCAAGTGTCACCAGCTTCTCAATGAAGGGCTTGACCGCTTTAGCCTTGGGGAGGGTTGTGATAATCCGTTCATGCTGGATCACGGAGATTGCCATATTGCGGGTCATGGCAATACGGTGGCTCGTGGTCCGGCCAAGTTTGAATCCTGCTACGCGATGTCGCATCGAACTACTCTGAGGGTCAGGTCCAAGCCCCCGCCCTGGGGGCCTATGTACGGGTTTGAAACCCGCACGTGGAAGAAGGTGGAATAGGGTATGGGGAGAGGATCAGGCCTCGGTGACCAGCATTCCCAAGCTAAGGCCGCGTTCGGCAAGTTTGGCGCGAATCTCCTGCAAACTGGTCTTACCCAGGTTCTTGAGAGTCATCACATCTGCTTCAGACATTGAAACGAGATCCGCTAGGGTGTGCATGTTGGCACTGTCGAGGCAGTTGCGTGCGCGCACCGAAAGCTCAAGGTCCGAAAGAGGAGCGGACAGGATTTCCATCTGCTGCTCGTTCTCACGATTCATCTGATTGAACTCAGAGACGTCGCTGTTCTCCAACAACGGAGCGGCATCAAAGCTCGCATTCTCGAGCACAAATGGGTTGAGGTGCTTGCGATAAATCTTGGCCGACTCAGTCAAAGCGAGCTCAGGACTGACCGTACCGTCCGTCCAGATTTCGAGCACAAGGCGTTCATAGTTTGTGACCTTACCGACTCGGGTGGCCTCGATGGAGTAGCGCACCCGCTGAACAGGTGAGT
Organism: uncultured Planctomycetaceae bacterium; assembly: GCA_964469565.1. Lineage (GTDB taxonomy): Bacteria > Planctomycetota > UBA1135 > UBA1135. The sequence continues at coordinate 147,563 of CAYXZD010000005.1, forward strand.
AAATCGAGTCGACGGGAATCGTCCCCAAGCCTTGATCCTCACGACTGTTGTCGTCCGAGGGCACGTAACCACGTCCCTTGGCAGCGTCCATTTCAATGAGAAGATCACGATCCATGGTAAGGGTACAGATGTGCAGGTCAGGGTTAGCGACTTCGCCGCCACCCTCTACTTCCACATCAGCTCCCGTCACGGGCCCCTCTTCCGCCTTGTTGATGCGGCACACTACAGGGCCATCCCCTTCAAAGTGCACGCGCAGGCGTTTGATATTCAAGATGATCTCAGAGACGTCCTCGTACACCCCTTCTAGGGAGTCAAACTCGTGGGACGCTCCATCGATGCGCACAGCGGTGATGGCCGCCCCCTCAATCGAGGAGAGCAACACGCGCCGCAGACCGTTTCCAATCGTATGTCCAAACCCCCTCTCAAAGGGCTCGATTACAAAACGACCGTATGAGTTGGTCAGGGACTCTGAATCAGGCTGCACGCTGTTGGGCAGCTCAAAATTTCGCCAACGAATTCTCATGACAGTTACTCCTCTGGTCCTACTTCGAGCAGAGCTCGACGATGAGTTGTTCTTGAATGGGGAACTGGAAATCAGTTCGGGTGGGCAAGGCGTTGACAGTGACCGACATCGCGTCGGCATTCACATCCATCCAGCCAGGGATCGCACCCCCACTGGTAACATTGATCGCCTCGGAGACGAACTTCTTGGTGTTCTCCTTAGCTCGCGGGACGATGACATCCCCAGGCTTGACCTGGTAGGAAGGAATCGTGCAGCGCTTTCCATTGACGGTGTAATGGCCGTGATTGACCATCTGACGGGCCTGGGGCAAGGTCATGGCGAAGCCAGCTGACAGAACGACGTTATCGAGACGCCGTGTCAGGATGGCGAGCAGGTTCTCACCGGTATTACCCTTCTGCCGGTCAGCTTCGCGGAAGTACAGCATGAACTGTCGCTCGAGCACACCGAAGATGCGCTTGAGCTTTTGCTTCTCCCGAAGCCGCACACCGTACTCCGTGATTTTTCGACGACTTTGTGCGTGTACCCCGGGCGGATAGTCCCGACGCTGAAGTACGGCAACCTTGCCGCTGGATGTGTTTTGCCCCAAGAAGAAGAGGTTCATCCCCTCCCGGCGACATTGTTTTACTTTAGGTCCTGTGTAGCGTGCCATCGAATGGTCTCAGTGAGGGCTCTCAGTCGAAAATGATTGGGTGTCTTGAAAGAATGGAGTTTGACGCGGTGTGGCAGCGACTAAACGCGGCGACGCTTTTTGGCGCGGCAACCGTTGTGGGGTAGCGGGGTCACGTCTTCGATCATCGTGATACGCAGGCCGGAATTGGCCAGGGCCCGCACGGCGGACTCGCGCCCAGAACCGGCACCCTTCACCCGCACCTCGATTTCCTTTAGACCATGGCGTTGAGCGGCCGACGCAGCCCTGTCAGCTGCACGCTGAGCTGCAAAGGGAGTACTCTTGCGGGTGCCCTTGAAGCCAACGGTACCCGCTGTCCCCCAACTGATCGTGTCCCCACCCATCGAGGTAAGGGTGATGTGGGTGTTGTTGAAGGTTGCACGCACATGCGCAACTCCCTTAGCAATGTTCTTCTTGTCCTTGCGCTTGGTCTGCTTGGCCATATTACTTCATCCCCTTGACCGACTTCTTGCCGGCGACGGTCTTCTTGGCACCCTTGCGGGTACGGGCATTGGTACGGGTACGCTGTCCGCGAACCGGTAGACTGCGTCGGTGCCGCAATCCTCGGTAGCAGTTGATGTCTCGCAAGCGCGAGATTGCCGCTGCAGACTCGCGTCGAAGTTGACCTTCGACGGAGTACTCTTTTTGGAGGTGCCGGGCGAGGGTGGTAACCTGCTCTTCAGTCAGATCACTGGGCTTCATCGCTGGGTCAAGCCCCAACTCTGCGCACACCTTCGTCGCGGTGGTTCGACCCACACCAAAGATGTAGGTGAGCGCAATATCCATGCGCTTGTTGTTTGGAATGTCTACACCAACTACACGTGCCATACTTTGAATTCTCCAGTGGAGGCGGGTTACTTGCCTTGACGTTGCTTGTGTCGGGGGTCAGCTTTACAAATGATGCGCACAACCCCACGCCGCTTGACGATTTTGCAATGGGTACACATGCGTCGGACGCTACTTCTAACTTTCATCTTCTTCTCCGTCTCCGGCGACCGCCGGTACGTTTGCGCCGCTCGCCGCGGCAGGTAATACGTCCCTTTGTCAGATCGTAAGGTGACATTTCAACAGTGATGCTGTCGCCCGGAAGGATGCGAATGTAATGCATACGCATCTTGCCGCTGACATGGGCAAGAATCTCGTGACCTGACTCAAGCTTTGCCTTGAATCGAGCGTTGGGTAAGGCCTCGGTGACGATAGCCTCAACGGTGATTGCCTCTTCCTTGGCCATCATGCCTGCGCCCCCAGACAGTCCATGCAACCCGCGAAGACTTCTTCAGGGGAGCGGTTTCCGTCCACCGTACAGCACAGATCTTGTGCGCTGTAATGGCCGACAAGAGGTTGGGTCTGCGCGTGATAGACACCCAAGCGCTCAGTGACCACATCGGGATGATCGTCACTGCGCTGATACAGTTCGCCGCCGCATTGGTCGCAGATGCCCTCTTGCGCCGGTGGAGAAAACTGACGGTGCTGAATGTTGCTGCACCCACGGCAGAGCAAGCGACCGCTTGAGCGTCCCACGATCACCTCATCGGGAACATCGATGTTGAGCACGGTCAGTGAAACATCGTTGCTCAGGCGTTGGTCTAGGGCGGTGGCCTGGGGCAGGGTGCGCGGGAAGCCATCGAGCAGGTAGCCCTTGCTGCAATCTGCTCGACTCGTTCGATCGAAGAGCATATCGACAGTGAGTTCATCAGGAACCAGCTGACCGCTATCCATGAACCCGCGTGCTCGTTCGCCGAGCTCGGTGCCCTTGGAAAGGTTCTCGCGGAAGAGATCACCCGTGGAGATATGCGGTAGGGACAAGGACTCCGTCAGGCGCGCTGCCTGGGTCCCCTTGCCCGCACCGGGTGCTCCGAGAAGGATGATCACTTGGGTCATGAGACTATTTCTCCTCCGAAGATGCCCAAGATGCGGTTCCGCCAGAAGAATCCCCACCACCGTCGTATTCACGCATGACGAGCTGGGCGTTGAGTTTGTCCACCAATTCGAGAGCCACCCCCACGACGATGAGCACTGAAGTGCCCCCCAGGAAGTAGCGCATCTGGGTGGTCATGCCTTGCCCTTCGGTAACAAAGTTCGGCAAGACCGCCACGGCGGCCAAGAACGCAGCACCTGCAAGGGTGACGCGTGTCAGTACACCTGAAAGGTACTCGGCCGTTTTCACACCCGGTCGAATCCCTGGGATGAATGAGCCGCTCTCACGCAGGTTATTGGCGATTTCCTCGGGCTGGAACATCAAGCGGTTCCAAAAGAACGAGAACGAGAAGATCAAGCCTGCATACAGGGTGACATACACAAAGCCCGTTTGATCTTGGAAGATGCGTTCCATACGCCCCCACCCAAACCACTGAAAGAGGATGCCAGGGATCACGAAGAGAACCGATGCGAAAATGATCGGCATCACCCCGGCCATGTTGACCTTCAAGGGCAGGTAGTGGCGTTGTCCCCCGTAAACTCGTCTTCCACGAGTGAGGCGTGCGTATTGAATGGGCACCCGGCGGGCCCCCTTATGCATGAACACCACGACGAAAATGGTCACGGCCCAAATGGCCACCATGGTCATCAAGGTCTGCCAGAAATCAGGGTTGCCAGCGATGGTTGCGAAGCTCGATGGCAGGTTGACGATAATTCCCGCCATGATGATGAGGGAGGCACCATTGCCTACCCCGTACTCGGTAATCAATTCACCGATCCACATGACCAAGAGGGCTCCACCCATCAGGCCACAGATCACCACAAACGCTAAGCGTACCGGACTGCCCTGCATGGAGGGGTCGACCATCTGGTCCTTGTACTGCAAGAACACGCCGGTATAGATGAAGATGGCTTGAACCAACGCAATGGGCACGACGCACAACCGGGTCCACTGGTTGATCTTCTTCTGACCAGCGGCACCTTCTTTGGCCACGGCTTCCAAAGTGGGAGACACCTTGGTCAACATGGAGAAGATGATGGAGGCCGAAATGTAGGGCATGATCCCCAAGGCAAATATTGTGGTTTGCCCGATGGCACCTCCAGAGAGGGCGGAAAGAAGGCCAAAGATTCCCGTGTCTGAACTGCGCTCGATGAAATCGATGCTCATTCCGGGCAGGGGTACTTGGAATCCAATGCGGTAGCAGACCAGCAGGGCAAAGGTCCTGAAGATCTTTTCGCGCGTCTCGGGAGCGCGGAACAGTGTTAGAAAGCTGTTCTCCACTCCCTAGGCCTCTTCGTCCCCTTCGGGGGTTGGGGTTTCAGCTGGCGCCTCGGCGCCCGGGGCAGAATCGGAACTGTCGTTGGCGCCTTCAACCACCTCTCGGCCACGTGAATCGATAACCACGATGGTTCCACCAGCCGCCACGATTTTCTCACCCGCGCTGGCACTGCACTTTTGCAAGCGAACCGTCAGCTTACGCTCAAGGGTTCCGTTGCCGAGGACCTTGAGCAGATCAGAGGTGCGGCTCACAAGGCCGTGATCGAGGATCGCCTTGAGATCCACCACATCCCCATCGTTGAAAGCATTCAGTGCCTCCACATTAATGGTGGTGTAATCCACGCGGAAACGCGCGTTGGTGAATCCACGCTTGGGGACTCGACGGTAGATCGGCATCTGTCCGCCTTCATAGCCGGGACGACGGCTGGCACCCGAACGGGCACCGCGCCCCTTGTGACCACGGCCACAGGTCTTACCGGAACCCGACCCAGGTCCACGGCCGACGCGCTGGCGTGCTTTGTACTTGGTGCCCTTGGCACAAACTGTTTTGAGGTCCATGTTGATCGACTCCCTTGGATGCTTGGATTCTGTGGAAGGGACGGGGCTACAGCTCGACGCCGCGGAGCTTGGCCGCATCCTCAGCTGAACGCAGCTGAGCGAGGGCGGCAAGGGTGGCCTTGACCAGGTTGATAGGGTTAGTGGACCCGTGTGATTTGGAGAGCAAGTTCTTGATCCCCGCCATCTCCGCAACAGCACGCACAGATGTGCCAGCAATAATTCCGGTACCGTCGGAGGCCGGGACTAGGGTGATGCGGGCTCCACAAAACTCACCGGTCACCTCGTGAGGAATCGAGCCCCAAGAGGTCATCGGTACAGGCTGAAGGTGCTTGCGACCGTCTTTGTTAGCCTTTTCAATGCAGCCCGGCACCTGACGGGCCTTGCCGAATCCGAAGCCCACGTGGCCTTCTCGATCCCCCACAACCACGAGGGCTGAGAAGGAGAAGCGTCGGCCACCCTTCACAACCGCCGCACAGCGGTTCACCGTGATCAGTTGCTCGGAGAGGTTTGTGATCTCGTCGACTTCGACGTGATCGAGGTATTCAATCGTGTGTTTCATAGTCGCTAGTGTTCCGCGCTTAGAACTTCAGTCCGCCCTCACGAGCAGCTTCGGCGAGTGCCTTCACCCGGCCGTGATACTTGGAATAGCCCCGATCAAAGGCCACGGTCTCGACACCAGCCTCCTTGGCAAGGCGAGCAATCTCCGCACCGATCACGCTGGCGCGCTCGGTCTTAGTCTTGCCGTTCAGCGCATCCGCAAGGGACTTAGCCGTGGAAGACGTGGCCGCAAGGGTGCGCCCTTGCACGTCGTCGATCACCTGGGCCGAGATGTGCTTGAGAGTCCTATGGACAGAAAGCCGGGGGCGATCTGTACCGAGGCGTTGACGCGAGCGTCCACTCATGGAGCGACGCTTTCGCCGCTGATTCTTTAGGTTGGTGTGTGCCTTACTCATGGTTAGCTACCGAAGCTCTTGCCAGCCTTGCGCCGGACATACTCGCCTACATATCGAATCCCCTTACCCTTGTAGGGCTCGGGTGGACGGACCGCGCGCACGTTGGCCGCAAGCTGCCCGACCTGTTGACGATCACATCCGGTGATCGTCATCGCAGTGGGGTTCGGACAATCCACAGCCAATCCCTCGGGGATGGGAATTTCAACCGGGTGGCAGAAACCGATGTTCAGGACAATATTCTTGCCTTGCACCTTGCCGTTCCAACCCACTCCGTGGATCTCGAGTTTCTTCTCAAACCCTTTAGTGACGCCTTCCACCATGTTGGCAATCAGGGCACGGGTCAGACCGTGGAAGGCACGTGCTTCCTTGGCGGACCCTGAGCCAGAGATTGAGACCTGGGCCTCGTTGCCCTCAACGGCCACGCTGACCTCAGGACGGAATGGCATCGCTAGGTTTCCCTTGGGACCTTTGACGCTGACTTGATCCCCTTTCACGTCAACATTGACGCCAGCAGGAATGGTGATGGGTGCTTTACCGATACGGGACATGGTTAGATTCTCGTCCTAGTAGACCTGTGCGAGGACCTCTCCGCCGACACGCAACTCACGGGCCTGACGGTCCGAGATCACGCCCTTGGGAGTGGAGACAACGTGGATCCCTTGGCCGCGCAGAACGGGCTTGAGCTCTTCCACGCCAGCGTAGACCCGGCAACCGGGCTTGCTGATCCGTTCAATATTTCGAATCACCCTCTCACCCTCGATGCCGTATTTGAGCTCGATGGTCAGGGTGCTTGCCGGCTGGCCCTCTTCAACAGAGTAGCTGGCTACAAAGCCCTCGGCCTTGAGGACTTCCGCAATGGCCACGCGCAACTTCGTTGCAGGCATGGACACCTTAGCTTGATAAATGGAGTTACTGTTGCGAATGCGCGTGAGCATGTCCGCGATGGGGTCTGTCATCATGGCTGGAACCTCTCTACCAGGAAGCCTTGCGCATACCGGGGATCTCGCCCAAGTGGGCGTGCTCCCTCAGGCAAATGCGGCAGATACCGAATTTACGATAGACAGCGCGCGGCCGACCACAAAAGTTGCAGCGGGTGTAAGCACGTGTCGAGAACTTGGGGGGCCGAGCGCTCTTAGCAATCAGTGATTTCTTAGCCATGGAACTAGTTCTTACCCTCGTTTCGGTTCTTGAAGGGCATCCCCAAGTTCCGCAGCAAGGCATAACCCTGCTCGTCTGTGTCGGCCGTGGTCACGAAGGTGATGTCCATGCCCTGCTGGAAGTCGATTCGATCGAAGTCGATCTCTGGAAAAACGCTTTGCTCGGACAGGCCAACGGTGTAGTTGCCACGACCGTCGAGCTTGTCCTTGACGCCGCGGAAGTCACGAATACGGGGCATGACGACCGAGATCAATCGGTCCGCAAACTCCCACATGCGGTCTCCACGCAAAGTAACTGCACAGCCAATGGGCATGCCCTCACGCAGCTTGAAGCCCGCGATAGAGCGGCGAGCCAAACGAATCGTCGGCTTCTGCCCGCTAATCGTTGCTAGCTGACCGGCAGCCGTCTCAACCTTGGCCTTGGACTCAACGGCGCCCTTGACCCCCATGTTGATGACGATTTTTTCGATGGTCGGCACTGCATGCTCGTTCGTGAAGCCAAAGGACTCCTTGAGTTTGGCACGCACGTCCGACTGGTACATTTCCTTAAGCCTAGGACTCATGATCTCTATTCCTTAGCGGGCCGCTTGCGGGTGCCCTTACCCGTCTGTGGATCGAGCAACAGCACGTTGCTGGCGTGAATCGGGCATTCTACCTCAATTCGCTCACCCTTCGGATTCTGCTGAGTGGGCTTGAGGTTCTTGACGCGCAAGTTCACCCCCTCCACCACGACCCGATTGCGATCGCGCAGCACTTCCTTGACAGAGCCTGTGCGGCCCTTGTTGTTCCCGGCGATGACAATCACCTGGTCTCCAGTGTTGACGTGCATCAGATCACCTCCTGGGCCAACGACACAATCTTCATGTAGTTTTGCTCCCGCAGTTCACGGGCCACGGCACCAAAAATGCGCGTTCCGCGCGGGTTGCCGTCCTGGTCGATGATCACTAAGGCGTTACGGTCAAAGCGCACGTAAGAGCCATCGGTGCGCCGGGTGTTTTTCTTCACCCGCACGATAACTCCCTTGACGATGGTGCCCTTCTTCAACTCAGACCCAGCGATCGATTTTTGAACCGAAGCAACAATGATGTCACCTAGGCTGGCATAGCGACGGTGGGTTCCGCCCAACACCTTGATACAGCGCACCAGCTTGGCGCCGGTGTTGTCAGCCACATCGAGAGTCGTTTGCATCTGAATCATGACTGCTCTCCTACACCATCTTGGGTACCAGCATCATCGGCACTGGCAACATCCGCTGGTGTGACGAGGGGTGTCACGGCGCTCTTCACGATGCGCTCCAAGCGCCAGCGCTTGAGCTTCGAGAGGGGGCGGCATTCTGTGATGTCCACCGTATCGCCCTCACAAGCCTGGTTCGTTTCGTCATGGGCATAGACCTTGACGTGCCGGCTAATGAACTTGCGGTACTTAGGGTGTTGGAAGCGGCGTTCGACAGAGACCGTGATGGTCTTGTCGGCCTTTGCGCCAGAGACTACGCCCTGAAGCACCTTGCGACTGTTTCTTTGCTGGGGATCGCTCATCGCTCTACTGCTTGGACGCCTTACCGTGGATGCCGTTCGCGCGTTCGTGCAGCACCGTGTGCACACGCGCGATGGAACGGCGGACAACTCTGATCTGGGCCGTGTTGGCAGAACTGCCTGCCACGGCGGCGAAACGCAAGTCAAAGAGTTGCTTGCGCATCTGGCCGAGGTCGTATGCGAGCTCGGAGTCTGTCTTACTGTCGATTTCTTCGATCTTCATGATTGCTTGTCTCGTCCGCGATCAGAGCAAGGCACTTAGCCAAGGCCCTGTTGGCGGTTGGGGGATGAACCCGGACTAGTGACTGGGGAGCCTCCTGACCATCCGAACCTTGATGGGCATCTTGTGGGCGATGCGCTTGAAGGCCAAGCGAGCTTGATCCTCTGTGCAGTTGCCCAATTCGAAAAGCATGGTGCCCGGACGAACGACGGCCACCCACTGATCGAGGTCTCCCTTGCCTTTACCCATGCGTGTCTCAGCAGGCTTGGAGGTAATGGGCTTGTCGGGGAAAACGCGGATCCAGATCTTGGCCGTTCCGCCGCAGGCCCGGTTGGCAGCCACACGTGAAGCCTCCAGTTGACGACCGGTAATCCACGCGGGGTCCAACGCTTGCAGGCCGTACTCGCCAAAGCTGACGCGGTTGCCACGTTGGGCATATCCTTTCAATTTGCCACGCATCACCTTGCGGTGCTTGTGTCGTTTGGGCATGTAAGCCATTAGCGGCCTCCTTGAGACTGGGCTCCACCACCGTGCCCGCCGGGACGGCCTCCACGGCGCGGTCCTCGTTCCATGCGGCCACCGGATGCGGACACTGTGCGGTAGTTGACTTTCTCGCCGCGGTCGATGTCACCCTTGTAGATCCAAACCTTCACACCGATGATTCCGAAGGTGGTCAGGGAGTTGGCGGTGCCGTACTCCACGTGTGATTGCAGGGTAGAGAGGGGTACGCGGCCCTCGCGCTCCTTGGCCGTACGGGCCATATCTGCACCATTCAGGCGACCGTTGATTTCAACCTTGATGCCCTTGGCACCCGCCTGAATTGTCGTCTGGATGGCCTTCTTGATGGCACGGCGGAAAGCCATACGACGCTTGAGGGCGTCCGCGATCACCTCAGCCACGAGGGTGGCGGAGAGCTCGGGTCGCTTCACCTCGTGAATCGTGAGGTGCACGGTCATCCCTGCAATCGCCTGCAACTCAGCTTTGAGTTGGTCGATGCGCACACCCTTGCGACCCACGAGAACGCCTGGGCGGGCCGTGAAGATCACAACGTTGACGGCTTCGCCTGTACGCTCAATCTCGATGCGGGGAATCCCGGCCGAACCGTATTCCTTCATCACATGGGCGCGGATCTGCCTGTCCTGCAATAGGTAGTCCGCAAAGTTGCGGCCGCCGTGCCAACGGGAAGCCCAAGGCTCGATGATGCCGATTCGGTAACCGGTGGGGTGTATCTTTTGTCCCATAGTGTTTGCGCTAGCTCTCCTGATCCTCGGAAGCGGGTTCAGAGGGGGTCGGCTCGTCAGCTGGAGCCTCGGTCTTCTTGGGTGTGGCTTCGGGTTTTGGTTCAGGCTTCTCGACAGGCTCCTCTACAGGCTTCTCGATAGACGCTGAGGTAGCTACATCACTTGAGTCGCTATACACAGCCACCGCGATGGTCAGGTGACTCGTCTTCTTGGTGAACGGCATGGCGCGCCCCTGCGGACCCGGACGCCAGCGCATGCGGTTGTTCAAGAGCGGACCATCATCCGCACGAGCATCGACGATGACCAAGCGGTTCAGGTCCACGGACTCGTCCTGGGCAGCGTTGGCCACCGCGGACTTGAGCAGACGCAGGTAGAAGGAAGCAGCCCGCTGGGGCGCAAACTCCAATAGCTCAAAAGCTTCGTTGGCCGATCGATTGCGGATCAGATCCGCAATCAAACGCGCCTTGCGCGCCGTAAGGCGTGCATAGCGATGCTTGGCTGTGTAGTCAGTTTGAAGGGTGGTCACGGTTTCGTCCGATGAATGCTTTGCCTAATTGAGTAAGCGCTTGGGTGAACTCGAGAGTGGAGAGAGGGGAAGGCAATCAGCCCGTCTTGAGGCCCTCTTTCTTGTTGGTATGGCCGCGGAATGAGCGCGTTTGTGAGAACTCCCCCAGCTTGTGGCCCACCATGTCCTCGGTAACAGTGACCTTAAGGTGCTGCTTTCCGTTGTGGACCATGAAGGTGTGCCCGATGAAATCCGGCGGAATCGTGCAGGCACGAGCCCAAGTACGGATGGGGTTATGGGTGCCCGCAGCGTTCTGCGCGTCCACCTTGGCGGCGAGTTTGGGGTCGATAAACGGCCCTTTCTTAAGACTACGTCCCATGGTCTAGGGCTACCTCTTCTTCCTTCGACGGACGATGAATCGATCCGTCGGGTGGTTGCGGCGACGTGTACGACCGCCCTTAGCCAACACGGCCGTGGGCGAGCAGGGATGACGGCCCCCTGCGGTTCGACCCTCGCCGCCACCCATGGGGTGATCGACGGGGTTCATGGCCGTACCGCGGACGTGCGGACGGCGACCAAGGTGGCGCTTGCGGCCAGCCTTGCCCAGCTTGACATTCTGATGATCGGTGTTTCCCACGCGCCCGATCGTGGCGCGGCAACTCACATGGATGCGACGCAACTCACCGGAGGGCAAGAGCAGCAGCGCATAGTTGCCCTCGCGGGCCTGGAGCTGGGCGCTGGTTCCCGCGCTACGGCAGATCTGACCACCGCGGCCTGGTTGCAGCTCAACATTGTGAACCTGGACACCCACAGGAATGTGCTCGAGCAACATGGTGTTGCCGGGGTTGGGCTCAGATCCCTCACCGGAGGTAATCGTCTGCCCCACTTCTAGGCCAATGGGCGCGAGGATGTAGCGCTTTTCGCCGTCCGCGTAAAACAACTTGGCAATGAAACAGGTGCGATTGGGATCGTACTCAATCGTTGCAACGCGTGCGGGCACGCCATCCTTCGAGCGTTTGAAATCAATCAAGCGGTAACGACGCTTGTGACCCCCACCGCGGTGGCGGGACGTGATGCGTCCGTGATTGTTCCGGCCACCCGACTTCTTGATCGGGCGCAGAAGCGACTTCTCAGGCTTGGTGCAGGTGATCTCAGAGTAATCCAAGACGCTGCCGTGTCGGCGCCCAGGTGAGGTCGGCTTGTATTTTCTAATTCCCATGATGTTTGTGCGTCGTCAGCGTGCGTCCCGGTTGCAGGAAGTTGCAGGGCAAGCCCTACAGAACGTCGATCGTATGCCCCTCCGCTAATGTCACCATGGCCTTCTTCCAGTCGGCGCGCTTGCCGGCCACGTAACCGCGGCGGCGTGTCTTACCCAGCACAAGCAGAGTGTTGACCTTGGCGACCTTGACCTCGAAGACACTCTCGACGGCCTGACGAATTTCCACCTTGTTCGCGTCGCGTGGAACGCGGAAGTGGTATGCATTGCGGTCTGCCGTGTCGAGGCTTCCCTTTTCAGTGATCACCGGCTTCCCGACGATCGTGTACATGCGTTGAGTGGGATTCATGCTGCGTCACCATCCTTCAAACCCACACGGGCACTGAGACTATCCACGGCGGCACGCTCAGCGATAATCACGCCACCATTGACCACGTCGTAGGCGCACAGCTCATCGGCAATGCGCACTGTAACTCGGGGGAAGTTGCGGAATGACTTCCACAGGGAGGCATTGCGCTCATTGATCACAATGCAGGCGCGCTTCGTGGCGTCCAGATCCTGAAGAATCTTGCGGGCTGCCTTAGCCGAGGGTTGGCCGAATTCACCGAGATCGGCAATCACCAATTCTCCGTCGGCCAGCTTTCCTGCCAGAGCGCTGCGCAGCGCAACGCGCCGTGCCTTGACCGGCATGTGGTATGAGAAGTCCCGCGGGTGTGGACCAAAGACGGTGCCACCGCCCCGCCAGATGGGTGACTTGCGGTCTCCGGCACGGGCGCGGCCCGTGTGCTTTTGTTTGTAGGGCTTGGCGTTGGTGCCACGCACTTCTGAACGGCCCTTCACCTTAGCCGTGCCCTGGCGCTGATTGGCCATGTACATGACCACAGCATCCTTGAGGGTGCGGTAGAGGATTTTGTCGCCGAAGGAGCTCTCGTCGAAGTCGACGGAACCCACATTGCCGGCCTTGTAGCTTTTGACTTCCATCAGAACTAACCCTTCTTCATGCCCGTGCGGGCCGTCTGAACCTGAACGAAACCACCGGTGGGACCGGGGATCGCGCCCTTAACGAAAAGCAAACCGCGCTCGGCGTCCACACGCAGGATTTCAAGGTTCTTCGTGGTCTTGCGCTTGGCACCATAGTGGCCCGACATGCGCTTGCCCTTCATGACGCGGCCCGGATAAGCCGAGCACCCGATCGAACCCGGGCGGCGGTAGTTCTTCGAACCATGGGTCTTGGGACCACGCGAGAAGCCGTGCCGCTTGATCGTACCGGCGAATCCACGCCCCTTGCTTGTACCGATGACGTCTACGAGGTCACCCTCTGCAAAGGCATCCACCGTGATAGCATCCCCCACATCTTTGTCTGCTGGGGCGCTGAGGCGCTCCTCACGGAGGAAGCGCTTGGGAGCCGTCCCAGCTGACTTGGCGGCGGACCGCTGGGGCTTATTGGAGTGACGATCAGCCACATCTTCGAAACCGAGCTGGAGGGCATCGTAGCCATCCCTGTCTTGAGTCCGAATCTGCATGATGACACAGGGGCCCGCTTCGACGACGGTACAGCCTGTGGCTGTGCCGTCTTCGGCGAACATCTGCGTCATGCCTTTTTTGCGCCCTAGAATCAGCGTCATGATTCCCGAGAGGGGGGGGTTATGCCGGTTCGACCAAGTGCTCTCCTAGGGAGAGCGCAACGCCTGGCCACGCGGCGGAAAGTGAGTTCACTGCAAGCGGAGGCAAGCCCCGACTGGAGTGTGTGAAAGAGAACAGATAAATACTGAAAGGTGTGCCGAGTGAAGAAGGTCAGGGACCGTAGCGCCAAGTGAGGGTCGAGGCTTGAGGCGGCGAGGTGCAGGTTTGGCTCACGCCTGGCCTGCAAAACCCCGGGGCTGGTGTCTCGATCCGTTAGCTGTCGGACCTTGCTCTACGCGATTACGCCTATGCTTTAATACGAATATCCACGCCCGCAGGCATGTTGAGAGAAGAGAGCGAGTCGATCGTTTGGGGGGTCGGCTCGGAGATGTAGATCAGGCGCTTGTGAGTTCGGATTTCGAACTGCTCGCGTGATTTCTTGTCGATGAACGGAGAGCGCAGGACTGTATAGCGCTCGATCCGAGTTGGAAGCGGAATCGGTCCAGCCACTTGAGCGCCGGTACGGCGAGCAGTCTCGACGATTTCAACACCGGACTGGTCCAGTGCCTCGTGGTCGTAGGCCTCCATGCGGATCTGAATCTTTTCGCTCATGCGGTCGGGGTCTGTCGAGGTCCCGCTTGTGCGGGCTCTAAGCAGAAGGGTGGGCTTGTGGGTGTCTTAGGGGAGTCGTCTCGCCGTCGAAGGCAGAACGCTGATGGGTTGAGTGATCGGGTTTGTGCCGCCGAGGGAGGCGACACATGAGGCCTAGAATGGGCACCCAAACAACGGCTAGAGGCCATGCATGGGGACCAGCCTTTGGCGCTGGGCGGTTGCGTTTTGACCGTAATCGAATACCACCTTTGGGACTCGATTCGGTCGCTGCCAGGGAGGCTCGAGTAGGGTTCAAAACCCTGAAAAACCGTCCCGGTGCAGTTGAGGGGGGGAGACGATAGCGGCAAAGGGGTGGAGGGTCAACCATGCACCGGCAGAACATATTCCTACCCTCCGATGGCCGGCGGCCGGGAGGAGCCACCCCCCATCCGCTCAGAGCGCCGAGCCCTGATACCCCCACAGGACCGCCTCCACGGGGATCATTAGCCGGTCCCCGCCCCCGCCTGGCGGCACCGGCGGCTCCCCCTAGCCCCCCACGGCATCGCTAGGGGCGCAGAATCAAGGGCTCTGGCCAATCACTCCATCAAATGGGGATTGGTATTGAAGGCATCCACAGCGCCAATACAACGCATAAAGGGCGGTGCCAATCGGGCCCAGCCTAGGGGTTGTGCCGGCGCCTTGGCCTCCTCAGGGTTGAGCGAGCAGGCTCACAACCAAGCGAGCCCACGCGCTTCGAGCTCGTCCTCGGCCACCGACACAAACCCCGCAGGGGACAGGGTGAACCCAGCACGGCCCTGGGAGAGCGAGCGCACCACCGTGGAGTAGCCAAACATCTGTGCAAGGGGCACGGTCCCGAGAATCGTGCGCAGGTCCCCCTCCGCTTGCACCTCACCCACCACGGCCCTGCGAGAGGCGAGGTCTGCGATGATCCCGCTGGAAAAGGCCTCCGGCGTTTGGACCTCGAATGCCATCTGGGGCTCTAAGACGCAGGCCGCAGCCGCCCCGAGTGCCATGGTCATGGCAGCACTCGCGGCCTGGGCGAATGCCCAGGGATCGTCGCGCTGATCCTGGCGTTCGATCGCGAGTACGCGCACCCGGCCTGCCACCAGATTGAATCCGAACCTCGGACCGCTCATCGCCTCCAATTGAAGGGCCTGATCGAGGGCCTTGCGCAGCTCTGTGGGTAGGTCTAGGCCGCATTCCCACTCCACATCCCAGCCTTGTTCAGCACCCCCAATCTCTACGCTCACCCCCGCAAAGACCTCCCGCCCAGCGCGCGTCTCCTCCACGCGGCCTTGCCCACGACCCGGACCCGTGATCGCCTCTCGGTAGCGCACGCGCGGCTCGCCCACCCGTGGGGTAAGCCCCCATTCACGCCGCAACCTGTGCATGTTGACCTCCAAGTGCAACTCCCCCATTCCCTGGAGGGTCCACTGGCCCGCTCCCGCATCCTCCTGAATTCGAAGGGATGGATCCTCTCGCCCCAAGCGCTCGAGGGCTGAGCGAAGCTTGTCTCGTTCATCAGCGGCCATGGGCTCGACCACAAGCCCAATCACCGGGTCGGGAAACGTCAACGACTCCAGTCGAATCGGATTCGCCCGCTCGCAGAGCGTGTCTCCGGTCACAGTCTCCTTCAATCCTATGACTGCCACGATATCCCCTGCCGCGGCATCCTCGACTGCTTCACCGTGATCGGCGTGCATGCGTTGCATACGGCCGATGCGCTCCATTCTTGCGCTGCGGGGATTCCAGACCTTTGCTCCCATACGCAGGGTGCCGCTGTAAACGCGCACAAACGTCAGGTCACCATGCGCAAGTGAAAGGACTTTGAACGCAAGGGCGACAAGGGGCCCCGACTCATCGGCAGGATACGCGATGGTCTCTCCAGAGGGAGCGAGCCCCTCCACAGCGGGTCTATCGAGTGGACTGGGAAGCCAAGCGGCGACTCCATCCAACAGGGCTTCGACACCGACTCCGCGCAGGGCTGCGCCGCACAACACTGGCACAAGTGACCCATCAATCACTGCACGGCGTACCGCAGCGTGCAATTGATCGTCCCCAACCTCTCGACCTTCCAAGACGAGTTCCATGATTGAGTCGTTCAACTCAGCTAGCTCATCGAGCAACTCCGCACGCAGGACCTCAACCTCATCAGTCAGCGCAGCCGGCACATCCCCGACACGGGATCCATGCCCCTCACCGTTGTTCATGAATCGAGCTTGGCCCGCAATACAGTCCACCACGCCCACCAGCTTTTCCCCTTCCATGATCGGATAGGCCACGGCGACGGCGGTGGCACCCAAGCGTGTGCTCAAACTCTCACAGGCAGCCAGCACATCAGCACCCGGCTTGTCGCATTTGTTGACAAAGGCTAGACAGGGAACGCCATGAGCACTCATTTGACGCCAAACCGTTTCAGTCTGGGCTTGTACGCCGGCCACCGCATCGACCACAAGTACGGCACCATCGAGAACACGCATGCATCGTTCCACCTCGACTGTGAAGTCCACGTGGCCGGGTGTGTCGATCAGATTGATCGTGACCGGAGCCCACTCGACCTGGGTCGCCGCACTGGCAATCGTGATCCCGCGCTCACGCTCCTCCGCCATCCAATCCATGGTCGCGGTTCCCTCATCGACGCGGCCCACGCGATGCTCAACCCCACTCAAGTTGAGGATGCGCTCGGTCACCGTCGTCTTGCCCGCATCAATATGGGCGACGATGCCGATATTGCGGAGATCGGCGAGGGGCATGGACCTGAGTCTAGCGGGTCAGACTCTCTCGCCCGTAGTACAGAATGCTAGAGGGCACAGCGCGATGCGGAGCACGGCCCCCTCGTACCCCCTCGTACTCCCTCGTACCCAAGCCATTCAGCCGACGATACGGCAGCTCCCGGCCAACCGTGGCCACTGCCCCGAGCGAGCGGCAAGCCCTGCTACGTGCAAAGCTCTGGGTTGGCAGCCAAGAACTGCTCTCGCCAGTGATAGTGTTCGAGAAGCTTGGGCTCCGGCTCTCCCAGGATGGCGAGGGCGGCGAATAAGGCCTCCACGGAGGCCAGGCCTTGGTCGGGGTCCTCAAAAACCTGACTCTTGCGCGGATAGGCCGTTTGCAAGGACGGCAGTGAGCGTGGAACACAATCCCCCGAGATGGCCTGCACGAGTAACGGGGCACGGCGCCAATTGCTATCGACAAGCAAGAGCCCCCGTCCAGCATCGGCCTCACTCAACTCGGGCCCATCAGGGGTCAGCAGGATCCTCCCCCCTGCATCCAACCTCATGCCGGGAGCGAAACTCACAAAGTGCACCCCCTCCATACCTTTCAGAGGCGTGAGCGAACATTTCCGCTCAGACTCTCTGGGATCACGAAGAATGAGGATATCCAAGACGTGCCGAGGACCGCTAGAGGCGGATCCATTGAGTAGGTCTCTGGGATTCACACGAGGCCGTCGTGTGAGAAGGGTCTAGCGTGCGAAGTGGGCGTAGGCTTTGTTGGCCTCTGCCATCTTGTGGACGCTTTCCTTCCACTGTACGGCGGGACCGGTGCCATTGTAGGCATCCACCATTTCTTCGGACAGACGCGCTGCCATGGGCTTACCCTTCTTCTTTCGAGCAAAATCCACCAACCATCGAATGGCTAGTGCCTGTTGCCTGGCGCGCTTGACCTCACGCGGGATCTGGTAGTTCGACCCTCCCACACGCTTGGAGCGCACTTCCACAAGGGGGCGCACGTTATCGATGGCCTTGGTGAAGATCTCAACCTGATCTTCAGCATCAGGAATCTTCTTGCTGGCGAGATCGAGAGCATCGTAGAACACCTTCTGGGCGATGCTCTTCTTACCGTCGAGCATGACGGCATTGATCAACTTGGACGCCAGCATGGAACCAAACTTGGGATCAGGCTTGGTGTAGACAGCGGTGGACTTGTAGTTACGGGGCATGGCTTGGCTTGCGTGGCAGTGATAAGGGATGGACGCGTTTACTTCTTGGGCTTCTTCGTCCCATACTTCGAGCGCCCTTGGCCACGGCCATCCACACCAGAGGTGTCATGGGTTCCGCGGAGGATGTGGTAGCGAACACCGGGCAAGTCACGAACTCGCCCACCGCGCAGGAGAACAACTGAGTGCTCCTGCAGGTTGTGACCCTCGCCTGGAATGTAAGCAGTGACTTCCTTTCCATTGGAAAGTCGCACGCGTGCGATCTTCCGGAGGGCGGAGTTCGGCTTCTTGGGGGTCTGAGTCTTGACGCTCAGGCAGACACCGCGTTTCTGCGGGCAGCTGTCTAGAACGGGTGACTTGGAGCGCTTGATGGGCTTCTTGCGGCCCTTGCGCACAAGTTGGTTGATAGTCGGCATAATCGTTGGGGTCCCTGGTCGCTCTGGTCCGTCGGTCCAAAGGGGAACCGACCGCCCCAGAGCTAAGCGGGGGGAAGAATCTTAGGGATCGAGGGGTGCAGGTCAAGGCCCACGGGCAGGGTCTGGGGGCCCAAACTCCGGTCAGGCCTTCCCTTACCAGTACTAGGCCTGCTCGCCCTCCGTGTCAGGGGTGGGCTCGGGCTCAGGAGATGGCTCAGGAGATGGCTCAGGAGATGGCTCAGGAGATGGCTCAGGAGACGGCTCAGGAGACGGCTCGGGAGACGGCTCGGGAGTGAAATCAGGGGCCGCATCGACCGTGGGTTCTGATGCGGGCTCCCCAAGGGGTTCTGCCTGGGGAGTGACTGACTCGAGTGGAGCCGATGTGCGCAGCACATCTTGAGCAACGGCAGTTCCTCCACCTGTTCCCAGAACGGGGGAGCCGCCATCTGTTCCGGTGGCAGGCAACGGAGCGGATAACGGATCGACATTGCCACTGAGCAACATTTCCATCTCCGCATCCTCCATCGCCGCGCCGCCAAAAGCACTGCCCGTGCCGCCAATATCACCGAAGTCGATGTTCTTCTTCACGCGTGTCCGATAGTGATCGCGGAATCCAGTCCCCGTGGGAACCATGTGTCCCAAGATGACGTTTTCCTTCAAGCCCACAAGCGTGTCGCGCTTACCCGCGATGGCCGCCTCGGTGAGCACCTTGGTCGTCTCTTGGAAAGAGGCCGCCGAGATGAACGAATCCGATGACAGAGATGCTTTGGTAATACCCAAGAGCAACGTCAAGCCCGTAGCAGGTTTGCGACGTTCCCTACGCATGCGCTCGTTCTCTCGCCGGAAATGATACTTGTCCACAACAGCCCCCGGCAGGAATGTCGAGTCACCGGAGTCTGTCACCTGCACCTTGCGCATCATTTGGGACAAAATCGTCTCGATGTGCTTGTCATCGATCGTCACGGACTGACTGCGGTAGACGTTTTGAACCTCGCGCAGCAGGTACTCCTGCACGGCGTCCTCACCATTGATTCGCAGGATATCCTCGGGGTAGAGAGGGCCATCCACGAGCGGCTCGCCAGCGATCACCTCATCGCCCTTGTGGACGCGCAGGTGCTTACCCTGGGGAACAGCGTGCTCGTGTTCTGCAACGACCTCTCCGGCCGTGTCGAACGCACGCACAATAATGGTACGCTTGCCGCGTTTGCGATCTCCCAATTCCACGATGCCGTCAATCTCACTCATGACGGCCGGCTCCTTGGGACGACGCGCCTCGAAGAGCTCCGTCACGCGTGGCAGACCCCCGGTGATGTCCTGGGTTCCCGTCGCCTCTCGGGCCGATTTTGCCAGCAGGTCGCCCTCGGCAATCTTGGCCCCATCAGCCACCTCCAGGTAGGCCTTCTCGGGGATGGGGTGCAGGGCGAGGACGCTCCCATCCTTGCCTTCCAGCACGAGTTGGGGATGCAAGTCGCCCTTGTGCTCCATGACCTGGGTACGGTCCGAACCACTGCGGCTATCTCTTTCAATCCGCAGGGTCTTGCCTTCCACCAGGTCCTCAAAGCGCACGATGCCGGCGAACTCAGAGATAATGGGAGTGTGGTGAGGGTCCCAACTGCAAAGGGCCTCACCCGAACTGATTTGCTGGCCGTCCTTCACGGACATCAGCGCACCAGGGGGGATTGAGTACAAGTCGATCTCCCGGTCCTGCTCGTCCAGCAGGGCGACGGCTCCGTTCCGGTTGAGAACGATGGTTTCCTTTTCCTTGTTCTCCACGACACGCAGGTTCTGGAATTTCACCTTGCCATCACGCTTGACGAGCCGCTCCGTGTCCTCCACAGATCGCGAGGCCGTGCCACCGATGTGGAAAGTACGCATGGTGAGCTGAGTTCCAGGTTCACCAATCGACTGGGCTCCAATGATTCCTACGGCTAGGCCCCGTTCACCGAGCTGACCGCGGGAGAGGTCCATTCCATAGCAGCGGGCACAAACTCCGAGGGCAGCCTCGCAAGTGAGAGTACTCCGGACTCGAATCTTCTCATGCCCTAGCGCTTCGATCCGTGCGGCGATTTCCGCAGTGATCAACTCGCCTTCGCGCACAATGATCTCGTCATCCACCACATCAACGATGGGGTCCCGAGCACAACGCCCGCGAATCGCCTGGGCCAACGTAACGGCCACACGGTCACCCGAATAAACAACCTGTTTGGTCACCGCATTCATGGTGCCGCAATCATCCATCGTGATGACCACGTTTTGAGCCACGTCGGTCAGCTTCCGCGTGAGGTAACCCGCGTCTGCTGTCTTGAGGGCGGTATCCGCAAGGCCTTTCCGCGCACCGTGGGTCGAGGAGAAGTACTCCAAAACCTTGAGACCTTCGCGGAAATTAGCCTTGATGGGCGTTTCGATGATCTCACCCGAGGGCTTGGCCATGAGGCCTCGCATTCCTCCCAGTTGACGAATCTGGTCCACGGAACCCCGCGCGCCGGAAGTCACCATGCAGTAGATGGGATTGACGTAGGCTGAATCCTCGTCGAAGTCCTTCGCAAGGATGCCCATGAGCACATCACCCACTTCCTCACGAGCCTGGGTCCACAGATCGATGATCTTGAGGTAGCGTTCCCCGGCCGTGATCACACCCTTTTCATAGGAGGCTTCGATCTTGTCGATCTTGTCCTGGGTCGATTTCAGGATCTCACCCTTCTCGGCAGGAATACAAATGTCATTCTTGGCAAAACTGAGTCCTGCGCGGGTCGAAGCTTTAAAGCCGAGATCCTTCAGGTCATCGAGGAGGGCTAGAGTCGAGGCCCTGCCTAGCAAATCATGGCAATCAGAAATCAGGGCCTGAATGGCCTTCTTCGTCAGGTCGTAGTTATAAAACGCCATCCCCTCGGGCAGGATGTCGTTGAAGATTACGCGGCCGATGGTCGTCGTAAGGAACTCGGTCCGTGGGGACAGGGATTCCTCACCCTTTTCAGCAGGCACTCCGCAGACTTTACCCGAGGCATCAACGGAGACGGGATCGGAGCCGATTCCGTACTTGACCTGCTGGCCCTCCGTGAGTCGAACCCGAACGGGGGTGTGGGTCCCCATGTGTCCGTGACCATAGGCCAAGAACAATTCGCTCAGTGACGAATACAAGACAACCTTTTCAGGGTTTCTGTGAGGCGTCTTGGTCAGGTAATAGATTCCCAACACCATGTCCTGTGAGGGGGAAATGATGGGTGATCCATTTGCGGGGGAGAAAATGTTGTTACTCGCCAGCATCAAGGTCGAAGCCTCAATCTGTGCCTCGTAGGAGAGGGGCAGGTGCACAGCCATTTGGT
Source organism: uncultured Planctomycetaceae bacterium (assembly GCA_964469565.1). Lineage (GTDB taxonomy): Bacteria > Planctomycetota > UBA1135 > UBA1135. Next base: position 169,239 of record CAYXZD010000005.1, read on the forward strand.
CGCCATCGAAATCGGCGTTGAACCCCCCACAAACAAGAGGGTGCAAGCGGATAGCGTTGCCTTCAATGAGCACAGGCTCGAAGGCTTGGATTCCCATGCGGTGCAGGGTGGGCGCCCGGTTCAGCATCACGGGATGTCCACAGATCACCTCTTCCAAGATGTCCCAAACGTCCTCATCACGGCGCTCGAGCATGCGCTTGGCGGACTTGATCGTGTCCGCCAGTGCCAGCTCTTTGAGGCGACGGATAATGAAGGGCTGAAACAGTTCGAGGGCGACTTTTTTGGGCAGGCCACACTGCTGCAGGCTCAGCTCTGGGCCGACAACGATGACCGAACGGGCTGAGTAGTCCACACGCTTCCCGAGCAGGTTCTCGCGGAAGCGACCTTGCTTGCCCTTGATCATATCCGTCAAGGATTTGAGGGGGCGGCTCGATGAACCCAACACCGGACGGCGGCAGCGCCCATTGTCAAACAAGGCATCCACAGCCTGCTGCAACATCCGCTTCTCATTGCGGATGATGACCTCGGGTGCATTGAGGTCGAGCAGTTTCTTGAGGCGGTTGTTCCGGTTGATCAACCGACGATAGAGGTCGTTCAAGTCGCTGGTGGCAAAGTTGCCGGAGTCCAGCAGCACCAAGGGACGCAGGTCGGGTGGAATGACCGGGACAACCTCAAGCACCATCCAATCCGGGTTATTGCCTGAGTCACGCAGCATTTCCACCGTCCGCAGACGCTTGATAATGTCTTTTTGGCGCTGCTTGGATCGAGTCGCAACGAGCTCCTCGCGAAGTTCGTCGGAGATTCCCTGCAAATCGACATTGCGCAAGATCTTGCGCACGGCCTCAGCGCCCATATCAGCGTCAAACTCTGCGCCGTACTTAGCGCGCGATGAACGGTACTCGTCCTCGGTCAGAAGCTGGTAGGGCTCGAGCGGCGTATCACCGGGATCGACAACCATGTACTCCTGGAAATAGATCAGGCGCTCAAGATCGCTGACCTTGACTCCCAACAGATTGCCGAGGCGTGAGGGCATGGCCTTGAAGAACCAAATGTGCGCCACGGGGGCGGCTAGGTTGATGTGCCCCATGCGCTTGCGGCGCACACGCGAGTGAGTGACCATGACACCGCACTTGTCGCACACGATGCCCTTGTGCTTGATGCCCTTGTACTTGCCGCAGGTGCACTCCCAATCCTTCTCTGGGCCGAAAATGCGCTCACAGAAAAGACCATCACGCTCAGGGCGATAGGTACGGTAGTTGATGGTCTCGGGCTTCTTCACCTCGCCGTATGACCATGAACGGATGTCTTCGGGAGAGGCCAGCGCGATCGTCACGCTGCCGTAGTCGTTGATCTGGTTGTAGTTGGATTCAGCCATGGTTCTATACGCCTGCCGACTAGAGGGTCACCTTCTTGTGAAGCTCCATGTTGAGCCCCAAGCCACGGATCTCGTTGGTCAACACCTCGAAGGAGACCGGAGTCCCCGGCTCGAGAATGTTGAGCCCCTTGACCATCGATTCGTAAATCTTGGTCCTGCCATCCACATCATCGGACTTGACGGTCAACTGCTCTTGCAGGATGGCCGCTGCTCCGTACGCCTCAAGGGCCCAGACCTCCATCTCCCCGAAACGCTGGCCGCCAAAGCGAGCCTTGCCGCCCAAGGGTTGCTGGGTGATCAGGCTGTAGGGGCCTGTCGCACGTGCGTGCACCTTCTCATCAACGAGGTGGTGCAACTTCAACATGTACATCACACCGACGGTGACTTCTTGTTCAAAAGCCTGCCCGCTGCGGCCGTCGTACAAGGTGAACTTGCCGGATGGCGGCAATCCAGCATCGTCAAGGGCCTGTTCAATCTCGACTTCCTTGGCCCCGTCGAATGCAGGGGTATTGCAGCGCACGCCCGAACGGGCAGCAGCAAGACCGAGGTGAGTTTCGAGAATCTGCCCCACGTTCATGCGGCTCGGCACGCCGAGGGGGTTGAGTACGATATCCACAGGGGTTCCGTCCTCAAGGTAGGGCATATCTTCCGTAGGGCAGATCTTAGAGATCACGCCCTTGTTGCCATGCCGGCCAGCCATCTTGTCTCCCACCGAGAGATTACGCTTGGTGGCGACGTAGATCTTGACCATCTCCAACACACCCGTGGGTAGTTCATCGCCACGGCTCAGACGGTTGACGATCTTGTTCTTGTCAGCCTCCTTTTGCTCGATGCGAACTGTGAACTCATGGATATGGCCTGTGGCCGTCAGACGAACCTTTTCATCTTCATGCTCTTCGGCCGATGCCTGACAGAGGGCCTTCACCCGGCGCAACTCGTCATAAGTCGACGTGTCATCCAGTGAAAACACCTGGCCCGTCAGATCATCCACGACTTCCTTGCCGAGGGTCTCTTGGACCTGGGCCAGCATCTCTGCGGTGTAAGCACGCAGGGCACGCAAGAACTCAGTCTCTGCATCCCGGATCACGCCAAGGGCCTTAGTCCGTTCAGCGTCGGTCAAGTTGACTCGACGGGAGAATTTCTGAGCATCGATCACTACGCCGCGCGTACCCGGAGGCATGGTGAGAGAAGCATTCTTCACATCCACACCAGCCTTGCCAAAGATCGCATGCAGGAGCTTTTCCTCTGGAGTCAGCTCACTCTTCGACTTGGGAGCCACCTTTCCGACTAGAGTGTCGCCTGCTTGCACAAAGGTTCCGATGCGGATCATGCCCGACTCATCCAGCTGTGCCAGCGCACCCTCACCCACGTTGGGGATGTCTCGGGTGAATTCTTCCTTGCCCAGTTTGGTTTCGCGAATCTCGACCTCGTATTCCTCAATGTGAATTGAGGTGAAGGTGTCATCCTTCACAAGCCGCTCGGAAACCAAGATAGCGTCCTCGTAGTTGAAGCCATCCCAGGTCATGAAGGCCACGAGCAAGTTGCGTCCCAAGGCAAGCTCTCCACCTTCCGTGGAAGCGCCATCAGCCAACAGCTGACCCTTCTCGACCTCATCCCCCACATGCACAACGGCACGGTGGTTTTGAGTCGTGCGCTCATTCATACCCCGGAACTTTGTGAGGTAGTACTCTTCCTCACCGACAATGATCACGCGGCTGTCCACATAGTCGACAACTCCCGCCTCTTTGGCGTAGGTGGCCATGTTGGAGTTCAAGGCCACGGCCTTCTCCATGCCTGTGCCGACCACGGGAACTTCTGGGATCAACAGGGGCACGGCCTGGCGCTGCATGTTCGATCCCATCAATGCACGGTTAGCGTCATCGTGCTCGAGGAACGGAATCAGCGAAGCAGAAATACCGATGATCTGCTTGGGAGACACGTCAACATAGTCCACCTCCGTGGGTGGAACCTCCACGTTGTCGCCATCACAGCGTGCGAGGACGCGCTCCTGGAGAATCTTGCCGTTCTCATCAACGGTGATGTCGGCCGGAGCCATCACAACGCCGGACTCTTGGTCCGCGCGCAGGTACGCCACTTCATCGGTCAGCACACCTTTTTGAACCTTGCGGTACGGGGAAATCAGGAAGCCATACTCATCGAGCGTTGAGTACAGGGCCAACGAGGAGATCAATCCAATGTTGGCACCCTCGGGGGTCTCGATGGGGCACAATCGGCCGTAATGCGATAGGTGCACGTCACGCACATCGAATCCCGCACGCTTGCGGTTGAGCCCACCCGGCCCGAGTGCCGACAAGCGACGCTCGTGTGCCAACTGACTCAGGGGGTTCGCCTGATCAACGACCTGGCTCAATTCACTGCGCCCGAAGAAATAATCCACGGCACTAGAGAAGGTCTTGGAGTTGATCAGAGTGCGCGGGGAAACCGTCTCGGGGTTCTCCAGATTCATCCTCTCCTGGGCTGTGCGGCGCAACTTGAGAAGCCCCTTGCGGAACTCCTCCCCAGCGAGCTCTGCGATCGAACGCACGCGCCGGTTACCGAGGTTGTCGATGTCATCGATCTCGCCCTTTCCTGACCGCAACTTCATCAAATACTTGACGGAGTTGACGATATCCTCAGCCTGCAGGACCTGCACATCCTCGGGAATTGACTGATTGAACTTTCGGTTCAAGCGGAAGCGTCCAACGCGACCCAGGCGATAGCGTTGTTCGTCAAAGAATTTTTCACGGAACAATTCGCGTGCTTTCTCCAACTGGGGTGGGTTCCCCGGGCGCAGGCGCGAGTAAATCTTGATGAGAGCCTCTTCATGGCTCTTGATGGCTGGCTCCTCATGCAAGGAGTTGATCAGCAGCATGTCGATCTCGCCACTTGTGGTGTGGATCACCTCCACACCATTGTCGGCGATGCTGTCAGAGGCAGCGATTTCCAGAGCGGCCGTCTCGGGGATTGGCGTTCCGGACGAAACCAAGACCTCGCCAGTCTTCAAGACAACAATGTCCCCCACCGCAATCTTGTCGGTGATCTTCTTGGCAAACGCATTGGCCGTCATCGACTTGGTCTTCTTGAAGACCTTTGTCTTATAGAACATGCGCAAGAGTGCCTGATCAGTGCCCAGTTCCTCAGACAGTGCTCGCAGCAAGACGATCGCGGAAAACTTGCCCTGCTGATCGATTCGGACTGAGAGTAGTTCCTTCTTGGTGACCGCCAACTCGACCCACGAGCCACGCTCCGGGATGATCCAGCAACTATGCAGATCTCGATCTGTGACTGAGGCGTCCAGCATGAAGTCCACACCCGGTGAACGGTGCAGCTGATTGACAACCACACGCTCTGAACCGTTGATGATGAACTCACCGCCCCCCATCATGATGGGGATCTCGCCGAGGTAGACTTCCTCTTCGATAGGCTCAGACTTGACCAAACGCAGGCGGACTTTGAACGGATAGCCGTGTGTCATCCGAAGCTTGCGGCACTCTTCGATGTTGTACCTGGGCCGACCTAGCTCATAGCCCACGTATTCCAAACACATCGTCTTGTCGTAGGAGTAAATGGGGAATGCCTCGCGCAACAGCCCCTCAAGTCCGCGATCCTCGCGTGCGGCCGCCTGTACGGAGGGCACCAAGAACTCTTCGTAGGCCTCGGTTTGGATCTCGACTAGGTTGGGAAGTGGAACGATCGCCTCCCCCCGGCCATAGGTCCGCACCTCACTCGACGCTTCGATCATCCGGCCATTTTTTTGCGTAATCATACTAGGCACAGTCTCCCTGAAGTCGCCCTAGGAAGCTCACGGCCGTCGAGTCACTCTCCGCGCTCGTCGATCGCTGCCCCAAGGCGTGCGGTTGTCCGCAATTGCGTTGTCCGTCCTGAGTCGTTGTTTCTTCGCTTGCCAGCCCCAATGACCATGGATCATTGGCCCGCAGTCCCGGATTCTGAGGAATCATCCACGAATCCAACACCGGACTGGTTTTTCGAAGAGTCCTTCCGTCGCGGCCCTCTCTCCCTGCCCTAGGATTCTTGGGAGTCGTTTCCCAACAAGCTAAGACAAGAGTCGAGGTTGAGCCGGAAGGAGATAATCCTCCCCCAGGATGGTATTCCCGGGAGAGGCTAGGCACACACACCCACCAAGGCGCCGCCGAAGCGGCACCAAGACGGGCGCGGGTTACCGGTAGATTGCCCAAGCGAAGGAGGATCGCTCAGTCAATCTTGACGGTACCACCAGCACCTTCGAGCTGACCCTTCATGGTCTCAGCTTCTTCCTTGGACACGCCTTCCTTGATGGGGCCGGGCGCACCATCAACAAGGGCCTTGGCTTCTTTGAGACCCAAGCCGGTAATGGCTCGCACCTCTTTGATCACCTGGATTTTCTTGTCGCCGGCCGCCTCAAGGATGACGTCGAAGGAGGTCTTTTCCTCTTCAGCATCACCGCCTGCGGCGGGGCCAGCTACAGCAACGGCAGCGGGAGCAGCGGCGCTCACGCCCCACTTGTCCTCAAGGGCTTTCACCAGGGTGGAAGCCTGCAGCAAGGTGAGGCCGTCCAGGGTGTCGGCGATGGCCTGTAGCTCCTTGGGAAGCTCGATGGTCGTCTCTTCGGACATTTCTATGGTCTCCTAGTGGAGTATCTAAGGGGTAGTGGAGTCACCCGGGCACAGCCGGGATGTTCAGAAATCAAACGGGGGGTGCCTACTCGTCGGAGTCCGACGGGGTAGCAGGCAAGGAATCAGCACGGGCCTGCAACACACGGGCGGTGGCGCTAGGCAAGGCTTGAATGACGGCGGCCAATCCACGGGCAGGTCCACTCAGGACCCCCAGCAGCATGGCGTTGAGGGTATCGCGATCGGGTACATCCGCCATGGACTCAGCTGCGCCTGCGTCGAGGATCTCCCCATCGAGCAGACCTGCCTTGAAGGTGACCTTCTTGGCCTTCTTCACGTCCTTGGAGGCAAACACTTTGGCAGCGCCAATCGCCGCCTCCGCGTCACCCCAGGCGATGGCAATATTGCCCTTGTGGGCATCATCGCAAAGCTCGATGCCCTTCTCAGCAAGGGCAATCCGGGCGAGACGGTTGCGCACGAGCTGCATGGAGGCACCGGCCTCGGCCACTTGGTTGCGGATGGACTCGGTCTCCACCACGTCGAGGCCCCCGAAGGAGACCACGACCATGCCTTCAGCATCGGTCATGCCTTCCGACATGCCGCGAACGATCATTTGATTGACGAGATTAGGCATGACGCTAGGCCTCGAATTGGACGCGGGCACCTGGGCCCATGGAGGTGGAGATGGTGACGCGACGCACATAGACGCCCTTCACGGCTGCCGGACGCATGCCCAGCAGATGGTCCATGAAGGCTCCGAAGTTCGCTGCAAGATCATCGGTACTGAAGGAGCGCTTGCCGATGGGCGCGTGGATGTTGGCACCGGCATCTGTGCGGAACTCGACCTTGCCGGCCTTGAACTCCTGCACCGCACCAGCCACGTCAGGGGTCACGGTACCGCTCTTGGGGGAGGGCATCTTGCCCTGGGGTCCTAGGACTTTACCCAGCTTGCCCACATGCTTCATCATGTCAGGGCTAGCGATGACAATGTCAAAGTCCATCCAGCCGCCGGCGATGCGCTCGGCAAGGTCCGCTGAGCCTACGACGTCTGCGCCCGCGGCTTCCGCAGCCTCAGCGCCCGCGCCCTCGGCGAAGACAGCGACAACAACGTCCTTGCCCAAACCCTTGGGTAGAGAGACCGCGCCGCGGACCTGTTGGTCCGATTTGCGTGGGTCGACACCCAACCGCACGGCAACCTCCACGGACTCGTCAAACTTGGGAGCCGGCAGGCTCTTGATCAGGTCCAGGGCCTCGGAAAGGGCATAAGACTGATTGTGATCCACCCCAGCGAGGGCGGCGCGCATGCGCTTACTTCGTTTTTTGATACCAGCCACGATTAGCCCTCCACCTCGATCCCTGAGGACCGGGCTGTTCCTTCAATAATGCGGCAAGCGTGCTCCAGATCGCGGGCGTTGAGATCCTTCATCTTGATCTCAGCAATCTCCTCAACCTGACTGCGGGATACTTTTCCCACGATTTGGGTGCCGACTTCGCCGGCCCCCTTCTCCACGCCAGCGGCCTTCTTCAGCAGGACAGCGGCCGGGGGCGACTTCATGATGAAGTCAAACGTCCGGTCCTTGTACACGGAGATTTCGACGGGAATGATCATCCCCATCTGGTCGCGCGTCTTGTCGTTGAACTGCTTTACGAAGTCCGAGATGTTCAATCCATGAGCACCGAGAGCGGGGCCCACCGGGGGTGCCGGTGTTGCCTGCCCAGCGGGGCACTGAAGTTTGATTTTTGCTGTGAGTTCTTTGGCCATGTCTACTAGTCAATCACGTCGTCAGTCGAGTGATGCGTTCTCTGAGGTGATGCGTTCGCTTGAGCTGTGAGTTCTCTAGGTCAGGGTCTGTATCAGACCGTTTCGACTTCCCAGTACTGGAGATCCACGGGTGTCGGCCGACCAAAAATGGTGACCACGACCCGCACCGTCCCCTTATCCGTATTAATGTCATCCACGACACCGTCAAAGCCATCGAATGGCCCGGTGTTGATTTTGACTCGATCGCCCTTCTCCAGTCCAATTGAGACCTGGGGGCGTGACTCGGATTCCGTCATGCGTGAAAGAATCGCAGCGACCTCCTCCTCGGAGATTGCTGTGGGTTCCCCGCGGGTCCCCAGGAAATCACGCAGTCCGTCCACGCTCCTTAGGGTTGTGCGGGCCTTGATCATGCGGCTCTCATCAGCGTCCTCGAAGTCCGCCTGAATCATGAGATAACCAGGGTAGAGTTTGCGCTCGACGGTCCGTTTCTTGTTGCCCTTCATGTCCGTCACAAGTTCAAACGGAACCATGACTTGGGGCATGACGTCGGTGACACCTGCAAGCCCCAAACGGGTCATCGCATTTTCGCGGATACGCTTCTCGCGGCCTGACTGGCAGCGAACAAAATACCACTTGTAGGCCATTGGCTAGGCACCTCCCGTCAAGATGATCCGGGCTACCCGCCCGAGGAGAAAGTCAACGCCGGCCAAGAAGCCCATCAAGACAAGCACGGTCATCATGACCGCCCAAGAACCATTGATGGCCTCGTCCAGGCTCGGCCAACTCACTTTGCGCAACTCTGATTCAGTCTCGATCAACAGATCAGCGTTCTTAGGCTTTTGTTCCCAGCGGTAGAGCAGCCACAACGCGAGTCCAAGGACTGCGCCAGTGATCAGCAACGCCGGACTGAGGTCCAGACCCAAGACGGGTACGCGCACTCCTCCAATCGGCTGCCCTAAGCTCTCCGGCGCCAGTGCCATCAACTCAGTGCGCAGGCTCACGCATCCATAGAAGATGAGAATGGCAAGGGACCAGAACGCAGTCATGCGCGCCATGCGGCCTTGATCTTTGCGGTATGCCATCAGTCGTTGGGGTAGGAGGAGGAGGGTGAGTAAGGGGAGTCGGACAAGTGCTGCGGGCGCTGGTGTGTCACTGCTTGCTGATTGAGAGGCCCCAGGGAACAAGGCAGGCTCATCGGCCCGATTTGCACCTGATTCTGGGAACCGGCTTCAGCTAGAGCTTCTTTTCGCGGTGCGATGTGTGGGCACGGCAGTAGTTGCAGTACTTCTTCTTCTCAAGCTTGTAGGCAGCCTTCAGGCGCTTGTGCGTCGTGTAGTTGCGGTGTCGGCACACCGTGCACTCCAAAAAGACGTAGCGTTCTTTGACCTTCATGGCGTTGGGATGGGTTGGGAGTATGAACGGGTGGGTGCGGGGCACCTAGCCGGTCCAAGGAATCCCTGGGGGGAGTTGAAGAGGAAGATGAGGGGACTGGGGAAGGGAGCAGGAGGTGCTCCCTCCCCCATGGATTCAAACTGCGGAGCCCCCACCCAGGCAGGGGCCCCACGGATGGAACTACTCGATGACCTTGGTCACCACGCCGGCGCCCACGGTGCGGCCACCTTCGCGGATAGCGAAGCGCAGCTGCTCGTCCATGGCAACGGGGGTGCCCAGCTCAACCGAGAGCTTGACGTTGTCACCCGGCATACACATTTCTGCGCCACCCAGCAGGGTCGCAGCGCCGGTCACGTCCGTGGTACGGAAGTAGAACTGGGGACGGTAGCCATCGAAGAAAGGCGTGTGGCGTCCACCCTCATCCTTGGAGAGGACGTAGACCTCTGCCTCGAATTTGGTGTGAGGGCTAACGGTTCCAGGCTTGGCCAGCACCATGCCGCGGGTCAGCTCCTTCTTGTCGACGCCGCGCAGAAGGATACCGACGTTCTCGCCGGCACGACCCTCATCAAGCGTCTTCTGGAACATCTCCACACCCGTGCAGGTTGTGGTGCCAACTTCCTCGCGCATACCGACGATCTCGAGCGCGTCGCCAGTGTTGACGATACCAGCCTCGATCCGACCTGTCCCCACGGTTCCACGGCCCTTGATGGAGAAGACGTCCTCAACGGGCATGATGAAATCCTTGTCCACATCACGCTCGGGCATGGGGATGAAGGAGTCCACGGCATCCATGAGCTCGTTGATGCAGGTGAAGGCCTCATCGTCCACGGGCTTTTCACCGTTCAATGCGTTCTCAGCGCCGAGTGCAGAACCCCGGATGATGGGAGTGTCGTCACCGGGGAACTCATACTTGTCGAGCAGCTCGCGGATCTCCATCTCAACAAGGTCGAGAAGTTCAGGATCGTCGACCTGGTCCACCTTGTTCATGAACACCACGATGGCGGGCACGTTGACCTGACGGGCCAGCAGGATGTGCTCGCGCGTTTGAGGCATCGGGCCGTCCGCAGCGGAAACCACCAAGATTGCGCCGTCCATCTGGGCGGCACCGGTGATCATGTTCTTGACGTAGTCAGCGTGACCAGGGCAGTCAACGTGAGCGTAGTGGCGACCTTCGGTCTCATACTCCACGTGTGCGGTGGAGATCGTGATTCCACGCGCCTTCTCCTCGGGCGCCTTGTCGATCTGATCGAAGTCCATCGCCTTGGCCAAGCCTTTGTTGGCTTGGTGGCGGCAGATTGCTGACGTGAGCGTGGTCTTACCGTGGTCGACGTGACCGATGGTTCCTACGTTCACGTGGTCCTTTGTCCTTTCGAAGACTTCCTTGGCCATGTTCTTGTCTCGCAGTCAGTGGGGCTAGATGCCCGCAGGCAGTGTTACGCACCGCTCCAAGGTCGCCCCAGTCAGGGCCGTTTTGGAGAAGATACGCGGGTCAGTTACGTTGAAATGTTAGTTGAAGTGACGGTCGTGGTGCCGGGAACCGGCGCCGGAGTGTTGGGCTTCGTCCAGCACCCCCACCCCCCAAGGGAGTGTTGGAAGCTGGAGCTGCTGATGGGACTTGAACCCATGACCTCTTCCTTACCAAGGAAGTGCTCTACCACTGAGCTACAGCAGCACCGATGCCCGACCCGTTTTACGAGTACGCACGCGGCGCACCCGTTCATCGGGTTGAGTGTCGACGATTCGAGGGGACGGAGACGGGCAGGACCAGCAGATCGGGTTCAATGCCCGGAACAAGAGATGTTCAGAGAGCGAGGTGGAGCGGGTAGAGGGAATCGAACCCTCGTATACAGCTTGGAAGGCTGTTGTTCTACCATTGAACTACACCCGCAAGGGTTCACTCAGGGAGCCCTTCTACGCCTGCTTGGGCGGAGGGCATGCACGGCGCACGAAGAGACCGGTTCCTCCCATGCCAGCCAAGGGCGCGGCACCCTAGGCGTCCAAAGTCGCTCCTCACACTTTCCAAAGAGGAGACTGGGAGGGTACTAAGGGGGAGTGGTGGCGAGACCAGGATTCGAACCTGGGAAGGCTGAGCCAACAGATTTACAGTCTGTCCCCTTTGGCCGCTCGGGAATCTCGCCAACCGGTGATCTTGTAGGCGACCGGTGCAAGCGCATCGGAACTCGACAGTCCCACCAGCGAGCTTCAGTATCCCCCGCCCAAAAAGTCTGGCTGTCCAAAAAGTCTGGCTGCCCAAAAAGTCTGGCTAGAGGGGAACATCACCCGCGGGAAGGATCTGCGAGCCTTGAGCTCCCAAATCATCCTCGGATCGTTTCGTGTTTCTAGTGAGCAAGCCATCCCAGCCGAGGTGCGCAGTCCATTCACCGCGAACCCCCGATTGGAGGGGCATATCAGAGTGGTCGTTGTCCCCCGCGTTCCAATGCATTCTTCCTGACATCCACGCAGAGGCCTTGGATCGAGATCCGCAAGCCCAGGCTAATGAGGACGCGCCTCATTCACTTGGAGCCAGCGGCGGGACTCGAACCCGCAACCTGCTGATTACAAATCAGCTGCTCTGCCAATTGAGCCACGCTGGCAGGGTGCCGGGCGAGGCCCCACGCCCCCATCTTCGCACCCTCAGGCGGGGGCCTGTGGGGACTCAGTTGGGGAATGGAGCGGGGTATGGTACGGCGGGCCCATGGCGCGTCAAGCGCCTAGGAGAGTTTTCGACAAAATCCTGCCGAGGGCCAGAACTTCCCCTAGACCTGCTCCATCTGGTCCCTGTGAAACTGCAGGGCCGCACCCACCTGCTCCATGGAATCGCCCCCATACTTGTCCAAGAACGCCTCGGCTAGGGTCAACGCCACCACCGACTCCCCAACCACGCTCGCGGCGGGCACCGAAGTCACATCCGACCGCTGATAGGTGGCTGGCTGGGGTTGGCCAGACTCGAAATCCACACTTGGAAGGCCCTGACGCAGGGATGGGATCGGCTTCATGGCCGCGCGCAAGACCAGGGGCTGGCCATTGCTGAGCCCGCCTTCCAGACCGCCAGCATGGTTGCTGGCCCGTCGAAAACGGGTCGCTGAGCCAGCCGGAGCAGGCAGAATCGGGTCGTGAACCCCTGTCCCCCGGCGGCGAGCCGCCTCAAACCCTAGGCCGACTTCCACGCCCTTGATCGCAGGGATTGAAAACAGCGCTGCTCCTAGCCTAGACGTCAGGCGTTCGAGTCCGCTGGAATAGCTCCCCAGACCCGCTGGGAGCCCCAGAGCGATGACTTCGAACACCCCCCCAAGGCTGTCCCGATCTGCCTTGGCCTGGTCCACCGCTTCAGCCCAGACGCCATCCATGTCGGGATTCAGGCCCCAAAAGGGTGACTGAGCCCGCCGATTCCGGAGGGCGCCGAGGGAATCAGCATCCAAGCTCAAGGATCCAGCATCGGGGGCCCCGAGACCCCCAAGCTCCACCACGTGGGCGAATAGCTCGATCCCAAAGGCCGCCAGCACCTGGCGCGCAACCCCACCAGCGGCCACCCGGGCCGCAGTCTCCCGGGCACTGGCACGCTCCAAAACAGCCCTTGGGTCGCGGTGACCATGTTTGAGGCAACCCGCTAGGTCCGCATGTCCGGGCCGAGGGTTGCCGGGCACGGGCAGGTTTTCAATCGTGTTGTCCTTATTATGGATGGTGAATGCGAGCGGGGAGCCCAGGGTTACCCCACCCCGCAACCCGGCAATCCAGTCGGCACGATCCTGCTCGATCTTCATGCGCCCCCCACGCCCATAGCCCTTCTGACGGCGCTCCAAATCACGATCAATCGCGGCGCAATCAAGCACGAGCCCAGAGGGCACGCCTTCCACGATGCCCACCAGGGCGGGCCCGTGGGACTCGCCTGCGCCGGTAAAGGAAAAGCGGGTCATGGCTGGCCGGGGGGACTGTGGGGAAGGATCTCAATCCACTCTTCGTCGGCCGACGGTGTGCTTGCCTGAGCCTCCATCCCCGCAGAGGGCAGGGGGCCCCGGCTGGGGATGGGCTCCTGCTCCAATCGGGTGAAGCATGTGTGCAGGCACTCCTCAAGATCGGATAACTCGAATGGCTTCGAGAGGGTATCGAGAACTTCAGGCAGGGCCATCAAGTGCTCCCGTAGCTCGGGGCTCAGGAAGCCGGAAACAACCAACGTTGGCGGCAAGAGCCCCTCTTCCCCCATCAGCGGGAGCTCCTCACGTGCATTCTTCGAACCCAAATCGACATCGGAAAGCATCAACTCGGGCCGCCGTTCTCGCACCGCCGCACGGGCCTCGTCAAAGGAGTGGGCCGCCCGAACACGATATCCGCGGCGTTCAAGAAACCACTGCACGAGTTCGAGAATGCGTTCGTCGTTATCCAACAGCAATAGATCGCGTCCAGCCTGCGCTTCTGACGGGGCTCCAGACCCCGGTAAGGGTCCTGGCTGTGCCCCGTCGGGCGTGGAACGATCCGTTGGATTTGAAGGGGTCATGGGGCACCGCGCCGCCGCAGACTACCCGATCGAACGATCCAAGCGCCAGACACAGCACCTCTCCCCACCCATGCACCCCCGCCGACCACTCCCGCCGCGTTTTACCGAGTGGCACACCCCAGCCCAGCCCCTACCCTAGGCCCATGCTTCATTCCTTGCTAACGGCCATCCTCTTGGCCCCCCTGAACCAGTCTCCGCCCCCCAACGATCCACCCGCACCCGACGCTAGGCATCAGAATCCTGGAGCAGAGGCCGACCCGGCCCAATCTCCCAGCGGACGCGGGCTTCGAGTCGCCACGGAACAAGCCCAGCAAGGTTACACGCTCATCTCCCCCCTACGCTCGACCGTCACGCGGCTTGTAGACATGCAGGGGCACGAGGTCCACCGCTGGGAGTCCGAATACACCGCTGGCAACAGCGCCTACCTACTCGCGGATGGATCCTTACTGCGCTGCGGGAAGAACCCGGGCGGTCCCTTTTCCGGCGGTGGCGAAGGCGGCGTGATCGAGCAATTCGCCTGGGACGGTGAACTCCTCTGGACCTACCACTGCAGCGACAACGAGCGTCGCCACCATCACGACATCGAGCCCCTGCCCAATGGAAACGTGCTGGTGATTGCCTGGGAGGGCAAGACTTCCGAGCAAGTCCTTTCCCACGGCCGTCCGGAGGGAAGTCTGCAACTCGAGCCCCAACGCTCTCCTGCAGGCGGCCCGCCCCGAGGAACCCCGGCACCCGATGCTCAGTCCACTCGGCCGGAAGACGACGCAGCACCCACCCCAGTCTATCCCCTCTGGCCCACTGTGATCCTTGAGGTACAGCCCACCCGGCCAACAGGGGGCCAGGTGGTCTGGGAATGGCACGCATTCGATCATCTCATTCAAGACTACAACGAGAACGCAGCCCACTTCGGAATCGTCGCCGAGCACCCCGAGCGGATCGACATCAACGCCGGCATTCCCGATAAGCCGCCCAGTGCGGAGGAGCGCAAGCGTACTGCGGAGCTAGAACAGCAGATGCGTGCGCTCGGCTACTTGGGAGGTGATGAAGACGATGGCGGTGACGGGGATGAGCCAGATATCTCCAAGGCCAAGCCCGACTGGCTCCACGTCAATGGCATCGACTACAACGCCAAGCATGATCTCATTGTTATCAGCTCCCGAACCCTCAGCGAGGTCTGGATCATCGACCATTCTACGACCACAGAACAAGCAGCGAGTAGCTCCGGCGGTCGGCACGGAATGGGAGGTGACCTGCTCTTTCGTTGGGGCAACCCGCAGAATTACGGCCGAGGCACACGGGACGATCGCACCCTTTACGGACAACACGATCCACGTTTTGTCGAGGCCAAGGACGGGAGCTTGCACCTCACCCTCTTTAACAATGGGGACGCACGCCCCGAGCCTCGCTTCAGTTCAGTGGACGAGATTCGACTGCCCATGGTTGAAGGGAAATTCGTTCGATCGGACGACGAAGCCTTTGACGTGGGAGAACTTGTGTGGACCTACCGTGCAGCGGATCCGCCTTCGTTTTTTGCATCGTTCATTTCTGGGGCCGAACGCCTAGCCTGTGGGAACACACTGATCTGTTCTGGGGTCGATGGCCGCGCATTTGAAGTCACCCCCGAGGGAGAAATCGTGTGGGAATTCTTGCACCCCTTTGACGACACCGCCGCCGAGGACTCTCCGGGCCCTGGCTCCGGTCGCCCCCGCGCACGTTCAGGTCGGCGGGGTCCCCCACCGGGACGCCCCCTCGGCCCGCCCCCACACCCAAGGCCCGGCAGGGCGGGTGCCCCCCAGCCACGCGGACGCGGAGGCCTCGACCCCCATGCTCTGTTCAGAGTCACGCGCATCCCCATCGATGCGCCGAGTGTTAGCCGACTCAACAGCGCCGGCTGAGGGACGACGTTACATCGTGAAAGTAACCGCAAGGCCGTTGGACAGGTTGGAGCCACTTCCACAGGGGCTCGACTTCTTTCCGCGATACCAGGATTGGAAATACAGGGTCGTGCCTGCAGAAATCAACCCCGAGCCCCACTTCTGATCGATGGTGTTGATCAACCCAGGCCCCATGAAAAAGGAACCTGAGGTACCCGTACCCAAAGCGGAAAAACGCTTGATGAAAGTACCGCCGACACAGAGGATTCCATCGGCCACGAAAACCGAGGCCACACCATCGCCCATGAAGTAGATTCCAAATTTATTCACGGGCATTTGATCGGTCTGCAGGACGAGGTCATCCATGGCCATGCTGCTACTCCCCATCGCATCCAAGTTAGCTCCCTTGCCCGTCGAGTTTGCGCAACCAGCACTGGGATCCGCGTTTCCACAGGGAGCTGATGTCGAATCACAGAAACAGTAGCGAGTTCCTGGTGGTTCACATTCATCCGGAATGCCGTTGGCATTCTTGTCTGGACTTCCCGAGGCGATGTCAATTGCATCGTCGATGCCATTAGGTTGGCAATCTAGGTAGTCGCCCTCACCGGGTTCACAGTCCGCCCCACCTAGGTCATCGTCACTCGTGCCACCGCTGCGACTCGTTTGCATGCCCATGGACTCAGCAGCGACAATGATGCCAGGATTCTGATGGGCCAAACCTGGAGGTGGCGGGATCAACAGGTCACCAGGACTGATGGGGATACCCAGCAAAAAATCGATCGAGCCGATGATGGCCGATCCACGGCGCACGCTAAAAACAAGCAAATCGGTCCCCCCCGCTGGGAGCCAATCAAAGAGGCTCACCGAAGGCTGGTATCCGGGGACTCCGTTCTCGGCGATGATGAGCGCGTCAACATCATCCGTATCCGTCCCAAGCTCATCCAAGCCTAGGTCTTTGGCCCGCGCGTACACACTCAAGCCGCCGCTGGGGGCACGCAGGATAATGTCCGCCCCACTCACGCCTTGGACCGCACTCGTGCCTGAGTTGGGCACCCCGGCACGTGGATCAAAAATCCTTGAATCCACGGAAAACCAGATGGGATCGGTATCGGGGGCTGCGGCCCTTCCCATATCAAAGGCATCGATGTGATCCCCGAAGTCAAAGCTGTTGTTGGGCAAGCCCGTATCCGGAATGTTGGGCTCAGTCAGCCCGAGACCTGGGCTGACGAACCCCTGCCCCGATGGATTGAGCATCCCGTCCCCATCAATCATGACGATGTGGCGACCCGCCTGACCGGGCAAGATCGGCACAGGTGGCAAGGGCAGGGTCGTGATCAAGTCGCCGCAGATGTCACCAATTGGAGCCTCCGTTGCGATGGAAGGCCCTGGCATGGTACGACCTCGAGCGTACTCATCCACACAGAATATCAAGCGATAGTTCACCTTGGGGTCCTTAGGGAACGCCATGTCCCGTCCAAAACTCAGGGCATCCACCTCCACGCCACAAGCCGAACCCGGGGGCGAGCCCACGCACTGGTTGTAGTTCACCAAACCCAAGACCCCGCCATCGATGAGTATCTCTGGCACGCGTGCGTTGAATGCAGGCAATCCACCCTCCGCTTGCATCAGGTCGCCAGGTGTGATCGGTTGACCGCTCAGGGAATCCTTGACTCCTTGCATGGGGCCGTGCCAGTCCACCGAGAAAACCAGTGAAGTATTCTGAGCGCGAACCTCCGAGGCAAATGCGAGGCAGGCTAGCAAGACAGCAGGGCAGTAAGGATATCGCATGGGTATTTGGGGGGGCGTCCAAGACTTGGCTTGTGTCCATCCTATGACCCGACAGGGTGCCGTGCGGACGGATTCTTTGAAGCAATCCCTACCGAATGAGCCCGTGTCGGCCACAAGGGCTCGATTGTACGCCTCTCACGGGCCAACGTGCCTCATCGTGGGACTCCGGATAGGCAATGATGAGGGCATAGGGCGAACTCGAGTGCCCTATAGGCCTTCAGCAAGCGCCCACTCATTGCGCTTCTCAAGCACACCCCAGTCCCGGGGGCGCCGCTGCTGTGCGGCCGGCACTGGATCCACCGGCCACACGAATACGCGGCCAGTTTCGTCCACGCTCAAGACCCTACAGGGCCCCGGGCCTGAAGAGAGCGCCAGCTCAATCCCAGGCGCTTGGTGCCGATCAAATGAACTGAACACTTCACCATCTTCGCTGTTCAGAACCTCTACGCGCCCCCCCTGGCGTATGGCCGCCAACCATCGTCCATCAGCACTAGGCCGTGCGAGGGCCATCATCCCCATGGCCAAGCTGCCCGTGAATTCAGTCCCTGAATCCAGGTTGTGAAAGCGTGTGCGTTGTCCAAAGCGCTCATCCCAGCCCAGGACCACCCGGCTTGCGCCCAGCCACAAGAAACGGTGGTGAGCAAACTCGATCCCCTCCAGGAGGGAATCACCCGCAGGGCTAAATGTCCAGAGGTGTTGGGATCCATCCAGGAGTCCCAATTCGCCTCCATCACCGCGCCACTGCAAGTCGGCGACTCTGAGTGCGTACTCATCGTCTGCCCCAGGTGACCAGCCGAGTGGCCCATTAGACTCGCCGGTGGCCAAGTCGAGCATCCACAGCTCCCCCACACTGGAGACTACCGCCAGCAGTGTCCCCCCAGGCTCCAACGCCATGTGCGTCCAGCGCGCGCCGTCCCCTGGGCACGCCCAAACCTCTTGGACTCCCTTGAGGAAATCAATCCTCCAAGTGAGACAACCATCCTTATCGAGAACGGCTACCCGCAATGGCTCAGGGCAGACAACCATGTCCACCAATCTGGCTGGGTCCAATTGCACGCGCCCGGCGCTCTGCCACGCTTGCACGTCAAATAACTCCAGAGCCCCATCGAAACCCGCACTCAAAAGCCAACGCCCCTGCGAACCCAATCGAGTCCACTGCACACCCTTCTCATGCAGCCGCACTTGCTTGAGCTGGCGGCCTGACCGGTGCCAAGAGTCAGCAGCCTCCCCGGCTGGAGTTGCCCAGAGTCGCAGAGTCCCACCGTCGTCAGTCGTCAGGGCAAAGTCGTCGTCAGGCAAGAACGAAGCCCACCGGATGGGTTCGTGTCCGCTCGAGAATGAATACACATGGGGCATCTTGCCCACGTTCCAGAGGTGGGCCCGATAGCCCTGGGTCGCACTGATCAAAGTGCGGCCACCCTCTGCCCAACGCAGATGCAAGGGCAGCATCTGCGAGCGGCAGACCTTGAGAGCACGCCCCGTTCGTGCATCCCAGAGACGTACCGTGCGATCTTGGGATGCGCTGGCAAGCACGCCTCGATCCTGGCTCCATGCTAGGTCGCTGACCCGGCCCATATGCCCCTGTAGGAAGCGCACGTTTCCCGTATTCAAGTCCCAAAGATGCACACCTGACGCCTGATCAAGATTGGTGCCCGTCGCCAAGGAATCACCCGTTGGGGAAAAAGCTGCGCAATAAACGGGACCTGGGTGATCCAACGGCTCACCGTCGGGCATGCCCTCATCACTCAAGCTCCAAAGGCGCACCCTACCGTCCTCACCCGCGCTGGCCAGGCGCCTCCCGTCTGGCGCCCAGCCGGCCCAGTTCACACTCGCGTCCTGGCCCTCTCCATGCAGGATGCTGAATCGCTCGCGATTCAGCACGACGTCAAACACCCGGACAAGCGGAGATCGGCAGCGAGGCGGAGCTTCCGATGCGGCTCCACTGATCAAGAGGTGTCTGCCATCGGGAGAATAGGCTAGGTGAGAAGCTCCGAGGGCAGGGCCCTCGATACGCATTAAGAGGTTTGCTTTCGGGAATCCATAGCGCAGGGTCTCTCCACTCGCGAGTTGAACTGCGAACTCCATGCCGCCCGGAGCAAACTCAAGGTCGAGAATCGTGGACAAAAGCCCGCTCGCGCCTGCTCCTGGCGAGTACTCAAAGAGTTGAACACCACTTGCCAGATCGAGCCCCACAAGACGACCATCCTCTCCACCCGCGACAACCACTCGACCGCTGGGGTGCACAGCCAATGACCGCACTGCAACTCCAGGCCATTCGAGCAGTGTTTTTCCCTCACGACTGGACAGATTCCAACTTTGCAGGATTCCGGTTGGCGCTTGACCAGCCTGCGCCAGCACAGTCATTGCTCCAAGCACTGTTCCTGCTTGAGGACCCTCTTCAATCGAGGCGGCATCCCAAAACCGCAGGCCCCGTTTACGGTCCAGCACCCCTTTCAATTGACAATTCTCGAGAGGTCCGAACAAGACCGAGCGCCCGAGGTGATCGTCGAGACGGCGTGCGGCTTCCAACCCCAGCAACATCGCAAGGTCCGGACTCTCGTCGGTCAACTCACTAGCGCGCGTGGTGAATTGCCTGCCATGGGCACGATCCAAGGCGCGTTCCTTATCCGCAAGGAGCTGCAAGGCCACCACCAGGCCAACCGTGAGGGAAATCAGCGTCACGCTGATGGCCGCAGCGACCGCCGGCTGCCGTCTCCCCCAGCGCATCAGCCGCAGCCACACACCCGCTGGTCTCGCGTGCACCGGCTCGAATTCCCGCATGCGGCGCAGGTCCTCGGCCAAGTCCAACGCAGTCTGATAGCGCCGATGAGGATCACGTTCGAGCGCCGTTCCTAGGACGGCTCGCATGTCCTCGCCCAAACTAGGGTTGAGCTCGCAGACATCAGGCAACACGTCGTTCAGAATCGAGGTCTGCAACACATAGCGGCTTTCCCCCTCAAAGGGACGCTCACCACTCAAGCACTCAAACATGCTCACCCCGAGTGCATAAACGTCCACACGCCGATCGATGAGCTCATCGTCGCCGAGCAGCTGCTCGGGTGCCATGTAGTGTGGCGTCCCTAGAAGGTCGCCCGATGCGGTCAAGTCTTCAGTACTTTGCAGGTCTTGCGCTAGTCCAAAATCAAGCAGCACGGGCGCACCGTCAGGAGTCACAATGAGGTTGCCGGGTTTGATGTCTCGGTGAACGAGGTTGGCCTCGTGCGCGGCGTGCAATGCCCTGGCAGCCCGTTCGAAAAACAACAGGCAGCGGTTCTGCTCCTGCCGATTGGCGGGCACCCAGGGAATGCCGGTCAGGGATTCACTGTGTTCCCTAGCGCGTTTCGCCTCGACCAGGCTGCGTGCTAGGTCTTTGCCGGGGATGAACTGCATGGCGATGTAGGGCTGGTCACCCTCCACGTCGGCTTCCAGTACCGAACAGATTCCCGGGTGGGCGAGGCGAGCGACACTCTCGGCTTCTCGCCGCAGGCGTTGGCGGCGCTCTTCAGTGATGAAGAGCCCATTGAGCAACTTCAGCGCCACGCGACGTTGGATACGATTGTCCGCGGCCAACCAAACGCTCCCCTGGCCGCCGCTCCCCAATTCCCGAATGAGGCTATAGGAACCGAGCCGTTGCTCGTCCGCCGTGGGATCGGCTGCCTCGGAGGTTCGGATCTCCTGCTCGGATTCTGCGAGTCCCGGTGCCGAGCTGCGCAGCCTCTCCTGCCGCAGGTACTCCTCAGCCACAATGCTCTCGTGACCAGGGAATTGTCTCAGGTAACTGCCTAGGCCCGGATCGCGACCGGACATCACGTCATCCATGTAGGCCGACACAAAGTCGAAGACCACCGCAAGGTCAGGGT
Source organism: uncultured Planctomycetaceae bacterium (assembly GCA_964469565.1). Classification (GTDB taxonomy): domain Bacteria; phylum Planctomycetota; class UBA1135; order UBA1135. The sequence goes on from CAYXZD010000005.1 coordinate 190,392, forward strand.
CTGCGTAGTCTCGGCCGGGAGGCTGCTTGGATGGATCTCTGGGAGTCATTGCGTGACAGGACGGGTCGGCCCAAGATACACTGCTTGCCATGTGCGAGCCTACTGAGCATTCAGAGCGACCGGGGGACTCAGGCCTCGATGAAAGCACCCGGGAAACGATGAATGAGGCTCAATTCAACGAACTCTACGCCGAAATCGCGCCTGCGCTCTATGCCTGGGCACGTGCACGCATCCGCAAGGGGCGCGGGGTGCAATTGGACGCTGCAGATCTCATCCAAGAGGTTTGGTGTCGCGCCTGGAAGGGTGTGGATGCCAGAGGGGACGATGTGCCCCTACGACCATGGCTGTTTCGAATTGCGAAAAACGTGCTGCTCGAAGCCCTACGTTCCAAGCAAAAACACGCCCACAGTGCTGGATCGGGTCCATCGACACGGCATATGGCCCTCCACAATGCCCCAGACTTCGCAACCACAGTCAGTCGCCGCATGGTGCGCGATGAAAGCCTGATGGCGTTCGATGAGAACTTGCAAGAACTCCCCGACAGTGATCGGGAACTGGTGCTCCTCTGCGGCCTAGAGGGTCTGCCGCTGAAGGAAGTTTCCACCCGCCTCGACATCAACCTTGAGGCATTGACGAAGCGCTGGCAGCGGTTGAGAGAACGACTGCACGCCCACCCGGGATTCCGCACGCTCGTATAGCCCAAGCTAGACCTACCCGCGGGCTTTCATCAGAGGCCGCCGGTAGAGCCCCTGACTAGATTCCCCTCAGCACGCCGCTCGCATCTCCTAGTTGCAAGCCATTGATCTCCACACCCATGCGTTCCAAGAGCGCGAGGTGAAGATTATTGAGCGGGGTGTCTGTCGCCCAGGTCAAGTGTCGACCGGGCGTGAGAGTTCCACCGCCACCGCCTGCGAGTAGCACGGGCAAGTCGTGGTGACTATGGGTGTTTCCATCACCGATGCCGGAACCGTAGAGCAGCATACTGGCGTCAAGCAAACTGGACTCCCCGACGGGCACGTCACGCAGCCGATCAAGGAAATAGGCGAAGAGTTCAAGGTGGTGCTGGTTGATTGCGCGAATCACTGCCACCTTGCTCGCCTCCCCCCGATGATGGGAGAGGGCGTGATGCCCCTCGGTGGATCCCAACTCCGGATAGGCTCGGTTGCTGCCCTCGTTTCCGATCATCAAGGTGGCAATCCTTGTTTGATCGGTGGCCAAGGCCAGCACCAGCACGTCCGCAAGCAATTTGAAGTGTTGCTCAAGAGAGTTGAATGATCCCGAGGGTCGTGCCTCGTCAGGCACTTCGTCGACGCGCAGCTGTTCGAAGTGCTGTAGGCGCCGCTCAAGCTCGCGCAAACCGCTCTCGTACTCATCCAAGCGAGCCAGGTCCGACGCACCGAGGCTCTTGCGCAAATCACTTGCGTCGGCGCGTACAAAATCAAGGATAGACCTGCGTTGCTTCCTCAATGTTGCCTGGTTTGCCACTTCGCAGGGAGCCAATCCCCCACGAAAGAGTCGATCAAACACGAGGGTAGGATTCGTCTCCTTGCCCGCCGGGGTCTGGGCCGTTTCCCAAGACACGAAGCTGGAATAGGCACAGGCATAGCCCGAATCACACTGGCCAGAGAGGCGCCCTCCTTCCGTCCCCAACTGAATGGACCGCACCGGCGTGCGCTGACCCACGGCGCGAGCAGCCACTTGATCTGCAGAGATTCCGATCCCGATGGCCCCATCGGCCTTGAGCGCCTGCACGCCCGTCAAGAAAGTCGCCGCAGCACGCGCATGGTCACCCGCACCGTCACCGTTGGCTCGCGCCTTAGCTTGGGTGAGGCCGGACAATACTTGAATTGCACCCACGTGCCTCTGCAATGGTGCCAGCATGGGCGAGAGTGTCTTGAGAACGGTCGGGGCCTGTGGACCGTGCTCCCCGGTATCCCCCACCATCCATCCCCCCGGGGCAAGGCCATTGGGCACATACAAGTACACGAGCCGCCGGGGAGTTTCTTCGCCCACCTTCGCAGTCCACTCCAGCCAGGGCAGAGACAGGCACACACCGCTTCCCCGCAAGAAGCTACGCCTGGACAAGCGGGTCATTGCCCACCTCCGACGCGTACATGGGTGAAGGGCTCACTACAGGCTATGCGAAGTATGACGGCCCGAAGGCTCAACTCCCCGAGTGCAGGCTCGGTCGCGGTCAGCATTTCACTCTCTGCGAGGGTCAAGGGGCGGCCCAGTGCGTAGGTTCCAAGCTTATCGACGAGGGCCTCGATAAAGCGGCCATCGGAACGCAGAGATTGCACAAGGTCGAGCGGGCCGGTGAACTCTGTCCCATCCGGCATCTTCCCGCTGGCATCAACAGTGGTAGGGCCCATGGCCTGATCGTATTCCATTCTCCAGCCCCCCCTAGGACCGTAGTTCTCTAATCCGAATCCAATCGGGTCCATGGCATCGTGGCACACGGCACAGGCCGGATCGAGGCGGTGCTTCTCCCAGAGTTCACGCAAGCTGAGTGCCTCCCCAGTCTCCGGCTCCGCCAGGGCATTGGGCAGGGCGGGAGCACCACTCTGCGCCACCCCTAGGAGTGCCTCCAGCACCCACTTTCCCCGGCGCACAGGCGAGGTGCGTTGTGCTTCACTGGTCAAGGTAAGGACCGCGGCTTGCCCTAGAACCCCCCTGCGTTCAGTCCCCCCTAGGGACAACCGCTGGGCCCCCGGTTCTGCCGGGACGGGCAGGCCATACAGTTCCGCGAGGAGCGGATTCGCAACGGTCCAATCAGCCTCCAGCAATTCCCAAACACTGCGCTTCTCTCGAAGGACTGCGTCAAAAAAATCCACGCTCTCCCCGAGCATCGCAGGCAACAGGCCCGGGCTAGGCTCGAACTCTTCGGCGCGCTCCTCAAGGGCTCGTAATTGCAACCACTGCAAGGTGAACGATTCGCTCAGGGCCTGGCTGCGAAGATCATCCAGCAGGCGCTCGGCCCAGCTCAGGTAGCCGATTTCATCATCGAGCTCCCCTGCATTCGCAGCCGCGAGCAAGGCGGGCGAAGGAGCACAGCCCCACAGAAAAAACGACAAGCGAGAAGCCAGCTCATGCCCATTCAAGCGGCGCAAGGCGCCCGTTTCTAGCCCATCGGGATCGGGCTCGGTCCGTAAGATAAAGCGAGGTGAAGCCAATAGCGCAGTCACCCACAGGCGCAGTCGCCGGTTGGCGGACTGTTCATCAGATCCACACTCACCCAGTCCCCAGCCCACCAATCGCTGGACCTCAAGTTCACCGGCGGGCCTGCGCCACAATCGCTCAATCAAGTGAGCGAGGACAGCATGTTCACCTGAATCGGCCCCATGCTGATCCCGCACAGCTGCCATGGCGACCTGGAATCCACTGGGCGGGGGCGCATCCATTGGCCCCACCAACTCGATCCACTCCACGCCGAGGTTTCGATCCCGCCGGGCGGGGTCGGGGTGTTGGGGATCAAAAAAATCATTGACGAATGCGGCCCCCACGGTGCGCTGGCCCGCTTCGAGCTCGCACTCAATTCCATGGACCTCGCTGGGCTGGCCGCGCAAGGCCGCCACCTCAAACTCCGCCAACCGCTTCCCCTTGAGCACGAGGGCCATGCGGGCTAATTCATCACCCGCTTGGGTCGCCGCCGCCGCGGCTTGCAATCGATAGCGGCCCGAACGCGGGATGGTAAACGTGGTCTTGATCGTACCGTTCGTAGAGAGGTAACGGTACTTGCCGCGCTGGTTGCCGCTGAGCTTGTCGGCAAGGTGCCTCACCCGAGGCGGGTTGGCACTGAGGTCAAGGGGCACCGCTAAGGCTGCAATCGACTCAGCGGCCTGTAGATACTTCTCCACGGAGAGATCGCTCAAGGTCAGGCTCGCCGCCACGGTGTCGAAACCAAATCCGATTCCATCGGGTGGAAAGAACCCCGCGGCATCGAATTCAACTCCAAACACGTCGCGCACCGTGCGACTGTATTGCTCCGCATTCAGTCGGCGCACAATGGGTGCGCAGGATTCTTCGCCCTCGGCGAGAACACGTTCGATCGCCTGAATCACTCGCTCGCGCTCTGCACGATCCGGCTGGGGCGAATCTCTCGGCGGCATCTCATGCAGATCAACCACTGCCGCCACATCCTCCCAGGTCAACCGATCCGCGCGGGCCTGGTGCCCCGCGCGGGCTTGGGTCAGCACCAAGTCAACATCTTCGCTGGGTCGAGCGTGGCATTCACTGCAGAACCTTTCAATGAAAGGCACAACCACTCCCCCAAACTCATCCGGAGGCGGATCGCTGAGCGCACAGGCCATCAGGGCTAGTGGAAACGAGATTGCCATGGCATCCAGCTTACGCTGTTCCTGAGCAGGAGTGTGCATCGAGTCTAGACCCACGACGCTCACTCGCAGGCGCCCCCTCTCATTCACCTTACAGGGACTCGTAGGGGGTAACCTCATCAAAGGTCACGCGCACTTTCATGCTCCCCAGCTTGCAGACCACCTCACGCTTGTCGCGCTTGATGCGGTGAACAAGCATGCGCTGCCTATAGCGGGGCAGGTAAACAAGGCTGCCCTTGCTCAGCGACGCAAGGAATGCTTCCCTGCGTTCGCTCAGACTTGCACCCGTCAAGTCGTTTTCCAACTCATGCAGCAGATCTCTCAAGGCCACCGCAGCTTCATTGGGGATTTGGTCCAGCAGGGCTTGGGCACGCTCGAGTTTGCGCAGGGCATCCCGCACCCGTTCCTCGATTCCCTTCTGAGCCTCAGCCTCCAGTTGCTCCCCACGCCGATCAAGATCGTCACGCACCTCCTCCAGTTCCCTGATTCGGGCGCGAGCCTCATCAAGCCGGGTCTCCGCATCTGCACGCAGCCCCTCCGCTGCGGTACGAGCCGTACGCACCTCCTCCATCAAACTGGCCAGCTCCCCCTCCCGGCGTTCCCGCAGGCCGTCTGCCCGCTGCACCACGGCATCAGGAATGCCAAGACGCCGTGCGATCACCAGGGCACCCGATTCCCCCGGGGTTCCGATCAGCAAGCGATAAAGGGGCTGCAGGCTATGCACATCGAACTCAGTGCAGGCGTTTTCCGCACGGGCGTGGCGGAACGCAAACTCCTTGAGTTTGCCGATGTGAGTCGAGCATAGAGTCGGCACCTGCTTGCGGAGCAATTGTTCGAGAACGGCCTCACCCAAGGCTGCACCTTCCTCCGGATCGGTGCCGCCGCCTAACTCGTCGAGCAGAACCAGAGTCCTATCGCCCGCGTGGGCGAGTGCGTCCTTGATGCGGACGAGGTGGGACGCAAAGGTCGACAGGTTTTGGCCAATCTCCTGCTCATCCCCGATATCAGCACTGACCCGCTCGAACAACGGAACGGTGGTCCCCATCGCTGCGGGGACAGGCAGTCCACAACAGGTCATGAGGGTGAAGAGGCCTGCAGTCTTCAGGGCCAGGGTTTTCCCACCGGTGTTGGGGCCCGTGATGATGAGCATGTCAAAAGCGCCGCCTAGCCGAAGATCGATGGGCACGACGGTGGGAATCTCCTGCAGTCTCTGCTGCTCAAGCAGCAGCGGGTGACGGGCGGCGCGCAGGAGCAAGCCCGGTGCAGCACCCTCGTCCCCAGGCTGCAAGGCCGCCACGGCATCGTGGCGATTCGCAAAGCGCGCGCCAATCGAGGCCATCTCGATGCGGGCGAGACCGTCCCCCAGTTTCTCAAGTGATCCACTCGCTGCTCTCAGGGTGCTAGAGAGTTCTAACAAGATGCGCTCAATCTCGCGGTGGATGTCTGAGCGCAATTCCGCCAGTCGGTTACCCGGCTGTACAACTTCGTCGGGCTCGACAAAGACGCTTTCTCCACTCTGTGAACGATCGTGCACCAGTCCCCGGACACGCCCCGAGCTCTTGAACCGCACGGCGAGTACTGGGCGTCCCCCGCGCCTGTGCACCGCCGAGTCCGAAAGCACCGCACGCACCTCGGGACGGGCCAGAATCATCTTCAGTAAACCCTCGATGTGGGAGCTGAGTTCACTCTCTTCAGCACGCATGCGCGCTAGGAGGGCGGAAGCTTCACGGCGCACACGTCCGCGTACGTCAAGAACATGATCGATGGCCTCCACGAGGGCACCTAACCGGGGGAGCGACCGGGCCACCGCCGCCAACTCGGGCACCTGCTCGGCCCGCTCGCCAAACCAATCGGCCAGCCGAATCCCAGCTTGGCACACCCCGCGCACAGCCATGCACCGCTCCTCGTCGTAGGCCCGCTGACGGTGCCCCCCTGACTCGAGCGGGGCAGGGTCAGTGACACCCGCAAGGCTGGGACTGTCCTCCAGATGATTGAGCCGCTGCATCTCGCGCACCCGCTCCAACGCTGCCCTAGCCTCCTTGGGTGGCAGGGGGCCCAATTCGAGCAGCGCCCGCCGACCGAGTGAACTGTCGGCCAATCCAACGAACAACTCCAACACACCCTCAAACTCCAGCACCGGCGCCGAGTAGCGCAGGCGTGCAGATTCTAGGGCTCGGGTATCCTCGGAACTGTAGCAGAGCATGGTAGACCAAGAGGCTACCGCATACGATGTGCTGCCATGACCTCCCAAGACCAGCAATCCAACTCAGCTCCCGACTCCACGGCCTTCGAAACCCGCGCAATTCACGCGGGTCAGGAGCCCGACCCCCTCACAGGCGCGGTGATGACGCCCGTTTACATGACGAGCACCTATGCTCAGAATGCACCTGGGGACACGATTGGGGGCTATGAGTACTCCCGCAGCCACAACCCCACTCGCACGGCACTGCAGGAGAATCTCGCCTCCCTAGAGGGAGGCACCTTTGGCCTGTGCTTCAGTTCGGGCTTGGCCGCTGCGAGTGCACTGCTCTCCCGCTTTGTGCCCGGTGACCACATCGTCGCCGGAAACGACCTGTATGGAGGAACCTACAGGTTGTTCACAAAGATCTTCGAGCGTTACGGCATCGAATTCACATTCGTCGATACCACCGATCCGACAACGGTTCGCAACGCCATGCGGGCCAACACCCGCATGCTCTACGTCGAGAGCCCATCGAATCCCCTGCTCAACCTGACCGACATCTCCGCGATGGCCGAGATCGCTCAGGCTTCAAGTGCGTTGCTCACAGTCGACAATACCTTCGCCACCCCCTACCTGCAAACGCCCCTCTCATTGGGCGCCGATTTGGTCTTGCATTCCCTCACAAAGTATCTCGGAGGCCACTCGGATGTCGTCGGCGGCGCACTCGTAGGGAACGATGAGGCCCTGTGTGAGGACCTAGCGTTCTACCAGAACTCTAGCGGCGGAACGCCCGGCCCCATGGATTCATTCTTGGTACTGCGCGGCACCAAGACACTCGCCCTGCGCATGGACCGGCACTGCTCCAACGCCCTCACAATCGCGCAACACCTCGAAGCCCAAGAGTGTGTTGAGCGGGTGTTTTACCCGGGCCTGCCCTCACATCCTCAGCACGGGATCTGCACTCGCCAGATGCGCGCCGGCGGAGGCATGGTTTCCTTCGAACTCACCGGGGGTGTGCAGGCTGGCGAGACTTTTGCCAGTAGCACCCATCTGTTCACCCTGGCCGAATCCCTCGGTGGGGTCGAGTCTCTTGTGGAGACTCCTCCAAGCATGACCCATGCATCGATCCCCCCTGAAGTGCGTCGCGAGGCCGGCTTGGCGGACGGACTGGTACGGCTCTCGGTCGGCGTCGAACACGTCGACGATCTCCTCGCTGACGTAGATCAAGCCCTCGCCCAAGCTTGTAGCTAGGGAAGTCCCAAGGGCGACCCGCGCCCACCGCGCGGGCGGGCCGGGGATTCCGGCCCGTCGGGACTGTGGGGAGAATTCCTGGCGGTGAACGGGGCCGCTCCACCCTAGGCGCCTAGGCCACTGCGGTTGCAGATTGGGCCAAGCCACTCCCCCTATGCACGTGGCACGCGCAAACTCTAGGCTGAACCCATGGCCCGCGAGCAACCCATCGAAGACACACCAGGTCCGATCCAGGGCAACGCCGCACTCTCGGTGCGACTCTCCCGTGGGCCCCTACTCATGGACGCGGCACTCGGCACAGCACTGCTCGCCATCAATCCCAAAGGGCTTCCCGTAGCGACATGGTTGACCCAGCACCCCCAGGCGGTGCTCGACATTCACCACTCCCACCGCAAGGCAGGGGCCCGGGTCCTCCATACCCATACGTTTCGAGCTGGCTCCCTCGCTCTGCCCACGGATTCCAGCCCTTCGATGGAGGAGCTCAATCACCTCGCCGTCGACCTTGCACGTCAAGCAGCGGGTGTGGCCGAGCAAGGCGAGCAGGCTCTCGTCTCTGGCTGCATCGGCCCAACAGGATTGGGGCGGGGGGCCTCGGGGCCCGAATCCCCCCTCGGCGATCCCGCCCAAATCAAGGATGCCATCGCCTCTCAAGCCGAGGTCTTGATCGAAGCGGGGGTGGACTGCATCGGCCTTGAAACCTTCGGCTGTGCCTTGGAAGCTGCGATCGCCCTCGATGCGGTACGGGGACTCGGCCGGGGCGTCGAGGTCAGCGTCTGCCTGACCTTGGGCCCCATCGGTCCTACCGGTGAGTTCATCACCCGGGCGGGCCAGGATCTCGGCGCAGCCGTCTCGGCCCTTGATCAAGCTGGCTGCACCGCCCTAGGCGTGAACTGCAACACCAGCGCCGAGGTGCTTGCTGCACTGCCGACCATCCTCGCAAACACGAGCCTGCCCGTGATGGCCCTCCCCAATGCGGGTAAGCCTCGCAAGATGGCTCGGGGTTGGGTCTATGATCAGTCGCCCGAAGAATGGAGCCAAGAAGTCCTGCAGGCGGTGACTCTGGGAGCCCGTGCAGTGGGAGGTTGTTGTGGCACTGGCCCCGAGCAACTCGTGCTGGTTCGCCAGCAACTGGAAGGCTGACCGTAGAACGAAACGCAATCCCACCGCAAACGAACCGCCAAAACGGCGCCACACCTCTCGGGGGATCCCTAGAACGGTGACGAGGGATTCTTAGGTTTCGGGGGAGTCGGCGGAGACTTGGGGGTCGCCCCTGAAGTGGATCCTGAAGTGGATCCTGAAGTGGATCCCGCAGTGGATCCCGCAGT
>CAYXZD010000006.1:0-89240 GCA_964469565.1 uncultured Planctomycetaceae bacterium
CGGCGCCGACGCACTCCAATAGATCGTGGGCCGTTTCACTCCAGTGGAGTCGCACGAGGGCGACCTGTCCCGGGGTGAAATCCGTGCAAACTTGCCCCGGGAAACGCAGAGCCCGACCACTAATGAGGTCACCTAGGATCTGTGTCGAGATGCCAAGCCGCCGCGCACACTCTGTTCTGGCAGGACACTCACGGGCTAACTCCAACCGCGCCCGTGCAAGCCAAGAGGTCCGATCCTGCAGGGAAGTCTGCGCCCACTCAGCGGCTCCGGGAACTAGGCTCGCGAGGGCACGCTCCAGGTCCCGCGGACCCGAGCGGGGCCAGGCCCCTTGGATCCGACTTCCCCCACCAGCTTTCGAGCCAGAGGGCACGAACTCAGCGCCCGATGCCGCCGGACAAGACTGGCCTGCGATCCGATTCATGCCGGGCTTTGGAGGACCCAACGGGATGTGGGAATTCATGAATGGAAAAAGGAAGTGACTGAGGGGGCTTCAAGTGCAGGACCGGGGCTATCCTAGGGCCCCCGCTGCCCGAGCGGCACCCCCTCCCCATGCCAGACTCCTTGCCTCTCCTACCACGAGCGCGCATTCGCAGCGGCAAACACTTTGAGCGCGCATACCGCCGGGGGAGTCGTGCTCGAGCGAGCCAACTGTTAGTGGTAGCCGTCAGTAACGACCTGGGTTACTCCCGCATGGGTCTGTCCGTCGGCAAGAGGATTTGGAAGCTCGCACACAACCGCAATCGAGTCCGGCGCCTCTTCCGTGAGGCCTTTCGCCAGACCTACCCCGAGTTACCCACTGGCGTTGACCTGATTCTGATCCCAGCCCAAGCCCGGCTTGAACCCGATCTCGAACAGCTCAAGACCGAACTCGTACACCTCGCCCACAAGGCCTACGCACGCTTCCGTAGCAAGGAAGCTCAGACCCAATGAGCTTCCTCCGCCAACTTGCCATCGCCCCAATCCGCTTTTACCGGCGCGTCTTGTCCCCCATCAAACCACGCACCTGTCGCTTCCAGCCGACCTGTAGCGCCTATGCTGAAGAGGCCATCCGGGCTCACGGCATCCTTCGCGGGGGATTCTTGTCTATTTGGCGCATCCTACGCTGCAATCCCTTCGGCTCTTGCGGTTATGATCCCGTGCCAAAGAGGCACATACCGTCCTCTCCCCCCGACACGGCACCCTGAACCCAACCTGCACCGACAACCATGCTTGGCTCCAGACTTAGTATTTCACTCTCCCTCACCTGCGTCTTGCTGGGCGCCTGCGCGTCCACTCCCTCGAGCCCGATCGATGGCGCACAACTTGCAGACCACCTTATCCAGCCGGGTGAGAAGCACTTCAAGCACCTGTGGCAATTGACCTTTGGAGGAGAAAACGCCGAGGCCTATTGGAGTTACGCGGGAGATCGGCTCGTCCTTCAGGCGCGCCGGCCCAAAGAGGACATCCACTGTGATCGTATTTTTGTAACGGAGCCGGATGGTGTCACCCGCCAAGTCTCCAATGGTCGTGGAGCCACGACCTGCTCTTACTTCCTGCCAGGTGATGAGTCCGTCCTGTACGCCTCTACAAAATCCGGACACGAGGCCTGTCCGCCTGCTCCGGACCGTAGCAAGGGCTATGTCTGGGCTCTCTACCCTGAGTATGACGTCTATGTCCAGAATCTTGATTCGGGCAAGACCGAGCTACTGATCGGTGGCCAGGGTTACGACGCCGAAGCAACCGTATCCCCCACAGGCGATCGGGTTGTGTTTACATCCACGCGCTCGGGTGACATTGAATTGTGGACCTGCAACACAGACGGGAGCGACATTCAGCAGGTCACCGATGAGATTGGATATGACGGCGGTGCCTTCTTCAGCCACGATGGCAAGCAACTGATTTGGCGCTCAACCCGTTTCTCCGATGAAAACCGCGATCAGGAAATCGCTGAATACCAAGCCCTGCTCAAGGAATGGCTCGTGCGACCGGGCCGCATGGAACTCGTCGTAGGCAATGCCGATGGAAGCGAACGGCGACAGATCACAGACCTTGGCGGGGCTAACTTCGCTCCCTACTTCTACCCGGATGATTCTCGCATCCTGTTTTCCACCAATCATCACGACCCCAATCACCCGGCCATGAACTTCGACCTGTTCTCCATCAAGACCGACGGTACCGGCCTCGAGCAGATCACGTTCTATAACGAAGGACAAAGGGGCAAGCAATTCGATAGCTTCCCGATGTTCAGCCCCAATGGGCGCTACCTCGCCTTTTCCAGCAACCGGGGCGATGGTGAGCCCGGCGAGACCAATGTGTTCATCGCTGAATGGCAGTAACCAAACTCTCTATCCCCACGCTGGACATCGATAACTAGATTCCAGCCTTTGCAAGTGGCCCAAGGAGTGACCCCCCCCAGCCCGTCGAGTCCAGAGTCCCCGAGGCTCTGGACTCTGGGGGTGCTCCTTCTGATGCCCCTGTTGCTGGTTGGGCCCGCACTCCTTCCAGGACGCAGCTTCCTACCCCAACACCCGGTCACGCTCGTTCCCCTGTCCGTCGAATACCCTGCCGAGGCCCGCAACGCTTTAGGGCGCATCAACTATTGGACATCCGATGCTCTCTTCCCCTTCCTGACCGACGCTGCACACCTGCGCTCCAGTCTTGAGCAGAACACTCTGCCCACATGGAACCCTGATCAAGGACTGGGCTACTCCAGTGTGGGAGGAAGCCTCATCTCCCCGTGGTACCCACCCAACTTGCTCCATGGATGGATCGAGCCGGCGCGGGCCATGGGGTGGAACGCGCTCCTGCACTGGTTGCTGTTTGGAGCGGGGTGTGCCCTCTTCGTAAGCCGACGCGGTGTGGCGTGGCCCGATGCCCTCCTCGCGGGTTGCGTGGTTCAATGTGCGGGCTTGACCGTCTTCGGTGCCCATTATGGCATGAAGCTAGCCGTCATGACGTGGTTTCCCTGGTGTCTCCTTTCGGCCCAAGCACACCTGAGCGGTGACCGTGGAGCCGGTTTGCGCCTGTGCGTATTTGTGGGCCTGTCTTTCCTCGCCGGATTCGTGCCCCTAGCAGTCTTCGGTCTGGCCGCTGTGTTTCTTCTGAGTCTCTTGAGCGCGTTGGGTACTGGGACGCTGCGGCGCTGGCCGACCCTAGTGGCGTTGGGTCTGCTGGGAGTCGGTGCTGCGGGAATCAGCTTGCTCCCCATGGCCCAAAGCCTCGCTGAAGCGCACCGCCCCTTGGATGCCGGCGCCTCTCTCAATGCCGACACTCCAGCCCTCAGCGCACTGGGGACCCTCCTCGCCCCCGGGATGTTGGGTCTACCCAGCGACCCATTCTTCGCGCCGCACCACCCCCTCGCACTCTGGCTGAGCTCCCCCGACTCCCTACCAGCAGCCCTCCAGGCTAACGGCCTAGAATGGAATCTACATGCTGGCCTGGCTGCGTTTATTCTGGCTTGCGCAGGATTGCTCGCCCGGCCCAAGAGCGCACTGCTTCCCTCGACCCTCATCTTGGTCAGCTTGGGTTTCGGGCTAGGACTGGAGCCTTTTTCTTGGTTACGCAATCTGCCGGGTCTGAGCATGGGTGCTCCCACCCGTGCATTCATGCTATCCCCCGTACCCTTTGCATGGCTCGCGGCCCTTGGACTCGGGGCCCTGCGCCAACGCTGTCGGCGGGCTGGGATTGGCCTAGCACTGGGCTGCCTCCTGGCGATTGGGCTGGGGTTCGTGTTACGGGGCCAAGCCGCAGACATGGCAGGCCATCAAGCCTACGACCAATTGGCCCTGCGCTTCGACACGACCCTTGAACAAGTTCGCCTCCAGCTTGGCAACGCCGATCTTGCGCTCGCCTCTGAGCGCTTAGATCGAGAGGCTTTTTGGCTGTTTGTCATGGGTGTTGCGGCCGCCCTTGCAGGCCTGATCACTTGGCGCAGCGGATGCGTGAACGCGAAGAGCATAGCCCTCGGAGTCCTTCCGTGGTTTGGGCTGGTGGGAGCCGAGGGGCTGCGCCTAGGACAGGCCAGCCTGACCCCGCAAGAACTGAGCACTCCCCTGTTTCCCTCCTCCAATGCCATGGAAGCCGTGCGCGAGGCCGCAGGCGACGGACGCATTCTACGCTTGGATGAAAGTCCCTCGGGTGTGGCTGAAGTCGAGCAACTCGCACGCCCCAATCTTCCTGAAGCCTACGGCATCCGCGACCTCACCCCCTATGTAATCTTCACCCCCAAGGCCTGGGTACAAGCCGTGACCGCATTGGATCCCGCCGCTGCCTACCGCAGTGGCATCAGCCGCCTCAGCGATCCCGCTTTGCTCGACGCACCCCTGCTCGATCTCCTTGGCGTCACCTGCATCCTAGCCAAGCGCCCGATACAGCACGAACAGCTAGAGCCGACCTTCGCCCTCGATGGTTTCCATGTTCATCGGCGCTCGCTCCAAACTCCTGCAGGCAGTCGCATCCTATCCCCCTCACAGTTGAATGCTATCGAAGGCGATACACTTCAATGGCACCTTAGCGAATCAGCACCCCCTGACGATTGGCAGTCTGGCGACCTGAGGAGCGCCCGTCCGAGCCCCTCGCGCATGGACTTTTCCATCAAGCACAGCAGCGGCGGTTGGCTGCTGATGGACGGCGCCGCGAGTCCAGGGTGGAAGGCCCTCGTCAATGGAAAGGACGTGCCGATCCATACGGTCAATGACCTGCTGAGGGCCATCCGCGTGCCCCCCGGAGACAGTGTCGTGCGGACCAAGTACGAACCCTGGGCGCTGCGTTTTGGATTCCTGAGCACCCTGCTCTGCCTGTTCGTGGCCTGGCGCAGTTCAAAGCGAGGCTAGGAAGCGTGCACATTCATGTTCTCGCCAGCGGAAGCAAGGGCAACTCCACCCTCGTGAGGGCGGGCAAGCGCTGCTTGCTCATCGATGCTGGACTCACTGCCAAGGAGTTGCGAGCTCGCCTCGAGCAAGCGGGGCTAGGCCCACGCGGGCTCGACGAAATACTGATCACCCATGCCCACCGCGATCATTCCCGCAGTGCCGGTTCATTGGCAAAGAGCCACGATGCAGTCGTGCACTGCGCAGTTGCCAACATGCACAATCGCAGTCTCTCCCGCGCCAAGCGCTTTCAAGCACTCGGTATTGGCAGCCCCTACTGCTTCGAACCTGAGCCCGGCGAGTCCCGTCAGGAGGCCTTGACCTACACTGCGGTGCCCCTGCCCCACGATTGCGATCCCACCGTGGCGTTCCGGATCGAGCATCGCGGCCGAGTCTTTGCACAGGTCACCGACCTGGGGCATGCACCCGAAAGGGTCATGCGCTCATTGCAAGGCGCACACGTTCTGCTGCTCGAGTTCAATTACGACGCACAGATGTTAGCCACAGGCCCCTACCCGCCCCAACTGCGGCGGCGCGTCGGCGGCCAGACGGGGCACCTTTCCAATGATCAAGCAGCAGCCCTGCTTGCCCAGCTGGCAGGGCCCCAATTGCACACGTTGATCCTCGGGCACCTGTCCGCCAAGAACAATACGCCCGCCCTGGCGACCCAGGCCGCTCAGACTCAGCTCGCCCGTCTCGATCGGCGTGATGTCCAAGTGATCGTTGCCCAGCAGGATCAGCTCCTCAGCAATCTACAGGTCTAGCCTCCGGCGCAAGCCCAACAGCACTCCAACCGTCGCCTAGAAGCGCCAGCGAATAATGGCCAGTACGGCCAAGATCGCATCCTTGAAGCCGATCTTCTTCCCCTCGTCGTAATCGCGACCGGCATAGCGGATGGGTACTTCGTAAACGCGAACGCCCATGCGAGCCACCTTCGCGGTCATTTCAGGCTCCACGGCGAAACTGCGTGATTGGATGTCGAGTTTGCGAGCCACATCAATACGGAAGGCCTTGTAGCAGGTCTCCATATCCGACAGGTTCAGGTTTGTGAGCATGTTGCTCAGCAGGGTCAACAACCGATTGCCTACGTAATGCCAAAATAGGTGTACCCGCACGTAGGTACCCCCCAAGAACCGGCTCCCGTAGACCACATCCGCATGGCCCTCCTCGATGGGGCGCAGCAGCACGCCGTAGTCCTGAGGATCGTATTCCAAGTCAGCGTCCTGGATCACGACCACATCGCCCTGCACTTCCTGAAACCCAGTGCAAAGAGCCGCCCCTTTGCCCTGATTGCTTTCGTGATAGAAACAGCGAATCGAATCGTGTTGGGCCTCCAATTCCCTCATGATCTTGCGGCTTCGGTCGGTGGAGCCGTCATCCACAAGTACGAGATCTAGCTCGTACGGTGTGGCAAGTACGCGCCGTACGATCTCTTCCAAGGTGCGCTCCTCATCATAGATGGGCATCACAACGGAGAGCTTCATGAGATGTCCCCGAAAGCTGGAAGGGGTTCAGAACTAAACATCATGCCGACTATAGCCCCTTGGCAGCCTTGGGCGAGGCGTCTTTGGAAAACAGCTGGTCGACTCGCATCAGTGACGTGAGTCCCTCATGCAGCTCACGGTAGCCCCGCTCCTCCTCGATACACCAGAGTGGATCGAGGAACATTCCGAGAATCTGTTCGTCTGGGCGGCGGCGCTTCCCTTGCACCTCGGCACGGCGCTCACTCCAGTGGTCAAACCGGCCAATCCAGTCGTTGATGGCAATCAAGTCAGCCGCAGCGATCTTAGAAATGGGCGCGGCCCCAAGTCCCAACCTGCGCTTGATGGCCTGCCACCAAGCTTGAGGACCACGATGGGCTGGCAGGGTGTCCATCCTCTCGATGCGGTAGGCCGGAGCATCCCCAAGTCCCGCAGCGATGTAGCAACGCCGGGTCGCAAGGGCGAGCATTCCGGGCAAAACGCGTGCAAGGTTCTCATCATCGTAGTTCTTGAAGCACGCCAATAGCGGGTTGCGAACCTGCAGAACACGCAGCCGTTCCACAGGAACCCGGCCCGAGGTGCTGGAATGATGGTGAAAGCAAATCGCTCCCGGTACGTAGCGCACCGAGTACCCCTGAATCCAGGTGCGCCACCCCAAATCCACATCCTCGTAGTAAGCAAAAAACTCTTCATCAAAGCCACCCACGGCCCTGAACACCTGCGCATCCATCGCCATAGCACCACCGCAGGCGAATAGGGTCCAACGCGCTCGATCGTATTTGGGGTGAAGCGCTTTTCCGTATCCGCGCTGGATTCCGATGCCATGGAAGTTCATCCCGCCACCCGCCGAGTTCATGCATTGGCCATCCCACGAGAGCATCTTCGCTGAGGTCGCCTCGCACTCCTTAGCCACAATAGGGGCCAACAAGCTGCGTAAGAATCCCGGCTCGACCCGAATGTCGTTGTTCAGGAATACGAGAATCTCCGCATCCTGAGCCAGCTCACTCCCCTGATTGCAGCCCCGTGAGAATCCTAGATTCGCAGCATTCTCATGTAAGAGCACCCAGCTGAACTCACGACGAATCAGCTCAATGGACCCATCAGTCGAGCCGTTGTCGATCAAATACACATCCCGTAACCCGCTGGGATAATCCAAGGCGAGCAAGCTCTCAAAACACCCGGGCAGGTGATGGGCGCCGTTCCAATTGAGGATCACAATCGCAACCCGTGGTAGTGCGTCTCCCTCCAGAGGAAGAGTTTCGGGTACTTCCAACTGGCCAGGGATGACAGTCACAGGTGCAGGTCGGGGAGCTTCCATGGCTAGGCAGTATCCCCAACGTGGGCGAGCGGGTCGACACTCAAGCCGGCGATCCTCAGATGCACCTCACCTGCGCCAGCTCCAAGGCTGGATGTAATGCGCAACCGGCCGGCTCCCCCACCCAGTCTGAGGGGAAAAGTGAAATTCAGAGTTTGGTCGTCGTCTCCGGAGCGAAGAACGGGCACCCGGCCCAGTTCCTCCCCATCCAATTGCAGACAGGCCGCCTGCTCCACGTCCGCCTCCACAGCAAGGGTGTGAATCGCTAGCTGCACCTCCCAGTTTCCGCTGGAAAGGGCACCTAAGTCGTACTCGACCCACGCGGAACCTGGCCGCAGGAGCAGCCAATCCACCCCCTGCACCTCGACAGGCCCTCCCTGGCGGGAAATGTCCCCGGCTCCATAGGAGCGACGACTGGGGCCGACCCTGCGCTGCCGACAGCACAGCCCCCGGTATCTGAATTCCATTTCGGCTGCATTCTCCGCAGCCGTCTTGACCGTTGGAAAGCTCTGACTCAGCCGCTCCAAGAGGTCCGGCTCCACTAGGAAGCGTCGCATTTGGCGGGCGAGATCTGCAGCGTCCCCCACCTTGAATTGCAGGCCATTCTTGCCATGGGGTACATACTCCGCCATCCCCCCGATGTCGCTGCAAAGCAAGGGAGTACGCGTGAGGAATGCCTCTTGAATCGTCACGGGTGCGTTCTCTACCCACAACGAGGGCACAACCAGGACGTCGATGCGCGCGTGAACATCCGACAAGCGAGAATTATCAAACCGCCCGTGGAATTGGACCGAACTTCCCTGGGCCAATTCCAAGAGCTCTGCGTGGTGAGCGTCCTGTTCAGGTGAAAATGCCCCGTACACATCGAGGACGCAGGGCTCATCCACGAGTTCTGCCATGGCGCGCACCAAGACCTCGACTCCCTTGTACCAAACGAGCGAACCCACAAACCCGAATCGTAAACGACCTACCGGATCGGGCTCCTTGACAAGGGCCTCCACGTGATCTGTACGCATTCCGTTTTCAGAAAACAGCAGGCGTCCTGGATCGAAACTTCCCGAGGCAAGGTACACATCCCGGAGGAATCGACTGGGACTGATCATCAGGTCACAAGCAGCATAGGCCGCAGGCACTTCAAGCTGGCGAGCCTTCAGGTCGAGATACTCTTGGGCTTGGTGCCGTGCGTGTTCCGAGAGCTCCCTCGCACTCGCACGGTCAAGGGCCAGACCCTCCAGGGGCCCCGATCCAGCCCTATCAAGAGCCTCGGCAACAGCAACTTCTGCGCTGCCACGTCCCTTCACGCACGGCAAACAACCCGCACCGCGATTGCCCTCACAGCGCCCCCCATCTTCCCGAATCAGCTGCACGCGGGCGCACAGAGCCCAGTAATCGTGGCAGGTCACCACCGTCGCCAAGCCCCTTGCCTTGGCCACATCCACTAGCCCAACCGAAGTGTGAATCAAGTGCTGAAAGTGGACGACGTCCGGCCGTTCCCCGTCAAGGACCCTGGCAAAGGCACGCTCGATGCTGGGCTTGCGAAAACTCTCCCTGAGGCTGGCATGCTGCAACCGGTGAACAAGGCGCAGGACGCGCAGACCTTCGAACTCACCTGCCTCAATCAAGAGTTCGGGGTCCGCGTCACTGTGCGCCGGCCCGCGAACGAATAGGCTTACGCGGTGACCACGACGCTGCAGTTCCTGTGCCAGATTGAGGGTGTAGATTTCCGTGCCAGCCCAGGTATCCGGCGGGAATCCATGGACGACAAATAGAATTGTCAGACGATCCTCTGCCAGCATTGAAGTGGACTCAAACCTCTCGGTGGCCCGCCCTCCCACCTCAAGCCCGAGAAACGCAGCCCTTCGACGCTGGGCCATTTCCTCCTGAAGCCACTCATCCTCCGCAGGCGCCACTTCAAGCTCCGCAAGGGCCTGATCATCTCCCGGGCGCAGCCTCCTAGAAAGAGTTTCGGCATCCTGCTGACTCGCCAGGCAGACCCGATCGAGCCACTGCGCGTTGAAACGCCCATCGATACATGCACGAGCAAAGGTCTCACGCACACTGTAGTCGTGGCTGTGCTCGACTGTGGCCTGTGCCTCATAAACTATGGCAAAGCCGGCCTCAAGAAAGGCCCGAGCCTGCAGCACATCTTCTCCAAAGTCGGTGCGAGGAAAGGGATGGCGCTCCCAAAGCTCGCGCCTGAATGCTGAGGCTACATCATTGAAATTGTAGAGCAGCCGTCGCGCATCGGAGCTGAGTTCGGCATAAACATCCTGCTCAGGTAGTTCGCGCACGTGCCCCGCTGGCGCATAGCCGGGATCATCCTTGCACAGCAGTTGTGTCACGATGTCGGCGTCAGGGCGGGCCACGTTGCGGCAATAGGCTGCCCCCACGGGTCTACTGGCAGAAGGATGTGCGCCAAGTTCGAAATTCATGGCGAGTGTCGCCAGCCAGGTGGGGTGGCTGGGAATCGCATCTTGAGTGAGGAACACACACAAATCTCCTCCACTCATGGCGATGAGCGAATTGCGGGTATCGCCGTGATTGAATTGAACCGGATGAATCGTCCGCACATGCATGGGCATCGGCATGCGAGTCTGCCAACTCTGCAAACACTCAAGGGTTCCATCGCTGGATCCAGAATCCACCACCCACAGATCCCAGGGTAATGCGCATTCCTGTGCTGCGAGGGATTGCAACACTCGCTCCAAGAATGCCATTCCTTGGAAGGTCGGCATGAGGACAGAAATGGAGGTGATGGGGCGCATTGCTAGAATACGGGACTTTGAACTCTACCCTGCCCACCACCCAGGGGCCTACCATCATGGGCGAGTCCCATGGCACGAGCAGCCTTCTGGCACGCCTTCATTCGGAAGGGTGAACCACCAGAGCGCATCAAGATGAGAGTCCCCCACGGCTGCCGGCCCATTGGCCAGCCACCTGTCCCAAACGCAGCGCGGGTGAGCGCAGTAGGGCCCAAGGTGCGCACCCAGTTCTCATTATGAACCCCAGGTCCGCGCTCACCTCATACACCCACCCTCTAAGGGCACTCCACAAGCTGGGGCGCAGAAGATACCCATAGGCCTCACGCTGAAAGGCTGCGTCCGTGCGATAACGCCTGAAAGCCGTCAAGGGACCGTAGGTATGGGAATGGCGCACGACAGCCTGCGGCTCAAAGATCGTGTCCCACCCTCTTTGGAGCACGATACCCGCCCACGCAGAGTCCTCACCAAAGCCAACCGAAGGGAAGGGATGGTCCGCCAGAATACTGGCACGCAGGGCACTCGCCACGTTATTGAAGCGCTGCAAGTCCCTGCGCTCCGAGGGCCGAAGCTCATCCATCTGGCAGCCCGAGGGCAGCCGATAAAGTCGCCGCTCCGTTCCGGCCTCCGCGGCCGAGAGAACCGTCCGTTCGGTCAGGGGGTCGGCATCGAGGTGAGGTAAGACTCGAGCTGTCACGCCTGCCACCCGGGAGTCGGAAAGTGGGCCGAGCAGCTGCTCGACAAAACCGTCACCCTCAGGGAGCGCATCCTGCGAAAGAAACACGACGTGCTCTCCCCGCGCGCCCGCTGCAAGCCGATTGCGGCTGGCACCATGAGAAAAGTCCTCCACGGCGAGCGAATCCACAAAAAAACCACAGCGGCCCCCAGTCTTCCAACCCTCCCACTGAGCCTCCTCCTGGAGTCGTTCGACCGTGCCATCCGTTGATGAGGAATCCAGTACGCGCACCTCATAGCCCCCAGTGACAACTTGGTCCCGCAGGAGCGGCAGCAATCGAACCAGGTCTCCAAGCCCATCACGGGTGGGAATCAGGATGGAAGCACGCGGAGCAGCCCCCTGAAGAGCAGGTTCACCCACCCAAAGCATCCTAGGCTCGACCGCAGAGTTCGCGGTAGTTGCAAGAGCCGCATTCACGCTGCATCCCATCACCCAAATCAATCATGGGAAACTCAGTGGCATCGCCCGCGCTCGCATCAGCGTCAAAATGGACAGCCCGCATCTGTACGAGTGACTCTTCGATGCGGCCCATGCACTCATCGAGTGCCTCGGAATCGAAACTCTGCTCGGTGATATCATCCTGCGTTAGGTAGACGTCCTTACAGACGATCTCGGTGGGATTCACTCCCCACTTGTCCTGTGCGTAAAAGGCGTAGATTGCCAATTGGAAACGATCCGCCTCGCGGGGGCTGCCCGTCTTCCAATCGAGGATCTGGATACGCCCTCGCCCCGCCTCCACTGATCGGTCCAGGAAAGCAAAGTCTGGAATGGCATAGACCTTGGTGCCGAACAACTCAAAAGTCGACATCTCCTCGCAAGCGAGATAGTCCTTCGGTTCCACAGAGCGCGCTTTAGCAAGAGCAGGGCTCTCAAAGAATGTAGTCAGCGCTTTGTCCATACGATCAAGGTATCGGCGCCCATACTCTGCCGCCGCAGAGCCTTGTTCATCCACGTTAGGCTCGGAGTATTCGTGCTCCGCCAAGTGACAGAGTTTTGCAGGGCGCATCTTCCAGGCGCCGTCTCGGGACTCCTTGTACTTGGATCGCAGTTGATCCGCAGCCCACACCTGCGCCTCCTCAAGGGTACCGACCCGCCCCTGTTCGCAGCCTGTGAACCAACGTTCAATGGCCTGGTGCACCAGGTCCCCGGCCAGCATCGGCATGCGCGTCATTTTCTTGAGGATGTAGGCCCGACGGCGCTCGGGGGGAGCGGATGCGAACCATCCCCCCCAGGACAGGTAATAGTCGTAATAATAGCGGCGTCGACAAGTGGCGAAGCCACTCGCTCGAGAGGCTGACCACGAGAGTTCGTGCTGGAAGGCCATGGGCACAGCCTCGCCCCCTACAGCGGCGGATGCAAGCATAGTTTGGTCCCTGCTCAAGGATGGCATGGGCCCAATGGCCTATGCCACTCTCGCATCAGATCCCGATTCCGTCACCTCTCCGGGTGGCAGTGATGTCTCTACGAGGGAAACCTTGCCATCCTGCACGCAGATCCGCCGGCCCTCCCCCTCCTGCTGAGTGAGTAAATGAACTGGAGCGCCCCAGAGGGTCGCGATGTTCTTGAGTTGGGCGCCCGCTTCATCGATCTTTAGGTCACGCCCCTCGTGCTCGTGGACCAGCACAAGCGCGCCATCGCTTGCAGAACCAGCATCGACCAGCTTGATCCGAGGGCTCCCACCCCAAGCAAGGCCGTCGAGCAGATTGCCCTTGATCGCACGCCAGTCGTGATCCACCACCGTGGCCTCCCCTGTTCTAGAATTGCGCTCGTACACGAATAGTTGATTGGTACGGGCAAACTCCTCATCCACGACATGATCAATGAAGGAAACGTCGTTGTGGATTCGGCGCAATTCGAAGATGTCATCCCCGCGCTGCTGGGCGTGGCGGAACAACTCGATGCCAAGCTTATAGGGGTTGAGTTGCCCCGGCGCCACGGCGGTGGCACCGGCGTGGCAGTCGGCAAAATCGACAATCTCACTGGGTCCCAGCAAACCGTGGGTCAAAAGATGTGAGTGCCAAAAACTGGCCCAGCCCTCATTCATGATCTTGGTCATGCCCTGGGGAGCGAAGTAATAAGCTTCTTCGCGCACGATGGTCAAGATGCGTTCCTGCCAATCAAGAAGAGGCGCATGCTGCACGAGGAAACCAATAATATCAAAGGTGGGCAGCCTGCACGATTCACTCGCCCCTAGGGCGTCGGGTTGTCGCACGAGCCGGGGAGAGTCATTCCCCCAGTTTCGCTCGAACTGTAATCGTGCCTGCTCAGCGGGACGCACCTCCGGGCGCGGCCCCTTCCGCTCCGCACGGGCTTCCCGCAGGGGCAGATAAGGATCGATCAAGCCATCCACTGAGAGTGCTAGATCGAGGAAGCGCTCCACCGTATCCCTGCCGTGTTCTTCGACGATGGCCCGGATGCACGCAGCATTGTGCGCCATTCCATCCACCATGGTGCGTGAAGTTGGACTGAACCAGACGTTGTGCTTGAAGAAGTCCGCATGTCCCATGACGTGAGCCATCACAAGCTTTTGCTCCATCACAGAATTTGAACGCACGAGATAGGCATAGGTGGGATCGTTGTTGATCACGAGCTCATAGATCTTGGAAAGCCCGTAGTCGTACCCCTTTTGTAGGCGTTCGTACTCCATGCCAAACCGCCAGGATGGATAGCGCTCTGGAAACCCACCGTAGGCTGCGACGGCGTTGACATCGGACGCATCGAGCATCTCGAAAACAACATCGAAAAAATCAAGGCCGACATCACGAGCAGCCCGCTCGGTCACTCGCGCCTGATGCTGTAACGCTGAACTCAGTCGGCCTGTAGACGCCATCTCTAACGCCCCGTTGCCAAGAAGAGCCGAATCGCCTCGGCGATTTCCGTGCGCGAGTTTACACCCGCGGTCACAACCTGTTCATCATGCCCGAGCGCCCGGTCAAGGTCCTTTTTGAACTGGCCCGAGCCATAGGCACTCTTCACCTGACCGTAGCAGAATTGATTGGCACGTGGCAGGATCTCCTCGCGCAGCAAGGCCACGCAACGCGCCGTGTCCCGCGCCGACCAGTTATCTCCATCGGAGTAGTGAAAGGGGTAGATGTTCCAATTCTCGGGCGAATAGCGTTCTTGAATCTGCTTCAAACATAGCTCGTAGGCCGAACTGATCTTGGTGCCGCCCGATTCGCGCAGGTGAAAAAACTCGTCCTGATCCACGACCTTCGCAACCGCATCATGCACGATGTAGACGACATCGATGTTCTTGTATTGGCTTCGCAACCAGGTGTCGATCCAAAAGGCCTTGATGCGCACGATGTCCTTTTGCTCGCGACCCATCGAGCCAGAGACATCCATCATGTGGAAGATCACTGCACTGGATTCAGGCTCCGGATGAGTGCGCCGCGAGCGATAGCGAAGGTCTTCCCTGCACGGCACGATACTTGGACGCTCAGGATCCCAGGCCCCAGTAGCGATGGTGCGTTTCAAGGCTGCGCGAAAGGTGCGTCGATTATGACGCAGCGAGTTGGGACCTTGATGCCGGATTCCCGTATAGCGCCCACCCTCGCTGCTCAGTTGCCGCGCCCCACGGGGCTGGATGTTGGGCAGAGCGAGCTCGCGCCCCAGCATCTGGGCAAGCTCGCACAGATCGACATCGACTTCGAGAATGTGCCGTCCAGCCTGTTCGCCAGCTGGCCCTGACCCTTCGTGGGCCTCGCCGGGCACCTGCTCACCATCCTCTGCAGGTCCCTGCCCTACCCCCGGACCAGAATTGTCTCCAAACCGGAAACGAGGCAACTCGACCTGGGGAATCGGAATTGAGATCGTCTCCTTCCCCTTGCGCCCGAGCAATTCAGAAGTGCACAAATACTTGCGAAGATCCTCCCGGAGCCGCCCACGAACGATCTCGCGGAATCGGGCTCGGTCGCGCTCCATGCGGTGGATCTGATGGGGCATAACAGCGCTACGCAGCGGCCTCCTGTTCGGGCTCATTCTCGCTCAATTGTTCAGCGCGAGCAAAGAGGTCGGCGACCTCAGCCAAGACTGTCCGCGCAGATGACTCTGTGTAGCCAAACTCATCCATCAAGCGTTGGCGGATGACGGCAATCTTGTCATCGGTCTGGGGATCGACCACCCCCGAGACCAGACTCGTGAGTTGGATGGAGTCGCGGCGATCCTCAAACATCTTGAGCTCAAGGGACTGGGTCAGGCGTTTGTTCTTGCGGTAATCGAACGAGCCGCCATCCGCATGTACCGCCGCAATGTAGTTCATCAGCTCATGCCGGAAATCGTCTTTTCGAGACTCGGGGATGTCCGCTTTCTCCTCGATGGCACGCATCAGGCGTTCATCGGGCTCTCGGCTGCCGCCCTGCATATCCACCACGTTTTCACAAGTCGTGTAGGCTCTCACGCTATCTAGGTAATTCGAGCACAGTCGGTCTGTCGCCTCATGGTCAGAGGCAATCGCTAGCTGCACTTCGTGCTTGATGATGCTCTCGTATTCCTCCCGCACCACAGCCAGCAATTCGAGGTAGCGTTTACGCTGATCCTCGACGGGAATCATGGACTGCTGACCGAGTCCGGCTTCAATCGCAGCGAACACATCGGGTGCGTGCACGATTCCTCCAGTCCCCACGAGGCAGGCAGCGATTCGATCCTGCACAAAGCGAGGACTAATCCCCATGAGTCCCTCACGCGGTGCAACCGCGCGGAGCTCCTGAACCTGTTCTGGAGTGAATCCGCTGACCTCCTGGCCATCGTACAGCCGCGCTTTTTGAAGCAAGGACAGACTCGGGTGTGTGGGGTCCTCCAGTCGAGTCAATACGGCCCACAGGGAGACGAGTTCAAGGGTGTGCGGCGCGAGGCAGCGACCGCGGTCTCCTCGCTGCCCATAAGACCGACGGTAGATTTCGACTTCTGAAGACACACTCAGGTTGTAAGGAACGTCGATTTTGATCGTGCGGTCCCTGAAAGCCTCCATCAGCTCGTTGTTTTGAAGCTTGCGATACTCCGGCTCGTTCGTGTGCCCAAGGATGACTTCATCAATCGAGGTCTGCTGGAACTTCTTGGGCTTGATGCTGTGCTCCTGGGTCGCTCCCAACAGGTCATACAGGAATGCCACATCTAGCTTGAGAACCTCGACGAACTCCACAAATCCTCGGTTGGCCACATTGAATTCACCGTCAAAGTTGAACGCACGTGGATCCGAATCTGAACCATACTCGGCGATCTTCCGGAAGTTCATGTCCCCAGTCAGCTCCGTCGAGTCCTGGTTTTTCTCGTCCTTGGGCTGGAACGTGCCGATCCCCACGCGGTCGGACTCACTAAAGACGAATCGGCGAACCGTCACGTGCTCCATGACGCGCGCCCAGTCTCCATCGTAGCGATCCATCAAGAGCGTGTAGTAAAAACGGCTCACCGGATCGAGACTTCCCTCAACCTTGAGTTCAAACTCAGCATCGAAGCGCGCGTTCAGTCGGGCAAGGACATCCCGCCGCTGTTCCTCAGGAATCAAGAGCAGTGGATCCTGATTCATCGGGGATGCGATCCACTCTCCGTCCACGTTCCAGCTGAATGTGTAGATGGCCCCTTCGTCTTGGCGCGTATAGTGTTCAAGGCCCACCTTGAGCAATCGTGCAATCGTGCTCTTGGCCGATCCCACAGGCCCGTGCAACAAGAGAATACGCCGTTCACTTCCCAGTCCGCGTGCGCCTGCACGAATCACGTTGACCAATTCGCACAAGGGTTGATCGAGGCCAAAGATGCCGTCACGGCCAGCGCCGAACGGATCGCTGAAGATCCTCCAGCGCTTGAGTCCCGGCTTGCCACTCACCCCCTCACTGCCGTGAGACTCAATCATCTCAAGCAATCGCTGCCAGGCGTTGCGAGCCAAACGAGGTTGCTGCTCGACGCGTTCCAGGTACTGGTCCAGCGTGCCCTCCCAGTGCAATCGGGCGTGGGAGTCAGGGGAGAACTGGCTTTGAACTAGGTCAAACAGATTGCGCTGGGGATCGCTCATGGGTTTGGGGGCTGAGGAGGTCCAGGGGTCAAAGCGACATGCCTGGCGGTCAGGGTGCAGGTATAGATCGGCACTCACCCCCGTGAGCATGAGAGCACCCCACCCGGCTCTTCGTGGGATTCGTGGTCAGAGGCGCGTCCCACCCACTGGCACGCTGTAGTAGGCCCCCGGCGGTGCTCGACTGGACACTCGCGCCTTTGAAATGGCCCCAAACTGAGACCCCGCCCCCCCTAGCCCATCGACTCGGCCCCAGTCGCCCTACTCCGAGGGGGAACTGGCCTGGATAGAAGGCTCGCCTGATGAGCCCTGCGCCGACTCACCGGTCGAATCGTCCGTCCAGTCCGCGATACTCGCCCCCCCGGGGATGGACGGAATCAACTCCACCACCGGCTCATGGCTTTCGGAGTCCATTTCGGACCCTCGATCCTCAGCCCGAACGGTGCCTGTTGTCTCACCCGGAGCAAACTCCTCAACATCGGCCAACTCCACAGAAACGAATCGCGACACGCCTTTGACCTGCATCGTCACTCCGTACAGTGCCTGGCACGCTGACATCGTGCCCTTGTTGTGTGTCACCACAATAAACTGGGTGCTCTCAGCGAAGCTCGCCAGCATTCCAAGGAAGCGGTCGATGTTGGCATCGTCCAAAGCTGCGTCCACTTCATCCAACACGCAGAAGGGGCTGGGTTGAGCTTTGAAGACAGCAAACAAAAGTGCCAGCGCCGTCATGGTACGTTGACCGCCCGAGAGCAGTCCGATGGAGAGGGATTCACGACCTGGTGGGCGTGCGACGATTTCCACCCCAGCCTCTAACACGTCAACTCCAGGTTCCAAGATCACATCCGCTTGGCCTCCACCAAAAAGCATGCGGAAGATGCTCTGGAAGTTTGTGCGCACCTCCTTGAAAGTGTCTTCAAACAGGCGTCGACTCTCCTCATCAATCCGGGCGATGGTGTCGCCTAAAGTCTTGCGAGAGTCAGCAAGGTCGGTGGCTTGAGTCTCTAGGAACTCCAGGCGCTCACTCACTTCAGCTAACTCGTCGACAGCCTCCGTGTTGACTGGTCCAATCTTCTCAAGGGTCGCTTTCAATGCAGCGACATGTTCCTCCAGGGCCTGCATGGCGGCGGGAGTGCCCAATTCATCCTCGGGCACGAAATCATCGCGCAAATCACTGCCCTGCAAGGACAAGTCCTCCTGAGCACGCGCGAGCAATTCTTCCCTCGACAACTCTACCCGTTGGGCGCGCAGACGCCTCTGGGATTGATCTTCACCAACCTTGTCGAGGGTGCGCTGCACCTGCTCGGCTTGTTCACGAACCTCTCGCGTGCGAGCGGCGCCTTGCCTCTCCATCTCCCGCAAGTCCTCGAGGCGAGACTCCAGTTCCTTCTTTTGAGCTGCAATCTGCTCACCTTCGATTTCTAGATTGCATCCTTCCTCCGTCGCTTGGTCGGCATTCGCGAGGAAGTTTCGGGATCGGCCTTCAGCCCTCTCACACTCGGCCTGATCTTCGGTACAGCGATGTTCGCTGGCCTTCACGCGACTGCGCAAGGCTTCCATTTCGCCAGCCAGGCGCGTGCTCTCCACCTGCGCCCGAGCCTCCTCCTTTGCAAGGGACTCGCGCTCTTCCTCGAGGCCACGGCGCTGGACTTCCAATGTTTCGAGTTCGGCGTTGGCCGCATCAAAAGCGCGCACGCACGCGGCACTCCCCGCCTGCGCTTCCTGAAGATCGGACCGCAAGCGCTGCAATTCAGCCTGGGCTTGGCCCTCTTGAAGCACATGCTCCGCTCGCACGGCTTCCTGATCTGAGAGGCGCGCCTTAGCAGTCTGCAGAGAGCTGCGGGCCTCCGCTAAGAGTTGCTGAGCCTGCTCGCGCTCGGCACCCGACTCTTCACAGGCAGCCGAACAGGCCGCAACGGACTGCTCAAGACTCTTCACCCGTTCCCGGCTCTGGGTCAGCTCCCCGTCGAGGGTTTGCATCTGCCCCTCGATTTCTTGGATCAATGCCCTGCGGCCCATAGCACCTTGAGCGACTTCCGTTGAACCCCCAACGGCACCCATTGCATCCACCCGTTCGCCAGCCGTGGTCACGTAACGCCAACGAGGCTCGCGCTGCACAAGCTCGAGTGCACTGTCGCGATCGCGAGTCACGACAACATCCCCCAAGAGGGCTTCCACGAGGGGTCGCAGGCTATCGTCACACCGTACCAGCTCGGACAACCGGCCCTCCACACAGGCCGCATACGGTTCGAACGCCAAGAAGGAAGGTGACTCCAAGTGCCCCAGTCGAATATCGCCTAACCCTCCGACCTGTTGCAGGCCGGTGGGCACGAGTACGCCCGCTTGCCCTTTGGAACCATGGGCGAGCCAGTCCAGCACAGCTCGGGCCTGCTCGGAATCCGGTGCCAGGATGGCCTGCGCCTTCTCGCCCAGGATGGAATCCAAAGCCCGCGCCCAGCGCACTTCAACTTTGAGGTGATCCGCCAACAGGCCCTTGAGAACCCCCGCTGAACAGGGCCCCTGACCGCTCGCCACAGACTGCAATACCCGACGGGCCCCCGCGGCCATTCCACCGCTCTCGTCATCCCCTTCCAAGAGAGTCTCCGAGCGTGTCGCCAAGGCCGTGTGCTCCAACTCCTGTCCCCTCAAGGTCGCCAGCGCTGAGTCCAAGTCCACCTGCGCCGCCTCCAGATCCACACGCGCTGCGCGCCAGTCCGACTCCCGCTGCTCGAATTCACCGTGGGCGTGCTGCTCGGCATGCTCTGCCCGAGCCAGGTCTGCCCTCACTCCCTCCAGCGCCTCACTGACCTCCGCAGCCCTCGTGCCGACGCGCTCTAGGCGCTCGTCGCCTTGCACGATGGCTGCTTCGAGGTGAGTCACCTGATTCTGTGCACCGGTGCGCTCGTGTAGCTTTGTCAGCACGACCTCGTTTTGAGCAGCAGTCTGCGCGCGGGCATCCTTATATGATCGCGACAAGGTGCGCATGCGTTCCTGCAATCCACTCGCCTGTTCCAACGCCAGAGCCGCGACGCCTTCGAGGTCCCCCAAGGCCTGCTCAGTCTGGGATTGCTCGGCGCGGCGGTCCTCGACCTGCTGGACCAGTTGCCTCGCCCGCTCCGACTCTTCCTGCGCGGACACCCGCCAGGATTGAATGCGCAGATTGAGTTGATTCTTGCGCTCGTCCAGGGTGGCCAGCGCACCGCCCAATTGCCCCACTTGGGTAGACAGTGCATCGAGCTCGGCGACTACCCGAGAGCGCTGTTCTTCCTGGCTGCGAACGAGCTCCTCTGCTTGCGCGCGTTCCTCTCGAAGTGTGGCCTGTTGCTCCTCAAGGGCTTGCAACTCTGGGAAGAGCTGCGCCAATTCCGTGTCCTGCTCATACAGTCGATGGCGCAAGAAACGCCCACGATCTAGGGTCCACTCATCCCGTGCCACCACCCAGCGTTCCGCCTTTCCGGCCTGAATCTTGAGCGAGCGCACCCGTGTACGCAGCTCCCCCATGACGTCATCGAGTCGTGCCACGTCTTGCTCAACCCGCTTGAGGCGCAGGCCCGCTTCGTGCCGGCGCTGTCGATAACGACTGATGCCTGCGGCCTCCTCGAACACCGCCCGGCGTTGAGCGGGGTTGGCGGACAAGACTGCATCGATGCGACCCTGTTCGAGAACAGAGTAGCCCCGTGATCCCAGCCCAGTGCCATAGAGCAACTCGCGGATATCCTTGAGCCGCACCTTCTCGCCATCGATGCGGTATTCCCCCTCGCCAGACCCGTAGAGAATGCGCGTGATGGAGAATTCGGCTCCGATTTCTTCGATCACCTTCTCGCTGTTGTCGATCACCAAGGTCACCTCAGCCATCGACATTCCAGCGCGGGAGGCCGAACCCTTGAAGATGACATCCGTCATCCCTTCCCCACGCATGGAGGTCGGGCGCGTTTCTCCAAGAACCCAGCGCACGGCATCCACCACGTTACTCTTGCCGCACCCGTTTGGCCCGACAATGCCCAGTAGGTGCTGGCCGCCAAAATTAAAGACAGTGCGGTCAGCGAAGGATTTGAATCCTTGTAATTCGAGGCGGTTTAGACGCATGGAGGCCGGTGATTCGCAGGCAGATAAAAGTCAGGCTGGGAAAGGACGCGAGGTCAACTCCCAGCGGGGGGGAACAAGGGCTCGCCCTGGGACACGTGGGGGCGTGCCTGGATCGAGTCCGACGGTGAGTTTATGGGGTCAGCCCCAGCGGGCGTTGCAGAAGACAGTTCGTGAAGGGAGCCGTGAATGAAGCCTGAGGACGAGGTCGCTTCAGGCCGCACCGGTGCGCTGCGCCGTGCGTCGAACAATCGCCAAGTATCCAAGCGCGGAGTCACGCCCGCATCCTGAGATTCTCGAATCGACTCCCCAAACCAATCGGGAGACAGAATCCCCTCGGGCAGGGTAGAACACAGGACGGCCAGTTCGCCAGCTTCCTGTTCGGGTTCGTGAGAGTTCGCTGCAGATAATCCACCCATGCTTGGTCGGCAGGAGCTAGCGGACAAACCCAGACTGTACCCGAGCTGCTCTTCCAACTCCGGCTGGGGCAGATCAGCGAACAGGCGAGCTTGGGTCACTTTCGGTAAGGCGGCATCGGCACGGGCCATACTCGAAGCTGCGGCCTCACCAAAGAAGCCTGAGACACAAACGGACAAACCACGCTCCTGGGCTAAGCGTCGGGTCTGATCTCCCATCACCCCCAAGAGTCGCGCACCTTGCTCAGGCCGCACCAGCCCGTCCCCAAGAATCCGTAGAGCTTCAACCAACCCCACCGGGGTGAGAACAAAGCCCCGCCGTTCCCGGAGCCCCCCGTCACGGGCTGCGGGGTGACGCCGCTGGAAGGCGTCCAGGGCTTCGATGCCGTCGAGCCCCTCCTGGATGCGTGCCGCCATCGCCTCAAAGAAGAGATCTTCTCGCCAGGGCCCTGCCTGTCGAGCGATCCGTGGGAGGTTGAGGGCCACGCCCCCCCCGCACGAGAGCACCCCCACCTCGCGCTTCCCGCGGCGACAGCCAGGGGCTACCCAACGGGAACCCGCGCTATGCCAGATAGGAATGAGACTGCCTCGGGCAACAAGGGACTCGGCCTGTGCCTGTAATTCGGGGGCGGCCTCTAGGGCCGGACTCAACTCGCTCCAGGACAAGAACAGGCGCGGATGTGCTCGCCCGGCCCGATCGAGTGCTGCCAGTTCAACCAGCAGGGTACGGACCAAACTCCCCGAGCGTCCCCCCGGAGCCGAGAGGTCTAACCGGCGCCCCATCCCCAGGGAGAGGGCTCCCATGGCGGCGAGTAAATCCCGCAGGCGATCCCGAGAGCGGGCGGCTCGCATCAGGGGTGCAACGGCTGCGTGCAGGCCCTCGACCACTACACCGTGGCTCACGCCGCGCATGTGAGTGGCCAACTCCTCTAACAGTGCAGGCCCCGAGTCCGAGCTGGGCTCCCCACGCAGACATAGCTTGGCGGGCAGGGCCCGAGTCAGCGGGAGGTGCGGGCGCAGGGCCCCCTCAAGATAAATCGATCCCTGACGGTGCTGTTCAGCGGTGCTCTCATCGAGTAGATCCGCGAGGGCATAGCGCCCAAGGATTGCATCGGCCACGTCATCAGCGAGCCCACCTCCCGCAGGTGCATAGCATGGAAAGCCTGGGGTCGGCCCAGACCTTGAGAAGCTTGGGTCTGCTGCACGAGGAATATTCAGCATGCGCCGCAGGTCGTGGCGCGGAACCCCCACGCTCTCCTGCTGGTGCAATGCAGTCTCAAGGCCCATAGCCATGAGCTCGTTGTCCACAAATTCACGGATCAGGGCCGTGGAGATGCGTGCCAAGCCCGCATCGAACACCCTGCGCTCCACACGCTCGGCGACGTCCTCGCTTACGCTGCGAGGCAGGTTCGCCTCATCCATGAGCGCGGAGACGATGCGGCCAGCACTCCATGGGGAGGTGCCAGAACCCGCCCGTACCCAGGGCCTAGCACCTGTGCGCGGGTGGGTTTCAGCCACCGTAAGAGCGGCCCGGGACCGTGCGCGGCGATCACGATAGAGAATGTAGGCACGGGCGACCCTCGCCCGCCCCATTTCCACAAGAGCCTGCTCGACCAGGTCCTGCACCTCCTCCACGCTAGGGGCGCTCGGAAGCTGCCCCTCCGGGCCTGTGCGGGCGGCGAGGGCGAGAGTCACCACGTGGGCCACATCACCGGCAAAACTGGGGTCCTCCTCCCCCACCGCGGTCAGGGCTCGCATGACAGCCGCCTCAATGCGGCTCTCATCGAACGCGACTTCGCGCCCATCCCGCTTGACCAATCGCCGGGGAACGCCGGCCTCGGCAGCCGGTTCGACAGACTCCGGGCCGCCATGGGAATCGGCGTCGCCCGCGGGCACTTGACGGGGTGAGGCCATTAGGAAGCACCTCCGGCACCATCTTCAGGGGAGAGTGGATCCTTTCGATCATCGAGATCAGGACCCTTTTCGGACTCATCCTCTGGGTCAGTGGGAGGCCGTACCTCCTCCACCGACTCTGCGAGTCCTTCAAGCTCCTGCATGAATTGGGTTACGTCCTTGAATTCGCGATACACGCTCGCGAACCGGACATAAGCCACCTGATCGATGCGCCGCAGCTCATCCATCACCAGACTCCCGATCACGGTGCTAGGGACCTCTCGATCGTATTCGTTTTGGCAGTGGGCCTCGATGTTCGCCACCGCATCCTCGACGGTTTCTACCGACACCGACAGTTTTTCACAGGCCCGAAGAATCCCCTGCATGATGCGCTCTCGATCAAAGCGGACCCGCTCCCCATTCTTCTTGACCACACGCAACGGACTCTCCTCGATGCGCTCGTAGGTCGTAAACCTCAACAGGCACTTGAGGCACTCACGGCGCCGACGAATCACACTTCCAGCCGCGGACGTTCGGGAGTCCACGACGCGCACGTCATCTTCTTTACAGCGGGGGCATCTCATCGTCGCAGGGGTTGCGTCCACACACTCTACATCTTGTGGGTCTAGGAGGCATAGCACCCTCTACACACGACCCGTCCCCCCCCCTCAGAGGGCAGCCCAGATCCGACTCACCTGAGAATGCCCCCTAAACCCAAAACCCCCGCCGTCCTTATTTGCCGAGGCAGAATCGGGCAAATATTCGGTCGAGAAGATTCTCTGGAGTGGTCTCCCCAGTGATGCTGTCGAGTGCGCGGCTGCTCGCCCGAAGGGCCTCAGCCACCAGGTCCAGACCCTCGCCTGCCTCCTGAAGAGATGCCGCCTCACCAAGATGCTCCAGCGCCTCCTCGATCGCCGCCACATGCCGCAGGGACAACTGTCGGGCCACGCCCGAGGGACCGTCTCCAGGCCACGGACCCTGTCCCCCTCCCGCGCCCGTGAGAGTTGTCTCAATCTGAATCAGGAGTTCATCGAGTCCCCAGCCCCGGTGGCTAGAGAGGCTCACATCCCAGTCGGGCAGTGCTGTGCAGTCAGGCAACTCTCCACCCGCTTCCACCCATCGGTCGACCTGGCTGAGGACCCGGATCTCTGATGGGCCCGCGGCGGGCAACCAGGATTCTTGCCCGAGGCCCCCGCCGGCCACCTTCCGAGCGTCGACTAAAGTCACGAGTACGTCGGCCCGAGCCCACTCCTCGTGTCGCCGTTCCTGCGCCAGGGCCGCAGCCCCACCGTCCTCCTCCAGCGGGGGGAGACCTTCAATACCCGCAGTGTCCACAAGCAGAAACTCCTGGCCCCCGGGTAGGGACAGGCGCACTTCTTTCACATCGCGGGTTGTGCCCTCTTGGTCGCTCTCGATGGACCGCACCGCTCGCCCCAGAGAATCCCCTGTAGCGAGTGCATGCGCAACGAGGGCATTCAGGAGCGCGCTCTTGCCTGCATTGGGTTTTCCGGCGAGTACGACCCGGGCCAGCCCCGAAGCTGGATTCCGCCGGCGCTCCCATCCAAGGGCCTCGACCAGGGCACTCTGTGCCCTGTCAAACAACCCCAAGAGTTCTTCGGAGGGCACATGCCCCGTGTCGGTTTCATCGAAGTCCAAGCTAGCCTCTGTTAACGCCTGGAGCGCGTCGAGGGAGTCGCGCAGAGATTCGATGCGACGCGCAAGCCCTCCACCGAGCAGCGCCCCGGCTGCCCGCACCTCCTCGCGATTGCGTGCTTCAATGAGCGCCAAGACGCCCTCGGCCCGGGTCAAATCCAAGCGCCCATTGAGATAGGAACGGCGAGTAAACTCACCCGGCGCGGCGAGTTCGACGCCGCAGGAGAGTAAGCGCTCCAAGACGGCTCGCACCAGGTGCTCGTTGCCCGCAACGTGCCATTCCGCAACGTCTTCACGCGTATACGAGCCTGGACCGGGCATCCAAACGAGCAGGGCAGGCTGGCAGCCCACCCCATCGTGAAGTTGAACGTCGTACAGGCCCCGTGCGGTCGGAGTCCAATGGACTCCTTGTCCGTCTCGGGCGAGGGCTGTCACCGACTCGAGGGCAGCGGGCCCAGACACTCGTATCACAGCACGCTCTGCGGAACCTGGAGGCGAAGCCACCGCGGCAATCGTCGATTCACCACTCCCAGAAGCTGGCCCTAGCGCTCGCCTCCCAGTCGCATGCGCACCTGAGGTCACCCGTGCCTCCTAACGTTTCTTGCTGCGCTTGCCCTTTTGCCCGGCACGTTTTTGCTGCTCTGCTTTCTGCATCTCCTGCATCTTTTGAGCCTGTTTCTGCAGTTCCGCCATTCGCACCATGAAGCCCGACTTTTTCTTGGGCTGTTCAGAATCATCGATGGGCCAGATCTTCTTGATCACGGTTTGCTCCAGCACGCCAAACATGGATGTAGTAATCATGTAGAGGGACAACCCCGCAGCATAGTTGTAGAGGAAGAACCCAAAGACGATGGGCATCCACATCATCATCTTCTGCATCTTCAAGGCCTGCTCATCCGTGGGCTTCGGCATGACTTTCTGCTGAACAATCCAGAGCACAACCATCAGAGGCGGCAGGACATTGAGGTATTCCACCGTGCCAAGCAGGGGTAGGTCCCAGTCCAGACGCATGAGGCGATCAGGTTCCGACAGGTCTTCGATCCAAGCCATGAAGGGCGCCTGGCGCAGGTCAAAACTGACGCGCAACGCCTTGAACAATCCAAAGAAAACTGGAATCTGGAGAAAAATGGGCAGACACCCCCCTAGTGGAGGAAAGGCCCCCTCCTCCTGCATGATGCGCGCCTGTTCCGAACGCTGTTTCTGGGGGTTGTCTTTGTACTTCTCTTTCAACTCGTTCAGCATCGGTTGCACACGCTTCATTTTCTTGGCGTGGCGTGCCATGGATGTCTGCGACCTTCGGTTGAACGGAAACAAGACCAAACGCACGGTCAAGGTCAGAAGGATGATCGACCAGCCCCAGTTGCCGCACAACCCGTGAAAGAAGCCCAGGATCGTAAGCAACAGGGATGCGATGCCCGAAAAGAACCCCAAGTCCCCATCCACTAGGCTCAACAGCGCAGGATCATGTTCCTCCAGTTGGTGAGTGTGCTTGGGACCCGCATAGAGTTCAAAGTGCATGGCCACCACGTCTCCCACCGCAGGCAAGGTCGACGTTAGATCGAGGTCACAGGTCAAGTGACGCCAGCCCTCATCGGGCAGGTTGGGATTACTCTCTACCCAATCCAAATCGTACAGGGGCCGCCAACCGCAACCGGACACACCTCGTCGAGTGCCCCCATCAGGGCGGGCGAGGGCCGCAAAGTACTTGCTGTCCACTCCTGCCCAACGGATGCCCGCGGTAGGCGGAAAGGACTCGCCCACCGAAGTGCCGACTTGAAGTGCTTCCCGTTCAACCTCCAACTCACCCGATACTTCCCAGCTCACACCGGCGCTCGGTTCCATGTAGTAGGCGTCTTGCGCACTAGCAGGCATCCCCACCGCTGGTGTGAACAACAGTCGAGTGGGTTTTCCCACCCATTCGGTCACGCTGTTGCGCAATTCCAGATCCACGCTCAAGTCATAAGAACCTGGCTGCACCCGTACAGTCTTGCTCAGAGTCAAGCCCTGGCCAGTGTCATGGGTGAACTGAACTCCAACCGTGCGGCCGTTTTCTTCAAGAACCCTGTGGGCCCAATGCACCTGATCCAGTGGGAATCCGAAGTAGGA
Organism: uncultured Planctomycetaceae bacterium; assembly: GCA_964469565.1. Taxonomy (GTDB): domain Bacteria; phylum Planctomycetota; class UBA1135; order UBA1135. The sequence goes on from CAYXZD010000006.1 coordinate 27,294, forward strand.
AGCACTGGCTAGTGTCGTTCTCAACGCAAGGGAGGACTCCAGGCCACCGGGCGTGCGCACCTCGCTCATGAGGGGGACCCAGTTTTCCGGATCTTCCATCTGGACTGAGTCCAGACCATTGCTGATGTAGTAACCGCCTAAACGAAGCTCACTGAGAACCCCCCCACGCGAGTCGAAGGTCGCGAGGAAATGGCCGCGTTCGCCGGCCGCACCGAGACTTAGGGTCTCACGCCAAGCCTGCGGCTCATCCTCCGGGCGCTCCACTCCATCGAGGGGCACTCCCGTCGAGCTGGGCTGGGTGGGATGAGTCACTGATCCTGTCGAGCGACCGAAGGCATCCGTCCGCACGCCTGCTGTCATGCTCGATCCCGTAGCCGGATCAACCGGAAGCTCCTCGGGAAGCTGCGGCCGCGGCCACAGAACGAGCACCAGGAACGAAAGCAAGAAGAATAGAGGAAGGCGCTTTTCCAAGGGGAACTCTAGGGGTTAGCGGCCCGCCGCCAGGCGGTCGGCCAGGAAATCGGGAAGGGCATCAACGGCGCGAATCCGCTCGGCGCTCGTGCCCCAGTCGTACTCAAGTCGAATGAAAGTGAGACTGGTCCCATCAAAGACTACATAGGAGAGTCTCGGGTCCCCATCGCGGGGCTGCCCAACCGAACCCACATTCACGATACAGGGATTCTCATCCAGGTCTCCTAGATCATAGGGACCCGCGGTACCTTCAGGGCAAAACAGGCTACCGTCCTTGTAATACACGGCAGGCACATGGCTGTGGCCCACGAAGCAAACCCCACGATCCATGGCTGCAAAGTTCGCGGCCATCTTGGCTTCATCCCGCACATCCCTAGGAAGGATGTACTCCCGCACTGGATGGCGTGGGGAGCCGTGGGCAAACATCGCTACTTCATCACGAGCGCTGGGCTCGAGGGATCCAATGAACTCCCAGTACGCCTCACTGCGGTCGCTGTCCGAGCAAACATCGGAGTGGGTCCAGTCGATGGCCGCTCGGGCCTTGGGATTGAAGTCCTCAGCACTAAAACACAGGGCGTATTCATGATTCCCTTGCAGGCACAATCCATCCTCGAGGGATGTGCCAGGTTCCGCCGAATCCCTAGCCCCAGGGACGCACAACTCCATCACCCGATCAAGCGTGCCCCTCGGTTCGGCACCATAACCCACAACATCTCCTAAGCAGACGTAGCGCCTCACCCCGCGTTCGCGTGCATCGGCGAGGGCAGTTTCAAGCGCGGGAGTGTTCCCGTGCAAGTCGGAGATGATGGCAGTGAGGGGATACAACACAGAGAGGATGTGCGGAGAGTGCCTGGAGAGCGGGGGGGACCCCAGGCCGGGACTGGCTGTGAACACTCGAACGGTCGGCGGCGGCGGGCGGAGATTATCGGCACCCGCGGCGTCCGCGGCAAGGGCAGCGAGCGATCAAGCCCCCAGTTCAGTCAACCTGTGGGGTGAGCAACAGGCTGAGGGAGTAGAGGGCTAGGCTCACCGCCACACTGGTCGAGCCGCTATAACCCAGGGACGGAGCAAGATGAACGGGGAGCGTGATGGTGAGTACAATCACCATAATCCCGAGGGGAGGAACTCCCGCCGCCTCGAGACGGTGGGCCCAATGGCGCCGATCCCCCATCCAAGGGCGCCGCCCGAGTCGCCAGCGCACCACGCTCAGACGCAGCATGTCAGCCACTGGCAGGACGAGAAACGGCCACGCGCGGGGATCACTCGCCATGGCAATGCCCACGAGGTGGCTACCACTATCGCCGAGATACGCGACGGGCACCCGTTCGGGTCCCCTGCGCACCAGTAGATTGAATGGCATGAATCCCAGCAATGCTGACGCACATGGGGACCGGCCCAGCAAAGCCACCGCGCCCAGGGTCGATGTGGCACCATCGCTACAGTCGAATGTGTTCATCGCATTCATGCACACGAGAGCGAGCGCCACAGCAGCCAACCAATCTACTAAGGGCACACTGACTGGCGAGCCCACGGTACAATAGGCGAACACGCTCGACACGATGAGCTGACCGATGAGCTTGGGGATCACTCCGAGGCCATGCGGGCGACGGTCGTCGATACCCCCCAACACGAGGGCTGCACAGAGGGCGAGCCATGCAGGAGGCCAGTGACCGTCCCACAGGGATGCAGCTGCCCAAGCAAGGGCGAGCGCCATGCCCCCCACGGTGGGCACTGGGGTCTTGCGCGGCTTCCGCAGGATCTGTTCCCCATCGCGACGATCCACCCACCCACGGGAGAGGGCCCAGGCAGCCATGACGGGCGTGCTGGCAAGGCTCACAGCACCCGCAACCCACAAGCTTGAACTCACGATTGCGATCCGTAGAGCCCGTGGGCATGGATGTACTGGACCACGGCCTCGGGGACGTGCTCGGGCAGGGCGATCCCCGAGTGAAGTTGCTCCCGAGCGCTCGTCGAGCGTCCCGGGACCGGGGAAAGGTCCAACATACCGGCCCGTAGCCGCTCGATAGCGGACTCTGACAGACCCTCGATCAACTCCAACGGAAGGGATTCGGGCTCCCCTTCCCGGCGCATGATCACAGGATGTGTCCTGGCGAGAAGTTCCTCGATGCCCTTCCAAGTTCCCAGTCCACGCAGATTGTCGGCCCCAATCAGCAGCCAGAGATCGCCTCCAAGAGCCCGCACGGTATCGAGGGTGAAGGAGGGTCCCTCGCGCTGCAATTCCAGGTCACTGACCGCCCATGTGGGCTCTCCAGCAATCGCGAGGCGTATCATTTCGAGGCGGTGCGCTCCGGGAGCTAGACCCACGCCCAACTTGTGGGGTGGTTGAGCCGCTGGCATGAAGAGCACTTCGTCAAGGTCGAAGGAGCCTTGGGCGGCCCTTGCAGCGGCTAGGTGTCCCTCGTGAATGGGATCAAAGGAACCGCCAAACAACCCCCTGCGGGTGTTCATCGCAGGAATCGAGGAGGGCATGATCTAGGGGCGATAGGGAGGGGGGAGTGGCCGGGTTACCGGCAGAGAGGGGGCGGGTAGTCTAGGCTCCTCACGGGTTCCAGTCCCGCCCCAATCCCGGCCCCGCGGCGGGTCCGACGGGTCCTCCCCACGCCATCGCGGCTCCAACGGAAGGGATCCTAAGGCCCGCTTTCAGGGTCGAGACTAGACGCACGGCATCCACAGAGCCTAGAATCCCCCCCACGGTGTTGGACCTCACGGTCCACCCACCAGCTGATACTGGCAGGGTCCCCGCTGGGGTCTCCTCAACAATTCATCCATCCCCCCCTCTCTCCCCCCACACGAGCACACCCCGCGTGGTGGCCCCTGTTGACGCCCTAGCGGCTCCACGGTGCCCTCCGAATGAGTCAAGCATGAAAGCAACCCCAATCGCCCTAGCCCTGCTCGTTCTGGCCAGCTGCCAGTCCTCCCAGGACATCAACGATCACTGGAATGCCAGCTCCACCGTGCCGCGCATGAGCCGTGCCCTGCTCGGGTATGACGCAAGTACCGATGGGAGCTACCGTGATTTTGCTTGGGAGCGCAAGCAATCCATCAACTTGACCCTGCGCCGCCATCTGTTCAATCACAATCCCGACAACCCCAACCACGCAGTGGCCACGGGCACCTATAGCGAGAGGCCGATCAACAGCCTGCTGCCCAACCCGATCAACTTTATTCACTTGGAAGGTCTCGTCCTTGGGCTGATCCCTCTTGCGGCGGGAGGAACTTTCTTTCCCCTCCCCGTGGACTCAATCGTGGGCATCCTCGATTTGGGTGAAGCCGGTGGTGAAGACGGCATTGACGAGTTCATGAGCGGCGTGGAAGACACCATGGGAGACACCATCGGAGTCATCAGCGGGAGCTTTGTGCAAAACTGGATTGCTGCCCCTGTGGACGGCTTAGTTGTGCGCGTCAACGAACTGGGCTGCTGCTGCGAGGACGAGTAGTCAACCGGATTCGTCCCCGGAGCAGTCTTGGGCGCAGAAACCATCGGGCAAGGCCACCATTCTTGAACGGCTGCTGGGAACTGGGCAGCCGTGTCTTTGATGGCATCCTTGCTGTGGTGCGTTGGGTGCTTGATTTGTGGCGTTCGTGAATCCCCAGGCATCATCCCAGAGATTACAAATGGCTCGCAAGCTCCGCTGTGCCGCCGCCCGTCCCATTGATTACGTGAAAGCGTGAAGGGCCTGCTCCAAGCAATCCGGAGCATCCGCCTGAATCCATGTCACGTCAAACTTGCGATACCAGGTACGCTGCCTGCGTGCGAACTGACGGGTACGCAATACGATTTGATCTAAGGCCTGCTGGCGAGTGAGCTCGCCGCGGGACCAAGCTAGGATCTCACTGTAACCCAACGCAGCCGACGCACTGGGGCCGAAGCCTGGGTCCAGTGAGAGTCGCACGGCCTCGTCTTGCCACCGATCCCCCACCATGATTTCGGCCCGGGCTCGGATCCGATGCTCGAGCACATCAGGCTCAAGGGCCAGACCTACAACCCGGGCTAGCTGGGCGCGCTGACCTGCTGCGGCTACGGACTCGGCCTGCCAATCGCTCAGGGTTCGGCCCGTTTGGTGCCAGACTTCCATGGCACGCACGACACGGCGTTGGTCGTTGGGGTGCAGTCGCTGGGCCGAGGCGGGATCGAGGCGTTTGAGGATCTCATGGGATGCCTGAGCTCCCTGCTCCTCCCACTCTCCTTCCAGACGCTTGCGCAATTCTAGGTCGGGGGCCGGCCCCTCAAACAGCCCGCGCAGGAGCGCCGCGAGGTACATGCCCGTCCCGCCCACGAACAAGCCGCGTCGGGAGCGCGACTGGATTCCACTTAGGCTGTTCCGAGCCTCAAGGAGGTAGCGTTGAACGTCAAAGGGCTCATTGACCGGCACCAAATCCATCAGGTGGTGAGGAACACGCTCACGCTCCTCTTGGGATGGTTTGGCCGTTCCCACATCCAGCCCCTTGTAGACGAGCATCGAATCCATGGAGAGCACCTCCGCCCCAAGCCGCTCGCACAGGTCGAGGGCTAGGGCCGTCTTGCCGCTGGCCGTGGGGCCGATGAGGCACCACAGGGGCTCGGCATCGAATGGGTGAGGATTAGACACGGCAGGGGAGAGTCAGCAACGGCGCACGGGTAGGAGCATACTCCTCGCCACGCCTCTCTTTCCCAAGGTGCTGGGTCCCTTTTTTCCCATCCGCCCCGTACCGTGGACCCCCACCATGCTCTCCTTGCTGATCACCCTAGCCCTCTGCCAGACACCCCCTGCACAGGATGCGCCGTCGCGCCCCCCCAGCTCCCAGGACGAAAACCCGTTCAAGAACCCAGCGCTAGGCACGGGTGTTCACGCGGACGATCTCCCGGCCCCGGGGCGGATTCCGGAGGGCACCTCTCCCCAAGCCCGTGCGCTATGGCGCAAGCTCACCACTGGGGACGGGGAGCCAGGAGTCAAGCCCAGCCCCATCCACGCCTTCCGCCTCGCCTTTGAAGTGCAGGTTCGGCAGCCGGGAAAGTTCAATGAGATCCAAGCTTCCATCCAGTTTCTGCAAGACCCCGAGGGCCCCTTCATTGAAGCTCACTTCCAACGCGAGGCGCGGCGCTCGGTACGCGGACCCCAAGGGGATTATCTCATTGAGAAGGACCATGTGCAGCCCATGCGGGGCCTCGACTTCGAGCAGGATCGCCAAGCCCTCGATCAATGGTGTTCCCTCGGTACCCAGTTCCTCCTCCTCAGCCAACCCGAACGGCTTCGCTTGTGGAGCCTGACCCAACGAACGCTCACTCCCGAACCCCAGGCTCCGCTCGCCGCTGACCTCTTTCCCATCACCTTTGTGGATCGCACTCCCTTGATGCTGCGCGACCCAAGACACGCCCAGCAAGCTCGAAGCCTCGAGTGGCTTGAGCTAACCACTCCCGACATTTCCCTCTACCGCTCCGCAGCCACCCAGGGCAAGCACATCGTGCAACGCGCCCTGATCGGTATCGACCCTCAGAGTGGAGAGGTCCGGATGGCCCAACTCAGCGAGGATATCGATGGCGCCATCGTGCTCGAAACGGCCCTGCTGGTCTTCGTGGAAACCTACCGGGAATTGGGGCCGGGCCGTCGCGTACCCTCCAAGTTGGAAGTCCGCGAGGTGGATCCCAGAACGTCTCCTTGGAGCTTCGCACACCGTTCGGGTACGACCCTGTACCTCAAAAAGGGCGGAGCACTCAATCCGGTCGACATCAGCCCCAAGACCTTTATTCCTGAAAGCTCAGGGCGCTAGGGCTAACGGCGGTGGAAAGCCCGCTCTAGGTCGGGCAACTTGAAGCGCACCTTCGTCGGCCGTGAATGTGGGCAGGTTTGATCCGACTCAAGGGAACTCGCACGCATGAGAAGACTTCGGATCTCTTCCTCCGTGAGTTCATCACCGGCCATCACCGAAGAACGGCAGGCGCTGCGGTGCAAGACGTCCTCAATCACCTCCTCGGCTTCTGGAGCTTTACCCGTCCGGGCAAACACATCCACGAGATCTCGCACCACCCCATCCACGTCGGGGTTACGGAGCCGTGCCGGAAGACCATGCACCGCAACGGTGCCCGGACCAAACACTGCAATCTCGATGCCGATCGGTTCGAGTGCCGTGAGATGTCCACCGAGAAGCTCCACGTCTGCACGGGAAAGCTCGACCAACTCAGGCACCAGAAAGCGTTGCACCTCTACCTGATTAGCCCGAACTTCGGCGCGTAGTTCCTCAAACGTTGTGCGCTCATGCAGTGCGTGCTGATCTATGATCTCAAACCCATCGGGCAAGGCACGCAGAATGTAGGTGCGGGCCACCTGCAAAAATGGCCCCCTCAGCTCGTCGCCTTCATGCCACTCTTGTCGGTCGCGCTCCAGCCCAGCTCGACCGGCATCGGCAGGGCCGTCACCCAATTCCCCACCCAATCCCCCGTCCCCTCGGGGCAAGTCTCGCCCCGCCACTTCTTGGACTTCAAAGCCTGTCGCAGGCCCCGCGCCGCTGACGCCGCCCTGATGGGGCGTTGGGATGGGAGCCCCCCCGCCAACGCGACCTCCCTGCATGGGACCTGGATTAGGCAGGGGAATCTGATCGGGGTTTTCACGTTGCTCACGCCTTTGCTTGGCCAGCATCATCGTCTCTCCGGGCGTAGACATGTCTGTACCGCGCACGGCTTCGCGAAGATGGTGCACCAAGAACCCAAACAGGCGGCGCGAATCTCGCAGTCGCACCTCACTCTTGGCGGGGTGCACGTTGACATCGACCGTGGCCGGATCGATCGCCAATTGCAGGAAGGCTACGGGCTGCCGTCCATCTTCGAGGAATCCTCGGTAGGAGTCTCGCAGGACGCGAGTCAGCACGCGATCTCGCATGGAGCGTCCATTCAGGAACCACATCTGGCGGGCAGTATCCCGCCGACTGAACCGGGGTGGGGCCACGTAGCCGTGCAAGTGGGTCGCGCCATCGCAGGCATCGACCTCGGCGAGGTGATCGGCAAGCTCCGCTCCGAACGTGCGCCGGATACGCGCGAGAAGACCCATTCCCGCCTCCACGTCAAAGACCCGTTTGCCCCCATGGGTGACAACGAACCCCACGCCGCAGTGAGCAAGTGCAGCCCGCTGAACCACGTCAAGGCACCGTGAGAGTTCGGTGGACGTGCGCTTGAGGAAGCGCCGCCGAGCGGGTGTGTTGAAGAACAGGTCTCGCACCTCGATACTCGTTCCTTGCGCCCCACCGGCTTCGCGTACCTCGGTCAGTTTGCCGCCAACATTTCCAATGGAGGCACCACTCGGCTGTCCCTCCGGTCGTGAACGAATGGTGCAACGGGCCACGCTCCCCATGGACGCGAGGGCCTCACCGCGAAACCCGAGGCTGGCGATATGGTCTAGATCCTCAGGGCTCGCCAGCTTGCTGGTTGCATGGGCTTCAAAGGCCATCTGCAAATCGTCTGGTCCCATGCCGCAGCCGTCGTCGCTGACCCGCACAAGCTTGACGCCACCCTCCTCAAGGTCGATACGGATATCCGTCGCTCCAGCATCGAGGGCATTCTCCACCAGCTCCTTGACCACGGAAGCGGGTCGTTCGATCACTTCGCCCGCAGCAATCTGATTTCGCACAACCTCGGGCAGTAGGGCGATCCGAGCGGGAGGAGACTGGGGTTGCATCGTGTGAGCAGTATAGCGCGTCAGCGGTTGCGCTTGGCCCAGCGAACGGCCAACAAGGCGAAGTCGTTGACGTCGACGAGTGCGCCGCTGCGAGAACGACGCTCCAGCTCGCTGGCGTCCTCTAGCATTCCCTGCCACTGCTCCGGGCTGCGCGAGCCAAGGCGCTCAGCCTTGCGTTTCATGACAGCCGGAGCTCCCCTGAGACCTGCATGCTTGAGGGCCTCGGGCGCAGACGAGCCGGCCCGTATGTAGGCGCTAGCCCGGGTCAATTCCATGAGCGGCTTCACAAGCGATGTGGCCATCATCGCCACGAGTCCGCCCCGATCAACCGTACGGCGCCCATCCTTGCCCTTGAATCCGCCACTGAAGAGGGCCTCAATCCCGACACTCGCTAGTGCACCCTGCCCATCGAGGAACTTCTCTGCCAAGTCCCATGGGGAACTCCCCGACTCCCAACTCACCAGCTCCCGAATTCCCTCCTCCCCGCGGCCTCGCAGCTGCTCGAGTTTACCCTGCAGGGTGGCGAGATCATTACCGAGTGCATACGCCATGTACCCGGCCTCAGCGTGTCCGAGTGGGATCTGCGCACGGCGGGCCCGGTCCGCCACCCACTGCACAAGTTCGGTCTTGAGGGGATCGGGATCCCAAGGGGGCGGTGAATCGTAGAGTCGGCGACACCCTACGAGGCTTCCATTCGCCGCCTTGACCACTTTGAGCAGCGCATGGTCCGCACGCAGGTTGCCAGCACTCAGAATCAGGCAGCCCTGCACCTCGCCGCGGTGTAAGGCTTGAATGCGAGCTGTGATGGCTTTCACCAAGCCTTCCGAGTAGCCTCGCGCACCCTTCTTGACCAACCGATCTGCATTCTCAATCACAAGGGTGCGGGCCCCCGTAAACAACGCGCCCGAGGTGAGATCATCAAGCAGGGTAGCTGGGCTGTACTCCGGGTCGAGCCCGTCATGCCGACAGATCTCATCCCCACGTTGCTTGGCTGCGTCCAGCAAGAGGCGAATGCCCTCGTCGCGGAAGAACCGCTCTTCACCGCGCAAGCAGACCGCCACGAGGGGTTGCCCACCCTGCTGGGCCAAGCGCTGCTTGAGATCGGCTAGGGCCTGTTCAGGATGCGGGTCGCGCGCCTTGGTCGCTCGTTTCTTGCGCGTAGCCGCCACTAGACCTGCCCCCCAGAGTTCATGCCCATATCAAGGATCATGCCGCCGAGAAGTGCCACTCCGACCCAGCCATTGAGAGTGAAGAACGCCCGGTCCACCCGGGAAAGATCATCAGCGCGCACAATCCACTGCTCGTAAGCCAAGAGTCCAGCCGCGAAGGCGACGAAGCTCATGTAGACCATGCCCAGCCCCGCGCTGAGGCTGAACTGAATCAGGCATCCCACGGTAAGAATGTGCAAGCACCGTGAGATCCACAGGGCCCTCGCGATGCCGACGCGAGCGGGCAAGGAGTGCAATCCGCGTTGGCGGTCAAAGCCAGCATCTTGGCAGGAATAGATCACATCAAAGCCCGCCACCCATGCCCACACACCCCCAGCGAGCCACAGGATCGGCGCAAGGTCACCCATGAAGGAACCCCGGATCGCGATCCAAGCCCCTAGAGGTGCCAAGGCCAATGCGAGCCCCAAGGCGAAATGAACCAAAGCACTGAATCGTTTGAAGTAGCTGTAGCCCAAGAGCACCCCAAGCACTGCGGGGCTGAGTCGGCCAGCCAGGGGATTCAACGCCAGAGCCGCTGCCATGAATAGAAGCGATGCGAGCAGCACCAACAGGCGTACCGACATCACACTGAGCACCCCTGCCGGCAATTCGCGCCTGCTCGTGCGCGGATTGGCACCATCGATCTCTCGATCCACGAGCCGGTTGAACCCCATGGCAGCCGTGCGTGCGCTTACAGCGGCGACGACAATGAGGGCCATGTCTTGCCAGCGAGGAACACCCCCAGCTGCGAGCCAAGCACCCTGCAATGCGAAGGGCAGGGCAAAAATGGAGTGAGAGAAACTCACGAGGGACAGATAGTGGGACAGTTGTTTCACGGAGAGGATTCCCCCACGGGCTCGGAAGCCGAGACCGGTTCGATACCGACCTCGGGTTCAGGCTCGGCGGCACCCCAGCGCTGGCCGATGGAATGGTGCACCCCAAGGCGATCGAGGGCCTTGCCCACCACAAACTGGATGAGATCATCCACGCTTGACGGTCCATGATAAAACCCTGGGCTGCAGGGCAAGATAGCCGCTCCCATGCGAGCCAACTTGAGCATGTTCTCTAGGTGAATCTCAGAGAGCGGAGTTTCACGCGGGAGGATCAGCAGAGTCCGGCCTTCCTTGAGGGCTACGTCTGCCGCTCGCTCCACGAGGTTTGAACTAAACCCATGGGCCACCCGGGCTAGGGTTCCCATGGAACAAGGGGCTAGGATGACAGCCTCGGTGAGTGCCGAGCCTGATGCGGCCGGCGACTCAATCGCAGCACTGGGAAACGTGCGCAGCCTCTGGGCTGCCTGCTCGGCCAACTCCGGCCCGAGCCACGAGTTCAAACAATGGGCCAATCGGTGACCCCTCTTGCCGGGGTCCAATCCCAATTCATGGGCCATGACCTTGGCACCCGCTTCGGTGATGGACACATCCACCTGGTGGCCGCAATCTAAGAGCGCCTTGAGGAGGCCGGTTCCATAAACGTGCCCGCTCGCACCGGTGATGCCTAGGAAGAATCGGCCCATGGGCACAGACTACCAAGTTCGGGAGACCGCCGATGCTCACCCACCGCATCCTCGCCCCCAAGCGCAGGTCTGTGGCCCATCTAGAGCGTCTTGGCCGGGGTTCCTAGAAGCTAAGTTGTGGACCCGCGCCCAACAACAATCCGAGGTTGAAGAGAGCGTGGGACCAAGCCGCCACCCCCGGGCCCCGCCAGCGCAGGAGGATTCCGAGCATGACCCCCGCAAGCAGGCGCCAGAGAAACACACCAGCCTCGAAAGCTTCCCCACCTGGCCCAAGCCAGGTCGTGAACATCTCAAGGTGCAGGGCACTGAAGACTGCCGCCGATCCCACCAATCCAATCAGTTCCCCACTCCAGCGGGAAGTACTGGGCCCGGCTCCCATGAACCCGGCGAGAGTGCGCAGCACTAGATACAGTCCACTGTAGACGATCACGCGAAAGAACAACTCCTCGTGGGCAGCCGTTCCCAGGATGAAGAGTGCCCGATCAAGGCTCGGAGCCTTGGCCACAGCCGGCACCAACGCCCCCACCGATTCGACACCGAGGTAGCTCGTGAGCATGAGAAGGACCGGCCCCATGATCAAAGCCCAGACGATACCCTCACCCACCACCTTCACTAGCGAGACGAGCACCCCCGTCGAGTTCTTGGCAGCCCAAGCCAGTGCAACCACGCCTAGGAATGCCACGATTCCCATCCGAGCCCAGTGCACGTGGGGACCCAAGGGAGCTAGGAAACGGAACAGACACAATTCTGCCGTACTGCGCGACGCGCCCGCACCCCACCCAAGGGCCAATTCATAGGCCGCGAGCAAGGGTATACACGCCAAGAAGCCCAGGGCCATTCGAGCGCCAGGACCCGAGTCCTCGCCGGCTGTGCTGCCACCGTCCAGACGCTGCTCCTCCTCATCCCAGTCCTCTTCCTCTTCGATGTATTCGCTCACGATCGATCCACTCCCCCTGCGGACCCAGAGGGCGAGTCCGAAACACGCCCCCGATGCAGGCAGGCAATGCCACCCGTGAGCCGCTCAAAAGTGCAGTCCGTGAGTCCCTCGGCTTCCATCTCCCCTTGGAATGCCTCGGGACTTGGCCAAGCCAAGACCGTGCGGGGGAGGTAGCTGTAGGCGTCACCATCGCGCGAGACGAGCCGGCCAAGGATCGGAAGTATGCGGGTAAAGTACAGGCGGTATCCCCACGCAAAGAGACTCGCTTGAGGAGTAGAGAACTCGAGCACGAATACATGCCCCCCCGGCCTCACGGCCCGAGCCATTTCTCGCAACCCCACGCGCCGATCCCCCACATTCCGGATCCCAAAGGCCACGCAGGCAACATCCACGCTGCTCGCCCGAACGGGCAGGGCCAAGGCATCCCCCTGGATGAACACGGCCTCCCCATCCTGCGCACGGATCTTCCCAGGGGCGTGCCCCAGCATGGGCCCGGTGAAATCCACACCCACGACCCGTGCCCCCGCGCGAGAGAAGGCGGCCGCCAAGTCCCCCGTCCCGGTGCAAACGTCCAGAACCGTCAAGCCGCGCACATCCCCAATCCGGTCCACCACCCGCCGCCGCCAGCGCCGATCAATCCCGCAAGAGAGAACGCGATTGAGCAAGTCATAGCTGCCCGCAATGCGAGCGAACATCGACTGAACCGCTTTAGGGTCGGACATGGGCGGGAGCAACTGGGGTAGGACGAGAAGGTGAGTGACCGAGGATAGGGGGCCGCCGAGCCCATCGGAAGAGCGCAGCCCTCCCCGCCGCATAAAACGACAGACGCCCGTTCGGCAACCAACCGAACGGGCGTCTGCTGAGGGCTCGAAGTTCGAGCAGGAGGACTCCCTATCCCAGCGAATCCCTTGAGGGGCATTGGCTCGGTGAGATCCTCCGAGAGATCACTGACTCCAGTAGTCCATCACGCCCGTGACATTGGGCACTTGAACTGACTGGATACCGGGCTGGAAGGCATTGATGTCCTTACGAAGGACTCCCGCCTTGGCCAAGTCAAACACATCGACCACACCAAAGCCCCCGGCCACATTGGGTACGGCAGCAAACATGTAGCCGGGCTCGTTGGCATTCACCGTGGCACCCACGGTTCGCACCATGCCCTTGCCATTTCCTGGAAGCGCAGAGCCGGCACTGAACGAAGTGATCACATTGGCTTGTCCACCCAGGTTGCGCTGGTTATCAAAGGCAATGTCCACCGGGATCCCCGAGAGCCCTTGGGTATTCTCGCCAATTGAGACTTTGATGCCAAAGGCCATATCCCGCAGGCCCGTTTGGCCCACGTTACCCGAGGTCAGGAACAACTGGCCCGTCACAGCGGATTCCACCCACAGCTGAGTGAGGGCTCCTTCGCCTGGAGGGCCGGGGTTACCCGTGGCGATATCAATGGGCCCTTCATGGGCAACCCACACAGCCATGAACAGGTTGATGGGGTCCAATTGAAGGGTCTTCGGACTGTTGAAGGTGTAGGGAGCGATTCCCACCACATCGTCATAACCCCACCCGTTCACGCCATTGGGGCCGGACTCGAAGAGAGCCACGTTTCCATTGCGGTTCAGGATGTAAGCGAAGTACACGTTGCGCAGGTACCCGAAGGTCGCCTGGCGAGGCATGGCCACCACATCAAAGGGCTTGTTGAGTTGCGCGCTCACCCGAGTACGCTCAATAAGGGAGAAGGCGGAAATCACCGACAGGGTGTCATCATCTTCGTTGCACACGAGAATGTCTTCATTCCCTGGCTGCCAAGCGATTCCACGCGGCCCCTTGCCCACCACCGTCGTCTTTACGATTTGGTGGAAGGTCGCTGAGGCCGGGTCGATATCGATGAACGACACGGTGTCGGAATTCTGATTGGTCACAGCCAGCAAATCCAAGTTGGGACTCATGGCAAACTCGGTCGGATCCGTCATGGGGATACGCTCCACCACGGTCATGCGGTTGGAGTTCAAAACCGTGATCTCACCTCTCTGACGATCGAGCACATAGAGGAAGTGCCCCACCTGTTGGCGAATCATGTACGCAAAGCAGTTCTCCACCTTGATTTGTCCCTGGGTTGGCCCGAGGAAGAAGGCGTTTTGCTCGGGGGTCAGCAGACCCGTGGGCGGCACGGGCGGGTTCGCCAGGGGATCGCCAAAGGGGTCACCGGGGACCAAGAGGTTGTTCTTGGGGTTGCCAGTGGGAGGTGGCATGAAGTGATCCACCGAGGTCGGCTCCTGGCCCAGGAGGTAGGGAGCCACACACAGGGGCGGGAACGACAGGGGCGGCGGGTTGGGGTGCGGAGCCCAAGAAACCAGGTTCTCATAGCCCGCCATCAAACTGCCGATCTGAAAACCTCCGGGAGCGACCGGGGTCAGGGTGTTTCCGCCGGAACTCGCTTGAGCGTTGATGATCTTCAGACCATCCAAGGTACACACCGCACCACCATCTCCGGCCAAACAACCGAAGGGGTACTTCGCATTATTGAAGGTGCCGTCCAGTGAGTGCCCCAACATCATGTCAGAGACGTTGTTGACGATAGGTGGAGCCACCACCTGGTCGTTCATGGATGTATCGCGGGTCAGGAAAAACACGCCTGCTGAGCCGCCATCGAGGGTGCAAGTTCCCACGGAAATAGGCGGACGCAAGCCCGTTTGGAAGCGCACGTTGGCGTTGTAAGGGAAATTGGTGTTCCCCTCCACCGGCTGCCCTTCGATGAAGGTCGGGTTACCCGTTCCCTGCCCGAAACCGTTCAGGTCGAGCACTGAGATACCCGGCAGCGCCCCTCCCCGGCCTAGGTAGATCGCATCAGGAGTGATCGGTGCATTCACCATACCAGGGCCCTCGCCCGTGACAAAGTAGGTGGATCCGCCGAGGATGTTGACATTGGGGATCGAGTTATTCGGATCCGTGGGGTCAGGGTTCTGGGCTAGGTCCATGACCTGACCGGGATTGATCGTGATGTCTACACGCGAGAATGTTCCACAGCTCCCAAAGGGAGGACCTGCCCCGGGGAAGTTGAAAGCCGGAATGAGGTCATAGATCGACAGGTCAAACGGGCTCAGGGGCAGCACGTTGAAGGGCATGTCGGTGCGAGCAGCCGAGGGGCCGAATTCGACCTTGAGCGCCGAGGAGAGATTGGCAGGAGCTGCACCCTGAAGTTCCCCCACGCTGAAGGGCTGCACGGGCTCGGTGAACTCGACGCGGATGTTCGTCAAGGGGTCAACGTCAATGTCGCCACCGCCGGGTGTAATCAGGGGATCCTGCAGGGGCGGAGGTGTGCGAATCACCTCAGGAGACAAGTAATCGGGGCCCACTGTGGAGCACGCCAAGACCTGCTGGTTCAAAGCCTTACCGTTGTCAGCTCGCACGGCCGTGGTGAAGCGCATGCGAATCTCGAATCCCACGGGAAAGGTCTCGTAGGTCGCGAGGTTTGAATCAGCGTCGGGAACAAAGACGAAGGATTCGCCACCCAACAACTGGGCAGACCCCACAAAGAAACCGTCGGTGCCGGGAAAACCCTGTCCCTCAGGGTCGACGGCGATGGTGTTCCCGGCCTCATCCAGAGCCACCCAAGTTTGCAAGGGACGGCGAGGAGGGTCGCCTTCCAGGGTGTCCCCCAGGGTCTGTCCATTGACGAATGCACGCCCGATCACCGGCAGGGCTGTTCCAGAAACTGGATCGATGGCCACGACACTCACCGCACCCGTCAGCCCCGAATTGGCTAGGGATCCGGGAGAGGGATCGAAGATGGTGTTCAAATCGAGATCACGGGTGAAACGCGCCACGAGGAAGTGGTTGCCCACCGCTCCACTGGGCAAGATCGGCGTCGAGCTGAACTGCGGCACGGGCAGGATGGGGTTACCCGCATGCACGTAGTTGACGAGATCCTGCTGGCTCAGGATGGACACCACCTGCTGCATGGGATTACCAGCAGCATCGAGCTTTTGAACCGTGTGAGGGATCAGCTGACCGAAGCCATTCGAAACATCCTTGAGTCGCAGTAAGGCGGCGGAACCCGAATCAGCCCCGCGCTTGGACTCAAGGCCTCCACAGGCGGGAAGCAGGACGGACAGGGTGCCAAGCAGGGCAAGTTGAAGCCGGTTCAAATGCATGGGTGGGCTCAGATCGAGTAGGCGCCAGGGGGAGAGACTGAAAGAGAAACTTGGGGGGGAAATCGCCGGATCGCGGGAGAGTGATCGAAAAGCATGCGATGGCCGCAGGAGCAGCATCGACGCTTCGTCGGTTTCACAAATGCCATGTCAGATACGGATCCATCGAGCAGGTACCAGGGGGCCCTGCTCGGTGAACACGGGTACGGCATTGGGCCGTACCCATCGAATTGTTCGAGAGTGGAGTTGTTCAATCACCGTGCCAAGCAGGGACGCTCCCTCGGTGAAAACCTTAGGGCGCGATTCTGCCAGACGAGGATCCCGACTGGGATGCTGTAAACGGTGCTGGGGGGGGTCTAGAGTACACATCAGACACAAGATGAGACCCCGGAACAACATTCAATTGGTGCTGGGGGGGCCAAAAATGGCGTCGTCTGTGCGATCCTGCACACCCAACCGAGCGGAATCGCACGGGCAGGGTCCAAGGGGTCACTAGTGTAGGTACCCCCCTTGGGCTGTCAAGGAACCCACAAAGATCGGCAAGTTGCTCCCCCGGGCATGGATCACCCAGGATCCCCAGAATCCAGCCTGGACACGGGATTCCCCCCCCACAGCTGGCTATTGTGGGGCCATGCCAGACGAGTCCATTTTCAACCCATCAGCCCTAGAGGGTTCTGAGGGGGGTCAGAGTGGAGCCCAGGATGGAGAACGAGCCTCACCCGAGGTGCAGGCGGAAACCAATCTGAGACCCGCCGACCTCGGTCAGTTTATTGGACAACAAGCCATTGTGCGCGACCTGACCGTCGCCATCCAAGCGGCTCAGGGGCGCGGCGAGCCCCCTGATCACGTTCTGTTTTCTGGCCCACCAGGCCTGGGGAAGACATCGCTGGCCCGAATCCTCGCGGGCGAGTTGGGTTCGCGCCTGCACTCGACCTCAGGACCGGCGCTGGAACGCCCCAAGGATTTGGTAGGGCTCCTCACCCAGTTGGAACCAGGGGACGTGCTGTTCATCGACGAGATCCACAGGGTCCCCACCCACGTAGAGGAGTACCTCTACACCGCAATGGAGGACTACGCTGTCGATATCACGATAGAGAGCGGCCCCCATGCGCGGCTGATCACCCTCACCTTGCACCCTTTCACGCTCGTAGGCGCCACCACGCGCGAAGGAATGCTCACGGCTCCCTTCCGCGCACGCTTCGGCATTTTCGAGCGGTTGAACCCCTACCCCACCAGCGACCTCGTTCGCATCCTCCTACGCTCGGCCGATCTGTTGAGCATCCCCGTCACTCCAGAGGCCGCCGAGTACCTCGGAGCCCGCAGCCGCGGAACACCGAGGATCGCCAACCGTTTTCTACGCAGGTCGCGGGACCTAGCCCAGGTCCGTGGCCTTCCCGGAATCGACTTAGACCTTGCCCAAGAAACCCTCATTCGCCTCGGCATCGACGAGGCCGGATTAGAGGAGATGGACCGACGAATCTTGAACTGCCTCGCCCAACACGAGGGGGGTCCTGTAGCCATCAAGACGATTGCTGCCGTTGTAGGGGAGACCGAGGACACCCTCGAAGAAGTCTTCGAACCCCACCTCCTGCGAAAAGGGCTGCTAAAGAAAACCGCTCGAGGCCGGCAACTCACGGTCCAGGGGTATGAGCTGCTGGGGCTTTCTCCGGGCCAGAGGGGAGTGAGCCTCTTTCCCGATTGAGCCCCCATGAGGCCTTCATTTCCGGGACCACGACTCCCGGGGAGAGGGCCACAAACCATGCGCGCACCCCGATGAGACGAGCTTCCCCATCACCCGCCCCTTCCCAACGGGCGCTGCAAGCGGTCATCCTTCCCACCCTGCTCCTGTGCTTGGGTGCGTGCGGAGGGGCCGTACGCCAATCGCCTTCCCTCGTGCGCCCCCCCACACCTGTCGCGGCACCCGATCCACATCACCACGCCCCGATGCCGGGACAGATAGGCTTGCCCCTACGGGTCTGTGTGTTGATACGAGGGGCAGAACGCCAAGAGTCGCTCAAGCTCGACTGCGCTAACCGTTCCGTGGTTGTTCACTCGCTGCCCAATAGCCTGAGCGTCCACGGTCAGGTGCGCGCGAGTTTTACCTTTGGCCCCACCGACCCCCAGAATCCGGTGGTCTTCGACGGTCGCTCCTATGACGGCTACTTTGAGGTGCGCCCCCACCCCACGGCCGGCCTGCGCTTGTTCAACTGGGTAGACCTAGAGGCTTACGTGGCGGGGGTCGTCGCCAGCGAAGTCTCCCTGTGGTCGGCGCGACCCGCGGAATTGGAAGCCCAGGCCATCGCAGCACGCACCTACGCCGTGTACACCCTCGCCAACCGAGGCGCGTTCCCTGCCCCCCCATCACCGCACGGAGCCTATTTGCACGACACGGTGGCCGATCAAGTCTACAACGGCCAGCCGATCAACAACTTTGCCACTCTCAGCGCCTCTACCACCCGCATGCGCTTGAAAGGAGCCGTGCATGAAGCCGTAGCCCAATCTTGGGGACAGGTCATCACCCGTGCTGGGCGAGTGGAGGATGTGCGCTTCCACGCATCATGTGGCGGCCAAACATCACCCCTCAGCGATGTGTTTCAGGATGCACCGAGCGGTTCAGCGGGCACCTCCTGCCCCTGCCAAGGGGATTCGGGCGCCGAGGGCCTATGGAAGTACACCTTTTCTTCAAGAGACCTCGACTCCCTAGCAAGGCAGCTCGGGGTGGGGTCGCGCGTTGTGCGCATCGTGCCCCTCCAACACTCATCGATGGCCCCAGCACAATCCCTTCAAGTAGGGCGTTGGATCAGGGTTCGCGTGGTGGGTGACCAGTCCAGCGTGGAAATCCCCTTCCAGGAATTGCGCTTGGGGCTGGGCCCCAGTCGCCTGCGCAGCGGCCTGATCGAGGGCACCTGGCCCCACGCATCCGCGAGCATTTCCCGGGGAGGCGGCTGGGCTGTCCGAGGACGGGGTCACGGGCACGGTGCAGGCCTCTGCCAGAACGGGTCCCACGTTCTGGCCACCCGCAACTACTCGGCCTTGCGCATTATCCAACACTATTTCACGGGGACCCAAGTCCGTCCCCTTGGCCGTCCGTAAGCTCGCACCCCCATGCCAGAGTTTTCCTTCGAGGCGGGCACCTCTTGCGCCCACACCCACGCCCGAACAGGCACGTTTCATACGCCCCACGGCAGCATCGCCACGCCCGCCTTCATGCCCGTGGGCACCCGCGGGACGGTCAAGTCAGTCCAGCCGCGCGACCTACACACCTGCGGTGCACGGATGATCTTGGCCAATACCCTGCACCTGCATCTGCGGCCCGGTGAAAAAACAGTGAAAGCCCTCGGGGGCTTGCACAGTTTTATGAATTGGGAAGGTCCCATCCTGACGGACTCGGGTGGCTACCAAGTTTTCTCCATGGCGGACATCTCCACCATCGATGACGACGGAGTCACCTTCCAATCGGTGATCGACGGCAGCCGCATCCGCTTCACCCCCGAGCGAGTCATGGACATTCAACGCGATCTTGGGGCGGATGTGATCATGGCCTTTGACCATTGTCCGAAGGACCCCAATGACCGGGGACTGGTGCAAGCTGCCAACGACCGCACCCACGCTTGGCTGCAACGGTGCGTGAATCAATGGCGCAGTCACGGGGGCACCGAATCAGGACAGGCGCTCTTCGGGATCGTGCAAGGCGGCGTCTTCGAGGATCTGCGACGTGCCTCCGTAGAGGCGGTCACTCAACATGAATTGGTGGGCTACGCCGTCGGCGGAGTGAGCGTGGGCGAAGGCCGTGCCGGCATGGCCGCCGCCGTCGCCGCTGCGGCCCCAGCCCTGCCCGCCGATCGCCCCCGCTACCTGATGGGAGTCGGTACCCCCAGAGATTTCTTCGATGCCATCGCCCAGGGCATCGACCTGTTCGACTGCGTCACTCCCACTCGCCATGGCCGCAACGGCCAAGCCTTCACGAGCACGGGCCGCATCAACCTACGCAACGGTTACTGGAAGGAATGCAACGAGCCGTTGGACGAACATTGTCGCTGCCCAGCCCTCGAAGGGTTCTCCATCGGCGTCCTGAGTCACTTGTGCCGCAGCAACGAAATGCTTGGAGCGACCCTGCTCAGCCTGCACAACCTGTACTTTTTCGGCTGGCTCATGGAGCGCATTCGCACAAGCCTCTCTGATGGATCCGGCGGGCTGCCGGCCTTGCGCGACCAACTGCTTTCCCATTGCGAGCGCAGGCGGGGAGCAGCCCCGCCCCACTAGGTCCGCGGCTTCGCCCACCTAAGGGACGAACTGTCAGTGCCAAGGCCAGGGTGTGCTTCCCGGGATCCTCTCGGCCGGGGAGACGCCACTGCCCTCGCGCCCGTTCCCGCGCCCGTTCCCATTCTCGTGCACTGGGCCACGCTCCGCGTATCCGGGTGCGGGCCTAACGCCGCTTGTATTCGGGACAAGTGGTGGCGTTGGGCCGCTCGGGGCGGCGACAGGCGTCGCCATAATCCCACTTGCATGTATCGCACAGACATCCCCCGCCCGCTGCAACCCCACCCACAAGCCGCCGCCCAAAGGCAGAGAGCTTCTGGATGAGGGTGCGCAGGAATGCAGGCACTACTTCGAGGCGGAGCCTGAAATCACTTCAAGGCGGGAGATATCCATGAGAGCCACCTGGGCGGGAAACTCCTCAGTCGCCATGCTGGCGGCCCGCAGGGTGGTTCCGCGGACCCCCAATTCGAAACCCTGGAAGAGATCGAGGTCGTAGCGGCCACTGTCACAGGAGATCTCAAAAACCAACTCGCCTCCCCAGCGCAGGAAGTAACGAGCCTCATCACCCCGGCCGGTCTTTTCCACCCAACCCCGGCCCATGAAGCGCCCCCAGTGGGCTGTCTTTTCAAGCTCGGCTTGGCGCTTGGCCTCGGCCCACTCGGCCACCATCTTGCGCTGACGTATTTCAGCGGCAGCTAGGTCGGCCCGCACGCTGGCAGCTAACAGACCCATCTTGGCCTTCTGCAATTGCATCTGGGCTTCCTCCGCTACTCGAGTGCCCGCTGGCACCATTTCAATCACAACGTTGAATGCCCCAACAGCCCGGTCGAAGTCTGCTTGCTGAGCGGCTTCGCCCTTTGCCTCAGCCTTGGCGAGGAGCGTCTTCCCCCAATTCAATGATCGATAAGCTTCCTCCTTGATGGCTGGTTCCTGCTTGTGCTCTGCGGGGGCAGGCTTCTCGGCGACTTCGGGCGCGGTGGGCTCGGTCACCTTGGGCCGGTACACGAAGGCCGGCAATGCAGCGGCCCAAGCGGCCTTGGCCGATGCTTGGTCGGACGCGATTCTCACGGATGAAGTGGGCACCCATACCTTGGCGCGAGAAACCGACCGGACTCGGATCCAATCTTCTTCGAAGGCAAGACTGTCATCCGCGCGTTCCATCCACTGGACTAGGTCGCCGCGCTGAAGCTTCTCCATCAACGGATAGCTGCCGGTGCCGCCTTTGGGCTGACCACGCATACGCACACCCGACCCGATTACATGCAGGATTCCTTCCGTCGCAGTCTCCTCTAGGTATTGACCGTACACCCAGACAGGAAAGCCTTTGGGAGCGCTCACCTGTAAGAACCCCACCTTCTCGCCGTGCACAAGGAGTAGGTCGTCGGCCTGGAGGCTCGCAAGGACTGTGCTCTGCGCACTGGAGTAGTTGTAGGCCTTGGCGTCCGCCTCGGCCAGAACGTAGGTGCCGTCAGCAATGGTCGGCTGCTGCGCATGCAAAGCCGGAGCCAGGGCGCTGCTCATCAGCAAGGTCACGGCAAGCAAACGACGCTTTGGGCCCTGAGGTCCCCTCCCGGGTTGATTGGCGGGATGGCCTTTCTCAGGTTGACCTGAAACTCCCAGACGATTCTTGATTGTGCACATGGCACGGGTGTACTTGATTTCCATTGGGTCCATTTTGGTTTGTGCTTCCATGGCGGTCCTTGCCTACCCCTCTTTGAATAGTGACGATTCAATCGTGGTGCCCCCCGCGGGCTTCACCCCACCTCGAATCTTGAGGCCCAATCCTAGCGGTCTGACTGACCCGATTCCAAGCACTCGTTCCAACCCCTCTGACCTCCATGACGACCCCCTCCCTGCTCTTCCCTTTTGGAGCTTGGGTGCGCACCCAATCCCACTCGAGCGCCTATTGTCTGTCCCAATCAGGAATGCCCCCACCGGAATCGAGTTGGCTCAGCCTGCACAGCGAAGAGATCACCGGGTATCCGAGCGTGGAGGCCCAACCTGCCCTAGAAGCGCGCCTGGGTGAGCTCTTTGGGCTCCCACCCGAAAGGGTAGTCGCGACCCTAGGGGCAGGGGGCGCCATGGACCTGTGCGCGCGGCTGTGGCTGCGGCCCGGCCACGTAGCTGCCGTGGAGACACCAACCTACGGAGCCCTCCCAGCCCTCCTTCGCCGCCAGGGGGCACGGGTCCTCACGCTCACACGCGACTTGGAATCCGGGTGGAGTCTCGATCCAGAGCTCCTCAGTCAGCAAGCCGGGGCCAGCAAGCATCCATTGCACGTGATCTTGACCAATCCCCACAACCCCACTGGAACAGTGCTGCCCCCCGAGACCCTCCAGGCCCTCGCCCAGGCGATCCGGCCAGGGGGCGGAGTCCTGGTCTGCAACGAAGCGTACATGGAGTGCGCCACGACCGATCAACGATCCCACGCTGCGACCTACCTCCCCAATGCCGTCTCCATCGGCAGCCTCACCAAGGCTTATGGTCTCGGCTCACTGCGTTCAGGCTGGATTCTCCTGGGCGAGGACCTGGCAAGCGCCCGCTCAGGGCTCCTCGACCAAGCCTATTTGTCCTGGGGCGATCCCCCCACCGCAAGCCTCGTGGCCAGCCTCAAGGCCCTCGACCAGCTCCCCAGCCTGCTCGCTCCCCTGCGACGGGTCGAGCAGGAATCCCGGCCCCACCTAGTCCAGTGGCTCCGGGAATCCCCATCGATTCTGGGAACCGTGCCCCCCCTCGGAGTCTTGGCATTCCCGCGGGTGGAACGCATAGGGGATACCCTCGGTTTGCAGGCACTCCTCCGAGATGAGTTTGATGTTGACGTCGCAGCTGGGGAGCAGTTTGGTTGCCCCGGGCATCTGCGCGTGGGGTGCGCGGTCCCTGAGGCCACCATGATTGAGGGCCTCAAGCGGCTCGAAAACGGAATCCGTGCCTGGCATGAGCGCCAGCGGTAGAAGGACTCGCCCCGGCCCCTTATCCTAGGGGCGCACTGGGAGATCCACATGCGTCAATTTCTGCGAGCCAAAATCCACAAAGCCACGGTGACCGAGGCCGACCTGTCCTATGTCGGGTCGGTCACCATTGACTCAGAACTCCTCGAACGGGTGGGGATCAGTGAATACGAAAAGGTCTTGATCGTCGACAACACCAACGGCGCGCGCTTAGAGACCTACGCCCTCAACGGCGAGCCGGGCACGGGGACCCTCTGCATCAACGGCGCAGCCGCCCACCTGGTTCAAAAGGGCGACGAAGTCATCATCATGGCTTTTGAGTATGCTGATTCGCCGGTGACTCCGAGGCAGATCCTCGTAGACGAACACAACCGTTTCGTCCGTGAGCTCTAAGCCATCGGTCCTCTCGAATCTGCCACACCCAATGGATCGCCCCCCATGGGGCAATCCGCGCAACCGAATGTAGCTCACGACCGGCATCATCCGAAGGGCGGATCAGACTGAGGCACCTTCACGGATGGCGAGACACGATCGGTCTCCCCGCCAGAATCCATGGAAGGGTTGCGCATGACGAGTTCCTGCGCGGCTTGAATCGCTAGGCTGCGCACCTCGCGCAGGGTCCAACCCGTCGCCTCTGCCGCTGCGACGAGGTCGTCATATTCGGGGAAGAGATCTGCTGCACCACAGCCTGGACCCTCCTCAAGGATCCCCCGCCGAATCGTCTGTTGCGGTCGCATGCGTCGAACCACCCGCACCTCTGTCCCCCCGACCTGCACGCGTACTTGATCTCGTTCGCATTCGGTTCGTTCGAGGCGCGTCCAACGCACACCCAAAGAAGTGGTCCACTGGAATACGGCGGCTTCAATGGCCTCGCGCTGCTCATCCCGGGCCAGGGCACTCATCAGGGTGCCGGGCCGGTCCTTTTTCATGTGCACGGGCGAGGTCCATGCTTCTAGCGCTCCAGCTTCGCGCACCTTCCCGAGTGCGTGCCCGATTTCCTCCGCGCACAGATCGTCGAGGTTGACCTGCATGCACCAAGCCTCGCGCCGATGTGCACCCAGGGTAGGGTTCTCGGATAACACGCGCCCGATCTCAACGCGCAACAGATTGGCACGCCCACCCTTGGGGTCCCTCGTTCCAGCCCCGACACCCCATGCTTGGTTTTGGAAGCCACTGGGCAATTCGAAGTCCGCTGTCCAGGCGCGCAGCAGGGCTGCACCCGTGGGGGTTGTTCGCTCACCATCTTCCTGGTCCGATTTCGGGCGCAGTACCGGTCGTCCGGTGAGTAGGGCACTGACTGCGGGGGGAGGCACGGGCAGTTCCCCATGGGCACAGTTCACGGTGCCCCCACCCACAAAGGGTGCCGAGGAATACACTTGCTGCACACCGAGTCGTTCAAGAGCCAACGCAGCCCCCGCCACATCGATCAAAGTGTCTACGGCGCCCACCTCGTGGAAGTGAACTTGTTCTAGGGCGATCCCGTGCACCTGAGCTTCTGCTGCGGCCAACCGGGTGAGCACGTCTGTACAACGCTGAACGCTCAACTCCCCGAGGGGTGCGCGCTCAAGGAGCGTCAAGAGATTAGCTAGGTGCCGGGTCGGTGGAGTCTCTCCCCTAGTCTGTACATCCAAGTGCAAAGCCCGCAGGCCGCCGCGCTTCACCGACTCACACTCAAGGCACACCTGACCTGGAAGCAGTGCTTCTGCCAGTTCCTGCAGATGGGACAGGCGGAAGCGTTGGTCTTGAAGGTCGAGCAAGGCCGCGAGAAACATGTCTCCCGCCATCCCTCCAAACGGTTCCACAATCAAGGCAGTCATGGTCCTGAGGGTAGCGCATGAAGGCCCCCAGGTGCGGCACGAGCTAGACTCAATAGCCCTACCCATTCTGCGCCCGCCCCGCGCAGGCAACGGACACATGCTTGTGCAGTGTGACCAGAGGTCACCACATCATCCACCAGCCAGATCCTTCGCCCAGCCAGTGAACCCCGGCGGCCCCCAGTCCACTCGAAGGCCCCACGAACATTGGCTGCACGGGAGGGTTTGCGACCCCGCCCCGATGCAAGCCCCGATGCAAGCCCCGATGCAAGCCCCGATGCAAGCCCCGGTGCAAGCCCCGGTGCAAGCCCCGGTGTAAGCCCCGGTGTAAGCCCCGGTGTAAGCCCGGGTGTAAGCCCGGGTGTAAGCCCCGGTGCAAGCCCCGCTGAGAGTGCCCCCATGAGCGACTCCCCCTGAGCGGTGCCCTGTGGCGCTGTCCACCGGGACCGCGCGAGGGCCCGACGCACGGGCGTGCGCAGCAACTCCCCCACGCCTAACGCGAGCCCTAGGGCTTGGTCGTGCCCACGCTCAAGGCGGCGTAGGGGATGCAGGGGGACAGGCACGAACAGGTCCACGGCTTCTCGTCCGACCTCCCACACCAAGCAATCTGCTAGCGCCCGGGCGAGGGGCCCCAAGAGGTCTCGTCGACCCCCGTGCTTGAGGGCTAGGATCCAATCCCGTAGACCTCCCCGATAGTCTCCAAGACTCACCCACCGATTCCAAAGCGGAGGCTGCGCAAGGCAAGCTCCGCACCACCCTGGCGATTCCGGATTCTGCGATTCCGGGTTCAGCGGGTCCGGGTTCAGCGGGTCCGAATGTTCTGGACCCAGGTTTTCTGGACCCAGGTCAGACAGGACGCCCGAGGGAGAACCGTGCTGACCCAACCTAGGGCTGGGAACATGGAGCAAGCAGCGGATTGGATCCGGCCGCTGAAGCTCAGCCCCACAGCCCCCGCAAAGTAGCAAAGTGGCCGGTTCTGGAAGGCCATGGGCAGGGCACGCTTGGCCCTGGGCCTGTCGGATTCCGCAGAGCTGGCAGCCCGGGGGATAGAGGGCATCCAACCACTGATACAATACTCGCCTCGGCCCCATGGTAGGGACTGACGCTCACCGATCCTCCTGGTGACACCCCTCGCTACAGTTCCGTCTCTTCCCCAAAGGAATCAGTCGCGGTCTCAAAGGCCGGCGCAGATCCGACAGAATTCTGGCCGGGTCGACGCAGACCCGCTTCGATGTACAACCGACCTGCGAAGGCTTCAACGGTATCGTCCCGAGCGGGCTCGATGCCAAACAACTCGCCAAGTTCACGAGCTGTTCCTGGCTCGTTTTCGAGGTCACGTGGAGCTTGATTGAAATACTCGCGCACATAGCCGCGGAAGGCGATCAGGGACCACCACCACCCGCCGAACAGGAATGTCACGGCCACCACCACGACAATTCCCACCCAGACCATGGAAAGGGGCTCTTCACCTGGGGCCGCCGCCTGAAAATGGCCGACGAGCTGCAGGCCAAAGCCCGACATCAAGAACCCAAACCCTAAGGTCGTCTGCACCCGGTTGTAGACGTATTCGCGTACGGACTGGAGGCGGCCGGTCTGACGCCCGAAGTAACGCGCCACTAGGCGGCGGGGGTGTTCAAACAATGTGGCATTGGCAATCAAGAAAGCGCCAACGATCGCGAGGACCAGGCCGAGCACAGACCAATCCGGGTTGCCCAGGAACGTGTCCCCGAGGGGAGTCACGCCTGGCCCAATATACCTCTCAATACAGATAGCCATGGGTAAAACGGTAGACACTCAGGGGAGGGTGCGCAAGCCGAGGGGGGCACTCAGGGGAGAGAAGCTCCTCGAATCGCCCTCAGAGGGCCGAGGACGAGTCCAAAAGTCTCGTGGGTAGGAATGGGATCGGCATAGACCCGCTGTTCTCCCTCGGGCACACTCCAGTCCCATGCCCCGCGTGCCCGTCGAAGACCTGGTGGATTTGGAGGCCCTCGCCTCCGGAGATCGCCCAGCCAGTCCCAAGACCATCCGCCAAGCCCTCCCCCCCGGTTGGGTGTTGGACGAGGACGGTTGTACGGCCCGCAAAGATCTACGGGTCATGGCGCGTACCGGGCCCGTCCTCGTACTCGGCTTGGTCCTCTTCGGAGGAGCCATTATTTTCCTCTTCATGGAGACCTTCCCCAAGGGTTGGAAAGGAGTCACACGAGCCGGAATCTTGATCGCCATCATGCTCGCAGTCGGCGGCATCGTCGGCCCTCTTGTCACCCGCGCCCTCAATCGGGGTGTCCGTCACTAATCCACTATGCAGTATCGACGACTCGGCCGCAGCGGCCTTCAAGTTAGCGCCCTCTCCTTCGGCTCTTGGGTCACATTTGGCGGGCAGGTCGATGACGATCTGGCCGAACAGATGATGGTCATGGCCTATGAAGCAGGGGTCAACTTTTTTGACAATGCCGAGGTCTACGCCGCCGGAGAGTCAGAGCGAATGATGGGCCGCGTGCTCAAAAAACTCGGCTGGCCACGGGATACTTACTGTGTTTCCTCCAAGGTGTATTGGGGCGGCACGGCCCCCACCCAACGGGGACTCTCGCGCAAGCATGTGCACGATGCGTGCCATGCCGCCCTCACCCGACTGCGAGTGGACTATTTGGATTTGTACTTCTGCCACCGGCCTGACCTGCACACACCCATGGAAGAAACTGTGCGCGCCATGCACGACCTCGTTCGCATGGGCAAGGTGCTGTACTGGGGCACATCGGAGTGGAGCGCGGAGCAGATTCGCGAAGCCCACGGCTGCGCGCGCGCCCTGCACCTCACGCCGCCCACCATGGAGCAGCCCCAATACAACATGTTTGTGCGGGACAAGGTCGAAGGCGACTATGCTCGCCTGTACGGCGACCCCGGCTTGGGCACAACCATCTGGTCTCCCCTCGCTTCCGGACTCTTGACCGGCAAGTACGCAGGGGGGATTCCCGCAGACTCACGCCTCGCACTCGAGCAATACGGCTTCTTGCGCGACGCCTACGAATCTGAGGAGGGCCAGGCGCGTGTGCCCAAGATCGAAGCGCTCTCCGAAACTGCAACCGACCTCGGTTGTTCGCTGGCCCAACTCGCCATTGCTTGGTGTCTCGTCAATGCGAATGTCAGTACCGTTATCTTAGGTGCATCCCGAACGGGCCAATTGGAAGAGAACTTACAGGCCCTTGATGTGGTCGACAGGCTCGACGCAGAGACCCTTGTACGCATCGAGGCAATCCTGGACAACAAGCCCGCTGGCCCTCCCGAGTATTAGGACGCTCCCAAAGCGGAACCACCGAATCCGGGATCGCTCGGAAATACTCACGCGCGATTCTTACGTCTTGGCAGTACCCTGCAGTGCATGTGTGACTCCAACGAATCCCTGCGGAAACGAATGAGCCAACTGGAAGGGCAGGTTCAGGCACAGGAACTTGAATTGGACCGCGCCCACGCATGGCTCGACCGATGGGGCCTGCCGCGCGAGGTTCCCGGCGAAGATGGACGCCCACTGGAGCTTTCCATTACCGGCCGGCTAGAACGCCTAGAATTCTCCGAAGAGGATTACGGCGATGAAGATTCAGAAGATCCCGAACAGGATGCGTTCAAGCACCTGCACTAGCGCGGCTCCGCCCCCCCTGGACGGGCGTGATACAACAATCGCGGTCCATTGCTCGCCCCCGAAACGGGCAGCGGCGTGGCCTTGAATCCGACGAAGTCCCTGTCCGGTTGGGGTCCATAGTGACCTTTGAACAAGCTCGTGAAGGGCTGCGCTTCACTCAGCAGGACCGCGCCGAATCGCTCCTGTTCAAAGGCTCGCTCAAGTTCAGCAAACAGACCATCACAAATGGGGCCTGCCCCTGCCGCCGAAAGATCAAAGAACCCCATGGCGTGCGCGCTCCATCCGTGACCAGCTTGTGCGGCTAGGTAGGGTGAGTAGGGCGCAAACACTGGGCCCTGAACCTGGGAGAGGCTCTGCACCACCCGCTCACTGTGGGTCCGGTCCGCTTCGGAGGGCAGGTGCACCCGCGGATCCTCGAAGAGAACGACCCATTGCAGGGCCACAGCTACAAGTACGGCCGCAAAACCCACGGGGAGCTTGTCGACATGGCTCCTTGAACGCCGATGGGAGATTCCCACGTGGCGCCCCACCAAGAGGGAACACGCCAGTGCGGCTGGCAAAAGTGTGTTGTCATACCCACCGAGGTGCATGCGCCCCAGCCACGAGGCCAGTAGCAATCCTATCGACCAACCCGCTAGGGGTAGCGTCGTCTTCGTCGTCTCCGCCGCTTGGCCCCCGGCCGAGCCTGTGGCGATCCCCAAGGCGATCAATGCCGGCCCCCAACTCAGCATATCCCGAGACCAGAACTCCCACAGCCCAGGCCCATGCCATGGGTGCCGCCCCAACTGTTCAAATAGGAAATAGCTCGACCAACCCTGCGATGTGTGGTGCAACCCCAGGAAGCCCCCGCCGGCAAGCACCACAAGACCGAGCCCATACCCGAGCCCCAACTTGCGCCTGACCAGCCACAGACCCAAGGCCAAGCCACAACAGGGCAGCAGCATCGTCTGCTTCGTCAACACGGCTAGGGCCCCCAAGACCCCCGCCGCCCCTGCCGTCTGCATGCCGCTCGAACGTTGGGCGAGCACATAGCTCGCCAAGCCCAAGAAGAGCGCCAACGAATCCACGCGCCCCACATCCAACCAGGCACCGCCCCACCCGTAGGCACCGGCAAACAAACCCGCCGCGACGAGACCACCTAGCACCGACCCGGTGGTTGACCGCACATGGAGGCCGACTATTCCCAGCACCCCGAGACTGGCAATGACCGACACGAGGCGCAATGTGCTGAGCTCCGGTCCCGTCCAACGGGCTAGACAGGCCGCTACCCAATGGAACAGAGGCGGGTATGGGAAGCTGATGAACTCCAACGTGGGCGCCGCGTAAAGTGGCTTGCCCTCCCGCAGCCGCAAGAGATGCGCGAGCATGCTCCCTTCTTGCCACTCCAACTCATAGGCATAGGTCAAGCGTGTAGGTAGGAGCGCTAGGTATGCCAGCATGGCGCACACGGAAAGCACGGCCACAAGTAAGGGGAGACGGCGCAGCATCCCACGCAGGGTAGCGGGGAATTGATGGCAACGCCCGTGTGCGACCGGGGTTATGCTGCTCCCATGGCACAGGCACCCCCCCTGCCCCGTTCGGGCACCACCCAAGAGCCGACGGCTGGCAGTTCTCCCGCGCTCGGCCCGCTGGCTCACCCAACCCGCTTCCTCCTCGGCGCCGTCGTGCTGATGGGGTGCAGCGGTGGAGAGGGGCCCGACTTCGGTCCGAAGGAACTGCCCCTCGCCGGATCTGAACTGGTCTATACCCGGCTCGCCGCCGACCTGCTTGAGGGGCAGCCCCGTTGGAAAACCCTCCACGCCCGCCCCGGCGATCCCCCTCGGGTGGAGGTGGCCTGCCCTTCCCGAGATCAAGTCAGCAACTCAGGCGACCAGCTCAGCCTAATCCTCCCGCCCCCCTGCGCGGTTGAGTTCAACATCACCTCCGAGGACGGGCCCGTTTCCCTGCAGGCCGCCGCCGGAGTGGACCTGGCCCTCGCGCGGAGGATGAGCGGTGGTGCTCCGGCCCTAGCCGTCACCTTCCAAGTGCACGTCAATGACAAACCCGTGGCCCAGCGAATCGTCGAGGTGCGTTCCTCCTCGGCCAATGATGAGGTCATGAACAAGAGCAGCCACAATTCTTGGCAGCCCTTCGACCAGGGTGAAATCCGGCTCAAACCCGGCGACACCGTGCGCCTCTCAACGCAGCTGCCCCCCGGTGTACCCAAGACCCTGCCCCCTGTGCCGGCCGCCTTTGGCAGCCTGCGCCTTGAACGTGAGCATCGCCGCTCCCGAACTCAAGCAAGCGCGGATCGACCCAACCTAGTCCTTCTCGTGATGGACACCGAGCGCGCCGACCGCACAGAACCCTACGGCTACCACCGACCGACCACACCCCATCTCAAATCACTGGCCGATCGTGGCCTCACCTACGAGCACGCCTACTCCACGTCAAGTTGGACTTGGCCCGCCACCGCATCCATGCTCACTGGGCGCCCCCCGACAGCCCATGGAGTGCGCGTCCATCAGAGTGGGTTTCTCGCCCATGAGTTGCAGACCTTGCCGGAAGCCCTGCAGGAAGTGGGCTTCAGCACAGCCGCGTTCGTAGCCAACCCACTCGTTTCGGCGGATCACAACTACTCTCAGGGGTTCGAACATTTCTTCGGAACGCCGCGCATGGTCAAGGGGGACGGACTCCTTCCCGAGGTGCGCGCGTGGCTGACGGAACATTGCCGAGAGCGCTTCTTCCTCTACATCCATCTGGCCGACCCGCACACTCCCCACACACCCAGCCCCGAAGAAATGAAACAATTCACGGGGCTTGACGAGGCGCCAGTCCCACCCACTGCCATGGTCACCCAGACCTTCCGGCTCAAGCGTGGCCTGCCGCCGGGTGCAGATGGTCTCCCACAGTACAAGCGTCTGCTGCGGCCAGAGGAGATCCCGTGGTATTCCGATGTCTACGACGCGAGTGTCCACCAAGGGGACCGAGCCGTTGGGCAGGTGCTCGCTCTCCTGGATGAACTCCAACTGGCTGGAACAACCGTACTGGCCTACACCTCCGACCACGGGGAAGAAGTCCTCGATCACAAGGGGCTCGGACATGGGCACGAATTGTGGGAGGAACTGGTGCGGGTCCCCCTCATCCTTGCGGGGCCGGGACTGCCCACTGGAGCGCGGATCCAAACGCCCGTTTCCACACGTCACCTCGCTGCCACCCTCGCCCGATTCGGAGGAACCCAGATGCCGGGTACCAGCCCCGGGCCAGGGGACAGCGACATCTTCCTCGGGTCGGCTGAAGAACCCGATGCGAGGCCTGTGTTTTTCGAAACCCATGAGGGCTGGTGGCGGGGAACCACCGCCTCCATCTACGGTGTACGCAGCGGCGATTGGGTACTTCACTGGGGGCTCGACGGTGGCCAAGCCAGCGTTTCTGGTGCACCCGAAGGGGGCGAAGTGCGCCTGTACAACCTTAGGGATGACCCCCAGCAGAAGGGCAACCTCGCCGAACTAGAACCCCAGCAGGTCAAGCGGCTCAAGCACCTAATCTCCACCGAGCTCAACCGCCTGCATGAGTACGCACCGCGACAAAAGGCGCGTGCTGGCTGGGGCACCCAAGCACTCCTCGAAGCCATTGGATACGCCTCCGGGGATGATGATGACTGAGTTTCCCTAGTCAGGTGGGGTTTCCAGGGATCGCCGCACTGCGTCGATGTGCTCTGGCCCCGTGTGACAGCACCCTCCGACGAACTGAGCCCCTGCGCGTACCCACCCTGAGACGGCATCAACAAAGGCGACCACATCAATCGGTTCGCTCGGACACGACTCCGGGTCCTTTGGATCGAAGGGCCCGGGTAAGGAACGTGCCGCATTGGCATAGCCTCCCACCGGCCGGTCGCTCAAGCCAGACAGTATCTCGATGCCACCCTGAACCAAGTCCACGCCGCAGCAGTTGACTAGGAACGCGTCGACGGGCAGGTCGGCCACCTCGGCATACGCATCCTGAAGCCATTCGCCCCCCGATAATTGACCGGGGCGATTGCCCTGAAGGGTCCAGCTCACCCAGACTTGAAGGGGGGCTGCCCTGTCTTCCTCGCGGGACCGGCTTTGAATCGCATCGAGTGCAGCCGTGGCTGCGCAGCGGGCCTCACGCCCCAATGAGAGGGTCTCGCACAAGAGAATGTCGGCTCCCTTCACCAATTCGCGGGCAAGGCTCATGTAGTCACGCCGCAGGGTTTCGTCATCCGGAACGAGATCCCCGCGATAGCTAGTCTCTAGGGGGGGCAGAGATGCAGCCACAAGAACGTCCTCCCCACTCTCTTGAACAGCCCTGCGGGCGAGCTCCACCGCAAGTCGAGAGAGTTCCTGAACGCGATGCCCGAGCCCCATTCGTTCCAGCAGGGGCGGTGTCACTGCGTAATTGCAGGCGGTCACCACCTGCGCCCCGGCAGCGATGAATTCTCTGTGCACGGCCACCACCGCATCGGGTGCTTCAAGCAAGGCAGCAGCCGACCAGATATCCGTCAGGTGGCTGGGAATGCGAACCCCATGATCCCGCAAACGAGTGCCTGTGCCCCCATCAAGAATCGTGGGCGCGGCGCCCCCGCTGACGGACGGGCTCGGCATTAGGTCATGTCACCCCAGTGGCTCTTCCAATCCACCCGCACGGCTACTCCCACTCGATTGTGCTCGGGGGCTTACTGGAAATATCGAGGACCACGCGGTTGATGCCCTGCACCTCATTGATGATGCGGTTCGAAATACGCCTCAACAATGAATGGTCGAGGTAACCCCAGTCAGCCGTCATGCCATCTTGGCTCTCAACGATCCTAAGCGCGATCGTACTCTCGTAAGTACGCGCGTCACCCATAACCCCCACAGACTTCACGGGAAGCAAGACTGCGAAGTACTGCCACAGTTCCTTGTGTGCGCCAGCCTCTTGGATCTCAGTAGTCACAATTGCATCGGCCTCACGCAACAACGCACACCTCTCGGGTGTCACTTCACCCACAATCCGTACGGCAAGGCCCGGGCCCGGGAATGGCTGACGCAACAAGATGCGGTCGTCGAGGCCCAAGTGCCGGCCCACCTTGCGAACCTCATCCTTGAACAACTCACGCAGGGGCTCGACCAATTCCATCTCTAGGTCCTCAGGCAACCCGCCCACATTGTGATGACTCTTGATCGTGGCCGTGTTACCCCCATGGACCGCAACGGATTCGATCACGTCAGGATAGAGCGTGCCCTGACCGAGAAAGCCCGCATGGTCGAAGCGTTTGGCCTCCTCACGGAAGACCTCAACGAATGCATGGCCGATGCGCTTGCGCTTCAACTCGGGATCGGTCACTCCCGCGAGATCGTCTAGGAAACGATCGGAAGCATCCACGGTTGTGAGGTCCATGCCGAGGTGGGTGCGGAACTCTTCCTCGACAACCTCCCGCTCACCTTTACGCAAGAGCCCGTTATCCACAAAGATGCAGTGCAAGCGTGACCCAATCGCCCGGTGGACAATCATGGCGGCCACGGCAGAATCCACTCCTCCCGACAGACCCAGAACGACCTCACCCTGCTCTCCCACCATGGCCTGCACCTTGGCGATTTCGCTCGTTGCGATGTTTTCCGATGTCCAATCTCCTGGCATTCCGCAAACGAGGAAAATGAAGTTTGAAAGCACCTCGCTTCCGCGCACGCTGTGGCTGACCTCGGGGTGAAACTGCACGCCGTAAAAGCCGCTGGCCGGATGCCCGACGGCGGCATGGGGGCAGGTATCGGACTGGGCCAAGTTGACAAAACCCGCCGGTAGATCCGTCACCTTGTCGCCGTGACTCATCCAAACCACTGTGCGCCCGTCAATCCCATCGAACAACTTGGGCTCGGGGGTTGCAGGATCTCCTTCCCCCTGGCCCTGCATCGGATCCGCACCCGCGAGTGGTTGGGGGAGGATCTCAATTGAGGTGTGACCAAACTCACGCTGACCGCTACCCTCCACCTTGCCCCCTAAGGTCTGGCACATCCACTGCATGCCGTAGCAAATACCCAGCACCGGCACCCCCTGCTCAAGCAAGGATGCGGGCACGCTGGGCGCGTCATCCCCGTAGACCGATGCGGGTCCACCGGAGAGGATAATGCCGCCGAGGTTCATCCGTTCCGCAGCTTCGAGTGCGGTACGCGGCGGATGAATCTCACACCAACTCCCCGCCTCCCGCACACGCCGAGCGATGAGTTGGGCGTACTGAGTCCCTAAGTCAACAATCAGAATGCCACGGGTCGTCTCAGTCATCATCTCTGCGTTAGTCGTCACTGTAAATCGGTACTATGAATCGGGACTGTCAATCGGGACTGTCAATCGTCTCTGCCTTGGCCTGTTATGGCTATGGGCTAATGATCCTTGGGTCTAATCATGACTGCCATCCAAAACCCCTTCGTGCTAATCGTCGCTATGGGCGTAATTGGAAGACTCTTTGGTAATCACCACGTCGTGCGGGTGAGATTCGCGTTGGCCGGCAGGGGTCACGCGCACAAAGTCTGCGCGCTCCCACAAATCGGCAATCGTCTTAGAACCGCAATACCCCATCCCCGCTCGGACGCCCCCACACATCTGGTACACAAAGGACGAGAGTCGCCCCTTGAACGGAACCATGCCTTCAACGCCTTCAGGCACGAGCTTGTCCGACTCGGAGACGTGTCCCTGACGGTAGCGTTCCTTGGAACCGCGCTGCATCGCCCCCACCGACCCCATACCGCGCACCGACTTGAAGCTACGGCCCTTGAAGAGAACGGTTTCTCCAGGACTCTCTTCCAGGCCGGCGAACAAGCTACCCAGCATGGCACATGAGGCACCAGCAGCGAGTGCCTTGACCACGTCACCCGAGTAGCGGATCCCCCCGTCGGCGATCACCGGAACGCCCGTGCCCTTCAATTCTTCCGCCACCTGCTTGACCGCCGTAAACTGCGGCATTCCGATTCCTGCCACCACGCGGGTCGTACAGATGGACCCGGGGCCGATCCCGACCTTGATGCCGTCAGCCCCCGCATCCACCAGCGCACGCGCCGCTGCAGCAGTGGCCACATTGCCCACCACGACGTCCACCTCAAACTTTTTCTTCAACTCCCGCAGAGTGTTCTCAACACCAGAAGTGTGGCCGTGAGCCGTGTCCACCACGAGCACATCGACACCCGCCTCGACGAGTGCTGCCGCACGATCATAGTCGTTGACACCAATGGCTGCCCCCACCCGCAGACGCCCCCGATCATCACGAGCTGAATGGGGAAAATTGGCCAGCATGTCGAGGTCCTTCATCGTGATAAGACCTGCGAGCTGCTTGTTGTCATCAAGGATGATGAGCTTCTCGACCTTGTTTTCATTGAGGATGACGCGCGCCTCGTCTAGGCTCGTCCCCACGGGGGCCGTCACCAGCGAGCTCACGGTCATGACGGCGGAGACGGGTGTTGCATCTTCACCGTGGAACGACAGGTCCCGCCGGGTGAGTATGCCGACCACCTTGCCCCCTTCCACGATGGGGAACCCAGAGATGTGCTGGGAGCGCATGATGCTGCGGGCTTCGCCTACGGTGGCATCCGGTGGAAGTGTCAACGGATCCAGAATCACGCCGTTGGCTGAGCGTTTGACCTTGTCCACTTCTCGAGTCTGACCCTCAAGATCGAGATTGCGATGGATCACCCCGATGCCGCCCTCCCGTGCCAGGGCCACCGCCAGCTTCCACTCAGTGACCGTGTCCATCGCCGCCGAAGCAAAGGGCACGTTCAGGGGCGTATTGCGGCTGAAGCGCGTGGTGAGCTCTACGTCCGCAGGCAGAATGTCAGAGTGCTGGGGGATGAGCAGCACGTCGTCGAAGGTCAGACCAACCATCAACTCTTCCATAGGGGGGCCATCCTGGGATCTCACCCGTGGAACCGGGTGCCAAAGGAGGGGGGGCTTAGTTAGAACGGGGGCCTAGGTGGATTGCAGCCTCGTGTTGAGTGAAGCCTGCAGGCCTAGGGTGTAAACCTCCCAGTCTAACTGCCTGCCCCGTGGGCTCCAAGTCGGAGCCCACAAAAGAGGGCCCGGAAACCCCACACAAGGCGGGATCACCAGGCCCAAAGGGAGGAGATGGGCTGGGTATCGACTGGCACTGGCGCCAGGCTTGAGTCCGGAGGTGCGATTCTCACCCCCAATCCACCCAAGCACCGCGCGCTGGCCGATCAAGAATGGGCTCCCGACAGGCCTTTCATCCCCGTTGGGCGACTCTTCCAACGGGAGAGTGCATCTCGGGCCTAAAAAACACCGAAAAGACCCACCTCGCGCTCCCACCGTGCCCCCGCCGTGGTCGATACTCCCAAGCACTGCCCCGCCCGCCCCCGCCCCTATGGATGCCCCCCCCCAACGATCAGCGCGCACCTTGACCCGAGTCGCCCTTGTCGGCGCTGGTTATATCGCTGAGTTTCATCTCGAGATTCTAGCCAACACCCCCGGTGTAGCCGTGCTCGCCGTCTGTGATGCCGACCCTGTGCGAGCCCAAACGGCGGCCCGCAAGCACCAAGTCCCCCACGCCGTCACGAGCATGGCGGAACTGCCCGGCCTAGGCGTCGATGTCATCCACTTGACCGTGCCTCCTAACCTGCACGTACAGCTTGCCCGTGAAGCACTGGAACTGGGATTGGGAGTCTTCCTTGAGAAACCCATGGCCCTTTGCAGTGCGGATGCCTCGGCTCTTGTCCAGCTCGCGCGGGATCGTGACCTGGCCCTAGCCGTCAATCACAATAACGTGTTCCACCCGGCCTTCGCTCGGTTGGTCCAACGGCTCGAAGCCGGGGAGATTGGCAAGCTTGAACACGTGCGAGTCAGCCTATCCGTCCCCCTGCGTCAGTTGGACGCGGGAGACTACACCCATTGGATGTTCCAGGCACCCGCCCACATTATTCTCGAGCAGGCCACCCACCCACTTTCACAGGTCCAACGCCTGATCGGCGGGGTGCGCTCAGCCCACACCACTCTCCTGGGAACCCGTGAACTCAACCCCGGCCAGCCCTTCCACGACCGCTGGCTCGTGGCGGCCGAGGGTGAGCGTGGCACGGCAGAGATCTACCTCGCCTTTGGCCAGCCCTTCACCCGCTGCAGCTTGGAAGTCCTAGGCAGTGATGGCTGCCTAGAAGCCGATCTCGGTTCCAACACCCTCGTCGGTGAGAGCAAGTCCCAGAGCCTCGACTTTTGGAATGTGTGCCTTGCAGGGCTGCGTCGCAGCACGGCAACCCTGCGCGACAGCCTGCGTGGTCTGTGGGGCTGGAGCGCCTTCACCCTAGGCATCGGGCCACGGCGGGATTCCTTTTTCGTCGGGATGCGCGACTCTATCCTCGATTTTTATTCAAACCTACACGCAAACTCGGCAGCCAGTGGCAGCGGCCAACAAGCCATCGAAGTGGCACAATGGTGCGACGCCCTGGCCGAAGGCGTTTCCCGCGATCCAGCGCCCTCGCCCCAGCTGCCCGCCCCGGGCCCCGCACGAAAGGGAGAAGTAGTTCTCACGGGCGCTACGGGCTTCATCGGGCGGCGCACCGTCGAGCGCCTCCTGGCAGATGATGTCCCCGTCACGATCATCACCCGGCGATTGCACAGCCTGCCGCCCGAGATCGTCGATCCTGCCCTCACCGGCAAGTTGCGAGTCTTCAAGGCCACACTCAGCGACGCACAGGCCATGACGGCTGCACTGAAGGACGCACATTGCTGCCTGCACCTCGCGACGGGTGGCGGCGACACCTGGGAGCAAGTCGAGCGCGACATGGTTCAAAGCTCGCGCCAACTCGCCGAGTGGGCCGCCGCCGCAAAGGTCAAACGCTTCGTCTATGTGTCCTCGGTCGCAGCACTGTACACAGGCCCTGATTCCCCCGTGCGCGAAATCGAAGACGGCTACCCGACCGACCCCAAGCCCGCCGCTCGCCCGGTGTATGCCCGCGGGAAAATCGCCTCCGAAAAATCCCTGAAGGAGTTCGCAGAGCGATCACCCTTGGAACTCGTCATTGTGCGGCCCGGCGTGGTGCTCGGGAGGGGAACGCCCATGCAACACTCGGGCCTCGGTCTTTGGGTGCGTGACAACCACTGCGTCGGTTGGGGAGCGGGCACCCATGGCCTGCCCATTGTGTGGGTCAACGACGTGGCCGATGCTCTCGCGCGGGCAGCCCAACATCAGGGATCTGAACTCAGTGGGCAAACCCTCAATCTGTGCACCCGCACTCCACTCAGCGCAAGCGCCATGGTGGAAGCCCTGCGCGCTTCCACGGGGCGCGACTTACACTTCCACCCACGCCCCCTGGCCCTCAGCCAGTTGATGGAGGTGGGGAAGTGGATCGTCAAACAGATTGGAGGACGCCGCGCACCTTTCCCCTCGTACCGCGACCTGAAGGCGCGCGGACTGTATCCGCCCTTCCGCTGTGAGATGGCCCGCGAAGTCTTAGGTTGGAAGCCCGTAGAAGACAGCGAAGCTCTGCTCGAGCACACAGTCAACGTATACGCCACGCCCGAGGACTAGCCATGAACACGGCCCAGTCTCGTCCGCCCCTGCGAGTGCTGCATGTCTTTTCTACGTTTGTATCAGCCGGCCCTCAGGTTCGCACCGCCCAGCTCATCAATGGACTGGGCCCTGAATTCGAGCACACCGTCATTGCCTGTGACAACGAGTTGGGAGCCCGCGAACTCGTCCAAGCAGATCGGACCCTCACCTGCCTGCCTTGCCCCAGCAAGGCAGGACCCCTGGGGGGATTGCGGGCTTGGCGCAAGTTCCTCCAAAAGCATCCATTCGATCTTTTGGCCACGTACAACTGGGGCAGCTTTGATGCAGTCCTCGCTGCACACACGCTCAATCTGACTTCACACATCCACCATGAAGACGGCTTCAATGCCGATGAAGCCGCCGGCCAACGGGCGCGACGCGTGTGGGCCCGGCGCATTGGACTCAATCGAGCCCACCGAACCGTCGTTCCCTCCAAACACCTCGAAGCGGTGGCACTGAATTCCTGGCACATTTCGCAGGGACGCCTGCGCAAAGTGGTCAATGGTGTAGATTGCCACCGCTTCAGTCGCAGCCGCAAGGACCGCGAGAGGATTCGCCGCAACCTCGGCCTCACACCAGAGGATTGGCTCGTGGGGAGCGTTGGGCACCTCCGGCCGGTGAAACGCTTCGACCGACTGTTCGAGACCATCGCAAGCCTGCGCGCAGGACCGGGCGGTGAGCGTGTCCACCTCGCGCTCGTGGGAGCTGGGCCTGAGGAATCCAGTCTCCGTCAACACGGCACCGATCTGGGGTTGGATGAGTGCATCCACTGGGCAGGCCACCAATCCGAGCTCATGCCGTGGTACTCCGCCATGGACGTCTTCTGCTTGACCTCCGACAGTGAGCAACTGCCACTCTCCCTGCTGGAAGCCATGGCCTGCGAACTGCCCGTCGTCGCCACTGATGTGGGTGACATTCGCTGCACCCTACCCCCATCAAGTGGATCCTCACTGGTGGATCACACCGACGCAGATGCCCCCAATCGACTTGCATCCCACTGCCACGAGTTTCTGACCTCACCCGCCCTGCGCCGTTCCACCGGGCTTCTCCACCGGACTCGGGTGCAAGCGGACTACTCCCTAGAATCCATGATCGACGCATACCGTAGGCTCTACCGAGGAGCCGCCCAGAGATGAGCGACTCCGAGCTGCCCCAAGTGCCCGCCGAACCTGAAGCATTCGCCCCCTTCGGAGTTCATGCCTCGACACGCGTCTACGACTCGCACTGGTGCGGGCTCAGGCGCGATCAAGTCATTCTGCCGGGCGGCCAGCTGCAGGAGTACCACGTCTTCGAGATTCCCGATGCCGCTGCTGTGGTTCCGATAACCGAGTCCGGGGACATTATCCTCCTGGGCCAATACCGCTATCCCAGTGGAGAGACCCACTGGGAGATCCCCGCTGGCCGCATCGACGAGGGCGAGAGTCCATTACAAGCAGCCGAACGTGAACTGCTGGAAGAATGCGGCTACGTCAGCGACGACCTACGTCCCTTGCCTGGATTCCTGCCGACCGGCGGCATCAGCCCCCATCAGGTGCATGCCTACTGCGC
This sequence comes from uncultured Planctomycetaceae bacterium, assembly GCA_964469565.1. Lineage (GTDB taxonomy): Bacteria > Planctomycetota > UBA1135 > UBA1135. The sequence goes on from CAYXZD010000006.1 coordinate 67,964, forward strand.
CCGGCAGTGCCGTTGGACCCAAGAGCCCAGCCCCGACCCCGCTGAGCAGATCCACGTGCAGACTTTTTCAAGTGGCGAAGTCATCGCCCTCCTTGAGGCAGGCCGCATTCGAGATGGCTTCACGGCAATCTGCCTGCTGTACGCACTGCAACTCAAGCTCATCCCGAGCTAAGGCCCGCCTAGGCCGGCCACAGACTTGAGAAGGGCCAACCAACTCGGTTCATCGAATTGGACGAGGAACGGATCAGGGGTGCCACGCTTGGCACTCACGCCACCGTCGCCCGAGTGGGTCCCGTAAAACCCCATTTCCAGGGTGCGCCCATCGATCAACTCGATGCGAACGTGCACAAGCGCAGGTAAAGCGGCCTTGGGCACATCCAGTTTACCGAGAACATCCTGAACAAAGAGGCCTTGCAGAGACCGCAAGAAAGTCTTCACTCGCTCAGCACTGACTCGTGCCCCACCAGCGTGGTGCCACTGATCCACGGTGTCGGCCTTACGCCGCAAGCGAAGCGGTTCATCCAAGGAAGCTCCCTCGAGATCGATCTCGTGCACGAGAGCCGCTTGGAATTTCAGCCACTGGACATCGAGCCAAAAAAGTGGATCAAGGCGGATGGTCGTCAGCCTCGCAGCGCGATACACCGCATTCTCCCCCATCAAACGCACGTAGCTAGCCCCTCCGCCGGGAACCTCGGAGCCCTGGATGAGTCCCAGCACACGTCGGCCGAGGCTGTCCCAAGCTTCGATTCGAAGGGCTGAGTCCAGCACCCCATACTCGGCGTGGGTATCGGGGTCCACACTCACCAAATCTAGGGTGGTCAAGGATGAGACTGCCCGCAAGAGTTGCCCCATGGTGCGTTCGCTGGCGGGATAATCCGCGTGATCGGGCAAGACCCAGGATCCATCCTCTGTCCGCTGTGCCTCGATGCGCTCCTCACCGTGCACAAGCAGGATTCGATCGGCGCTGTCCGCAAAGAACTCCTCAGCCAGACGACCAATGACTCGTTCGGTTGTCCCATCTCCACCCAACACAGCCCGGAGCCCGAGTAGGGCCACCAAGACCAGCGCTAGCTTGAAGTTCGTAGCGGAAATCCTCATGAGCCTTCCTTGCCCCTGCGCGACAGATTCCAAACGAGGCCAAAGGCCAGCACCCATCCCAGGGCCACCAACACAGGGGTCCACATGGCCCGAGCCTCTTTGAGCCGAGCAGCACCGCGCAAACGCTCCACCTCGCTGAGACGGCGATCCAATTCTGCTTGGGTGTTCGCAGCGGAGAGGTGCATCAGACCACTCTCACGCAGGCCCTCCTGTTCAAAGTCGATCAGGTCGCGCTGTCGCGGCACCCTACGGCGCAAGTCGATGAGGTCATCTCCCTGGGTCATCCAGTCCACCAGGTTCATCAGGAGCAACTGATTCTCGCGCCGGTTGATGAAAGGGAATAATCCGTAGCGATCTCCATCCCGTAGCCAATCCGCATCCCCAAAGACAGCGACACGTGCCTGACTGGCACGGGAAAGCACCGTTTCTTCAGTCGTACGAGTGGTCGTCGTCGGATCATCGTCGAGCAGGACATCGTAGGGCGCAGGCGCGCCGTCCTCGAAGGGGGACGGCAGCGGGCCTTCGAGGACCACAGCGAGGTCGTACTCCGATCCTGATCCCGCACCCGCCTCGATAACGCTGCGTGCATCGATGGCCTCTTGATCGGTGACATGCCTGTCGGCGATGTCCGTACGGTGGGCCTCGGGCGATGAACGCAACAGGGCTGTGCGCTGTACACCTTCAGGCACAGGCACGGGAGCGATGGGCTGGGCCCACCCGAGGGTCAACTGCTGCAGCCCCGTCATGACCGGGTGAGTCGCGTGCATGCCTTGTTCGCGAACCTCCACGAACAGCGGACTTCGGCACACCTCTTGTGCTGCTCGGTGCTTGCCCGTTTCGGGGTCGGGGGCCTGGGGGCGCAACCAGCCGTGCTCCGCTGCCCATGAGAGATCCCACACGTGCTGGGGTGTGGGAGGCGCGCCCCAGGTCTTGAGCAGCGTGTGCAGCCCGCTCGGCTTCGGATCGAGACCGCGCTCGAAACCGGCACGTTCAAGCCCAAGCCAAGAGTAATCGGCTTGGTCAACGATGGCGATCAGGCGCCCGCCGCGCTGGACAAATTGGTCGACCTCAAAGGCTACCCGCGGATGAAGTTCTTCAGGACGCATGACCACCAACAGGTCCAGCCCTGGGGGCAGGGGGTCCCCATACTCGAGTCCTTTCACATCCACGACTTCATGGCGACGCCCCACCAAAGCGCGTGCGCTTGCATAACTAGAACGCGTGGCCGTAACGGCATTGTGGGCACTGGGCTCCCACGTGCCCAGCCATCCAACCTTGGCACGCTTGTCGCGTACAAGTGCATAGGCCGCGGAGACAAACTGCACCTCAAAACTGCGGGGATCGACCACATCGAGCACCTGCTCCCTGCCACGGTACTGGAGCTGCATTCCAAAGAAGACCGATTGCCGGACAAACTGTGTGCCTTGCTGTGACTCTTGGGTCACCGGTTCGATCCCCAGGCGCGCAGCCTGAGCCGCCGCTTGACTAGACGACGATGGGTCCAGGGCTATCACTTCCATGTGACCCCCTGATAAGGCCCGCAGTTCCTGCAGCTGTCCCTGTACGTGAGCCTTGGCTAAGGCCAGCTGACCCGACTCCATCGCCCCAGTGAAGTAAGTCGTCACTTGGAGTCGATCGTCAAGGTCCCCCAGGATTCGTTGGGAGGCCCCCGACAAGGCATAGAGTTGATCTTCCGAAAAGTCCTGGCGCCAGGACACGTGTTGCTGGACCAGCTGATAGCTCACCCCGCCAATGGCCGCCAAGAGGAGACCGCTGAGCCAAGCATTGAGGCGCACCCCCGAACGGGCCGTGCGCGGGCGGGCACCGAAGCGGGAGTGGGAGTTCGATGATGTGCTCATGCATTCACCTCCAACGCCGGCCTTCTACCACGATGCCATTGACGGCGAGACCAAAAAGCACAAGCACGACGAAATACACCAGGTCCCCAGCATCTAGAACTCCACGGGCAGCGCTGTTCAGGAAGTGAGTGCTGGGACACGCATCGTTCACAAAGCCAGCCAGTTCGGGGGGCAGCACATCCACAAGCAACCGCAGTATCCAAAGCCCACCGAGCACAAGCGATCCGAGCAAGAAGGCCAACAGAGCGTGTGCCGTCAGGGCCGAGACGAGTTGGGCCAGGGCCACATAGCTAGCCCCCAACAAGCAGGCCCCCAAGAGCCCAGTCCAAACCGTGGCCCAGTCCAAATCACCGAGGCTAGAAACAGTCCAGGCCACTGGAAGCACAGCGAGGGTGGTGAGCAGGCAGACGAGGGTCCAAGAAGCCAAGAACTTGCCCAGCACCACCTCGCGGATGTGAAGTGGATAGGTGAGCAACAATTCTTCAGTTCCCGAACTGCGTTCCGTTGACCAGGTGCCCATGGTCAGCGCTGGGACCAAGAACGCCAAGAGGAGGGGCAGCCAGGTGAACAGGACAATCAAGCTCGCCTGTCCCCCTCCCCACAAGCTAGGCAGGGGGGTTGGGCCGATGGGATAACCGAGGAAGAAGAACAACCCGGCCTGCACCAGCACGAATAGGCCAATGGTCACATAGGCCACGGGAGAGCCAAAGGAGCTCGCAAGTTCACGGCGAAGTACCGCCAGCACTCTCATCATGACTCGCTCCCTCCTTGGGCCTTGACGGGGCGTGTGCATTCCAAGAACACCTGCTCAAGTGTGGGGACGTCATGACGCAACTCCAACAGGGGCCAGCCGCAATCGTGGACCTTCGCACTGACACGCTCCGCTGTTTCAAATCGATGGCTCACCCCAAGACGCAAGCGCAGGCGCCCCGCATCACCCCGTCCTGCGATTCCCGCACTCAACACGCCGTCCACTTGCCCCAACGTCGCGAGGCACTCTGATTCTTCCGCCTGCACGGTTACGAGCAGGCACTCACTCTGGCGGTCCGCCAACTCCGACAGGTTTCCATCGGCCACGATTCGGCCCGCAGCAATAATAACGACACGCCGGCAAACCTCCTCCACCTCGGGCAACACGTGGGTAGAGAGTAGAATCGTCTTGGTCTTGGCCAGCTCCACGATGCGATCTCGCACCCGCACGATTTCTGCGGGATCTAAACCACTTGTGGGCTCATCCAAGATGAGCACGTCCGGATCGCTGATCAAAGCCTGGGCTAGGCCTACACGCTGACGGTACCCCTTCGAGAGGGTGCTGATGCGGCGCTGGGTATAACCGGCAAGGTCGGCTGCGTCGAAGACTCGCTCAAGTGCGTCACGGCGTGCAACTCGGCCGAGTCCGCGCACCTGCCCGACAAAATCGAGATAGCGGTCCACGCGCATCTCCCCGTACAGGGGAGTGCTCTCGGGCAAGTATCCCAGAGCAGCGCGCGCTCCTCGCCCCATGGGGCGCCCTACGATTTCGACCTGGCCCTGATCCGGGTGCAGGTACCCACACAACATGCGCATGGTGGTGCTCTTACCTGCCCCATTCGGCCCGAGGAAGCCCACGATTTCCCCTCGGCCCACCTCGAAGCTCACATCTTGGACCGCTCGAACGGGTCCGAAGTGCTTCACCAATCCCCGGGCGCGGATTGCAATCCCCGACGGGGCCTGTTGCGTTGCAGCGGAGGAGGGGTCGGAACTCATAGGATTCATCAGCGCAGGCCGCACAGGATCGCCCCCCAATCGAAGGCGGGTGACCCGCCGAGACCGTCGGGCGTATGCGGGAAGTCTAGAGCTCCTAAGCTCCGGCGCAAGCACAGGGGACCCGTGGCCCCAGACCCAGCCATCAAGAGCCTAGGCCTCAGGGTCCACCTCAAATCGTTTGAGGAATTCATCGGTCGCCGCAACCTCGGACAGGCGCGTAATCAACAACTCCATGGCTTCGATGAAATTCATCCGGAGCAAGACCCTCCGAAGGGTGTGCACGAGCTTGAGCCGCCGGAGACCGAAGAGTTTTTCTTCCTTACGGGTTCCGGCCTTTTCCACGTCAATGGCAGGGAAGATCCGCCGATCAGCCAGTTTTCGATTGAGCACCATTTCCATATTGCCCGTTCCCTTGAATTCTTCGAAGACCATTTGGTCCATGCGACTCCCGGTCTGCACAAGGGTGGTACCGAGAATCGTCAAGCTACCCGCCTCCACCGTGTTCCGGGCAGAGCCAAAGAGCTTGCGTGGACGTTCCATCGCTCGACTGTCGAGCCCGCCCGACATCGTACGCCCCGAGCCAGCTTGATTGTTGTAGGCACGGGCCAACCGCGTGATCGAATCCAAGAGCATGATCACGTCCTCGCCGTTCTCCACTAGGCGACAGGCGCGCTTCCAGGCAGCCTCGGCCGTTTGAATATGGATCTTGGAAGTCTCGTCAGAGGTCGAGACGTACACGCTGGCGCGTTCTACAGATCGCCGCCACTCGGTGGCTTCCTCGGGGCGCTCGTCCACCAGAACAATCATCAGGTGGACATCGGGATAGCCCCTTTCAATCCCGGCCGCGAACTCCCGCATCAGCGTCGTCTTGCCCGTACGGGGAGGGGCCACGATCAGCCCACGCTGTCCGCGTCCAATGGGGCACAGAAGGTCAACGATGCGCATGGACACGTTGTCGGTGACGTCACCCACCGCATAGTGAAAATCGGGGTCGATGCTCGTCAGGGCTTGGAAGCGCGTTTGGTTCTTCCATTCCTTGGGGTCCTTTCCATCGATTGTCTGCACATCCATCAGCTGGTATTTGTGCTTCTGCCCACGTGCAATGGGGCCACTCACCATGGCCCCCTCAGGAATGCGGTATTTTGAGACGAGGTGTTTAGGGACGAAAATGTCCTCCTTGGACTGGCGCCAGCCGCTGACCTCCCTCCTGAGTGCGCCATAGTCGCCCTTCTCGTTCATGAATTGACCGGTTTCCACCCGGGTATCGAAGCGCTCTCCCTGGGCGCCCTTACCCCGTTGTCGTCCGGCTCCACGCTGACGCAAGCGTGCCCCCGAAGGTTTGCCGCCCTTGGCATCGGGCTGAGATTCCCCTTCCGACTCCGCTTCCGACTCCGCTCCTGCCTCGGCACCTTCCCGCGCACCAGTCTGCTTGCCCCCACGGCCCCGTCGCCGGCGCCGCCTTCTCCGCGGGGGTCCGCCATCGACCCCGTCTTGGCCAGAAGCTGGGTCTCGCTTGGATTTCTCAGAACCCGACTGGGAGGAGCCTTCTTCCTTCGAACCTTCTTGGCCCTTGGATTTCGAGCGGGGCGAGCGTTTGCGCTTGCGCTTGGGTTTGTCCCCAGCGGCACCCTTGTCATCACCCGGTATGGCACCGAAGGGGAGTTCGCCGGAGCCGCGGTCTGTAGTCGTGCCTTCCTTAGAAGCCAAAGTATCCTCTGTGTGGGGGGGTGGGTCGAAACCCACGGGATCGGAAACGCCAGTCGATTCGATTGACGTACGGGGGGGTGCTCAGCCACCTCATTCCAACCATGCGAGTTCGCCCTGATGAACCGATTGGCTCACGGGACGGACAGGTTGAATCGAGGCTGTGTCACCTAGGCCGATGAGCCTGGGGCCCACCGCTCATGCCTCGACGTTGCATCGAGAACGATCCGGTGGAGCGCAGATTCAGCGGGGCTAGAAACCACGGGCATGGGTCAGCAAGCTGGCGCGGTCCTCACTCAAGCCCTCCAATGAAGGATTCCCGAGGACCCCGCATGGGTCGCTGTGGCTAACTCGTCGGGCCGACCCTAGGTCAATGCACCCACGACAATCAAGAGAATGCCTGAACAGATCCAATTCGTCTAGGGGCTTGAGGGGGCAAGGTCGGTGCCACCGCTCGATTTGGCGCACTTCTAGCTCCTCTAGCTCCTCTAGCTCCCCTAGCTGCCCCTGCCTGCCCCTGCCTGCCCTGGGGGGAGGCCAACCTGATCCTCTCCCGCTGCAGCCGGCAGGGTCTAGACACCCCCAGGGCAATCGGTCGACCTCACCATCATTTGGCGTCATGCCAATGCGGTGATTCCACGCCCCCTGGACCACACGCACGTGGGCCATGCGGGCATTCACACGTCCGACCCCAGACATGGGTTGGGTGTGGTCGGGGTGAGAGGATTTGAACCTCCGACCTCTGCGACCCGAACGCAGCGCTCTACCAAGCTGAGCCACACCCCGAAGCGCGCCTCCACCCTGGAAGGCGAGCGCGTGGGCAGACTACGCCCCCCCCATGCGACCGTCAAGGGAGAGGAGTCCCCGTATTCGTATCAGCAAAGTGGCCTCAATACGCCCAACGTCGGCCTAACCACTTGAGAGAACCGCCCACATCTGGCCGGCTCTGCAAGGGATGTTCGTCCAACTTGAGTGCGAGGCCTCCTCCTCCCCCCATCAGGCATGGGGAGTGTGCAACCCAGTCCCAAACCACCCAACCTTCCCACTGAAGCCCTCGACCCGGAAGTCCGTTTCAGAGGAGTCAACTGCCACACCGGGCCCCAGCCCCTATTTCCCAAGATCCACGAACACGCCGCCATTCTCCTCGGCCAGGCGCCGCATGAACCCCTTCTCGAATTGCCCTAGAGCGATCGTGTGAATGACAATCTTGCGGAGTTCATTCGCCTTGCGGATTTCATTGAGGATATCGTCTCGATCCGTGAACCTGCCGGTGGTGGGCTTACCATCGGAGAGGAAGAACACTGTGTCTAACTCGGTCTCGTATCCCTTGGGTTTCTTGGCGTCCAATCCGAGCGCGGCGGCGAGCGCTGCGTACGTATTAGTCTTTCCCGCACCGAGGTTGGCCGCACCCACGAGGCCCACGGACGCCAACTCCTGTTTGGATGAACCCCCGATAGGCTCAAGCTTCTTGGCAAAGTCCATCGCACTGGCCTTGTTCAGCACATTGGCCTTGGTCAGGCGTTTCTTCCAAGGACGTACCTCGGTAGCGAAGGCCAAGATATTGAATTCCACATAAGACTCCAAGCCCTCGATCGTGCGTTCGAGTTCAGTCTTCACGATGTCCATACGTGAAAACGATGGGTAGTCTCCATCTGCAAACTGCTCCTTGTCCACCACTTCGTTTTCCATTGAGCCAGAAACATCAATGACAAACAGGACACGGCGACTGGGAGTGTCGACTCCATGGAAGGCGATGGCACCTGAAGGCCGATACATCTCCTGGTGCTCCGCCTGTTTGGCCCGTAACGCAGCCATCTCTTCGTCCGTGGGGATTTGATAGCGATCCTTGTAATTGCCCCAGAATCGCTCCCAGAGCTCAAGACGCTGGCCAAATTTCCGGCCGGTTAGATTCTCTAGAGCCGCCGACACATCAGCACGAAGGCGCCCTTCTTCCTTCCCGAGCTGAACGATGAGTGGACCCACTGATTCCGTGTGCCGCACGTGGCCTAGGGCCCCGATCGCCGACGCGCGCACGAGCCAAGAGGATTCCTGCAGAGCGGCCACAGCCGGACCTCGAACCTGGTCCGCATCCATCAGACTCAAGCCCTCAAAAGCAGCGCAACGCACTGCAACCTCCTTGTCCTTGCACAGGGGCAGAAGCATCGGGACGGCCTCGGGCTTGCCTCCCGCAGCGAGGGCATTGACCGCCAATCTGCGCACATTCCAATCACGGTCCGACAGACAATCCGTGAGGGTTTCGCCCAAGTCCACGTACTTGCCCGACATGACGGCCCTCAGAAGCCCCGCTCGACGTTCTGGTTTCTTCTCTTTGTCCAAGCGCAGGAACACCTGATCGATCGGCCCTCGACTCGTGAACTGGCCCAGCACCCGAATGGCTGCATCCCCCACTTCCCGCACTTGATCACTCAGAACCGGCACAAGCAGATCTACGACACCCTTCGCTTCGACACCCTCCAAGGCCAAAATGGCCTCGATCTTCTGATCTTGGTCTTTGAAGGTGCGATAGTACTTCTTGAATTCAGCGAGGATCTCTTCGTCAGCGGGCTGCGCTTCGATTGCGAGCCCTGCAGGATGCGAGCAGTTAGACGCTGGAGCCGCTAGGGAGTTGGGACTCCATTGCAGGCACAGACAGGCAACAAGTACGGAGGCCGGAGACGGGTTCAACATGGAAGGCAACGGAGAGAGTCACGAAGTGGAGGTCAGTCCCTAGTCTACTTCCCCCGCCCTAAGGAGTTGCCCGAAACCTTGCGAGCGATCGCCAATCTCTCACCCAACCCGCCGCCTGGCGCCCCGGACCATTCCTGCCCGAGGGGTACGGCTCCCGCCCACTCTCGTAGGCACTATTCCAGCGCTCAGTCCCTGCGGGGGCGGATTCCGAGGGTTGCCCCCTCGCCGGCAGATGTGAGGGGCTCAACCCCATCGCAGTCGAGACTGATCTGCACTCCCGCTGGGGTCAGCAGAGTCACGCGCTGTCCATCCTGATGGATGAGACCCCCTTGCAGTGTTCCCCCAGCCACCTTGACCCGCACCTGAGGGAGCTCTTCACGGAAGCGATCTCGGTCGGACAGGCCCGTCGCGCTCGACGTGCTTTCCGCAAGCCGCCCAAGGGAAGCAAGAGCATGCCACTCGAAACTCATGCGCAGGGGGCCATCTTCAATCCATACCTGCCCCTGGCCCACCTTGTGAAGGCGTCCCTCAAAACTTGCTCCTCCGTTCAGGACTGCACGCACCCGGCCCACCTTTGGAGTAAGCATGATGGCCCTTGCGCTAATCCCGTGGATGGGGATCTCCGCGAAATCCCAGCGCAATGGCCGCGCTTGTGTTCGAGTGGAAACCGCAATGACCTTGGGGAATGCTTGTGCGCCCAGCGGATCCAAATCAGACGAGCGTGCCTGCTGCGCCTGTACGGCCAGCCGAGTCACCGTTCGACCCGGCCGTGCAACCGAAGGGGGCTGTGCGGGCCCACTCACACGCACAGTGGCTGGGGAGGGAGTCTCTTCAATTCCACTCTCGCCGTGCTCGACGCCCAGCCCCTGGGGAGCGAGGGAGCGCAACGGACGGCGCAGGCTGGCGGGTCCCAAAGTCGGCCAACCCCGGGCCAAGAGCAAGTCTGCACCCATCACAAAACCGATGGCCGTGGCCTGAGCTGCGATGAGCCCGTGTGAAGCTCGCTTGGAGCGAGCGCCACGGTGAGGGCGGCGTGGGACTGCACGGGCCGTGGAGTGGGTCGAGCCCGGGATCCGGCGAATCACTGAAACACTCGGCAACACGGGTGCGGCGGAGGATGTGGTGAACCCCGCAATCACAGCGGAGAACAGAGTGTTCCCCAAGCCCGAAATCGTAGAACGAACAGTGCCAGAGGGTTGAGCGGTTCCGCCTGCACTCGCTGAGGGTCCCGGATTCGCAGGCTGCCGGGGAGGGCTCACGTAGCCGCGGTGGACGGATCCCACAGGAACAGTGGGCAATGAAACGGGTGGTTGCAAGTTCGCGGGGTCGATGGACGCAAGACTCGGCTCAGCCGCCCCATGCAAGGCGGGATTCACCGGTTCGGGGTGGACTGCCGGCGAGACGACCCCCACCAGGATGCCCGGCTGCAGGACCGCTCCGGCGATCATGATCAAGCCTAGGGTGGACATGACACGAGCTCGAGTGAACCGTCGCGTTGAGCTGAGTTGCTGTGCGGGTTCCTCCCCACTACGGCTAGGCACTGGACCCACAGCCGAATCACTGCCCCCGTGGCTGCACAAACCAGCTTCATCCACAGAGCCGGTTGCAGGGTCGTCACCCTGGCCCGCTCCGGATGGCTCAAGAGTCTCCCCCTCCACATCTCCACCCTGTGTCATCAACTCCACCATGGAAGTAACACTGTGTTCACCTGGCAACTTCGGCAGGATTGGATCGCAAGCGAGGGCAGGATCAAGAGCGGCCTCATCTCCGCTTCCTTGGAACATCTCGCCGAGTCCCAGGAAATCCGGGTGCTCATCTGGGGAGCCATCGGAAGGGTCGTTGGGCTGGATGGGTCGATCGCTGGGGAAGGGTTCGTTGGGCATGGCTAGAAGTGCTGTTCGCGAGGGAGCCGGGTCACGAGCACAACGCATCGATGGGCCGGCCATTCCCCTATTCATCGGCGTATTGCGCATGCACGCCTAAGGCAGCCGGCGCTTCCCGGGGTACAGAGTCTTGCCCTGAGTCAGAGGTCGGAGTGATCCCCAACGGGCCCCGGCAGAGGCAGCGGCCAGAATCGACCCATTGCAACCCTTCCGAGATCCCCCGTCCCTAGCGCCAGGGGGCCCCATTCCCGCCAGCGGGCCCCGTTCATAGACCTAGCCGGTCCTCCACACTCCCTCGCTCGAACCACACGAGGCGTCCCAAGCTGGGACGCCCCAGATTCCCCGCCCTTGCCGTGGCCTGAGCCCCTCAGGCCTGGCGCAGGACACGCGTCCCGCCACGCCGCGCCGTCACGCCGGCCGTGTCGAAGTGCTCGAGCAACGGAATCAAGAACTTGCGGGTGGTGCCAAGCACGTCGCGCAATTCGGGAATCGCGAGCTGACCGTTGCGCTTGCAGTTGTCGACAATGGCCTCGCGCACACGTGCATAGTGTTCGTCGGCCAGAAACACCCCACCGCCCACGTGGTGAATCTTCCCGCCGTCTACCAGCAGATCGAGGACCTTCTGCATGGGTTCCGTGCCGAGGCCCAACCGTTGCTCTAGCTCCTCGCGGTGGGGCGGCTGGAAACCGCCCTCTCCCAAGACTGTCATGAGCGTGGTGCAGGCCGATTGAGTCGATTCGTCTATCTGCACCTCCCGCCCCTGGGGAACGACCATGCCGCCCGACTCACAAGACAAGTCACCCCGCTCTTCGAGCAGTTTCAGCAATGCCCCAAGCAACCCAGTTTCCAAGCCCGATGAACTGCGCAACTCACGCACATCCATCTTTGTTCGCATAGGGTTCTCGGCAAACCACTGATCCATTGCGTCCGACACTTGAGCCAGACACAAGTCCAAAGTGTGCGTGTGCATCCAACGGGATGCCGGCCCCACGGTGCTCGCCAAGCCTTCCCCCCGCAGCGATTCGAGTACAGCCTCAACTTCACCCCGCGCAGTCTTCACAACCACCGCCAATGCACCCGTGTCCATCCAGCGTTCTGGAGCACGGGCTAGCTCAGATTCCAAACGAGCACGCAAGGACCCCAAACTGGCCGCCTGGCGGCTCAACTCATCGAGGACGAAGGTCTTGAAGCGCTTCAGGCGATAGCGACTCTCTTCAAGAATCACGCCGCCGCCGAGGGTCATGACAGGAGTCGCCAAACGCACGACAAATCGATCCCCCGGAGCACAAACGAGGGGCTCGGTCATTCGAAACTGCACGAGCCCCTCCTCTCCACCCTCGAGACGCTCACTGTCCAACAAGACGAGTTCTCCAAGCGCATCGGCCGTGCCCGTATGGACTCGAACCTGCATTCGATTCGTAATAGGGATGTCGAGCCCAGGCAGTGCTCGTACCCGCGCCCCGACCATACTCAACGATTGAAAAAAGCCAGGCGTAGCGACGACATCTCCACGTCCCACGCGTCCATGCTCCACGTCGCGCAGATTGAGGGCAGCCGAGTGGCCCGCACGCGCCTCTCCGGCCTTTTCATGGTAGGCCTGAATTCCGCGGACGGTCCCCTTTTGGCCCGAGGGCAAGACCTCCACCGAGTCCCCCACCGCGACCGTGCCTGCCACAGGTATACCGGTCAACACCGTACCAAAGCCACGCACACTGAAGACCCGTTGGACGGGCATGCGAAACACACCTTCCGCAGGGCGTGCTTCAATCGCAGCCGCCATCTCCATCAGCAGGCTTTTGAGTGCATCCATGCCAGTCCCCGCCACGGCACTCACGCGCAGAATGGGTGCACCTTCGAGGAATGTTCCCAGCACGGACTCACGAACCTCCTCTTCCGCCAGCTCGACCATCTCCTCATCCACCATATCCACCTTGGTCAAGGCCACAAAACCACGCTGAACGCCCAGTAGGTCCATTATGGCTAGGTGCTCGCGGGTCTGCGGCATGACACCGTCATCGGCCGCCACCACAAGGATGACTAGATCAATTCCCGAGGCACCGGCCACCATGTTGCGCACGAAGCGTTCATGGCCGGGGACATCCACCAACCCCACCACGCGTCCATCGGGAAGCTCCATGCGGGCGAACCCAAGGTCGATGGTCATGCCACGCTCTTTTTCTTCGGCCCAGCGGTCGGGGTCCGTACCGGTCAGGGCCTGCACGAGAGTCGACTTACCATGGTCAATGTGACCGGCGGTTCCGATGACGATGGGCTGGATTTCCATGGCACTCAGAGGATAGCACCCGAGCGCCCCTTGACGAGGCCCCGCTGGGGGGCAGGATGGACTGACCATGAACCCAGACCTGCCATTCCTGCCCCTGGCCCCTTGGATCCGGGAGAGCTTCGGGTTCCCCGCCTACAGGGTGGCACTGGATGCCGGATCCACTTGCCCGAACCGCGACGGGAGCAAGGGTCTGGGAGGCTGCACCTATTGTGATGTGGAGGGGTCGGGGACTGGGGCCCTGAGGGGGGGGGACGCCATTGCCGAGCAACTGGCCGTCGGCCTCAAGCGCATCGCACGTCGAGCCAAGCCAGGACAGCCGCACCCACGGGCCATCGCCTACCTGCAGTCCTACACCAATACTTACGTGGATTTGGCCCGACTTGAGGAGGTGCTTGAGGTCATCGAGCCCCACATGGGCAAGGAAGTCGTCTGCCTGAGCGTTTCCACTCGGCCGGATTGCCTGCCCGATGCCGCCCTCGATCTGCTGCGATCGGTAGCGGATCAGGTGCGGGTCTGGGTTGAACTCGGGCTCGAATGTGCCGACGACCAAATCCTGCTCGACATCAATCGTTTACATACGGTGACGGACTTCAGAGAGGCCGTCCAACGGGTTCATGAGGCAGGCTTGGAAACCGTCGGTCACGCCATCCTCGGTTTGCCTGGGGATGGGCGCGCAGGGGCACGACGCACCGCGCAGGTGATGGCGGAGTGCGGGGTACACGGCGTGAAGGTTCACCACCTCATGGTCTTGAAGCGCACCCAGATGGCCGCCCAGTGGCGCAGCGGCGAGCTCGACGTGCTGGATCAGGACCGCTACGTGGAGTGGCTGGGCGATTTTGTGGAACGCCTAACCCCCCATCAGGTCCTGCACCGGCTCACCGGAGAGTCGCCCGCGGAAAAACTCCTCGCACCCCACTGGTCCATCCACAAGAATCAGGTGCGCGAATTATTGGCCGCCACACTGCGCTCTAGGGGAACCCAACAGGGATCCCATGACAACTCCCTGGGGTCGGCCCCCCTCGGCGTCCAGCCTACCGGCTGAGCGACCGCCAACCAGCAGCTCCGATCTGAACCCGCCATGAGCCACTCGACTTTCAGCCAACTCCCCACGCTCCTCGCCCTCTCCGCAACCCTCATCGGTAGCAGTGCAGCTGCGCAAGAGTGGACTGACCGCCCAGATGCTTATGCCCCCATCGGCATCACCGGCGACCGGATGAGCCCTGTAGGAAACTGGGCCTTCTCCTATCAGCATACGCGTACCGATGGGAGTGGCCTCTTGAGCGGGCGGGGGTCACTCACGAGTGGCGACGTCTTCGCAGCCGGCTACGCAGCAGCGCCTAAGAACACCGTGCGCGAACAGCACCTTCTCAGCGCCCTCTATGGTTACGATCAGGACACGAGCATCGCCATCACCCTGCCCTGGCTAAACAATGAGATCACCATGTCCAATGGCTCCGGGGGGGACTACAACTTGCGCTCTACAGGCATGGGTGACCTAACCCTCACTGGACTGTTTGCCATGGAACACCGCGACGATGAAAAGTTCCATCTGCAGTGTGGGCTATCGCTCCCGACTGGGTCGCGCGACGAACGCGGTGCCACTCCATTCAGTGGCAGCGGCTCTGAAAAGCTGCCCTACATCCTGCAGCTCAGCAGCGGGACGGTGGACCTCTCGCCAGGAGTCACCTACATCCGCTACCATGAACAAACATCGTTGGGTGCCCAGGCAATTCAAACCCTGCGTTTTACCGAGAATTCAGATGATTATCAGCTCGGGAATGAAACGCAGCTCAACGCGTGGGTTTCGCGCACGTTCCGTGAAAACCTCTCGGGCTCCCTGCGTTTGGGTTACCACCACCTGGGCCACATGCGCGGACAGGATGGCGACATCAACCCCAACGAATCTCCTCTGCACGACCCGAGCAGCCAGGGCGGAGATCGCTGCACGGCCTACGCTGGCCTCAATTACACTCAACCCGGCGGTCATTCCTTCGGGTTTGAGCTAGGCGGCCCCCTCTGGCAAGACCTCAACGGCCCCCAAGTCGAGCACGATATCTCCTATTCCCTCGGCTGGCGGATTTCGTTCTAGCGTATGGCTCTTGAGCGGCTCCCCGCAGCCGCTGCGATCGAGACCCCGACAACTCCCAGCCAAGGCACCTGGCTGAATCGCCAGCCCCTAATACTGGAAGAAGATTCGGTCGCAGGATGGGCACTGCACGAGTTCTGTTCCGCGCGCTAGGCGCACTCCCAAGTTCTTGGGAATCTGCACGAAACATGCCTGGCAGTGACCATCAGCCAATTCGGCCATCGCCTCACCTTCACGAGTCTCAAGCAGGCGTCTGTACAATTCAAGGTGACCCGCCTCGATGCCCTCTGCCGAGAGTTTACTGCGCTCGCCTTGGAGCTCATCGAATCGCGCTTGGGCCTGTGCCAGTTCGGCGTTGACGTTTGCCTCGAATTCAGAGAAGACGGCCTTTTCGGAATTGAGCTTCTCCTCATAGGCATGGCTCTCGCGTTCCCCGGCCTCAGCGGCCTCCAGCTTCTTGAGAGCGTCCTCCTCAGCCTGGGAGATATTGCGCTTGAGGGTCTTCATCTCGTGCTGATAGCTGGCGATGAGAGCCGCGTCCGCCGTGCCCTTGTTGGACTCCGTGTCGAGCTTTCGATGGCGTTGACGCATACCCACCGTGAAGTCCTCGATTTCCTTCGCCTCCGCACGCAATGCGCGCACACTGGCGCGCACTTCCTCCAGCCGCTGTGCCTGTGCTTCCAACTTGGCTGTCCTCTGGGCCAGTTCGGCAGGGAGCCGGCGCTGCTCAGCCTGGACGTTGAAGATGTGGCGATCGATCTGTTGGAGGCCTTGGAGAGCCTGCAAGGTTTCTTGCATGGGATTGGACTTGGCAGGGGTGAGGGGGGGGAGAGTCTAACGCCCCTGCCCGGATGCGTCAGGCCCTCAAGGGCCTATTCGATCCCCCTGCCCTGATGCCCGGCACCGATCCTGCCCAGGTTTCCCATCGAATAGTCCCACGCCGAACGCCCCCAAAACCAGCCGTGCCTCAGGCATCGGAGGGCCCAGGACGTCCACGGGTACCCCCAGGCACTCGGCTCTCAGGAAATCGCTCCTGCCACTGCAGAATGCGCTCCCGTGCCTGCTCCTCCAGGCCAGCCCGGCCCAGTAGGAGCACCAGCAACCGGAAGGTGTCCTGCTCTTGGCGCTCGGAATGATGAAAAGCCCGGTGGTCTAGGGCCTGCCCAAGGAGGGTAATCGCACGCTTAGACTTCCCTCGACTCGCAAGGAATGACCCCAGAACCGCTTGAGCCCTGGAGCCGCCCGGATCGAGGCGCACGGCCTCTTCCATGGCAGCAAGGGCCTCACCCAAGCGGTTTTGAGCCTTGAGAGCCGTGGCAAGGTGATACTGGGCGCTAGCCACGAGTGCCTGGGTGGGTTCGCCTTTAGGCTGGCCCCCGTCGAGAATGGCCTGCGCCCCACGCTCGACCGCAGCCCACTGGCCGCGTCGGGCCATCAAGCCCAAGGCCCGATCGAGCACCTGAGCATCTTGGGGATAGACCTCCCGCGCCCGCTCCAGGCAATCTCCAGCGAGTTCAAAGCTCCCGCCGTCCTCGAGGATTCCCGCGCGCGCCAATAGGGTCTGTCGATCCTTGGGGGCCTGATCAAGGGCACGCTTGGAAAGCGATTCGGCAAGTGCCTGCTCACCCGCGAGTCCATGGCCCACGGCGAGATGTCGCAATCCATCCGCCTCGGCCTCCCGCCGGTCCCCGCGAGTCCCCGCCAACAGGCTCAATCCAATCACCAAGCCGGCCCCCCACAACCACGGCCCCCGCCGCCTTCCCGACCGCCACTCGTCCACAACCCAGACAACCCCATGCGACCCCAGCACCATGAGCAGCGGCAACACCGGTGCCCTGAAGCGAGAGCAGACGAAGAACACAACCACACTCAAGCTGTAGGTGAGCAGGAATCCCCACAGGGGAAACCGTGCCCAACGATCTGACCCGGCGAGAAGAACGGCCAGGCCAAGAAGCCCCAGTGTTAGCAATGGGGTGAACCCCAGCGGCGACCACCGGGCAACCGCACTGAAGTGGTGAGCAAAAAAGCGCACCGGTTGGTTGTTGCTGATCTCCTCATCGCGGAGGAACAGGCCCGCCTTGTTCAAGAGTCCCGCGGCCGCTGCGCCGGGCTGCGAACGCATATAGCCTAGGGCCTTCTGTGTGTAGTGATCCGAAACCTCGGAGGGCGTAAGGACTCGCCCCTCGGCTTGGGAAGCGAGTGCAGCGGCTTCCCGGGCAGTCCCATGGAAATCATCGCCTAGGGTCCCGGGTACCTTAGCCGTGCGTCCGTCTGCGCCCGGGTGATTGCCGATCCAGAGATTTACCCCGGCCTGCGAAGAAATGAGCACTGAATCCCCCGCGACCCACCCGTTGTAGGCCGTCAAGGGCAGGATAGGGATCAAGGTGCCGAGGGTCAGCATTGCACAAGCCATCCAGGGCGAACCGGTCGACTGGAGTGCCTTGGAATCCCCGCCCCGGTTGTTCGAACCCGAGGCCGCCGACCAGCCACCCCGTGTGAACAACCAAATCGCCAGCAAGGGCATAAACAGCAGCCCGTTGGGGCGGGTGATGGCAGCGGCCCCCCATGCCAGGCCCGCAACCAATGCCCTGCGCCCTCGGGTGCTTGAGGCCTGGACCAGTTCAAGGCTCAGCCACAGGGCCAGAAGATTGAGGGGAATCGCCAAAGTGGGCAACAGCAATTCACCGTCGAAATAAATCAACACCCAATAGGTGGCCGCCGCCAGTCCCGAGAGAAGTGCCACGCGCCGATCAAAGGCACGTCGGCCGATGAGATAGGTCAACACCGCCGTACTGGCTCCTAGTGCGCACTGCATCAAGCGCACACCCAATAGGCTGCCGCCACAGAGTTTGAGCGCGAGGGCTAGAAACCAGGGGTAAAGGGGGGCTCGAAAGAAAGGTCCCGATTCAAATTCCTCACCTGCAGCGAGCGCCCGAGCCCAATCGAGGTGATAGGCCGCGTCAATGACAGGCTCTTCAAAGTAAGGGCTGTCTCGTAGGCCGAAGACATAGACGACGCGCAGCGCGAAGGCAAACAGTGCGAGCCCGATGAGGATGCGTCCCTCACCCGACCGCCAAGTCCTCCCCTCCCCTCCCGCAAGGCTGGGGTCCACACCGACCGCGACATCCTGATGGAGTGAGTCCTTCACGCCGATGCAGTCTAACCACTGCAGGGGGAGCAATGCTCACTTCCTCCCCCCCATCGAAGCCATCAGCCAACACGGCGATAGCCGCCATGGGGGCCCTTCTCAGGGCCCCGCAGCCAATCAGTCACGGGATCCGATAGGTGATTCCCGACGCACGGCTCACAGAGTGGGCACAGCAAGCCCCGCCCGCCGCAGGCGGGCACAAAGTCCCTCCCCGCCGCAGGCGGGCACAAAGTCCCTCCCCGCCGCAGGCGGGCACAAGATCCCTCCCCGCCGAAGGCTTAGCCCCTAGAACTCGCCATAGTCCTCTTCAACTTCCACCCCGTCCAAGAAACTCGCCAATTGGCGGGCACGCACCGGATGGCGCAGTTTCCGAACGGCCTTCGCCTCGATCTGACGCACCCGCTCGCGGGTCACCCGGAAAATACGGCCCACTTCCTCCAAGGTGTAGGTGTAACCGTCGCCGATGCCATAGCGAAGCTTGATGATCTCACGCTCTCGAAAGGTCAGGCTGGAGAGCACGTCATCAATTCGATCCTTGAGCATCTCTTGGCCCGCAGCCTGCAGGGGGCTCTCAGCCGACTCATCTTCAATGAAGTCCCCAAAATAGCTGTCATCCGACTCTCCGATAGGACGATCAAGGCTGATGGGATGCTTGCTAATCTTCATCACGCGCTTGGCCTCTTCCACCGTGATTTCGGTAGCTTCAGCGACCTCCTCGACTGAGGGCTCGCGCCCTTTCGCCTGCACAAGTCGCTTCGTCACATTGCGCAATTTGCTCATGGTCTCGATCATGTGCACCGGGATGCGAATCGTGCGCGCCTGATCTGCGATGGAACGGGTGATCGCCTGGCGAATCCACCAAGTGGCATAGGTCGAGAACTTGTACCCCCTGCGGTACTCATACTTCTCAACGGCCTTCATCAGACCGGTGTTCCCCTCCTGAATCAGGTCAAGGAACGACAGTCCGCGATTGCGATACTTCTTTGCGATCGACACGACGAGGCGCAGGTTGCCACTCGAAAGGTCACGCTTGGCCTCTTCATAGCCGGCATAATGCAAGATCACCTGGTCCAATCGGGCCTTGACTCGACCGATGGGCTCCAGCGTCGCCATCTCTAGTTCGAACATGCGCTCGCAGAGTTCGCGGACGAGTTCCTCCTGCTGGTCGTTGGAATCAGCCTTGCGTGCCGCGTCAAGCTTGCGCTCCACCGAGCGCATCTCGCGGTAGTGATCGGCAAGATCGTCACTGTAAGGCCGCACTTTCTTGATTTGCAGGTGGCACTCCTCCAACAGGATAATGAGCTTGCGGCGCAGGTTCTGTACCCGCGTGAGGGCCTCAGAGCGCGCTTGGCCCTCCAAGACTTCACCGCCCATCCAGTGTGCGGCCAGGGGCATGTAGGCTTGGGTCATCGCCTCGTGCAGGCGTTCGATCGTTTCGATGTTGACCGGCAGTCGCTTGGCTAGGAATGGCTTGCCCAAGGTCTCAACGATCTTGGGATCGTCATCGGGCTTGGGGTTGGGGTTGACCTTGAGGGTGCGATCGAACGCGAGGTTTCCATCACGCACCTCGCGTAGGACGGCAAGGGTCTCGGTCATGCAGATGCCCGACCCCATGCACTTCTTGCGAAACCGCTTGCGCGTAATCTCGATGGACTTCGCTAGGAAGATCTCCTCGGGCCGGGTCAAGAGGGGAATCTCTCCCATCTGAGTCAAATACATGCGCACGGGGTCATCAATCTTCTCTGGCAAGACTCCACGCAGGGCAGCCACAGCCGACTTGGTCTTGGGGGCTGGTCGCTTCCCGGGAGCACTCTCAGCGGGCGCGGGCACCCGTGGGGTAGCATCACCCATGGCAGGACGGCCCTCGCTGTCCACCAACTCGATGCCGGCTTCTTCAAGCCCGACGAACACTTGGTCCATTTTTTCGTGGCTCACAATGTGATCTTCAAGCAGCTTGGTCATCTCCGCGAAGGTCAGGAAACCCTTGGAGCTGGCCTCTTCGGTCAGGAGCTTGACGATGTCCTCGGTTTTTTCAGTCATGGGGAAGCAGTGGGTTTATCCCTCGTGGAAGCGCTGCGGATGACAGCCAAGACCCGTGGGGTCGGCCAGGTATTGACCGCGGGTGGATCCAATGAGGAAGGGGAATTCGGGGGCGGGGTGTTAGGTGGTTGGGTTACGCGTAGGGAGAAGTGTGTGAAAGACCTTGCAGCTCTCGGGTTTGCTCAGTGAGCTGCCGAATGAGGTCTTGGCGGTCCTCGGCTTGAAGGTCGGGAGCTTGAATACGAAGTCGAAGCTCGGCGATTTCATCGCGCCGAGCCATTGCACTGAGTGTGTTCAGGCTCGCTTCAAGCAATTCATGGGGAGGAAAGTTGGAGTCAGAGGCATAGGCGACGAGGCCGCTGATATGATTTCGAAGAGGGTCATCCCCTAACTGGGTCATGACACTCGACTCATCAATGACTGCTTCGTCATCCTCGTAGAGAGCAAGAATGGCCCCAATCACGGTGACCAGTGAAGCATTGGGACAGGTTGTATGGAGAGGGCGAATCCGCGGAACGAGGGCGGAATCGAGGAGAACGGCACCGACGGACGCTTTGTAGGCGGCCATCACGCGCTTATCTACCGGCTTTTTGGGACGATTGTGCCCAAGGGCGGGGCCACTCTCACTCTGGGACTCCCCACGCTCCTCCGAATCCGGTCGTGGGAGGGTGTAGGCCCTCTCTTGCCCCCCAGAGTGTCCCCCAGTGTGTCCCGCAGAATATCCCGGTCGAGATCGGCTCC
>CAYXZD010000006.1:89340-127993 GCA_964469565.1 uncultured Planctomycetaceae bacterium
CCCCCAGAGTGTCCCCCAGTGTGTCCCGCAGAATATCCCGGTCGAGATCGGCTCCGATCCCCCCCCTGGTGACCGCTCAGAGCCTTCCAAGCTTCCTCAATCGTGGATAGCTGCATACCCAGATGCTGGGCCAATTGGCCGTGCAGAGACGAGCGATAGACCGGGCTCTTGAGCTTGCCGAGCAAGCGCAGGACACGGTCCACTTCCTTGGCCTGTTCCTTCCCCGAAAGCCCCCTCAATCCTTCCAACAGGAAGTCAAACCAGTCGTCAGCGTTTTCCAAGTGGGCGCTAAACCGACCTGCCCCCTGAGCGCACAAATCGGCTGGGTCGCTGCCCTCGGGAAGAGCGGCCACCCTGAGGTCCACATCGAGGGCCAACAGCCCGTCGAGGGCCCGCCAAGCGGCTTGCCGCCCTGCATTGTCGCCGTCAAAGACCAGCGTCACCTGCCGAGCGCCACTGCGTCGCACCAAGGCTGCGTGGGTCTCCGTGGTGGCCGTTCCCAGCACGGCGCAGACGGTGCCGAGTCCGACCCCATGGGCCGCGATCACATCTGTATAGCCCTCCACGAGGATTAGATGTTTGCTCCTGCGCACGGCATCCTTGGCCCGATCGAGTGCGTAGATCACCTTGCCCTTGTGGAAGTACTCATTCTCCGAACTGTTGATGTACTTCGGCCCCTTGTCCTCTCCGTCCTGGATGCGGCGTGCGCCAAAACCAATGGTCCGGCCGTGGAAATCGTGAATCGGCACCATCAACCGTCCCCGGAAGAAGCTGTAAGCACCCCCATCTTCCCCGCGCCGCAGGATGCCCGCCCGCACCCAAAGATCGATGGGGTCCGCCCCTCGGTTTCCTTGACCCGCTGATTCTCTCGCCCAATCGTGAGCCAAGCGCACAACATCCTGACCATTGGAGGGTGACCAGCCGAGTCCAAAGGCCTTGATCGCATTCTCACCCATTCCGCGCTTGTGCAGGTACTCGCGCGCAGCGCGCCCGGCGGGTGTCATCAACTGTGATTGGAAAAACCCATCGAGGGCTGACAGTGCCGCCAGACCCGGATCGTCATCCGCCCGCACCTGACTACGCTTGCCCCGGGGAACGACCACCCCGACTTGGGAACCCAGCATTTCCGTCGCATCGCTGAAGCTCAAGTTTTGACTCTTCATGACGAACGAAATCACATCCCCCCCTTCTTGGCACGCACCATAACAACGCCAAGTTTGCTTGGCCGGATCCACCTTGAAGGAAGGCGTGTTCTCATCGTGGAAAGGGCAGCACGCTTCCCAAAGACGCCCTGCTTTTTTTAGAGCAGGCACCCATTCACGCACAACATCCTCCACCGCGAGACGCAGCTTCAACTCGGATACAGCGCGAGTGAAATCGAGATCTGAGGACATGGAGGCGACGAAGAACAAGCGACTTGGCAGGCGATCAGAAACGTGGGGGGATGAGCGTTGACCGGGTACACAAGGGGTTCCCTGACAGCTCCCACGCCCCTTGCACGCCTTCGACCTCGCTGGTATGGGGTCCGAAGAGTCGCTGCGTTGAGGGCGCCGAATCCCTGTTTCCCAAGAGAGTTCTGGAGCACTCGTCGAACGAAGCCCACAGAACTAGAAAGGGGAACAGCAATCCGTCGTCACGAATAACGGGCGATGGGGGGAGAGCTATCCAAGCTAGGGGTTGAGGTGGCGGACGCAGGGTGCCTACGCGCCGACCTCCATGGGGAGGATAGAGCTCGTCATCCGAGACGTGGGTAAGTGTACCCGTCTCCGGCCCGAGAGGCCAATAGGGGGCGAGAATCCTTGGGGGAGATGAGACTTGCCCTCTAGGGGGAAGGGGGTCGCCAGAACCCCCTGTGAAGCAGCATCCCCCCAGAAAAGGCCACCAGGCGGGTCTGCACCGGTTCACACCCTCCTCGCGCCCCCCTATCCCCTATTCAACCCCAAACAGCTCGGGTGTACGCCTCACAAGATCCTCTGTCAGCCCCTGCAGGGATTCCAGCCCAAGGGTGTCAGCGCGCTGGCCGGGATCGAGTCCCTGGGCATCGAGTAGGCCCAGAGCTTGGGGCCGCGAACCCAGCCACTCCTTCAGGACCCGTCCTAGGGACTGACGCCGGTGTCGCAACAGACGGGATCCTAGGAAAGTCACCCGCCGCCGCAGGGCCCAGGATTCCAGTCCTTCCTTGCGTACGAAGCGCACCACTGTGCTCGTCACCTTGGGTCGCGGCCAAAACAGAGCCGGACCGAGATCGCGCAGCCGTGACACGTCGTAGCTCTGGGCGATGCCAAGGCTCAAGGGGCCAGCTCCGGGTTGACCCGGTTGGGCGAGCAATCGCTCAGCCATTTCCTCTTGCACAAGGACCGTCATCGACTTGGGGGGATACTCCATCCCTGCCAAAAGGGCCAAGACTGGTGCAGAGACTGAATAGGGTAGGTTGCTCACTAGGTGCCACTCTCCCCTATCCGGTAACTGGGCGAGGACTTCGGGAGCGATCTGGTGCTTTCCCGCGAGCACATCAGCCACCAGCACATGAGCCTTGGGATACCCCTCGAGAAAGGCCTTTGCGATCGGCGCAAGTCGCGTGTCAATCTCAACCGCTAGGAGTTGCACTCCCTGGTGGGCGAGGTGAACAGATAAGAACCCACAGCCCGGGCCCACCTCTAATACAAACTCCCCCTCCCCCAGTTCTGCGTCCCGCGCAATAGACCTAGCAGCGTTTTCATCCAGCAAGAAGTTTTGGCCGAGGCGACGAGATGGCCGGAAACCCGCAGCCTCCAACCTCGCTCGGAATTCCGACCAGGGAGGACGGGGCGCGCGCTCGGGAATCTCTTTTTGTTCACGATTCCCTTCGTGGGGTACGCCCTGACGGGGATGCGATTCCTCCCCCATCAAGACTGTGCTCCTTCCAATAACCAATGCAGAGAATCGGCCGCACCTTTTGCAGCCACTAGCTCGCGTAGCAGGGGCACCGCCCGTGAACCCCAGCGTCGACCCAACGCAGTGATATCCTTGCGCAAGTCTGGGCTGCTCCACCGGCTTGCATGCTGCCGTAGATACCCGCGGGCCTCTACCACACAACGAAGCCCAATGTCGTCAGCGCGGTGACTGCGTTCTAACCCTGTCGCGTGGAATCGCCGCACTCCGTCGAACGCAAAGAGTTCCCGGCCGCGGACCTGAAATGACCCTCCCATGGCCCAGAAGGCAAATGGAGAGGGGCCCTGCAACCCCCAGGCCATGGGCTCCACACCGGCGGGCAGGGGCGGGGTCACCCACTCCCAGACATTCCCCGCCAAATCAAGAATGCCCGTCCCCGTCGAGGCCCCCCCTGGAAACGAGCCCACGGGGGCCGAACGTCCCAAGCCCACTTCCACGGTGTTGGCCACTGAAACCTGGCGAGTATTCCCGTGGGGCCAGGTCTGGGACCGTGACCCCGCCGCGATGAATATCCATTCATCCACTGTGGGTAAGCGCATACCCCGCGCAGCCGCGAATCCCATGGCCTCGTCAAGCGTCATCCCCACGACCGGCAGATGGGAGCCGGGGTGCAGGGAACCTAGGGGCTTGAGGGCAGCCACCCGTGCGGGTTCGCGCTCGCGCCAGGCCTGCCAGAGTTCTCGGGTCACCTCGAAGCGGTCGACCAAGAGGTCCTCATGGGATGCACAACGCAAACCCACGAAGGGCTCGGCCTGCCCCGCCCGTACAAAGGCAAGTCCCTGCAAATCGAGTTCAGGCCCAGGGTCCACGCCCGGTGGAGCACACCCGAGAGATGCCAAGCCCCAACACGCGATCATCGCAGGGATGCTTACAATTCGCCTGGGCATCCGAGAAATCCACCTCCTACAAAACCACCCGCCCCATCTCGCGTTCGAGCTGGAGCGGGTAGTTGAATTCACGATGGTTTTTTTCGAACCGCTGAGTCGGGGGCAGCCCCTCCTTATCCAGCTCGCCAGAAAGATCTACTCAGGATTGGAGACAAAGATCTCAACGCGCCGGTTCAAGCGCTTGTTCTCCGCGCTGTTGTTCGGTGCCACTGGTTCATGGGGCCCAAAACCCATCACACGCACCTCGGAAGACCCGATCGCCTTGGAGCCGATCAACATCGCGCCCACGGCCACGGCACGTTCAGCTGAAAGCTGGAGGTTTCCATGGGGGAAGCGCTTCAAAGTGGCCTCCTTCTTGACGGGGTCTGAATCGGTGTGTCCTCGCACCCAGATGGTGCCGTGGGATTGAGCGGCGATTTCAGAGGATATCTCAGTCAATGCCTCCTTGCCCGCTTTGCCCAACTCCGCCTTGCCCGATTCAAACAGGAGCCTGTCTTGAATCATGTAGACATATCCGTCGCTGAGCTGGTAGCGCTCCACGTCCTTGACGGGACCCTGTTTTTCGCGCTCCGCCATTTGGCGCTCCAACTCACTGAGCTTTGCGTAGGCGGCATCTGTGAGATTCGCGCTGATTTGACTGATGCCCTCATCCCGGAACTGAGCCTGGAGGGTTTCGTAATCTTTGCGCAGACGCTCATTCTGCAGGGCCAGATCGTAGTTCTCGGTTTGGTATTCCTTGGCCAATGCGACGGCGTCCTCATACTCCTGCATGCTGGTGCAAGATGATGAGAACCCGGCGACGATCAGCAGGGCCGTGGCCCCCGCCAAGCGTCCCCCCCCTCGGGTGTGCTTGTTCATTTGTGTAGTCCTATAAAGTTGGAGCATTGGGTCTCCCCATGCGGTTATTGCGTTTTGGGAACTGCCATGTGGCAGTGCATTGCAGTGTTTGGGCTTCCGCGCATCTGGAGCACAAACTCCAACGTCGGTGGCACACTGCGTTGTAAAGCCTTCGAATTGAGAGCAACCCCCGATCCCAGAAGCTTCGGGTGTCAGGGGCCGGATGACCATCCATTCCCCGTCCGTGAGGCAGTCTAGCCATCCACCGGGGGCGATCTCAAGCATGGTTTCTGTGGGTTCTATCGGGGGCCAGGCCTGCGCCTGCTCGACTGGGGCAGCGTGGGGGCTCCCGAGGTAGCGGCCGAGCCTCCCGCCCGCCACCACTCCCCCCATAAGAAAAGCCGCTGGCCCCCCAAGAGGGGACCCGCGGCTGATTCAATCCTGCTCGCCTTAGGGATGTCCCCCTAGCCACCTATCCCGTGGGATGTGTGACTCACGGAGGGGAAGCCTAGAGCCTAATTCGAGGCAGGGGCGTTGATCTTCGTTCCGAAGACTTCGGCGATGGACTTCGCAAGTCCGTCGGCGTTGCCACTGGTGACGGCCATGGCCACGGGAAGTCCGAGGATGAGGACCAAGGCAGAGGCAATCATGGCAGCACGCATACCCATACTCTCCTCCTCTTCTTCCTCGGCGACGGCCGCGGCAACGGGACGGGGCCGAGCTTTGCGGGAAGTCGCCGCCGGGGCGACCTCTTCGATCTCCTCGATTTCTTCGTCGATGAGAGTCTCTACATCCGCAATCTCCTGAGTGGCCATACCTGACTCGTCATCCACGGCGGAGTCATCCTCGAAAATAAGCTCTTCGGCTGGCTCGTCAAGATCCACAACCTCGCCCCCAGACAGTTCGCGTCGCAAAGCGTCTACGTCACTGCGGCGAAGTTTCATGGTGTCGCCCTTGCGGAAAGCACGGATGTCGCCTTCAGAGACAAGCCGCTTGAGCTCGTCCTCTTTCAGGCGAAGCTCGTCGAGGGCCTCGTCAAAGCTGAAGAATTCGTCGGGCACGGTATCGATCTCCTAAAACTGGGGGTCTGGGGGGTAGAAAGGGTTATTGATCCTCGGCATCCGCCGCGGCTTCAAAGATGCGCTTGAGCTCTTTGTAGCCTAACGGACGGCCTTCGGATTGTGTGCGATCATTGAATCCATCGAGCTGTAAATCCAGGTCAATTCGTCGAGCACCCACGAAACTAATGCCCTGGGTTGACTTGGAGCCCCCGGTGGCCTGGTAAACACAAATGTGCTTGGCCTCGGTGTCGATCAGATACAGAATCGACTGGCCGGTCATGTCCACACCGGTCACAGCGATCATGCTGCCGTTGCTGTCAGCGGTTCCGCCGGCAGCCACCGTGGAAGTCCAATCATCAGGGTCTTGGGCCCAGGCCGATTCGAACAGCACGCTGCCGAGCAACATGAGCGCCCCACCCACCAAGAGAATCCACAGGGGGTTACCGCCCAACGCAGCCCTGCCAGCCTGCCCGTCCACAGGCCCGTCCACAGGCCCATCCACCGGGCACATACCGCCGGGAGCGATGTCCCCTCGGAGAAGGGCAGCTTGAATGGGGGCGTTGCCGTGCGGAGGCTTCCCAGCGTGGGAATCCGCAGGGTCCGGGGACTGGGAGGGAGCAGAATTCATGGCAGAGGTAGGGCTGAGACAGGGCCGCGGGGCACCTGACGGGGTGAATACCTTAGCGAGAAGAGGGGGTTGCGGCTAGCTCTCCAAAAAATGACCGCCTCGGAGACTTGAGCATGGCCCGCAGGCACCCCGGCAAGGCCCCGGCAAGGCCTCGACTAGAGCCCCACCAGGTCCCCAGAAATCTCCTCGAGTAGGTCCTTGAGGGTTACCCAGCCCAGCGGATTCTCCACCGTCCCCACCACCGCCCCCCGTCTAGCCCCGCCTCGCAGATGCAACAGGGCCCGATCCACAGGGGTTTCGGCGGGGAGGGTCGGCAGGCTCCTAAGATGAGACAGGACCGAGGATTCCGTACCGGCGGCCAGAACCTCCAGTTGATGGACATAACCCTGTAGGCTCCCCCGCCCATCCACCACAGGCAATCGTGTCCAGCGGGACTCTGCCACCTGTGTACGCAGGGTCTCCTCGCTCCATTCGCTGCACAGTGAATGCACCTGGTCCCAAGGAATCATCGCCTCTGCGATGGGAAGATTGCGCAACCGTAGGGCCCCGTGGGCCAGCGCCTCGGCCCTCTCGTGCAAGGCACCTTGCCGGCGGCCCTCTGCGAGCACCGCCACGAGCCGCTCGCGTTGGCCGCCGAGCGCTACCTGCCCCCGGCCCAGCCCAAAACTCCATTCTAAGATCAAAGTCAAGAGGCGCAAAACGCGCTCAAGGGGCCACAGGATCCAGCGCAGTGCAAAGATCAGTGGCACGCTTGGGTACACCATGCTGTGAGCCCGCCGCCGAAAGATCTCCTTAGGCAGCGCTTCACCCCAGAGGAACAGCAGGGGGGTCAATACCAGAGTCAGTACAAGCGCACGCGTGCCCGGACTGAGAACCACATCACTCGCCAGTGCATCAATGCATCTCCCTAGCAGATTATCACTGAGGCTTGAGGCCAACTCAATCGCCAGGTTGTTGGCAATGAGGATTGTGATCAGAAGCGCAGACTCATCGCGCAGCAGCATCCGCACGATGCGTGCACCGGAGTGCCCCTCGTCAGCCTCCATGTCCAGTCGGATACGAGAGAGGGTGTAGATGCCGATCTCCGAACCGGAGAACACAAAGCTGACCACCACGCACAGACCCAGTGCAAGAACCAGCAAGAACACTTCCATTAGCGGGTCCTCCCTGCGGATTCTCGACCAGGCGCTTGCTCCAAATACATCTCCACGCTCAAGACTCGACGCCCACGCACCTCACTGACTTCACAGGCCAAGCCAGCACCGAGGGTGACCCTGTCCCCTCCACGCGGGATCCGCCCCAGCAAAGCTGTGACATATCCACCTACAGTCTCGAAGGCATTAGGCACCACCTGAGCCCCAAACAGATCATTCCAGTCGCGAATGGAGGTGGCGCCACTCACGCGATAGCGTCCTTCACCCACGGGGATTACGGCCCGCTCGAGTTCTTCGTCTTCCACCCGCATTTCCCCCACGAGTTCCTCAAAGAGGTCTTCCAGAGTCACCACGCCGGCCGTCCCGCCCCACTCATCCAAGACGACCGCCTCGGCCACCCGCTCGGAGCGTAGGGTTTCAAGCATGCTGAGCACACGGGCCACTTCTGGCACGAAGGTCACGGGCATGCACAATTCGCCCAGCGGCCGATCGGGCTGCAGGAGCAAATCGCGCACCTCGACCCTGCCCACAACGGTGTCGGCATCCCCCCGTATCACCGGCAGCCAGGTGAGCCGTTGACGTTTGGTTTGCTCCAGCAGAACAGCACGTTGGGATTGATCGTGATCAAGGTCAGCTGCCAGCATGTCCACACGGGGAGTCATGATCTCCCGCACACGCAGGTGCCCAAGATCCACAATCTCGGACAAGAGATCAGCCTCGCCCGCCTTGAGAAACCCATCCTGTGCGCTGCGTTCTAAGGCAGCAGCCAGTGTTTGCGGAGACACGCCCTCTTCACCCGACGCATCGACTCCCAGTGCGCGCAGGAGCACATCGAGCACGCCAGTCACGGCCCGTCGAGCGGGCGCCAGCCAGACCACCATCGCAGTCAGGGGGAGGGCCACAGCACTGGCCACCCGGTGAGGTGCTTTGAGTGCGAGGGTCTTGGGGATGATCTCCCCCACGACGAGCAGGGCCAGCAGAGCTTGGGCACCCGTCAGCAACCCGTGCTCACTCATGCGTTCTGGAAACAGGAGCGGCAAGCTGGTGAAAAAGAGCAGATTCACAAACAGATTGCTCAGCAAGACCGTGAGAAGTAATTCTCGGGGCGACTCGATCAAGAGGCGCACCCGATCGGAAGCATTGGATTTCTCTCGCTCACCGAGACTGAACAGGGCTGTTTCTGCCCCAGCTAAAAAGCCAGAGACGACTAGCAAGCCCCCAGCCCCCATCAGAGGCAAGGCATCGGCGGCACTCATGGACTGCACACCCCAGTAGGGCCCACGACTGGATCATGGCTCTCGATCGGCAAGTACACGTGAGCCTCGAAGCCACCCCCCTCAGGGCTTAGCAACTGCATATGGCCTCCGTGACCGTGCACGACATTGTGCACGATTGCGAGCCCGAGTCCTGTGCCCCGCCCCTCGGCCTTGGTCGTAAAGAAGAGGTCCGCCGCACGATGCACGAGACCGGCATCCATACCCGGTCCGTTGTCAGCTACCCAAAGGTGCAATTGAGTTTCATCCTGCCCTAACCCTATCCGCAGGCGTCCGGTCACGCCCTTACTTTCCTCCAAAGCGTCGAGGGCATTGACCAGTAGATTGAGGATAGCCTGACCCAATTCATTGCGCTGACCGCGTACTCGAGGCAAGGCGTGCCACGCATCCAAGGACTCCGCACCCGTCCATGCCCGCTGCCCTCCGGCACCCTCCAGTTGAATGCCCACCCGATGACCCTGCGCCCTGTGCGCAATCAACCCGAGGGCATCTCCGAGGGGCTCCGCCAAGGAGAGGGGGCCGACCTGGGTATTGCGTGGAGCCAAGCGCAGGACATTGCCCACGGTCTCACCGATGCGCTCCAAGCCACCCTGCAAGAGTTCGAGATAGCGAGCACGCCGCTCATCCGACAGATCTTGGCTGCCCAGCGCCTCGAGAGCATTGAGCATGCCTCCCAAGGGGTTGTTGATCTCGTGGGCAATACCCGCAGCCAATTCCCCCGTCGCCGCCAATCGGCGCTGGGTCATGGCGGCCGCCTCGGCTTCGCGGGCCTCATCGGTGGCTTGCTGCACTTCACGCTCGAGGCGCGCATTGAAGCCCTGCACCTCGGAGGCCATGCCGTTGAAACTTCGGACCAGGTCAGCCAACTCATCACGACGCGCCACCTCGGGAACACGCGCCCCTAGGTCACCCGCCCGCAAGCGCCGCGCTCCTCGGGCCAAACGCCTGACCGGATCGAGGACCAACCGATGCACTCCAAAGAACGTGGCAAGGGTTAGAACCAGGGTGGAGAGCACGAACCACGGGCCGATCTGCCGAAGGATTGGCCCCACGAGAGACTGGACCCTTGGCTTGAGCCACACACCCCCCCAGAGTTGTCCGGAGGCCAAGCGCAGGGGGACCGTCACACCCAGTTCACTCTCCACGGTCTGGCCCTCGTGAGCAGCCTTTCGGATCTGAGTGAGCACCGCATCCTGATCCCAAGTGGGAGGACGATGGGCGGCGCCCATTGGATTGAGATACACCCCCCCGAGGCGAAGGTCAGCGGGGAGCGGGTCCTCTTCCAGTGCCTCGATAATCGCTCCGCTCATCCAGCGGCCGGGCGCAAACAGGGGTGTGGGCAATAGGTAAATCCAAGTTCGGAATGGGAACAGCCCCGCGCCCCATACGGTGCCTCCAGGCTCACTGAGGGGCAAGAGGACTCCGCCCCGAAACCGGAGCGGTATCCCCGCACGTTGTGAACTGATGAGAGCCTCGCGCAGGTAGACGCTCATGCTTGCGTCGTAGTGCCGTTGATACGACGGGGAAAGCCCAAGGAAGATCGCGTCCCGCAAGGCTCTCTGCACTTGCAGGGGCCAACACGCCCACTGGAGAGCCAGTTGGCCGGGGCCGCCGGCGAAGAATGTGCGCGCGGGATGATTGGGCCAGGAGCTCTGCCCCGTGAACAGAGCTGCACCCCATATGGGACCCGCTTCCATGCGTGGCAAGAACACCTCCATCCGCATGGCCCCCAGGATGAATGGCATCGCACAGCGCAAGGGCAGAGGATAGCCGTGCGCCAGGATATGCTCGCGCGGATTCCATTCGTTCGGAACAGGAATCGTCAGACGCCGAGGACCCGGTCTTGGTGTTCGCAGGGGACACAGTGTCCCATCGGGAATCACCTCAGTCCTGCCACTCAGAGCCACCCGGCGCAGGTCACGCAACAAGCCTCCGCTCGGTTCAATGCTGTGCAATTGCACGATTTGGGCATCTTCATAGCGCGACCAGCGGGACCACGAGAGGATTTCTCCTGTGAGCGCCTGACCGCGCTCATCGAGGAGGTTTCGCAGGCGCTCCAGAACCAACTGCTCGTCAAGCTCTGCAAGTTGGGCTTGCTCGCCCGACATGCTGCGGGTGAACCAGGCCAACAATCCTCCGAACACAACCCCGTTGAAGATCATGACAAGCACAGCCACGCGCAGCCCTAGGGGAAGCTTGGCCGGGCCGACCCGGGCGGCTAGCGAGGGCTTGAGTGCCTCTATTCCGCCTCCATCCCCGGGCATCGGGGACGGGCCACTTGGGCCTGCTGCCTCAGGGGTCAGCGGCGGTCGAGAGGGAGGCATCTTGGCTTTCAGGCACCACTGATTGAATTCATGATCTCCATCAGGGGCATGAACAACGCCACCACAATGAAGCCCACAAAAATGGCCATAATGATCAGGAGCAGCGGCTCAAGGATCTTGAAGAGTGCGTCAATGGAGCGATCCACCTGCCGCTCGTAGGCCGATGCCACCTTGAGGAGCATGCCATCGAGATTACCGGTCTCCTCTCCCACGTCCACCATGTTGGTGACGAGATCATCAAAGATGCCCGACTCCCCCATGGGGCGGGCAATGCCCTCCCCTTCGCGCACAGTGCGGCGGATGGACTCCACACCCCGAATCAAGACCTCATTGGCCGTAGCATCACGAACGATTTCGAGGGCATCGAGGTGCGGGACACCCGCTTGAATCAGAGTTCCAAAGGTGCGCGAGAAGGACGCGATCATTGTCTTAGACACTAAGCCCCCGAGGCCTGGGACCTTGAGCAGGACGCCATGGGCCCAATGGCGGTAGCCCTCATTGCGTTTGAGCAAGGTCAGATGAGTGAGCAGCAAGACCACAGGCAAGCCCACAACCGCATACCAGTACTGAGCCGCAAAAGTGGACGAGTCCAAGAGCACCTGCGTGATCTGAGGAAGTTGGACATTGAATGACTTGAACAGCTCCTCAAAACGCGGAATCACAAACAGGACCACCGCAGTGATCACTCCCCCTGCCACTAGGGACAGAATGAGCGGGTAGATCATCGCGCCAATGACCTTGCCGCGAATCTCCGCTGCCTTCTCCCGGAAGGTGGCTAATCGGTCGAGGATTCGGTCGAGCACACCCCCTGCCTCGCCTGCGCGCACCATAGATGTATACAGCGGCTCAAAGCACATGGGGTGCTTGGCGAGTGCCTCGGAGAGGGGAGTACCGGAGGCAACATCTTCGGTCACCTCTGCCACGATGCCCTTGAATCGGCCCGGCCGCATCTGCCCTTCCAGAATCGTGAGGGCCTTCACGATGGGAATCCCCGCCTCGCTCAGGGTAGCGAGTTGAACGGTAAAGTCCGTGATGAGGTCCGCCTTGACCTTGCCACCGCGGGTCGAGGCCCCTGATGCACCTGTGCCGGCTCCTGCCGAGGGGCGAGCCTTCTGGCTTGAGGCGTTGGAAGAACTCTTCGAGGAGCGTTGGATGCGCTTGGCCATGGGCGGAGTTGGACGTGGGGGGGGAATGGCCACGCCGGGGGTCGAGCGTGTACCTGAGCCCTCAATCTAGGGCATGAAGAGACTATCTTGAAAGGGGCAGCGGAATCGGTTGGGCGGAATCGGAGCCCCCCGGGCCCCTCTGACTGCGGGACCCCGCTCTCGGAGAGACTCCCCGTCGGGTGAAGCGCTTACCCCCCTCGCCCCTTCGAAGGGACAGAACAGTGCCGTCTAGCCGCCTAGATTCCCACGGGGAGACAGGATTCTCAAAGGCCGGTCTCCCGCAGGACCTCCTCCACAGTGGTCAGGCCTTGGGTCACAGCCGTGATTCCACGCTCGCGTAGGCTGCGCATGCCCCCGGCCCGAGCAGCTTCGCGAATCTCTTCGATGTTGCCGCCGGCCCCAATCACTCGGCGCAGGGAATCCTCGATAATCATGATCTCAAAGATCCCCGTGCGCCCTTTGTAACCGGTGTGGTGACAGGCGGGACATCCCTCCCCGAAGTAGAAGGTGCTGCCCTTGAGGCGCTCGCCTTCCTGGCCGAGCTCTGCCAAGAGGTCCTCATCGGGTTGATAAGGTTTTCGGCAGTCCGCGCAGATCGTGCGCACGAGACGCTGGGCCACAACGGCCTCAAGGGTCGCCGTAATCAAGAATGGCTCGATACCCATATCGACGAGCCGAGTCACAGTCGAGGGCGCATCGTTTGTGTGAATCGTGGCAAAGACGGCATGGCCGGTCAGGCTCGCCTCCACCGCTGTGCCGGCCGTATCACCATCGCGAATCTCCCCCACTAGAATCTTATCCGGGTCTTGGCGCAGGATGGAGCGCAGCACGGCGCTGTACGTCACTCCGATTTCCTCGTTGATGGGGATCTGCACGATGCCACCAATGTCGTACTCCACCGGATCTTCCACCGTGATGATCTTCACATCTGGGGTATTCGCCTCGGAGAGCATGGCATACAGACTCGTAGTCTTGCCCGATCCTGTGGGACCCGTCACGAGCACGATTCCGTGGGGTAGTTGAGTCAATGCTCGCAATTGCACATCGTCTTCTTCCTGCAAGCCAAGTGCTGTCAGGTCGAGACTCACTGCGGAACGATCGAGCACCCGCATCACGCAGCCCTCCCCCGCCGGGCCGGGAATTGTGGCCACCCTCAAATCGACTTGACGTCCATCAATTGCGAGCTCAATGCGGCCATCCTGGGGTAGACGCGTCTCGGTAATGTCCAAGTCGGCCATGACCTTGATGCGTGAGATGAGAGGCAGCGCGAGGTGTGCGGGGGGGGACTCGACCTCATACAGGCTGCCATCCACGCGATAACGAATGCGAAAGGTGTCCTCGTAGGTTTCAAAATGCACGTCGCTGGCACGGTCTTGGATAGCGCGGTGCAAGAGCGAATTGAGCAAGCGTACAACCGGCATGCTCTGAGCAGCGGATTCAGCATCCCCACCCTGCACGGCAGCTGCCGCATCCGCAATCGCATCCGCCAAGGAGCTTTCCTTTCCGTAGGACTGCACAACGAGCCGGCTGATCGCTTCGCCATCCGCCACCGCCCCGCTCACACTCAGTCCGGTCGTAAAGGAAAGGTCCTCCAACACAGCCGTGTTGAGAGGATCTGAAATGGCCACCACCAGCTGATCCCCGTTCAGGCGTAGGGGCAATACCCCATAGGTGTGACAGGCACTGCCATCCACGAGGCCGAGCACTTCCGGGTCGGGCTCAAAACTCGACAAGTCCACGGTCTCCATCCCGGCCTGCTCGCCGAGGGCCAAGGCTACGTCACCCGCGCTGCACTGCCCCATACTCACCATGCACTGACCAATGAGTCCGCCGCCCTTGCGCTGCTCGGCAAGAGCGCCCTGGATCTGAGCCTCTCCCAGAACCCCGCGCCCCTTGAGGATTTGTCCGAGCAACTGCCGCTCGGGCGAGCCCGCGGAGGCACCTGAAGTCTGCCCGTTCAAAGGCGCGACTCCATATCTCGATGATCCTGGGCATAGTCGAGCGCAGTCTGTCGGTCAATCTCGCCCTTGGCGTGTAGGTCCAGCAAGAAGTCATCCAGAGTAATCATGCCCATGCGCCGAGATGTCTGGATCGTGGATTGGATTTTGTTCGTCTCGTTCTTTCGGATGAGATTGCCCACCGCAGGCGTATTGATCATGACCTCAAAGGCCGCTACACGTCCCCGCTTACCGGCCCGTGGCATCAGTACCTGAGAGATGACGGACACCAAGGAGACGGATAGCTGTGCGCGAATCTGCTCTTGCTGATTTGCAGGGAACGCGTCAATCATGCGGTTCACCGTGCGCGCCGACCCTGTTGTGTGGAGGGTTCCGAAAACAAGGTGACCCGTTTCAGCAGCCGTGATGGCGGCTGAGATCGTCTCAAGGTCACGCATCTCTCCCAACAGAATGACATCGGGATCCTGGCGCAGAACGCGCCGCATGGCTTCGGGGAAACTCTGTACATCCTCCCCCACCTCCCGTTGGGTCACCAATCCCAAACCGTGGGAATGATAGAACTCGATCGGATCCTCGATCGTAACGATATGGCGGTCCATGTTCTGATTGATCCAATCGATCATGGTGGCCAGAGTGGTAGACTTACCCGACCCCGTGGGTCCAGTCACGAGCACTAGACCGCGCGGGCGCCGTAGGACGGCGCGGCACGGTTCAGGTAATCCAATCTCCTCAAACGAAAGCAGGTCATTGGGAATCAAGCGCAGGACCGCACTCAAGCGACCCCGCTGGCGCATGACCGACACGCGAAAGCGATTCCCAGAGGCGTGGGCCATTCCGATATCCGTGGTCCCGAGTTCCTGAACCTCCGCCCAGTGTTTTTCATCGCACAGGGAACGACACAGAACTTCAGTATCCTCGTCCGTCAAGACGTCATTCCCCAGTGAAACGAGTTCACCGTTGACGCGACCCACTGGCGGCCGGCCGGGATTGAGGTGCAGGTCCGATGCGCCCACATCAATCGTGGTCGTCATCAATTCTTGGATCGTGGGCATGGTTGATTTCAGGCCTTTGCGCGTGTAACACGCAATACTTCTTGGGAACTGGTGGTGCCGTCGAGAACTTTGCGAGCCCCGTCCACAAGCAAACTCTGGATAGCGCCCGTTGCGATTGCCGTGTCTCGCAAGTCTTCAAGGGAGCGCCCCTGAAAGGTCATCTCACGGAGGGTGTGGTCCATTTCGAGCCGTTCATACAAAGCCACGCGCCCCTTGAATCCCGTCCCTTCACAGGCACGGCACCCGCGCGGTTCGCGGAATGTGCGCTCGCTAGACTCCGCAACGCTCATGCCCAAGGCGGCACATTCGTCACTGCTGGGGCTGTATTCGCGGGCACACTCTGGGCAGAGTCTTCGCACAAGCCGCTGGGCGATCACGGACTGGACAGAAGCGGAAACGAGAAAGGGTTTCACGCCCAAATCCATCAGACGTGTCAGGGCCGAGGGAGAATCATTGGTGTGGATGGTCGAGAAAACAAGATGCCCCGTAAGGGCTGCCTGGATGGCAATCTCTGCCGTTTCCAGGTCACGGATTTCACCCACCAGAATCACATTCGGTGCACAGCGCAGCATGGCTTTCAAGATGCGCGCAAAATCCAGCCCGATGCGTTCGCTCACCTGAACTTGATTGATGCCGTTGATGTAGTACTCCACCGGATCCTCAGCCGTGATGATCTTTACATCCGAACGGTTCAGTTCCTGTAGGGCCGCATACAAAGTTGTTGTCTTCCCCGACCCCGTGGGCCCCGTGACTAGACAGATCCCATTGGGTTTGCGAATCACGCGCTCAAACCACTTGTAGTCCTCTGCTGAGAATCCCAGATCGCGCAGGGAAATCAGGTTGGCACTGCGATCGAGAAGACGCATGACCATCGATTCGCCGTGACTCGAGGGTAGAATCGATGCTCGCACATCAATACTGCGCCCCTTAATCTTCAAACCGATGCGGCCATCCTGAGGCTTGCGTTTTTCGGCGATATCCATCTTGGCCATGATCTTCAATCGTGACAGCAACGGAGCCGAAAGGTGTTCAGGGTGTTCAGCCACATCACGCAGAACGCCATCGACGCGGTAGCGAACCCGTAGTCGCCCGTGGCCTGGCTCCACGTGAATATCACTCGCGCGCTCCTCAAGTGCATCGGCAAACATGCGTGTCACGAGCCGGATGATGGGTGCGTCGGTCTCGTCGTCGTCCGAGCCGCTCCCCATGCTCGCAGCCACATCGTCCTGCCCACCCACATCGTAGTACCGAGCCAAGGCCCGCTTGAGTGCACTGGGCGCTGCTAGCGCACAGCGCACTTCTCCACCGGTCACGAACGAAAGCTGATCCGCCACGATGCGTTTGAAGGGATCGTCAATGGCCACCACTAGGCTCCCCCCCTTCTCCATGAGTGGCAAGATGCCCTGCTCGGAGGCCATCTCCGTGGGTACCCGGTCGAGGATCTCTTGCTTGATGCGGCCCTTATCTAGATCGACAAAAGGCATGCCGCTCTCACTCGCCAGGGCGCGGTAGATCACCCCCTCCTCCACGCTGCCCTGCTTGAGCAAGGCTTCGGGAAGCGACAACTCCCCACCGCGTTGCATAGCCATGGCAGCACGCAGGTCGGCCTCTGACAGGCTGCCTTGGGATACGAGTCTTTGTCCGAGTTCGTGGCTCACGATCCAAGTGTACCCAGTGGGCAGACTCCGACTACAGCCTCAACTGGACCTGATTGCAGGATGCGACTACTTTCCGCCGGGAACGGGAGCACCGACGCCTGCGCGGCAGACGCCCGAGAAGCGCACGAGCAGCTCAGGCTTGGTGGCATGGCCGGTTTGAATCGCCATTACACCCCGGAAGGAGCCGTCAGAGTTGTCAGGCAAACCAGAGAGCACCAGCTGCACATCAATCGCATTGGCCAAGCCCGTGGCTGGCCGCACACTGGCGCTGAAGCTGTCCTTCCAAGGCAGAGCCTGGCCCTGTTCTCCGCGCAATTCAACCTTGGCGGACGAGAGATCAAAGGCCGGATCGTGGGAGATCACCTTCACGTTGCGTTTCACCTTCTGGCCCGGACGCACAAGGCCCATGGATAGAAACTGAGGTGTGAATGAAAGCGCACCAAGAATGCGCCCATTCACACTCGCTGTAACCTTGTAGTACTTGTCCACTTCGGGGACCTCTGGACCCGTCTGCGTGCCCGGATCCTTCACTTCTTTGGGCATTTTGAAGTCTGAGTCAAGGCGCAGTTGGTAGCCAATGGGACCTTCGTTTGCGCCAGGCCCCACAGTCACCTTGGCCTGCCAATGCCCGGAACGTCCATCCTGGAAGGGCTCGACCGGAAACAAGTCCACAACCATACCCGGGGGGAGTTGGATGGGGTTCGAATCGTCCGCAACGAGCATGACGGGCTCACCCCGGGAGGTACGGATATCGATCACCTGTGTCTTCGTCTCACCTTCCTTGATGTCACCCAGATTCACAAACGGGGGCGTTGCCTTGATGAACGGTTCAATGTTCGCGGTGAGCGCCAACTGAGTCAGCCCGATCGGATCGTTAGTGTACACATTGATGCGTACTTGGGTCTTGTTGGACTTGTGAGCGGTGTCAAGCGCAGCCTCGATGCGCACATTGCGGCCGGTCGGTACGGGGTCTCCCATCTTGTAGGGCCCATAATTCCCAGTGCCATCATCCACCACGACCTTGCTGACCGTGCAGCCGCAAGTGGGGCTCGCTTGACGGATGCG
The DNA here is from genome assembly GCA_964469565.1 of uncultured Planctomycetaceae bacterium. Taxonomy (GTDB): domain Bacteria; phylum Planctomycetota; class UBA1135; order UBA1135. Next base: position 107,336 of record CAYXZD010000006.1, read on the forward strand.
GACGGGGTTGTCACCGGTACTCTGCAGGGTGAACGTGTGGTTGAGGATATCGCCCTGGCGCGCGGGCCCAAAGTCATGCTTCTCAGCACCAAACTCAATGGACAGACGGGCGTCCGGATCCTTGTCCCCCCCTGCTAGGGGAGTCGTGTTATTGCCCGCAGGGTTGCGCTGATCGGTCGTGCCGCCCCCAGGGTTCACGGGCTTGGCATTGCCGCTTGTTGAACTCGGGTTCTGCGAACCCTCACCGGCCGCAGGGACACTCCGCGCTCCCGCCCCTAGGCCAGGAACTTTCCGGGCGGGCGGGGCCTGCCCCTCCTTCCCCGCTCGCGGTCCCTCTTGGGGGCGCTTGCGCTTCTGCCCCTTGCCTGCACCCTTGCCTGCACCCTTGCCCGCGCCCTTGGCTGTTCCCTTCCCCGTGCGGGGGCTCGTCCCTCCGCCCGGTCGCATGCCCTCGGGGATTTGGCTGCCTCCCTTCTTGACCGAGTCCCTCGCCGCCACGGGGATGCTGGGACCGACGGGACTCGCAGACCCTCCCTGGGCGGAAGTCTCTGGGGCGGCGGGCTCCTGGGAGGTCACGCTCGAATCAGTTGGGGCCTCACTGGAGCAGGCAGCAAGTAGGCAGGCGGCCAAGAGGCCTAGGAATGGGGTGGATCGCTTGGAAGCCATAGAATGCAAAGGGAAGTTCAGTGATTTGAGACGCCGGAAGTGTAGCGTATCGACAGGAGATGAGAGCCGACGCAAGGCACGGATACAAAGTGGTTGACGAAATAAGAACGGGAGATGCTAGGAGTGCACGAACAAGCCGCAAGGATGCCGACCCGATCTGCGGCCCCGCCCCCGGAGCACCAAGGGGTCACTGAGGTGATAAAGAAGTGTGAACATCGAGGATCCGAGGGCCACAGAATCCCTTCGATTGGGGCCTTCTTGAGCCGGGACGGCCGATGGGCGACTCGGTTAGGGGCCCTACCCTGGCTCACACCCGCCACACTCGTTTTCCTCAGCCTAGGGGCCTGTATGGCACCCGCACCGAGTCCACAGGATGTGGCCAGCATCAACCGGGAGACTCCCCGAAGTACTTTTGAAGCCTTCATTACGGCCCAAAGGGGCGGCCTGTTAGGCCTCGAATACGAATGTTTCTCACTCCGATTGCGGCGACAACACGGGCTCTCTCAGCACGCCTACCGTGAATTCCGCGAGGATCTCATGTCCAGGGAGCCCCACATGACGTGGGCCCTGCACCACTCCGTTCTAGACGAAGTCGTTTCCCTCGGACCGCGCCGAACCCTGCTGAGGGGCAGAGTGGACCTGCCCGCCCTCGTCAATCTGTGGGCCGATGACTATGAATTCGAAGTCGAGATGGTGCTGGAGGACCGCGTGGAGGTCTTGGGAGGCCATGAAACCCTTGCTGCCCTCGGAGGCCCTCCACAGGAATTCGACTTAGTACGAAGTGGACTACTGAGGGTCTCCGAAAACGGGCAGAACTTGTGGGTTCAGATCCCCCTCGAACGCCCCCTAGAACCCGCCAATCTCGGATCGATCACAACTATCGCCTTGAATTCAAGGTGGCGCATCGACCGCCTCAAACTGGGCTCAGTTCTACTGGAGTAGTTGGTCGATAACGGCAGGAAGTTCTGCGTCCCGTGCACAGCCTCCCCCACCCTGCCCTAAGACCATGGCCCGTCCGTCCCGCCCCAGCCGTTCAACCCGCGTCCAGAGTTCGTCAACACCCAAGGGGGCACCCCGCAAGGGTCAAGGGAGAATTCAACGCAAGCAGACTAAGCACGTCTACGCCTTCGACGGCCACCACGCCGAGGGGGATCGCGGCCAGAAGAACCTATTGGGGGGCAAGGGTGCAAACTTGGCCGAGATGTGCCGCCTGGGTCTTCCGGTTCCCCCAGGGTTCACCATCACAACCGAAGTGTGCACCCACTACAACGAGCACGCCAAACGATTCCCCGCTTCCCTGCGCAAAGAGGTAGGGCGTGCCCTATCGCAGGTTGAAGCGACCATGGGGCGCAGATTCGGCAACCCCAAGAATCCGCTCCTGGTGTCGGTGCGCTCGGGGGCTCGCGTCTCCATGCCAGGCATGATGGACACCGTGCTCAACCTTGGCCTGAACGACAAGACCGTTGAGGGACTCAGTCACCTTACAGACAACCCCCGCTTTGCCTGGGATGCCTACCGTCGCTTCATCCAGATGTACGCTGATGTGGTACTCGAAGTGCGAGCCTCCAGAGGGCAATCCCAGAGTCCCTTCGCTCGCGCCCTAGACAAACTCAAAGTGGAGTGCCAAGTCCTAGAAGACACCGACCTGCAAGCGGAGGACCTCCAGCGCCTCGTGCGCATCTACAAGCGCATCGTCAAGAAGGCCACGGGTGAGGAGTTTCCCCAAGATCCCAAGGCACAACTATGGGGAGCCATTGGCGCCGTATTCGACTCGTGGAACAACGACCGCGCCATCGCCTATCGATCGATGAACAACATCCCGTTCCAATGGGGTACAGCAATCACGATCATGACCATGGTTTACGGAAACATGGGGGCGACGTCCGGGACGGGCGTTGCCTTCACGCGCGACCCGGCCACAGGGGAACGCCGCTTTTATGGTGAGTTCTTGATGAACGCCCAGGGTGAAGATGTGGTGGCCGGCCTGCGTACGCCCCAGCCGATTTCCAGCCTCGAAGAAGTCATGCCGAAGGCATTTGCTGAATTGGAGCGCATCCAGCGCCTGCTCGAAAACCACTACAAGGACATGCAAGACCTTGAGTTCACCATCGAGCAAGGGCGGCTCTTCATGCTTCAATGTCGTGCGGGCAAGCGTACCGGGTTTGCAGCCGTGCGAATTGCCACCGACCTCGTCAAGGAGCGTCGCATCACCCAAAAGGAAGCCGTGATGCGCGTCGACCCCACGGCCCTCGACCAACTCTTGCAGCCCATTTTTGATCCGAGCGATCAACAGGAGGCGCGTGCCACAGGGAGGGTGCTCACCACAGGCCTCAATGCGGGTCCCGGCGCTGCGACAGGGCGCATTGCATTCACCCCCGAGCAAGCCATTGGGTTGCGGGAACGTGGGGAGGCATCCATCCTCGTGCGCCTAGAGACTTCACCCGAGGACATCCGTGGAATGCAGGCTGCCGAGGGCATCTTGACCGTCCGGGGGGGCATGACCAGCCACGCAGCTTTAGTGGGTAGACAAATGGGAAAAGTCTGCGTGGTCGGGGCAGCCCACTTACGAATCGACGAACGCAAACAGGAGTTGTCGACCGAGTCCCACAAACTGCACGCAGGAGACTGGATCTCCGTGGACGGCAGCACCGGAGAGGTCTTCGAGGGGCGCCTCGCCACGCAACCCTCCAAGGTCATTGAAGCCCTCTTTGGAAAAGGAGCCAAGGCCAAGCAGGCTGCCGCATCCCCAACCTTCAAGTCCTATCAAGCCCTCATGACCTGGGCTGATAAGTACCGCACCATGGGCATAAGAACCAATGCCGACCAACCCGACCAGTGCAAGGTGGCGACGACGTTTGGGGCCCAAGGGATCGGCCTGTGTCGCACGGAGCACATGTTCTTTGGTGAAGAGAAAATCGGCCCCATGCGGGAGATGATCTTGGCAGAGGACACGCAAGACCGGCGCATCGCCCTAGCAAAGCTCCTCCCCCTGCAACGCAAAGACTTTGAAGGAATCTTCAAGGCCATGGGCACCCGGCCGGTCACGATTCGCACCCTCGACCCGCCCCTGCACGAGTTCCTCCCCCACGATGCGCCTGCCCAGCGGGAGCTGGCAGCCGAACTAGGCATCAAGCCACGCGAAGTAGCCTTGAAGGTCGAGAGTCTCACCGAACTCAATCCCATGCTAGGGCATCGAGGCTGCCGGCTGGGAATCACCTTTCCGGAGATTACCCAAATGCAAGCCCAGGCCATTTTTGAAGCAGCCTGCAATGTGGCCAAACGCACCGGCAAGAAACCCCGTGTGGAAGTGATGATTCCCCTCGTCGGCTCAGCCGAAGAGTATGCCTCGCAAGAGTCCATCGTGCGCTCCACCGCCGAGTCCGTGTTCACCAAGAAAAAACTGCGTGTTCCGTTCCTCGTCGGCACAATGATCGAGCTGCCCCGCGCTGCCTTGACCGCTGACGAGATCGCCGCCAAGGCAGAGTTCTTCTCTTTCGGCACCAATGACCTCACCCAGACGACCTACGGGATCTCCAGGGACGATGCGGGTAAGTTCATTCCTGAGTACATCGACAAGAGTATCCTCGTCACCGATCCCTTCGGCTCCCTCGACACGGTGGGAGTGGGACGCCTCATGGACTACGCAGTCCAAGCAGGCCGCGAAGTGCGCCCCAAAGTGAAGCTGGGCATCTGCGGCGAGCATGGCGGCGACCCGGCCTCCATACTCTTCTGCCAGAGTTTAGGTCTCGATTATGTATCCTGCTCCCCCTATAGGATCCCCATTGCTCGTCTCGCGGCGGCCCAGGCGGCCCTCAAGCCCTAGAGATGACTCTCGAGGGACACGCATCCCTCCAATCCGGGCGAGAGCCTAGAATCCTGTCCCACAGGGAACCCAGCAGGGGTAAACTGGAGTCTAAGGAGGGTAGTCCTTCTGAATCCGGCTCCCAGCCCCCTTGCCTAGTCAATTCTAGCGCTCCCATGGGCAGATGCAGCCCTTGGGCCGCCCTCTCCGGAACCGGAATGACGAGCCCCATCCCCTCTTTTCCCACCTTCGCAAGCTCCCCCTAATCCGACTCTTGTTTCGAAAGGCTGAACGGCCCACGCAACTGACCCCAGAGGATCACCATGATTCGACGCCCAGTCACACTTCTCGCCGGCTTCCTCGTCACCATCACCGCAGCCCCCACCCTCGCCACACCACAAGATGTGCGCGTGGTTCCACGGCCCCAGTCCGGCGAGGTTTCCAAGGGAGAGGATGAACCCATGTTCATGCATTCCGAACCGGTGACTCAGTTCAGCGAGGGCCGTGTCGAAGGCATGGATGCAGTCATGGCACGTGCCGCTGACTTTCAGACCCAGGGGCTCGTCAATCCTCGTGCCCGCAATGGCCGCGCCGGCACCTGGCGCGTCCCAGGCATCCGCCGCAGCTACCGCACCCATTCGGGGCGCCACTATTTGTTCAACAAGTGGGGGGACACGCGTATGGGCATCGGGTTCCCCGAGCTCGTCCACGTGAACGCAGCTTGGATTGCAGGTCACGGTCCGGCCGGGGGAGATTTCGCTCGATCCATGCAGGTCATTGGGTACCGAGACGGTCGCGAGGTTGGACGCAGCGCAGTGAAACACGAGATCGGAGTCGAATACGGTCAACTCACAATCGATCTAGCCCAAGTGGATCGCATCGAGTTTGTGGCCGGTCCCGCCCGAGCGGGAGCGGGCTGGTTTGCCCTCGACGACCTTAGCTATGTGGATGCAACGGGCACGCGCATCCTGCTCGATTTTGAAGACCTCGCCTATGAAGATGTTCTCACGGGCTCGGGGTACGCTGGCCTCACTTGGGAATCGGGCAGCGGAGTATTCGACGACGAACAACCTCCGATCTTTATGACACCTCCCCTCTCTCTCACCGGTTCTACTTTGGGCGGCCAAGCTGCGCGTGGCAGTGGCGGTGGCAGTGGCAGTGGAAGTGGAATGGCATCGGGATCGGGAACGAGCTCCAATGGCGGTGGCACATATTCAGGCAACGGCACCCTGCCCATCTTCATGCAGAAGTTCCCTGGGCCCAAGCTGGGTGATCCTGGTGCGTCGTACGTCCCCCCGGACACCTGCGGGGCGGTGGGAATCAACCACTTCATTGCGGTGGTCAACATGAACATCTCCATCTACGAGAAGGCCACGGGTACCCGCGTGCTCAATACATCAACCCAATCATTCTTCGGAGTCAGCGGTTCCGCCGGCGACCCGAGAGTGGTGTTTGATCCCGACAGCCAGCGCTTCATCGTCATCGCCACGGACTTCAATAATGATATTTTCCTGGCCGTCTCCAGCACCAGCGACCCCACGGGCAGTTGGTTTAAGACGTCCTTCAATCCGGCGACCGGTTCCGACGCGGGGAAATGGCCTGACTACCCGACTCTCGGAGTCGACGCACGCTGGATCATGACGGCCTCCTACATGGTGGGCAGCGGCAGCCGTATGACTCTCTTTGCGATCGAAAAGGCTCCCCTGGTAGCCGCCGTGCAAAGCATGGGCACCATCAGCGCCTTCCGAAACCTCAACTGGGAAGGTGCTATCCAACCTGCCGTGCACTGGGACGACGTTGGGGTGGCCTATGCGGTCTCCTATCGCAGTTCCAATCAGTTCCGAATTCGCACAATCAGCCCTCCGGTCACCGCCCCCACCCTGGCCTCCAATTACATCAACATCTCACAGAGTTGGTCCTCGCCACCTTCTGCCCCGGTGCTGGGTGGCGCCAACCTCGACACCCTCGATGGGCGCCTGATGAATTCGGTGTATCGCAACGGGTCGGTCTGGACCACACACTCCGTGGCCAAGAACAACCGTGCGGCCTGCCGTTTTTATGAGTTTGATGTGGCCACGATGAGCGAAGCTCAGATTGGCACGGTGCGCGACAAGGTGGGTAAGACCCTCTACCTCTTCAATCCCTCTATTGCCGTCACCGGCCAAGATGCGGCACTGCTGGCAGGCACTGTTTGCGATGCCAACCGCTGGGCCGGTGCGTTCTATACGGGGCGAATCGCAACCGATCCCCCCGGCGAAATGGCCGAACCCGTGGAGTACAAGGCCGGCCAAGGAGCCTACAGCCAGGGCAGCAGCGCACAGCGCTGGGGTGATTACAGCCTGACAAGCGTCGACCCTACCGACGACACCATCTGGACGATGCAAGAACACGCCCGCACGGGTAACAAGTGGGGAAACTCCATCGCCCAGTTTGATTTCGTCTCGACCTGTGCCGTCACTCGCTTCTGCGATCCGTCCGCCCTCGGTCCAAAGATCGATGTGGACACCTGCTCCCTCGGCGCCGGATCCATCCTCTTCACCTATTCAGGCGGCACCCCCGGTCAATTCGGGTACCTGCTCGTCGGCTCGGGCAACGGCGTGATCAACAATCCCCCCGGAGCCGTGGGAGACCTCTGCCTCTCCGGGGGCACCATTGGACGCTATACCGCTGACCTCGGGGTTGTGGATGCCGCCGGAACCTTCTCAACCGATGTCATCAATGGCAACACGGGCGGCGGCGCCGGCAATCTTCCAACATCCATCGGTGGAGTGATCAGTCCCGGATCCACCTGGAATTGGCAATTCTGGGCGCGCCATGCAGGTGTCCCCTCAACCTTTTCCGACGCCATCTCCGTCACCTTTACCAACTAATTCGGGCGGCGACTGCGAACTGCGCGAGTCACTCAATCCTATCGTAAGTCCCGTTCACGCCGGGTCGTCCCCCTGTCGGGCACGAGTCCAGGCTTCTGGGGTTTTCCGCGTCGCTTGCCTGCGGTGCCGGCACTGTTTCCCTCCTCGACAGTGGGCATCGTGACGATCAGTTGGGTGCTCCCCGGCACTAGGTTTTCCACATAGGTCGTCTCATAGCCACGCCGCATGGCCACGACTCGCAAGGTGGCCCCAGTTCCGGGGCCATAGATCTTGAAGGCCCCCAAGTGATCGGACACCGCAGTCTGTTCGCGCAACTGGACCCAGGGCTTGTCCTTTCCCGCCCGTTGCTCGATGCGCAAATACACTCCAAGGAGCGACTCACCGACGGGGCTGCGCACGTGGCCCGATGCCATCAGGGGGGCGGGCACCAACACGAGGTCGCCCAACTCATGCTCGCCACCACCTGCGGGCAATTGAAACTCCCGCTTGGACTCAAGCGGAGGATCACCGGCCGCAGTGAACAGGCTAGCCGTCAGGAGGATGCCCTTTCCTAGGTCTAGGTCCGGTGCTGTTTGCGTCGACGAGAAATGCTTGGAGCGACCCGCGCCCGCAAGGGGGGGCGCCACAATGATGCGAAAGCGTCCGTCCCGGTCTGTGGTCAGGGGCGGGCCCGCGGAGACCCGACTTCCTTGAGAGAGGGTATAGCGGCCCCGCATCGAAGAGAGCACCTGTCCCCCCGCGAGCACAGCACGGCCCACCACCACCGGAAAGAGACTGTCCCAAGTGAGCTCGACGAGGGACTCGGCCCCTTCACCGCGGGGTGCTGGCACAGGTTCAACCAACGGCGGTCGCAAGGCAGAACCGCCCAGCCGTACAGCGACCTGGGCCCCTACGCCCACATGTCCAAAAAGCGCCTCACCGCCCACAAGGCGCTGGCTCCCCAGCCCTTCGAAGCCGCCCTCGCCATCGAGGACCCCGAGAGTGACGTCCACCACCTCATCCATGAGCACACCGTTCTCGTTGAGCACGCGCACGCGTAGGCTCCCCGTGGCTGGAAGCCGCAACTCCAGGGGTTCCTCAGGCAGGTCGAGGGGATCAAAAACCAGCGGCTCGACATCGGCACACGGATACCCCGGCACGATGGCGTACTGTGTTCCCGGCACCGGGTGCCCTAGAGCCCTGCGCAGATTAGGAAAGAGAACCTCCCCCCTAGGGGCCACACTCACTCCGGCAATGGGGTCGTCATCCACCTCCTCGCCCACCCGCTGGACGAGAATCGGCACCGAGCTGAGGGGCCCACCCGCTTGGCTCAGGACAAAGACTCGCAAGTCCGAAACGGTGGACACCCTCAAGACGGGTTCCTGGGGGACACGCCCGTGCCACTCCATGTCGCCGTGTTCACCCGGACTGCGGGTTGTGAGAACACCCGCCGTCGTCCGAGTGACCTGGACACGACCCTGGGCGTCGCTCTCAACCACGCGCCCCTTGCTTCGAATGAGTGAGTTGCGCCCGCGATCCATCTTCCAGTATTTCTGCCACCCCTTGGCCTGATTGCAATCCAAGAAGATGAGCTTGACGCCCGCGAGGGGATCCCCGGCCGTGTCCACCACTTGCACAACGATATCGCCAGCTTGATCGACTCGGGCAGGCACGGTATGGCTCACCCCATGGGGATCGGTGGGCAGGAGGGTCCCCGACGCGGACGCCCCTTGGGAGTTGGCCCGATCGGGATCCTGACTTGCCTCGCTCGGTCCTTCCCATTGGGGGCCTGATGTGAACCTAGGTGGTGCAACCCCGTCCTCTTTTCCGCCGAAGGCAAGCCAGCCCAGCCCGGCGATAGCCATTAGAAGAAGGAGAATCAGAAGGCGGTGGGTCATGGAAGAAAAGGCCCCTTCAAGGGCCCCGGGGTGAAACTCATATGGAAACCCGGGCGTCAGCCGAGGTCGATCATTTGCTGAAAGGGGTTCGCAGGTCGATGTGTTCGGTCCTCATCGGTCCTCATCGGTCCTCATTGGTCCTCATCGATCCTGACCTTTGCCCACCTGCTCACGGTATCGATCCATCGGAAAAGCGGGGCGGAAAACCGTGGCGTAGGACCGGGGAGTGACCTGAATCACAGTGGGATCAGCCCCGAGGTTGAGAATCTCGAGGGCATCCTCCGAGAGTGTACGGTAGACGCGCCAACGGACGCCGTATTCCCCAGGTGCGGGAACCACGAACTCTACCGTTTCCCCATCAAACACGCGTTCACCCATGTCCTGCAAGAGTTCGGGGCCGCGCCCATCGGCTCCAAGCGTGGCCTCCTTGAAACGCGGATCGGGTTCGACGGCCTCCAAGCGCACGGCCAGTTCAACCCCATCAGCCCTCGGATGGATTCCCTCGGGCAGGGCGATGCGTACAGGATTGCCCTCACGCAATTGGAAGGAGCGGCTCAGGCTGACTGCAGGCACTTCAAGCACTTGGGACCCGGGAGCCACGAATGCCACATCGATCAGGTCGCTGGCCGACACAAGCTGGCAGGGGGAGTCCGTCCGCATCCAGTGGGCGTACTTCCCGGCAGCCCCCTCCGCTCTCGTTGTTCGCCAAAACACCATAACATCCTCCGCCGGGGATCCATCATGGCCCAAGACCGTCAGAATGAAACAATGTGCCGTATCGCGCAAATCTGCCTGGATGAATACCCCCTGCCCCGCTCCAGGCAAGTGCACACGGTGCAGCCGCCCGAGCAGATCCCCACCCTGGCCCAGAGAGAATCCCAAGTCGACCTCTCCCACGCTCACGGATTGGACTAGGAACGAGCCATCTGCCTGCACGAAAGAGCCTGAGGTTCCACGGGACCCGCTGTGGTTCCAAGATGCCTCCGCCATGATCAGCTCGGGAGAGAGGTCTCCATCCCAGAGCACTTGGCCTTGTACCCACCCCCGGCCATGCGGGGATGTGCCGCCGGGACCATTAGCCTCGGGACCCACACCGCCGACCCAAAGGATGATGAGGCCAATGCCCATGATGGACCAGGCGACGATGTGCGATGACCGACCCTTCATACGCCCCTAAAGTCCCCCGACCACAGAGAAAACGGCGCGATCGTCACAGGGGCCTGAGCCGTCCTGATCCGGCAAGTCCTGTTCCCGGTTCGCCGACCCCGAGCGCACACCCTAGTGCGTGATCACCACACCGCCACCCTGGGATCGTGCGCTCACGAATCCGTCCCGTGCGGACTGGTACAGGTCCTCGCGGCGCTCGATTTGAGTGGAGGGGTAGGTCGCAATTCCAACAGACATACACATGGGATCTCCCACAAGGTCGGTCAACCCGCGCTCCTCTGCCATTTCAGCCACACGGTGGGCCATGATCGACGCACCATCCACACCGGTGCCAGGCAGGAGGAAAAGGAAGGAACTCTCATCGAAACGACCCAGGATGTCCGTGTCCCGGGAGGAGGCTAAGAAGATCCCTGCTAGCTCTTTGAGGGCGCCATCATCGGCCTGGCCTTCAAAACCCAGCATGACGCAGGCAAGGGGATCACCGAATCGCCGTGCGCGCTTGAATTCCTCGTCAAGCTTGTAGTTCAAGAAGGCGTAGTTGAACAATCCTGTGCTCTCATCGATGACAGCGGCAATGAGCCGTGAGTTGGGTTTGCCATTCTTGAGGTCTGTCAGCAGGGCTGAAGGGAACTCGATACCGGCATCGGGCATTTCACCTTGGCTGCGTTGGGCCGACGGGAGGGGCGCTGCGGGCGTCGTGTGTTCCTGCAAGGCCGCGGTCAGGGAACCACGGGTCAATGGACGGTGAAGCACTCCGGTCGCCCCACAAAAGCGGGCGATCGGTTCTGCCCAGTCATTCACCAGATCCACCACAAGGAAAGTACGGCAACGGGTATGACCCGTCAGCTTGCGGCACAACTCGTATGCGTTTTCGGAGTTGACCCAAGCGTCCACAAGGAGCAGATCCCCGGGGCAAGGTGGGCTCTCTAGCAACTCTTGAGATGACTCCACCTGGTGCAGCTCCCATCCGCCAATGGAGGCTAGAGAAGTGCGCGCCGAAGCCAGCAAGGAGTCGTCTTTGGTCAGGATGCGTACGGTGCGGAGTCCGTCTCCCATGGGGGCCAGTTCCTCGTGAGTCTCAGGGGCGCAACGCCCCATGCGCCCAGCGGCGCTTTGGGTTGAAGTGAATGGAGATCCTAGAGCGCACCCGACAAGGGTGGGCTGTTCATCAGTCCAGTGTGCCGGTTTATCCGGCCCGGTTCACGCCTCAATTCACCGAGAATTATCCATGCCGCGGCCCACAGGGGGGCCCATCGCAACTTCCATGCCTCAAGGTGCCCTCCCGAGACTCCTTGCGCCTCGACGGGGGGGCCTTATTCGGACGAGGCTCCCCAACCTACAAATCAGAGCGCCGGTTTACCTCATTCGATGCCCGGAGCCCCTACGGGTCGCTCACCGCGCGGTCCCACCTAGCTCTGAAGCTCCTCCATCCACTCATCCGCCATCTCAAAATTGGCGTAGACGTTTTGGACATCGTCGTTTTCTTCGAGAGCGTCGAGCAACTTGAGCACTTTCGCAGCGTCCTCTTTCGTAGCCAACTCCACTGAGTTCTGGGGGATGTAGCCCACCTCCGCCGAGTGCAACGCTGCACCGCCCTCTTCGAGGGCGCACTTCAAGGACAAAAAATCCTCGGGGGGCCCAAAAACCATCGCCACGTCCCCATCCACTTCAACGTCGAGGGCGCCCGCTTCCAGGGCCATATCCATCACGCCGTCTTCATCCAGTGCTTGGCCTTCCTCCCCCCCCGTCATATCCACGGCAAGAATGGAGCGGAAGTCAAACATGAACGAGACACTTCCACTAGCACCTAGGTTTCCACCCCCGTGTTCAAGGGTGTACTTCACCTCGGGTGCGGTGCGATTGCGGTTGTCCGTCAGGCAACAGATCAAGAGGGCCACACCACCCGGCGCATAACCCTCGTAGATGAGCTCTTCAAAGTCGTCGCCGTCCTTGGTTCCCGACCCCTTCTTGATGGCACGCTCAATGTTATCCTTGGGCATGTTGGCCGCCTTGGCCTTCTCTACCGCATACTTGAGCTTGAGGTTGGTCTCTACGTCCGGTCCACCCTGACGAGCCGCAGAAATCACGTTGCGCGCCAACTTACTGAAGACCTTGGCACGTTTAGCATCCACCGCATTCTTGCGGTGCTTGATATTCGCAGAGTGTGAGTGACCAGCCATGGTAACGATCGGATTGAAGCTTGCGGCGAAGGAGAACAGCCCAAAGGCTGCGTCCCTGCCGGGGCGAAAAAAATCCCACGGGGACTCCACGGACTGCAGGCAGCAGACCCTGGGAGCTCCCGTGGGGTGTGAAAGAGAAAGAAGCCTAGCGCTTTGAGAACTGGAAGCCCCGGCGCGCACCACGGCGACCGTACTTCTTACGTTCCTTCGAGCGGGCATCCCGTGTGAGGAGCCCGTTCTCACGCAGTACATCAAACGTGGCCGGGTTGATGCTCTTGAGGGCGCGGGAAACGCCGAGCATCACAGCCTCGGATTGACCCGTGAGGCCCCCGCCTTTGACGTTGCAGAACACGTCGTAGGTACTCTCTGATTCGGTCGCCACGAGGGACGCTTTCACAGCGATGGAGGCTTGGAGTGTGGGAAAAAACTCTTCAACGCTCTTGCCGTTGACGATGAATCCGCCCGAGCCGGGCTTGAGGCGAACACGGGCCACCGACTTTTTTCGTCGGCCGAGGCCCCAGGTCCAGGGATTATTGACTGCCATGGTGTCTGTTGATGCTTAGGTTGGCTTGTTGGGAAGGATGGACTTAGAGCTCGGTCACGCGCACGGGCTGCTGTGCACCGTGGGGGTGATCGTCACCCGTATAGACTTTGAGACGCTTGAGCATGGAGTGCCCCAAGCGTGTCTTGGGAAGCATGCGGCGCACAGCAAGCGTCACGATGTCTTCAGGACGACGCTCTTTCAGCTCTTCGATGGGAACCTCACGCAAACCACGAATATAGCCCGTGTGATGGTTGTAGGTCTTGTCCTCAGATTTCTTGCCGCTCAGCATGGGTTCGGCGCAATGGAGGACGACCACGTGGGCGCCACCGTTTTCGGAGGCCGTGTATGTGGGGCGATCTTTTCCCATCAGGTTGCGGGCAATCACTGCGGCCATGCGGCCAAGGGGGAAATCGCGTGCATCGTAGAGCAACCAACGCTCTTCGGTGTCCTGTGCGCGGACGTGGGTAGTGGTCATCGTACTCGGCCCTTTCGGGGATCGTGCTAGCCTTGATTCAAGAGCAAGACTGCCTCGCGGGAGCCCGCGGGACGGGCTCGTGAGAAGAGAAATCGTGAATTGGAGCCCAAGAGGGTAGTGTCCAAGCCCGGGTGCGGCAATGCCCCTCGGGGAACTTCCCGGGGTTGCGCCCCAAAGGGGTCCAAACCCGCCCCCGAGTCCCCTGCGGGCCCGGGCCACCCGCTGGCTAGTGCATCCAATCCACCCAGCGCATCCAACAGGCCTCATCGGGGTCCACGGGTGGCGAATCCCGGCTCCCCCCCCGAAAGGCACCCTCCCCCAATCGGGCGATGAGAATCTGTTTTCCATGGGGCAGCCCTGCACTCAGCCAACCCGGCGGCGGAACCGTTCCCTTGCCCCGGGCGGCCCCCGATTCTGCATCTGTACCCTCCCCAACAGGGTGCGGGAGTGCCTGACCGAGGCCCCAGGGCCCATGAAACGCCCAGATCCCCTCTGCGGAACGAGTCCAAACGCCATCCATCGGGCCCCATGCGTTGATCTGATCCGTGCAATAGCGCGTTCCCGGATCCATGCCGGCGAGGGCGATGACAGCTTTCCGCCCCCGGTGCACCGTTTCGACCCTTCCGCCTTGAGCTAGGTTCACCTGCCACACAAGTGCCTCGGGTCCCTGGCCTTCAAGGCGCAGACAATCCGATGATCGCACGCGCAGGCCCGCTTGCCCTGCTCGCACGATCATCCACTGGGCATCCACACCGTTGGCGCCCCCCTCCAGGACGCGCACCTGACTGGCACGCGGTCCTAGCCCTAGGGTCACGAGGGCGAGGGTCGCTCCCCCTAACCCTATGCCAACGAGTAGAGCGATGCGGGGGCGCCGACGCAGCCCCCACACGAGCAACGCCGAGCCGAGGACCAGGCAGAGGGCCGGTGCCTGTGCCGTGACCTGAGGGGCCTGCAGCGGGGGCCGTGTGCGATTGCGGAGCCCCGCGGGGTACTCAGACCACCGCTGTCGCCGCTCGCTGGGATCCAACCATTGTAGGAAGCGGGCTTGTCCCGGGGCGGGATGGACTGTGATCGCGGGGGCGGAACCCGCCAAGTCCCGGGGGGAAATGGGGAGGGCGAGCTCAAGTTGCTCCCCGGCGGGCAGAGCCAATTGTACCTCGGTGGTCCCACCCGGTTGTTCGAGCAAGAGGCGGCTCACAGGACCCCGCAGAGCAAAAAGCGCCTGGTCCAAGCGGTCCCCCCCCGCGACCGAGCTCCCCATCCCTGTCCCCATCCCTAGGACAAGCCCCAACATGAGCGACACCCCTATCATGCTACGGCACCAGGGGAGGGCTCATGGCCACCGGAGAGATCATTGTGTTCGGGAGCAGGACTCACGAGCCACAGCAATCCCGCAAATGCAAAGGCGAGCGTGGGCCACTCGAACCCTTGCTCGCGCGCAAAGACAAACGCCCATTGCAGGGGTGAGACTCTCACCCACCCCGCCCAGCCGGAGGCGTCCTGGGCATCCGACGGCAGACCCCAATGGGCCGTGGCCATGAGAGCGGGCAAGACGACCACCCCACAGAGCCAGAGCCACGCATAGCGCCCCTGCCCCACTGCGCTCACTTGGGCACGGTTCGACGCACCCTGCAGGAGGAGCGCGAGGGCTGCACCGCAGGGAACCGCCCGAGTCAGCGCCGCCGCCGGGACGCCGGCGGCAAGATCGAGTGCGCTCGCTAGACACAGAAGTGGGCTCATGTAGGCAAGGGCCAACGCTAGTTCTGTACAGAGCCTGCTCCAGCCCGGGGGAACGACTGAATTCGAATTGGGCCCCGTCGCCTTGGGCCCTGTCGCCGGGCCCAAGTCAGCCCCAAGCGCGGGATCGCTCCCTCCGGTACGTTTGAGTGAACGCGTGCCGCAGGGCAATCCGGCCAGTGCGATCCAAATCAAAAGGACAGCCCCGGCTCGGTCGACGCCCACCAGGCCCATCAGCCCAAGGCTCGGCCCGACGAGCAGACCCAATCCCAGCCACCAGCTCATCCATGTTCTCGCCATTGTCAGTCGCCCTCGCGCCCATGGTACTCGGCGCTGTCGAAGCGCACGTCAACAGTTTGGAAGCCCGCTTCAATGGCACGGCCCACGTGCTCCCACTTGCGAGCTGCGGGGAGCTCTCCCGGCCCCGCCTCGCAGGGAGCATGACCAAAGTGAATACGCCGCCCGCCTGGTGAGCTTTCCGAACCTTCTAAATCAAGCGTGGCCCCACCGGGCAAGCCGTCAAACGCCTCCGTACGGGTAGAGTCGATCAGGACACGGCCCATGCGGGCACGCTGTTCCGGCTGCAGGTGCTGCGCCATGGACTGTGCGATGTCCAAGGCCGCCAAGAGGGCTCCATCGAGAAACTCGTCCCCCGCCCGCATTGTCTGGAGTGCATGCCCATCAAGGGTCGCCAAGACAGGCAGGTCGATGCGTGCTCCCCCTGCCGGTCCCACCTGATGGGGGCGAGTACGCTGGGACGGCAAGAGGATCCCGCGAACGCGTTGTTCATCGCCGAGCATGGCCACCGGGTAGAACTTCGCGCCCACCCTCACGCAAGCGATGGGCTCGTGCAGTCGCAGCGATACGTCGATGCCATCCGGCCACAGTACGCGCAAAGGTCCCACCTCTGCGACAAAGGGCAGGCTCATGAGGGTCTCCCGCAAATCCGCAAGTTCATCGGGTCGGTCCGCGAGAATGGCCGACTCCGCGGCTACGACTTCGCGCAGGGTCTGGCCCCACTCGGGCGGTGCCGTGTGGCCCTGCAAGAACAGTGCACTGCGCGTGAGATCCACTCGAGTCAAGCCTTCCTGTCGCAAGTGAGTCTGCCCTGTCTGCCACAGCCAAGCCGCGCCGAGCAGAACAAGCAAGAGGGGGACCCAAGCCGGGACGCCCCCGCGCACGCCTAATGTTGCAGGCCTTCGATCAAGGGAGGGTGTGGGGAAGAATCCCATAGTCTTTGGGGCCCACCGCAGAGAGGCGATCGCCAATACCCCGCCAGCTACCCGAGGGGGCTGCTCCTCAACGCGCTTCCAAGTGGACCGAGGAGAGCCCTGTACTCAGTGCTCAACGGTCGGCTCCGATGAAACACCAGCAGGCCACTAGGATGCCCCGATGCCGCCTAGCACTGAGGGGTGGGTGGGGCCCTAATTGCGAGCGGTTACCATACGCGTCTCAGCGGGAGCTGAAGAGCTTCCGCCCCCGACACCGCCGGTCGTGCTGGATACGCGACGGCTCGCTTCCTCAATAAACAGATCGAGGGATGTTTGGATTTCAACCACCTGATCCCTTGAGAGGGTAAGGGTCTTTGCTGCGCCCTGGGAGTGCAGCTCGTGACCCAGAAGGCGCGAAATGACCTTGATGTGTGAGAGGTGACGGTTGAGTTGATTGCCTTGCTTGCTGTCCATGGATTCGTGGCGGCTCGCGGGTGAGCCCTTGGGTTGGGGTCTTCGGGTGGGTCGGTTCTGGGTTTTCCCCGTTGGGTCAGCCCGGTAAGGGGCTAGACGCGGCGAGCCGAGAGATTGGCCCGATTTGGGTTTGTGCGCAGACGCACCGCCTGCTTTGATACCGCCTCAGGGGGCTCACCTCAAGCACCGATTCGCACGATCTCCCCAAATCCCTAGAAGCTCGGACTCTCCCAGTTCATTTATGTGCCCCATGGGCAAGTCACCCACCCCTCAAGACTCCAGCGCTTCGAGAGAGCCCGATCCCCAGGCTGCGGCAGTCCCCTTTGGGTTTCTGCCCGAAGATGCGCCCCTGCCCGAACCAAGGCAAGCCGCTATCCCGGCCGAAGATGACCGGCTCACACAGTGGAAGGGCTTCACGCTCCTAGCCTTCCAGATTCAGGCAGTCCATGCCGTGCGGCAAGGCCACAACGTACTCGTGGCCGCTCCCACGGGCTCGGGTAAAACCCTTGTGGCGGAGTACGCCATCGCCGACGGAGCCGCACGCGGGAAGCGCTGCATCTACACCTCCCCCATCAAGGCGCTGTCGAATCAGAAGTATCGCGACTTCCGGGACGATCCAGATGTCGACGTGGGCCTGATGACCGGAGACGTCACCATCAACCCCGGTGGGCGCGTTCTCATCATGACTACCGAGATCCTGCGCAACGCGATCTTCGAGAACCCAGCCCTTCTCAACGATGTTGCCTATGTGATCTTCGACGAGATTCACTTCATGGATGATCGCGAGCGTGGAACGGTCTGGGAGGAAAGTCTGATCTTTCTCCCGGCGAGCGTGCGCCTGATCTGCCTCTCGGCGACGGTGAGCAACGTGGACGAACTGGGCTCCTGGCTGACGGAAATCCGCACCCAACCCATGGAAGTTGTTCGAGAATCGCGCCGGCCGGTTCCCCTCGCTCACTTTTGCTGGTCAGAACGCAATGGGGTCTTCAGTCCGAGCAAGCTCAAGGGGATTCGAGCGCGCACCCCAAGACCTCGCAGCGGTTCCCGCAGGCACGGTGGCCGCGGACGCGGCCGCGGCGGAGGATTCAGCGGCCCGCCCGATCCAAACGGCCTGTTTGATGAGATCATCGCCGAGAAGAACCTGCCGGCTTTGGTGTTCTCCTTCTCGCGCAAGGACTGCGAAAAGTTGGCTAGGCGCAATGAAGCGCGACAACTCTTGAGTGCTGCTGAGCAACAGGCCATGGGACGCCTCCAGGATGAACTGGTAGAGCTCTTTCAATTAGACCCGCGTGTGCTGCGGGGGGAGGTCTTTGGCTTGGCGCGCGGAGGGGTGGGGTATCACCACGCCGGAATGATGCCCGTCTACAAGGAAGTCGTCGAACGGATGTTCACCGCCGGACTGCTCAAGTTGTTGTTTACAACCGAGACCTTCGCCCTCGGCATCAACATGCCTGCGCGCTCAGTCGTCTTCAACGCCCTTCGCAAGTTCGACGGAGTCAGCTTTGATTACCTGCGTACGCGCGATTTTCTACAGATGGCCGGGCGCGCCGGTCGCCAGGGCATCGACACCAAGGGTCTGGTGTACTGTGTGCTCGGGGACAAAGACATCCTCGAGGCCCCACTCCAGCGACTGTTTGCAGGCAAGCCCGAAGCCGTCACATCGCGCTTCAATCTCTCCTATTCTTCAATCCTGCACCTCGTCGAACGGGTCGGTCGCGATTACTTGCACGAAGCTTGGGAGCGTTCATTCCACTGTTTCCAGGGGCGGGAGCGCAATCAGAAGGCGCGCGAGAAGCAGCGCCTTGCACAACGCCGCAGCATCGACCGATACCTGCTGGTGCTCGACGAATTGGGCTATCTAAATGGAGACTCGCTGACTCCCCGGGGGCGCATCGCCTGCACGCTCAACGGATATGAATTGCAGATGACCGAGCTCCTGTTCCAGGGGACTCTAGAAAACCTAACTCCCAAGGCCCTGGCTGCGGTCATGGTGGGCCTGGTCTACGAAGAACGCAGGCGTTTCGACGCCCCCCGCATTCCTGAACGGATGTTTGGTGCCCTGCGGCGCAGCGTTTCGGGGGTCGTGCGAGAGGTCAATGGACTTGAGGCGCGCATGGGGATCGACCCACCAGTCAAGCGGCCTGATTGGGGCCTCACCCCAGCCGTACTGCGTTGGTACGAGGGTGAGAGCCTGGAGCAGTTAGAGGAACTAGGGGGCTCGGGGTCAGGGGACATCTGCCGCGTCTTCCGCATGACCGTGCAGTTGATGCGCAATGTGAGACGGGCACTGGGTCCCGATTCGGACCTCTCAGGGGTGCTCACCGATGCCGTTGCCGCCCTCAATCGCGATGAAATCGACGCCCGTCGGCAGCTGGAGCTGGGATAGCCCCCCCCACGGGCTCTGCGAGGGCCCTTGGGCCTTCACATGGGGTCTATCGACCCGATGATTCACCTCCAGAATGCCTGTAGCCCCACAGGTTCCCGGTGGGTAGGTCGTTGCACGGGTACCCTGATTGGGTACACTCAAGGCAATAGGATCTGCATGGGGAACTCTTCCGGCAGGTGCTGCTCCACTGACACCCCGCCACCCGAGGCGATCGGCTCCTCTTCCCTGAGGTGAGCCGCCCCCCACTCCCCCCCCAAGAATCCCCACCGTCCATGTTCGTTTCCTTGACCCTCGCGGCGTTGACCGCGTCTTCCCCCTGCACGCAGCACCACCCGCAGGAGTTCGCCGCTGCCCTTTCTGCCCCGAATGGGCTCGTGGTCTCCCAGGAGTCCCCAGCGGACCAAGAAGGTGCCAAGCAGATCAGTGCCTCCCCTGCGGCCCTCGTGGGCGATAAGACCGGCAATGTGGTTCGCCTGACGACAACCGATAAGGTCCACCTAGCCGCCACTTACTACCCACCCCGGTCCAGTACCAAACGCGCACCTGCCGCCATCTTGGTGCACGACACGGCCGACCAGCGCAGCGCCTTGGCCCCCATGGCCCTCTACTTGCAAAAGAAGGGATTTGCGGCCCTCACTGTGGATCTGCGCGGCCATGGAGAGAGTGCTACGGAAAAGCTGACTTGGAAGAAGCTCGACGAGAAGGCTCGCACCACGCAGTGGGCGTTCGCGAGCCGTGATCTTGCTGCGGCTGCGAAGTTCATACGCTCCCAAAAGGGAGTCCACACAGCCAACCTGACGGTGATCGGTATGGGAGCCGGCAGTACCCTAGCAGTACGCCACGCCGTCGACGACGAAAACGTGCGCGCCACGATTCTTCTCAACCCTCCGAAGGAATCATTCGGATTCAAGATGCTCTCAGGCGTCACCGACCTGGGCGGCCTGCCAACCCTCATCATGAGCCCCAGCGAGCGCCGTTCAGCCCATGAGACTTTGCAGGAGACTTGCCACGAGGACAACGATGGCCTTGAGTACATCGAGGTCAAGGCGCTGAAGTCCAAGGCCAAGGATATGCTTGGGGACAAGCGACTGAACAGCAGCGTTTACGCTTGGCTGCGCGCCAACGTAATGCAGTAGTCCGACAACCGTTGCCATTCGGCAATTCCCGCTTCAATCCGTTACTCCGGCGTGGTTCAATCGTCTTAGACTTTGATTGAACCCTATGAATCCAGCTCGCCCTGACGTCTCCCTCGAATCCCCATTGGAATCC
>CAYXZD010000006.1:128093-192160 GCA_964469565.1 uncultured Planctomycetaceae bacterium
TTCACGCGCCTGGCTCCACGGTGAGGGCACTCAGGAATGGGCAGCTGGAGATTCGGTCCTTGAGTCCGATTCGTCTGCACTGAAGGCCACCTCCATGGGCTCTCGCTTGGGACTGGAGGCCCATGAAGGGCTGCGCCAAGACCACGTCGATCGGCACACACCAGAGGAACGTCTTGAGAACATTCAAGCCCAGGTGCGCCGTACGTTTGGTTTCGCAGGCCTTCGGGACATCCAAGTCCAGGCCGTCCAAGCCACCCTCGCAGGCCAAGACAGCCTAGTCGTCCTCCCCACGGGAGGGGGCAAGAGCCTTTGTTTTCAGGCCCCAGCCCTCGCCGAGCCCGGCTTGACTCTCGTGGTCAGTCCGCTCATTGCCCTGATGAAGGACCAGATTGACGGCCTGCGCACCAATGGCGTTGCAGCACGCATGTGGACCAGCTCCCAGGGAGTCGAAGAATTGCGCGCGGTCGGTGCGGAGTTGGACGCCGGCCAACTGAGTTTGCTGTATGTCTCGCCCGAACGACTCGCTGTGCCCGGCTTCCTAGAGCGCGTGTTGCGCGCAGGGGCCTGGATGGTGGCCGTGGATGAGGCCCACTGCATTAGTCATTGGGGACATGACTTCCGACCCGAGTATCGCATGCTCGGCGAACTCAAGGAACGCCACCCTAGCCTCACCATGACCGCCCTGACAGCGACAGCCACGCCCAGGGTCCAGGAAGATATTGTGTCGGCCCTTGGCTTGAGTGATCCATTATGCATCGTGGCAAGTTGCGACCGGCCCAATCTCACCTACCGCGCCTTTCCTCGCTCCGACTTAGTGGCCCAATGCATGCAGGTGATCGAGCGCCATCCACAGCAAGCGGGCATTATCTACTGCCTCAGACGCAAGGACACCGAGTCACTTGCCCGCCGATTGGCAAGTCGTGGTGTCCGCTGCCTACCCTACCACGCAGGATTGAGTAGCGAAGATCGCCGCCGCAGCCAGGAGTCTTTCCTCTCCGAGGGTACCGACGTCATCGTGGCCACTGTCGCCTTCGGGATGGGGATCGACCGGCCAGATGTCCGCTTCGTGATCCACGCCAGTCTTCCCAAGGGGATCGAGCAATACAGCCAGGAAACCGGTCGCGCGGGGCGCGATGGGCTGCCCGCCGAGTGTGCCTTGTTCTACTCGGGAGCGGACTATCACGGCTGGCGGGGGTTGATGGAACGCTCAGCCGCAGAGGGTGCGGCTGACGGCCTCGAGGGCATGGACCAGGTTCTCAACACCTCCCTCGATCGCTTATCGGAACTCTGGGCGATGGCGGGTCGAGCGACCTGTCGGCATCGTGCTCTGGTCGAATATTTCGGGCAGACCTGGGACAAAGACTCCTGCGGGGCGTGCGACGTGTGCCTAGGAGAACTGGAGCAGGTTCCCGATGGCACTGTATTGGCCCAGAAGATTCTTTCCTGCGTCGTTCGGTGCGATCAACGCTATGGAGGCGGGCACATCGCCGATGTGTTGCGAGGCGGAAACACCCAGCGCATCCGAGAACGCAACCACGACAAACTCAGTACCCACGGAATCCTGCGGGGTGTTCCGGGGCGCGAAATCAGGGCCTGGATTGATCAACTCGTCGGTTTGGGACACCTGGTCCTCGCCACGGGTGATTACCCAACCCTCTCCCTCACCCAGAGTGGTTCAGAAGTCCTGAGAGGACACTCGGAAGTTTCCCTGTTCCTGCCCAAGCTTCCCAAGAGCGCTCGACGGCGCACCTCGGCCCTCGCTACAGCCGCCGAGGCCGGGGGTCCAACTCCCGATGCCGGCCTGTTTGAGCACCTGCGCATTGTGCGCAGACGCCTCGCCAAGGAACGAGGGGTCCCCCCCTACATTTTATTCAACGACAAGACCCTCGCACTCATGGCCGGCTATCAGCCATCCACGCGCTCGCAACTCTTGGCCCTCAAGGGTGTGGGAGAGAGCAAGGCGAACGATCCGGGCCCACTGTTTCTCGCAGCCATTCAGGAATACAGGGACTCGGGCCCAGCGGACGCCGACTGAGGGAGACTTAGATCTCGATCTGACGCCGGCAGACGGGCGCACCGGGCTGGAGATTCGAAGGAGCGGGACTGGAGGATACCCCGCCCGGCATGGGCGCTATTCGCTACCCATTAGGCCGTCCCGTCCAGAGATTTTGCGAACACGCAATTGCGTCAGCGCTTTAGATCCCCCACCCGAGTGCCGATAGGGCCCCTGCTCCCCAAGACGGGGATGCATCACTGCCCGAAGGCAAGTTTTTTGGACCGAGTGGTCCCATCCGCCTGAGGGAATCACTCCACCCACGCCCAGATTCATGCGCACTCCAACGCCCCTCCTTCAGACCTCCATCACCCTTGCCTGTCTCGCGCTCTTCAGCACTCCGGAGCGAGTGAACGCCTCGAACGCGCAGGGGGAGTCGAGCCCATGCCTCGTCCACTGGCAGCGCAAGAGTTTTGAACCCGGCCAATGGCCTGCGGAGTTGCCAGCTCGGGCTCAAACGCTGATCTCCCACTGGCGCCCCTGGGCTGAGGAGATGGAGTACCGCATGGACTTCGACCCTCACATGAGGGTGATGACCCTTTCATCGAGTCGGCACAACCGCTCGGTCTGCATGGAGGACAAGCTCGTGCAGCGCGTGCTAACCGCCTTCGATATCAGCCTCCCAGCAGTGCACTACACGCGCTCAACCTCCGACGACACACTTCCCGAGCCGAAGAGAACCGAAGATCCCGTCGTCCTCCTGCGCCTACACAACCGTGCAGACTATCTGAGCGCGTTGGATTACCTTGGCACGCGCTACCCCCACCTTTCGGCTTGGACCCGCATCCACGAGCAGGCGAGTGGTTTCATTGCCGATGACCCCATCTGCGCTGGCTGGATTGAGAACGGCGTCGACAAGGATCTCTGGCGAGTGGACAACGAACTGGTTCATCGCCTGACGGCCAATCTCTGCCAGGCGCGCTTTGGGTCCATTCCACACTGGCTGGAACGTGCGATCGCTTGGAACATGGAAGAGACTCTGGTGCATTCCATCCACTGCTTCCCCCACCGCTCGGACGAACACGTCCGTGATCAGCAGCGCGAATGGCAAGAACTGCTCAAGACTCAGTGGAAGGACCGTGCACCCGGTGCCCTTGCCCTCGAAGACATGTCCCTGTGGCAGCACGGTTCGTACGAAAGCACACAAGCTGGCATGGCCTTCGGGCTCGTGAGCTACTTACAGAAACATCATGAGGGCGCCCTCGCTCCAGTCCTGCACGACCTGGGCGTGTACAACCGCAGCCAACTCGGCCCCGCCCCTCTCGAACAGGCTGCGGCCCACGTGCCAGCCCCCGTCACGACCTCCATCATTCGCCGTCATGCGGGTCCCGATGCCCTCGTGAAGGTCACGGAATTCTTCAGCCAGGGACGTCGCTACGGGCGCTAAGCAGCCGGGCTAAGGATGGGTCCCGTTCCCCCAATCGGTGTTCCTAGACCCGTTGGAGAGCGCCAGTCCCCATGACGCCGATCCCCATGGGTTCTGAGGTGCATGGAATCGATGCCTGCCACCGGCCAATCCGTAGCGTATCCTCTGGGCGTGCGCATCCTCACCGTCATTGTAGTTCTGCTCGCCCTCGTGATCGGCGTGCTGACCACCTTGAATCGCAGCGCCGCCCCCCTGCCCGGGCCTGGACCGCTGGATCGTGAACCCTCTGCGCAAGGCACCTCACCGTCTGCCGAGTTGTCCCCCACCCATGAACAACTCTCTACAGGAACCGAGAGCCAGCGCGCTTCCATCGAAGGTGAGCCCGAGGGGATGGGTGCCGGTTCAATTCGCCCCCACGGGGAGTTGACCGCCAACCTGCGGGTTCGTGATGACCGCAATCGCCCGATCGAACTCGTCTTGTTCAATGGCTTTCATATGCCCGAGCTCACCGGGGAAGGTCAACAACCCGCCCCACTCCGGCTGTCCCGCTCCCTAGGCAATCGGGACGGTCACTTCAAAGTCCAGGGTCTATGCCCAGGCGAATGGACTTTGATCCTCGAGGCACCTTCCATGGGGTGGAGCCGCGGGCAGGGGCGCAAAATCGTGAAGGTCGCGATGCCCCAGACAGAACGCTGGATCGATGTCACCTTGGAACGCCCGGCATCCGTTGCGGGCCAAGTTGTGAATAACCAAGGGCAAGCCCTTGAAGGAGCCAGAGTCAGTGGCCCGGGTTCGTTGCAAACGTGGACCGATGAATGGGGCGCCTTCTCCTTCGAGACCATGCCCGCTGGGAGTATCACTCTGAAGGCCAGCCTGAGTGCTTCCGCCACCGAGCAGCCATTGACGCTCATCCCCGGCGAGGAACGGCGTGATATCGTTCTGCGCTTCCCAGGGGCTGGGACCATCCTCGGAGAGGTTGTGGACACTCAAGGCCAGCGAGTCCCCAGCATGGATGTGGTACTCATTGGATCGGATGACCGCATGAGCGACTCGACCCGAAGCGACGACCAGGGGCGTTTCCGGTTCAGCCCTGTGGAGCCGGGTAACTACTCCCTCGTTGCGGCGCACATGGACCTCATGCTCGATTCCGAGCCCAGTTTTTTTGAGAAACTGACCACCCAGGCCATCCAAGTCGAGCCCGAGCAGACCCACGAAGTCGTGCTCTACATGAAAGAGGTTCGTTCCAGCGTGGAGGTGCATGGACAAATCACGTCCGATGGCGAACCCATCGCACACACCAACATCCTCGTGGTCGCCGAGGGGGGCAGTTTCCTTGAGACGACGCGCAGCGTTACGACGGGTGAGCAGGGTGAGTACTCGATCCAGTTGGCCGGTCCCGGGCCAGTGGTGTTCTTTATCTCACGCACGCGCGAGCAACCTATTGCCGTGGTGGACGTTCCTGATGTGTCCTCCTACCTGTGTGATATCACCCTGCCGACGGGCAATCTGAAGGTCATCATCCCCAATGAGTCGGCCGACGTGGAAGTATCCCTCCATGCGCTCTCGGGTTTTCAATCAAGACCCGGAGCTGCCCTTGAGCGCGAATGGGCCCAACGCGGAGCAGGCAAGGTACAAAGCTTGGAATTCTCACAGTTACTCCCCGGCCACTACATGGTGCAGGGGCACGCCTTTGATGCCGTCTCCCGCACGATCCAGTCCAGTCCCATTGAGGTCCGCAATGGCCGAAGCGAGACGGTTGAACTCACCCTTCTCTCCCCCTGCACGCTCACCGGAACGACACTCAACGCAAAGGGGGACCCCACCGCAGGGGTGATTGTTCAAGCACTCGCCACCGAGAGCGGCCAACCCCTTGATCGCACGCGCAGCGACCGCAGAGGGCATTACACCCTCGGGCCGCTCCCCGTAGGCAAGATCACCCTACAGGGAGGCGTGGGTTCCGACTGCCTACTCTCCTTTGAGGAGATCGCCGAGGGGGATGTACTCGAGCGCGACCTCACCCTCAAGCCTGGGAGCCATGTGCACGTGCGCATCATGGATACCAGCGGCACGGCCCGGGGCGCGCACCTGAGCCTGCGCACCCCTGCGGGCCAGAGGGTCGATGGTTGGACGGGGCAGGGGGACTCGGGGAAGAGTAGGTCGGGATTGAATGCACCTCTGCAACTTTCCACCCGATCGTTTGGCCCGCTCCCCCCCGGCGCGTATGCCCTGACTGCACACTGGGGCACGGCCGAATCAAAAACCCGTTCCGTTCAGGTTCGAGCCAACGAAGCCACGGAAATCCGCTGGACCCTCGACTGAACCTAGAAGTCGATGGCGATGCTTTGCAGGGGATCCCAGTCAGGATCCTTGCCCGCGCGCTTCCGAAGGAATGTCAACATGGCTCGCATGTCCTGAGGCAGCGGAGCCCCGAACGTGAGTGCCTTCCCGGTGGATGGATGCATGAACTCGATGCGGGCGGCATGCAGCGCCTGGCGCTGGAGGTCGGGGGCCTGCGCTGGGATCGGCACAGGCAAGGCGCCTGGATGCCGATAGGTGCGATCCCCAAGAATGGGATGGCCGAGATGCGCCAAGTGCACGCGTAGTTGGTGGGTACGACCCGTCTTGGGGTGAGCTGCCACAAGCGAGAAACCCTCCAATCGGTCGCACACTTGCACCAGCGTTTGCGCCTCGCGGCCCTCGCCTTCCACAGCGGCGCGGCGTCGATCGCGGTGGCGTTGATCGACGCCGATCGGCACACGAACCCATTCATTATCGAAACGCGGCTCACCATGACACAGAGCAAGATAGGTCTTGCGCACCTCGCGCCGCTGGAACTGCCCCTTCAGGGCTTCTAGGGCTTCCACTGTGCGCCCCAAGAGCATGACTCCGCTCGTCAGTCGGTCCAGCCGATGGACGATGCCAGGCCTATTCTCACCCTGAACTTCTGGGAGAGTGCCAAATCGCTCCTGGGCGAGGTCGGCTACCGTCCCCCCCCCCACGCGGTCCGTCGCGTGAACCAAGAGGCCTGCAGGTTTGTGGATGACCGCAAGATGCTCGTCCTCGAAGATCACATCGAGGGTTTGGATCGGCCGGCCCGTTGGGGTCGTCGCAACCCGGTCTGCGGGGGGGGTAAAGGTCACCTCATCCCCTGGTTTCAGGCGCAACCCCGGCCGCGAGGCCAGATCGCCATTGACCCGCACCTGCCCCGCACGGATCCACGACTGGAATCTGGAGCGCGAAAACCCCTTCAAGTGCCCCGTGAGCGCATGGTCGAGACGCGCACCGGCCCCCTCAGAAGGAACAGTGAATTGCTGGGTCTCAGTGGAGCGCGTCATGGGGTCGGGGGAGGAAACTCTACCAGCGCAGCAGCCGGCGGTGGCACAGGTCGTCGCCGATAGGATAATGAGTTCTGTTCCCCTTGCCATCGGATTGGTACAAGTCCCCCCACGATGGCCCCTACCCCAACCAGTATGCACCCTACCCCCAAGAACGTCCTGCTCGTCGATGATGAGGTCGGCACGCTTGAACTCACAGCCACTCTCCTCACGGCCCAGGGATTCGCAGTCAGCTTGGCTGCGTCCGTCGCCGAAACGCGCAAGCGCCTCGAAGGGGAGTCGTTTGATGCAGTGGTGAGCGATGTCATGTTCAAGGGCCAATCCGAGGGCGCCCGCATCCAAGCCATGGTCCGGGAGATTCAACCGCAGGCCGTGATCGTGCTCATGACCGGCTTCCCCCAGATCGACGGAGCGGTGGCCGCCATCAAGGAGGGAGCGGTGGACTACCTGCAAAAACCTGTGGACCCTGCGCTCCTGGGTGCCACGATTCACCGCGCCCTACGGGAACGCGACCTGCGGGAGCAACAAGATGAGTTTACGTTTCAAAACATGGTGGACATCCTCTCAGACCTCGTCTCTCAAACCATTGAGCGGGTGGACCCCTACACGGCCGGGCATGGTGAACGCACGCGCAACTACTGCCGTACAATCGCGGGTGGCATGGGACTGGACCGTGTCACAACAGAGCGCCTCGAACTGGCTGCCATCGCCCACGATTACGGCAAGATCTACCTCGATGATCTTGGATTCCTCACAAAGAAAGGGCCACTCACCTCAGCCGAGTATCGGGAAGTCCAGCGCCACCCCGAGGTCGGTGCGAGCAAACTCGGCGACCATCGCGAGTTGCAGGATGTCTGCCGATTTGTGGCCGAGCATCACGAGCGCTGGGATGGCGCCGGCTACCCCCTGCGGCTCAAGGGCAAGGAGATCTCAACTGCGGGACGCATTCTGGGAGTCGTCGAGGTGTTTGACTCCCTAACCACCAAGCGCTCCTATAAAGATCCTTGGGATCTGGACAAGACCATCGATTTCTTTGAATCGCAGGCAGGTACGGCTTTTGAGCCGCAGGTGGTCGACACCTTCCTGCGCCAGCTTGAAACACACGGCGACGAGTGGCTCAAGGCGCCGCAGCAGGATCTCAAGGCCGCCGGGATCATGACGCACCAAGAAGGCTAGCCCCCAGATGGGCGGGGGGGACACGCAGCCCGACACGCACGGGTGGGGCGACGCCCCGGCGGGCAAGTCCAGGCTCGTTCGGGGCCTACCAACGGCTTGCGCCTCCACCGAGTGACGCTATCCTTGTTGCCCACTGATTGTGTTACGTGAGTCCCCTGAGGGGGTATCTTGGGCCCTAGGGGCACACTCGCAGGCCCGATCCTTGCCCCCACGGCCCGGCGCGGCCCCAACTCGGCCCAGCGGCACTGCCTGATTTCGACTAACTGTTTTTGCCCATGCTTTTCACTACTGCATTCCTTGCCCCCCTGGCCCTGTCACTCCCCTTCACAGGCGCCCCCCTCTTCACAGGCACCCCGGGCCTAGCGACCCACGCCAACGGTAACGCCGCTCCCCAGACCCAAGGCGGCTCCGCCACGCCTCCCGGCCTGGTCCAACTGCGCGGGGGCACGACAATCGTGGGCTCGACCCCAAAGGAGATCCAAGAGCTGGTCGACCAGATTCCTGCGGCCGGCTCCGCACTGCGCGTCCTCGATGCGGAAACCCCCCAGCGCCGCGTGGCCGTGGCCGGGTTTTATTACGGCATCACAGAGGTCACCCACGAGCAGTACGCGGCATTCGCTCGCGCTACAGGTGCGCGCCCCCTGCAAGACTGGGGCGCCAAGGCCATCGAGCAGGGCCGCAAGGACTGGTTCGATGAAATGAACAAGATCAATGAGCAGCGTAGGGCAGAGGGCAAGACAGTCATTCGCGAAAAGTTCGACGCCGCCGAATGGTGGGAGGAAAACTGGAGCGATAGTGACTGGGACCTCGACGAAGCACTGCGGCTCATGCCCGTCACCCACGTGAACTACGCCGACGCCCTGGCCTACTGCCAATGGGCAGGTGTGCGTCTACCCACAGAAGAGGAGTACCAGCATGCCGTGCGCGGCAAGGGTAAGTCCCCCTACCCCTGGGGCGACGAATGGGAGACGGGCAAGTATTGCGGAACCAACGAGGTGCGAGGTCACGCTAAGCCCTACAAGGTCGGACACTTCGAGTCGGGCAAGTCGAGCGAGGGACTCTACGAGTTGAGCGGGAATGTGTGGGAGTGGACCTCCAGCCCCTACGTCGCCCCCGAGAAATTCAAGAAGAACAAATACAAGGTGAACGGCGAAAAGAAAGAATTCCACCCAAAGTGGAATGGCAATCAGCGCATTGCGGTGGGAGGTTCATTCCAGAATGCCCGCTGGGTGGCGCGCTGTAGCGTACGCCGCAGTACGCCACGCAATGAGGTCACCAATGCTCTGGGATTCCGCATCGCAGCCTCCAGCCAAGTGGGGCTCGACATTGCAAACTCAGTCATGGAGGCTCAAGTCAAGGGGTCAGACCACCGAGTCAGCGGTGTGACCTACAATCCGAGCGGTGCTATCGCCAAGGATCGCTGGGAGTCGGGGTCAGGAGCCAAGGGCGCCCCCGATGGCTATGGAGTCATCGCTGGCTACGAGTACCTAGCCTATGTACCCGTCAGTGAAATGGAGGAAACCCAGGATGCGAGCTTCCGCCGGGACAGTCTGACTGCTCCCGCCCACGTAGGTTTCCTTTCGATCAGCGAGCCGATGCTTCAGCCTGAATTGCCCGCCGGCACATACTTGTTGGCATTCCGTTCAAAGGGCAAGGTTCCCAAGGCCAAACCAGCAGAAGGGGAAGAAACCACCCCTGATGCAGACGACGAGTCCAGCGACCCTGCCATGCTCGCCCTCATCGAAGGCCTCGATCTCGAATCAGACAACTTGCTGTTCATCAATGCGGAGACGGGCGAGCGATCCGCATTCCTTCCCATCAGTGGGTTGGCCTTTGGAAAGGGTGATGCAGGGGGCAGTTGGGGAGAAGTCCCTAAGAGCCACATGGAGGTCGATCCCAACAATCCCAAGAAGCAGATCAAGGTCGAAGAGACTTGGCTTCGCTGCGACGTGCGCATCGCCACCAAGATTCGCCGTCGCTGCCTCGTGTTGGGCTTTGAGATGATGCCGGCTCAAACCCACTTCGATCACAAGTGGCGCAAATAGGCAGCTCCCCCCCCCAGCCAATCCGCAACTCCCATGACTACCGTCATCGTTGCCCGTAAGGGTTCCAAGGTCTGCATCGCCGCGGACTCCCTAGCCAAATACGGATCGACCTTGGAGAGTGCGGACATGGTGGTCAACCACTCCAAGCTCGTCCCGGTGGGCGACAGTTGGCTAGCCCCCACCGGCCCCGCCAGCGCACAGCTGTTACTGCACAGCTACTTTGCCGAGGAAAAGCGCCCCCGAGATTTCAGCAACTGCCAAGGCATTTTTGAAACCTTCGTGGACATGCAGGGCATTCTCAAGGACGACTACTTCCTCAACCCCAAGGAGGACGAGCGGGATCCCTTCGACTCCCTACAGATGGAGGTGCTCGTCGCTTCCCCCGCAGGAATCTTTGGGGTCTACCCCCTGCGCTCGGTACAGGAGTACACGCGCTACTATGCATTCGGAAGCGGCGCTGAGTATGCCCTCGGCGCCATGCACCACGCGTACGATTCCAGCCCAGACGCACGATCGGTCGCCCTCGCGGGCTTGCAAGCTGCCGCCGCACTCGACGACTCCAGCAGTGCGCCTTTCAGCATTCAAGAAGTCAATCTGAGCTAGCGCTCGGAGTTTGCCCTTCGTGGGGCTTGTCCAAGACGCGCAGCCGCAATCCACGCACCGTCGCGAATGTGCAATAGCTCGCCACACCAAGGGGCTGGCTCAAGAGCACCTCAGGTCGAACTTCAAAGTGGTGGCCTTCCCGTGGTTGATCGACAATGAGATCCCCGTCGACCCAGCAGCGGATGTGAGAAGTGAGGACTTCAACCCGCACATGGTATTCCTGTCCTGTGACGTAGGTCTGAAAGGAGCGTGTCGGGTTAGTCGATGCATCTTCGCCATCCACGCACGACAAACCCGTCAACCCGCCGCCCCAGCCCCCAAGGATCAAAGTTGCCGCCCCCTGGCCCACTGGAACCGTCAGCCCACAAAAGAAGTCTGTCCCTTCGAGTCGGACGGCCCAAACCTCCAGCTGGTAGTCCTCAGTAGGAAAGTCCCGACGCAGATCCTCTCCACTGAAAACGACCCCGGTCCAATGCACGCCCGTCAATGGCGAACCTGCCGGGAGCTTCACGCCGTCACGCGTCCACTGCACTTCACCCTCACCGCCAAAAGCGGTGCTTTGGGCTAGCCCCCTAGAGCCGCCCGCCAGCAGCTCCGTCCAGTCACTCCAGATCGGAGCGGGAGGATCCAAGAGTCTGCACGCGCTGAGCCCCATCAAGAGCACAGCACACAGGGCGACGCGGATTCGGTACCTGTGACTCATCCCTGACCCCGCCCCGATAACCCAAGAGGAATCTCCCGGCAACTAGGCACCGATTCCAGACATTGGCTCAAGTCCCGTACCGGCCCTGCAGCATCGCCAGGGCAGCGCGGACTCCATAGGCCTCGCCGCCCACGGGGCGTCCTGCTTGAGCGTGGGCATTCCAGCCCATTGTGTCCACGTGGGCCCAACAACGGCCTTCGGACACAAACTCCTTCAAGAACAAGGCGGCCGTGATGGCGCCCCCCATGGGCGTGGAGCCAATGTTGTTGAGATCGGCCACGGAGCTGTCAAGGAATCGTCGATAGGGTGGGTGCAAGGGCAGGCGCCAATAGGGGTCGGTCACCGCCTGACCCGCAGCCAAGAGATCCTCAGCGAGGGCATCATCGGTACAGAAGAGCGCAGGCAACTCCGTACCGAGCGCCACCCGAGCCGCCCCGGTCAAGGTAGCGAAGTCCATCAGGACTTCCGGCTCTTCACGATCGGCTTCGGTCAACGCATCGCAGAGAATCAGCCGTCCTTCCGCATCCGTGTTGCCCACCTCGACCGACTTGCCCTTGCGGCTCGCAAGCACATCAAGAGGCCGGAATGCATTCCCAGCAATGGCGTTTTCCACACACGGGACGAGCAGGCGCAGACGCACGGGCAAGCCAGCGTCCATCACGGCTTGGGCCAGCGCGAGGGCAGATGCGCTGCCCCCCATGTCTTTCTTCATCAGCTTCATTCCCGCAGAGGGTTTGATGTCTAACCCCCCCGAATCAAAGATCACTCCTTTGCCCACAAGCGTCACCTTGGGGGCATTGTCTGCCCCCCAGGTGAGGTCGGCCAAACGCGGGGCACGGCTCGCGGCGCGGCCGACCGCATGGATGCACGGGTAGTTCTGTTCCAACAGTTCATCCCCCACAATGGCGCTGTATTGAGCGCCATAGCGTCCCGCCACCTCCTCAACGGCTCCGGCCAATTCCTCTGGTCCCAGATCCTCCGCAGGGGTATTGACCAGATCTCGCGCCAATGCCACCGCCTCGGCCTGGCGCCGCACGCCTTCACGGTCACAGCCCTGCGGCCATGCAAATCGCGGTTGCTCAGCGGTCGCCGGCTTGTAGCGAGTAAACCGATAGCTGGCGAGGGCCCAACCCAAGGCCGCCCAATGGGCCTGCTCCGGGCTGACCCCCTGGACCTGAAACACGGCTGGAGGAGAGGCCACGGGCAGGGTCGTCAGGAGCGGTGCCCAGTCCCAGAGAGTGGCCTCCTCCGGCATTCCAAACAAGACACCCTCGAGCTGACCCGCCGGCCCAGGCAGACACAAGACCTGCCCAGCTTGAGCCTTGAATCCCTGGGCTTCTGCCCACGTCGCCCCAAGGTCAGAACCCGCGAGCCGTGCCTCCAGCCCCTCAGGGGTCACCGGCCAAACAGGAATCGGCACGCACCCTTCAAGGCACGCCGCATCGACAAAGGTGTGAAGAATCATTGGAGTCTCTGGGGATACAAAAAAGTGCCGGCTTACTTCGCTGGCTTGGTCATCTCGAGGAACAAGTACAAGGCCAAGAGGGCACCGGCAATGGTCACGGCCGTCTTCGGCTCGAACAGGTGCACTTCCACACTCAGAGCTGCCAGGATCGCAAGGCCCAGTCCCATGAGGGCCTCGCCCGCGATCACGCCCGAAGAAAAGAGCACGCCCCGGTGCAGGGCCGACTCGTGGTTTTCCTTAGGCACGTTGCGAGTGGCGAGGTGAGCGATGATGCCCCCCAGCAGAATGGGTGTTGCCAAGCCAAAGGGCAGGTACATGCCGACCGCCACGGGCATCAAGTGCAGACGAAAGGTCGAACCCTTCGACTTGAGGACAGCGTCTAGGATAAGAATCACAAGCCCTACGCCCGCGCCAATCTGAATCAAGTGCCAGGGCAGGTCGCCTACCCCCGCGAAGCCCTCAGCCAAACTCTTGAACAGGCCCGCCTGGGGAGCCGGCAGTAGACGGCCACCGATGCCACCCTCAGTGTTGTTGTGGAGGAGGGTCAGGATCGGCGCCATCACAAACGAGGCCATGCCAGCCCCGACCACCTGCATGATCTGCTGCCGATGGGGTGCTGCACCCACCAGCGAACCCGTCTTGAGGTCATTGCACACATCCCCCGCCGTACAGGCTACGCAACAAACAACCGCAGCGACGCCGATGATGGCCACCATCACATCCTTGCCCTGCATATCAAACAAGCTCAGCATCAATCCTGTAAAGAGCACGGCAGTGATGGTCATCCCCGACACCGGACTGTTGGAATTGCCCACAAGCCCGACGATGTAACTGGCTACGGCGGTAAAGAAGAAAGACATGATCAGCATCACCACGGTCGACAGCAAGGTGATGTCCATTCGACCCGTGAATCGGTAGTAGATGCCGAACACGCCCGCAACGCAGACGAGGGACAGGAATACAATCACGCCCGAGGGTAGGTCGCGTTGGCCGTCATCTGCGCCGCGGCCCTTGCCCGTCAGTTCACGGATCGCCTCGACTAACCCTTGCCGCACGGCCACGATCGAGGCCGCCCCGCCCATCACCATGGCCCCTACGCCCACATAGCGAACCTGTGTGCTCCACAGGGCCCAAGCCTGGTCGACTGCAGAGGCACTGGTGTCCTCTGGCAGGCCCAACATGGGGATACCGATCAGCCAGGCGAGGGAGCCGCCGATGAAGATGAGAATGGCTACGTTGAGGCGCACGATCACACCCACCGCGACCAGCATGGGCGACACGTCGCCCCCCATGTAGAGGATTCTGCCTGCGCGTTCGGTGGCCCACTCAAGGCTATGCCCCATCAGCTCAAGGAATCCCTGCACGAATTTGAAAATGGCTCCGAGGAGTCCCCCGAGCAAGAGGGCCTGGGCGCCGGATTCATCCCCGCCTTCCTGAGAACCCGTTTCAAGCACCTTGGCGCAGGCCACTCCCTCCGGATAGGCCAAGTCGGGGTTGTTCACAACGAAGACCTTGCGCATGGGGATCATCAACAGGATGCCCAAGAGCCCTCCGGCAAAGGAAACGGCCGTCACGGTCCAGAAATCGAATTCTGTCCAGATGCCCATCATCACGAGGGCGGGCATGGTGAAAATAATACCCGCCGCCAAGGACTCTCCGGCAGAGGCCGCTGTCTGGACTTGATTCGCTTCTAGAATCGATCCCTTTCTCCGAAAGAACCGAAACACCACCATGGCCATCACGGCTGCAGGGATCGAGGCAGAGACTGTCATGCCCGCCTTCAGGCCCACATAGACATTGGCCGCCCCCATGACAATGGAGAGCAGGATACCGAGAAGAACCACGCGGAGGTTGAGCTCCGGCAGCGGTGGGACAGACGGTTGGGCAGGGTGCTTGGGCGAAGTCATGGTGAGCAGGGGCTGGGGGGAGATTCGCAGGGACTAGAGACCATAAAGCTCCCCACGGTCAAGCACTAATCGCCTGACTGGGTTGGAAGTCGCCACCGATCTTTGCCGCTATCGTCTGAGGCCATCGGTGAAGCGGGTTGCGGGGCCGCCTATTGAGCCTTGGGAGCACCCGGCTGAACTCGTATGGGTTCGGGCGCAGGAGCTGCAGGGGAACTTGCTCCCCTCGACCCCGGTTCGGTGACTTGCAGAGACTCGCTTCCTGCTGAAGAGTGAGCCAACGCCCCTCCCGCATTCTCTTGCTGCCGGCCGCTCTCCTCGGGCACCGAGTCCGCAACCGGAGCTGCATCCTCTAGCGCGAGGCCAGCCTCCGGAAACAACACCCGCGGGTGGGCAGGCCGTGCTGGCCGAGTGAGCACCGTGCGCGCCGACGGGCCGGCGTGGATGGATCGCTCCGATCGATGCACCCAAAAGGCGACACCCAAGGCAAGGGACGCCGTCCACCAGGGGATGGTCGTGCGCCTCAAACGGCGATTGTGATGGGCATGTCCCATGATGGCGGAGGATAGCGATCCGCAAGTGCTGAGTCGCCCAGAGCACCCATTCTTGGGATTTCCCCCCGGGGAAAGGCCCCTCAGGAGGTCCTAGGGGGGTTTCGAGCGTCCCCAATCGAACCCCGCGGGCCCCCTGGCTCCCCCACAACGGGGCGCATCCATCCGCACCCGCCAGCCGCGAAGTGAGCCCTGTCTCCCTTGCACGGGACCGCCCGCTCCAAGATGATCGCCCCTCCATGAGCAATCTAATCCTCGTTCCGACCCCCATCGAACTCGACGAGTTGAACTCGATAGGCAACCTCAGTTCGCACGAAACCACCGTCGGACTCTGCGGGTTTGGACCGATTGCGGCGGCTGCACGGGCAGCGCAACTCATCACAATCGTGAAGCCAAGGCGAGCCCTGCTGGTAGGGATTGCAGGTAGCCATGCACCCACAACCCACCCAGTGGGGAGTGCTCACTTTTTCGACAGCGTAGTCGTCGAGGGTATTGGCGCCGGATGGGGCCATGCTGCCGTAGACCCGCGCTCCTTGGGGATTGCGCAGTGGGACCCCGCATGGGAATCACACGGATCGAATCGCACGGGTGCGATCTACGACCACTTGCCACTGACGAAGGCAACCCAGGAAACGGAAGCCGGACAACTCTTGAGTGTTTGCTCAGCTTCCTCCGATGCCGAACACGCCCATGATCGCCGGACTCGTTTCCCCCGAGCCATGGCAGAGGATATGGAGGCCTTCGCCGTGGCCCTCGCATGCCAACTACACTCGATCGACCTGACGGTGGTGCGCGGAATCTCCAACTTGGCCGGAGACCGTGACAAGAGCCGATGGCAGATTCGCCAGTCTCTTGCCCAGGCGCACGCCCTCACCCGAGCCTGGCTTGAGGACCCTGCATCCGTCCAGCAGCCATGACTCGCCGCATCCACTTGGGGATCTCCACCTGCCCCAATGACACGTTCACTTTTCACGCCCTGCTCACGGGCCAAATCTCCACGCCCGGCATCGAGTTTGACATCGAATTGCTTGACGTGGAGACCCTCAATGAGCGCCTGATTCATGGGGATTTCGATGTGGCCAAGGGCAGCTTTCATGCCGCCCTAAGGGCCTGTGCTGCTGGACCCTCCACCGGCACCCTAGGAGTCCTGCCCACTGGCAGTGCCTTGGGCTTTGGGAATGGGCCTTTACTCTTGAGCTCGACCCCAGGGGTGCGACCTGGCCCAGGAGACGAGGTGCTCTGCCCTGGCCGGTACACCACCGCTGCTCTCTTGCAGGACCTGTACTTTCCCGGCTGCCCGCTGCGCCACGCCGTGTTCTCCGACATCATGCCAGCCCTGCAGGCAGGTCAGGTTTCCTTCGGGGTGTGTATTCACGAGGGGCGCTTCACCTACCCCGAGCAGGGATTGCATTTAGTGGCCGACCTAGGCGAGTTGTGGGAAGCCGACACCCAAAGGCCATTGCCCCTCGGTGGCATCTTCGCCCGGCCGGGCCTTGGCAGCAACACCTTGCGATCCATCCAGCAGGCCCTGGCAAAGTCCTTGGCCTTTGCTCAAGCCCAGCCTGAGGCAGCCCTGCCCAGTATGCGCGCCCACGCCCAAGAGCTCTCCGATGAAGTCCTCATGGCGCACGTCGATCTGTACGTCAACCCCTGGACGAGAGACCTAGGCCGCGAGGGCCAAGCTGCCCTCGAGGCCCTCGCCGAACGCGGACGCCAGGCCAAAATCCTGCCCGCGGCCACTTCCCACCTCGAAGTGCTCGGTCGACCGCGCAGCTTTCACATCTGTGAACCCAGCGCCCGAGATAAACTTCTGATCCAAGGGCAGGATTGGGCCCCCCCGTCCCTCACCGACGAGGGATTCGTACACCTCTCATTCCTAGAGCAACTGCCCGGCACCCTCAGAACTCACTTCCTAGAGCCCCTCGGGGAAGCACGACCTGCAGGGCTGTGCCTCCTTGAGCTTGACGCGCAGACCATCGGCCCAATGCTGGAACTGGAGCCCGCTCGGCAAGGTGAGCTGTTTGCTCACTTATACCGTCCCATCCAACCCACTGATGTCATCGGGACCTGGCCCCTTCAGTGGAATGAAGACCAGTGGCTCCTGCCGCCGCTTTAGTCAAGCGGGTCGCATCCCCCCAGCCCTGTGCCTGTCGAGAGTCCTAGCGACCCTAGGATATGGGGAAGCAGGGGCCCCCTCAGCCCTAAAACAACACAGCACCCCCACCGCTCACAGGGAGCAGCGAGGGTACTGTGCTGTAGCTCACCAAGGGCGGGGAAGGGGTCCCCTTGCCTGCCCTCGAGTAAGAGTCGTGTGATGAAAGGCTAGCTGGGGGTGCCTGAACCACCGGAGTCACGCAGCTCAAGCATCTCCTTCCGGAGGTCTTGCGCCAGGTTCTTGATGGCTTGCATGGATTTGCGGACGCGGGCGGTGGCGGCTTTGTTGCCCTCCTCGGCCTTCTCGACGTCTGCACGGGTGTTATTCACGGTCTCGACAAGCTGGTCGAAGTTGCTGCTCATGGGGAGTATTGCGTTGA
The DNA here is from genome assembly GCA_964469565.1 of uncultured Planctomycetaceae bacterium. Taxonomy (GTDB): domain Bacteria; phylum Planctomycetota; class UBA1135; order UBA1135. The sequence continues at coordinate 145,829 of CAYXZD010000006.1, forward strand.
GGTCAGTGGGAACCACCGGAAACGCTCCGGTGTGGGTCTAGAGGGCACCTTCGGGAGCCCCTGCACCCCTCCTAGAAGCCAAAAAAGCAGCTAGGGATCAAGAAATAACCCCCCCTAGGGGGTCTGGAGAGACGTTTATGGGCCGAGGAATTCCACAATCCATGGCCCTAAGTGATTGAAAACACCGACCTTACACGTCTTTGCAGGCGATTGCAGGACTTTCCTCCTCCAGACCCCGTGGCTAGCTCACCCGGTGCCCTCGATGGGGTTCTCCAGGCCCCCCATACGCAGGATCTCGCGCCACTCCGCCGGGGTGACCGGCTGCACAGACAGCCGCTGACCGCGTTGGACCAGCGCCATCTTAGACAGCTTGGAGCGCCCCTTTAGAACGTCGAGCGGCAGTATATCGTCCAAAGCGGCCCGGGCCTGCACGTCCACCACATACCAGCGTGGATTCTCTGGATCCGCGTTCGGATCGTGGTAGGGGTGCTTGGGATCAAACTGCGTGGGATCGGGGTAACCACCGCGTACGACCTCGGCGATCCCCACCACACCCGGCGGCTTTGAGTTGGAGTGGTAATAGAGCACGCCATCCCCCGGTTGCAAGTCATCCCGGAGCATGTTGCGAGCCTGATAGTTGCGCACTCCGTCCCATGGAGTCGTGGAATCGGGGGCCGCCTGCAAATCAGCAAAAGAAAAGGCCTGGGGTTCAGACTTGAGCAGCCAGTAGTGACGTTTGCGCGGCATGATGATGCCATTAGAGCAGAAACCACTGCGAGACCAAACCTGGGAACGGTCTCATCCTCTCGTTCCTGGTGCCGCCTCTGCCCCGGCGATCCCAAGCTCAAGGGGTAGGGAGTCGAACACAGTTCACGGCCCAGGCCTCAGACGAGATCGCTGTCCCCCAGCTGGTACCACCAACCCTCCCGCAATAGGCGCGTATTCACCCTGCGCTCAAATGACCGGGTAATGCGCTGCCACGGAGTGGTGTGCAAGCCAAAGCCCTGGCTCTGAAGCCAACCAAACCAAGGGGAAAAAGGAGGCATCCAAAGGGCCAGAGCTTCGCTGCCCCATTCAATCGCACGGCTCTGGACTGCAACCAGAAGGCTGGAAGCCACCTCCGGCTCGGAAGACGGAATCAGCCAGTCCGCCACCAACGTCACCCGTTTCCCCAAGTGCTCCACTGGCCTAGCCACCACCAACCCGCGCAGGATCCCGTCACGGTCCCGAACACCCAAGCAGGTGTATCGGTGCTCAGGATGGCGAAGGTAACGCCAGAGGAGCCAATGCTCGTCGCGGACCGTTCCCACCTCCATTTCAGGAGCACAGCGCTCCCAAAGCCAACGGGCCTGTTCGTCGAAGCCGTGCAATTCGACGACTCCAGTGGATCTATCGTGATGATCGGTTTGTGCTCGCCTCTCCAGAGGGAGTACGAGGGCAAACTGTCGGCCTTCACGCTCGTAGCCCAACAAGCGCTCGCCGATGCGCAGATTCGCCGGTACGGGCCAACCATAAAACATCGAAGTTTCACCCCCGCCGGACTGCCCAAGGGCGTGGGTTTCAAAAAAGGACGCCGCAGTGTCCGCAAAAACGCCCCGGCGGCTCAGCCCTCGACGTTCCTTGGGGTGCACCATGGAATCCACGACTTGGGAGAAAATGCGTGACTGCCCATCCATCCACACCCTCGACGGCAAGGCGGCGTATTGGGCCACCACCTCACCCGCACGCACGGCCACTTGAACCTGCGTCCCAGCTGGATTCTGCTGAAAGGCCCAGCGCCAAGCATCGAGAGATCGCCCGCGTCCGAAGGCCGCTTCGAAGGTGCCCAGGAGGCTCGCTTCATCCCCCTCTTGCAGGGGACGGATCTCAATTCCGGTGGTCATAGAAGGTCGGTGTCCCCCAAACTCGGAGAAAAATGATCTGCCCACCAGGCTACGGGTCGGCGGCGGTCATAGGAGCGGCCCACCAAAAAATAGCGACTGGGCTCGACGCGCATACCCGCTGCTTGCCACACACCCCATCCGTCAAAGGCATCGCCCACAAGGGTAGCCACACACCCAAGCCCCTGCTCCCCAGCCAGCTGCCCCGCTCCCTTCAAGAGGGCGGCCAAGACCCGCCCATCCTGTCCGTACATGCCCCAATCCATCAGCCACAGGGCCTGACAACCCTCTAGCTCACCGGCGACCACCACGGTCCAACCCACCAGTTGCCCTAGTCGGTGCACAGCCAAGAATGTGTAGTCCTGCTCGGGGCACTCCTCGTACCTCCAACGCAAGTACGCATTGTCTTTGACCACCACAGCAGGTCGCCCGGTGGCCCAGGATTCAAAGAGTGCGTCAGCCCCCCTAGGTGGACGGGTCCCGCGTGTCAGGGCAAGACTGTCACACTCCGGTGCGGCAAGAAGGTGATTCCCTGGCACGACTAGGCGCCACATGGACGAGAACAACTGGTACCCGAGGTGGTCGCGCCCTGTCCGCCAAGCACTGGGGACCGGCAACCCAAACATGAACGCATCGGTTCCCTCACAAGCCGGTGCCTGGCCCGCACCACGAATGCCCTCCGGCGATGCGCTCCCTCGTCCCACCTGGGTCTCGACTTGATTCCCCCCAGGCCCGAGGCCATAGCGCTTGGCATAGTCCCGTCCTGTTTCCACAAACAACCCAGCCCTTGCCAGTCCCCCTCGCACCTTTGGGTCACAAAACGAGTCCACGGATTGACTCACGAAGGAATCTTGCCCATCGAGGCGCATCCGTAATCCGAGGCCCGCGTATTGGGCAAGCACCTGCCCATCACTGTCCACTGCCAGACTCACCCGGCCCCCCGCTGGGTTGTCCACGAAGCGCCAGCGCCAGCCCCCTAGAGTGCGCTCGCAGAATCCCGCTTGCACACTTGCGAACACACGATTGAACGCTTGCACGATGGCCTCCCCATCGCGGGGTTCAAAACTGCGCCAGGTGATCTCGCGGGTAGGCGCCATCTGCAAGGGCCAGGGGACTTGCCCCCTGATACGACGGAGCCAGCAGGCGTCATCGTGAGCGGGGGGCGGTTGCGGTGAATGAAGTTGGCGGGAGTGCATGGGAATCGAACCCACCGGCCCCGCTGTTCACGAGGCCCTACCGGCTTTGAAGACCGGGCGGCACACCAGTACCGATCCACTCCCACCTTGGGCGCTGAGTATAGCCCATGGCAGGGGCCACAGGCAGGGCCAACCCCTGACTGCAACAGCGGATCCCCTCCCCCCGCTCAAGCAATCCGAACAGATCAGCGTGTAATCTTCAGAGGGAGCAGGCGGCCTGGGGCCCCGACACCTAGGCCAACGGGCCATCCACCCGACCACCGCAAGTAGGCGGTTTTCCCGAACCGCCGCCCCTCGATCGCTACGGTAAACGGCATCCCCTCGGACAGGGCATCAAAGCCTGGGGGCAGGGGCAAGGTGAGATGTTGCCCCGCACGGTGAACCTGGTCCCCCCACCGAACCGCAAGATGCGCATCCTGCACATCTCCAGCCCGTTCAATCACAAAGCGCACGTGCGCTCCCGTGCGTTGCAAGGTCACGCTCGCGGGCGTCTGGCCAGGCCGCTCGGCCAACAGAGTCAACCGGCGAGCCATGGGGTCGGCTAGGGCACAACGGCGCCGCACAAGGGGTGCGTCGAGAAGTAAGCCCCCCGCGGGCAGCCCTTCCTCGGGTCCCTCACCTGGCAGGTTCTTATAGAGGGCGGCAAACAGGGGATCAGGTCCTGGACTACGAGCCCCCCCCTTGAGTTCGAAGGGTAAGTCGCGGACCTCTCCAGGCTCAAGCTCAACCACGCGCGGAATGCCGCTCAATTGAAAGGCTCCACTGGGAAAGAACATCGAGCAGCGAACGGAGGCGGGCCAGGGAAACGGATTGAGCACAGACACTGAATTCGACCACTCTCCGAACCACTCCCCCTGGGAATCTGAGTGGGCTCGCTCATCCGAGCCGTAACCTATGGATTCAGGCTCGACGATGAGTTCGGGGACAACCAGGGGAAAGTCCCCCTCGTATTCCGGTGCCCAACGAACCAGGGCTCGAATCGCCATGGCCCGCTCGGGTTGATTGGTATTGAATCCCACAAGAGGCTCGCGGCAAGCTTGCAAGATGTCCCTCGGATCGTCGAGGGACCAACTCCAGCGCTCGACACCCTTCCAGGCCTCCCGTGCCTGCGCCCCATGGGCCGCCCAACCACCGGGCCCCACGCCGTAGGCCACAATCCCCTCCCGCCGACACAACCGGCGATCATCGTCACGCTCATGATCGGCCAGCAACATCGACGGCAATCCCGCTGCCTGGGCTTCGAGGACGACTTCCGGCAGAAACGATGCCACGCGCACCTCTGGAACAGGGAAGACGTCCCCCAAGCGTTCAAGAACCTCGGGCACTAGACTCGACTCCTTGAGTTCGATCATATGCAGGGGGGGCGGACCGGGATGGGCGAGGCCGACCTCGAGGGCTTCGTCAAACAAGGGAACCGGTTCACCCACGAAGCGCTTGCCAAACCAGCCGCCTGCATCCACTCCAAACAATTGGGGTAAGGCCGTCTCTGCGAGGAGCCCACCATGGGAGGTGGTCCTGGCTAGGGTCTCATCATGCATGAGCACCGCTTCTCCACTCAAACAAGCACGCAGGTCATACTCAAACCCGTCGAGACCTAACTCCAATGCACGGCGCAACCCGATGAGTGTGTTCTCGGGCGCTTCACGCGGGGTTCCACGGTGGCCCAGAATCCAAGGAGGCGCCCCCACCTCAGCACCATGGGTGCCCTTCCTCGGGTCGTCCCTAGACATCACTCAGCGCAGGCGCCCGACGACAAGCACCCGCCCCGAGTAGCCACAAGTCACCAGGCAAGTCCCCAATCCCCCCAGGCTTCCCGCTGCCAGGTGGTGGAGTCGATTCTCATCGCGTCCCACAACGGTGGTGTTGACGATTGGATCACCGGCTTGCACACCCAGCGTTTGCATGGATCCACTCGCCCGCTGAATGGACAGGATGCGGATCAAGCCATCATACCCAGCGGTCGCCAGTTCATCTCCGGGCGACTCTGCGAGCATATCCACGATGGCCGCTCCGCGAAGCCGGTCCTCACTCACCACGATGGATTGCAGGCCCTCATCATCCAGCAAGTACAAACGCCCATCGTTGGCACAGACCAGGGCCATATTCGAGCGCGCTGCAACCCTCGCCAAGGGAGCGGTGAACTGTTCGAGGGTTTCCAATTGCCAGCCCGCATCGCCCCGGCGCATGGCGCACAAAGATCCATCATCACAGGCCAGCACAACCCCACCCAACCCCACGGCCGCTCCCTTGGCGTTCCCGGGCAAGGGACCCAAGGATTCGCTAAGCAACTCCTCACCCTCCCGGTGCAACACGTGCACCCTGCCAGAGAATCCTGCTAACACGAGTTCGGGACCCGGGTGCTCGCCGTCGACCTCACCGAAGGCGGCGCAGTGCAAGAGTGCTCTATCCTGCAAGATCAATTCACTGTGCCAGCCCTGTGCATCCTTCCAGTGAACATAGGCCGCCCCAGGAGCGCCGCTCTCCTCCCCGCCACGGAGGACGCCCACGGTCACCAACTCGTCGCCGGGGTACTGCGGCAATAGATCTCCTGCAATGCACTGAATCTGCTCACCGGGCAGGGTAGCGACAACTTCCTGGCTCCATCCACGCCCCGAACGGCTCAGACAGACCACACGCCCATCTCCAGCGACAACACCGATCTCGTTTCCAGGGTTTTGTGAGTCGAAGTCTCCCAAGCAGCACCCGCCCAGCTTGCCACCCAAGTCCCCGGCCGTTTCCTGCCACCAACTGGCTGGCCCTGGTTGGGGCGTCACGCAGGAAGCCAGTAGAAGGGTGGGCACCAGACACAACTGAACGATAGGTCGCATAGACAAGAAAAGACTGAAGCTGCGTGTCGCCACGAAAAGCACAAGAATCAAGATCGTCCCGCACTCAAAGGAGGGGATCGCCAGCCTAGCTGGAATGGGTGCCTATTGCACGCACCCACGCCAAGCCCTGCCAGCTCCAGGAGAGCCAGAATCGAACGGCCTGCAGCACCGGCTCCAAGCCACAACTGGAACTAACTCGGACTCGAAAGCGCCACAGCAAGGTCTAGGGTCCAGTCACGAATTCCATTGAGAATCTTGCGTGGAATGTGCACCCGTGCGAAGTCTTCGGTCCACTCCCAAAGCTGGGGCTGAGGATCTTGGCGGACTTCCACCTGCGCACCGCGCTTCTCAAGAAATGGGCCCAACCCGACCTGGGATGGATCGGGATGGCTCTCGATGATCAGCGCATGCTCCACGCTGGGCGAGTTCAACGATTCAGGCAAGATGGACTCTAGGTCGGCCCGCAGGGCCGTGGGCATGGGGAATCCCAGCAACTCTTCACGCGGCAGATGGCTAGGGTCCGGATCGGGGAGTACGTGAGCGTGGGCGAGCATGTGATTGTGCTGAGCCGAGGCGGATTCAAGGTACGCAGCTCCATCCACCACCGCGTCCCATGCCACGAGAGCTTTCAAGGGGCCCATGGCCTGTGCAGCCCGAAGGGCGACGCTGCCCCCCAGCCGGACGCCGATGACGCCGAGGTTCTCCACGCCCGATTCAGTGCGCAGGACCTCCAGTGCAAGCCCTAGATCCTGGGTCCAATGATCCAAACTCCAGTCAGACTCGTCACCAGCGGAATCTCCACACCCCCTAAAGTCGAATCGCAGAACACTGACACCCGCCTCCGCCAGCAATGTGGCTAGTAGCCGCATGCTGCGATGGAATTGAATGGACTCTTGTCCATGGGGAGCTGCTATCACCATCCCCAGGCTGCGGGACGGTCCGGTCGGCGAGTGGTAACACGCGAACAGTCGCTCCTGCCCATTACCGATGAAACGCGCCTGAAATTGGGGCGAGTGGTCCGACGGAGAAACGTGCATGGCTAGAATCATGACAAGTTTCACGCCCATGCTGAAGAACACGCCCAAATCCCTGGGCACCCACTGGCGAGCCCCCTGGTTGTCGTATCCCCATTGCACTCGGCACGCGCTCGATGATCGTACGTCCCTCACCTCCCCAACGGGTCATCCCAAGCGCCGCTGCGCAGCGGCCTAGCTCAAGACGATGACGGAATCTGTTCGGGGGAGCACCTCGCCCACCCCATGGACAGGCACCCCACGACTGCTCAATTGATGCTCCAATTCATTCGCTTGCTCCGGGGCCACGGCAATCAACAGCCCACCTGAAGTTTCCGCATCGAAGGCGATGTCCACACGTGCGTCCTCGGCATCCGAAGCGATTTGCACGTCCCCCTCCAAGCTAGCCTTGCCCCGGGCACTGCCTCCGCTAACCACACCCGCCGCTGCCAATTCAAGTGACCCGGGGTAAAACGGTAGTGCCCCTAGGTCGAACTGCAGGGTCACGCCACTCGCTTGGGCAATGTTATGGGCATGGCCAACCAGACCGAACCCCGTGATATCCGTACAGGCCTTGGCCCCGACCGCGACCATCGCTTGGGCCGCAGCCGAGTTGAGCGTTGCCATCACTTCAGCAGCGGCCCTGATTTCCTCGCAGCCAATGCGCTCCGTCTTCGCTGCGGTCGTCATGCTGCCCATGCCCAGCGGCTTGGTCAGGTACAACCGCATCCCCGCCTGGGCGCGATCATTCGCCGAAACCTGGGATCGCTGTACGGTCCCCGTGACGGCGAAGCCAAACAGGGGTTCGGCACTGACCACAGTGTGCCCGCCCGCGATGACGGCACCCGCTTCACGCACCTTGTCGAACCCGCCTCGGAAAATCTCCTGCACCCATTCTGGAGAGAACTCCTTAGGGAACCCGGCTAGATTTAGGGCCGACAGTGGCTGTCCGCCCATGGCATACACATCCGAGAGGGAGTTGGCTGCTGCGACCGCACCGTACAAGTAGGGATCGTCGAGCACGGGCGGAAAAAAGTCCACGGTCTGAACGAGAGCGAGGTCCGAGTCACTATCCCCCACCAGAACGACTCCCGCATCATCAATGGTCTGGGGCCCCACCAACAACCGTGGATCGGATTCAGGATTGACCTCCCGCAGCACCTGCGTGAGTTGCCCCATGGGCATCTTGGCCGCTCAGCCAGCGCAGGCGGCGTAGTCCGTCAATCGTTTAGGGCGCGGGGTGTCACTCATGGGGGCAGGATACGCTGTTGTGTGGACGACCCCAGTGCCCGTTCGCCAAAAATACCCCGTGCGGCGATCCCCGTGCGGCGATCCCAGTGCGGCGATCCCAGTGCGGCGATCCCCGTGCGGCGATCCCCGTGTGGCGATCCCCGTGTGGCGATCTCTGCAGCCGGGCTAGGCCAGTGCAGCAAAGAGCTCCAAGACTTGTTCAATCTCGCCGTCCATCAACGTGCGTGGATCGAGAACTAGACTGCCTTCGTGGATGCGTGTAAACAGCGGCGGTTGACTGGCACGTAGAGCGCTCGCCATCTCGTCTACGGATAGGCTGGCATGCTTCACGCGCACAACATGGGTGGGCAAAAACTCGCCGGGCGCCGAGCCACTTCCCGGCTGGGATGTCCCGGGTGCACAGTCCGCTTGAATACCCTCCAAAGCGTCTAGGCCGCCGGCAAGTTGATCGGCCACTCCCCGCAAGTCCGCAGGGTCCGCAAGCAGCATGCGTCGCGTCGGGATTTCATCGCCACGGCCCGCGAGCAGCAACTGCAGCGTGCACTCCAAGCCAGCAAGGGCCACCTTGTCCAGACGAGTTGCACGGTAAAGAGGGTTCTTGCGCAGGGCCCGCATGCGCTCAGCGCTCCCCGCGAGGATTCCCGCTTGGGGCCCACCCAGGAGCTTGTCGCCCGAGAAGGTAACGACTTCGAGCCCACTCTCCAGTGCGTCGCGCACCAGCGTTTCCCCGCCCAACATGGAAAGGGGTTCAGCACCGGGAGCTTCAATGCGGCCGGATCCAAGGTCGAAGGCGGTGGGAATAGAGTGCTTGCGACCTAGCTCGCTGAGTTCGGCCATGGGGACTTCCTCGATAAAGCCCACCATTTTGAAATTACTGCCGTGCACCTTCATGAGCAAACCGGTCTCCGCGCGAATCGCGCGTTCGTAGTCAGCGACCCGTGTCCGATTCGTGGCACCCACCTCGACTAGACGCACACCCGCCGCACTCATCACATCCGGCACTCGAAAGGATCCGCCAATTTCCACAAGCTCGCCGCGTGAAACGATGGCCTCGCGTCCATGGGCAAAGGTATGCATGGTCAAGAAAGCCGCGGCCGCGTTGTTGTTCACAGCAATGGCCGCCTCACAACCCACCAAGCGGCCCAAAAGCACTGAAAGGCGTTCGTCACGCTCATTGCGTTCACCGCTAAAACGGTCCACCTCCAAGACGCAGTACCCTCCAGCCGCCCGCGCCATGGCAGCGGCAACCTCCGGATGCACGGGGGACCGACCCAGTCCGGTGTGCATCACAACGCCCGTAGCATTGATGGCGCGCTGAACACCACGACCGAGTTCCTGTCGAATGCGCAGTCGCACCGCATCGATCAATCCACCTGCCTCGAGATTCCCTTGCAAGTCATCGGCTTGTACCCGGCCCACCCCGATGGCGGCCCGCAGGGCTTCGATCTCTTGCCCGATAAGATCCGCCAATAGATCGGAGGGCACCTTGGGGGCATCGTCCGCCAAGCGTACATCCGTCAAGACTTGGGCAACGGAAGGCAGCAAGCGGTAAGGATTCGGGGAAGACATGGAGTGCATAGTAACCTCAGGCACGGCCCAAGGCACAGGGGAGCCCAGGGCCCCATGGGGCCCGGACCACCCGCTCGCCTAGCCGGGCCAAGCCCGCTACCCTGTGCCCTATGACATCCTCGCCCACTGTTCAGCGCCCCCACTGGGAGGTCAAATCCCCCAATCCTCATCACACCCAAGCCCTAGCGGGTGAATACAGCCCGATCCTCGCCAGCCTCCTCGCCTCGCGCGGAATCGCCGACGCCCAAGCCGCCCATGCATTTCTCACGCCGCGCCTCAATGATCTGCACGATCCAGCCGGCCTACCGGATATGGATAAGGCCACGACGCGCATCTGTGAGGCCATCGACAAGGGCGAGACCATTCTCGTCCACGGGGACTATGACGTGGACGGCGTGGCCGGGACGGCCTTGCTGATGCGGCTGTTTGAACACCTCAAGACTCCCGTGGCGTGGCACGTTCCCAATCGCTTTACCGATGGGTATTCCTTTGGAGAACACTCCGTCCGAAAAGCCCAGGAAGTTGGGGCATCTTTGGTGATCAGCGTCGACAACGGCACGTCATCCATCGAGACCATTGCAGCGCTGCAAGCAGCGGGCATCGACACCATCGTCACAGACCACCACGAACCGCCCCTAGGCGAATTGCCCGCGGCTGTGGCGATCGTCAATCCAAAGCTGGCAACATCGAACTACCCGTTCACAGAACTGTGTGGTGCTGCCGTCGCTTTCAAACTCGCCTGGGGGGTGGCTACGAGACTCACGGGAACCGAGCGCGTCGGCACGGAATTGCGCGACCTTCTGCTTGACCTGACCGCCTACGTAGCGATCGCAACAGTGTGTGACGTGGTCCCCATGGTCGGCGAGAACCGCATCCTCGCCCACTACGGGCTCAAGGCGCTTGAGGCCACCTCTTCGGCAGGGCTGGCCGCCTTACTCGCTTCGGCGAACCTCCAGGGGCGCCGTCTGGGTTCCGAGGACATTGGCTTCCAGCTGGGCCCGCGCATCAATGCCTCGGGACGCTTGGGCACGGCAGGGGTCGCACTCGAGGCTCTCATGACCACCGATCCGAGCCGCGCCAAGGCCCTCGCTGCAGAGCTCAATGCTCTCAACCTCGAGCGGCGAGCCATCGTTGCCGATTTGATGGAGCAAGCCCTACCGGCTGCTGAGGCCTTCGCCGATCCTAAACGTTGGCCGGTCACCGTCGTGGCGGGTCAGGGCTGGCATCAAGGGGTCATTGGAATCGTTGCAGCCCGTCTAGTGGAGGCCTTGGGCAAACCTGCCATCGTGATTGGGCTCGACGGCCCATCGGGTCGCGGCTCGGCTCGCTCGGTGCCAGGCTTTTCGATTCTGGAGGCCATGCGCGGTGGAGCGGCTCACCTCGGACAGCACGGGGGCCACGAGCAAGCGGCGGGCTGCGACATCGCCGGCGATCAGGTCGATCAGGCGCGGGAGGCCATCTGCGAGAAGGCGCGCGCCATTCTCGGGCCGGACGGCCTGCCCGCTCCCCAACTGACCATTGATGCCGTAATCCCCTTGGAAGCCATGACTGCTGACCTGATGAGCCAATTGGAGCGGTTGGAGCCCTTTGGAGAGCGCAATCCCACGCCGGTCTTCGCCTCAGGCGACGTTCGGCTCGCTGAGCCCCCCCGGATCGTCGGCAAGGACCGCTCGCACCTCTCCCTCAAACTGCGCCATGGGGAGCACGTCCTCAAGGCGATGGGCTTTGGCATGGCGAATCGCGAGCCACAGCTTCGGCTGGGTCAACCCCTCAAGGTCGCCTATACACCCCGCTGGAATACGTTTCGCGGCCAAACTTCCCTCGAACTGACCCTAAAGGACATCGGTTAGAATTTGATTCTTCGGGTAGGATGTGCGCTAGGCAGATGGCGCACGTGCCCTGCCTTTTTTGAATCATGGAATCAGAATCAATCCCCGCACTCATTCCCTTTGTCGGGCTCCTACTCTGGCGCCACAACCTCAACGGACGAACGGTGTTTGTCCTCGACCGCGAGGGTCAATCGATTCTCCCGAAGGGACCACTCGCCGAAGGGGAAGGCGAGGCTCAAACGGCTCGACGCTTGGCAAGTGCCTTTGGGAATGCGCGCGTCTCAAACCTGCGCCACATGCACTCCGATCACCCTGCTGTCCCCGGCGGCCGCGCTACCCTGAGTTGGTGGAGTGGAGAATGCGTGGCACTCGATCCAGGGGCACGCCCCGCATTCGAGGGGCAAGGACGTTGGGTTTCCCTCGCCAACGCCAGCACCCTACTCACCCACCCTCGCGAGCGCGCGCTGATCGCAGACCTGCAACCGGCCGCCTGGTTGCATTCGATGCAACGCCTCGGGCGTACCTGGTTCGGTGCTTTTTTGCAGCAAGCATCCAGCCCAGCAGACCGTGACATCGATCACGCCTGCCGCCGCATTGAGAGCTCCCCGCTGGACCCTTCCGTCGAGCCGGGCAAGCGCTGGCAAGACCGAGCCCTGCAGCAACTCGACCTCGCCCGACAAGCACTCGTCGGGGGTGATGTGAGCGGCTACAGCCAAGCTCGCGCAGAAGCCTGGCGGATCGAACTCCCCTCCCTCAAGGGATGGGAACTCGAACAAGCCCAAGATCATCTCAGCCGACGGATAGGCTTGGAATTGAACGGCGAGGAGCAGTCGCGCGCTCGGGACCTATTGGAGCGCTCCCGCGCCGTGGACGATCTGGTTCACGCGAGTGTACTCCTCGACGAAGCCCGACGCCGCAGCGACCTTGAGCGCGGCGCACGCCAAGCTCAAAGGCGATGGCTCGCACGGCTCATGATTGCCACCCTCGTGGGTCTGTGGATCGGAGGTTCTTCTGACGGCCCAACCCAATGGACCCTCCTCCTCCACGGACTCTTAGGCGGAACTGTGAGCACACTCCTGTGGCCCAGCCCACTGCGAGACCCGGCCTTCCCTTACTCGGGCCAGTTTCTCCTGCGTCCGGTACTGGGTGCTGTGTGTGCCCTAGTGATTGGCCAGATCCTCAGTCTCGGAGCCTTGGGGATCAGCCTATCCAGTGCGCACGCACAACACCTCACCGCATTCATCGCCGGCTTTGGGGAGCGCGTCATTCGTGCGCGCCTAGAGAATTCGCCGAACTAGATCGGGCCCCGCTTTGATTCGGTAGCACGACACTCACGCCCAGATCAACAACTCACCTGGGTCATCGGTCAATCGCAGAATCGAACCTCAAGGGCATCGGATAGGTTGGAGCCCGCCCCGCCCCCGGCCCCATCGCGATACCAAAACTGAAAGTCCAGGCTCATTCCGGATGTCACCAGGGTCCCCCCCGGCAGGGCACCTAGGTCGAGCAGAACCTGCGCCCCGCCCTGACCATCGATGGCCAGGGCTCCGAATCGAGCTACTTGCCCTCCAACGCAGCGCATGCCATTGGCGACGGGTACGAATGCTCGGGCATCGCCAAGGAAGAACAGTCCGAATTGACCGGGAACCGCGCCCCGCACAACGAGGGACAAGTCGTTGTTCGCGATGCTCGTACTTCCACTCCACGCCATCAGTGCTCCGGCACCGACAGAGTTTGGAGACGTCACGCAGTACGATGCCGCTTCACACCCGCAGGGACCGTCAGCACCCACCAATTCGAAGGCCGCCAGTGCATCCACCGTCAGCGGATCGCCGTCGTCCGTGACGCCGATCACACTGCGGCCTCCCTGGCTCAAGTCGGGTCCTAGGGTCAGTCCCTCAAGGTTGGTTGCTGGTCCCGACCAGAGCAGGGTTTTGGCGGCCGGGGTGAACGAGGCACCCACGAGGCTGCCGAGGCTGCTGACATCCGAGGCAGCGCTGACATCCACCTCAAAAATGCGCGTCAAGAACAGCGGGTTGGTGAAGGCGAGGGAACGTTCCATGGCTAACAGACGCCCGCCGGGCAGGCCCACGAGTTCCACCAGACCGTTCTGGCCACCGCCACCAGGAATGTAACCTGCGTGCATGGGCTCGACCGGGTAGACAAACTGCTCTGCAGCCCTGGGCACGGATGCCTACAGGTCAAAACGAAGCAAGCGCACAAGGCTGCCGGCACTGGGCGTTGAGACCGGGCCGTCTACAACGAGGGCATCCTCATTGGCCGTCCACAAACTTGCCCGGTCACAGGCTAGGGTGAGCGCCTCGAAGCCCAAGTTGTTTCTCAGTGCCCCAAAAACGGCCGGGATGGTCATGCTTTGATGCCAGGCCCCATCCAATCCATGCTGGTGAACTCCTGGGTTGTCCTCGTCTGATGGGAACACAGCAGCCATGCCCGGGACATGCGCGATGCCCTCATGGTCACGGGCCTGATCCATGCGCAGGCCAATAAGGAAATCCGCTGCAACCACGCTGCCATCCCCTGCGAGTTGCAGAGTCATTGGGACCACGCGATCAGAGTTATCCATCACCGTGTGGTAGCCCAAACTGCGTGAGTAGGTCACTCCACTCAGCCCCGTGACGGTAAAACTCTGCCCACTCCCATCGATCGCCGAATTCGGCAATGGAACGATGTCTTTCAGATCCAGTGACAGGCCCTGACCCCAAGCAGAGGGAATCCAGAGGACTGTCAGGGAGAGAACTGTCAGGGTAAGTAGAACGGCTCGCATCGGGTTCGACCCTAGCAGCCCGAACCGATTTGCGCAGACGAAACTAGGAGTGGATCACCTAGTGGCATCCTTGCAGGGGTGCCGGCCGGGCTAGGGCGCAAGGAATGGAGCAGTCCCACTGTCAGACCCCAATCCTAGACTCGCCGGGACGCCCTAGCGCTCCCACAATGAGTCAGGCGTTCGACCTAGCTCCCGGCAACGGGCAAGCTGGCAGGCAGTTGTTCACCGGGCTGCCAACCGCCATCGCGCAAGGAGCGCACGCGATCGAGAACTTCCGTACGGTGGGTGTGGGCCAGGAGCAGTAACTGGTCGCCTGGGCGGGCCCAGGCAAGGGCCCGTTCGAGAGCCTCTAGCTCAGAGGGGGCCTCCTCCATTGCCCGAGCCGCAAGCCCCGCACCGACCAACTCCTCCGCCAACATCGAGACCACGGCCCCCTCCTCGCGACCCCGATTGTAACCATCCATGTGTTTGAGAATGACCCGGTCGGGGTAGGCGCCGGCCGTCAAACGTGCCAACTCCCGAATGGCATCATCGTCGCGATCCCCTGCCTGCCCCAACAAGACGAGCAATCGCCCCTGTGGCCCCTGTGGCCCCTCCGAACGCAGGCCCTTCGACATGAGCAACATGGCCTCCAGCCCGTGGGGGTTGTGGGCAAAATCCACAATGGCCTGGACTCCGCCCAGGTCAAAACAATTCATGCGTCCCGGATTATCCGAATCATCTCCGCGGAATGATCGTAGACCAGCAGCGATGGAGTCCTGGTCTATTCCGAGGGCCTCCGCCACTGCCGCGGCAGCCAAAGCATTCGAGACGTTGTGACGCGCGGCTCCACCCGCCGCAAGCGGCATCTGATTGAGCGCAAGGACCTCGATGGTTTCAGTCCCCTGACGCCGCGTGATCGAATCCGTATCCAACACCCACGCACAGCCTCCACCGGCAACGTGCTGCGAGAGCCACGGTGTGAGGGGATTCAAGCTGAACCAGGTCGTGGGCTTGGAAAGGCTGCGTGCTCGGCTCACCACCTGCTCATCATCGGCATTGAGAACAAGGTGCGGCGCCACGGAAGTCACAACAAACTTGCCCTCGCACAGGGCAGACAGGCTTCCAATGCCCCACTCACCCAAGTGATCGGCACCCACATTCAGGACGGCAGCCACATCGGCGCGTTCAACAGCGAGCCCCCGGCGCAACATGCCCCCACGGGCAGTCTCCAACAACGCCACGTCTGTTGCGGGATGCCGAAGAACCCGGCGCGCCCCACCGGGCCCGGACCAATCCCCCTGCTCCACGACCTCATCACCGACGACAACTTGATCGGTCGAGGAGAAACCGGGCTTGAGGCCAGCCGCGCGGGCCATGGCCGCGAGCAGACGCACGGTGGTGGTCTTACCATTCGTACCGGTGATCAACGCAAGAGGGATATCGTGGCATGCTGACCAATCGACGTCGGCAGGCGCAGGCAATGCATCCACAGCCCAACCCTGACAGCCCTGGCCTAGGCCCACGCTGACCCAATCGTCATCGCTGAGGAAGGCCAGCTTGTGGGACTGAGCAGCCGCTTGCAGCGCCAGTAGGCGCGGGTTGGATTCCTCGCTGATGAGCCCACGCAGGCGTTCGGCGGCAACGGCGGATTCCTCCACCTCCCCACCCCCAAGTCCCGCCAAAGCCGATTCGAGAGCCCACTCATTCACCTCAGTCGCCGCATACAGGGCGTCGAGGGGCGCACTGAGTGCAAGGCTCGCGCCACCCTCAAAGCGACGCACGCAGGTTTGTTCATTGACCCAGCCCACTGCATCCAAGATGCAGCGCGCTTGACGCTCCCATGCCAAGATCAAGCCCCCAGCCTCTTCCTGGCTGACCTCAAGATCCAAGACAGCCCCTGGCCTAGGCCAGAGCAGATTTGGGCCCGGCAGTCGCCTAGAGTCAACGAGCTTCATCAGTCGCTGAGCTCTTGGCGCCGGGCAAGTCGCACTCCGCGTTCATCTCGGATGAGTTCGTCTCCAAGGTCGAGGGCTGAGTCAGGCAATGACCGCTTAGGCAGGGCAGGCATCACCGCAGGAATCGTGATGGCCTCGCCAGGACCGCTGGACTGAAAGCCAGTGATCTGCTCCCAGCAACGGCTGATCTCATCCCCGAAGATCAAGATCAAGTCCCCTGCTTCCCCCAACTCTAGGGCGCGCGTCACAGCAGCCACTTCGTCGGGAATCACTTCAATCGCGGAGTCTGGCACTCCCGCGTCAAGCAAAGCCTGGCGCTGCATCTTTGGCACCTCCTCATCCCCGCGGCCACGGGTGTGGTCGTCACGGCGACAAATGTAGTGATCAAAGTGACCCGCGCTGTGGGTCGCGATTTCGAGGATGTCCTCATCGCGGCGGTCCCCGGGAGCCGCAAGCACAACCACCCGCTTGCCACTCGGTTCAAGCCTATCGCAGAGGTCAACCATCGCTTGCACGGCGGCCGGGTTGTGCCCGTAGTCGAGGATCACCTTGAAGGGGTGCTCGTCACAGATGTTCATGCGGCCAGGCGCCTGGAAGTAGCTCATGTCAAAGGTGCGCAACCCGTGGCGAATCTCATCGAGCTTGACATCCATGCTGTGAGCAATGGCCGCAGCGAACATCGCGTTTTGCACGTTGTGCATCGCGCGGCCTTCGAGGGTCGCGGGGACGAGGTGCGTCCAGAGCAACGGAATGTGCGCACCATTGTCGTAGAGGGTGATCATATGACCCGCCATGCCCTCTTCGAGAACCATGGCACGCCCCCCAGCCAGAATGTGCTCGCGCACCAGGGCATGACTTGGATTCATCGTCACGTAACACAGGTGCTTGGCCTTGGTGTAGCTGGCCATCAGCAGACAGTTTTCATCGTCCGCATTGAGCACGGCGGCATCCTTGGCCACCTCTACCACGATGCGCTTCACTTTGGCCAGGTCCTCGAGGGTGTCGATCCCTTTGAGGCCTAGGTGATCAGCTTGCACATTCAGTACCGCGCCTACGTTGCAACGCTTGTAGCTCATCCCGCGCCGCAAGAGCCCTCCACGGGCTGTCTCCAATACGGCCACATCCACGCTGGGGTCGCGCAGAATCATGCGGGCTGCCATGGGTCCTGTCATGTCACCCTCGACCGACTTGTGACCGTCGATGTAGACGGCGTCCGTCGTGGCGAGTCCAACGTGCTTGCCGGTCAATTTGAAGATGTGGGCCACCATGCGTGAGGTGGTGGTCTTTCCATTCGTGCCCGTGATCGATGCGATGGGGATACGCGCAGGGCTACCGGGGGGAAAGAGCATGTCCAAGACAGGCCCAGCCACATCCCGCGGCTGACCCTCACTGGGAGCAACGTGCATGCGAAACCCTGGTGCGGCGTTGACCTCACAAATGGCCCCACCTGTCGTGCGGTAAGACTCGGTGATGTCGGTGGTCAAGAAATCGACCCCGGCAACATCCAGCCCAATGGCCAGCGCCGCACGCTCGGCCATCTGGCGATTATCTGGATGGATTACATCGGTCACGTCAACAGCCGTCCCCCCCGTGGACAGATTGCCTGTCGATCGCAGGTACACCAATTCATCGGCAGCGGGCACCGAATCGGGAGTCATCGCCTTCAGCTCTAGCAACCGCAGAGCCTGATGATCGAGCTCCAACTGAGTCAGCACTTTCTCGTGGCCGATTCCCCGGCGCGGATCTTCATTGGTGCGTTCGACCAGCTCAGTAATCGTCGCCTCACCGTCCCCCACCACGTGTCCTGGCACGCGTTTGGAAGCCGCCACAAGTTTGCCATCCACAACCAAGAGCCGGTGATCGAGCCCCGAAATGAAGCTCTCCACGAGCACCGTTCGCGAGTGTTCGCGTGCGTGGTGATAGGCGACGCGCACGGAGTCCTTGTCCATCAGTTCAATGGAAACCCCGCGGCCGTGGTTGGCATTGAGAGGTTTCACCACGATGGGAAAGCCGATGCGCTCAGCTGCACGCGCCGCTTGTTCCTCACTGTAGACCATGCGCTGGTGGGCTACGGGAAGTCCCAAGTCAGCCAGGAGCGAATTGGTTTCCTCCTTATCAGAGGCTATCTCCACCGCGATGTGACGCGTCTCACCTGTGATCGTGGCCTGAATCCTGCGACCGTATTTGCCGTGACCAAATTGCACCAAGCTGTAGCGGTTCAATCGCAGCCAGGGAATATCCCTTTCCTCGGCGGCCTTGACGAGGCTGGCGGTACTCGGCCCCAGCGCCCTGCGCTGGGCAAACCGAATAAAACCGTCCCGCTCACTATCAAAATCGTAGGCCTGCCCGCGGACATCCTCGGGTTGAAAGCGTTCCGGCAAGCAATGCAGAATCAGTTCGAGGGCGAGGCGCCCGGCTTCAAGGCCCACATCCTCTTGGTTGTAGGCGTACACCACATCGTATTCACCGGTGGCTCCGGTCCCCCGTGTACGTCCGAAGGTCACATCTCCCCCGGCGATGATCTGCAACTCGATCGCGATGTGCTCCAAGATGTGTCCCATCCAAGTGCCTTCGTCTTCAGTCAGGCGCCGCAAGAAACCACCGGGTTCCTGGTAGGAACAACCATGTTGAGCGAGTCCTGGCAGGGCCTCAGCAATCGCATCGGTGAATTCCGTCCCGAGGCGAGTCGAAGAGTATTCCTCCAACTCACCCAGCTGCACGGTGAGCCGAATCACTGGAAACAGCGCATACAGGCTCGGGCCAACGAATACAGACTTGGAGAGAATCTTCATGGGGACGGGCCTCCTATTGGGGAGCGGGGCGGGCAGTTCGCGTTTCGATGTTGTAGCTGCCGCCGTGCACCAGGACATGCAGGCGGATATTGATCAAGCACACAGGTTCATGGGTGCGGGTGGAGTCCATGGATGAGAAATCCATGTCCGAAGGATCCACTAGGGTGAGCCCCCCACTCCCGACCACTTCCATCTCCTTCTCGGCACAGATAAATGCAGCCGTGTCCTCGTCGAGGCCGATGCCGATGGGCCTGGGATTGTAGGCTAGGGCGGTGAGCAGTCGCCCGAGGCGATCCCGCTGGCGAAAGTGCTGGTCCACGATAATGTTGCGGGTCAGGCCCAAGCCCGGAACCAAAGTGACCATGTCGCTGCGGGGAGTCGAGCCCTCGTCCCCGTAGGCGATCATGTGCTCTGCCATGAACGATGCACCCGCTGAAGTCCCGGCGACGTGTAGCCCCCCCGTGCGATTGCGCTGGCGCAGGAGTTCCGCCACGGGTGTCCCGCCAATTGTGGTCGAGAGGCGTAATTGGTTTCCGCCTGTCATAAAGACTCCATTCACTTGCTCAAGGATCTGAAGCCAGTCTTTGCGTTCGCAGTCTCGGCGTTCTTCAAAGGGCAGTGAATAAACAGATCCAACACCGAGGTCGGTAAAGATCTCTTCATAGCGCGACGCCGTATCCTCCAGTTGCGAAGCCGTAGGGATGATGGCGATGCTCGCATCGCCTCCACCACAAATGTCCACGAACCGGCGCAGGATAGTACGGCCACTGATTTTTTCTTCAGCGCCTCCGATGGGGATGATGTAACCGGGTGTCATTCTGAGAGGGACTTCGTGAAACGGGGGGGCAGGGTTTACGCAGGGCAAAAGCTAGGCTGTCTCAAACGGACCCGTTCGCAGGGCCTGGCCTGCACTTATGTGCCAGATGCCTCTGGCCATGGTGCAACAAACGTGGGCTTGAGAATCCAGCACGACGAGATCAGCATCGCTGCCAGGTATCAGTTCGCCTTTGCCTTGCAGGCCCGCTAAGCGGGCAGGATTCTGGGTAAACGCCGGCAGGAATTGGTCGGGAGCGCGGCCGCTATTGAACATGTTGGAAAGCGCTTCAGCCAGGAAGGCACTGGAACCTACATCCATCTGTCGCAGCGAGCCGTCGGCATCGAAGGTGGGCAGGCAGCCTCCGCTGTCCGAGCTGACAGTCACGCGACTCGGGTCGCAACCATGGTCGAGGTAGCGTTCCAGTGCGGCTGCAGCGCCTAGCCCGTCATCACTGGGGCCCACAGGGAACGCTGTGATATCCACACTGCACCCTGAACGGGTCAAGTTGAGGGCCTCCTCAAAGAGGGGCAACCGCCGGTTGATGTGCGTGGGATGAAAACGAACGGCGGGAAGCTCGCTGGTCTCTAGAGCCGCACGAACAAGTTCGAGTCCACGCTCCCCATCGCCCATGTGCAGGTGCAAGAGTCCCGCCTTGCCGCCTACCATGCCCCCCACCTGAGCCTCCGAAGCCACGCGCAGGAACTCATCCAGGGTCAATTGACTGGATCGAAAGTCGCTCAAAGCCAGCTCGCCAATACCAATCACCTCACTGATATGCACGAGGTCCCCGCGGAGGCTTCCGGTCAGGGTACAGCTGGGGAGGTGGTATCCACCGGTGTAACACCAAGCACTGAGCCCGAGGGCGCGCAGGGCCCGGACACTGGCCAGCAGTTCCTGCATGCTCCGGGTCAGTCCATCCGTACCGAGCAGACCGACGATCGAGGTCACGCCATGGCGGGTGTAGCTCGTTAGGCTGGGAGCGGGTACGCGTGTCTCTGCACCGGACTCACCGCCGCCGCCGGTCGGATGGGCGTGCAGATCGACGAGCCCAGGAATCACGCGCGCACCTTCAAGGTCCACGGTTTCCTGAATGAGGTCTGCGGACACAACGGGTGCATCCTCTAGGACGGCGAGCACCTTGCCCCCCCCGAGCACGAGGCAGCGCCGACCCACATGGCGGGGTGTGTACAACTCAGCGTTTCGCAGAAGGGTCAGCATGGAACTTGGAGGTGGCTCTTGGGATTGCGGTCTCGCCAGAAGAATGGACTCAGAGCCCCGATCTGGCCGCATTTCAGGCGCAAAACTCTACCCGAAGCGAGGCCGGTAAGCCTCCCCCCCCAGCGGGAATTAGATCCGCCCGAGCTACCCGGTGCTACGACCGGGCCAAACCTACGAGCACGGGAACTCAGACCTTGCCAAACAGCACGACGTAGTTGTGGCCGTAGGCCTTCGCGCACTTGGGACAGGTGGTGTAAAAGGCGTACGTCTTCTCGACGGTGCAGCCCTCTTGGGCAAGGCTCGACTCCAGTTGCTGGCGCCAGCGCCCAGCATCCTTGTAGGGCCCATCGAAGACCTGGCTCCGAAACGTTCCGCTCAGCGTCTCGACCGTCGCCCCGCTGCCCGCAAGTTCGTCCGCCCGATCCGGGAGCACATCAAAGTACAGTTCGGTACGCCACAGCGAGCATTCGTCGGCGAGGACGAAGAAGTCTTCAGGCCCAGCCTGTGCACTCTCCAGCTTCTGCAGGTTGCTCGTCATGGCTTTACCGAAGCCAATGGGGATGTGCAAAAAACAACGCACGCGGTCCCGCATGAATGGGCGTTGGTCCCATTCATGCGTAGCTCCGCGCCAAGGCTCAGGATCAAAGGGGGGGCAACAACCCGTCGAAGTGCAAGTTTCAGTCATGGCTCTTAGAGCTTTGTTGAGGGGTGGGCTGACCCCGTGAAAGCAGGCGCGTTAGGCCTACACCGACAAGAAGCAGTCCGAGTGCGTTCGCCACGCGGCTAGGTGCTGGAGAATAGGGAGCCAATTGTGAGCCCAAGAGCTTGAGTTGACCAGAAGTCTTCCCCTGGTGGCGTTCCCCCATCGCCCGCAGGTCTGCCACATTCAAGTCCAGACCCCGCTGTTCGATGACCTGGGCCGCAGGCACGCCTGCCAAGACCTCAACCGTCGCCTTGCGCCAATCCTTGCGCGCCAGCTCGGGATAGACGGGTTCTTGAAAAGGAAACAGACCAAAAACGGACCCACACAAGAGGCCTAGGAGCATGCCGTGGGAAACGCGCGTATGTTTCGCCAAGACCCATTTCAGCAGATTCGAGAGCAGCCCGATCCCCACAACAGCGCCGATCACGACGGGCAGCACCACGCCTAGGCAGGCTGCAAGGTCCTCGCGCATCGCTCCCAAGGAGAGGCTCCCGATGACCGTATCGTACATCCCCAAGATCAACAGGATGTACGAGCCCGAAATACCCGGAAGGATCATGCTCGACGCAGCAAGCGCCCCCACGGGCAGGAGCACGGCCGGCGTTGAGGGGAGATGGGTTCCAATCAGTGCAAAGGTCAATCCCGCCATGGTGGCCATGCCCAGGATGAAAGCCAGCCACGCCTGGCCCGAACCCTGCGCCCGTAGTTGGGCCTTAGCGACCAACTCAGGGGCACCTCCCAGGGTCAATCCGATGAAGAGGCTGTACATCACCCAGCGGTAGTGGGTCACGAGATTGACGGCCACGCCGGAGAAGGCGACGACGGCCCCTCCCAAGCCCAACAGGAGCACCGCCAGAAAGAGGAGGGACCCCCGGCGTAAACGCAAACGCGTCACATCGGCGACCGCCCCAACGAATCGATCATACAGACCGATGGCAAGGATCATCGTGCCGCCGCTGATGCCGGGAACGAGATTCGCGAGCCCCATCAGCGCACCTCCGGCCAGTGTGCGGGGGACGGGTACGGGTTCTGGGATCGCTTCGGATGGAGCCATGGGCGCCACCCTAGCCTATCGGAGCCCCAAGACCCCAACACGCAATCGCAAGGCACGGGGCCAGGCTGCGGCCTCCAAATCAAGAGCCCCCAGCAGTCGCCTCCTAGCCGTGGGCAAGCAGGGCCCGGTCATGCGTGCGCCCCCTAGCCTGACTAGGGCCACGTCGGGCAATCGACGCCAGGTAAGGTCTTGGGCAAAGGGTGCCTCCGTGAGGTCCGATTGTGCACTGAGAATCTGCTCGGCAGCACAATCCCCCGGTCGAGCATCAGGACGGGACTGGGATTGGGCCGTGGAAATGTGAAGGTCGGCTAGCGACAGGTCACCCAGCTCCACGCGGGAGGCGAACAGGCGGGCCAGGAACAAACCCAAGGCCGTGGCCCCAATGCGCCTGGGCTCAGGATCACTCTGGGCCTCCATCCATTCGAGCACGGGCAGGGTCCCTTCTAGGCTGCGCGTCACCAACACGGACTCTTGCGCAAAGAACTGTCCCCCCCGAGCGCACCACGCGAGGGGCTCGGGGGTCACGATCCCGTCCGCCCGCAATTGACAGAGTAGGTTCCACTGCCGCAGGGCAAGACTTGAAGATCGAGGCGCACTCATGCGTGCGTACAGAGCCCGCCCCAATCCCGCTGGAGCAAAGTGCTGCACGTCGATCCAGCCTGTCCCCGCTCCGGCAGGACGTTTGCGCGAGCGTGTAGGCCGCTGGGCTTCGGCGGTCCCCGCACCTAGGGGTCGGGCTCGGCGCATGCTCGGAGTACTTCCGGCCGAGCTTGAATCCCAACGGTCTGATGGCTCCACCCGCACCGCCGTGCCTGGCAAGGGAACACGCCAGGTCACATGGGGCGGGTACTCGCCCAACTCCCACGCCCCGGGAACGTCCCAGGATCCGCGCCCCTCCAAGAGCTCCGATTCGTCAGCCACCCCCAAGGCCGTCCAACCGGGAACCCCAGGCGCCAACTGCGATTGAATCGTCACCGGTTACTCGAGAGGCAAGAGCCACGTGGTGGGTGGCATGCACATCTTGCGATCGCAAACTTGAAAGTGCAGTCCAGCGCGCACGTCACTTGGGTCTGCCCCCCCGAGGCGAATCTCACAGCGATAAGTGAGCTCGTCCTCAAACCAGCGCGCACCCTTCCCCAGCCGGCCCTCCACAGAGACCGAATTCGTACTCCACGATTGCGTGACTTCCACACCCTCGGGGAGTTCTAGGCGCGGCTCCGCCACCACATAGCCACTATCCGGCTCGACACTCTCATACACATGCCAGCCGGGGTCGATGCTGAGGTGCACGGTCACGACAGTCGTCTCTGACTCGGATGACTCGGATCCCGTACGCACTTCCAGAACCGTAGGTCCCTGGCTCTTTTGCCCCACGACCTTTTCAGAAATGGTGGGCTTCTCAGAAACGGTGGGGACTGGGGGGGCAGTGCCACGCAGGAAGAGCCAAACCCACCCATGGGTCATGTGCTCCGTCCGATCGAAAACCGCCATCTTCCGAGCGACCACCTTGAACGCATCCCCAGCCTGCTTGTAGGCCGCGAGGACATCATCGGGGATGCCACCGGGCTTACCCACAAAACTGTTGCGCTTACCGATGTGCAGATCATAGTGAGCTTGTGCTTCATCAAAGGCCGGCTGAAGGGCAGCCTTGGCAGCCTCTTGCTCAGGGGTCAGCGGCGGACGAGTGCGAATCAACCACTGCACATCGCCCATGAGTAGATCCAGCTGACCATCGCCGTTCCAGTCCGTCACGTGCAACTTCGTGCGCAGGCCCGGACCCTCCGGGCCGTCATCTTCACTGCGTTCTTCATACTTCGCGCGCTCGACGAGGATCTGGACCGGCCCGTAGACCGGCACACTCCCATCGGAAATGTTTGGATACCAATTCGCTCCGCCCCTTTCCGATCCGACCACGAGGTCTAGATCGCCATCACCATCCCAGTCCGCATGGTGAGCATTGGATCCCTTGATTCTTTTCCCTTCCGATGTTTCGAGCGCCGTTTTCTTGGGGTCCCACACGGGATCGGCATCGCTGCCCCGATTCCAGATCACGAACACGCCGCTACTGCGTGTTCCAATCACAAGATCAAGATCCCCGTCCGCATCCATGTCCAGGGTTTCTGGGGTAACCGACGAGGCGACCTTCAGGGGCTCCCCATCACTGGCCATCAGATAGCGCCCGCGCTCAAAACGGGGACTCGCACCCTCACTAGGAACGCCATCGAAGACATAGATCTCTCCCGTGTAGGAGCCGGAGATTAGATCGAGGTGTCCGTCTCCATTGAGGTCCACAAACTGTGGACACAGGCAGATGCATCATGTGCTCGGAATGGCCGCGTCCTCACCCCCAGCCTGAAGAAACTCATACTTCTCAAAGCGAGGCTGAGTATTCGTACCACTGTTGCGGTAGATGCGCAGTTTGCCCAGGGCATAGTCTCCGGGGTCACTGTCCTGATAGTCCACCGGCAAGCGATCAACGGGGTAGGCACCGTCCCCAAACTCGCCGACCAACAAGTCGATCAGACCATCACCGTCAAAGTCCATGCGATAGGGTGCGGCATGCCCTGTGGTGACATCTATCGGTTGACCCGCGCACAACACTCGGGTCGGCGGAAGGAGGTCCGAGGCTGAGTCAGCACTCGCGGGGGACTGGGCGATCAGGGCCAAGGATAGGAGGATACTCATGGAAGAGAGTTTAGCATCCTTGCGAGGCCACTGCTTGACACTCTACAAGACCCGCCCATACAGATTGGCGAGACGGGATGTAGACTGGTTCTCATGTTGTCCCCCATCGCAGTGTTGTGCTTCGCACCCTCCACGCTCGCCGTCCTTCCCTCCCCCCAGGACACCCTAGAATCCCATGCCTTGTACCAAAGGCTCGATTTGAACGAGGTCAGCGGGCATCGCCGAGTGCGCCTGCTCATCGAAGCTCCACGTCGTTCCGATCCAAATCATGTGAGCGAGGTCACCGAACGGTTCCGTCCGTGGCTCGATGCCCTCGCCACATCCATTGAAGCGAACTACGGGCTTCCCAACCGACTCGAGAGCCAAGCCCGAGACTCCCGGCCTTTGGTCGTCCTCAGCTCACAGGGCACCTACAAGAACGCCCAGCGCTATGACCCAAGGCCCAGTGACGACTACAAGAGTGCGGTGCTCGTCGACCCTCCGGGTGTCATCACGACTTGGTGGGATAAGTCGCTCTTGCGGGCCCCAGCCCACGAGGTGCGGCGCCCGGCCATGCGCATCCTGGCGCGAATCCTTCTCGAAGAGTACATGCCAGAGGGAGGCCCCCTAGAACCATGGCTGCAGGCAGGCATTCCCGGCTACCTCACATCCCAAGGCCCCGAGGCCACGCCCGCCGACATGGCCCGGCCTGCCCCGAGCGAGTCTGCCCTCGCCCGACTCCGTGAGGTCATGGCTGACCCGCAACGCCGCGAGGGCTACCTGATTCCCCTCGAACAATTGGCTGATTGTCCAGATGCGGGTGCCGCAGCCGAGTTGGGGAAGCAAGCCGCCCACCGCGCAGGCCTGCCACTCAGACCGCACACTTATGACCCCCTGGGTTCCCATGTATTTGTTGAGCAAGCCAGCCTGTGGATACACTTCCTGCACCAGGGGCGCGCCAGCCGCTACAACAAGACCTTTCAAAATTATGTAGCCAAGGCCCTGCATCGCAACGGTGGCAGCGCTGCCCTCGCGCGTTTGCTCGGCGTCGACACACTGAGCGAGCTTGACACTTCGTTCTTGGCGCACATGGACATGTTGCTGGGGGGTGGCGTGATTGCCCTGCCAGAGGTCAACCTCGCGCCTCGCGCCAAACTCATCCATCCGGGTGTCTTGCCCCCAGCCAAGGGGCTAGCTGCCCAACGTATCTCGGCCCTCGGCCGCGCGGTGAGTGGCGATTTGGAAGGGGCCATCATGGAACTTGAAAAGGCATCCCTAGAAACTTCCGATGCGTCGGCGCGCAAGATTCTCCTGACAGAACAGAGTCGACTGATCAGTGCTAGGGATCTGCGCTCCAAGTTCCTCGCTTCTCTGATCGGCTCCTCTCGCAAGCTGCGTCTGGCGCGCGATGGTGAAAGTGTGAGCGTCAACGTGAAAGGCCTCGCCCAGGACACCCTCTATTTCAAACCGAATAAGGCTGGCCTCGAACAACTCGGCATTCCTGAAGTCACTCCCGCTGATTTGGTGCGCTCATTGGGGACCAAGGCACGTGAGCATGGTCCCGCATGGGCAGGTGCCTTCCTCGCTTTGCTCGCCCAGGATCCCCGCTGGAATCGCCAATTGAAGGGAGACGAAGCCGACGAACTCAACTCAGCCCTGGATGGAGGCTTGCGCGAGCGTATCGAGGCTGCGCACCTGCATGCTCAACTCTTTGAACTCGCCTGCACACCTGCCCCCACCGCACCCTTCGAAGCCGAGGCCATCTTGGAATCCCTGGGCAAGGCCATCGCGGGTCCCTTGACCAGTCCCCTCAGTACACAGTTGTTGGCAGACGCACGGGGGGGCCTGCGCGAGTTGGCCACCGATTGTTTGCAGCAGATCTTCGATCACAAGGGCATCGAGGGCTTAGTCCAGGTTCCCGTGCGCGCCTTGGGGAACGGGGCGGTGCGATTGACCTACGACTTTGACAGCCCCACGGAGACTCTCGATTTCACAACTGTGGGCCAGTACCTCTCCGATCGCACGGCCAAGCTCTTCAAATTGCAGGGCGCGGCCAGCGAGGGCGAATTCAAGGTCGCAGGCGGAGAGTGGCGAGGAGTCGGCCACGCCGTGTTCCGGCACATCCTGCCCCTCCAGCCCCCCATCAAGGTGCGTTACGAAGTGGTTTACGGAAGGCCGCGGCCGGGGAAGGGAATGGCGGCCACCCTCCTCATGGGGATGTGCGACGACGGTGAGGGCAACTACGTGGGTGCATGGGATATGTATGACTTGGAGGCCATTGACCTGCCCAGTGGGCAGACCAATCAGGCCTACCACGAGGGGGCGCGCACACTCAAATCCGCCCAGGCCTATTCCCTAGAATTGCGACATGATGGGGAATCCGCATCACTCCACGTCCAGGGCAAGGAACAACAGAGGGTAGCGGCTGGAGCGCGCAACAGTGGAAACGTCCTGCTCCTCGTGCACTCCGAGATCACCGTCGCCGTGCGACGCATTGAGATTGAGGGACGGGTGGCAAGTGACGACCTGAAGAAGGCGCGCACGAGCTGGGTTGAAGCCCGCCTCTCTGAGCTAGGCCTATGAGTGAGACCCATTCCATGCTCAACGTCGTGAGGTCAACGGGGATCGCCCTGGTTGCAGGGGCCGGGCTCTGCCTGCCCATCCTCGGGCATCCCCCGGTGAGCACCCAGGTGAGCACCCAGGTGAGCCCCCAGGTGAGCCCCCACCCGGATGCCCCTCCCGCCCCCCCCAACGTGCTGTTCATCATTTCCGATGACCTCAGTGCGGGTGCCCTTTCTTGCTACGGCAATCGACAGTGCACGACGCCGGCCATCGATGCCCTAGCCGCGCGCGGCACGCGCTACACCCGCGCCTATTGCCAGTATCCCGTATGCGGACCTTCCCGGGCCTCCATGCTCGCTGGTCTGTATCCAAACACCCTAGGGATCATGTCCAACGCCAGTGCGCAGCGCATCGCAAAGGCCATGGACGGCCACCCTACCCTGCCCCAATACTTCAAGCAGCAGGGGTACTTCACCGCGCGCTCAAGCAAGGTCTATCACATGCTGATCCCGGGCGACATTACGCGCGGGGTTCACGGGCCCGACCACCCGGCATCGTGGACTCAGCGGTTTAGTTTCGCAGCCCCCGAGTGGCGCAGTCTCGGTGAGCATGAACATCTGAGCAACGAGAAACTCAAGACGGGCAAGGACAAGCACTACAGCCTCGGGTTTGGAACTGCCTTTTACGTGGTGCAGGCCGAGGGCGACGGCAGCGAGCAGATCGACGTGCAAGCCACCGACAAGGCCATTGAGATCCTTGCACGCGAGCACGCAAGCCCCTTCTTTTTAGCACTCGGATTGGTTCGCCCGCACGTGCCCCTTGTGGCACCCC
Source organism: uncultured Planctomycetaceae bacterium (assembly GCA_964469565.1). Lineage (GTDB taxonomy): Bacteria > Planctomycetota > UBA1135 > UBA1135. The sequence continues at coordinate 174,758 of CAYXZD010000006.1, forward strand.
AGCGTTTCTTTGACCCCTATTCCCAGGAGGACATGCGCCTGCCTGAACTCATGGAGGGGGATTGGGACGACATCCCCGAACGGGGCAGGCCCAAGACTGCGGCGCGATTCGGATTGGACACCCTCGAAAAGCAACGCAAGGTCCTGAGTGCCTACTACGCATCCGTGGCCTTCATGGATGCTCAAGTCGGCCGGGTCATGGAAGCCTTGCACCGTTTGGAATTGCACAAGAACACGATTGTCATCTTCACCTCCGACCACGGCTATCACTTGGGTGAACATGAGTTTTGGCAAAAATCCAGCCTGCACGAGGAGTCGGCACGGGTGCCGCTCATCATCAGCGTGCCCGGCCAAGCACCGGCACGTTGTTCAAGCCTCGCCCAGTTGATGGATCTCTACCCCACACTGTGCGATCTGTGCGGCCTCGCCCGCCCCGAGCACCTAGAGGGCAAGAGCCTCTCCAATACCCTCAGCGCCCCCAACCATGTTGTGCACGAATACGTCTACAGCACCTTTGCCAAAGCGCCCAACACAGGGCACTTGATTCGCACGGAACGCTTCGCCTACATGCGCTGGCCCGATGACAGCGAGGAACTCTACGACATGCACGCAGACCCGCTCCAATTCACCAATCTCTCCCAGAGCCCAGCCCATCAAGAGCTCAAGGCAGGACTCCGGCAAACGCTCAAGGCCCACCTGCGCTAAGGAATAGGTAGGCACCCGAGTCCGTGCCGCACGGATTGCACCGCCCGGGTCCCCGGATGTTCCCCGGGCGGGCGCTAAGCGCTATCGTACGCCCATGCCCCCCACCACGCGCCCGCGCCTCTTCTTGCTTGACGGAACGGCCCTTGCATATCGGGCGCACTTTGCCTTGGCTCGCAGCGGGCTCAGCGCCCTCGATGGGCGGCCCACAGGTGCAGCCTATGGCTTCACCATGACCCTGCGGCGCATCTTGGAAAAGGAGCAGCCCGACGCCATCGCGGTAGCCCTCGACCCCAAGGGGCCCACGTTTCGGCACAAGCAGTTCGCCGACTACAAGGCCACCCGCGAAAAAGCGCCCGAAGAAATGGTCGCGCAATTCGATGACATCCGCAACATTGTGCGCGCCCACGGGATTCCGATCTTTGAAGTCCCTGGGTATGAAGCCGACGATGTCATCGGAACTCTAACAGTCCAAGCCGAAGCAGCTGGCTACGAGGTCTTACTCGTCACAGGCGACAAGGACTTGATGCAGCTCGTGAGCGAGCATGTGCAGCTCTACAACATCTTCAAACGCGGCGAGGATCTCATCATGGAGGGCATCGAGGAGGTCCACGCCAAGTTCGGCACGACCCCAGATCACGTCATCGATGTACTGGCCATCATGGGTGACGCCTCCGACAACATCCCCGGTGTCAAAGGCATTGGCGAAAAAGGAGCAGCCAAACTCATCGCTCAGTTCGGAAGCGTGGCGGGGGTGCTGGAGAATCTCGACCAGGTCAAGGGCAAAGCGCGCGAGTACATTGAACGCGATCGCGAACAATTGCTCATGTCCCTTGACCTCGTCACGATCGACACGAACATGGCCCTCGACCCGGGCATCGACAGTGTGGGCCCAGCACAACCCGATGTGGAGGCCCTCATCGAGGTGTTCGGCGCCCTCGATTTTCAGGGTCTCGTCAAGCGCGTGGCGGGCACGGCGGCCAAGGCAGCCACCCAGCGCGACTACATCACGGTCACCGATGAAACTGGATTGGAGGCCATGGAGTCGGAGTTGCGCGACGCCGGTGTGTTTGCATGGGACTCCGAAACGACCGGGCTGAACTCTCTCCAGGTGGACATTGTGGGCCTCTCGTTCAGCGCCCAAGCCGGTCGTGCGTTTTATGTTCCTTTCAATGCTGATCCACCAGTCCTTGCCGGGGGGGCCCAAGCCATCCTCCAGCGCCTCACCCCCCTCTTGACGGATCCGAATCTGCGCCGCATCGGGCAGAACTTCAAATACGACGCCCTGGTGCTCGCGGGTCACGGAGTGGATGTGCCACCCCCCTTCTTCGACACCATGGTGGCGAGCTACTGCATCGCGGGGGCCACCCGACGCCACGGCCTCGACAACCTGGCCTTGCATTATTTCAACTTGAGCAAGATCCCCACCTCCGACCTGATTGGAAAGGGCAAGAACGAGATCACCTTTGCCGAGGTGCCCGTGGAGCAGGTCGCCGAGTACGCATGCGAAGACGCAGATGTCACCTGGCAACTCTACGAGGTTCTCAATCGAGAGCTTGATGAGGTCGAGGCCAGAGATTTGTTCGAGGACCTGGAGATGAAGCTCGTGCCCGTGCTCACCGCCATGGAACGGCGCGGCATCACGCTCGATACTGAACTCATCGAAGACATGTCGAGTGGACTGGCTCAAGACATGGATGCCGCCGAGACCGACGTGCGCGAACTGGCCGGGGAGCCGGGGCTCAATCTCAACAGCCCCAAGGCCCTCGGAGCGGTGCTGTTCGAGAAACTGCGCATCCAAGACGAGGCGGGTGTGAAGCGCCCCAAGCGCACCAAGACGGGCTTTGCCACCGACCATGGCACCCTCGTGCAGCACTATGCGCGCGTGCCCATCGTCAAGCGCCTACTGGAGTACCGAGAGGTGGCCAAGCTCAAAAGTACCTATGTGGACACCCTGCCAGGGTTCGTCCATCCCAAGACCGGGCGCGTGCACTGCTCTCTCAGCCAGACGACCGCTGCCACGGGCCGCCTAGCTTCCTCCAATCCCAACCTCCAAAACATTCCCGTGCGAACAGAGCGCGGGCGGAAACTGCGCGAGGCATTTGTCCCGCGCGCCCCAGATGAGAACGGGCCCTGGATCTTGCTGGCGGCAGATTACTCACAAGTGGAGTTACGCATCATGGCCCACCTAGCCGGGGACCCCGGACTCAAGGAGGCCTTCTCGAAGGGCCAGGACATTCACTCATCAACGGCGCGGGTCGTCTTTGATGTGGAAGCCGATCAGGTCGACCGGGCCATGCGTTCTCAAGCCAAGGCCATCAACTTTGGACTGCTCTACGGCATGGGCCCCCAGCGCCTTGCCCGTGAAACAGGCTTGACCGTTCTAGAGGCGCAGGCCTTTATCAGCCGCTACTTTGAGGCCTTTCCCGAGGTGCGCTCCTGGATCGATGCCACCCTCGCAGGGGCGCAGGACAAGGGCTATGTGGAGACCCTCCTTGGCCGCCGCCGCACCATCCCCGATATCAACTCCGCCAACCAACGGTCCCGGGCCTTTGCCGAAAACGCGGCCGTCAACACCCCTGTGCAGGGCTCGGCGGCTGACGTGATCAAACTCGCCATGATTCGCCTCGAAGATCGGTTAGAAGACTCCGACCTCCAAGGCCAACTCCTCCTCCAGGTCCACGACGAGTTGATCCTTGAATTGCCCGCCAGCGAATTGGAAGCCACCACCGAATTAGTGCGCGAGTGCATGGAGCACGCCATCGAACTGGATGTGCCCCTGAAGGTCGAGTTCGGATCCGGCAAGAACTGGCTCGAAGCCCACTAGCGGGATCGACTAGGCCCCCCCACGCTGGCGAAGTACCCGGATCTCTCGGTGGGCTCCCGAGGGAGCCTCACTTGCCCCAAAAGAGACGGGTCTCCCTGTAAATCCTGCGATCTTGTCCCCTACGCCCTTGCGCCACCCCCACCCCTGGGGGCATCCTCATAGGCCGTTAGCGCCTCCCCGAAGCACCCCTTCCGACTCCGCCCCCCTCCCACAGCCCATGGCCGAGACCGCCCTAGAAAGCACCGTCAGCGAAGGCATCTTTGATGTCGACCCCGTGCTCTGCATTGCCTGCGATGCCTGCTGCCAGGATTTCCCCGAGATCTTCTACATGGGCGGGGACGAGAAGGCTCACACCCTCGACGATCAAAAGGCTGACCTGTACAACGCTCGTAGCGTGGTGGATGTGTGTCCCACTGACGCTATCGGGTTTTCGGGAGAGCTGCCGCCGGCTGAGCTGACCGTCGAGCTCGATGAGGTGCCCGGTTGGGAAGCCGAGTGGGCCCGCCACCGAGGGCTACCCGAAAACCGCCTCGAACGGGATCGGCGCTACGGCCTCGACTTTGACGTCACTCAAGAAGATGGATACGTGGAGGTTGCCCTCAACCTTCCTACCCTGACTCCACCCGTGCGCGATCGATTCCGCTTCGACGCGCCCGAGTTGATGCCCGAGTACAACACTCACATCTACACCACCCCGGGCAAGCTCAACATCACCGGTTGGGTCAAGCCCATTTCCCCGAGTGACAAGGCGGACGTCAAACTCACCAAGGCCAAGATTTTGGCACTGACGCACACGTCCAACTCATTCCCGCGCCGGTTCACCACTCAGATTCCCCTACCTGAGGGAGAGGCCTTCGTGGGCTTCAAAGAGCGCTTCGATGCACACGGCCAGGTGCGCGTTTTGCTCTTCACCGACCGGGCCAAGATGGAAGCCTGGCAGTGGAAGGCTCACTTCATCACCACCGACTGTACTGCCTGCGGCATTTGCGAACGGGTCTGTCCGACCAATGCGATCTCAAGCGGTGAACGCTTTTTCATCGAGCCTGAACTCTGCATCAATTGTTCGGTCTGCGGCGTCTACTGCCCCTTCGACGCCATCGATGATAGCGTTGAGGTCCTCGTCCCCAAGATCAAGCCCAAGCAGATCCCCAAGGCACTTGTGCACGACGAGCTTTGCACGGGCTGTGTGTTCTGCGTGGACGTGTGCCCCTTCGGAGCCATCGAAATGGAATCCATTGTGGAGCCGAGCGAGTATCCCCTGCCCCAAACCAGTCAGATTGCCTCGGTGACTGCAAAGCTGTGTACCTCCTGCAAGTTGTGCGAGCAGGTCTGTATCAAGGATGCCATTGAGGTTCCGCGGCCCCACCAATTCGCGGACATTGGCATGAGCTTCATGAGCTACATGACCGACGGGCACTAGAGGGACACAAAGCTGGTTCTCGGCGGGGGATTCCCCTCGGAGCATCACGAGTTCGAGGAACCTGGGGCGCTCCCAAAGCAGCCCCCCTGCCAAGTAATCAACCATGCGTCCCCCCTCCCTTTCCCCCTCCGCTGCGCTCCTTGCAACCCTCGCCTGCGGGCTACTGACAGCACCCAGTCTTGCCCAGAAGCCCGGAACCTCTGAGCGCACCCTAGAGGTAGCGGGTGCCACCCGTGAATACATCCTGCATATCCCCAAGGGCTACAAGCACAGCCCCAAGCAGGAGGTTCCCCTCGTGCTCATGCTGCACGGGCGCGGCAGTAACGCAAAGGGGGCAGCCAGTGCCTACTACGGGTGGAAGACTTTGAGCGACAAGGAACGATTTGTCGTGGCCTTCCCCAGCGCCATCGGGTCCCCCACCAGTTGGCGGGGGAGCTGGAAAAAGGGCCAAGACAGCGATGCACCCTTCCTAGCTGAGTTGATCGACCGACTTGATGAACAACTGCACATCAACTCTAAGCGTGTGTACATGACCGGCCACAGTAGTGGCGGTTTTATGAGCTACTCATTCGGCGTAACCCATCCCCAAAAGCTCGCCGCCATCGGCCCCATCGCGGGTCTGGTGATCGATGAGTCCAGGCCTGCGAGTCCGATTAGCGTGCTCTCCATGCACGGCATGGCAGACAAGATTGTCCCCTTTGGCAAGGAAGGATCATGGGGCACACCCACGGCCTTTGAATCCGCAGAGCTCTTTAGCCGCCATAACAAGTGCAAGGTCCATGAACAGACCAGCCTGCTCAAAGGCAAGGTGCACCTCGACACGTGGACCATCAAGAAACAGTCCAAGAGTCAAAAGAAGGGTCCTGCCAGCTTTCCCACGGTCAGGTTTTACAGCCTAGAGGGCGCCGGCCACGGCTGGCCCCAGAAAGGCAAGGACTCCATCGGTGCAACAGAGACCCTGTGGGATTTTTTCAAGACCCAGGAACGCCCCCAGTCCAAGGCCACGAAAAAGAAGAAGTAGGCCCGGGTGCTGCGCATGCGGGTCTGGCCAGCCCCCTACTTGAGCTCCCTACTCGCGCCCCCTACTCCGACGGCTTCGGTGCAGGCCGGTTGGCGTCCTCAGCGTCCTCACCCAACTGGCGCAGGAGGCTGGCGGGGATGACGGCCCGTCGTCCGTACCGGCGGCGGAGTCGATCCATGCTCTCCGTCGCAGCTTTGAGTTTCTCGCTGCTGTCCAGCCAAGCCTGACGGCTACCCTGCCCTTCCCCACCACCCTCGTCGGCGCCGAACAGGGTGCCCTGGGCAGGTGCACGCACGTCCTCCAGCCTAGACATGTGCACCCCTAAGAGGCGCAGGGGTTTGGCATCGATCTTGAGCAGGAGTTCCTTGGCTGTCGCGAAGATTCGCGGACCGAGGTTGGTCGCAAACTCCAAAGTACGAGTACGCGTCACCGTCTTGAAATCTGAGTAACGGGCCTTGAGGGTCACCGTACGGCCCCGCAAGCCCTTATCCCGCAGGGTGAAGGCCACTTCTTCCGAGAAGTTGAGCAACAGGTTGCTGAGCTGTGCGAAGTCCCCGATGTCCTCGGGAAAGGTGCGCTCCATGCCGTGGGACTTCTCCACGCGAGCCGGGGAGACACGGCGCAGGTCGATCCCATGGGCGAGGTCGTGAATCCATAGGCCCGATGCACCAAACTCACGCCGCACCTGCTCGCGCTCCAAACGCGCCAAGTCACCGATCGTCTGGACACCCTGCTGATTGAGGCGCTGGGCCGTGCGGGGTCCCACCCCGAAGATCTTGGATACCGGCAGCGGATCGAGAACTGTGCGGACCTCATGCTCCTCAATGACACGAAAGCCATCGGGCTTATCGAGATCCGAGGCCAGCTTGGCGAGGAACTTGGTCGGAGCCACACCCACCGATGCCACGAGCCCGGTCTCGCGCAGGATATCGTCCCGCACCCGCTGACCCACCTGGCGCGCATCCCCGAAAAGCCTCTGACAACCCTCCACATCCAGAAAGGCCTCGTCCAAAGAGAGCGGTTCCACCACGGGTGTATAGCGCCGAAAGATCTCCATGACCTGCTTGCTAACGGCCGTGTAGCGATCAAAATCGGGGGGCAGCAACACCATGGACGGGCACTGTCGACGTGCCTCGGCGGTGGGCATGGCCGAGTGCACCCCATAGGCTCGTGCCTCGTAGCTCGCTGCGGAAATCACGCCCCGACTAGAGGCCGGCCCTCCCACGCAGACGGGCAAACCCGCCAAGGAGGGGTTGTCCCGAACTTCCACCGACGCGTAGAACGCGTCCATGTCCACGTGCAGAATCGTGAGGCGTGAGGCCTGGGGCATGGCCGGAAGGGGGGCTTGGGGGTAACTGGAACCGGGACCGCTCGCCGGGACCGGGAGCAGTCCTCGCAGCGGGGCCCCCTAGGGTGCCTTGGGGGTGGGGAAACCGTCAACCGTACCCAGCCCCAGCCCTAGACCCCTCGCCCGCTGGGCCCCATGATGGCCCCATGCAGCTAGAGTCTGTCCAAATCCGCGCCCTGGCCCACGCCCTGCCCGAAGAGATCGTAACCAGCGATGCCCTTGAGCTGCGCATGGCGGCCACCTATGAACGGCTCGGACTCCACGTGGGACGGCTTGAGCTCATGAGCGGCATACGCGAACGACGCTTCTGGCCGCGGGGCACGCGCCCGAGTCAAGTGGCTGCTCAAGCGGGGCAGCGTGCACTCGAGCAAGCGGACCACCGTCCCGGCGATGTCGGCTGCTTGATCTACGCCGCCGTGTGCAGAGACTTCATGGAGCCCGCTACGGCCTCGGTCGTGCACGCATTGCTCGGGCTCAGCCCCCAGTGCCAAGCCTTCGACTTGAGCAACGCGTGCTTGGGTTTTGCCAACGCCATGCTTGTGGCCGGCGGCATGATCGAACGGGGCGAGGTGAGCTCTGCCCTCGTCGTCGCGGGAGAGGACGGCAGGCCACTCGTGGAAGAGACCCTGCGCGTGCTCAACGAAGACGAGCAAACAACCCGAGCAACCATCAAGACTTCCTACGCATCACTCACCATTGGCTCGGGGGCCGCCGCTTGCCTGTTGACTCGCACACGACCCGAATCGTCCCCCGCATTGCGATTGCTCGGAGGAGTCGGGCTCGCCGCGACGGAACACCATACCTTGTGTTCTGGCGATCGCAGTGACACCGGTAGTGGGCCGCTGATGGACACAGACTCCGAAGCCCTACTTCTCGTCGGAGTCGAACTGGCCCAACAAACCTGGAGTCACTTCCAAGCGACCACCGGCTGGACAGGCGATACCGTCGACCGCTTCGTCACGCACCAGGTGGGACGCGCACACAAGCGGGCCCTCTTCGAAGCACTCGATCTCGACCATTCCAAGGACTACACCAGCGTGGAGTTTCTCGGCAACATGGGTTCAGTCTCCCTCCCCGTGACCCTTTCTCTAGCCATCGAAGAGGGATTCATCCACGCCAATCATAGAATCGCATTGCAAGGGATCGGTAGCGGCCTCCAATGCCAGATGTTGGCTCTGCAATGGTGACACAAGCGCCCATGACCTCCAGCTCCCCCCCCACTTCCCCCTCCGTCCAAGGTCCCAAACGCATGGGCATCCCCGGTCGCCTAGGCCTTGTGGCCCTAGGCCTGATCCTGTCCCTCGGCCTTGTGGAAATCGGGCTTCGGGTAGCCGGGATGGAGTTCCACATGCACCCAGTCAAACTGGAGTTTGGTTACCCCGATCCCCAGGTCATGGAGGATTACTTCAGCCCCCACCCCCAATACCTCTGGGCTCCCAAGGGCTACGCCGATCGCGCAGCCCAAGCCCGCGACCAAGCCCCCTACTTGGTGTTTTCAGGATGCTCCTGCACGGCCTGGGGCCGCTTTGCTCAACCCCTGGCCAAACGCGTCAAGAAACACCCCGGCGCTGAGCCGCTCAACTTCATCAACATGGCCTGCGCCGGCTGGTCGAGTTTTTCAGGTCTGCAGCAGATGAAGCACGACATCATCGACGTCGCACCCAAAGTCATGACGATCTACTTCGGGTGGAACGATCACTGGGTGGGATACGGGGTCAATGACAAGACAGCAGGCAAGCTAGCCTCTTCATCCCTGCTCCAAAACCAGGACCTGCGCATCGTTCAGCTACTCACGCGCCTCAGGGTCTCCAAGGAGCGACAAGTCGCCGACGACGGTCAGCGTCCCATTCGAGTCAGCTTGGCAGACTTCCGGTCCAACATTGAAGAGATGGTCGACCTGGCCCACGCCAACAAGATTCAACCCGTTCTCATGACCGCTCCCACATCTCACCAAATCGGACACGAACCCGAGTACCTGCGTGGGCGCTGGATCGAGAACCTCGACGAGCTTGTGCCCCTGCACCAAAGCTATGTGGATGTGGTCCGAGAGATCGCCGCCGAAAAACAGGTTGTCCTGTGCGACCTTGCGAACATTTTCGAGCAGTTTCCGCGCGAGGAGTTAGACACGTATCTCATGAAGGACGGCATTCACTTTACCCCCGAGGGGGGCAAGAAAGTCGGAGCCTTGCTGTTTGAGTGTCTGCGGGACAATGAGCTCTTACCCATGGCCCAGGACTCCTAGCTACTCATCCTCGAGGCCTTGGTTTTCCGGGGCCAGATCATCCTGCTCGTCGCCGCCAAGGTAGCCGATGGCTTCCAACTGAGCGGCTGCGGCCTCGCTCAACTCGCCATCGAGGAGCACAGGGGCCGACCGCGGAAACTGCCTCTCCCAGTCGTCCAAATAGGAACGCATGTCGCGCACCCGCTTGCGCTGCTTACCCGAGGCATCGGTCCGTTGGCCGTTGGGCGGGGATCCGAGGGCCTGCAGTTCATGGCGTGGGAGGCCGGGGTGTTTCACACGGTTACTGATGTATTGCCATTCCTGCCCCTGGGCAGCGAGCTTGTTGGCGCCTCTGAAGAAGGTCTCCGTCACAATAAACTCCGGCGCCGCGGAGCTGGGGTTCCGCCCAAAGAGCAGCGGCCAAGCGGAACGGCCGATGGCTGCCGCGGCCGGGGCCTGCCCTAACCCTTCCAAGACTGTGGGGAGGACGTCGAGCAGGCGCAGAGGATTCCCTATACGCCGTGTGCTAGGCGCTCCGGGTGCACCGGATGACCAAGCGGGGTGGAAAAGTAGCCAAGGGACGTGCGTGCTGGACTCATACAGGAGCGAGCCGTGACCCGCTGAGCGCACCACGCCGGGGTGGTCAGCCAGGCCCTCTCCATGGTCACTCAATACAACAAAGAGCGTGTTGTCCCACCCAGGCAGGGCACTGACCGCTTGCACAAACTCTTCCACATCGTCGGTGACTTGGCGTACGGCACGCAGGTAACCCGGATGCTCGCTGCCCTCGAACAGGTCCGTATAGTCAGGGCGTAGGTAGATGGGTTTTTTATGTTCGTGAACTTCCATCAAGTTGACCTGGATGAAAGCCGGTCGGGTGCCGTTCATGTGCTGAGCGAATCGGAGGCATTCATCGAGCACCTCCGGTGACGACCGCAAGGGAGCCTTCAAGTACGAGGTGGTTCCCTCGGGCACCCCATCGCCGGGCATGTGAAACACCACCGAACTATCCGCATACTCCTCGAAGCCCTGATCAAAATTGTAGCGACTGTTCAAGTTGGGATTGGCCGTCACCCCAAAGGTCGCGTACCCGGCCTCTTGTAGAATCTCAGCGAGGGTCTCAGCCTCATCTGGCACGCGCTGGCCGTCCTCTAAATAAAGGCCAAGGCTGCGCGGGTAGCGCGAAGTCAACAGTGACCCCACCGAGGGCAGAGTCCAACTCGACTGAGCCGTCACCCTGTCGAACTGAACGCCCCCTTCGGCCAATCGTGTCCACGCCGGTGATGTGTCTTGCTCGCACCCGTAACTGGTCAGGCGATCGGCCCGCAGGGTGTCGATGATGATCATGACCAGATTGGTCGGACGCTCAGGAGTGACCTCCATCGAGCATCCAACTGAAAGCAGAGCCACCGCCAAAGGTGCCCCCAACATCCAGCGCGTGTTCGCTTGGCCTGCAATCGTCCGCGAGCCATTCGACGTTGCTCGCGGCCAGCCGCCCGATCCGATCATGGCATCACCCCAGCTCGCACAAACATGTTGAGGAATCCTGATCGCCCCGTTAGGGGCAAGCTATAGGGCTTGTACTCAGCATAGAATTCCGGAGCATGTGCGATCTCGATCTCGCTAATGCTGAACGCCTGCTTGCGAGCCAGATTCTTCCAGTTCTTGTTCTGGTCGAGGCGCTTGGGAGTGGCCATTAGGCGCAGGAACAGAATCACCTCCGGCGCACGTCCAAGAACGTAATGACCATCACCCTTCAGGTGCCCCTCAAGGTCGCCCGACATTTCTGGCTTGGCGTCGACCTGTGCAATATGGCGATCACTCAAGCCCATCATGTCGATACAACGCCGTTTGGAGAAGAAAGGCACCCGTCCTGCGGCGGTGGCTGCAATCCATGCATCCTCCGGCAGACATTCGTTGAGTTGCTTGCCCACCGCGACAAGATCGGCATGCCGGTCCACTTGGTCGGGCCAGAAGTCGGCATGGCTCTGTGCGAGTCCCGCGCTTGCCACGAGTAGCAGGACAAACACCCCCTTGATGCGTCCTCGGGTCTTGGCTGTGGACGCGTAGGTGTGGGCCCACGAAAACGAGGCGCCGGCCAGTGCGCTCCAAAGAGGAAAGATGGGTAGCAGGAAGCGGAAGGTCGGCATGTAGTCGCCGCCCACATAGATCACGTAGGATGCAAACAGGGTCGTAACCCAAAGGACCGTGAAGGTCTTAGATCGATTGGGGGAGAGTAACCCCAAGAAATAGGGGGCGATGATCAGCGGCAACCCGAAGCTAAACATGGCGCGGCCAACGTAGCGCAGGCCCTCAAGTTGAATGGTGAGATCTGAGGCCACCTTTGCGTGAAATGTGTTGGGCACCCAAGCCTCGTACGTTGCGTGCCGCCACAAGGCGTGAGTCCCGACAACAAGAATGAAAGGCAGTCCTCGCTGCAAGGCGCCCTGTAGCCACTCGCGCAAGGACAAACGCTGAATTCGAGAACGGGCCGCATCGGCCAATTCAAGCAACCCAAAGACCATGACGCCCTCGGGTCGGGTCAATGCAGCGGCGGCCCACAGGAATCCCGACCCCACATTCGCGGCCGTGGAGCGACTCGGGCCATGCATGCGAGGCAAGAGAGCCGCGACCAGCAGGACCGTGAACATCGACGTCTCCAGCCCCCCAGTGGCATGAACGCGCAGGGTCGGCTGCAAGGCAAACAAGACCATGGCAGCGGCGGCAAACACAGGCTTGGCCCCAAGCGCCCGTGCGAGCAATCCACACAGTACCGTGGCGAGCAAGGTGAAAAACAGGCCGAGCCAGGGGCCCAGCACTTCGGGATCAAGCCCAAGCTGCATGCCGCCAGCAATCAGCACCGTCCACAAAAAGTTGGTGTAGCCCTCAACAGGTTCCTCCCCCACGTTGAAGACAAGGCCATGGCCCTGCACGAAGTGCTCGGCATAGCGATAGGTGATGTAGGCATCGTCTTGGGGCGCGTCGGTACCCAACAGGGGGATGACAAGCGCGAGAACGAGGGCCAAAGCGACCAAGAACCGGGGGGATGAGCGCGAATGCAGTTGGGGAGGACCCATGGGGACAGGGTAGCGGGTGCATGCGGCAAAGGGAATGAATGCCTAGGGGGTGAACACGGACGTACGGAGTCGCACACCCGTTCGACGCTGTCCGGTCACCAGGTACCCGGTGGAGTGACATCTGGGGCTGAGATTCGCTCACCTGGTAAGGAGTGAACCCGAAGCGGCGGACAGGCGCGTGACTCCGTATCTCCCGCAGCCTTCAATCCCGGGCAATCACTCGAAATCAACCCGCAAGGCCGGCGTAAACGTGGACCGATCCGCGGAAAGGTGATCCCGGTACCAGCCTTGGAAATACCCAGTTGAGCCGGCGAGGATGCTGGGCCGTGCGCCCAGGGGCAGGGATTCGGTGTCCACCCGGTACTTGAGCCGCCCCTTTTTCTTGGTCGAGCCGAGGCTGTCGCGGAAGTACCCGACTTGGCCGCCTAGGCACAGGTTGGTCTGACTACCAGCGGCCATGGGAATGACGACTGCATCCCGCGCCACCATGAACAGACCGAATTCACCCGGCGGGAGATCCTGAGCGAACAGCTCCAAGTCACCGGCTCGGGCCGCGAGAGAGCCGCTGGCCGTGAGCGTGGCCCAGATCCCTGTCGAGTTCACATCGCCAGCGCAAGAGCTACTGCCAACCGTGCGATCAAGAACGTAGGCCGATCCCGTGTCGAAGGCCTTGTCGTATGGATCATCCGCAAACGCGCCGACGAGAATCTGGCTCTTGCTGATCGCTACGGAACAGCCGCCCCCTATGAATTCGGTATCCTTCGAGGGAACGAGCCGGTCTTCCTCCACCCAGACGCCATCTTTGCGTCCGAAGACATAGGCACGTCCAGTCTTATTGAATCCTTTCACACCGCTACTAGCTCCTACAACCAGGGTGTCGCCCTCCAAGTCCACAGAGACACCAAAATTATCGTTGGATGTTGCCGCGCCTCCCATGAGCTCTTGCTGGAGGGGGCATCCCAGGTCCGCCCCAGCGGTAGGCTTCAGAAGCCGGCCCACAAGCGCAGGGTGAGAAGTCAAGCCTCCCTATCCCGATGTGGACCTGGTACTTTTCGTTGGCAAAAGAGACGACGGGGGTCTGACGCCGTATGTCCGACGCCGTATGTCCTGGGAGGAGAAGGGGGACACGGCGCAGCCTCGATAGATATCCAAAGTCCGACTTCTTCGACTGAACTCTTCTACTGGCATGGCGCCAAACAGGGTAGCCTTGAGCCTGTGTCCAACTCTCACTCACGCACCAGTCGCGCCCCGATGGTCCGCGGCCTTTGCCTCGCGCTGTTTTTGAGCGCCTGTGGCAAGCAAGCCAACCCAAACGATCAAAGACCTGTCAGCCCAACGCGCGGCGGACCGGCGCAGGGGCGCTGGCATAAGTTTCGCACCCATCGCTTCGACGATGGCTTGACGGACGAACAGCGCGCTGAAATTGCTGCGCTGGAGGGCATGGGCTACGCAAGCGGCAAGCACACCAATGACATCCCGCGCGGCGTCACGCGCTACGAACAAGCCCTTTGTGAGAACGGCCTCAACTTGCTCAACAGTGCCCACGCGGCTCAGTTGCAACTGATCGACATGCGCGGAAAGGTGCTGCACACCTGGGCCTATGCTTTCTCCGATGCTTGGCCCGACTTCCCCGGTGAACACAACCACCGCTCCTTCTGGCGCCGCACTCACCTGTTCGACAATGGTGACTTGCTGGCGATCTACGAAGGATTAGGGATCATCAAGATTGACAAGGATTCCAACCTGCTCTGGGCCAACAGCATTCGCGCCCATCATGATATGGCGCCCTTAGAAAACGGGCAGGTCTGGGTGCTTTCGCGCGAGGCCCACATCGTGGAGCGCATTCACAAGCGCAAGCCCGTGCTGGAGGACTTCCTTTCGTTGCTCGACGACAAGGGCCAGGAGATCAAACGCATCTCGGTCCTGAAGGCACTTGAAGGTTCTGAGTATCGCCACCTTTGGAACGGCAAGCATTGGCGCGGGGGTGATTTGCTGCACACAAATGCAGTCGAGCGACTCGACGGCAGCCTCGCCAAGATCAACCCAGCCTTCGCCGCAGGCAACCTGCTCTTGTCCATGCGGCTCTCGCACATGATCGCAGTGGTTGACCCTAAGACCGAGACCATCGTCTGGGCCAACACCGGATCCTATCGCGCCCAACACGACCCGACGGTGCTGGCCAGCGGCAGGATCTTGGTGTTCGACAACAACCCGGCACGCGAATCATCCGCCATTCTAGAAATCGATCCGCGCGATGGCGCCGAGACTGTCGCCTACAGCGGACCAGAAAGCGACCCGTTCTATTCGGAGACCTGTGGCCTCGCCCAACGCTTGCCCGCTGGCAATACACTCATTACCGAGTCCGATTTTGGCCGTGCTTTTGAAGTCACGCCCCAGGGTAAGACCGTTTGGGAGTTCTACAGCCCCTTCAGCGCAGGCGAGAGCGACGAGTACATTGCGACGATGATGGAAATGGTGCGCTTGCCCGACGCGGCGCATCCAAAGTGGCTGAAGACACAGAACCAGGCGCCAGCCACAGGCTCAAACGACCGATAGGAGAAGCAGCGCACCCCCCACCCCAACGCGTCCTCCTCTGCGTCCTCCCCTGCGTCCTCCTCTGCGTCCTCCTCTGCGTCCACCCCCGTGTCCTCCCTGCCCCCAGATCCCGCTCACAAGTGCGCAGGCACCCCCGCGTGGTCTCACTTTGCGTTCCTCACCATCATGCTCGCTGCCGCGGGCGTGGCCTGGTTCGCACTGGGGCAAACCCAGTGGATTGACGACTCGTTCATTTCCTTTCGATACTCGCGCCACCTGCTAGAAGGCCACGGGCTAGTCTACAACCCTGGCGAGGCCGTCGAAGGTTACACCAACTACCTTTGGTGCATCACGATTTGGCTGGGCATGAAACTGGGCGCCGACCCGATTGCCTTCACGCAAGGACTCAGCTTGCTCATGCAAGCATTGACCTTGATGCTTGTGTACCGCTTGGGGTGCGCGTCCCTGGGCAGTGCGCGCAAGGCGCTGATCGCGCCCGCATTGCTGACCATGCAAATCGGTTTTTGCGCCTATCCCATGACGGGCATGGAGAGCACATCCTTTGCGTTCTTCGCCACGCTCTCGTTTTTCCTATTGCACACCGGCGCGCACTCCCACGGGCGCGGAAAGTGCCTGCTTGCGCTGAGCCTTTGCGCCCTTGCCCTGACGCGCTTCGATGGCTTCGTTCTAACAGGCATCGTGTTTTGCTTCCCATTGCTCGTCAAGCGTGACTGGCGCCGACTTGCAGCGCCGTTGATCGTGCTCGCCTTGACCTGGGCGGCTTACAACGCTTGGCGCGTGAGCACCTACCCCACGCTGCTGCCTAACTCATTCCACGCCAAGATTCACTTTACTCCCTACCGCATCATTCAGGGCTTGAGTTATGTGTGGGAGTTCTTCGAACCGCGCGGCTTGATTCTGGCCTTAGGCCTGCTCCCCCTCGCCCTAGGACGCATCTCTAGCCTCGGACGCTACCTGTTCTGGGTAGTGGGTTTCCAACTCACCTACACCGCCATCGTAGGGGGCGATTGGATGCCCCACTCGCGCTTCATTTACCACGTACTGCCTTTGGTTCTGCTTCTTGTCCAAGAAGGCACATGGAATCTGTGGGGTTACATCGAGCCCAAACTCAGCTCAAGCGCCGGCCCCCGCAAGGGCGCAATGCTAGGCTTGTTGATGATCCTCATGGGCAGTTCAGCGCTGCCCTTTTACGAGGACATCCAAACGGCCCGCAAACCCGATCAGCAGTTCTTCGATCCCCACCAGGCGCGCGAAATCGGCGAGGCTCTCGACGACATCGTGCCACAAGGCTTACTGATTGCCATCGAGTGGGGCGGCATCATTCCGTTCTACACCCACCGAAATGTGCTCGACACCTTTGGTATCACGGATGTGGAAATCAGCCACAGCGACATCCACCGCACCATCTGGGGCCGCTGGGTGGATCACAAGTACATCGCCAGCCGCAACCCCGACTTGGTGGTGTTCTGCGCACGGGTGTTTGAGAGTTCCAGTGCAGCGCTGCGCAGCACGCGCGGAAAGGGGCACTGCAACTACAAGGATTTCTTGCAGCTCAACAATCCTAAACTTGGCTACAAGCTGCGCATTTTTGAACTGAGCCCTGGCCGCTTCTGGCCGGCCCTCGTCAAGATGGATGGGCCTCTAGCCAAGTAGTGTCCGCAGAACTTAGGCTGGGCCGTGTGCGCTTCCCTTCGAAGCCGAGTCCACCCATGGCCCACCCTGCAATGAATCCCCCCCTACTCAAGAGCGTCCAAGTTCAGCCCAACGTCGAAGCCACTGCCAGCGTGATCTGGCTGCACGGATTGGGAGCGGACGGCCATGACTTCCCGCCCATCGTGCCCGAACTGGGCCTAGGCCCAGCCCATTCCGTGCGTTTTGTCTTCCCCCATGCCGAGCCCATGCCCGTCACAGTCAATGGCGGCATGGTCATGCCCGCTTGGTACGACATTTTGGGCATGGACTTCGAGCGCGTCGTGGACGAGGCCGGTGTACGCGCCTCAGCCGCGCGCGTGGGTGACTTGATTGAGAACGAAATCGCCAGCGGCATCGACCCCGCTCGAATCCTGCTGGCCGGTTTTTCCCAAGGAGGCGCCATCGCCCTGCACACGGGCCTGCGCTGGCCCGTGGCCCTCGGCGGAATCATCGCCCTCTCCACCTACCTAGCCTGCGACGGCAACCTGGACGAGGAGCGCAGCGAAGCCAACGCGCAAGTGCCCATCTTCCAAGCCCACG
>CAYXZD010000007.1:0-24861 GCA_964469565.1 uncultured Planctomycetaceae bacterium
AGCGGGGGTAGGATTCGAACCTACGACCTCCGGGTTATGAGCCCGACGAGCTGCCTGACTGCTCCACCCCGCGACACTTGTGGACAGGATCATAGGGAGCGCTTGACGGGAGTCAAGGGGCTGCGGGGGTGGGAAATGAAAATGGGGCGCAGGTTCGTGTTCCTGCGCCCCGGGGAAGCTCCCCCACTGCATCGGGAAAATGCTGCGGAGGGCTGCGAAAGCCCCTGAAAGGGAGCTTAGTTCGAGAAGGTGACCTCGAGGCCATCGGTGAGGTCGGACTGGGTTCCACCGCCAGACTTATCACGGAACCAGCATTGGAAGTACCAAGTGGAACCCGCGGTAATCTGACCACCCAAGGCGGGCGGAGTGGAGTAATCAAGGTTGAGGAAGGCCTCGCCCGTCAAAGATGTCTTCAAGGCGGGCAGTCGGTAGTAAGCCGAACCACCCACGCAACGAGTGCCATTGCCCATAGGGGCAGCATCGGAAGCATCACCGTAGAAAAACATCCCAAACTGGTCGAGGGCACAACCGCCAGCCACAAGGGTCGCGTTGTCCGCACCGAGGCTGGCCGTTCCCGAAAAGCCTATGTGCGCTGCCTCTCCACTAGAGTTTGGTGAAGAAGTGCAATAGGGCCGCGCCACCTGCGCCGTGTCACGAATGGGAGTCAACACGTTGGCCGTGGCACGCAGGTCGTGCTTGTAGACGGGCCAAGGAGCCGTGTCGTCAAGGTGATTGCCCTCAGCTTTGTAGGCCATGATCATGCCAGCATCACTCGTCACGAGCACAGCACCATTGTTGTCCACGGTCGGGCCCGCAAGGCCTCCACCGGCACCTGGCAAAGGGCGCTCCCAGAGCAAGGTACCCGTCGCCGTATCGAGTGCCAACAACCGCCCCTTGCCCGCCACCCTGTAAAGCGTCGCCGCATCATCGAGGGCCGCGTTGCCAAAACTGTACCAGTAGGGTCCACCGCTGAAACTCCACAGCTCGTTCCCATCGGGAGTCCCATCTACCTCGACGGCATAGAACGTCATCTGCCCCCCACGACCGATGTCGATGGTCTGGCTGCCCGTCGACCTCTTATTCGGCCTCCTCCTTGGCCCCATCCGCGCCTTCCCCGTCCTTTTGGGCCTCATCCTGATTCCCTGCCCCGTCCTCCGCGCCTGATTCTCCCTCCTGTACACCGGCCCCCTCGTCGCCCTCTTCGTCGCCACCACTGTCGCCCCCATCGGCATCCTCCGCCTCAGGGGCTGGCGGCGTTAGGAAGTCCTGTAGGCGGGCCCGCAAGGCCAGCCAAGCAGCGTGGGCCTCGGCCGTTTCAAGTAGGCCAGCGAAGGCAGACCAAGACGATTCACTCGCCAGAGGATAGGCCTGTTCACTAGCCGAGTCGGGCAAGCCTTGGAGCAGACCGAGCGCCCCTTGTGCCAGGTCAATGGACTTCAATTCCAAAGCCTGCTCCACATACACACGCAACAACAAATGGCGCACGGGGGCTGCTAGATCCGACCAATCAGGGTAGCTCACTCGCTCGGCGATCCAACCAGCCACCTGCGTTCGCAGGTCCACTCCCATGCGATCGACGCTACCCGCGGGCCACTGGGACACCATGTCGAGAGCCAAACGCAGGCGGTGCTCTGAGAGCGCTTTCGCTGGTTCGTTCTCCGCGACGGGTTCGCTAGCAATCCGCGCCAGCACAGATTCTGCCGAGGCTATCCACTTGGGCTCCCCAGATGCTCTACCCAGATGAAAGAGTAGAGCCCGAGAAGTGGCCGCTGGGCGACCACGATTCCCATCGAGTAAGTCGTCGAATACAGGTACGCTAAGCAAGCCCGAGACCCGACCGGGCGTAGGATCGACCAAGAGCAGCAATTCTAAAAGCGACAACTGGGAATCCGCATCTGCAGAAGCCAAGGCGGTGACTAGCCGTGACTCCACAAAGAGCAAAAGCACGCGCCGCAAACTGCGCTGCGCGGGAACTGCTTGGCCAGCGGGAACCTCAGGAAGCTCTTCGAGCACCTTTTCCAAGTCAGCGTTGGCCAAGATCGCGATGACCCGTCGGCGCAGGTCGGCGTTTCCCGATGCGAGAGTACGATCGAGATAGCCACCAAAAGAAGTCAAGAAAGGCTGGCCTGGAAAACGCCCGTGCGTCATGGCCAACTCTAACGCATCAAGCAAAGCGATCTCATAGCGCTCAGGCTGCGTAACCGCAGAACCCTCGTGCACACTTTCGAGAGCAGCGAGCAGGGGCAACAGCTCCATGAAGTAGGGGCTCGCAGCGACTGCGTCTAGGCGCACGGCCAGGGGCAATGTTTGCGTAGCCAGCAATCCCGCAAGAACTTGGCCCGGGTCGGGGGGCAACGGAACTACCGGCGTCCCTGGCGGGACTTCAGGTACATCTTCGGGGTGGGTCGCAACGCGGCGGTGGTAGCCGCGCACCTGCCAAAGGCTGAATACAACGGGTTGATCGGCAGCACTTCGCACCTGTAGCGCGCTCTCGCACAATTGGGCATGGGCAGCCAAGGCCAAGTGCAACCGGTCGTAGTCCACAGGGTGCTCACTCGCCGCCATGGCTGCGAGCACGCGCGCACTCGGAGCAATGCCTGCAGCATAATCATGGGGCCCAGTAGCCATCCAGGGCAAGCGTGAGAGGGCCGTTACGACCGTGTCCCCCAACTCCAATCGAGCCAATACGCTCGGGTCTAGCAACGCTGCTCGCAATCGATCGATGGTCGCGCCCTCCGCAGACATGCCCTGCACGAGTTCAAGCAGCACAACGAGTACGGCATGGAAAGCAGCGGGGTCGGTCTCATTCGCCACGCGTTCGATGAGCAACTCAACGGCAGCCTCGGCACCCAGCCCCCTGCGGCCCACCGCATCCCGCACCAAACCCGCCACACGCACACGCGTCTGTGGGTGCCCAGCACCGAAGTGCTGGCGCACCAAGTCCAAGCGGCGTTGAGCCCGCGCGGGGTCCACCGGATCCCCTGCGTCTGCGGATGCAACGGCAACAGGTGCTGCGAGCTCAAGGTCCAAAACCTCCAAACTCAATTCGTCAACGCGATCTTCCAAGGCACGCAATTCGCTCACGGCGAGGCATGCGGAATCGCGTCCCTGCAAGCTAGCCCAGGCCGCCTCAAACCCAGCCCGCGATTCAAAGCGACGGCCAAAGAGCACAAACAAGGCGCTGCGAGCCGACTCTGCTGTACGAGCATCGCCCGCTTCCAAATTGAGAGCCACCTGGGGGCCAAATTCGTACCACCCAAGTTCGGCAATCACTCGCAGGCTGGCACACAAGACCTCGCTCTGTTCGATTTCGGGCCCCGGTTCCAAGATGCCACGCACAAGATCAGACCACGTCTTGGAATCTTGATTGAAGCTCGATTCAACCCAAGCGCGCGCTTCCAGTCGCCGGTCACGACGGCGATCCGCGCGCGTACCTGCCAGACCCGGCGGAGTCGAGCGACCTGCACGTAAGAGCATCACGCGTGCGGTGGTTTGGGGAGCCGCAGCGAAAGACTGTTGCGCTTGATCCCGCAGGGCTTCGCCTTCGAGGCCTTCGAGCAAGGCGTTCAGTTCCCCTGTGAGGCGGCGCATCTGTTCGCTACGCCGAAGGGGTTGTGGATCGGCAACTTGTACTCGCCCGGGTACGGGGATGACCTGCTCTTGCAAGGCGCTGATGCGAACGCTCACATCCTGGGCGCCCGCTAGGCTGAGACCGAGCGCACCTACTCCACAGATGCCCCAGACCATGCGGCCCAATCGCTGGAGTTTAGCTCCCCCGTAGGGAGTCCCGGTGCTGTAGGTCAGTTTCAATTTCGTCTCTTTGTTCCGCTGTCTATCTTAGCGACCCTACTGACGCAGGGCACGAACTGAATTAGGAGTTGGAGACGGTTGTCTAATCCGCGAGGTAGGCCAGCAGTCGAGCGAGGAGCATATCTGCGTCGGCGCTGGTGTCAAAATCAGCTTCGCTCACGGCGGCATAGTGCTCGTTGCGCTCTAAAGCAAGAGCCATGAGTTCGTCCTCGGCAGCCATTGAACGAAGGGCCGGACGCTCTTGTGTATCGGCGCCCCAGCGCTGAACCAAAGTCGGCAGCGGTGCGTGCAACCACAGGCAGCGCGCGCTTTCGCGCAAGAGTTGGCGATTCTCAGGACGCGTGACCACCCCCCCACCGGTCGCCACAACGCAAGCTCGGGCGCCGCTCAAGGCGCTTCGTAGCAGTTCAGTCTCGATATCTCGAAAGGCGGATTCTCCCAACTCGCGCAGGCAAGCACCAGCGCTTGGCTCGAAGCCTTGATCGAGATCCACAAACGGCAGCGCAAGGTGTTCGGCTAGGCGCGCGCCCAAAGTCGTCTTGCCGGAGCAACGCAGGCCCACCAAGCAAAGAGGTCCATTGAGTGACACACTCAAGGTGGGCTCATCCCATCGAGTTTTATGCCCAGCGCCCCTGCAAGCGTGGCGCGCATGAGCTCTTCGTCGGGCTGCAGCCCAGTGAATGCCTCGAACTGAGCCACGGCCTGGCGGTGAAACCACTCCGCGCCGGGGATGGCGTGGGCTCCTTGCGCGGCGGCATCGAGCAGGAGTTGCGTCCGCACTGGTCTGTACACAGCGTCGAGGACTAGACTGCCCGGTCGAATCCAATCGGCGGGAATCGGGGCAACGGTGCCATCGCTGCCCGCAGCACCCATGCTGTCCGTCCCCACAGGTTGCGTCCCAACAGGCGTGCAATGCACCAGGACATCACAAGGGCTGGTTGGGATTTGAGCCCAAGCGACACTCGTGCAGCCCGCAGCTTGTGCGAGAGTCGCGCTCGCTTCGGACCGGCGAGCGGCGACACACACATCGAGGCCCATGCGCATCAGCGCTTGCACGGCTGCTTTGGCTGCGCCGCCGGCACCTAAAACAAGGGCGTGGGTGGCCCTACGGGAAAGCAAGGGTAGCGCGGATTCGAGGGTCGCTTGAATCGCGCCTGTATCGGTGTTGATCCCGCGCCAGCCCTCGCCCGCACGCACGAGGGTATTGACGGCCGAGATGACCCGGGCGTCGACCTCAGTGGAGTCAGCGCGGGCACAGGCGCTTTGCTTGAAGGGTGCGGTGATGGAAAAACCTCGATACACAGGGTCGTCGGCAAGATCGAGAAACGTATCGAAATCGTCGGGCTCGAAAGCAAGGTACACCGCATCGAATCCTGCCCGTTTGCAAGCCATGGAGTGCACGCGCGGCGAAAGGGAGTGCACGATGGGGCGACCGACAACACCGAGGACGCCGGTCTGTGGACCGACCCCGCCTGGGGGCAAGAGGCCGAGCAACTCGTCTATCGGGATTTGACCGGGGGCACTGGCAGAATGCGCCTCAGGAGAAGTCGATGTGTCCGAAGAGCTAGCCGGGGAACAATAGGTAAAGGGCGAGCCGAAGATGGGTGCGAGCACGCGCGTGAATGAGCCGCGGGCACCCGAACAGAAAGCAATCAAGCCGCCGGGGGCCGCTCGCAAATGGCGCATCATGCGCAGGCCGTCCTCACAACGATTCGCGTGGGTGACGAGCTTGATGACATCGCCCTCATACAACAGCGCGCGCACATCCTCTTCAAAGGCGCCGAGGTCGGCGGGCGTACCCTGTGTGTCATGCCGTGAAACAATGCGGTGGCAGGGCGCGCACACTTCGCCGAGCGCGAGCGACAGGGTCCAGTCAATGTCAACGAAGCGCGCGCCCGCGCGGGCTGCGGTGTGCAGGAATTCAAGGCGCTCTTCGTCGGAGCCTGCAAAAAAACCAAAGGCCTTTGGGCAATGCACGGCGACGATGACCGGCTTGCCGATCGCGTCAAAAAGCTCGCGCAATTGCGTCTCCGTCCAGTGCGTGCAATGATCAAGGCGCAGCTCGATCAAGTCCGCCAGAGCGGCCTGCCGCTGGGCGAACGCAACTAAGTCACTGAGGCCTAATGACGCGCGGGTCGCGAGAATCGAAACGACATGAACCATAGCTGCTAGTTGTAACTCGCAGTCATCAGCTCGAATAGTCTTGCGCAGGGGACTCGCCGATCAAAGACTCGATTGCGCTGAGTTTCTCCGCAGGCGTTCCTTGCTGCTGGGCCAAGTGCAGCAGGGGCTCTAGCAGCATCCGATAGGCTGCGCGCGCGGCCGGGTTGAGTCGGGCCAAGTGAGCCGCTAGGACCTCCCCATCCCCCCTGGGTACGGGGCCTGTCAGGGCAGCGGCGGTGCCGTGCTCGCCCAGATTATTGAGCACGCCCTGACACAAGTGCACGAGGCCCTTGCGAAGGTCGAGCTGCTCGCTGCCAGGAACTTGAGTCGTTGCGCTGTTTTGCAGCACGAGCTCAAAGAGCGCCACAGTCCCGCTCGCGGCGAGGGCCGCGCAGGCGTGGTACAGGGGGCGTTGATCACTTTGAATGTGCAAGACGTGAGCGCCGAGTAGTTGCACGATTTTTTGCGCGTGCTGTAGGGCTGAGTCCTGGCCAAACACGCTAATGCTGGAACCGCACAGATGCTCTGCAGCCGATTGGCCGGCCGCCGCGGGCACACTCACGAGTGGGTGCAGGCCACCGACAGAGCAGCCAGCATCCGCAAGCGCCTGCAATGCCTCAGCCCCGTGAAAACCACTGGTGTGCAGCACGGCGCTCGGTAGGCAGCCTTCGCCAACGAGTTGTTCAGCGAGGGAGTGAATGGCGTTGTCACTCACACAGAGTACAGCCACATCGGCATCGGCGATTTCGCGCCAACTGGCGCACCCCCCTGATGGCAAGCGTGCCGAGTCCCGAGCCCAACGTATCAGCGTGCAATCGGACTGGCTCAATTGCCGAGCAAGGGCGTTTGCCATGCCGCCAGAACCGAGCAGCGCTATGCGTATCAACGACGAGGACATCGCCCACAGGGTAACACGAGACCGTAGGTACGGTGCCAAGGTACGGTGCCAGGCACCGCACCTTTGGGCGTACACCCGGGCACGGCCGCATCAACCAAGGCCGCGCCCCGCTTCAAGCTGGGCGCCATGACGCGCAAGCCCTGTGACCTGCAGCAGTCGGAGGGGAAGGCCACGCTCTTGGGCGAGATGCCCCAGGGCAGCCAATTCCCAATGGGCTTCTTCGGGATCTTCATACAAGCCAAAAAATGCCGAACCGCTCCCGCTCATGCGGAAATGTTCCAAGCCCGCCTCATCCAAGAGGTCACGCCACGCTCCCACTAGAGGTTCGGCGCGCTGAGCAGGGAGTTCGAGCCCATTGCGGGCCCCGCTCCGTGCAGCCATGGCACGCAGCCCTAGCAGAGTCCTGTCCTCAGCGCTCTCCTCGCTCTGGTCGGACGCATTCACAGCTGCAAAGACGTTGGCTGTGGAACAGTGCACATCGGGCACCACCAGGGCCACATTCCAGTCCCGGGGTGCCACGAGGGGAGCGACCTGTATTCCGCGCCCCTCACACACTGCCGCACCGTCTACCGCCACGGCAAAAAACACACAGTCAGAGCCCAACTCGCCTAGGGTGTGGGCACGCCACTCACGGCCAAGATCACGGCCTGCGATGGCCTGTAATCCCAAGACTGTAGCCGCCGCATCAGAGCTTCCTCCTCCCAGCCCCGATTGACTCGGCACGTGTTTTTCCAATTCCATGCGAATGGGTGGAAGGGCTGGGGCGCCTAGGTCCTCCAATCGCGTGAGCACCCGCTGAGCCGCACTCATCACCAAATTGTGCCCGTCGGTCGGAATGTCTGGAGTCGCTGCAGGGCCTGAAACTGAGAGTGAGAGCGACTCAGCTTGGCGCGAGTCACAGCGCAGCTGTAGACGATCACACAGATCAAGGGCTAGAAACACGCTGCGCAAATCGTGGTAGCCATCGGCGCGCCGGCCCAAGAGATCCAAGGTCAGATTGATCTTGGCCGGTGCCAACACAAGTTGGGAATTACGAGCTGCACTCATCCCATTGACCCCACACCGTCGGCCTCCCGGGGATAGCCCGCTCTGGTCAGCAAGCCCAGGTCCAATCGCGTGTTGTCAATCAATCGAACACCTCCTACCCGGGCAGCGACCAGGGCCACCGCCGAATCCAAGGATCCCTCTGGGCGTTGCGCACACCACTCCCCCGCCGCACGCACTGCCCCATATTCCAGTTCGATTTCGCCCCGCTCCAAGCCCAGCGCAAGGCTTTCCAAGAGAACGGCCTCTAACTCCGGAGCCGTGCGGATTCCCGCATCCCACGCCTGCTCACAGGCGGTGAGGGCTCGCACGATGTGGAGAGCGTGGCAGCGCTGCTGTTCAGACAACCGCGAGTTTCGTGAGGAGAGTGCCAACCCGGACGGCTCACGCAAGGTCGGACAAACCACGATCTCTGGCTGCCCATATCCATCACGGCAACCGGCAACCACCTGCGTCTGCTGGTAGTCCTTTGCCCCAAAATAGGCCCGTGTAGGAAGCACGATCTGAAACAAGCGCGCAACGATTGTCGCCACACCAGCGAAATGGCCCGAGCGATGTTTCCCTTCAAGCCCCAGAGCCGCCGGGCCAGGGTCGCGCAATACTGAGCTGGGCAATGCGCCAGAGGGGTCCAACTCGCCCACAAAAAACTGTTCCAGACTGCCACTGAAGACTAGATCCGCTCCGGCAGTCCCGGCCAGGTTGGCATCGCTCTCCAAGTCAACGGGATAGGCCTCATAGTCGCCCGCATCCTCAAACTGCAAGGGGTTCACGAAGACGCTCACCACCGTCAACTCGTTTTCCTGGACGCTGCGCTCGATCAGCGCGAGATGTCCCGCGTGGAGGGCCCCCATCGTGGGAACAAACCCCACACTCGCGCCCCGTGCGCGTTGAGTACGGCACCACTCTTGGGCAGCGACGGGTGTACGCAGGAGCTTCATACCAGTGACTCCAATCCCTCAGGAAGGTGCTTGCAGAGCTGCAAGCCCCGCCGCAACCGTCATCCCAGTGGCAAGCGGGTGGTCCGGTGCAATCTCGGCAAGGGGGGCCAGCACAAAAGTCCGCTGGTGCATCCGTGGGTGCGGCAGGGTGAGCTCGGATGAATCTCGGCGACTCTCTCCATGCCAAAGCAAGTCAAGATCCAACGTTCTGGGACCATTTGGCACCGTACGGGTGCGGCCGGCCTTGTGTTCGATGGCTTGCAAAAGATTGAGCAGCGCCTCGGGGGTCAAGGTCGTCTCGACGAGGGCGACTCCATTGAGGAAAGGACCCTGGCCTTCCGGTCCACCCTCTGGACCTAGTTCTGGCTCGGTCTCATGCCAGGTGGAGCGTTTCAAAACGACCACGCCCGGAGCACAGTCGAGGCGGCGCAGGGCACCCTGGAGTGTGCGCTCGCGATCCCCGAGGTTGGATCCTAGGGCGATCCCCGCAATGGTGTACTTCGCTCCCATGCTGCGTTCAGCTCTTGCGGCCGGCGCCCCCCCGCAGATGGGTCACAAGGCCGCTCACCACGTACAGGATCCCCGTGATCAACAAAACCGGAACAGGAGCAAGGTAGAGGCCACCCGCGAGGAAAACGACCTTGACTAAGACGGGGAACCGCGTCCGCGCTCCGCCGAGATAAGTCGACATGTGCCTGTACTGAATGCGACTCACCATGAGCAAACCGATCGCGGGCAGCGAGAGGAGTATCGCAGGGAGCAGGAAGTCAGCGAGCCCGGTGCACAGCCAATCTGGCAAGTATTCAACTCCCTTGCCCACAGGGGTTGCCACCCCACCGGCGACTTCGATTCCTCCCCCCAGCGAGAGGTACATCAGGATCATGGCGACCACAGTTCCAGCGGCAGCCGGTGATGGCAGTCCTCGAAAGCCCCGGTGGGATTCCTCGTCGTGATCACTTTCTAAGTTGAAGCGCGCCAAACGCAGCACCGCCATCAGACTGAAGCTAGCAGCCGCGAGGAAGTGCACCCGGGGATGGACGAGTTGACTGTGCTCAAGCAGCACCTTGGCGACCATCCCCGGAGCCACACCGAAAGTAATCGCGTCGGCAAACGAGTCCAACTGTGCTCCAAAGTCACTGAAGCTGTCGGTCATGCGGGCCACGCGACCGTCGAGACCATCGAGAACCGTTGCGATGATCACGAGCCAGCAGCTTGTTTCGAGCAGGCTGGCAAAGCGCAGGCTGTCGTCCCCAACAGCGAGGGCATCAATGGCCTTGGAGATCGCTAGCAGGCCGCAGCCAGCATTGGTCAGGGTCAGAATGTTGGGGATGACTGAAACGGGTTTCATGTTGACCGTTGAGGATAACCAGATTGAAGGTTGGATGGTCATAGCGACGAGCTTTTGGGCTGGAATGGCCCTCCTGCGAACCTTGAGCCGTCCTCTGAAGCCACTCCCGCAGCACTCGGCCTGCCCCGGAAGGAAGGGCCCGTCAGTCCATCGCGGGCCCCGACTGAATCCTTGCTGAACCGCTGCCCCCATGCCGATTTGAAACAAGAAGCCAGAATCTGGGCGGCAATCCTCTGCCCTACGCTCCCCTACCCCACCCGTGATCGCTACCATGCCCCCATCATGAGTGAAATCGTCCACATCCACGGGCGGGAGATTCTGGACTCCCGCGGAAACCCGACCATTGAAGTTGATGTAGAGCTGGCCAGCGGTGCCCGGGGCCGGGCTGCGGTCCCCTCCGGGGCATCCACTGGCATCTACGAGGCGCACGAGTTGCGCGATGGCGAAGGCCGCTACGGTGGCAAGGGCGTGCTCAAGGCCGTGCGCTCAGTGAATGAGGAAATCACCCATGAGCTTTGCGGCGAAGAAGGCCTCGATCAAGGAGACGTGGACCGGCGCATGATCGCCCTCGATGGGACCCCCAACAAGGCACGCCTCGGTGCCAATGCAATCCTTGGCGTCAGCCTCGCAACCGCCAAGGCCGCGGCCGACGAGTGTGGCCTGCCCTTGTACCGCTATGTGGGAGGCGCGGCGGCCACCGTGCTTCCAGTTCCCATGATGAACATTCTCAATGGGGGCGAACACGCTGATAATAACGTGGACTTGCAAGAGTTCATGATCATGCCTTTTGGGGCGACGTCCATGCCTGAGGGGTTGCGCATGGGAGTTGAGGTCTTCCACGCCCTCAAGTCCGTATGCCGTGAACGTGGCCTCAACACCGCCGTGGGTGATGAGGGAGGTTTTGCCCCGGACCTCGGTTCCAATGAGGAAGCGATCACGCTCATCCTCGAAGCAGTGGAAAAGACTGGGCTCCTGCCCGGTCAGGACATCCGCATCGCCATCGACGCGGCCTCCAGCGAGTTTTACAAGGATGGGGTCTATGTCATCGATGGCAAGAGCCACAGCAGCGAGCAACTGTCCGACTACTACGCCGATCTGTGCAAGAAATACCCCATCTTCTCGATCGAAGATAGCCACGACCAAGATGACTGGGCTGGTTGGCAAGCCCTGACGGGGGCGGTGGGAGACACGGTGCAGATCGTGGGCGATGACCTGTTCGTCACCAACGTGCAACGCTTGCAAGAAGGCATCGACAAGGGCGCCGGCAATGCCATCTTGATCAAGGTCAATCAGATCGGTTCCCTGACCGAGACCCTAGAGACCATCGCCCTCGCCCACCGACAGGGGATGCACTGTGTCATGAGTCACCGCTCAGGCGAGACTGAGGACACCACGATTGCGGACCTCGCCGTGGCCACCCACTGCGGCCAGATCAAGACCGGCGCACCCTGCCGAAGCGACCGCGTAGCCAAGTACAATCGCCTTCTGCGGATTCATGAGGAACTGGGCAAGAGTGCCCGTTACGGTTCCCGGGACCTGCCCACCGGCTGCTAGTTACCCTCGGCCCGGGCGATAGGGAGTTGACCCGGGGCGCCTGCGACACCGGCCCCCGGGCGCAAATCCGCCCGAGCGTGGGTCCACCCGACCGAGCGGTCAGGACCTGGAGATCACGGGTCGAATGGGTTGCAGAATGAAGGCCTGAACCAATAATGTCCAAGTGGAGCGCCGGAGGCGTGGGCCTTGAGCCGAACTCCTCAAGAGGCTCCAGCCCAACCCGTCCACCATGGCAAGCACACCCCACCACCCGACCCCCACGCGGAAGGGGGGTGGCCGGCTGGTGCTCCACTGGGCACCGGTGTGGATTCCGACCATCCTGTTGATCCAAGTGGGCTTCCTCGGCCTGCGCCCGGCCCAGGACCGCAGCCGGGAACTCGATCGGCTTACGCCGGAAGTGCACGCACGCGTACTGGACACCCAGGCCACCCACCAAGACCTGGAAGAGCGAGTGCGTGCGTGGGACGATCCCATATTCAGGGCACGCTTCCGTCGGTCTGCACAGCGGCGATCCCTAGGAGATGTTGATCCACCCCGCTCATCCAGCAGTCGAGGGGCTACTCCCATGCCCGAGCAGTCAGCAGGCGCACCCCGGGCAACCCCGGGACGCTAATCCCATCGTTAGGCACCGTGCAACCCCTGATTGTACCCGCCGTCCTCCTCGCTGGCCTTTGGGGTTTCAAAGGCGATGACCCAAAGGGTGAGGGGCCGCTCAATAACGACACCGCTTTGTTCCACTGCGCCGAAGCGGAGGAAGCCCTCCTGCAAGGCGACCGTGCGTGGCAAAGGGCGCTGATCGGAGGGTCTGACAGACAGGTGGCCCGGGGCGAGGCCTTTGAGGGCTGGCGCAAGGCCCTAGTGGATTCCGTCAACGGCGATGCCGTGCAACTCGCACTTCCCCATAGTGAAGGTCCCCAGTGGGAAGATCCGGACAGGACGCATGCACGCCGCAGCGAGGGTGTGAGTGAAGCCGTCCTGCGTCGTTTGTTAGCCCTCCCCATCGCCGACCGAGTTGCATGGCAAGAGCGGATCCACAAGGAAGCCGAGGGACTCTTAGCCACCTCTTCCAATGACAGTTCTTTACTCGCCCGAGTCGAACGCAATACACCCCTCACCCCCGCTGCAACCCAAGCAGCCCTGCGACTGGCTGACCGCAGCCTCGAGCGCGGTCGGATCGAGGACACTCGCACTTGGTTGAGGAGGGCTGAACGCCACGCGGCCACTCTTTCGGAACTCGCCGAGGAAACCGCCCCCTTGCGAGCAAGCCTCGCCTTGCGCCAAGAGGTCCTCGCAAGCCTAGACCCAGCCGAACGGCACGATCAGCCTCACGTGCAAGCCTACCAAGCCGCGCTCGCACTGAAGCCCACCTTGACCGCACGCCTCGAAAGCACCCAAGTGCTCTCCCCGCAGGTTCGCCCCACTGCCCTAGGTCGCAGTGTGATTTCCGGTGGAGCCTTCCTCACGGATGGCACTCTCTTTGTGCAGACGCCCAGGGGGGTGGCCCTGTTCCGCGATGGGGTTCTCCACGGTCGGGGCGGCGAACGCAAGCGACGGCACACAAACGACGAACTCTTGGGGCTCACGGTGACTCCCCCCTATGCCCTGCCCTCAGCTGGAGGGTGGCCGCTCTTACCCAGCACAACTGGAATGGATGCCATCGTTGTCGTGGGGCGCGGGCGCGGTGGCCGGGTTGTGGGCAACATTCCCCTTTCTGCCAAGGGTAATCACGTCGTCTGCTTGCACCTCGCTCCCGGAGGTCGCCTGCGGGTGCGCTGGCGGCTCTCCCAAGAGGGCCTCTACGTTCCGAACCAGGAGCTCACCCCGTGGGATGAGGCCCTTGATCTGCCAGGCCGGTTCGAGTTTCAGCCCGGGCCTGTGGTTGTGGACGGGCGCGTGTTTGTCCAAGCCAGGGGGCTCACCCACCCCGACAGCGATGGGGTCTTGCAATCCGCCGATCTGTGGCTCTTGGCCCTCGATCACTCCACGGGGCAATTGATCTGGAAGCGACCGCTTGCCCGTCCTTCAGATCTTCGTCGGCGGGGCAGTGCTGGCAATGATGTGCCCACCACGGCGATGCCCCTCGCCGTCGAGCAGGGTGTCGTGGTTGCGGGCACGAACATGGGCGTAACCCTTGCACTGGACGCCCTCGATGGGCGGCAACTTTGGAGTTTTCGCACGCGGAGGCGCGGACTCGATTCCCACGGCTGGCCCGGATCACGCCCTCCGTCGATCACCGGTCAAGGCGACAACGCCCAAGTCATCTTCGCACCCTACGATTCCGATCGTCTCTATTGCCTTGCACTCCGACCTCGACTTGGTCAGCGGATCCTCCGCCGGGCAGTGATTCCCCAAGGTTCGCTCATTGATGTAGCCGGTGCTGCCCTTGACGAAGAAGGTCTCGAATTGGTGTTCCTCGGGCGCGACGGACGTCACCAAGCCCTGCGCAGCCTCGACGCACAGCACGAACTGCGTTCTTCCCTGTACCTCGGAGTGGGCGAACGCTTCACGGGACAGACGCTGCTCTCCAGCCAGCGCGCCTACGCGGCTTCCAATCGCGGCCTTTATCTATTCGATCGCGACCGAGAGTACTACTTGCAGGCCATGGGCGTGATGGAAAGCATCGGTGCTGGAGTGGGAGGCAATGTGGTTGCCCGGGGCGATATCGTTGCTGTCACTGGGCACGATAGCCTCTGGGTGTTCCAAACCCACTAGCCCTTTTGCAGCGGGTTGCAGCGGGTTGCAGCCGGTTGCGCCGGGCTGCGCCGGGTTGCGGCGGGGGCGTCTGGAGGGATGACACTAGACTACATGCGTGCCTTGATCCACTCCGTCATCACATCGAGGACCTCAACGGAGAATGTCTCCTCGATCTCCCCATACTCAGTGACGAGGCCCTTGTCACAGTGTTGGAACAGGTGGTTGAGTCTCGGGAATGACCGAATGGTGTAATCGGGGTGTTGGCCTGCTTTGAGTGCCGCACCAATCGCCGCTAGGTTTTCCTCAAAAGGCACCTGCAGATCAAGCTCTCCGTTGACAGCGAGCACGGGGCAGGTCATGGCCATGAGCACATCCCGCGGATCGTATCGGATAAAGGTCATCAGCCAAGGATTCATGAGCTGAGCCAATCCTTGGGCAAGGCCCGCCTTCTGTTCTTCGGGAGTCGCATTGCGAAAGTCCTCATCCGCTTGGATAGCGTCGGTGAGGGCCGCCTTCAGCTCCTCGGAAGACAGTGATGCGTCTCCGGCAAGGGCAAAGAGCCTCGCCTGGACCGAACAAGTCTTCTCGATGGTGGCCGCATCGATCCCCGAGGCCCGCATGATCGCTTCGTTTTGACTCACTAGCAGCTTGTCTCCGCGCACGCCGACTCCCGCAAGTAACACTGCAAAAGCCACGTCTTTACGCAGAGTCGTCACAATTGGGGCAATGGTCCCACCCTCGCTGTGCCCGATGAGCCCGATTTTTTCCTTGTCAATGCGGGGGTGTGTCTGGAGAAAGTCCATCCCTGCTGAAACATCAGTAGCAAAGTCAAAGGACGTGGCAGCTTCAGGGTCATCGCCAGTCGTCGAGCCGCCCACACCGCGGTCATCCACCCGCAGGACCGCAATCCCCGCTTGGGTGAGATGATCAGCGATCACCCAAAAGGGTTTGTGCTCAAAGATCTCCTCGTTGCGATCTTGGGGTCCAGAACCAGTGATCAAGATGGCTGCAGGGAATGGGCCCGGCCCCTTGGGGAGGGTTAGGGTTCCCGCAAGCTTGAGATTGGCACTCTTGTTGTCGTACAGGACCTCCTCAATGTCGTAAGCAAACGGGGGCTTCGGCTCTTGGGGCCGCTTGAGTACCGTGGCCTGCTTGACCTTCTTTAGCTGGAGCTCAAAGGACTGCGGTCCCTGCTTGAACTTTCCGCTCAGCACTGTCCCCGTGTCCGAGAGGGACGCCTCGAAGGTAGTTGAGAGCGATCCGACACGCACAAGGACCTGGCGTTCCCCAGCGAAGTCTACGCGCCCGACGGGAAATTTTTCCCTGGTCTGGTCGGGGCTTTGCATGTAGCCGCCCAAGAATCCGACCGGACCTGGTTCGAGGAAGAACACGATACGCAGCTTTATGGCGCCCACTTCAAGGTCTCCCTCCCACCGACCTGTCAGCCCAGTCACAAGGCTGGCGGGCACGGCAGGTGGCGCACTCTGCCGTTGGCATTCCACCGGCGTGCTCGTGCCCCGCTGATCCCAAGTCCCCCTCAGAGTGTCCCCTGCCTCAGAAAGGGTGACCCGCAGGGTTGCGTCCGCTAGCTGATTACTAGCCACCAGCTCGCCGCCGTCCCAACGCACCTCATCCCACGCCAGTCCGAAAGAGTACTGGCTTGGGGTATCGACTGTCCCCATCAGCCCACCCGCCCCATCTGCGGAGAACTGTAAGCCGATTGCAAGGGACCTCTCGGGGCTTTGAATCTCCCCCGCCCAAGCTCCCACGGGCGTTGCCTGATCCTGGGCCGGGAGGGGAGCCGCCAGGTTCATGAAGCTTACACATGCAAGGGTAGTCAAGGGTGCTGGGAGTCTCATGGGCTCATGATCGGCCCTCACTCCATGACTGTCCAGTCATTACCTAGCCCGCGTACCCCCCAACCATTTCAAGCCTCCCCGCCTAGAGGCCCTAACGGGTCGGAAGTATCATCCTCCCGTCCCGTCCAGCCCGTCTCAACCCTGAATTGCCACCATGCGCCGCTTCATTCCCCTCTTCGCCATCGCCCTCGCCTGCTGCGCAGGGCCCACCCGAGTCACTCACGTGCAGAACACTCCTCCGGCCACTCTCAACCTACTCAACTTCTGCACCCTCGGCCCTGGGGTCGTAGGAGGCGGCCAGGTTCACGTCGCTGATTTCCCTGAAATGGCCGCATCGGGCTACACCCTTGTGGTGAATCTGCGCCTCACTGGAGAGGACTTCCCCATCAATGAGCAGGCCCTGGCGGAGGATGCTGGTCTGGCGTACCTGCACATCCCCATGGGAGGTGATGACCTGGTGGCCGCCCATGCACACCAGTTGGCTGACGCGCTCGCCGCCCACGGATCCGGCCACGTCCTCGTGCACTGCGCCAGCGGAAACCGAGTCGGTGCCCTATGGGGTCTGCATGTGGGTCTGCGCGATGGACTCAACGCCGACCAAGCCAACGAGATTGCCCGCAAGTCCGGGATGCGCAGCGAGAGCCTAGCGGCCTGCGTGCGCGCCGCCCTGTCGAGGTCCGCCGCTCCTTATGGATTCCAGGCGTACGGATCGATGATGGAAGTGCTGCGCAATGGTCAGACCCAAGCGCGCGTGAAGCTGACGGACGTGAACGGGCCCAACGTAGTTGGAGTCGGTGCACTGGCCGAACTGACCGGGGAGCTCACCCTCGACGGGGGCCACGCTCACGTCACCGCTGTCTCCGAGGGCTCCATCCACTTCCCCACCACCGACCCGGATGCAGCCGCAACCCTGCTCGCCGTCGCCAATGTGCCCCACTGGAATCAGTCCACCCTGCCTGCCATCGAGAGCCTGGAAGACTTGGAAGCCGCGATTGCAGCAGCCGCTGCCGCAGCTGGCATCGACACCCAAGCCATCCCGGCATTGCCTTTCCGCGTCGAAGGAGACTTCGAGGGCCTGTGCCTGCACGTACTCAACGGCTCTTGCCCGATTGCTGACCCCGATGGGCCCGAACCTTGGCGGCTTACTGATGCCACAGCCAGTGGAGTGCTGGTCGGATTCTTCGCGGAAGATGCCGCTGGACAACTCACCCATCACGGTCAGCGCTCCCACACCCACGCGATCGTCACCACCCAAGCCGGACTCGAAGCCGGTGGTCACGTAGATGCCACGGCTGTGAGCGCGGGCGCAACGCTCTTCTTGCCTGCGGACTAGCGACCCAGGTGGATTCCATGATTGCTCTTGCCCTCGCGGCCTGCCTGCTGATGTCCCCACCCCCTGGGGACGACTACCTCACCCAGGCCCAGGAGCACAGAGAGAACTCCGCTTGGCAGAAACTACTCGACCTATCGCTCGGCCAGCCTGACCCCAAGGCGGGGGTTCCCTTGTCCTACACCGCCATTGCTAAGGCGGGATTGAGAGATTTTTCGGGCGCTGTGACTTGCCTGAAGGAATTGCAAGCGCGTGGTGTCGACGTCAATGATGCCGTCCACGGCGTAGGCTCGCCCCTTGTTGAGGTCGTCAACACCACCTACAACCACTGCTGGGCCAACTTCGATGCGGCCTTCAACCGACTGTGCTGGAGTGATCTGTTCGCAACATTTCCAGACAGCCCCTACGCTCCCGTTGCAGCGTCACGCCTTCTGATGGCCAGCCTCAAAGAAGGCAAAACGGACGAGGTGCAGCTCATGGAGAACTTTTTTGAAGATCGCCTAGCAGCAGCGAAGGAATCGAAAGACTTGAATGCCGAGGCCGACCTAACAAAGCGTTTTGTGGACGGCTACTTACGCGCGGGAGTCTCAAATGAGCGCATTGTCGAACTAGCTCACAGGACCTGGAACCTCGCCTGGGATTCAGCGGCCTCCATGCAGAGCTTTGCGGGCCCCGTCACGGGGGGTGATCTGAGCCACGACGATTTACTCGCGCGTCGGTCCTGCGAGTTGGCCACGGACAAAGCCTTCAACGCCCTGGCTCAAGCCACACACCTAGCCGGGCTCCCCCTCAGCCCAGAGAGTCCAATCTTCGCAATGGAGAGTGAGCCTAGCGTGACCTTCACTGACTGCACGAAAGACGTCGGGCTAGCAGACGTAAGGCGCGCCCGAGTGGCCGTCGGCGATTTCGACTCCGACGGTGACCCTGATCTCAGCCTCTGCGGCCAGCTATTTGTAAACTCGAAAGGATCCTTTCGGGACGAATCGAGCGTGCGCGGAATCAGTCAGCGGGGGGCTGGGTCCGTCTTCGGAGATTACAACGCAGATGGTGCGCTCGATTTGTTGGTGGCCAGCCGTGCGGGAGCTTTCTTGTATCGCAACCTCGGCAAGCAATGGAAGTACAGATTCGAGGACGCTCGGACCGAAGCCGGTCTCGACTCACTGACCTTCCCTTCCACACCCGAGGGCATCGCCTTTGTGGATGTGGATGACGATGGAGACCTCGACATCTACTTCGCGCTCTACGAGGAACCCATGTCGGAAGGACACTCCGATATCGTGCTCGAAAACCAAGGAGACGGGACCTTCAAAGACGCCAGCGTAGCCCTCCAGCTCAGCGAGAACAGCGCTTTCTGTGGGCGTGGGGTTTCACCCTGCGACGTGGATCTCGATGGAGACTGTGAGGTATTTGTCTCCAATTATCGTCTCAACCCAAACACCCTTTGGTCCTACGAGGGGGGAGTGCTCACGGATACCTCCAACGGGAGTGTGATCAAGGGGCTGCGGCAGCCAGAGGACGGCCGCTACTTTGGCCATACCATCGGTTCCGCCTTTGGCGATGTGGACGGAGACGGGGACTTGGACCTCTTGACGGCCAACCTCGCACACCCACGATTTGTCTCCCAGGGTTTTTCAAATCTGAGCTACCTGTGTATCCAGCAAGCCGATGGATCCTTTGTGGATGAAGCCTTAGAACGCGGATTACGGTTCCAGGAAACACACTCTGATCCCGCATTTGTCGACATTGACAATGACGGCGATTTGGATCTGTCGATCACTTGCATTTATGAGGGCGTGACTTCGGCCCTGTACCAGAACGACGGCAACGGGCACTTCACTCCCATCACCTTTCGCTCGGGAGCGCAAGCCTTCCACGCTTGGGGGCAAGCCTGGTTGGATTTTGATGGGGATGGATTCATGGACGTGATCTATGCCTCGGGCAATGGAGTGCGGGCCCTGCGCAATTCCGGCAACACCCACCACTTCCTGCGCATCGTGCTGGAATCCAAAGGCGCCGACTCCAATGGGTTTGGCGCCATCGTGCGGGCCCAGATACCTGAAGGGGACACGCCCCGTGTTTTGACGCGCCAACTGGTCAACGTACGCGGAACGACTTCGCAGGATGAGGCTGTCATCCACCTCGGGCTAGGCGACTACAACGGCAGGGTCAATGTGAGCGTCACCTGGCCCGATACGAACCGGACAGAGTCGAAGAACCCCCGAGCCGATACCGTTT
The DNA here is from genome assembly GCA_964469565.1 of uncultured Planctomycetaceae bacterium. Taxonomy (GTDB): domain Bacteria; phylum Planctomycetota; class UBA1135; order UBA1135. Next base: position 19,874 of record CAYXZD010000007.1, read on the forward strand.
TCACGATCAAGCAGGGACGCAAAGCGCGCTAGTCCCCAGTCAGGACGGCAGGGTTCCAGACCTCTTCGAGAAGCTGCACACAATGGGGGTCATGCTCCATGAGCTCGGCGCGCACAAAGGGGTAATAATCATTGGTTCCCCACCATGCTTCGCTAGCTTCCGCGAAGTATTCCTGCACGTTGTTCATGGCATAGGCTCGTTGCGAGCCCCCCCGCACGTAGAGCACCTGCTCGTAATCCCCGCGTGTTTGAGCGGATGCGTAGGCGGCAATGAGGCCCACATGGTCATAACCGAGGACTTGGTGATGCCAAGCGTGGGCGAGTTCATGCAGCACGAAGGAGGGCTGGGTATGCACCCAGGTGAGGAAATTGTGGGCATTGCCAAACTCGATGCCGCCTGCCATGGCCGGATCTAAGTCGTGGTCCTTGAGCCAGCGGGCCGAGGGGTGGTACACACCCCCGGCACATCCCTCGCGATCGAAACGCATATAGAAATGAACCTGCCTCAGGCGGCCGACAACCGCGGGGGGCAAGCGTGAGTCCACCTCGCGCAATTTGGCGCCTAGGAGCGCAAGTACCTCCGTCTTCAGCTCGTCTTGCTCGGCAAGCTGGGCATCCACATGCACCGTCCAGCCTCGCAGTTCAACGGTGGTGAACTCCTGTGGCTGCTGCAGTACCTCCGTGCGGAGAGCTCTATCGGGCTGCGACACGCTTAGCGGGAACAACGGAGTGAGCACAATGGCTAGCAAAGCAAGGGGGCGCATAAGCGTATTGTGTATCCACACTGTGATTGTGCCAGTCCAAAAACCATGCAAGGACATATCATCGCCCGGAACCGAATCACACAACGGGAAGAACTCCTGACCCCACCTATGCATCCGCGCCGCTTTCCAATTGTTTCGTTGTGCTTGGCCGCCCTCAGCCAAGCTTGTGCGTCAGCCCCCCTCCAATCCGACCCCATCGTCCTCAACGACGATGGAGGCTGGTGCTGGTTTCAAGATGAGCGCGCCCTGGCCCTCGGCGACTGGATCGTCATGGGGTCTGTGGCAGCAGGGCATCACGACTCCGATCGGAAGGGGAACGTGGAACTGACCCATTGGAATCCCAGCAGCGGGGCCATCGTCCGCACGAGATTGAACCATCAACTCCAGCGGGACGACCACAACGCCCCGGCGTTGCTCGCCCTTGACAGCGGGGGCCTCCTAGCGACCTATGCCAAGCACGGTTCAGACAAGCTCATGCGCTGGCGCCACACATCATCCTCGACACCTGAGGCCATTTGGTCTACCGAGGAGAGCCTCGCTCTGCCCAAAGAATCCACCGTCGGAGTCACCTACGCCAACCTGCACCACGACCGGAAACGGAACCGCATTCTCAACCTGTTCCGCGGGCTGGGTTGGGACCCCAACCTAACGGTCTCAGTCGATGGCGGCCGAAGCTGGGAATGGGCCGGTCGAGTCCTTGGAGGGCCCGGTCGACCCTACCTTCAATACACCAGTGATGGCTCCGGGGATGTGCACATGGTCGCCACGGAGCAACACCCGCGGGACTACGACAATGGGCTGTATCACGGAGTGCTGCGCGGCCTGGAAGTCTGCAACAGCGAGGGCGAAGCACTGGGCCGAGTGGGAGCGGGGCCTCCTCTGCCCAGTGATCTCACCGAGGTATTTGAGGGTTCCCCGGAGGCTGTGGCTTGGCCAGTCGACGTCGAACTCGATCCACGGGGTCAACCGGTGATTCTCTTCTCAGTCCAGCGAGACGGGGCCGGTCAGCCCCGTGGCAAGGGAGGGTTGGACCATGCCTTCCGATGGGCCCAATGGATCGACGGCCAGTGGCAATCCGAGTTCGTGGCCCATGCAGGCACACGGCTTTACGCGGGCGAAGACGATTACACAGGTCTCGCTGCCCTAGACACCGCCGACCCCAACGTGGTGTACCTCTCGACGGATGCCCACCCCCTCACAGGGGAGCCTCTTATTTCCGCGACGGATCAACAACGCCACCGAGAACTGTTTGTCGCTCGTCGCGGGGCCTCAGGAAGCGGGTGGAGTTTCGAGGCGCTCACCAGGAACTCGACCCACGACAATCTGCGCCCCATCCTTCCCAAGGGCAATCCACGCGTACTGCTCTGGCTCAGGGGCAAACTCAACACGTACACCCAATACGACCTTGAGGTGGTCGGCATCGAATTGGACTGATGAATGCTCGCGAGGGAGCACAATGGGCCTTCGATCCTATATCCTGTTCGCGTGTCCACATCCAACGCTGATCTGATCGCGGCTTGGCAAGACCAGCCGGCCCCCCTCCTACCCGTTCTGCACGCATTTTATGAACGGGATGGGTGCCTCAATGAAGAGGCCCTCACCCACATCGCGGATGCCCTCAAGATCCCCCTCGCACTGCTGCACGGGACGGTGGAGTTTTACCACCACATTTCCTCGGAACCGGGATCCCGGGACAAGACGCGCATCTGCGATGGACCCATCTGCCGCCTGAATGCAGGTGAGCAGATCATCGCCGCAACTCCCGGCGCCGTACCCATGGCCTGTGCGGGCCGCTGTGACGATCCGGTCCCGGCACTCCGTGGAGGGGACGGGCTCGTAGCCTCCCTCACAACGGACAGCGGAACACCGGGTTTTCACCGACGCCCAAGCCCCCTGCCCGCGGCCAACCCTGGAAACTTCGAAGAGTGCTGCTTTGCCCACATACGGGAGCCCCAGCGCAGTGCCCTTGAAGGCTATCAGCGAACTGGAGGCTATGAAGGCCTTGCACGGGCACGCTCACTCGATCCCGCAGATGTCCTCAAGCAACTCGAAGCTTCAGGCCTGTGCGGACGGGGAGGAGCAGGCTTTCCAACCGCAGTCAAATGGCGGGCCGTGCGCGATGCACCCGGAGGTCCCAAGACACTCGTCTGCAATGCCGATGAAGGTGAACCCGGCTGTTTCAAGGACCGCGCCCTCCTCGACCACGACCCACACGCAATCCTTGAGGGGCTCGCCATCGCGGCGCATGCCACGGGCGCGACCCGTGCGTTCATTTACCTGCGGTACGAATACCCCCAGACCCATGCCATCTTAGAGCAAGCCATCACCGAAGCAGGCACAGAACTGCTGGGCCTACCCATTTGGGTCCGCCGGGGTGCAGGTGCCTACATTTGCGGAGAGGAAACGTCCCTGCTCAATAGCCTGGAGGGCAAGCACCCGTTCCCACGCAATCGGCCTCCTTTCCCTGTAACCCACGGATACGAGCAAACTCCGACTGCGGTCAACAATGTAGAAACCCTTGCGAGCGTCGGCCCCATTCTGCGCCACGGCCCCGATTGGTATGCAGGCCTTGGCTTGGGCGAACACAAGGGCACCAAGCTCATTAGCCTCTCGGGGGACGTCTTGCGACCAGGAAACTACGAGGTGCCCATGGGGTTGCCCCTGCAGACCTTGCTCAGTGAATGGGGTGGCCTCGATCCACAACACTCGATTCAAGCGGTGACGATGGCAGGTCTCGCCGGCGGCTTCCTCGGAGCCAGTGAATTGGACGTCACCCTCGACGAGCCAAGCATCCGCGCGAGGGGCTCGTTCCTCGGCGCGGGAGGCATCATGGTCTTCAATGAGACCCGTGACATGTTCGAAATCGCACGCCAAGCCATGGCTTTCTTTGCTGCCGAGTCTTGCGGCAAGTGCTTTCCATGTCGCATCGGTACACAGCGTCTGACCGAACGCCTCACTCCCTGCGAGGGCTCCCCCGATGCGGACACCTGGAGGCAAGAGGTCAGCGCGATCGGCCACAGCATGACTCAGATGAGTGCCTGTGGGCTTGGACAAGGGGCCCCCCTGATTACCAAGAGTCTCATGCGGATCTTTCCAGACCTCATTGACGAGCGTCTCGCCACGCCATGACCCTCGAACTCACGCTCGATGGCGAACTCGTTCCTTTTGAAGAAGGCGAGACTTTGTTCGAGGTGGCCCAGCGCACCCAGGCACAGATTCCCACCCTGTGCTACGACCGGAGACTGGATCCCTTGGGAGCCTGTCGCCTCTGTGCGGTCGAACTGAAGGGGGCGGCGAGGCCGGTGGCCTCTTGCACCACACAAGCCCAAGCAGGCATGGAGGTCCAGACCGCAACCGCTGCCCTCGAAGAGCATCGGCGCATCCTCGTGGACCTCGTGCTCTCGGAAAACCCGCCCAAAGACTCGATCGATCCCCTGCGGGGGAAGGCTGCCGGGGAATTAAGTGCCCTAGCCAAGCGCTATGACTGCACTGGCGATCGGTTCCGCGGATCACACTCGGGGAACAATCGCCACGATGATCCCAACCCAATGATCCTGCGGGATTATCAGAACTGCATTTCATGTTTCCGTTGCGTCCGCGTCTGCCATGAGCAGCAGGGCGATTCAGCCATTACGATGACCGGCCGCGGATTCAAGACCCAAATCAGCACCGAATTTGATCGGGACCTCCAAGACTCCGCCTGCGTGTTTTGCGGCCAGTGCGTGCAGACCTGCCCCACCGGGGCCCTGGCCGACCTGCGCGCCCTACAGCACACCGAAAACCCCGAACCCGTCCGCGCCACCCGTTCGGTCTGTCCCTACTGCGGCGTCGGATGCAGCGTAGATATCCTTACCAAAGGCGAGACGATCGTGGGCGTCCAGCCAGCCATGGAAGGGCCGGCGAACGAAGGTGCACTGTGCGTCAAGGGCCAATTCGCTTGGGAGTGGGTCCAGCACCCAGACCGACTGAAGAGCCCGTGGGTTCGCAGAGATGGAGTCCTCCAAGAAGCGAGTTGGGAGGAGGCTTTGGATGTGGCCGCGAAGGCCATTCGCCGGATCGTCGACACCCACGGCAGGCACGCGGTCTACGGAATCGCCTCGGGCCGAGCCCCGCACGAATCGGCCTACTCCATGCAGAAATTCATGCGGGTAAACTTCCAATCCAACCAGATCGACAACTGCAGCCGCTCGTGACACGCCCCCACCGTGGCCGGTCTGGCCGCGAC
>CAYXZD010000007.1:24961-41058 GCA_964469565.1 uncultured Planctomycetaceae bacterium
TCGACAACTGCAGCCGCTCGTGACACGCCCCCACCGTGGCCGGTCTGGCCGCGACGATTGGACGAGGTGCCATGTCGAATCCTCTCGCGGACATGGACAAGGCCAACGTCATGCTTTGTGTGGGGACCAACATGACCGAGGCTCACCCGGTGGCTGCCACCCGCATCAAGCGTGCCCAGGCCAAGGGTGCACAGTTGATCGTGATCGACCCTCGCCAAATCCCCCTGGCCCGACGCGCGGATCTGCATTTGCAACTCAAAGTCGGCACCGACACGGCCCTTCTGGCCGCCATGGCTCACGTGATCGTCACGGAGGGATGGGTCGATGAGGCCTTCATTGCCGATCGCACAGAAGGGTACGAAGCCCTACGAGAGCACCTGCAATCCATGACCCCTGCGTGGGCAGAGGCAATCACCACGGTCCCCGCCTCACAGATCATTGCCGCCGCCCGTGCCTACGGGCAGGCCGAACGCGGTGCGATTTACTACACGCTGGGGATCACCGAACACATCTGCGGCGTGGACAACGTGCAGAGCCTCTGCAACCTTGCCTTGCTGACCGGCAATCTCGGCCGCGAGGGCACGGGCATCAATCCCATGCGGGGGCAGAACAACGTCCAGGGGGCTGGCGACTGCGGCGCCCTACCCAACAACTATCCAGGCTTCCAGCCCGTGGATGACCCAGCCAACCAGGCCAAGTTCAAACAGGCTTGGGGGGTCGAAGTGGATGCCACCAAGGGCATGACCAAGGTTCGCGCCCTAGAGGAGGCCGGCAAGTCCATTCATGCCATGGTCATTTGCGGCGAGAACTCCGTACTCTCAGACCCCGATGCCTCCCACTGCGAGCGGGCCCTCAAACAACTCGAGCACCTCATCGTCATCGATGTGTTTCGAACCGAAACCGCCGAGCTTGCCGACGTGGTCCTGCCCGCTGCAGGTTGGGGAGAGACTGACGGAGTGTTCACCAACACTGAACGTCGGCCCCAACGAGTTCGAGCAGCCGTTCCCGCCCAAGGCCAAGCCCAGCCGGACTGGTGGATCCTCTCCCAACTCTCTCAGCGCCTGGGGTCCGACCAATTTGAGTACACCTCGGCCCAACAGGTCTTCGATGAGCTTTGCTCAGTGAGCCCCATCTATGCGGGCCTCAATTGGGAACGCATTGAAGGGGGCCACTACAACTGGCCCGTCCCCACCCCCGAGCATCCGGGCACGCCCATCCTCCACGAGGGTGTCTTCCCACGTGGAAAGGGGCTGTTCATGTGCCCGTCCTACCGCGACCCCGCCGAGGTCGTCGACGACGAGTACCCGGTCTGGCTCACCACGGGCCGCCGACTTGAGCACTACCACACGCGCACGATGAGCGGGCGATCGACAGGGACCGAATACCTTGTGCCCGAGGAGCTCATTGAAGTCCACCCCGACGATGTTCGAGCCTGGGAACTCACCGACGGCGGCCTCGCGAAAATGACGAGCCGCCGGGGCGAGGTGATCGTCAAGGTTTGCGCAGACGACACCTCTCCGAGGGGCACGGTTTTTTGCAGCTTCAGTTTCAGTGCCGTTCCTGTCAACAAGCTCACAGGAGCCGGGTACGACCCGATCACAGACACCGCCGAACTCAAGGTGTGCGCGGTCCGTCTAGAGATGGCCTAACGGCGCGGACCGCCCCAACTACCACGCGAGCTTCGCCTAGGGCCGCCGCGACCCCTGAAACTTCCTCGGGGACCCCCACGGCGCGGGCCGCCGCGCCTGGGACCTCCAAAGCCTCCGCGTGGATTGCCGCGATAGCTTCCGCGTGGGCCTCCCCCACGGGGGCCGCGTGTTCCTCGGGCGCCCTCCCCTACCGGACCACGGTCCCTGCGAATGATGACGTTTGGATCGCGCGGGTCTCGGCGCCCAGCCATGCGCTCGAAGTGCACGGCCACGTCCTCCGCCACATCAAAAGTGCAAGCGTTGGGGTGAACGGCGATGGAGCCGATTTGGTGACCCTCGACTTCACCCCGCCGACAAACAGCAGCCAGGATTCGGCCAGGGGTCGCACCCTGATTGGATCCATGACTGATGAAGAACCGCTCGCTGCGGCCCACACCGAACCGTCCACCGACAGGCTTGACTCGCTCATAGCGTTCCGGACCGGTGTCCCCAGAGGCCTTGTTGGCATAGAGCGACCCGCCGCTCGGAGGGCCACCGTAGGTCCGCTCCTGACCCGCGCGCCCATACTGGGGTTTGTCGTAACTGGGTTTGCCATAACTGGGTTTTCCAGAACTGGGCCTGTCATGGGCAGGCTTGCCATAGCTCTTCGAGGGAGCCTGGATGGGGGCGGGTTTGGGATGCGGCTTTGAGTCCAAGGCAGGAGTGCTCACCCGCGGATTCAAGAATGTAGCCAGCACAGCCACGGGGTCGCGGCCCTTGAGCATGGCCTGGGCCTGGGCCAACGCCGCTGGGGAGGGCCCCTTCTCTAGGGCTGCGTCCAACTCGGCCTCGATGCGTTCCTGTGCCCGGGCTTGAAGTTGAGCGCGAACCTCATGGGGACTGGGCACCTGGCACCAGCGAAACTCAACGCCGGCCTCGTGCAAGAGCCGCCCGACTCTTCGCTTGTGCTTAGGCGGCGCAAAGAGTGCGCTCGTCCCCACTTTTCCCGCGCGGCCTGTGCGACCACTGCGGTGGGTGTAAATCTCAGCATTCATCGGCGGTGCACTGTGAATCACCAGGGCCACATCGGGCACATCGAGTCCCCGGGCCGCCACATCCGTCGCCACGAGGACGGTGGCCTTGCCGCTGCGGAATGCCGCCAAGGTTCGGTCACGCTGCGTCTGAACGAGTTCTCCGCTCAGAGGCATGGCCGCAAAGCCGTCATCCGCAAGCCGTTCAGCCACCTCAAGGGCCTCCATGCGCCGCTCCACAAAGACGAGCGTGCGCTCGCCTTCGGCTTGCAAGAGCAGATGGACTAAAGCGTCATAGCGTTCCTTCTGGCGTACAAGGTAACCCTCATGGGAAATATTCTGATTGGCCTCGCCCAAGCGCGTCCCCTCGATCATAAAGGGGTTGTGCTGGTACTTCTGGGCTAGACGCAAGGCTGCGGGGGGAAAGGTCGCCGAGACCATGTGGGTGCGGCGCGGTTCCTCGGTGGCATCCAGAATGGCCTCAAGGTCCTCTCGGAAGCCCATGTCGAGCATCTGATCAGCTTCGTCCAGCACGAGTTCTGCCACACCACCGAGGTGCAGGGTATTGCTCTTGATGTGATCGAGGAGGCGGCCCGGGGTTCCCACCAGCACTCGTGGGCGACGAGCAAGGGTTTGCTTGTCACGGTACACAGGCGTGCCACCGGTCACGGATACCACCATGGTGTCCTGTAGGTCCCTGAACAGCCAACGCAGTTCATCGCAAACCTGAGCCGCCAGCTCCCGAGTCGGAACGATAATGAGTACTTGGGGACCGCGCCCCACACGATCGCTTGCCAGGGCGGGGGCCACCACAAAGCCAAGCGCCAGCGTCTTTCCCGATCCTGTCTGGGATGCGATTTGAAGGTCGCGGCCATCAGCTTCCACACTGAGAACGGCCTGCTGCACGCTCGTCAGGTCCGTGAACCCGCGATCAGCGAGGGCTGATCGCAAGACCTCGGGTACTAGACCAAAGGGGCCGCCGTCAGCGAGAAGATCCACACCAGAATCATCATCGGTGTGAGTTGGGCCATCGGCGGAGTCGCAGGCACCGGGAGACTCCTCGGCCAAGGCAGATGGGTCGGTGGGCAAGAGGATAGCGTCACGGTCGCTTGGCGACGGTGCAGGATCGACGGTCATAAGATGAGGTCCACAGAGGGCCAGTCGGCCCAGTAACAGGGGGGGGTAGCGATCAAACTACCCAAGGCAAAGCGAACCTCATTCAGGTCCACACACGATTCACACGGGGCCCTTGGGCGACAGCGCCAGACCCTATCGAAGCGGGGAGACTATCCGCATCCCGATCAAGGATGGGCCGGATGAAGAGAAAAACCCTCCGCCACGTCTCATGAACGATACCCATCATCCTCAGGGCTTGCCTGAGCCCGCCCCCACCCCGATGCCCCCCGCGCTGACGTCACATCTCCCCTGAGCCACTCCGAGCTGGCCGACTTCCCAATGGAAACCCCCTCGAAGGGGGACTGCTGGGTTCAGCGTGCTAGGCCGCTTGCCCATCACGGAGCGACCGTGCAGAGGTCACGAGCGATGGAACCAGGAGCCCTAGGAGCGCCAACAAGACCATCACCCAAGCTAGGGGCCAGGACGTAGGTGAGAATTCAAAAACGACCCGGTGGTCGCCAGAGTCTAGGGGAACACCCCTGAGGAGCGAGTTGACGGTCCACACATCCCGCAGGGCTCCGTCGACCGTCACAGTCCATCCCGGGTAGTTCTGTTCGCACAAGACCAGGAGGCCGTCGCCATCAAGACTCACCTGCAGTTCTACACGCTCAGGTGCGTAGGAAATGGGCCGGACGTGAGATTGGGCGAAGGGTCGAGCGAGATCCAGTCCGCGATCCCTGGCGACGAACGCCTGGGTCGCAGGGTCGAAGGCACTGGGATCTGCTAATGCCTGTTCAGCACTCACAATTTCCGATACACAGAATGCGCGCGCCAAGGGTGAGCGCGCGCGATAGACATACGTTTCCGCCACGAGGGGTGCGGAGTCGGGTGCCGCAATCAACTCCCACTCTTCTGCACCCGGAGGAGCGCCCAATGCAGAGGCACACACGAGATACCCCACGCCCAGCATTCTCCAGGCTGGGGAGGTCAGGTCGACCCCGCGCGCATTCCAATCCAACAGGGGCGCGCGACCTGGATGTTGAGCGAATGCGCGCATGCCATCGAAGGTGTCCACATCCATGGCGTCGTAACCGGCCAGGGTGTAGAGGCCGTGCACGAGGGGTGTGTTATTCACAAGCACACCCGGACCACCCAGCAGGCGCGCAGGCAGAACCGCTTGGCCCTGCTCTTCGGCGAGCACAGCCACCGTGCGCGTTTCTGGAAACACGCGCCCACGGGGACTCGCGGGGTTGCGACCATGACCCACATACATCCCCTGCGCAACGGCCAGTCCAACGAGGATCCAGGTCCAGCGGCCCTGTCCTAGACTCGCGGGCCCCCACGCGAGCATGAGCAACACAAACCCCCAAACCACCCAGTCAGGCCAGCCTCCCCGGGGGGCCCGCACGTGGCTCGCCCCGAGCCGGCGCGTGCCCACTTCCACGACAGGCCCGCCCACAGTGGCCGCCATGATCTCCAACGTAAACGTCCACACCCCAGTGGGTAGAGCAGCCACTTCAAGCTGAGGGCAATGGAACACGACACCATCAGGAGGTGCCGGTCCGGGTGCGGCGACACCGACATCCTCCACCTCCAGGGGCAAGCGCTGAACAGTCGCAGGCTCAACCTCCCCGTCAGGTCCAAGCCGTTCAAGACGCAGGGTCAAGCGTTCAAAGGGCAGACCTCGATGAATCCAACCGCGCACATGAAGGTCCCGGCCCGTGGAGACGGGTGGCAAGGGGGTCAGGAGTCCGTGCAAGGAATCTGGGGCATCGGCACGGGGAAGTTGGGCCACTTGGCCGGGCTGCCAGTGGGCTCCGATGAGGGCCAGAACGATCAGACTCACACTGGCGTGGCGCGGCCAGGCCACTCGCTGACCCAGCCCCTCCCCCGCCAGCAGGCCAAGTCCGAGCGCTGAAACCACCGCCGCCCGGGAACCCGCACCGTGGCCCACCAGAGGCAGACTGCGCCACAGAGGCGCAATGCCGTCCACATCAAGGCTTAGGGCTAAAGCACCCACGGTCCCCCATGCGATCCAGCCGCGCCCACTCAGTCGATGACCGAGCTTGTCTGCATTGGAGAACAGCGCCACGAGTGCGAGGGCCAGCGCCGCCGCATTGACCCAACTGGAAGCATGCTCCACGAAGTCTCCTCCCCCCTGATAGCCCCCCCAACCGGGGAGTCCGTGGAACCCGGGCAACAGGCAGAGGGTCCGAATGTGGATCCCGGAGTCCAACAACAGCAGGCTCGACGCACCTCCAAAAAGGAGTGCGCCAAGTACGCGATGGGGGCCACCTCGGCGCACAAGCTGTACGCCGGCCACGGCCACCAGACACAGACCGAGAGCCCAGGGTTGCACGCCCGCCACGACCAGAGCTGCTTCCCGTGCTCGCAAGGCTCCGGAGTGCGCCAAGTATTCCATGAAGGGAAGTGCCGACGGAGCACTCATCAAAATGCCCCACCCCAGGGAGAGCGCCGCGGCACGGCCCGCGCGGTGATCTTGTAGATAAAGCCTTGCAGCCCACGCTGCAGCAGCTAACCAACAAAAGAAGGCCGTCTCGGGATGGCCGCCTAGCCAAGCAAGCAGGGCGCAAACTGCGACTGTAAGACGCGGTCCGAGGGCGAGGCTGTAGGCATGGCGCTCGATGCCCAACAGAAGCCACGGCAAGACTGGTGCAACGTGACCTAGGCTGTGCCCGAGCCACCCAACCAAGAACCCAGAAGTCTGATAAGTCACAGCCGCAAGGAAGGCGCCTGGAAGACTGAGGCCGAGCGTGCGCGCCAAGATCCAAGTTCCAAGTCCGGCTGCCAAGAGGCGTGCGAATGCAAGCCAGGCGAGCCCGAGGTCGAAGGCCTCACGCCCCCCCCAGCGCTCAAGCAACCCCAGCACCATCACCTGGGGATCAAGGACGCCCCACTGAGGATTCGCAAGAGCCGGAACTCCCGCGTAGAGATTGGGGTTCCAGAGGGTGAGTTCCCCGCGCGCCCAGCGCTGGGCCACTTGGCGATAGGCCGGATAGAACACCATGCTCTGATCGGAAAGGTCCGACCCTGGGACGGGGCCCTCAACACTCGGCAGGACCGCGCTCCAAGGGAGTTGCCGGGCCGGCTCCTCGAGGGCGAGTTGCACCTGGCTGGAATCGACGAGCGAACGCCCCACTTGCACGATGGCGAGCAAGCCCAGGAGCCAGGGAACCCACCGCAACCACGCGTTGGAGTGATCCACGCCCGCACCTGACTGTGCGCTCACGGCTGACCTCCACCGAATCCTCGGGTGAACCCTGATAATGGAGTGTGGGAGGAGCAAGCCATGGACAAGGGGGATCGAACCGAACGGGCTCAACGAGAATGAGCCCAGCCCGATGCTGCCGATCCAGAGCCGCAATTGCCACTTCCCAACCTCTATACCCCGTTCGATTACCAGTCTGGCCCTGTGCCCCGGTGGGATCCTTGAGTGAGGACCCACAGATTGGAGTGGATCCTCACCCCCCCAGGGACGATGCTGGAGGTTCACCTCGACGGCCCCCCATGTCACCATCGATCGAATCCGCTCCATTCTCTGGCGATCACCTGCGCGCCGTAGGCACAGCGACCTTCTTGGAGGAGGGAGAACCGGGACTCCTGAGCGTGGTCCTGCCCGTCTACAATGAGGCGTCCATCCTTCGGGATTCCCTAGGAATCCTGCTCGATCGCTTGGCCGGGTTGACCCCGTCCCTCGAACTCGTGGTAGTCGACGACGGCTCGACCGATGAGAGTGGAGTGATCTTGCATGAGGTGGCCTGCCGCGACGGACGTCTTAGACCCGTCAGCCTAGAATGCAACCGCGGCAAGGGAGCAGCCGTGCGGGCTGGCCTCGCCCGCTGCCGCGGGGAGTGGATTCTCATGAGCGACGCAGACCTCTCCACCGATCCCGATTGCGCCTCGGCCCTGCTCGAAGCTCTCTCAAGCGGAGCCGGCTTGGCAGTAGGTTCCAGGCGGGCCCCGGGGGCCTTTTTCCTGCGCCGGCAACCCATGGGCCGCGAACTTCTTGGCAGGGGGTTTTCCCACCTGGCCAACGCCCTGTTTGGCCTGGGAATCTCAGACCTCACCTGCGGCTTCAAGGCTCTGCACCGATCAACCGCCCAACACATCATCGAGCGATGCGTGATAGACGGTTGGGCTTTTGACGTGGAGTGGACCCTCTGCGCTCGGGAGCTTGGATTGCCCGTGGTCGAGGTGCCGGTTTCTTGGACCGACAAACCTCACAGCAAGGTGCGTCTGGGATCGGCCGTGAGCACAACCCTCACCGAGTTGGCGAGGATGTGGCTACTCCGCACACGCGGAGCCTATGTACGCCCAGCGCCAGCTCGCGGCCTGCTGTACCCCCAAGCAACACGGTATTTACCTATGCCCGCCCACCTTTCTACACACGACCCCGTACCCAGCCCCTCCCAGGAGTCCTACCCTAAGCTCCAATCCTCTCCCCCCCCGCTGCGGTCCTGACCGCCCCCAACCCATGACATCCCCAGAGACCATCCTTGTCCTCGAAGACGAACTCGCCCTAGCAGAGGGAATCCGCGACGCCCTAGAACTCAAGGGCTATCAGGTCCATCACTGCGCCGACGGATCAGGTGCGGCCGCGGCCATTGACGAGCTCAAGCCCGACCTCTTGATTCTCGACCTCATGCTGCCCGGCAAGAATGGGCTCGACGTCCTACGCGAGTTGCGTTCCGAGGGTAAGAGTACACGCGTCTTGATTCTATCTGCCCTCGCGAGCGAAGACGATCTGCTCATGGGCTTCCAACTCGGTGCAGACGACTACATGAAAAAGCCCTTCTCCCCCAAAGAGTTGATGGCGCGCGTCGAAGCACAGTTCCGAAGGGTACGGCTCGATTCCAGCATGCCTGAGATGCTCGAATTGCCCGGGGGTATTCGCGTGGATATGGCGCGCCTTGAGGTACACAGGGACGAACAAGTGATTGCACTCACGCCTCGGGAAGCGGACATGCTCACTTATTTGATTGAGAACCGGGATCGTGTCGTCACTCGGGACGACCTCCTGCTCGATGTGTGGCACTACAAGAGTGCGAATGTCGAGACGCGCACAGTGGACATTCACATCGTTGGACTGCGGCGCAAAGTAGAGCCTGACCCGGCCAATCCTACGCTGATCCAAACGGTGCGGGGTAGGGGCTATCGGTGGTACAACTAGGTCGGCGGCGATCTCCGGGACTCCACTCTAGGGAAACCGGCGCTGACCGGCGAGCCCTCCTGCTCTACACCACGCTCGTCTTGGTGCCCGCTCTCGTACTGGTGGGGCTGTTGTTCACCCAATTGCGCGGGGACCACGCTCGTCAACTAGCCCAGCTTCCGCGTGATGTGCGGGACTCCGCCGGGCGCCTGCGCTCAGGGATCGAGAACCGCTTGCGCAATCTCGTCGCCCGTGAGGACACGCGCAGCTTTTACCATTTCAACCAGGACTACTGGGAGGAAGGCACGGTCCTCAGCGCAGATGGCCAGCAGACCCTCGCCCCAATCACATCACCCCTGGCCCACCAGGCGAGGCCAGCGGGGGTGCGAGGCTGGTTCTCCTGGCATATCGGACCCGCTGTTGCGCGCGCTCCGCTGTTCTTGCGCGGCCAACCCCACGTCCCCGGTGGCTTGAGTCAAACTGAAGAAGTCGAGTTCTGGTCCAACGAAGCCCAGCGCGGAATGGACCAGGAGCAATTCGTCCACGACGTCCTCATGTGGCATGAATCGCAACAAGTGGATCCCAGTTTTGACGGCGCCCTCCAGCCTGAAGAATTCGAGCACAGCGAGTCCGTGCCCATTGAGTTGTTGGCCCTCAACCTAGCTTCACACCGAGACCCCGCCTGCCTGAACGCCGACATTGCAGCATTACGTTCCGCCATCGGCGACTTGCAAACCCTGCCCGTTCAAACACTCCCTTTTGAACTGCAGGGGCGCCGAGATCGTCATCACAACCTGCGCGTGGTTGCCCTGCGAGAAGTCCTCATTGAGTCCCTCCCCGGGTTCATTGAGGTTCCCCGCTGCTTCGAGGTCTTGGAGCAAGACACCCGCATGGTCCAGGGCTTCGAACTCGATCTTGATTGGTTGTTGGACACCATGCCCCATGCGGAGGCCAAGCGCATCCTGAGTCCTGGAATGCGTTTTGGCGGGCCAGGTCTAGAACACACACTAGAAGATAGGGGCCTCATCACGGCTAGCTTCAATCTCTTTGACGAGCTCGACATCCAGCTTGAGGACGAGAGCGACCTCCCGAGGGCCACGATGACTCTCGGATTCCCCAGCAATGAACTACGCTCACGCTTGGCTACACAGCTCGCTTTTGTTGTCAGTGTGGGGATCGCGATGGTGATCTCCCTAGGGATTGGAGTGCAACTGCTGCGCCGCAGTGTGCGTAAGTCCCAAGAGCACGCGCGACAAACAGAGAATTTCCTCGCCGCCGTTACCCACGAACTGCGCACACCTCTGTCAGCCGTCAAGCTGTACGGAGAGATGCTGCAGGCGGGTTGGGTCAAGGACGAGCAGCAACGGTCGACCTACCTCAATCACATCCTGCAGGGGGCCAATCGCCTCGATGGTCTTGTAGACGGCCTCCTAGAGTCGCGTCGCCTAGCCACCACCACGGCCGAACCTGAGCTGCGCTCCTTGAATTCAGCGATCGAAGCCTGCGCCGATGATCTGAAGCCGCCCCCAGGTGCCGCTTCATCAGATTTGGTGTTTGAGCTAGGAGAGAACCTGCCCGAGGTTCAGATCACGGCGAGCACAGTTCGCGGGATCCTCGTCAACCTCGTGGAGAATGCACGCAAGTATGCACCCCTGGCACCCAACGGCGAACCCTACCTCATACGTACAAGTCTCGACGCCCGAGGTCGTGTGTGCCTTGAGGTGGGTGATCGGGGGCCCGGCATCCCCAGAAGCGAACGGTCGAGGGTCTTCGGGGCGTTCTACCGCATTGGAGACGAGGGCACTCGGCCCGCTCAGGGGACTGGCCTAGGCCTGCATCTGGTACAGATGCACGTGGATGCCCTAGGAGGCCGAATCAAGGTTCATGAGCGCCCCGGGGGTGGGGCTCTCTTCAAAGTGACATTTGTCAGCTAGCCCACCGGCCCATCGGGCCACCGGTCGACCCCGTCGCACTGAACTGACTGGCCCTCCAACCACCTCAAGTGGTCCGGATGGGGTACAACATACCCCCGTACCCCTATGAGCGTCCTCCCAACCTCAACCGCCCCCCCATCGGGATCCGCAACGAGCTCGCGGTGCGGGGACCGCAGCCGAGCAGACTGGCCCACGGTGCCGCCTCTCGAAGAGACCGCCTGCCCAAGTTGCGGAGCACGCGAGCGCAGGCAGCGCTTCCACGCCCCGCCCTATGGAGTTTGGATCTGCAGCCAGTGTGACTTGACGTATGTAAGCCCTCGCATCGCGTCACACGCCCTTATCCGTGATGTCTATGGTCCCTCCTACTGGCAATCCCCCGCACCCCGACTCCGGGGCTACAGTGACTATGCGGCCGATGAGGAGTGGGTGACCCGGTCCTTCGAACGGCGCTTGCGAGGCCTAGAAGCTCTCCTGCCCAAGGAAGGCAGGGTGCTCGACGTGGGCTGCGCTGCGGGGAGTTTCCTCAGAATCATGCAAAGCCGCGGCTGGGAAGTTATGGGACTCGAGCCCTCCTTGAGCATGTGCACCCGTGCCCAAGCGACCCTATCAAACGATCGCATCCTCCTGGGCGGCCTTGAGAGACTCTCCTCAAACGCCCGTTTTGATCTCATCACACTCTGGGATGTGATCGAGCACCTCCCGGCCCCCCACCAAGCCATAGCCCAAGCCGTTCAACACCTGAGCCCTAGGGGCCAGCTGCTTGTCTTGACCCAAAACGTGAACAGCCCTATGGCCCGCCTCTTGGGCCGCCGCTGGCAACACTACAAACACGCAGAGCACCTGACTCACTTTCATCGGGGTACCCTGCGCTCAGCACTCGAAGGGGCGGGACTCAGGGTCGAGCACATGGGTGCCCGACACGCTGGGAAATTCGTCAGCCTCGAGTTTGCCATCGAGCGGATCGGCCGCCTCTCAATGGCATTGTCGAGCTTACTGCAACCGCTCCTCAAACTGGGCAACCCACGCGCATACATCAATCCCTATGACGAACTGGTAGCGATTGCGCGCCGCAGATAATGGACGCCCTCGCCAAGGAGCAACTAGCCAAGCTCGAAGCTGAACACTGGTGGTTTATTGGCCGCCGCGCACTCTGCCTCGCATTAGAACGGGCCACACGCCGAGCTCCATCGACAGGTCGCGTCCTCGATGTCGGGTCGGGGGTTGGCGGGTTCCTCGACCCACTCACACAGATCAGCGATAGCCTCTACCACCTAGACTCGGTGCCTGAACACCTGCAAGCCTGCCGCCAACGCGGTCACCTAGATGGAGTGCAAGCACTCGCCGCCCCTCTGCCCTTTCTGGAAGCCAGCTTCGACTTGGTGTGTCTGTTCGATGTGCTTGAGCACACCGAGGACGACTCGGCGGTCATGCAAGAGATTGCCCGCGTCCTCACTCCAGGTGGCCGGGCCCTATTCCACGTTCCCGCACACCCGTGGCTATTCGCACAGAACGACCGTGTGAGTGGGCATTATCGGCGCTACACGCGGCACAGGCTCAGGAGCCTGTGCCAAAAGGCTGGACTCGAAGTCCAACGGCTTTCAGGAAGCAATCTCCTGTTGTTTCCCTTGATCGCTCCCGCCATTCTCACCATGAAAGCCTGCGAAGCTCTGGGCTGGGGCAGCCACCGCAGTCACACGAATCTCAGCCTGCCTTTCCCCCCGCTGATCAACCAGCTCTTGGCTTGGGTGTACAAGAGGGAATCACGCTGGGCGGCCCGATTCAATCTACCCACGGGCCACTCCTACGCCCTAGTCGCACGCAAGCCGTGAGCATGGAGAGCCCCCCCGCTAGCAATGATGCGAATTCGGCCCCCGGGATCCATCGCCGCACCCGCCAGGGCCCTGCGCTAGAGCACTAAGAACCTGCCGCAACTCACGGCTCCGTCACCCTATTCTGCTGAGCCGTCGTCCACAGCACTGGATGCCTCAGATGCTCCCTGAGCGGCCGCGGCTGCAGCCTCTTCTGCCGCTTCGCGAGCATCCTGCTTCCAAGGCTCGAATTCCACGGCAAAGCGTTGCTTGAACCAATCACTATCAAAGCGGAAGAGTGATTCACCCAGCGAGGTTTGAGCACTGGAACTCACCTGCTGTCGAAGACGCAAGAGGTCCACTGCAGTGATTTCATCGAGGGGCTTGTCCCGTTGACCACTGAAGCGCACCAAAACTGCGGTGGTCCCGGCAGCATTCGCCACGGGAGCTGGCACCTGGCCCGCTTCTAAGTCGAACCAATCGAGGCTGGTGCGAATGGACTCATCAGCGGCACTCATCACATCGAAGTCCTGGCCGGGCACTTCATAGCGCTCTAGCCACTCACGCTCTGTGAACGCAAAGCCTGCACTCTCGACGGCTTGCTTGAATGCGTCGATCTCAGCGCTAGGGCTCCAGGGTTTGGGCTCATCGTCCTCGTCCCCGCCCACAACTGGCTCGTCGGGCGACTCGCTGTCCTCGGGGATGGTGTTGTGATCAGCGGGGCGTTCGCCCAGAGCATCGCGCACAGCCTCAAGTTTCTCTAGGGCGATGGCCACGGAGCGGTCCGCAGCCCAATCAGCAGCAACCGCCTCGCGCATCTCGTCGAGAGGCGGCTCTTGGCGCGCGATCTTCTTGGTGAGCTGGCCGGCCACGATGGCGCTTTCCTCAAGCACAACCGAGGAGAGCAAATCACCTTCCAGGGCGTAAGTGAACTGATTCGAGAGGAACTTTCCGCCCCACCCCTCCTGATGGGCAAGCTCATCTTTCGTCAAGGCGTCCTCGATGCGCACCACGAGCAAGCCGACGGATTCTGCTTCGGTGGCGAAATCAATGGGTGCGTCCTCGGTCGCTGCATTCATTCGCGTCCGCAGGTCGCCATACCACGCCGTCAATGCCGCGTGGACTGGCGCCTCCCGCAGACACTGCTCTTTGACATCTTCGAAGGGTTGATAGAGGGGAATCTCGTCCGACTCATCCGACCCTGATTCTTTGCCGGCCCCATCGTCTGCGCTGGCTGCAGCACCCTCCACTGTTTCAACCGCAGGCGTGTTGGCGACCTCTGAAGATTCCTGAGTATCCTCGCCCGAACTGGCTTCAGCACCTTCACCTACACCCTCATCCGCCACTTCATCAGCAGCGTCTTGCACAAAGGGCCCGGGGAATCCGTCCTCTTCGATGGGCTCCTCTGTTCCCGCATCAGCACTCTCTGGCTCGGGTGCAGACTCAGCATCCTCTACATTTGGATCCTCAGCGGGAATCTCATTCTTGAAGCGAACGTTGTTGAACCGGTTGTAGTAACTGCGAGCCTGCACTTGAGGATCGAGGCCCTCGGGGGCGGGGAATCGTTCGAGCAGGGTTGTGGAGTCGAACTCACCATCGAGGGGGGCATAGGCCACGAGGCCTTCGTAGGTTTCCTCGCTGAAGTGCTGCTGCTGCTTAAACAGTGGCTGCTCGTGGAACCAAGCCAAGAGATCCTCATCATTGGGAATCGAGGACTCGGCCTGGGCCAGAAACTGTTCACCCTCGACCTCGGTGTATTGGAATTGAAACTGGGGGTGCTGTTCGAACCAAAGTTCCTGAACATCCTCTGCGGGAGCACCGGCGGACGCACCCATCGCCAAGAAGCCCATAAGTTTGCTCACGCGCAGCTGCTTTTGCAAAAGGTCCTGCAGCGCGGGTACGGTCATACGACGTTGGCGAGCAAGCAGCTGCATGTTTTCCGTGGTTTGGAAAGCGTTCTTCAGGAATTCGGTCAGTTCCCGCTGCCCCACTTCGATGCCAGCGCCTTCAGCCAGTTGGTCGAGAACCAACATCAGACCCACATCTTCAGGAGAGACGCGTGGACGGCGCTTACCCTCAGGGGCGTGGCGAGGTTGGAAGGCACCCATGCCATGGAGCGTGTCGAGTCCCGTGAAGCGGCGTTGGAATTCGTCGTAGTGAACTTCGTGACGCTGCTGGGTCAATGGATCAGTCCAGGCCACATATACCGGGTTGGTTTCCTCCCCGCCAAAGAGGCCGCCCATGCTGGTCTGAAAACTCCCGCCGACCGTGAAGATCAACAACACGAAGATCAGCAGCCCCAGGGTGAGGAAGAACTGCGTCTTGCTGCGGCCCTTGGGAACGATGATGAGGTCATCGTGCCCCTTAGGAGAGGTCGAAGCGGAAGTGGTAGAGTCGTGCGAAGTTGAATCGGCTTGCGGCATCGTCTGGACCGTGGGCCCTAGGGCGAATCGAGAACCGGGCACCCGGTTCGGAGAAGGAATAAAACGGCCCGCAGAGGATACGGGCGAGCCCCAAAGGGGTGCAAGCCACCCGGGCCATCCCTCGGCCCTCGCAGGCTCAAAAAGTCCACCCAGCCACCCGTCGCAAGTCGTAGGAGGGCCGGCATCTTGCTCCTAGGGGATCTCCCCCCTTGATACTAGTCCACCTCACCCACGGGACATGGCCGCTCAGTCTCGGGCGAGCTCAGCGTCCCTAGGCAGGTCATTGATGTCCATCAGGCCGAATCGGTCGAGGAATTCCTTGCCTGTGCCGTACTGAAGGGGGTGCCCGGGCACATCGGCCCGGCCAAGCACTCGCACGAGGCCACGATCCACGAGCGAGCGCAGCATGGGGCCCGCCTGCACACCACGGATGGCTTCAACCTCTGATTTGGTCACCGGCTGGCGGTACGCAATCACCGCCAAGGTCTCGAGCGCTGCCGGACTGATGCGCTCAATCGCATTGCCCTTGGCCAACCGTGCGACCACATCTCCGAGGTCCGCACTGGTCATCAAAGTAAACCCACCCCGGATGGCCCTGACCTCATAGGGCAGGCCAGCATTGGCTAGATTATGCCCCAGTTGTTCGAGGGCCGCTTCGACACGGGGCTTGCGCGGGCGCTCAAGCAATTGCACCAGCCGATCGGTGCTGATGGGCTCGGGGGATGCAAACAGCAAGGCCGCAAGCCGCCGCACCAGTTCCTCGTCCTCCAGATCTTGTCCGGGGCCGACACGGGTACGTTTCGTCTTGGGAGAAGATTCACTGCCCTCCTCTGCTTTTGAATCAGACTCGGGTTCGTGATCCGAGGCTTGCGCCCCGTCCGCAGGGGTGTGGGGCTCCGCGCCCCCCTCATCAGGCCCCTCATCAGGCCCCTCATTAGGCCCCCCATTAGGCCCATGCTCGGTGTCCTCCTCGCTCGACGCTACCGG
>CAYXZD010000007.1:41158-110812 GCA_964469565.1 uncultured Planctomycetaceae bacterium
CATTAGGCCCCCCATTAGGCCCATGCTCGGTGTCCTCCTCGCTCGACGCTACCGGGTGATCCGTCGGGCCATCGGCGGCGGTCTGTTTATCTTGAGGTTCGAGCACAGCAGCGTCAGGGGTAGCATCCATCGAAGACAAGATCACGTTTCCGCCCCGCGTGATCAAGCGCGCCGTCGAGGGAATCGCTGAAAACGGCGCTAAAAACCACGCGGTTCCCGAGCCAGCACATCCCCCATGATCCCAAAGAGCGGCGCCATGTCCACCTCGTAGCGACGGGTGACGGCACTCTTCCATTGCCAGTATTCGGGATCTTCAATGGGTCGCTGAGCAAGACTTGCGAGAATGTCCGCAGTGAAGCGCTCAGCTCCCTCGGGAGTTCCCCCACGACCCAAGGGGGCTGGCCTCTGGTCCACCTTCACGATGAGCCAGCGACCCGCCTGTGGTACCGGCCCCCCCACCTCGCCCACCTGAGTGGTGAACGCCAATTGAGCAAGGGGCGAATCCCCACGCACGACGGGGGGAACGCGCCCACCTGCCTGGGCGGATCCCTCCTCGCTGAATTCAGAGGCGAGGGAAGCAAACGACTCTCCGGCGGCCAGCCCCGCTTGAACTTGGGCTAGTTTTTCCGGCCCACTCACCACAATCATCCTCACCAATGCATGTTCTTGGGTCAAAAGCCAGCCCCTCACGACGCGCTCCGCCAAGCGGTCGATCACGGCCTCATGCCCTAGCCGCTCACGATAGCGGAGGGGGTCTAGCCCGAGGCGGGCCTCTAGGAATTCGTCTGTGCCTAGGCCACTTGCACTCCGCTCAATCTCCTCCTCGAGTCGCCGCCAAGCAGCCTCCCGGGCCTGAGTGGCATCATCAGCTGACAGGGCTAAGCCAAGGCGTTCCGCTTCCAAGTGCACAAGTCGCGAGAGGATGAGTTCATCAAGCAGGGCCCGCACACCGGGACTGTCCTGGTGAAGCCAAGCCTTCAAAAGCTCCTTGGATGAAAGCGCATGCCCCGCCACGATTGCCACAGGTGGAAACCCTGCCTTCCCCGTATCTGCCGGTGCATCGGGCCCGGCTTCTCCCGGGCGGTCCGATTGCAATTCAGCTGTTGAATTGCGCGCTTGGCCCGCACGCTGCGGCAGCGCGGCCCTTCCACTCCCCTGGCAACCCAGACCCAGAATCACTCCACCGCAGACTACAGCAAGGACCCTGACGGTCTCCGCCATCCAATCAGCCATGGCCGTGCCCTCCGTGCGTCCCTTGAAGGCCCTCAGCGGTAATACACGCGGCGCGTCACGCCCATGCCCCGGCAGTTGGAACAAGCGACAATCTGGACACCGGCCTTTTGGTTTTGTCCCGCCCCGCCTGAATAGATGATTTCATTGACACCCTTCCCTCCGCACGATGAACAGGCTTTCAAATAGGGGTGGTCACGCAGCTCATAATCACCAGAGAATTCCACGTAGAACGAACGAATCCATCCTGCCCTGTCATTGAGGGAGAAGCCCGCCCAAAACGCCTCGAACTCATCTTCTTGATCGGCACGGGCCATCGCTCGGCGGGCTGCTCTCTGGTTCTTCAGGAAGCGCTGAATCTTCTCCTCGAGATCAGCCCGTTCCTTATCCTTGGCGGACACCGGTTCTTTTTGAGCGGAATCGCTTTCGGTACCAGCGTGGGCCCGGTCTTCACCGAGCAGCCAGGTACCTTCACCATAACTGGCATTGGCATAGCGCAGTTTCTTGCGGGCGACCCAGTGGGCCACGATTTGATCTTCACTCGCCTTGGAGTCGAACTGCGACTGCACATCGGCCAACACACCTGCGCGAATCGCCTCACCGAGCCCCTCCTCAGCATAGGCCACCGCCTGGGCATAGGTGATATCCCCCGTCCCCTTGCGACACAGCCGTGAAAGCCAAATACCCCAGCGCCTGCGCACGAAATCGGTCAATTCCTCGTCTCGTGCAAGCAAGACCTGCTTTTCCTTCACCTGCGCTGCATCCAGAAGGGGGCTGTCGGGAAACACCTTGCTGAAATCAGCGAGCTGAGCGAGGGCTTCCTCATACTGGCCCTTCTTTCGCATCACATCCACCGCCCTCAGATAGTCGATCTGGGCCTGCTGTGCGGCCTTGACCGTCGCCTTTGCGAGGGCCATGGGCAGTTCGGCGTGCAAACCGTCGACGTCGAGTGCCTGGGCTGCAGTGTAGTGTTCCACGGCGTGCTCGAAGTCGAGGATCTTCTCGCAGGTGTGGGCGAGATCGATCTGTGCCTGGATGTCTCCTGGATCGAGCTCTGATGAATACCGTGTGTAGAGTTCCTCTCGACTATAGATGTCCAAGGCCGGCAGCTGCCCACCGCGCGAGATCGTTTGCACCCGCCCCTTGGGAACCAGTTGCAGATTGCCACTGACCTGCACGACAAAATCACTCCCTTCGCGAGAGAGGATCACACCCACCACCTCACGACCGTCCACGAGCACGAGACGGTCAACGTCCACCAGCAATTCTTCCTCCGACACCTCGTTGTAGCCATACTTCACCTTCAAGGCTTGCATCTGGGTCGGGTCGAGTGCTCCCCAAGACACACTGACCTGCCCCCCGTGGGAGAGCAAAGCAAAGACGAATCCGTCAGGGTCATGGGAGAGAATGTGGCCCCAGTGTATCCGCCCCGATCGCATCTTTAGCATGAGCGCCGCAGCCAAGGGCTCATCGTCATTGGCGAGTTGATCGCTGACAACGGTCTCACCGCCCGTCACGGGATCCTGAGTAAGTCTCGCGATCGGATCAGGCTCAGCGTGACTGACCGCCGATGCGGGAGAGGCCGCCGCTAACAAAAACAGTGCCGTCAAGAAGTAGCTGTGGTTCGTCATATCTGTCGGTATCAGGATAATGCCTCAGGGCGATTTGGGTGAGCGGCCCTGGAGGAGAGTTCCATCCGAGGTGCGTAGGCTGGAATCCCCTTCCGAGGTGCCCGAGGTGGGGCTGCTGGCCTGAGAACTGTCGGGAAAGGTCCTGGCTTGGATGAATCGCCGCCGCAGGCGCTCTCCAAAAGGGACTTCCCTCAGGAGCAGAGTTGTAAAGCTGCGTTCGCGGCGCACGCCAGAGGCCTCCCACGAGGCACGCACGTCAACGGCAAACTCATCGGGGTCATCAGGATTCATACGAGCCGTGGCGGAATAGACCACGCCACGGGCACCGGGGACGGGCCGATCAACAATAGCGCGCGGGTCACCCACACTGCCGTCGTCTTCGAGGGGGAACAGTGACTCTTCGAGGTCGGCGATGACGGCCTCGATGGCCGTCGCTGCGGCCGTGCGCAGGGCTGCCGTGCGCGTCAAGGCCGCACCAAATGTGAATAAACCCAAGAGGCTCGTCATCGCTAGGACGAGGATACCCATGGCCAGTACCACCTCAAGAATGGTGAAACCTGCCTGCCGCGAGGATCGAATCGCTTTCACCGCACGGCCCTCCCGTTGTCAGCAGCCGGCCGGCCGAGGTTCCAATCATCGCTGTGCATCATGACGGGCACCTCTAGGGAGAACGTGTCTCCGAAGCGAACCGTGGCCCCAGCCTTATGGGGTACAGCGGTCGTTCCCCGTGCTGCTCGCTTCACGCTCAAGCGGTCGCCGCGCAGGCCCACAACCTCCATCCACTCCCCATCCACCAAGACGTGGCGGCCCTTCGTGTAGGGCAAGCTCCCGCCGTCGGTCACTTCGAAGGAAGCCGTCTGTTTCTCAAGTGCCTCGATCACTTGGGGCCGACGCCGCAAATCGGCGGGCCGCTCGAACTCCAGCTCAACGAGCACCCGGCGTGGCAGCAGAGGTCGCTCTCCTATCGCGGGCATACCGGCACCGGGCAAGTTCCAAGGATGGGCTTCTCCGTCGGGGCGACGCTGATTCCAAGCGTCCCAGGAAGCGCTGGATTGATCGAGTTGAGTGCCGAGATCCCATCCATCCCACAGAATCGTGGTCTGGGTTGCGAACTGCAGACCGACCCACAGGACACCCCCCGTCACCTCTTGGGTCGCACCCGCAGGCGGCTCGCTCAGTCTCGAGAAGAAACTGTCATCGAAGAAACGCCCGCGAGACCCAGGTCTCAGCAATGCTTCGCCGCGCATGAACACTCCAGAGTGACGCTCCAAGGGTCCCTTGCCGCTGGGCACCACCGCCCACACGATCTCCATCAGACCGCTCTCAATGGGCGGAGGAGTCCGCTCGTCCACGGGGATGAGCTGTTCAACGTCGACACCCAATTCGCGCGCGCGGGTAATCAACTCTGGGTCAATGCCCCTTGCCGCTAAGCGCACCACATCGCCCATGCTCGCCGAGCGCACGAGTCGAATGCGCGGCCAGACTCGCTCAATGCGACCGTCCTGGTCGAGGTCAACATTGGCCCAATCCACGAACAAATCGCCTTGGGTGCCCGCGTGCAGGGCGCGCAAATCTGCGGCCAATAGTTCGGCCGTGGCCGCCCCCCGTTCGGTCATCAAGCGCCGATCTTCGCCACCGGTCCACATGTCGAGGGCTGTGTCGAGCAGACGGAAGAGAGCCACCATGAGCACCGCAGCGAGTCCCGCAGCAACCATCAACTCGACCATGGTGAACCCAATGATCGACCGTGATCCCTGGCTGACGTGGGTGCATCGGAGGCTCACTTTCATTTGTCCACGCTCCTGAGAACTTGCCCCGGCGCCGAGTATCCAACTCCCAGACGTTTGAAGCGCGGGGTTTCCTTCCAACCGTGAGACAAACCACCTAGGGCATCGAAGGCGCCGGGGTCATAGCGCACGAATACCCTCCAATCGATGCGCTCCGATTGCACGCCGAGAGGCAGCGCTGCATCGTCCTCTCGCCCCTCCAAAAGGAGTTGAAGGTGCACTTCCTCTTCGGGGTCCCCATCCCAGGGCGTCTTGGGATCCGTGCGTTGCATGACCGCGATGTGGCACTGACCATGGGTAGCGGGTTCAGCATCCCAGAATGACTCCGTCCAGAACGCACCAGGCTGTTCAAGCTCGAATCCGAAGTAGGCGAGTTCGGGGGCATCTGCCTGCTCGGCCCATCGGTCCCAATAGCGGAAAGGAAAGCTGATGGCGAGGGCACCCTGGGCATGGCCCGTCGGAACTGTTCCAAAACGGCCACGGAACAGGCCCCGGCCGCGTCCATTGTCTCCCAATGTCTCCGTCTGTGGATCGTTAGCGTCATACCCTGCGCGCGGCATTTCGAGCGAATCACTGCGTTGGCGGGTGAAGTGAATCAGCTCATCATCAATCAGAATGGTCCCCGATGATCCGAAGCCCTGGACATCGGAGAGGGCAATGGTGGCGTCCCCTGGACCGATCCCGGCGGCCAGCGTACTCACAGCCCAGCCTTCCATGAAAGTGATCGCCTCGGTGGGCTGGTGCGGCCCCGCTTCGGTCCCCAGAACTCCGCGGCCGCCCGGCGCAAGGGTTATTTGACCTAGCGATTCATCGCGTTCAGCGTAGGCCATGATCTCGTCTCCGATGCGCAGCAGGCCCCCATCTTCGGGCAGTGCACCGAGAACTCCATCGGCTCCGGCCCAACGGCCACCCGGTACCACGAAGGTGCGCGGGGCGACCTGAATCTGTTCGGCACTCTCATCGAGCGCGAGCGCGAGGACCATCTGCGCCCCACTGCTGTGGGAAGACGGTGAGGTCGAGGGCAGGCCGCGCAAGAATTCTTGGGTTCCAAATGAAACCTCATCGACAACGATGCTCGGCACTTCGCCACCGGCCGCGTCATACACTGACCCCACGGCCACAGCACTGGCGATGCGTGGCCGTTCACCGCTGGGGAACTTAGAGATGCGTGCGTGGAGGCGCGGATCGGAGACGTTTCCTCCCGTCGATCCCGCCCCTGGAGTGATCGGCTCTGGACAGTCATCGTTGAACGCTAGGTAGATTCTGTTCCTAGGAAAGTCCGTATGACCGAGCTCAATCGTCTCGGGGCTACTCGGTAGTGCGATGGCCCCCTGATCAGGATCCTGCGTCCATCCATAGGCCACGTAGGACGAAGCGGGTAGATGGGCGCGTTCCACGACCATGGGCCAACCAATGTGATCGGGCCGAGCATCAGACACAAAGACCGCATCGCCCTTGCCTGGCCGACCACCATCGACGCCCCGGTCAAACAAATGAAACACGGGCAGAATCTGAGTTCCTTGAGCATGGTCGTGGGAATGGGTGCCCAAGACTCCCCTGAATTGGAACACGCTGGCCACTGCACGGGAGAGTGGGAAGTCATCCAGTTCCGACTCACCTCGCAGAGGATCCCAAACGGCACCGAGGGCCCGCATGGGTGGGCTCGGCGGTGCAGGGTTGGAGGGAGGAGCTGGAGGCGAATATGTTCCACCACCCCCGCCTCCCCCACCGCCACCGCCTGCCCCACCCCCACCGTTTCCATCGGTCGTCCCGAGCAGATCTCGCAGGGCGTTTGAGTTGAGGGTGAGCACCGCGTACAGATTGAGCAGGGCTGCCTCGCGATCACGCACGAGTTGCCCCTGGCCCGCTGCCACCGTGTCGTAGCGCACCCATTCGGTGTGCTCAGCAGCATCTGCATGGGTCAATTGGGCGAACTCAGAGTTGTTGGCAGCGGGCAAAAAGGAAATGTCGTCGGCATTAGGAGCCGGCAAGGAGATCGGAACGCAATAGGTGCCCATGCGCATGGATCCCTGAACGAGGTCCCCCTGTCCGTCCACTGTGTTCTCCCAGTCGGTCACAAACACTCGCACGCCGCCGGCAAATCCGCTGGGGTCAAGGGCACCGTACCGGGGAAGTTCGCCCGCGACCACATCACCTCGGGCAACCACGTTGAGGGTGGAGCCTGTATAGCCCGAATAGCGGATGATTTCGAGGCCACCGAGCGGAGCATTGGGGGGAATAGCTGACGCGCCCGTTTCATCAAACGCCCAGCGCTGCTGAACGAGAGCTGCGTAACCTCCCGTCGAACTGAAGGCACTCATCAGGTCAGAATCCTCGCTACTGGATTCGGGATCATCGCCAAGGGCGAGGATGAGTCCACTCATGTTTGTGGCCTCGTAACCATCTCCGAAATCCCAGAAGCCACCCAAGATGGGATCCGGGCCCGTCCCATTCTCCGCATCCACACCGATGACTCGCGCCACTCTGAACGGTCCGATTGATCCGGCTAGGTTCGAACCACCGGAGGGGAGGTTGGAGGCTAGCGGAGTTGAGTACCCGTAGAGGAAGACCGGTGCTCCGGCGGGGTGGTCCGTCGTGATTCCGCCCAGGTTGCTGGGAAGGTCGTCCACATTCCAACGCGTGCGTGCGAGGCGGCCTCCACGCCCACCCTGTGAGCCGCCTTCGGCGTGGGCCACTTCGAGCCCCCCCGACCCCAGCGTGTATTCTACCAGTTCATTGCCCACCCGGACGACGCCAGTGGATGGGAACCCCTCTAAGTCTTCTAGAGCGAGGAAGCCAGCTCCCTGTGAAGCAGGAGCACTCAGGCGAGACATCCCGGGGCGGCGCACGCCAGAGGCGAAACCATTGACCATCAAGCCCAGCTGGTCCGGCCGGGTACCGTTGACCTCCACCGAGAGGTGACTCCAAGTGTCCGCTGGTAAGCCGGGCCCCTCACCTTCGGCGAGGGCCATGCGAACTTCCGAGGCTTCAGTGAATCCAGGCGTATCCAAATGATCCCCAAACCCATCAAGGACTCGCAGGACCAAATCCTCGCCCTCCAGCAACAAACTCAGCCGGTCCGATTCCCGGCTGCCTCCTCCCACGTCGAGCAAATAGCCACCAGCGAGCAGGGTTGGCTTCACCCACAGGTCAAACAAGATGGGCTCAAGCAGTCCTCCCTGCGCTGGATCAGCCCAAGCCACGCGCTTGTCGTTGATGGGAAAACCCAGGGTCTCGTCAGGCAGGTAGCGACCTTCAAGGTCTCGGGTCTCATGGTCGAAGTGCAGAGTCCGCCCCCGGTAGCGCCATTGGTCCTGCAAACGCGAAGGCCACAATTGCAGCCAAGCGTCATCCTCGGGCGAGGCGAAGACATGGGTCACGGGACCCGGTTCGGGGGCCGAGGCGTTCACGCGGGAAAAACCTGGCAAGTACACCCGCCCGTCAACCGTTCCCATGTGCGGCCAGACGCGGGACGGGGGCACGGTTGATCCATCCCACTGGGAAGTGGGCTCCGGGCCTGAAGCCCACCATGTGGAACGCCGGGACAGGCGCATGGCTTCGTCAAACGACGCCTGGGTACCCCACATTGTGAACAGTTCGCCCGAGGGAACCATCCACTCCACTTGCTCGCGGCGCAGATGAGTACGCTCGATGCCGCTAGGGGCATTGACCGAGGCGCGCAGATCGAGGTCGTAGACGTCTCGCGATGTAAAGCACAGGGGCATGGTAGAGAAGGCAAGGCTCGCGTCATTGGCATTCAGCGAGTTCACGTACAGGGCGAGAGCGTCTGTGGCAGAAAGCACTGCGTCACTGTTGCCCGCGAGACCGTCAGGGACCAAGGGGGCATCACCCGGCAACTCCTCAATACCCGCCGATGGCAGCACGATTCGGCGCATCCAATCCTCAAGTCCCTCGAAGGGACGGCTCTCCAGTGTCAGCTTGGCGAGGCTCTCGGCCTCACCCTCGGTGATGCGCGAATTGTGATTGCGCAACTGCAGGTTCTCAAAGAGGATTCGCAGGACCGACTCGGACGCGGTGTTGACATTGATGGGGCGACGGGCAAGCACCCGCACCTGGGTTTCCCATGCCATGTAGTCCCGATCAAACACCGCATTGATCCCGATGCGACCGTTGTTACTGCGAGTCTGCACGTAGCGCAATTCACCGCTGTTTGAGTCTCCCACCCAGATCGTCGACCCCTCGTTGATGTAACGGGCATCTTCAACGGCAATCGAGAGGGTCAGTCCCGCCTGAATCGATGTCACTAGCCGCACAGGCTTCTGCCAAGGATCACCCGCGCAGAAGCCCGCATGAACGCTGCCCACCTCACCGAGGGCACTGTAGGCGGCGTCTCCCACGCCCCCCACTAGCGCGAAAGTGTCGGACTCACGCAGCTGCTCCACGGTGTCGAACTCCCGCAGATTGTCATCGGGACCTGCCATGCGCCAAATCACAGGTGCGAAGGATCGTTGATCCATCGCCGGCGACCCCACGCCGTGCCCGCTCGGGGGGCGCGGACCATCTGTCAACCAGTCCCCATCCTCGTTTTGAACGGTTCCTACCCCGCGCATCCCTGCTTGGGCCTCGCCCTCCTCATCGAGGGAGTACTCGATGTACTCGCCATTGATCACGATGAATCCCTTGGGGGCCCCGAACGCATCGGGGTCATTGAGTGCCAGCTCGATCGTATCGCCCGCCAAGACATCACTTGTCCTAGTGATGAGGCCCATGGCATTTGCCAGTACCTGGGGCGGAGCACTATTCAGATCGATCAAACCCGACACGTCGCGTACGTCGAGATCCCACATGGGACCGGTGGGATCGTTGGGATTGAGAAAACCGGGGTCGAAAGTCGTGTCGACACTCAATTCCTCAACTGAATCGGCGTAAGGGGTGAGGTCAGGCAGGCCAGGGTGTGAATCACCAAGACGTGCGCGTGCATGGCGTGCTCCCGCATCCAGCCAGACCCGAGCTTGGGCCCGATCAGCGAGGGCCACACTCGCCCTGTCGGCGTTCCGGGCCGACAATAGAAACGGTGCACACAGTACGAGCAGTGAGAGCACCACCAACAGGACCGCCATCAAGGCGAAGCCCGCTTCATGGGCATGATCCCTGGGGAGGCTGCGATCGTGGCCGGCACCCGTTAGGCGGCATCCGGTGGAACCCAATGCGCGCTTCAATCGACCGTCCCGTACGTGCTGATGCGAATCGTCTCCACGAGACCATCCCCAAAATCCAAAACCACCCCCACAGGCTCGGGGTGGACGCGAGGGTCCAGCGCTCCGCCTGCCATGAACTGCACAGCTGGGGGCGTGGGTTTGACAAAACTGACACCTAGAGGCAGAACGCTGTGCTCTGAGCCTGAGGCCACGGACAAAACTAAACGGTCGAGAACCCCTGCAGGCAGACTCACTCCGCCGCCGACCACTAACGGCCCGTCGGACTTCCAAACCTGGACATCTGCAGCCGTGCCAGCAAGGGGCACGTCGTTGACGAGGATCTGCAGAACACGTTGGTCATAGATGCAGCGCACATGGTTCCACTGATCAACTCGCAAGACCCCCGACCCCGTTCGCACACCCACACGCGCTCCCCGCTTGGGCTGGCCAAGGGCATCCACCTCTCGCCGGTGAAAGCTCACCGAAACACCGCCGCCACTCGTGGCCTCAAGAATCAAGGCATCCCCGATAGTCAGCAACTGCGCCCCAGATAGTTCGGCGGGTTGGTAACTCAGTTCCAACGAGAAACCCATGGCTAGATCGAAGGCCGGGTCGTCCTGCACGGGGAATTCTGCTCGCGCCCGCGCCGGGGCACCTTCAAAGCCGAGGCCCTTCCCTAGAAAGCCCTCATCCACAAGCAGGCTATCGGTCCCCAGGAAGACGCCAGCCAACCCATCCGAGCCCTCCAAGGAAAGGTCCTCAAAATGCCACGTCCCAACAACACGCATGCCCACTGCATCGATTTCACCGGTCTTGAGGTTCAGACTCACCCGGGCGGGAGCGCCGCTGGCTAGGGCCGTGTTATGGGCACTGCGCAGAAGGCTCGTGACCTGTCCGAGTGCTGCTCGACGGCCCGGATCCAAACTCGCAAAGGCACCCAGCCCGATCCCCATCATGACCGCAATCACCCCCATCACGAGCATCAGCTCGATCAGGGTCATGCCCGCACGAGACGTGCAGGTGGTGGGTTTAGTCACGTTCAATCTCAAAATTGGCGATGTCATCGAGGCTTCCAAAAACCCCATCCGGGCCGGCGGAGATGAGTTGGTAACTCAACTTGCGATGAAAGTCCCCCGTCTTAGCGGAGCGCATGCCCTTCAGGGTCTGCTCCATTTCATCCCCCTCAGCACTATAGGCCAGGTAGCGGCTTTCAGAGTCATAATCCCTGCGGTGAATGTAGGCCAAGGGGTTGCCCCAAACGTCCACGATTTCGAAGGCATCGGGATTGCTGTAGGAGGTCAGGGTGCTTTTTGTGCTGTCGAGATCCGTGTTTCCAAGGACCTCCTCCCCCACATCGGCAGCTTGCCAGGCACGCCCCTGACGCCATAGGCTGATCACCAGCATCTCGGACCCCATATTGAGCTTGTTGGGTTTGGGATCAAGATCATTGGGAAAGGTCGAAGGTGGGTAGCGTTCGAACTCCCCGTGATATTCCTCGATCATGCCGCCCACCATCTGAATCAGGGCTTTGGTGTTGCCCACTTCCACGCTGATCTGGGCGCTTCGCATGGAGCGCACAAGAAACGTCACAAGGATTGAGAGGATCAAGAGCACGGCCAGCAACTCGATCAAGGTGAAGCCACTTGAGCCTGTACGCCGATGGGTGTTAGGCATTGAGTGTTGAAAGGTCATGATCACTGTTTTTGAAACTCAGGCGTGACTCAAAGAGGGGTGTATCGACAGGTGCGACGTCGAACGGAACTAGAGGCTGCGCCGCACGACGCCCACCCGGTCAATAGAGACGGCTGCTTGACGGCCCGCCCGTCCCTCTACGAATGCACCGAAGCGCAGGGGTTGGCTCGATCTTCCCAGTGTGGGAAGGGCTAGGTTTTCAATCACGGGCACATCGTCCACCCAGAGGGTGATGGAGGTGTCCGCGGCAGTTTCACCGTGCTTTTCTATGCGCAGACGCATGGGAGCTCCAACGTCCCACTGGGTTGTGAACAAGTCCTGGGCTGCAGCATCGAGTTCACCCTTCTTGGTCAGCGTCACCCGCACGGCACCATCCCAGTAGCGCACGAGTTCAACGGCGGCGTGAGTCCGTACGCCACCGGTGCGACTGTCCGTCTCGCGCGCGACAAACAGGCCCACGCTCACATCCCGTGAATCAGGGTGGACGGTCAATTCTGCCTCCAGAGAGAGGAAGCGATCAGCCGGTAACTCTCGGTACAACCGGGTACGGCTCTCCTTTTCCAGCTGCCCCTCGATCCACACAGCACCATCGCGCAGCCGCACTTCGGCACCAAAGCCTTGGTCGTAGGTCCAGCCATTTCCGACGCGCCCGATGCGGTCAAAACGGTCGTGCCAGTATTCCTTGCTCTCATGGTCACGGATACGAGCACTTTGAGCCTCGGCATAGACACTCGGTGCGTCACCCTCACCCTCATTGCGCCGAATATCCACCAATTCAGCGAAGCTCGCCTGAGCTTGGCCGGATTCACCCGTGAGATACATCCACCATGCCAATCCGTTGCGAGCGGAGGCGAGTTCAGGTGCCCGGGCCAAGGCCGACTCAAAAGCATCATGGGCCTGAGCGAGCTCCCCCATCACGAGGAAGTTCAAGCCCTGCCGGGAAAGTACATCGGCACGATCGGGCTCGATGGCCAACGCTCGGTCGTAGTACCGCAAGGCTGCCTCATACTCACCCCCGTCGTGAGAGAGTTCGCCGAGAGCCACGAGAGCGTCCGTGAAATCGAGCTCCTGATCGAGGGCCGCCTTGAAACTCGCCAATGCGCCGACATCATCTCCGCTCTGCACGAGGAGCCTCCCGCGCTGGAAAAGAGTCCATGCGTCCTCGGGATTCGCCAGCACTGCCTGCTCGATGTAAGCATGGGCCTCCTCGGGATAACCCGTGCACTCCGCCACCCAACTAAGGCTGCGCCAAGCAAGCCACGCCCGGAAGGGATCAGACCCCGCAGCTTGCCTCAAGGAGCGCACCGCCGTACCCCAATCCTGCAACTCTATCGCCATGAGTCCGCTGGCGAACAGCAAGTCAAAGCTCGCATCGGGGGTTTCCTCGTCTGACTCTTCACCCGCTAGCGCTTCGGCCTCCCCCAGTAAGACAGCAGCCGAGAGTGCGCCTGCGGGCCCCAAATCCAAGCGCTCATCCGCAGTCGCCCCGCGCTCAAAAGCATCTCTTGCAGCACTGAGGTTGCCCAAGGCCATCAGACAGTGCCCCAGATCCGTACGAATCCCCGCCCGCTCTGCACGCAACTCACTCGCACTCGGTTCGCGTTTCTGAGCCTCCTCCAAGTGGACCAAGGCACCTTCGTAGTCGCCAGCCTCCAACAAGAACCGTCCATAAAGCCAACGCGAAAGCCAGTCTGTCCGCGACCGCTTCAGAGCTTCATCGAAGGCCGCCCGTGCCGGCCCGCGCATACGTAGACGCGCATAAAGGTCTCCCAAGCGCGCCCAGGGTTCGGGCTCAGTGTGCAACTCTCCGGTCGTCAGGGATGTGTAGACATCTGCGGCTCCCTGGAAGTTGAACGCCAGCTCGAGGCAACGGGCCAATCCAAGGTGTGGTCGAACATCACCCGGCTGCAGAGCAATGCACATGCGATAGACGTCTCCAGCGACTTCCAGAGCGCGCGGAGCATCGTTACGCCACTCAAGGCACTGAAAGGCAAACCCCATGGCCCCATCGAAATCACCTGGCCGCAATACATCCCCGAGCTTGACGCGGCCGAGCTCGACTCGATTGACGGCTGTGTCCGCCAGACCGAATTCTTGAACGCGCTCGCGGTCATAGGCCACGGCCTGCTGCCCACCAAAAACGGGCTGTCCAGTGACCGGATCCACCTCGATGAACTCGATCGGATCAGTATTGCCGGCGAGATCAAATCGATTGGCGTTGCGGATATGTCCAAACTTCAGAGAGGTCACAACCACCCAGTCATAGAGCGTCTTGCGTGCCTCGATTCGTGCAAGGCGTTCTTCCACGGTGAGGTCAGCGTCTGAAACCTGATTCAGATCACCCAGACCGCCATCGTCAGGTGCCACGGTGCTCAATGCATCGAGTGCCGACTCGTCAAAGAGCCCAGGCTCAAATTGGACGGTGAGCGGCCGACGCAGGATGGGTCCCATGTTCTTGGCCTCCGGGCCAAAAGCACTGGGCGGTGCGAGGGCGGGCAATGGCTCAAGGGGTGGCAGAACGAGATCCAACAGGGGCAGGGGTGCTGTGTCCCTCGGAGGTGAAAACAGGTCCCGCTCGAATGCAGAGCTTCGGCCCTGATCGGGGAGAGCAAGGTCACTGGCGGGGACTGCCGTGGCTGTATACGTACGTGCTTCGGTACCCCCCCGGCCGGTACGCAGGACACTATTGCCCCCGGCCACCAAGCTGTAGGCACTCCAGCCCAAGAACCCAGCCACGCTCACGAAGACGGCCACTTCCTTTTTGATCTCCATCGTGACTATTGCCCCTCCTCTTCATCAGTGAGCACATCCTTGATGCGCACGACCTGGAATTCGAGCTCTGCTTTGACCGAGCCGAGCTTGTTGCGCTCGTTCTTGATGTCGAAGTGACCCAAGGCTAGAGGCCCCATGCCTGCCCCCCCCGAGTCACCCTTCTGAGACTCCATCACAAGCTCTGTCACGGAGGCTGCATTGGAAACCAATGTGAAAGTCACACTCGTGCGCTCGACCGCACCCAGTCCGCTGCGAGAACCGAATCCGGGGTCCATTTTCACAACAATGCGACTGATGCGTTCCACCCCCGCTTGGGCGGCAAGCCGTGCCACACGCTCCAGGAGGTCAAGTGCTTCCAAACGGCGCTCGATCACCGCCGTGGAATTCGTTTCCAACATCTCGATGCCCCACCCATCGGGGTAGTTCATCCGTTTACGGCTTGCCAGAAGATCAAGATCTTCGCGCACGCTTTCAACACGGTTGAAGTACACGCTGCTGGCCGAACCCGAGCCTTGAGTCCCCCCTGTTCCCAACACGAATTCTGGCCGCGGCCGGAATGCTGCGGCCCCCGTCAACACTTCAATAGCCGAGCGCAGGGCATCGTTTTCCTCACGGGCTTGGGTGCGGTGCTGGGAGGAGTAGCGCTCAGTCTTGAGGCTACTGCGATTCTTGTTCCGCAGACGTGTGGCCGAGTCGAGGTCTGAACCATACAGGCTCTGCACGATGAACAGGCCGATCATGAAGGTCAGCAACCCGCCCCCGACCCCCACGCAAAACCGCTTGTTCTCTTGCCAAAAATCGTTGAGGTCCATGGCTTAGTACTCCTCCCCCGCATCGTCCGCTTCCCCATCAGGTTCATCCGTTGGGGGCCCGAAGAGGCACAGGTCCAGGCTGAATCGATCTCGATCTAAGGACTCCCGCATGCGCGCGCCACTCCCCGCCGGCTGAATCAGTTGTTC
This sequence comes from uncultured Planctomycetaceae bacterium, assembly GCA_964469565.1. Lineage (GTDB taxonomy): Bacteria > Planctomycetota > UBA1135 > UBA1135. The sequence continues at coordinate 56,389 of CAYXZD010000007.1, forward strand.
GCGTAAGCCGAGGGTCATTTCTTGGAATCGTCGGCTGGGAGAGTCGGTCCCAGGCCGGATCATACCACGCACCATCAACACGGGTCTTTCCGCCGTGCGCTCCACGCCGAGTTCGGTGTCCGCAGCCCATTCACTACTCAGCTCTGAAATCCAAAAATCCGAGGGCAGCAGGCTGTCGAGTTTCCCCATGGCCCGCGCGCCCTGTTCACCGAGGCCCGCCACTCCCTGTAACTGTGATGCGAGCACTCTCAATTGCTCATTCTCTTCGATTAAGCGCTCGGCTTCTCGGTGAATCCGCGTTGCGCGCGAGAGTTGAGACTGCAGGCCCGCGTTTTCACTGTTGACCTTATCCAATTCACCGGCGAGGTGGGTGGTCTTGAAACCTAGGTAACTCACGGCCAACAGAGCGGCAGCGATCAGCCAAAGGGTCCCTCCCCAAAAGGCGCGCTTCTTGGCGACCTCTGCGGGCAAGATCTCGAGGCCATAGGCTTCCTTGTCCGAACCCATCGTCGCCAGCCCAAGGGCTACGACTGCCTCAAGTTTGTAGTCCTCCACAAGATCGGCGTCTTCGGGGCTCAGCTTGGATGTATCCACCATGCGGAAGGCGTCGAATAGCTCGACACCGACGCCCATTGCCCCGGAAATGTACTGGGGCAAACCGTCAAGGGCCGCACCACCGCCGCACAACAGCACGCGATCCACCTTCAGGCCCGTGATCTTCACCTGGCTCTTGCAAAACAGGACGGCCGATTGAAGTAGGGACAAGACTTGCCCCGCCGCGCCCATGATGGCACGGCTGGCCTTCTCATGATTCGGGGTGGGGTGTTGCACACCCGGACGCAGGCTGGCCAGATCGATTTTTAGTTTTTCGGCCTGCGCAGCCCCCACGCTGAAACGCTCGGCGAGGGCCTCGTCAAACAGGCGGCTTCCGCCAGAGAGGTTCCGTGCAAACAGCAAGTCCGGTCCGCGCGCGATGACCACATCGATGTTGTCGTGTCCAATGTTAGCCAGCAGAACGGTTTCATCTTCGACAACTCCGTAGTGAGTCCATGCATTGTAAAGGGCGATGGCACTGGGACTGAAACAATCGAGCTTGCCCCCCTGGTCTTCCAACCCTTCTAGGTGGTCTTCAAGCAGAGTCTCCCGGGCCAGCGCCAGCAAGACGACGTCTTCGCCCTCGATTTCGGGCAGTTCCGGCAACAGGTTGAAGTCACTGCTCACCTCAGCTCCAGACTGATCCCCGATTTCGGAGACTTCAAAGTGCATGAGTTTGCGCAGTTGCCAATCGGGCACCTGGGGAACGCGAGTGTAGCGCACGTTGACATCGCGGCCCGTCACGCCGATGCGCGCGCCCCCCAGTTTGCTGCGGCCCTCTAGAGCTGCCCAGCCCCGGGCCAGCATGGCCGAATCATCCGGTGCTCCCGTTCCCTTGGGGCTCACGTAGGGATTCGATGCCGCCTGAAACTCGGTGATGTGAAACGTGTTGCCCTTGAACTGCCCACTGAGAGCGATGGCGGAACCAGCTCCTATGTCGACTCCAGTCGAGATTCTAGCCATCAGCGCTGCCCTCCTTGGCCTGCATCCGTGTGGTATTCCGCCGCGATGTACCCTTCCAATTCACTGGCAAGGCCCGCTGCCCCGCCGGCTTCGAGGGTCTCAAGGATGGATGTCAGACGCCTCACTTCCAAGCGATCTAGGTCCGTCTCAAGGGCTTGCAGCTCCTGTTCAACTCGTCCAACGAGTTCCAATGCGCCCGCTTCGACCTCCGAGGACTCGTAGCGGTCTGCGAGAGTCTGCGCCTGGTCTCGGCACTGACGATACAGGCCCGCTAGGCGGAAAAACTGCGCCCGCTCGATCTGTTCCTCGAGTGCACGGGTCTGTTCAAACCCCTCAACGAGCAAGCTGGCGCGCAATGTTTCAGCGCGCCGCACCAGCGGTTCCTCGAAGGGATAGTTGTCCAACATCTGCTGCCACAAGGACAGGCACTCTCCCATGCGCCCATCCGCTTGAGCCGCGTCGGCATCGGCAGCCAGGTTGATCGCGGCGGTGCGTTCTTCTTGGAACCGCACCTGAATCAGGGGTTGAGCGCCCGCTCCCAGCTCTATCCGCAGTCGTAGCCCGGGTCCGCTCGAACGCGCGGTCATGGCGCAGGGTGTCCCGAGCGAAACTCGAAGGAGTCCTACCCCCCGGCCCATGATGATGTCTGTCACGCCACTGGCGTCAAATTCGTCGCCCCTCAACACATACCCCTCTAATCCGATGGTCGCCAGACCCCCATCGAGTGCTGCGGGCTCCGCGAGGAATTCGAGCGTCCATGGCCCGGTGTTTCCAGCAGCAGGCTGCACGGTCAGGCCATTGACCTGTTGGGTCAAGGTCACTGGCGTGGCATCCCAGTTCGGGGTCCCAGGCGATCGCAAATGCAGCCCAGCCAGCAGCGTGGCATCCACTTTGAATAGGTTGAGCGCTGAGCCCACCTCGAAGAATCGGTATTCGTCGAAGACCGCAGCAGGACCCGCCTCCCCATCGGCCACCAAGGACACATCATCGACATCCAGCCGGCCCCCGCCAGCCGACCCAGAATCAGTAGACGATTCACCCACAAGGAGGACGCGCACGAAGCGATACCCCTCAGGGACCGTGGAGCGCACGGTTTGCTCTTCAAAAGTGGTTCGGTCGCGAACGGGTTCCCCCAGGGTGAGTACAGGACTCGCCTGCACCCCATTCTTCCCCCCACTCTCATCATCGGCCTCGGTGGAAAACTCCATGCCTAATCGCAGGCGAGCACTTCCCATGGAGCGCAGTCGTGCTCGTGCTTCGAGAACCTGACCGTGTCGCACATTCACCCAAGGAGAACCGTGCCACGCGCTTGAATCGTCGCCCAAGTCCACCGAGAGACCCATCTCACCCGAATAGGCCGCTCGTGGGCTGCGATTGAAGGCATCTTCCCCGCGCCCGAGGGACTCCCACTCGCCCCGTTCCTCGAAGGAATAGCCATTCCCCAAGAGGTCTCCGGCCACAGATTGCACGGGCCGGCCGCCGCTGTCCTCGTTGGTGTCCTGGCCCGCATACCACCAGGCTCCTGCGGCCGCGAGGGAGAGCACCACGAGTGCCAAAGCAGCGACGGGTGATTTCTTCTTCGCCCGCTCCAGGTTCTCCGTGTGGATCTCGTAGCTAGCCTCCGCTTCAGCCAAGGGGGCGACCTCATGGCCCGAAGCAGAACTCGGAGCCTGACTCGGAGCCTGACTCGGTGCCTGACTCGGTGCAGCGCGCGAGGCCGTGACAGGCATGGCTGCGGGGGAAGCAGGCGCTGGGCGTGTCTGCTGGGCGGGCATGGGAGGCGCAGCCTCCTCCAACTGGATCTCATCCTCTCCCTCTAGAGAGATTTCATCGAATGAGTCGGCTTGTCCCCCCTGATTCACAGGCGATGCCGCCTGTGGATTGGCCTGTGGAATGGCCTGTGGAACCGACTGTTCAACCAGGGTGCAGGTGACAGCGCCAAACTTCACCTGCTGACCCAAGTCGAGCCGTGCCTCGAGGATTTTGGCCGTACCGATGAGCGTACCGTTCGTGCTCCCGAGGTCGCGGACAGAGACGCCCGTGGCATCGACCGTTAGCTTGGCGTGCTGACCCGAAACGGAGGGATCGTTGATCTGGAGGTCGCAGCTAGGCTTTCGGCCAATGGTAAATGCCTCCCCTTGAAGGGGAAACGCCTGACCCTTGAGAGCGCCATCATCGATGCGCAGCGAGAACCTATGGGGCATAGACTGGAGTGGCAGGCCGCCCTTCAATGGGAGGGCCCGCAGGTCGGGGGTAGGGGGAGGACGTGGGCACCCCCTCGATCCTGAGCGGGGACTCGGGCGTGGGGCTGGGGGCGTAGGGCGTGGAGGATTGTGCTACCAAGGGGCACTGACGAGGTTCCTACCCGCCCTTAGGCGACCAGTTACCCCCCTAGGGCCCCTAGGGATAGGGTGCAGATTAGCCTAGCCCCCCCCTGAGGGCGACGAGAAACCCGCCCAAGTCCACCTAGAATCCCATGCGATCCCGCAGGGACACCCAGGATCCGTGCCCCAGAATCACATGATCTAACAGGGGCACCCCCACGAGCCGCCCGACCTCCAGCAGCCTTTCGGTAACAGCCTCGTCCTCTGAACTGGGCTCAGGGTCCCCCGAGGGGTGGTTGTGGGCCACGATCAAAGCCGCGGCCCTCTCCCTCAGAGCCGGCGCAAAGACCTCCCGCGGATGCACCAGAGAGCTGCTCAAGGTTCCCAAGCTCACCATCTGTCTGCCCCTCAAACGGTGGCGAGTATCCAAGAAGAGGGCGTGAAAACTCTCCTGATCGGCCCCCCGCAGTTCTGGTGCGAGCAGTCCATACACCTGCTCGGGCCGCCCAAGTAAGGTCCCCGGTCGACTCTGTTCCCTCTCTACCCAGCGCCCGAGGGCGAAAGCGGCCTCCAAGCGCCGGGCCTGCAAGGCGGTGAGAGAATGCGCCCTTGCCAACTCCCCACAAGATTGGCGTGCAAGTGACCCGAGGGCCGCGCCGCAGAGCAGCCCGTTCCCAACCCCCTTGTCCACCTTTCGCCCACAAAGGACGCGCGAGAGGAGTTCTGCGGGTTCGCAATCCAAGAAGGTCAACACACACTTCCTGACGGTTGCCCGCAAACTCGGGTAACGGAAAGATGGCGGCCCTTGGGAGGCCTGGCCCACTCTCCTGCCTGCGGCCCTCGGTTCCTCAGACTCTCGCGCAGACCCTCCCCCATGGGGTTAGGAACACAGTTGCTGACACTCCAGACCCACGGAACTTGATCGCGCTGGGTGGACCTCACCCCCACCCGTGTTCCCAAAAACGGGAATGGGCGGTAAAGGTCCGAATCTGCGTGGCTTTCAGGGAATCAGAGGCCATCCTTGATCCGAAGAACCTTTACTAGGTCTCTTGGCCTGACAACGAAGCGAAGGAGGAAACGTTGCGTCCCTGCGGCGGATCTTGGCGCTGCCCAGCTCGGGCTGCGGGTCTTGAGGGTCCCTGACCCACACCCCGCGCACGAGCCGAACCAGCGACAGGTCTGAGTCCCTGGAATCAGTCCAGAGGCGGTTGCAGTCGACGCGCTCCATTCCGGCGGATTCACCTAGGATGCGCCAATGGGGTCCCGGGGGGTCTCCCCCACATTGGACGGGGTGAGACTGAACGAGCGACTGCTGCAAGCGAAAGCTGGCGAGTGGTCGCTCTTCTTTTTGTGAGCGCAATCACGTGGGCCCCGTGACTTGAATGCCGGGGGACCCGGACGGGCGCCCTGCCGAGGGAAACCCGCCCTCTGGCTACACCGGGGAGGGCCGACCTTGGGGCAGTCCTAACCGCCCGCTAGGGCATCGGCCATGACCTGCGCCATGCCCACCCCGATCTTGGCCTCGAAGACCTGGACGGGGTCTTGCCCCTCGGAGCAACCCGCCACCATCTCCCGCAAGACGTCCAGCCCGTAACCGTGTTCGATGTGAGCCACCAGGAGCAAGGACTGTGCGTAGGCCCGCCCGATGGCCTTGGAATCGGTCCAACCCACGATCGAACCTTCAAGCTCCTTGAGATCGAAGGGCCGTCCGCTAGCCATGGCCGCCCGGGAGCGTTCTAGGTCCTGATCCACGGGTCCCGCCGGCCCGCGCTCTAGCCATTGGGCCAGCCCCTCGTTCAACCAACCCGGCACTGCCACCCCACCCAACTCATGCACGAAGGCATGTAGAAGCTCATGCCGCAGCACCGAAATCACCCGAACGAGCTCGCGGGAAAGGTCTCCGACGGGCACCCGGATTGTCCCGTCATACACACCACCCGCCCACTCTCCGATTTGTGTCACCTGGCTAAAACCCTCTTGGGTGTAGATCACAACGCGCAAGGGACGCCCTTGATCGGCAGGGCGAATCCCCAAAACCTCACCATAGTGCTGGTACGTGTCCTCAAGGGCGCGAACGAGAGTCTCGACGTCCCCACGAACTTCAGTGCGGTTGAGATCGAAGGCCACCTCAAAGTGCAAGGTGTGCCGTGTATAGAAATCCTCTTCCGCATCCTCGCTGCGTTGATAGCGCGCAAGCCGCTGACCAAGGTCTGTTCGCTCGGGGTGCAACTCCAGCGCTTCCTCAAGGAGTTCGATTGAACGCGTCCGGTCCCAAAGGTCGCCGTTGTGCAGCTCACCCGCCCAACGGGCGTAGGCCTCGGCAAGGTTGTAGGCAAATACGACCTCGTTGGGATTCTGCTCAAGACACGCGGCAAAACGCGAGACGGCCAACTCATAGTCCTGGGCTTGAAGGGCCGCAATGCCTTCCTGATTCCAGGCGATCCACGGGGGCGCCGCAAGACTCGACACCCTGGGTGCATCCTCGCTCGCGACCTGGGTTCGGGCGGGGGGAGTGACCAGTTCCGGAGCCGTGGTCCACTTCCCCACATCCGACAGACCCGACTCCGGCGTGTCCTCAGCCGAGAATTGCCCCCACAGAAGGACGACGGCGGCCAGGATGAGAGCGAACAGTGTGAAGGGAAATCGTCGCATGGGTTAGAAAGGATTCAGGAGCGCTCTTGAGCCGAATTCCGCACAGAAGACGACGTCTCACCCCTCTGAGCGCCCCCAACCCCCCGAGCCAAGAGCTGTTCGGGGAACCTGCCATAGCTACTGGGGTAACCCACCTCGGCCTCGATGTCGCGCACACGCCGCAGATAACGCTCATGCAAATCCAAAAGTGCCTCAGTCTTGTCAGCATCGCAGTAATAACTCCGACAGCCTAACGCACGCCCTGCCCGCGCAGTGCAACGACCTTGTACATGATAAGCACACCGGCCGGGAGCCTCGGGTTCGGGAGCCACCGGCTGGCAGTACACGGCGTAGTCAGCTTCAAGCCCGGTTGCGTATAAGTCATGACCCGCCTCATCGAACCGGCAACAAAGGCCGCTCAGCTCGCAGCGTGGGGAGAGCTGCTCCAATTCTGAATCTAGCTCGACATAGAGTTCGGCAAGCGCGGCAAAGGCACGCTCACGCAAGCCTTCGGGTGGGCTCACTGCGATTCCTGGACACACACTGCGGGCCCGCTCGAGGGCGTGAGGGTCCGTCAGGATGCGCTCCCAATAAGGAAAGGTCTGGCAGTGGACCGGGCGTGCTGCATAGACGCGGCACTCATTGCTTCCCTCAAGAAGTACACACCGCCCACGGTCGTCGCGTAGTGAGAGCCGCAAGCTCCCGTCGACAGGATCGGGAACCTCGCGCACGTAGTTTGCAGAAAACGACTCGGTCTGCATTTCCAGCGCAGCCGCTAACGCTGTCACTTCGCCAGGTTCCAACCAGACGTATCCGTCCCCCACAGAACAGCAACGCCCTGAGCGCTGACAGTGAAACCCAAAGGGCGGCACTTCACTGGACTTGCTGTGGCCCATCAACTCGAACGCCCACCCGGCCTGCGACGGCGGATCCCGCTCTTGGCTCGGGAGTTGGCGGATGGTTCGCTGAAGTCGAGTTCCTGAAAACCATCCAGCAACCCCCGCACATCACTCAAGAACTCATCCCACGTTTGAAAGCGCGCCTGGGCATCCTTCGCCATCATCTTCTCGATGATAAAGGGCAGGTGTACTGAGAAATTCTTGGACTTGAGTTCGGGACTCTTGAGGTTGTCCATCACCGCTGCGCGCAGGGTGTCCTCATCCCCCTCCCCCTCAAAAGGCAAGCGGCCCAGAACCAATTGGAACAGGGTCACTCCTAGGCTGTAAATATCCCCGCGAATGTCTGCCTTGGCTCCGCCTTGAGCTTGGTTGGGGTCGAGATAGGCCACGGTTCCCACGGCGGAATCTTCAGGATTGCGCTCGTCGGGTTTGGCGCAAAAGCCCAGGTCGATCAGCTTCACGTCACCCGTTGGGCTCAGCATGATGTTGCCGGGTTTGATGTCCCTGTGAACGAGATCCTTCGATGCCATGTACGCAAGGACCTCCGCCACAGCCAAGATCACCTTGAGGGCCGCCTCTTCCCCAAAGGCCTGCCCTTCATCGAGGTACTCGAGCAGAGTCTTGCCCTCCACGAGTTCCTGGCGACACAGGTAAGTCTCGCCGCTGCGATTGACCCCGTAACCCCGCACAAGCCCCTCGTGATCGAGACTCTCCAAGAGGCGCGCCTCGCGCACGAATGCTGCGAGCTGAGCCTTGTTTTGGGTGCAGGCATAGTTGAGCACCTTGAGTGCGATCACACGCCCCCCCTTGCGCTCCCGCGCCCGAAACACATCCGCTGTGCCCCCCGACCCAAGAAGGCCAAGAATCTCGATCCCAGGAATGCTTGGATTCTCCCCGGCGTTGGACTCGCGCAGACTTGCAACCCGCTCTGCATCCCAACCCTCGAGCTCGGTGAGGAGCAAGTCGAGGGATTCACCCTCCCGCAGCGGCCCCAGCAGCGGCTCCGCTTGGGTGCGGGTGAGGTAGCCCCGATGAACCAACAAGGCTAGGAATCGTGTGTCGTCTTTGGGAGTCATAGGTGAGGGTTCTAAAGATAAGCCCAATGTGCAGCGCCCTCTATGGCAAGCGCGTTCCCGCCGGGCGGCGCCTAGTCTAGTCCATGGCTCCAGCTAGCGGGAGGCTGCGCTCCAAGTCGAGACTCCCCCGCCGATCCTGCAGGCGTCTCCCGTCATGTCCATGCTAAGCTCCCCCCATGACACCCCACCGCCTCCAGCAGACAGTCCTGCTCACCTGTGCGCTCACCGCCACGACCCCCAAAGTTCCAGCCGCACCCCAAGACCCTGACCGACTCGTCACCGATCGCCCTGGTGTCGAGCTGCTGACTGTTCCCGCAGAGGACGACGCATTCACCTTCGCAGTGTTTGGAGATCGCACGGGTGGGCCCGTGGATGGAGTGACCGTCCTAGCCGATGCGGTGCGTGACGTGAATCTTGTCGAACCCGACCTCGTCATGACCGTGGGTGATTTGATCAACGGCTATAACACCACACCCCAGTGGTTAGCTCAGATGACTGAGTACACCGAAATCATGGACGGGCTCACCTGCCCCTGGTATCCGGTGGCGGGCAATCACGACGTGTACTGGCGCGGGGACAAGCGCCCCCAACGAGAGCACGAAGCCAACTACGAGGCGCACTTTGGCCCCCTGTGGTACGCCATGAGGCACAAGGATTGTTGGTTCCTATGTTTGTATACGGACGAGCCCAATCCGCAGACGGGCGAGCGCAATTTCTCCAAGCCCGAATGCCAGCGCATGAGCCCCGAGCAGTTTGCTTTTTTGGATGAGACCCTCAAGCGCGCTGCGGGGGCTCGGCACGTGTTTGTCTTCCTGCACCATCCGCGCTGGCACGGGGGTAACTACGGCGACGACTGGGAACGAGTTCATGAGCGCCTAGCTACAGCAGGCAATGTCACGGCGGTTTTCGCAGGTCACATCCACCGCATGGTGCACAGCGGAGTGCGCGACGGCATCGAGTACATGACGCTCGCCACGGTGGGCGGACATCAATCGGGCATAGCTCCCCAAGCGGGCTACCTCCACCACTGGAACCTGGTGACCGTGCGTGAAGATCACATCAGCGTCGCCACCTTCCCTGTCGGGGCGGCCATCGACCCGCGTACTATTACCGCTGAAGTCAGCGACCAGGTTCGCACCCTGGCCAGCGACCTCACCGCCAAGGTTTTGAAGGGGCCTTCCATCGGAGAAAGCGGACTGGTCGATGGCGAGTATGTAATCGAACTCACGAATCCGCTCCCCACCCCGATTGAAGTCCAGGTGCAGTTTTCCAGCGAGGACTCTCGCTGGATGTTTGTGCGTGACCATCACCACCTTGCGCTGGCTGGCCATCAATCCGCCAAGCTGCGCTCCCTCGCCCTGCACTCAAGGGCACCCATCGACCAGAGTTTGCGACTGCCCAGTGTCCAACTGCAAGCGGATTACACTGGCGAAGACCTGCGCGTGTCGCTTCCTGCCCGATCGACCACGCTGCCCCTGCCCCTTGATTACCAAGCGCCCCAGTCCATCCAACCGGGTCCCAACCTGGCCTATCAATTGGACGGATCCGGGGACGTCCTCGCCCTAAGCAGCCAGTCCCTCGCCCTTCCCCAAGGACCGTTCACCCTCGAGTGCTGGATGCGTGCAGAGACGTTTACCGATCGCACCGGCTTGCTTTGCAAGACTGAAAACTCCGAGTACGGCATCTTCGTGGGAGGAGGCAAACTTGAGTTCATCGTGCACCTCAGTGGCAAGTACATCAAAGCCACCTCGCAGGGGCCCATTCTGAAGCTGGGCCAGTGGCATCACGTCGCAGGGGTCTTTGACGGCCAAGAGGTGCGCGTCTACCTCGACGGCCAGCGCCTCGCCGCCACCCCCGGTCAGGGCCAGCGCACTCTCAACGAATTGCCCCTTTTGATCGGTGCGGACGTGGACAGCAAGGGGCTGGCTACCTCGCACTTCAAGGGCAGCCTAGACGATGTGCACCTGTCCTCGACGGCCCGCTACACCGGAGAACGCTTCGCCCCTCCCGCCCACCAGGAAGGAAGCGAGCACTCCCTCTTGCTGCTACGCGCCGATGGCCTCCTCGGCCCCTGGGCCCTCGACCGTTCCCCCGCCAACAACCACCCATCCATCCAAGGCCGTCCTGGGCTCGCGCCCCGTTGACACGGGAGTTGAGCGACAAGAATACCGTGCCGGCTTGCAGCCACCTGCTCTTCCCTTCCATCACCTACCCGGCCCAAGGCCCTAAGCTGACCTATTCCTGACAGGACGAGGGTGTGCAACGCTGCAAGCGGTTATAGGCTAGGGGTATGAGCGCACGACTGATCTGTTCGAGGGAAACTCATTCGAAGGCGGCCTGGCCAAAACGGATTTGCGCGCTGGCATGGGCACTCACGTGCCTGAACACGGGGGCACTCTGCCAAGGCGAAAACCCCGCACCCCTTCCAGCCGCCTTGCCCAAGTTGGGCTTGGAAATCGCCGCCTATGCTGGGGCCGATAGCGTCAGCTTTGACCAGTTGGATGAGCTCTTGCTCTGGCGCTACGGACAGTCCCCCGACGGGCTCGCCGCTCTGAAGCAGTTGCTGGAATTGCGCGTGCTCGATGCTCTCGCCAACGAACAGGGCATCGTCATTACCTCAAAAGATCAAACCCGGCGCTGGACCGAATTAGAAGCCGACATTCAAGCATCGGGGGCAGCCGAGAGCCTGCCCGAGTACCTCGCCCAGAGTGGGATCGAGCGGGAGACTTTTCTCGAATACTTGCGCCTCGCCTTGGTGCATGAAGCCTTGACACGCAAGGCACTTGGGTTGACCCAAGACGATCCACTCACAGGTGAGCAACAGAACACCTGGCTGCAAACCACCATGGATAAACGCGGCGTAGAGAACCTTCCCCGACCTTGGGACCAGGGGGTGGTCGTGCGCAGCGACGAGGTTGAGGTCAGTACAGCGGAGTTCGCCCAACACTTACGCGACATGTTGCCTCCCGCCGACATGAAGCAAGCCTGCGAGCAGCTCCTGCTCAAGGACCGTCTCATGGCGCGTTTGCCCGACCTTGCTCCGAGCGCACTGGAACGCCTCATCGATCAGGAAATCGAGCAACGTCGAGCCGCCACCGAGGCCGACCCCCGCTACCAGGGCGTTTCCTATGAGCGCTTGCTGGAGGCGCAAGGCCTCAGCATCGAAGCCGTTCGCCGCGACCCCGCATTGCACGTAGCTGTCCTCTCCACTTTTTGGATGGATCGCATCCACACCGATGCCACACTTCGGGAAGCTTATTCAGCAGAGCGCGACCTGTTCGATGGGGCGTTCGGTGAGGGCGTACAGGCCTATGTCTTGGTCCTGAAGGCGGCCAAGCTCCCCAATGAACTCGTGACCCGGAGCTTCGAGGAAGCCGACGCCGAGCTCGAAAAGCTGCGCCAGCAGGTGCACTCACTGGCCGATTTTAGCCGCCTGCTCACCGAACACTCTGAGGACCCTGTCAGCCTCCAGAGGCAAGGCAGCCTAGGTGTCATCACGCGCCTCTCCACGGGAATTCCCGAGAATGTACGCGATGCGGTTTTCGCTGCCCTCGAAGCGGCCCAATTGGAGGGCCGCACCGAAGTCAGCGGGACTGTGCTCGGTCCCCTGCACTATGCAGGGGGTGCCCTCCTTGTCGCCTTGGGGCAACGGCGGCCTGCGCCGTCCTGGGAGGACATGTCGAAGGCAGTTCATAGTGAACTCCGGCGCCGCTTCCTTGTAGAGTTACTCCCTCCCGATTCCATCGTCACCTGGCTCGACCAGAAACCCAACTAGTTCCCCCATGATGATCGCCAAGGTGGTCGGCAGTGTTGTCGCCACCCAAAAAGACGAGAAACTCTCCGACCGCAAGCTGCTCATCGTGCAGGTCCATGACCAGCACGCTCAAGCCTCCTCTCCATACGTGGTTGCTGTCGATTCCGTCGGCGCGGGACAAGGGGACATGGTTTTATACGCCACCGGATCCAGCGCGCGCCAAACCACGTTGACCGACGGGCGCCCCTGCGACGCGGTCATCATGGCTGTGGTCGATTCTTGGGACCTCGGGGGCGAAAACGTCTACGAGAAGTGGAAGGACGCCTAGAGATGTTTCTTGCGCGCGTTACGGGACGGGTCGTCGCGAGCACCTTGTACGCGGGGCTTGAAGGCGTAGCCCTGCAATGGGTTCAACCCATTGATGAGACCGGGCAGGATTGCGGCAGCGCACTTGTGGCCTGCGCAGCCATCAACTGTGGCCCGGGCGACCTCGTTCATTTTGTCGATGGGCGCGAAGCTGCCCTAGCGCTTCCAGAAACCTTCGTCCCTGTGGACGCAGCCATTGTCGGATTCATCGAGCAAGCGTGGGCAAGTACCCCCTCAGGTGAACGCGACCTCGCCAAGGACTGCATGTGATCATTGCCAACGTTCTCGGCCCCGTTGTGTCGCCCGTCCAGATTCCTGTCCTTGAAGGGCGCAAGCTGCTGATGATCCAACCCGTCTCCCCCACTGGGGAACCCTCGGGGCAGGTGCGCATCGGCATCGACACCATTGGGGCCGGTGTGGGAGAGCGTGTGCTTGTCATCGAGGAAGGCAACTCATCCCGTCAGGTGCTCAGCGCACCCGACGCTGCCATCAAGACCGTCATCGTGGGCTTTGTCGACGAGATCGAGCTTGAAGGTGAACTCGTCTTCAACCACGCAATCATTCATTAGGAGTTCCATGAGCCCGAGCGACGAACAGACCCGATTACGACAGGCCATTTGTCGGATTGCTTCCCTCGCCTACGAACGGGGGTTCACCTCCGGGTCAGAGGGCAACATTTCCGCTCGGCTCTCCGATGACACGTTGCTCATCACACCGGCGTCATTGATGAAGGGCTTCCTGGAGCCCGAGCAGATTGCCCACGTCGACATGCAGGGCCGTCCGGTGGATGCGGGTCCAAAACCAAGCAGCGAAGTGGGCATCCACCTCGTGGCCTATGGCGAGCGCCCCGATGTACGCGCCATCTGCCATGCCCACCCCCCCCACGCCGTCGCACTCACCATCGCCGACATCGACCTGCAGATGCCCATCATCCCCGAGGCCGTGGTGACCATCGGCGGCATTCCGACCGCACCCTTTGGCATCCCAGGCACTCCAGACCTCGGCGAGACCATTCGCGAAATCGTGCGCTGCTCAGACACCATGATCATGAAAAACCACGGATCCGTCACCCTCGGTTCCAACCTGATCGATGCTTACAAGAAACTCGACATGGTCGAGCACACCGCACACATTCTGTGGCTTGCACACGTGGCGAAAGGAGGGCTGGATCCCCTGCCCGCCGAGACTGTCCGCACCTTGCTAGAGACTCGCACTCTCCTAGGATTGACCAACCGCAATACACTCGAAAACAAATGCGGCCTGTAGGCAGGCCCGAGCTGCTCGACACGACCCCGGAATCGCGGCCTGGAAGGCTAGCGAGCCCCAACATGAACCGGGTCCAGCGGAGACCTACCGGTTTGACCTCCCGCCACGGGGCCCCATCCCCTGGAGGAATCACTATCCCACTCGCCTGCTTGAGGCCCGTGGCCCCGTAGACTAGGAGTCCCGACCTGGGGCAGCCCATCGGGAGGATTCTTCCGCACGACCTCGTTTACGGCGGTTCACGAGGGCCGTGATCCCTTTGAGGTAGCCATCCTCCCTCACCGGGGTACATATAGGTGCCCCCCCTCGTCTGACGATTCTCCAAAATGATCACACTCCTTGCCTCTCTCGCCCTGTGCGCTCCCCTAGGTCAATCCCCGCAATCTGCTGCGATCCCCCTCGTTCAAGAACGTGGGGCTCGCTCTGTTCTACTCCTCGAAGGCCGGGTACTGCACTCCGCTAGCGATCCCATCCGCAAGCCTAGAGCGATTCAGTTCGAGGCCGGAGCCGACGAGTCCTGCGTCCTCCTCTGGGAGGAGGTCCCCGGCCACGGACCCATACGGTCCATGTACCGCATCCAAAGAGCAGACGGTCGGTGGTCGCGCCCCCGGGCAGCCAATCACACACTGCACCTGCGTGCCGGCGACGTGGATCCGCTCGAATCCTCGATCGGTTCCATCTTCGGAAAGTCGAGGGAGGAGCCAGCTTCCACCGGCGGCCACCTTTCTATCATCCAGTACACCACACCGCCCATTGCTGCGTACAGCCGGGCCCTCACTGAACTCGGTGTCATCCCCCTCCGCTTTCTGGCAGGCCAGGCCCACATCGCCGTCGCGCCACCCGAAACCTGGGATGAGCTTCGCGCCCTTCCATTCATCCGCTGGGTAGGCGCCTACGACGAACGCATGCGCATCGAACCTGCCCTTCTGGGGCACCTACGGGATGAGACTGCATTGGGCCCCATGCGATTCGTCATCCAGTTGACCGAGCGGTCTGCACAAGTGCGCAAGCTCGTCGCGGGTCGCATCGCCGAAGCTGGGGGACAGCTTCATCCCAGTGCAGAGCAAGGTCTGATGCTGGAGGCTACAATGGATGCCCCCCTGCTGCGCAGCCTCATCACGTGGGACGAGGTGCTGTACGTGGATCGCTGGACTCCCGCGCGCACGTACATGGACAAGGTACGCGTCGATGGAGGAGCCGACTTCCTAGAGGCCCTAACAGGATTCACGGGCCAGGGAGTCGCTGGCGAAGTTTTGGATTCGGGACTGCTCACCAGCCATATCGATTTTCAATCCAACCCGCCGATGATCCACAACGGCAACGGATCCAGTCAGTCCCACGGAACATCGGTTGCGGGAATCGTCTTTGGAGATGGGACTGGGAGCACCAACGCACGAGGAATGCTGCCTGACGGCACCCACGTATTCTCTTCATTTGCCAACCTCGGAAACCGGTTCACCCACACCGCCGAACTCCTCGCGCCACCCTATGAATGTGTATTCCAAACCAATTCCTGGGGCTGGGGATATGGGGCTTACACCAACAAGACCACCCAATTCGACGACGTGGCGTTTCAGTACGATCTCGTGATCTGCCAAGCCCAAGGCAACAGCGGGAGTTCCAGCTCTGAACAGCTCTCATGGGCGAAAAACGTGCTATCCGTCGGTGCAGTGCGCCACCAAAACACGCAGACCCTGACCGACGACGCCCACAATGGAATCGCTGGAAGCCACGGGCCTGCGCCCGATGGACGCATCAAACCCGATCTGTGCTTTTGGTACGACTCGATCCGCACGACCGCAAGCACGGGAGGCTACGACAGCAACTTTGGAGGCACGAGCGCAGCCACTCCTTGCACCGCTGGGCACGTAGGATTGATGGAACAAATGTGGCACATGGGATTGTTCGGTGCGGGCGGGGCGTCAACGGTTTTCGACAGCGCCCCGAAGGCTACCACCGCCAAGGCGCTGATGATCAACACGGCCGATCAGTACTCCTTTAGTAGCGGCAGTGACCTGCGGCGGGTCCGCCAGGGGTGGGGACGGCCCGACGTGGAACGCCTGTACGACATGCGCGACCAACTTTTCATCGTCGATGAAAGCGATGTCTTGCAAAACCTGGACACCATCTCCTACCCCATCAATGTGGCCGCCGGCACGCCGGAGTTGCGGGCCACCATGGTCTTCTTGGACCCTCCGGGCACGACATCATCGAGTCAGCATCGCATCAACGATCTCTCCCTACGACTCATCTCCCCCAGCGGAGTGAAGTACTGGGGCAACCGCAGCATGAAAACGAGCATGTACACCGCCTCAGGCGGCAGTTCGAATACGCTCGACACCGTCGAGAATGTGTGGCTGCAGAATCCCGAGGCAGGGATTTGGACGGTCAAGATCTTTGCCGATGAGGTCAACCAGGACGGGCATACCGAGACTGCAGCGGTGGATGCGGACTTTGCCCTGGTCGTCTCGGGCGTCACAGCGAGCACCTGCGCCGACCCCATCAACTACTGCAGCACAAGCGCCAACAGCATGGGCGCCGGGGCCGTCATGGGCTTTGTGGGCAGCGCGTCGTTGATCGCAAATAACCTAACCCTAGCCACAAGCGGTCTGCCGGCCGGCACGTTTGGCCTGTACCTGTTCGGTCCCGCTAAGGCAACTCTTCCTGCGGGCAACGGGACCCTGTGTGTGGCCCAGCCTTTCAGCCTGTTGAGCGTCATCACATCCGACCCGTCCGGCAACAGCTCCTATGCCTTGGACCTGCAGAATCTACCCGGCACGGTGTTGCAAACCGGAGACACTCTGCACTTTCAATTGTGGTACCGTGACCGCAATGGAGGGGGAGCAGGAAACAACCTCTCGGATGGTCTAGAGGTCACCTTCTGCGACTAGGCAGGACAACCCACCATCCGGGGTCCCGGATCGACGGGAGAGATTAGTCGTCGACCTGCACGGGACAGACGAAATCGTCGGGTTTGAGCATGAACAGGGAACAGTCCGTGCGCCCTAGGAGCCGTTCAGCCGTGCTGCCCACGTCGAATCCTGCCTCGCCCCCTTGGGAGACGCTACCCATCACCAGCAGGTCGGGGTGCAGGTGCTCCCCCGCATCTCGAATCGCCTTGTAGGGTTCGCCTGGACTGAGATGGACAACCGATTCCCCATCGAAAGACCCCGCTGAGATCTGCCCGTCGAGCTCTGACCCCAACTGCGTTTTCTGAGCTTCGCGCTCGTGCTCAGATTCATCCCGTCCTCCCCGCCCGAGCGCGTGAACCACATGTAGGCGCGCCCCGTACTGCTCAGCAATCCACCCTCCCCAATCGAGAGCCGCATCGCCTACGGCGCTTCGGTCAGTCGCCACGAGGACGAGCTTGTAGTCTTGGTCATGCTCGGGGCGCACAGCCCATACCGGCACGGGGCATTTGCGCAGCACCTTGATCGCCACCGACCCAAGCCGACGCCCACGCTTTGAAGTCGCATCGCGCTTACTCACAACGACACACTGTCCATGGCCCGCGAGGGCCGCGACGATCAGGGCCCGCGCCGGCCGCAGGTCACTGATGACTAGCTTTGCGGGGATATCCATCTCGCGGCAACGCCGCAAGGCATCCTCCAACCCTGATGGCGTTCCGGTGCCGTTCGTTCCATCAAAGTTCGAGTGAACTAGATACATGCTCGCACCCGTCTGTTGACCTAGCCACAGGGCCTGGTCCAAGGCACGATCACTCCCAAAAGACAATGCCCCGTCCTTTGAGCTGACCTCAAGGCCCACAATCACCTGTCGCAGGGGGTGCATGGCGAGTCCCCGCTAGTCGATACACCTTCGCGGTTGAACACTAGCAGCCTCAATGGTTGCCCGGCGTTCCTCAAAGCCTGATCGTCCCATCAAGGCATAAGCCGCCACCTTGCCTGCTTCGACTCCGGGTTGGTCAAAAGCATCCACAGAGTAATGCTCTCCCATCACGGCCACGGCCAGTTCCATCATGTACATGTACTGCCCGACAGTCGCAGCAGTCACCTTTGGAAAGCGGATGTCCACACTGGGCCTGCCCGCTTCTGTCAAGGCAATGCGCGTGCCCTCTCGTTCTGCAGCAAACAAGTCATTGAGTGTACGGCCGCCTAGGTATGCGAGGGCATCTCGATCCCCATACGCCTCGGGAATCGAAACAGTGTGATCAGCCTGCTCCACCGACAAGAACGTAAACCACTTATCCGAAGGTCCCTCAGCATAGAGTTGCACTTGGCTGTGCTGATCTGTCACGCCAACGGCACGCACGGGGGTCGGGCCCACGAAGACTTCCTCCCCCGTTCGAGAGAGGCGTTTGCCGATAGACTCCGCCAACAGTTGTGCATACCAATCGGCCAAATCACGCAGGCGTTGACTATAAGCAAAGGTCACGGCGACGTTTTTTTCACCTTGAGACTGCATGAGCCACTGGATGGCTGCGTAAACCAGGGCCGGGTTCTGCTCGAACGGGGCCTGCGCGCAGCGCTTATCCATGTCGGCTGCCCCGGCCATGATTCCATTGATGTCTATCCCGACTAGGGCTGCGGACAACAAGCCCACAGGGGAAAGGACGCTGAAACGTCCCCCCACTCCCTCGGGTACGACGAATGATGCGTAGCCCTCCTCCTCAACGATGGGCCTGAGCACGCCGGCCTCGCCGTCAGTCGTGACCACGACGTGATCCTTATGCCCATCTTGGCCGAGCGCTGCGATGAGTGCCTGTTGGAAGATGAGGAATTGGCTCATCGTTTCCGCTGTGGATCCAGACTTTGAGATCACGTTGAACAGGCAGCGTGTGGGATCCACGTGGGCGAGGAATTCGCCGATCCAGTCGGGGTCCACATTATCGAGCACGTGCAAACGCGGCAGGCCAGCAGGTGGGTACTGGTCGTGATAGGGGCTGTTGAGCGCCGTGTGAAGCGCACGCGGCCCTAGAGCTGACCCTCCGATCCCAAGCACCACCACATTCTCAAAGCGGCCACGCACCGAGGCCGCGTAGCTCATGATTTCATCGACAACCCCTCGGCCGTTGGGCAGATCCAACCAGCGCAGGTCCGTGTGACGGCGAGCTTGCACCGCCGCCAGGGCTTCCATCGAAGGTTTGGCTAGAGCAGCGAGGGCTTGTTCACTCAGCCCGTTTTGGGGGCCGATGGCGGAGGCCAGAACGTTCGAGTAGTCCAGTTGGATGCGATCCATGGGAGTGCGTGTCTCTCAATAAGGAGGAGGCTGCGCTGACAATCAGTCACGTGAGCGCAAGAGGAGGAAGATCAAAGTCGCAATAGATGTGAGGGCCGAGGCCACATAGGTCATGGCTGCGGCATTGAGCACCTTGCCCACACCCTCCTCTTCTTCGGCACTCATGACGATTCCCGTTTGGGCTAAGACAAGTTTTGCTCGCCGAGAAGCGTCAAACTCCACTGGCAGGGTCACCAGCTGGAACACAACAGTCACCCCAAAGATGACAATTCCCAAGCTCACGAGGGGCTTGATGCTCATGATGAGGCCGGCCATAAAAATCCACATCCAAGCTTGAGAACCGAATGAGGTTGCAGGGACCATGAGGGAGCGTAGCTTGAGGGGCGCGTAGGACTGGGCATCCTGGATGGCGTGGCCTGCTTCATGGGCAGCCACGGCCACGGCCGACACGGACCGGCCGGAATAGACTTCGGGCGATAGGCGCAGGACCGGCCCCCGGGGGTCATAATGATCGGTGAGCATGCCCCCGACCTGCTCGATGGCGACATTCATGCCCGCGGAACGCACCACAGCCGCAGCCGCCTCGGCCCCGGTCATCCCTGAACGGACTCCAACCTGCGAGTATCGCTTGAAGGTGGACTTGACTCGGCCACTCGCCAAGGCAGCGATGAGCATGAATGGGCCCACGATGATCAGGAATAGGGGGTCAAAGAGGTACATGGTGGTGGGAGGGGTCTGGGGTTTTGGGTGCGCGTACTGTGTGGGATCGCTCTCACGATACGGCTCGCGGCTGCAGGTTCCACCCATGAGGGGGGAGAGACTTCGTTCACCCCGTCCCCGGTCCCCACCGTGCCCCCATGGGCCCATCAGCGCCCGGACCCATCCCCCCCGGGAGATCTCAAAGTAGGCCCCCGGGGACCCCGCTCCCCCCCACTGGGACCGGTTTCGGCCCCCATTCCCTCCCCAAGGCCAAGCACCGCCTAACTTGAGCCCCCAACCCGCTTCAAATACACTACCGTAAACGTCAGGGTTACCCCCTCGCCCCCCATCCCTATGCCCCCAAGCAACACTCTCCTGAAGATCGGTCAGTTCGCCAAGCTCGCCGGCACCAATCTGCGTACCCTGCGCTATTACGAGGAGCTCGACCTACTCGTGCCCGCCAGCCGGAGCGAGGGTGGCTTTCGTTACTACCGGCCGACCGACCTCAGCCGAATTCGTCTGATCCAATACCTTCAGGACCTCGGGCTCCAACTCGAACAAATCCAAAGCCTCATCCAAGGAGTCGACCCTGACACCACCAGAGAGGTTTGGCTTGGAAAGCTGCGCGAAATCCTAGAGACTCACCGGGGCCTACTCCTTGCCCGGATTCGCTCACTGAAGGAACAGGACAAACAAGTCGGGGATGCCCTTCAGCACTTGGATTCTTGCGCCACCTGTGAAATTGTGCCCAAGCAGGAGAACAACTTTTGTGAACCGTGCAGTGCGACCGGAGACGCCCTGCCCGAGATTCTGAGCGCCATCTTCTAGGCAGGCAGGCGATCTTTCCAGACAATCGGGGTCGACCGTGCAACGCATCTACCTCGACAATAACTCCACCACTAAGCCATCCGAACAGGTGGTGGAGGCCATGCTCGACTGGCTGGGCCCAAACCATGCAAACCCATCCAGCCCGCATCCAAGCGGGGAGAAGTGTGCAGATGCGATCCGAGCAGCACGCACTCAAGTCGCTGGGCTGATCGGCGCCCACCCCGACCAGATTCTCTTCACATCTGGGGCCAGCGAGAGCATCACGAGCGTCTTCTGGCACGCCATCCATAAGGCGACATCCCCTGGGCGAGTCTTGAGCTCCAGCGTTGAACACAGTGCAGTCAAGCGCAACGTTGACCGGGCGGTCGCCTCGGGTTGGGAGTCTCAGGTCTTGGAGGTGGACCGTTCAGGCCAGATTCTGCGCGAGCCCCTGTTCGAGACCCTTGGTCAAGGAAGCCCAAGCCTTGCTGGAGGTCTCGTTTCTCTCATGGTCGTCAACAACGAAACAGGCGTGGTGACAGACCTTGAGGGCGTGGGCGCAGCCTGCCAATCCGCTGGGATTCCCCTCCACATCGATGCGGTTCAGGCACCGGGCAAGGTCGCCCTCGATGTGAACGCACTGGGGTGCGACTTCCTCTCCCTATCAGGTCATAAGTTTCATGGCCCTCCGGGGATGGGTGCCCTGTACGTGCGAAACCTGGAGTCTTTTCATGCCCTCATCGTGGGGGGGCCTCAAGAATCTGAACGGCGCGCGGGAAGCGAGAATGTCGCCGGGATCGTGGGTCTCGGGAAGGCAGCGGCCATGGCTCGTGAGGCTGTATCGGACCCCCACGCTCTGACTCGCATGACCGAACTGCGCGATCAACTTGAGGAGGGGCTGCTCGCCTGCGTGCCAGGGTCCCGAATCCACGGCTGCGAGGCCCTGCGCAGCCCCAATACAACCAACCTCTACCTTGGAGGCCCCGATGCCAGCTTCGTCCTCGCACTCGTGGGGGAACAGGGGCTCGACGTTTCAGCCGGGTCGGCCTGCAATGCGACAAGCACATCCCCCTCCCCAGTCCTGATGGCCATGGGCTGTGATGAAGCCGAGTCCTCTGGCAGCCTGCGTTTTTCGCTCTCACACCACACCCAAGAAGCAGAAATTGAGCGCACCCTTGCCATCGTTGGGAAGGCCATGCGCACCCTCGCCTCCCTGCAATCCTGACCACACTCTCGTCTCGGAGAGAGGGCCGCTAACCGTGAGGTCGCTTCAAATCCACACGATCGATAGGAAGATGCAAAACGCCCCATGGGGGAACTTGTCACCACGGTCGGGTGCCAGACCTCCAAGGGTGCCAGGGGAATCGGCCCTGAGACCCCAACCGGTACGCTTCAGGCTTCACCCAGGGCTCGTTTTCATCCGATAGTATTCCCTGGGACTAGGGTCCCCTTCCCCCATTCCTGCGCCCCCCCCCATGGCTGAGCCTCTACAAATCCTCCAAACCAAGGTTCGCGGAATCTGGAACCCCGTTCACCGGATCAGTTCCAGCGACGGCACCTCAGAGGGACGCATCGAGGTTCGCCGCAATCGCTGGGGCCTGGTCGTCGGCGCGGACTATCATCCCGAGAAGGGCGAGGTCTTGTCGTTCAGGAGGGACCCCGGGCTCCTAAGAGCTCAGTTTTCACTGTGGACCGAAGGCGGCGAGTGGTTGGGATCATCCCTGCGGTGGCACGTGGGCCGTCGACAAATCGATGTCTGGACAGGCAGCAAGCCCTACAGGGTTGTCCCACGGACCGGCCTTCGCCGAGGCTGGCGCATCATCGCCACCCGTACTGGGCAGGTCGCTTGCATACACCAAGGCCTCTTGGGCCGGGGCGCCCGCATTGAGCTCTACCGCAAGATGGATCCCGAACTGCTCCTGTTTTGCTATTTCCTGGGCTCACTGACCTCCAGGGAGTCCGTATGGCCAACCTGGCTCGACCATGCGGACCACAGCCCGCGCTGAGTTCCCCAACCCTCCAAGGATCTAGGGGTCCCAGAATCCAGATCGAACACGCCCTAGACCCTCCAGATACCCGTTTTTTCAGAAGAAAGTTCCGCACCAGGCGGAAGAGTCCGCCCACTCACTCGTCCATCCCTCCGACCATCGATTGGCACCCAACTCCCGCCGTCGGTACCCCGGACCGGACCCTGTCATCTGATCCTCCCAAGCTGACCTCTCACTCATCATGCGCGCACTTCCAGTTCTGCTTCTCGTCATCGTCGCAGCCATTGCCTTCTTCCTAGTCTTCCCTTTTGGCGGCAGCGAGCCGGCCCCCATCACCCCGGACGGCCCAGTGGCTGGAGTCACGACCGTCGACGAACCAGCCGACACAACTCCAGCCGATCTGCAGACCCCCGACGGCGGGGCAGACCTCTCGGCGGTACCCAGTGCAGCTGACCGGCAGAAGGTCACCTCCCCCCAAGCCACCCTGGCCAACTCCATCCAAGGAATCGTCCAGGCTGACGGATCGCCTGTGGAGGGAGCCACTGTAACCCTGACTCGCTTTGGTCAACTCGCCATCCTTTTCGGCGAGCCGACCGCTGACCAACGCGCGGACGACGAATCTGTGCTGACGCGCGCCGACGGTTCATTCGAGTTCCGCAACGTAGAGACCTACACCGAATTCTCTCTCATCGCCAAGCATCCAGATCTCGGGCGCAAGGAAGAGGGCAACATCCAGATCGCGGAGGGCGAAGCTCGCACGGGCATCGTGATCGTACTCGGAGACGGCGTGCGCCTTCACGGCCGCGTCACTGACTCCGCTGGCAACGCTATCGAGGACGCCACTTTGTCCCTAGGCATGTCCAGCCTCGGTGCTCTCGCCGATGTCGAGAGTCCCCATACACTCTCCGCACGCACGCAGCCCGACGGCACCTATGAGTTCCGCAGCGTTGCCAACGGCAATTACTCCCTGACCGCCCAGGCTGAAGGGTTTGGCCGTGTCACCGTCCAACAACTCAATATCACAGGACAGGCCAGCGTGGAGCGCAATGTCACCCTTGACATCGCTCACATGATCGGCGGAATCGTCACTTCTGCAGAGGGGCTGCCCCTGGCTGGCGCGACAGTGCAGGCCTTCTCCTTGACCAATCGCAAAGAGGCCACGCGCTCCGAGGTGCTCACGAACAAGACCGGCGAATTCCTCTTCGACGACGTGGGCGCAGGAGTTTACACCCTCATGTTCAGTGCGAAGGGCTTCAAGAACGAGCGCAAGCCTCGCATCGAAACCGGGGAAATGGCCCTCAATGTCGCCCTGACCCCCCTACCCCAAATCCACGGACGTGTGGTGGACGGACTCGGGCAACCGGTGGCCAACTTCAGTGTGCTCTTGCGTACTCCCATACAAGGCACCGAAACCACAATGGCCATGCCTGACACCCTCACTCGCGTGAAGGGATCCAGCAATGGCAGCTTCTCCCTCTCCTGCCCTAATCATGGCGAGTATGTCGTCGAAGCCCAGGCTAAGGGGCATGCCCCTTCGTTCTCGGAGGCCTTCGAAATCGTCTATGGCCAAGAGCTCACAGGTATTGTCGTCCAACTGAAAGCAGGGGGCATCCTGCGCGGCCGAGTGGTCGACGCCAACGGTAAGGGCATCGCCGGCGCCCGCATCAAATCCCACGACACCGAATACTCCGACGACCCCTTCTGGCGCAGTCTGCCAGCCTTCCCCTCCCAGGCCACGGAAATGGAGGTGCGCAGCAGCGCAAGTGGCGATTTTGAGCTCAGCGGGCTCGCTGCAGCCACGTACCAAATCGACGTGCGCCACGCCAAGTACGCCCAGACCATTCGAACAAAAATCGTAGTGACTGATGGCGAACTCGTTGAGATCCCTGACGTCCAGCTGGCCTCAGGGGCCACGGTCCAAGGTGCTGTCTACGGCCCCAGCGGCAAGGGTCTTGCTGGAGCCATGGTGCAACTGCAGCTGGAAGCGAGTGCCGATGACTTTGCCGTCAACCTGAGCTCCCGTACCGATTCCCAGGGACGCTACACGTTCGAGCATGTCCCGCCTGGTTCCTACAACATCCATGCGCAGCGGCGCAGTAACGACAACCCCTTCCAGGGCAGCTTGGATCTGAAGAAGACCCAGACGCGGATGTCCTTGAGTGAAGGCGAGTCCTACGTGCAGGATTTCAACATCAGCAATTAGCCCGCTCATCCCTGCGAGCATGATCCTGCTCTTGGCCGTCAGCTAGGCTAGAATCGCTGGCATGACAGGCTCTCTCGAATACCCCTTTGTGCTGCCCCCCAGCAGCGCTGGGGCCTGCCCAAGCCCAGCGGACTTCGAGGCCTACTTGATCGAGGATCTCCGCAGGCCGGTCAAGGTGTACTTCGGTCGTTCCCGCACCGTGCCCGTGCGGTCCAAGGAGAATCCTGCCAATGGTGTACTGGAGCTGCGTCTGCACCGGGCCTTCGGTGAAGCCCCCGACGAGATCTGTGAGGCCCTCGTTCGCTGGCTTCGAGCGGGCCGTCGAGCCCGACGCGCCAGCGCTCTTCTCGACGCATGGATTGAGAAACGAATGGGCCTTGAGCCGGCCCGCCAGCCCAAACAACCGACCCTACAGCCACAGGGAGAGGTGTATGACCTCAACACCTTGGCCAAGGCGGTAATCGAGGAGCACTTCCCTGGCGACTTCGGTGCCGATCGCACCCTACCCAAGCTCACCTGGGGACGCCGTGGCCGCAGCCGCAGCCGACACTCTCTACGCCTGGGAAGCTATGACCCACTCACTCATGTGGTGCGCGTGCACCCCGTCCTCGACCAGGCCAAGGTCCCCTCCTGGTTTGTGAGCTACGTGCTCATGCACGAGCTCCTCCATGCAGTGTTTCCGCCTAGGCGCGCGAGCGCACAGCGCTGGGTCCATCACGGTCCCGACTTCAACGCACGCGAACAGGCACACCCCGATTATGCACGCGCCCAGTCCTGGGAGAAAAAAAACCTCGCCGCACTGATCCGTTCAGCCCGCAGTACGAAACCCTTCAAGCCACGCTTACTTTGATCACGGTTTGCTCAGCGCATACCGCTCAATAGCCCTTGGCCGTGTCCACTTGATCCGCACCCGTCAGGCATAGCCCAAGCACGTTGCCACCCAATGCCTCTAGGGCATTGTGAGCCTCCTCCACATAATGGCGCGGAGTTTCACCCAACCTGACCACCATCAGGATGCCATCAGCAATGGCGCCCAAGAGGCTCGCATCAGAAAAGGTCATGGTTGCGGGAGTGTCAATCAACACATAGGAGTAGCGCTGGCGCAACTGATTCAAGAGCGAACGCATCCGATCCGATCCGAGCAGCTCGGAAGGATTCGAGGGCAAGTAACCCGCCCCCATCACCGACACGCGATCCAAGGAAGTCTTGCGGATAGCCTGATCGAGGGGCAGCACGCCAGAGAGCACATCCGTCAAACCCTTACGGCGGGGCAAGCTCATCAGGGACTCGACAGCGGGATGGTGCAGGTCTGCGTCGACGATCAGCACTTCGATTCCGGGTAGCTCTGCCATGGCTGCGGCCAAGTTCACAGTCGCAACCGTCTTCCCCTCGCCACGTAGGGCACTCGTCATCACAAGGGTGTGAGAGGCGCTGTCGGTGTTGAGAGCATGGATGGAATTGCGCAGGGAGCGGAATTGCTCGGCGATCTGCCCACGTGGATGGGAAACCACGGAGACCTCCTCGCGGGAGACGGGCGAGCTGAGCGCCTCGTCCGGCTGGGCGGGTTCGAGGGCAACGTCCTTTTTGGAGAAGGGGAGGGCCATGAAGATGAATGTGCGGTGAGGAGCGGATGAGACGGGATCAGCGATACGCCAGTCCCATCATCGGAACCGAGCGGGGCCGACCCCAGCTCAATCAGGACAAATCCTAGAGCCACAAGCAAGTTCCTGACCCATTCAGCGCAGCCAAGGAGCCAGGTAGCGCATCCGAGGCCATAACAACTGAGCCCGTGGGCGATGGCCTCGGGGCCAGAGAGGTGCGTCAAGTAGGTCCCCTAAAGCATCCCCCTCGGGCCCTGCCGCCTGCTCGATGGCTCGCCGAAGCTCATGCGCCTCAGGCCTGCGGCCAGCACTCAGCAGGACGCGGCCCGCAACGGACAGGGCCCCGGCGAGGTGTTTTGCCCCAACACCGCGCGCCGCCTGCTCCACGAGGGCAGCCCGCACCCTCTGACCCCTATTCGGCGGATCGGCAGAAAGTACGGCGAGGTCCACCAACATCGCCGGGGGCGCCACTTGTCCGCCACCCGTGGCTTCCATCCACCGCCCCCACCATTGGTCCCGTTCCCCAGGGGAAGCGAGTGCAGCATGCCAGCTGAATCGCTCAAGTTCCCCGCCCACATTGGCCTCGCTCGCTGCAGCGACAACCTGTGGGTTTTGCAGGAATGCAGCCAAGGCCCCCTCCAGACCGCTGCCTTGCCACTCCCGAATCTGCAGGGCCAGTTCAACAGGGCCCCACGCTTGGAGCAGTCTCACCAGGATCGGCGCGCCATGGACGTACTCTCCCGTCGCCACGCACCAGTACAGGAAACTCGCCATTCGCTCGGGACTCGCCATCCAATCTTCCGTGGGTTGGGGTGGCCCTGCGCCAACCGCCAGACAATCTCGCACCCAAGATTCCAAGGCAAGCTGATCTGCAGCGAGGGCGAGTGAGGCTCCCATATTCAGCCCTCCGGGAAAGTCATCCCAAGCGCCCCCGACCGCACCAAGGGTGCGCAGGGCTTGACGATGTTGACCCGCTGAGAGACTGGGGTCAGCGAGCAACTCATGGCAACGCTGTGCCACAGAGTCACTCTGTGGATGTTGGCCCTCCCAGATCACAAGTCGAACCCAGCGCGACGACGGACTCAAGCTCTCCCAATTCGCGAGCAACATCTCGGTGAGTTCGCGACGTTCCTTGCGCGGCAGTGAGAGGTTGGCCAACGATCGGGCTAGGTCTTGAAGCCGCCCCTCTTGCACGGAGCTAGCCGCCAGCGCATCTGCGGCCAGGACAATTGCCGCGAGGGGGCCGGCTTTCAAGAGACCGGGGGCAACCCGGCCACGCCGAGCGGCCAAGAGCACACCTTGCAGCGCTGCCTCATCGCCTGTCAACCAGCGTTCCTCCAGCCAACGCACGGCAGCCGGCCAGCCAGTTGAGGCCAACGCTCGCGCACAGGCAGTATTCCACGATCGGTCGTGGGGCCGCACGACCCCTCGGCACCAATCCAGTATGTAGTCAAGCACGCGCTGGGGAGCACGGCGGGCTTTGTGAACCAACAGAAAGGGCTGGGTTCCTGCGGTGCTGGACTTCCCCGCTCCCCTCCAGCCCAAGACCGTCACACTCACTTGATACCCGTGCAACACTCCCAGCAAGGAGTCGGTCCACCGGGATTGGATCGTGCCCTTGGCCCAGGCTTGCGTCCTATCACGGCGCGGGGTTCGAAAAGGGAGCCTTCCTCTCACCTCAGGATCCAGGCCTGGGTCCAAGACGATGGGCATCGGCCCCTCGCCCCACCGCTGCAATCGTTCGAGAGCATCTGACAGCCCACCATAGGCTGGTTGGAACAAGAAGCCCCGCTGCCCATCGCCGGCCAACTCCGGCCAATCCCCTTCTTCCATCGCCGGATCGAGCACCGCCACACTCCAGGCCTCTAGCATTTGCCCCACGGCCGCCTCTCCTAGGGTAAGCACCTCAGATTCTCCTTGTTCCATCAGGGCCACGCAAAGCCCTAGGTGCCGCTCATCTGCTGCGAGGGCAGAGACCAAGCGCCGTTGCGCCTCAATACCCGATCCCTGTACAGCCTCGACAAGCACGGGCAGGTGCTCACGAGTGAGGTGCACGGACAGCCACCGCTGGGCCACTGCCCGGGCTTGAGCCTCCTCGGCCTCCAGCAGGGCGAGGTGGTGAGTGACTTGATCGAGGTTGCCTACATCAGAGCCCTGCCGCGCCCGACCCAAGGCGGGAACGCTCATCAGTAGGAAAACGGCAATCACAGGAAGTTGGGGCACGGTTCCAGTCTACGCCATTTGTCCCCCCACTCGCCTCTCCAGGATTCCCCCTCGGTCTATTGTTCGAAGAGTCACGAGGGTATCCTGCCCCCATGTTCCGCCGACTTCTCGTGGCCAATCGGGGTGAGGTTGCCGTGCGCATTGCCAGGGCGGCCCGGCAATTGGGCGTGGCACCCATCGGCGTGTACTCAGCTGCGGACGCAGGGGCCTCGTGGACCCAGGCCTTCGATGACTCGGTCTGTTTGGGACCCGGCCCGCCTGAGCACAGTTACCTGAGGGGAGAGGCCATCGTCCAGGCCGCACGGCAGACCGGCTGCAGCGCAGTCCACCCGGGTTGGGGATTCCTCGCCGAGAACGCCCGCTTTGCGGCGCTCTGCAATCAGCACGGCCTCACCTTCATCGGTCCTCGGCCTGCAGTGATGGAGCGCATGGGACTGAAGTGGCCAGCCAAGCGCGCCATGCGGGAAGCTGGCTTGGCCGGCATCCCCGGTTCGGACGGAATCCTCACCTGCGTGGATCAAGCCGCCGAAGTGGCCGCTGAAACCGGCTACCCGGTCTTGCTGAAGGCTGATGCGGGGGGGGGCGGCCGCGGCATGCGCCTGTGCCCCGACGAAGCCACCCTACGCACAGCCTTCGGGGAAGCCCAAAACGAATCCCGAGCGGCATTCGGCAATGACGCCTTGTATCTCGAACGCTACATCAGCGGTGGTCGACACATCGAGGTACAAGTGCTTGTGGACGGCCACGGTGGTGCCCTGCACCTAGGTGAACGCGAGTGCTCGATTCAGCGCAACCACCAAAAACTTATCGAGGAGAGCCCGAGTGTCGTTCTAAGCCCCGCAGAACGCGAGAGCGTCGCCACGGCTGCCGCCAGCGCGGCCCAGGCCGTCGGGTACACGGGGGCAGGCACCATTGAGTTCCTGCGCCGACCCGATAATGGTCAGCTTTGTTTCATGGAGATGAATACACGCTTACAGGTGGAACACCCCGTCTCTGAGCTCGTCTCAGGCATCGACATTGTCCAAGCCCAATTACGGATCGCCGCCGGTCACGCCCTCGACCTCTCCCAAGATCAGATTGAATTGCAGGGGCACGCCATCGAATGCCGCCTCAACGCCGAGGATGTGACGGACAGTTTCAAGCCAACCCCAGGCCGCTTGACACGCTTCGTACTCCCCACGCGAGGTGGTCCGGGGGAGGTACGCGTAGACACCCACTTGCAAGAGGGCGATGAAATCCCCCCCCATTATGATTCGCTCATTGCCAAGGTGATCGTGCACGCCCCGACGCGCTCCGCGGCCATTGAGACCATGCAGCGGGCCCTTATGGCTACGCGCATCGAAGGCGTCCACACGACCCTGCCCCTGCACCTCGCAGTACTGGCCAGCGCCGAGTTCAATTCTGGCGACTACAACACGGCTCACCTACCTGGCTTAGACAGGGTCTGCGAATTCACAGCGGCCGACACGGCTGCCGACTCCCCTATCAGCGACGAGTAGCCCATGGCGCACATCCCCCTCACAGGAATTGGCCTACCCCAGAGCACCCTCCTGGATGCGGGTTCGGTGGCTCGCAACAGTGAGCAATTGCAGGACCGCGAAGCGGAACTCACCCGAAAGCGTGCCGAGGTGGCGACGGGCTGGGGAGACAAGTACACAGAGCGTGTACACGCCAAGGGCAAGCTGACCGCTCGTGAGCGCATAGACGCCCTGCGTGATGCGAACAGTCGCTTGTTTGAAGTGGGGACCTTTGTGAATCACGGTCGCTCGTTTGGCAAGCTCGAGGCACCGGGAGCGGGGGTGGTCACTGCATTCTGTGAAGTCGAAGGGCGCTGGGTCATGGTCATCGCCAATGACAACACGGTGGCATCCGGTTCGTGGTGGCCGCTGACTCCCGAGAAAATCGAGCGAGCCCAGGAAATGGCACGACGCCTGTGCCTGCCAGTTGTCTATCTGGTGGATTGCTCGGGTTTATTCCTTCCCGAGCAATCGCGCTCCTTCCCAGGGCGGACCGGGGCGGGACATATCTTCAAGAAAAACGCCGAACTCGCGTCCCAGGGAGTCCCACAAATCGCGGGGGTCTTTGGGGACTGCATCGCCGGGGGTGGCTACATGCCCATCATCTCCGATCGCGTGTACATGACCGAGCAAGCGTACATGGTTATCGCAGGCGCGGCGCTCATCAAGGGTGCCAAGAGTTTGAGCCTCTCCAGCCTCGACATTGGCGGCCCTGAAGTCCACGTGCACCAATCCGGCTGCGCCGATGTGCGCGTCCCCAATGACTCAGCAGCACTCGTGAGCATTCGTGCCGAGATTGCCCAGCTACCCAGCAGCGCGGCGAGCTTTTACCGGCATGGCACCGACCCCGCGATTCCCCACTTCCCGTCCAGCGAGTTGACGGGAATACTCCCTAGCGACCACCGCATGACCTACGATGCCCAAGAGGTTTTGGCACGCTTGGTGGACCGGAGCCTTTTTTGGGAACTACTCCCCGACCGTGGTCGGGAGCTCATCGTGGGCATCGGCCGCGTAAACGGGCTCTACATGGGTTTCGCTATCAACCGGCAGGGCCTCTGCGACGATCCGGAGCATCGCGATCAGAAAAAACCCGCAGGGATTCTCTACCGCGAGGGCATCGCGAAGCTGTCCGCCTTCAGCCGAGCCTGCAATGATGACGGTATTCCCCTCATTTGGCTGCAGGACGTGTCAGGCTTTGACATCGGAATGGAGGCAGAACGCTTAGGGCTGCTCGGGTTTGGCTCTAGCCTGATCTATTCCAACAGCACAAACACGACCCCCATGTTCACGATGCTTTTGCGCAAGGCTTCGGGAGCAGGATACTACGCCATGGCCGGGCTCCCCTATGAGCCCGTGGTCCAAGTCTCCACACCCATCACTCGTCAGTCCGTGATGGAGGGGCGCACGCTCGCGATCGCAGCCTTCAACACCAAGCTCGATGACGAGTTTGAGATTGCTGTCGAGGATCCCGACGAACGCGCCCAAATCGAAGCAGGCATGAAGGCCACCGAAGAACGCATCGAGGGTGACATGAATCCCTACAAGGCCGCCGCCCAGATGGACACCGATGAGGTCATCGGAATCAGTGAGTTACGCGACTGGGTCGAGTTGTTTGCCGAAACCAGCTACCAATCCTGCGGTGGACGAAGGACTAAGAATCCACGGATCTGGTCCCTGCACGACCTTGCCGCACTCACCGAGGAGCGCTCATGAAGAGCACCGAGTCCCTCGACCTGATCGTGCAGCAGTCGGTCGCCGCAGACGGCTCCCCTACCTGGTCCCTGTGCTCACCCGATGTGGGCTTTTTCTCATGTCCCCTCCCCGGGGGCACATCGGTGAGCGCCGGAACTCGTGCTGGCTCCTTGCAGCGCCTGGGCAAGACGGTCACCCTCTCGATCCCTGCGGGATTTCTAGGGGGGCGCCATTCCCGCGCAATCGTCCTCAACGACCCAGAACCCGCCATCTTGCACCCCGTAGGGTACCTAACGCCACTCTATGAGGTTCGCCTGCTGAGCGATGAGCAGACCCTAGAGGTAGATGGCCCCGAGGCCAGTTCGACTGAATCCTCGCAGACATTTCCTGCTCCCCAGAGCGGGCGCTTCTACCACTCTCCAGGCCCCGACAGTCCGCCCTTTATCCAAGCGGGAGACGAACTGCGGACTGGAACACCACTCGGGCTCATTGAAGTCATGAAGACCTTCGCCCAGGTGACCTACACCCCTGATGCCAACCTGCCCCCACGCGTTCGCATGCTGACTTGGCTCGTCGAGGACGGCGCCGAGGTAACGGAGGGAGCTCCGCTGCTCACATTCGAGCCCGTGGCGTAGTCAAGCCCCGCTGGGTCGGGCGCACAAGGCGCTCCCACACACCCCACAGCCGTCTCCCCGGCATCGGGCGGCCCGATCACAATCCACACGAGTTTCCTCACGCGGGTTGCCGATACACTAGAGCACTGCCAGCCCCTAGAGATTCAGGTCTCACCCAACTGCCGCTCCAGCCATATCCCTAATCTATGCCCACCCAGCGACCCATCTTGTTTGCCCTAGGAGTGATCCTGCTGCTCGGGGTCGCCGGTCTCGCATGGAACCTCACCGATACACCCCCCGCGCCTATCCAGGCGCCAGCCCCTACAATCACCCCAAAGAAAGCCAGCGCCGCACCCACCCAACTCGACCCAACTCAAGGGGCGCCCAGTGCAATCACGAGTGTCGCCACACCCACGCAACTGAGTGTGCTGGTCTTCGATGAGAATGGTAAGCGCCTGCCAGAGTGCAGAATCCATCTAGTGAGCCCAGATGGAGAGGAGTATCAACAGATTGGCCAAGCCGACCTGCGGGACTGTACACCCGGAGAGTGGAGCCTGACGGTAAGACAAAAGGGCAAGATCAATCACCGCCAGCCTGTCTCTGTGGCGGCCAGCGAAAGCCAGCGCGTCCTCGTTCGAATGGGCCGAGTCATCCGCATCACGGGGTCCGCAACCAACTTGTTTGGGAAACCGCCGGGCCCCATGGCGATCTGGTTCCTAGCTGAGGGCGAGACTCATCCCGATCAACGCCACGGAGTCATGAAGATTGCAGGTGGCATGATCGATAACATGGGCAAGTTCACCGTGGATGTTCCCAAACCTGGCGCATACCGCGTCTCCATCGGCCCGGTGGGTGAAGTCATCATGGCCAGCCCTCAGGCGTATGATCTTCATGGTGGTTCGCCATCGCACCTCTCGGTCGTGATTCCCGGTAGTTGTGACGTCAGCCTTGAGCTGGATTCAGTTCCCCCGGGGGTAGCCGATGGCTCAGTACGCCTCGATGTCGCCTTGCTCGCGCGATCTTCAGACATCAATGAAGGCCGCAAGATTCGCAAACGGCCCGGAATTCTCTCGCGCCCCTCCGTCGCCAGTGGAGAAAAGCACCTGCGCAATCGTAAGGAACGCGACCCTGAGAAAGACCGGGCCGCACGCAAGGAGCCAAGCACCCTACGTCCCGACAAGCTCAAAGGTGGCGGAGCTTCACAAAAAAAACAAAACAGGAAGACCGAGCTGGACCCAACTCCACCGCTAGATGTTTCAGTCATGAGCCCTGATGCAGTGGCAGACCCACAAGACCCTCAGCGGTCGGGCGAGCAATGGCAAGAATTCCGCAACGCGACTCTCACGCGCCAAGGAACCTGCCAGTTTGGTTTTGTGCCCACACACTTCGAGTTGCGAGTGGCCCTCGTACGAGGAAATGACCGCCATGAATCTGGTCAGCCCTTTCGATTGCTTCCCGATACCCAAACCATCCTCAGCGTGCAGGCACCTAGCAAGCGCAATGCCAAGCTCATTGAGAAACGCCCGGTGGGCTTGCTCACCGTGTTCGTCCAAGCACGACCCGCCGACCGTAGCAGCCGCAAGCCCGGTTTTACCTGGGAGTAGGTGTGAGGCGAGCAGAAAAGGCCATACGCATTCAGAGCTTGCTGAACGAGTATATCCCCTCGACCCCCATTCCCCTGCTGCACACGGGACCGTTCACATTACTCGTGGCCGTCTTGCTTTCGGCCCAGACCACAGATGAACGTGTCAACGAGGTTACCCCAGCTCTCTTCCAAGACGGTCCGACTCCTGCCGCCATGGCCCAACTCAGCGAGGCCACAATCCTCGCTCACATCCGTCGCGTGGGTCTCGCCCCCACCAAGGCGCGCAACATTCGTGCCTTGAGTCAGATCCTGTGTGAACAACACGCTGGGGAGGTTCCCAAGAGTTTCGAAGAGCTAGAAGCACTCCCCGGAGTCGGTCACAAGACGGCCTCCGTTGTGATGGCACAGTCGTTCGGAGTACCCGCCTTTCCAGTGGACACCCACATCCATCGTTTGGCCACCCGCTGGGGACTCACCAAGGGTACGCGGGTCGAACAGACCGAGGCCGACCTCAAGAAGGTGTTCCCGCGCGAAGATTGGAACCGGCTGCACCTCCAGATCATCTACTTCGGGCGAAGACACTGCCCTGCGCGCGGCCACGACCTAGCGCAATGCCCAATCTGTTCATGGGCTGCCACCCGGACACGAATCTTGGCAGAATCCAAGGGCAAACGTAACCCGCGACGCCCGCGCACCTCCACCGAATCCTGATCCCATGAGCCAAGATTGTGACCCTGCCCGGTTTTCCCACGCAGCCGATGAATGTCTAGAACGTGTCACCCAGTGGCTTGAGGAATTCGACCCCGATGAGTTGGACTACACAAGCGCAGATGGTGTGTTGAAGCTAGAGTTTGCCGACGGAGGGGTCTTCGTCCTCAACCGCCACACCGCCGCCCAGCAAATGTGGCTGGCCGCGGCCGGGAAAGCATGGCATTACGAAGTCGATCCCGAAGGGCAATGGACCGATACGAAGGGAGGCATGCCCCTCTACGAGCAACTCTGTACCTCCATCAGCACAAAACTTGGGCGTACAGTAAATCTGCACCTCGTCTAATTCCAGCCCACATCAGGAGGCAGGCACGAGAGGTCCTGCCCCACCGAACCCAACCGGCTCAGCGCGCTTCGCCAAAGCTCTACTGGGTCGCCAGACTGGAAGATCCCCGCTTCACCGATCGGCGCGACCCACCAGGTTCCGAGTTCAATCTCCTCCTCTAACTGCCCTGCTCCCCACCCCGAGTAACCCAGAAACAGCCGCAGATGCTCACGGCCTTCTTCCCCTGCTAGTGCAGCCATCTCCTGCAGATCTCCGCCAATAAACAGGCCCGCCCCAAAGCAAGTGCCGCCGCTGATACGTTCGGGAACATCGTGCACATAGTGAAGCGTGCTGCGATCCACCGGACCTCCCTCGTGGAGGCCATAATCAGTGTCACCCACGAGCGGCAAGACCTCCCCCAAGGTCAGTTTTGAACTGCGATTGAGAACGAATCCCATGGCGCCCGATGGGGTGTGCTCCACGATCAAGACTACCGTGTGCATGAAGTGTGGATCCTGCATCGCAGGCATGGACACCAACAAGGAGGCCGGGGGAACAAGAGAAGCCATTCTCCGAGTCTACCCTAGGGGGACCCGCCACCGCCAACGGGTTCAACGCGGCATGAGGGTAAATAGGCACTCAAGGTGGGGCGTGTGAGGGAAGAGATCCACAGGCTGTACACGCGTCAGAGAATACCCCCCTGTCGCCAGAAACCCGAGGTCCCGAATGGCCGTCGTG
The DNA here is from genome assembly GCA_964469565.1 of uncultured Planctomycetaceae bacterium. GTDB lineage: Bacteria > Planctomycetota > UBA1135 > UBA1135. The sequence goes on from CAYXZD010000007.1 coordinate 92,158, forward strand.
GGATTGCAGGACACATAGAGAATGCGCTCAGGGGCAGCTTGACAAAGGGCGGGGATCACTCGCGGATGTAGACCCGCGCGGGGTGGATCCACAACGCAAAGATCCACGTGAGGCGTTGCGTCTGGCGATTGTTGGACGTGTCGGCTCAGGCTCTCAAGCACATCGCCCTCGATGAACTGGGCAGAGTCGATGCCATTGAGCCTGGCGTTGGAATGGGCATTGCGCACCGCAGAGGGAACCGACTCCATTCCGATCAACTCTCGGCCCTGACCTGCAAGGGTGAGACCGATCGTCCCCGCTCCACAGTACAGATCAAGGATGCGGCCCGTGTTGGGTTTGGCCTGCTCGTGAATGCACTCCAAGAGGCGCCCTGCCTGCAGTGTGTTTGTCTGAAAGAAGGACGTGGGTGAGAGGGTAAACGTCAACCCGCACAGCTTCTCATGAATCACCCCCGGGCCGTACAAGACCCGTTCCTCCTCGCCCACCGCTATGGCCGCCGCTCCCGAATGGATGCCCTGCACGATCGTCGTGATTTGCGGACACCGCTTCACAAGATCCCGCGCCCATGCCCCGATGTGTTCCGGCGCCGCAGCCGAAGTCACGAGATAGACCATGACCTCTCCAGTATGAATACCCTTGCGCAATACTAGGTGGCGCAGGAGTCCCTCATGCCTGTGAATGTCCCAGGCCGACAGTCCGTGCTCACTTGCCAACTCCCGTGCGGCCGACAAGAGCTCATCTGCGCCATCAAAGTGAATCGCACAGGATCGGATATCGAGCACCTTGGAATAGACGCCCGGAACGTGTAGACCCAATGCGAAGTCCGAGCTCACCCCTTGCTCTTCATGGCTCTCTATCCAGCGCCGGGTCCCGAAGGTGAAGTCCATTTTGTTGCGGTAGGCAAATGGATCGTCCATACCCAGGACTGGCTCGACCTCCACATCGCCGAGCAGGTTGCCGGGCACCGATGCCCCCCCTGAGCCCCCTCCCTGTGTCCCTCCAGATACCCCCTCCAGAGCTTCAGCTAGGTTGGTGTGTAGGGAGCGCAACTGCGCACGGTAGGCATAGGTTTGAAACGAACAGCCGCCGCAAGTACCCACGTGCGGACAGCGCGGCTCCCGGGTATGCGGACCCGGATCCAACACCCCCTCGAAAAGCCCCCGAATTGCACCCCGATGCCGCTTCCCAATCTTCACCTCCACAGTGGACCCCGGCACCCCACCGCGCAGGGCGATGGGGTAGCCTCCGATCGTTCCGAGGCCACGGCCCAGGCCATCGATACGCTCAATCGTGAGGGGGTGAATAGACCCCCGGCTTGGACGACTCATGCTGTCCAGTATACTTCCCCGCATGGTGCGTACGCTCCCCCTCCTCGTCCTGGCCCTCCTGATTTGGCGAGCCGATTTTGTGATCGACGACGCGTACATCTCGTTCCGCTACGCGCGCAATTGGGCGCAGGCCGGAGTGCCAGCCTACAATCTCGGAACCCTCCCACCCGTCGAAGGCTACAGCAACACGCTCTGGGTGTTCATCTTGCGGTGGTGTTCGGAATTGGGTCTGGGCCTCGAAGCCAGCGCGCGTTGGCTTTCATGCTTGTTCGCTGGCGCCACCCTGCTCCTCCTGGATGCCTACCTTGCTCACCTCCAACTATCCAAAGTCGCCCGCTTTTTTGGAACGCTTAGCCTTGCCTGCTTCGCACCCTTTGCCGTGTGGAGCACAGGCGGACTGGAGACTGCGAGCATGGGGTTTTTTATCTTTGCTTGCCATCTCTGCCTGAGCGAGTCCCTGCGGGCACCTAGCTCCACCTCCTGGTTCGGCAGCCTCCCCCGCACGGGCCTCGCCTGGACGGCGGGTGTCTTGGGACTTGCCGTAGCCCTCTCTCGGGTCGAAGGCCCCCTCTGGGTCGTGGGCATTGCCATCGCTTCATGGGTGGGTGCAAACTCGATGGAGTCAGCCCCTCATCGGCGTGAAAAGTGGCTGAAGTTTTGGGGAGTGCCTCTCATCGGATTTGCTGCGTTCTTGGTCTGGCGCCACGCCACGTTCGGAGCGTGGATGGCCAACACAGTCCATGCCAAGGGCAGTTTATCCAGCGCCAGCCTCATGCGCGGCGTGAAGACCAGTGCCTCCTTCGTGCTGTACTTCCCCGCAGTCCTCGCCGCCTGCGCTGCAATTCTATGGCACCGGGACAAACACTTGGGAGGCCCCATCCGCGCCACGCTGACGATGTTGACGGGCTTTGTGCTTTACAACACCCTCGTCGGTGGAGACTGGATGCCCTTCTTCCGGTTCCTCGCACCGGGCTCTGCATTCATCGCCCTCCTGCTAGGCATCCTGTTCCACCGTCTGGGGTCTAAGGCTCTGGCCGTGGGCCCACTCGTAGCGGGCATGGGAGTCTTGCCGCTTTTTGGTGTGAGTCTTGCGCCCAAGGCCCTACTCACAAGCCTGTACTTTCGCACCTTTGAAGTTGGCTACCAGACCGAATGGGAACGCTGGGAGCGGGGCGAGGCCAACGTGGAGATGTTCCGCATGATCGGCAAGGGACTGCGGCAGATTGCCGAACCCAACGACAGCCTCACCTTTGGTGCCATTGGTGCGATTGGGTGGGAGTCCGATATGCACATCCATGACCGCAATGGATTGGTCGACCGTGAAGTAGCCCTGCGCGCTGGGCACAACGCCGCCAAGAGCGCAGGTCACGACAAGCAGGTTCCCCGGACTTGGTTCCTCAAGCGCAAACCCACATTGTTTCACGCTGTCATCTTCGAAGGTCCCATTGGTCCTGAAGGCTCTCCCACCCATACGCAGGCGACGGCCATGGCGCGGGGGATGATTGAAAAGCGTGTCTTCAGTGATCCCGCTGAGTCACCATTACGCCAGCACGCACACCTGCAGACGTACATACTCAATGGTGAGCCAGGACTTCCCGACCGCAGCTTGCTCGTCGTGCTCAGGGCCAACGACTAATCGCGCCGCGCAGCATCGCCGGCTTGCGAACTTCATCCGATGGTGGGGCTCAGGCTCAACGACTAATCGCGCCGCGCAACATCCGTCGGGAGGGTGGGAGTCACCGTCTTGGGGAGAGGTGTGTAGGTACCCTCATTGGCTGGCATCGGCAGCCCCGCTCGATCCATGGCCGTGTACACGCCTAGGGCCACCGTATTCGCGAGGTTGAGACTGCGAACTCCGGCGCGGATGGGAACATAAACCCGCCGCAGGTCTTCACGGTTGAGCAATTCCGCTGGCAAACCGGTACTCTCACTGCCAAAGACCAGAATCGCGTCCGTTTCAAAAGAGGTCTCGAACAGGTTCTTACCCCCCCGTGCCGAAAACAAACGAATGCGCTCAGCCATGGGGCGCACACTACCCTCGCTAAGGGCCGCCCAACAAGTCTCCCAGTCACTGTGAACGGTGAGGTCCACCAAGGGCCAATAATCCAAGCCTGCGCGCTTCAAGTAGCGGTCATTTAGGGAGAATCCAAGCGGCTCTACCAGGTGCAGGGGCAGGCCGAGAGCTGCACTCAGGCGCCCAGCGCAACCCGAGTTGTGGGGGATTTGGGGCTGCACTAAAACGATGTCCATGGGCGGATCTTACCCGCCGGCACCCCATGCCTACCGGGCTGCTCGCACCTAATGGGATCCGGGGCCTAGCCCACACGTTCGTGTTTTGTTAGGGTGCATGGATGCTCCCCCACCGTGACGAGCGCCTGTCCCCTCACACCCGGCGCATCCTGCACCTCGATGTGGATGCTTTCCTCGCCTCGGTGGAACAGGCCCTGCATCCAGAACTGCGTGGGCGAGCCGTGATCGTGGGCGGCCCCCCCACCAGCCGCAACCTCGTCATGTCCTGCTCCTACCCCGCACGCCGCCGGGGCGTGTGCCCCGGCATGTTCGCCGCCGAGGCTGCCCGCCGCTGTCCCGAGGGGATCTTCGTGCCCGGCAACTCACAGGCTGCCAACCAAATGCGCGAGCAAGTGGTACGCATCCTGCTCGACACATCGCCCCGCGTTCAGGTGACCTCCATCGACGATTTCCTCATCGATCTGACTGGCAGCACACGCCTGCTTGGCTCCGCTTTTGATGTGGCTCAAATCCTGCGAACGCGCATTTTCCAAGAAACCCACCTGCCTGTCAGCATTGGCATTGGCACTGGCCCCATGCTCGCACGTCTCGCGGGAAAGTGGGCGAAACCTGGAGGCGTGGCTGAAGTTCTACCCGGATATGAACGCAGCTTCCTCGCGCGCCTCTCTATCCATGACCTACCGGGAGTCGGCCACCGCATCGGGCGTGCCCTAACCAGTTTTTCCATTCGAACCGTTGGCGAACTCGCCCTCGTCTCACGTGAGGTGCTCTTCGCAAGCTTCGGCCCCTGCGGCCTGACTTTACACGACCGCGCCCTAGGCCTAGACGACGAATCCCTGCAGGCCACCCACCACATTTCGGCCAACGGCGAACTCTCAGTACGCCCTCCTAAGTCCATCCAACGGGACAGTACTTTCGAACCGGAAGAAGGACGCCCAGCACGCATCGAAGCCATGTTGGGCTATCTAGTGGAGCGTGCTGCGGTACGACTTCGGCAGCACGGTCTTGAGGCCGGCTCCCTAGAGGTACGCCTCGTCTATGTGGACACACGCTCAGCCCGGCAGCGTCCCCAACGTCAAGCCACCAGCACAGCGGGCATGGCCTCGCGTACACCCCACAAGCGCCAACGCCTACCCGAGGCCAGCGCCAACACCCAGCGGCTCAGCAAGCATGCCCTGCAACTCCTGCAGAGCCTCCCCCAACGTCGCGCCCTGGTCAAACGCATCGGTATCACCCTGCTCACCCTCAAGCCTAGGAGGGTTCGCACTGGCCAACTGTTCAGCGACGACACCTGCGACGAACGTCTGGATGAAGCCGTCGACCGGGTACGGGAGCGGCACGGTTTCGGCCAGGTCATGCGCGCCTCCAGCTTATTGCTCAGCGACCATTATCCAGCCGGTCCCGAAGGTCTGCAATTGCGCACACCCTCCCTCAATCAGTGAGCACGGTCCCCCACCGCCCTCGAATGCGTGGAAGCCGCAGGGGCCCGTGCGGACGCTCTACTTCGTCAGAGCAGCCGAAAAACGAGTGGCATCCATGACCTTGGCAAGGGCATCTAAGTCGGGGGTGCCAGTACCCAAGTCAACATTAGCCGTCTTCGTACTGAAGTCCACCTTCACGGCGTCCTCAGAAACTCCCAATCCTTTGGCAAGTGCAGACCGCACCTGCGGGGGGCAGTTGACGCCTCAGCTCATTCCGTCGATCTTGAATGCGACGGTCTTGGCTTTGGGGGTTTCGTCAGGAGCCTCTACAGGGATCACGTCTGGGTCCACCTTCGGGGCGGGTGGGTCTCCAGTCCCGATATTCACCTCAGCCGAGCATGCAGCCAAGGCTACGCTGACTAGGGCAATCACTCGTTTCTTCATCATGGGGTACCTCACTGATTGGGTTTGAGCCGCTGGGAACATTCGAGCCACTCGGCTCGCGGACCTGGACTCGGGACTCGGGACTCGGGACTCGGGACTGGATTACTTGACTTCGCCGCCGAAGCCCGCTTCATCGAGGGCATCGAGTAAGGACTTATTCGAACAACCTGCGCCCTTGGAAACTGTGGCCGTGGCTGTGGTGTAGTCCACATCCACGGACTCAACACCATCGACACTCTTGAGTGCAGACCGCACTCGGGGGGGGCAGCCGCCGGCTCATGTCATGCCGGTAATCGAAATCGACACGGTGGCGGCCTCCTCAACTTGATAGCTGGTGGCCTTGTCTGGGCCTTCACAGGAGGCCAAGAGGGCACCGCAGGTTAGGAGCGCGATGTTGATCAGGTTTTTCATAGGGACCGGTTTGGGGTGGGTGGATTGAGAATTGGCCCCCGGGGGCCTAGCTTCGCCGAAGGCGTCGGAAAGCTCACTCGATCACTCTAGCCGTTTCCAACCCGGTGCCGGGTGAACTTTTTGGTCAGCTTTTTGTCACCCCCCCCCGCGATCGATATGGGCAGTCCGCTATTCTGCACCCACCATGAAAGTCGATTGTATTGGAGGGGGCCCAGGAGGCCTGTACGCCTGTCTTCTGCTAAAAAAGCGATTTCCACGGGCTGAGATCAACGTCTACGAGCGCAACCAGCCTGATGACACCTTCGGCTGGGGGGTCGTCTTTTCTAATGAGACCCTAGCCGGATTCGAGAGAGCGGATCCTGAGTCATTCCAGCGCATCGAGCAGAGCTTTGCCCACTGGGATGACATCGACACTCACTACGGCGGAGAAACCGTGCGATCGACGGGACATGGCTTTTGCGGTTTGTCCCGCAAGCGCCTACTCAACATCTTCCAGGGCCGCTGCCGGGAACTCGGGGTGCACATGCACTTTGAATCAGAAATCACCGATGACGCCCAGCTCGCGGGCGCAGATGTGATCATAGCCGCCGATGGGATCAACAGTTTCGTTCGCGACAAGTACTCCGAGCACTTCAAGCCAAGCCTGGACTGGCGCAAATGCAAGTTCACCTGGCTGGGAACGAACAAACCCCTAGAAGCCTTCACTTTCATCTTCAAGGAGAGTGAACATGGGCTGTTTCAGGTGCACGCCTATCCCTTTGAACTCGGTGACAAGCCGCTCTCGACTTGGATCGTTGAGTGCCATGAAGATGTCTGGAAACGAGCTGGGCTGGAAGACGCTAGCGAAGAACGGACGGTGGAGTTTGTGAGTGAACTCTTTTCAGACCACCTAGACGGGTACGACTTATTCACGAACCGTTCCATCTGGCGCACCTTTCCGACGGTGAATTGTGAACAGTGGGTTCATGGAAACCTCGCTCTCATTGGCGACGCAGTGCATACGGCCCACTTCTCCATTGGCTCGGGAACCAAGCTCGCCATGGAAGACGCCATAGCCCTGGATGAAGCCCTAGGCCAACATCTCGATGCCGATGGAGCGGGCGATGTCCCTTCTGCCCTCAGCGCGTACCAAGAGTCGCGCTTCATTGACTGCATCAAGTTGCAGAAGGCAGCGCAGACTAGCCTAAAGTGGTTTGAGAACTCAGCGCGCTACATGAACCAGCACCCATTGCAATTGACCTTCAATCTGATGACGCGCTCCAAGCGCATCACCTACAGCAACCTGGCTGAACGCGATCCGGAGCTAGTGGAGCGAGTACGGGCTTGGTGGTGCAGTGAGCAGGGCGCACCGGACGCCAAGGCTCCGATCTTCACCCCTTTCACCCTAGGGGGGCTCACCCTCGCCAATCGCATCGTCGTTTCCCCTATGTGCCAGTATTCGGCGACAGAGGGGCGAGTCGGCGACTGGCACCTTGCCCACCTTGGGCGCCTCGCAACAGGCGGAGCGGGGCTCATTTGGGCCGAGGCTACGGCCATCTGCCCCGAAGGCCGCATCACTCCCGGGTGCGCCGGGATCTACTCTCGGGACCATGTGGACGCGTGGGCACGGATCACCTCGTTCGTCCATACCCACAGTGCCACACCCATTGGAATCCAAATAGGGCACGCCGGTCGAAAAGCTTCCTGTGCGCGCCCCTGGGAAGGAGGCCAGCCCCTCGAAGGCGACGAGGCTTGGGACACGATCGGCCCAAGCACGGACCGATTCTACGCAAACCGTCCGGCTCCGCGAGAGATGAACCGTGCGGACATGGATCGCGTCAGGGATGAATTCGTCTTGGCAGCCCAACGCGCACTTGAGGCCGGCTTTGATTTAGTTGAAGTGCACATGGCCCACGGCTATCTGCTCTCCAGCTTTCTCTCACCTGCGTGCAATACACGCAGTGATGAGTACGGCGGAGACCTTGAGGGCCGCATGCGCTTTCCCCTCGAAGTCTTTGCCGCAGTACGCGCTGTGGTCCCCAAAGACATCCCGCTCGCCGCACGCATATCAGCCACCGACTGGCTGGAGGAAGAGGGCCAGACGGCAGGGGACTCTGTGCGCATCGCCCGCTGCTTGGCAGATTTGGGTTGCGATTTGATCGATGTTTCCTCGGCGGGCAACACCCTGCGCTCGGTGCCCGAGTTTGGACGGATGTATCAGGTCCCCTTCGCCGAACGCATTCGGCACGAGGTGAACATCCCAGTCATGGCCGTGGGAGCGATCCAAGGCCCCGACCACGCCAACACACTGCTGGCCGCGGGCCGCGCCGATCTATGTGCCCTCGGCCGCCCCCATCTTCTAGACCCACACCTCACTCTTCGAGAAGCTGCGCGCGTGGGCCAACTCAATCAGCACTGGCCTAATCAGTATTTGCCCTGCAAGCCTGCACCCCAAGAGAACTAGGAGCGCAGCTGCACTGGCTGCTTCCCCCCAGTTGTTCTTGACTGAAGCGCCTCGGTCTAGGGTGAGGCACGGCTCAACTCCACGTGGGGGATTCGGTGGCTCCGCGCGAATCCGTGAGATGTGGCCGAGAGGCTGCCATCTGGCCCGCTGAATCGGGGAACACGCGGGGGGCATCACAGAAACGCAGGTCGTGCCTTGGGAGGACCCGTCCCCTGCCTGTCTTGAGAGGTTGGGTGCGAACTCCGTCTAGGGGGTCAGCCCCTGCGATGCCCACGGGCGGAAGTTGCTAGGTGTAGAGGGGTGGCGCACCAGTTAGGGTTTTGTTAGGGTGCATAGCCGTCCCGCCACCCGCATGTACGTCCCCCTCAGAGTTCACGGCCACCACTCTCTTCTCACAGGCACGAACCCTCCCACCCAACTCGTCGAACACGCAAAAGCCTTGGGCTTACCCGCCATGGCCCTCGCCGATGTCAATAGCATCAGCGGACTGGTGGACTTCCAGCGCGCTGCCCAGGCAACGCCCCACGCAGGATCCACCGCAGGATCCACCGCAGGATCCACCGCAGGATCCACCGCAGGCTCCACCGCAGGGTCCACCGCAGGGTCCACCGCAGGGTCCACCGCAGGCTCCACCTTAGGCACACCAGCCCTGCAACCCATTCTGGGGGCAGAACTCAGCGACAGCGCCGCACGTCCTGGGCGTGTGGTCGCCCTTGTGCAAAACGCCCAGGGTTTCGCCAACCTCAATCGCCTCATCAGCGCCCGACATGCAAGCTTGGTTCTGCCCAACGATGATGCAGAGGCCCGAACAGAAGTCGATTCTCAAGACCCATCAGAAAGGGTTCCGACACCGGAGAAGCCAAGGGAGCCAGCCCGCTTCGATTTGCTGGAAGCGCTCATCGAGTACTCTGCTGGGCTGATTCTCCTCGCAGATCATCCCCGGCTGCTGCTGGGTTTGTTTGGGCACATCCCCCAAGAGAATCTCTTCGTCGCCATCTCACCGGCATCCATCGCCATGGACCCCAGGGCGGGCCAATCAACGGTGCCCTCGCCACAACACCGCAACACCCACTTCAGCCCCCCCAGTAGGCTACATCCCTTGCGAGGCGCCGGCGGTGAGTTTGTCCACCCCACCCCTGCCCCCCACGAGGCAGCAGAAGATGCAGGCACAAGCAAGTGTCCAGCCCCGGCCCAGCCCGTACCCGCATCTCATCTGATCGAAGCTGCCCGCTCCCTCCGTCTGCAGACCCTAGCTGTCCCGGATGTGTATTACGCGCAGGCCTGTGAACGCACCACCCATCAGTTGCGCACGGCCGTCAAGCATGGGGCCCTCCTCACGAGTCTGCACCCTGCATGGCTAGCACCCCAGCCTGCACACCTCCCCACTTTCGAGCAAATGTGCCGCCTCTATGCCGACCTTCCCGATGGAGGTACTGCCCAATCGACAAAAACGCAGGATGCGACACCTGCCATGGTGACCCGCACCCTTGAGGTGGCCGCACGCTGTCAGTTCAGCCTAAAACTCGATCAAGTGTTCTTCCCTAAGGTTGAGCTGTCATCCTCGGAGACTCCCTACTCCACCCTGTGTGCGTGGGCATTAGAAGGCGCCAAGAACCGCTACCAGCCCCTGCGCCCCGAAGTCTTGGAGCGACTCAATGTCGAGCTCAACACGATCCACCAACTGGGGTACGCGCCCTACTTCTTGCTCGTGCGCCGCATCGCCCAGTACGCCAAAGAAAACCGCATTCCCTGCGTGGGGCGTGGTTCCGCCGCCAGCAGCCTAGTGGCCTACTGCCTCGGACTGACCGAAGCGGATCCTTTCCGCTACAAGCTTCCCTTCGAGCGTTTCCTCAACCCTCAACGCCGCGATCGTCCCGACGTGGACCTCGATTTTTGTTGGCGGCGCCGAGACGAAGTGCTCGCGCATGTGTACGAGCTCTTGGGTACCGAGCGCACCGCCATGATCTGCACGCTGAACGAATTCGGGGGACGCTCGGCCTTGCGCGAGGCAGCCCTCGCCCACGGGGTTCCACCCGCAAAGATCCAAGAATGGTCACGCCACCTGCCCCCCTCCCTGCAAGCCCCTGCCCTACAGGCAAGCGAAGAGACAGACGAGGAGTACGACCCGGCGGAAATGAACGGCGCCCGACTAAAAAAATCAAACTTTCCAAGACACCGACCCTCTTCCCCAACGTCAGGTGGGTACCCGCCCACAAGGGGTGGGGGAGGTGGTGGCTTATACTCGGGCACATCCCTTCACGCCCCAACCCCACACACACCAACCAGCCCTCCCAGCCCTCAGTCCAGCAAAGGCAGCAGACCCCACGAACCACGCCTTCAAGAGGTTCTGCAGGATGCTGCGCGTCTATTCGGAACGCCCCGCCATTTTGGATTGCACCCCGGGGGAGTCGTCGTTGCCCCCGACGCCCTTGTGCATTGGAGCGCCTGCCAGCGAGCCGCCAAAACCCATGCCGATGGAAAGCATGTTCTGGTCACACAGTTCGACAAGGACTCCGTCGAAGCCGTCGGCCTACTCAAGATGGATCTACTTGGTAACCGAGCCCTCACCACGCTCGATGATTGCCTGAAAATCCTTCAACACCAAGGCCACGTCATTCATCTCGACACGTTGCCCGAGGATGACCCGCAGACCGCCAAAATGCTGCAAGCAGGGCGCACACTGGGTTGCTTTCAGATCGAATCCCCAGGGATGCGCAACCTCCTGCAGCAAATGCAAGCTGACTGCATGGACGATGTGATCCGCGCCATCGCCCTCATTCGCCCAGGCCCCTCCAGCTCGGGGATGAAGGATGCCTACGTACGGCGTGCTCGCGGACTCGAAGCAGCCACTCCCCCGCACCCCAGCCTAGGAAAAGTGCTGTGCGACACGCACGGGGTCATGCTCTATCAAGAAGATGTCATGCAAGCTGCCGCACATATGGCTGGCATGGGCTTAGCCCGCGCTGATCAACTACGCCGCGCCCTGCAAAAACAGCGCCAACAGGACATCACGCAACTACGCCAAGAGTTTCTCAGCGGGTGCCAAGCCCAAGGCGTTCAACCGGCAGACGCCACCCGGGTCTGGGAACAAATCGCAGGTTTTGCGTCCTTTGCCTTTTGCAAGTCCCATGCCGTCACCTATGGACGCATGGCCTACCGTGCCGCATGGCTCAAAGCCCACCACCCCGCAGCCTTCCTCACTGCCTTCCTCGCCAGCGAGACAGGTTACTACCCTCGCCGCGTCTATGTCGAAGAAGCCCGCCGCCTCGGCGTCCCTATCCTCGGGCCCGACATCAATCACAGTCACGTCACCTTCAGCGCCGAGCCCACGGGCCCTTCCAAGGCCCTTCTCACGGACTGCACAACGGCCTGCCCCCCGTGCATCGGCCTGCGCATTGGATTAGCGCAGGTTCGTGGGCTTAGCGAAACAAGTATCAAGACCCTGATCCGCACTCGCGAACAAACAGGGGCACTCCTCTCTCTGCCTGATCTCCTCGACCGGGGCGGGCTCAAACGGCACGAAGTTGAAGCCCTCATCCACTGTGGGGCCCTCGATGGATTCGACCGCACACGTCCCGAACTCCTGTGGCGTCTGCACTTACTGCAAAGCCCCAAACGGCGAGCTCCACGTCAGGCAGCCCTCAACCTACGGGCACTCGATGCTTGCCAAACCACCCCCACCACTCGCGTGCAAGAGGGGACTGGGCGTGGCTGGAACCGTTCCTCCCACGCTCCTGCACCTCCCCAAGGAACGAACGGCCTCTTCCCACCTCCACCCGCCGAGACCCTCGTCCTACCAGGGCTGCCCGAGTTTCCGCCCCATGAACGCGCGCGCGCTGAATTCGAACACCTTGGCCTATCCATCCACGCCCATCCCGTGCGCCTGTTTCCCTGCCCCGCCGATGAACGACTCCAAGCACGCAGGCCGTCCAACCGTAACGAACTTCAACCCATCAACCCGACCACCTGTGCAGGCATCCCTCAACTGCACGGGGGACGCGTCACCCTGCGCGGTTGGCCGGCAGTCACGCGGGGACTGCGTACGGAATCGGGCCAATGGATGCAGTTTCTCACCCTCGAAGATGAAAGCGGTCTCGCAGAGGTCGTCCTCTTCCCCGACATTCACCGACGCGACTCCCATCGCCTCAGCGAAGCAGGCGTGCTGTGCGTCACAGGGATCGTGGAAGAAAACCTAGGTGCTTACACCCTGCGGGCAGAACGTATCTGGTAAGGCCGCCCCCCCACACGCGACAAGACTCGAAGAAGGCAGGGCAGAACAACCCACCCGACAAACCCTAAAGGTCCGAACCCTCAGGCCGATAGCGCAGCCCAACGTTCTGGCGCCCCATCTCACGCAAGCGATCTGGGTCTTTGCGTAGGCCGAGGTTGTGAGCCTTCGACACGACGCTTTTCACGGAACGATTCAAGGTCTTAGCAATCTCTATGTTTGGCCGATCCGCATACATCTGCCGCAGCGTCTCAAGCTCCGATGGCTGCCAGCGGGGCATGCGAGTCACGCTTCGGCCAGCTCCAGCGTTGGAAGAAGAGCCCCGCAGGAACGCTTTGTCCTTCGCAAGGCACAGTTTGAGGGCGAGAGCGTCCACCTCACCGAGTGATCGACCAAAAATCAGTGCGAGGTCCTCATTGGTGCGAGTGCCGTAGACGCGCTTGAACTGTATCACGTCGTCCCGACACCACGCGCCCGTATTCTTGATACGGGCCAACTCGGCTATCTGCGCCTGAACCTCTTCGCGCGGCCGAGCCAGCACAAGAGCCACTGTGTCAACATTCGTAGCCCCGAGGTACTCCTTGAGCTTGGCGATTTCAGCTGCGCTCCAGGGGCCGACCTTGGGCTCACGGCCGTAGATGCTCTGGGCCATCTTCCGCACGCTGCCAACAGTGCGGCACAACTCACGGGCCACCACCGCCTCGTCCTTCAGACCGAAGAGGTCCTTGAATCGAGCGATTTCCTCGGCCGACCATCGACCGCGTCGCGGGGATGTCGGTTTTTCACCTGCCCATCTAGGTCGTTGCAATGTAAGTCTCCTCGCGCGGGAACGGCTGGAGGGCGGAGTCTAGCATAGGAGAGTGCATTGTGGGGAGGCACGAATTTCGCCAGAGCCCGATTTATGCAACTTCCCAGGCGGGGTCGGTAAAACCGACCCACACGCCCCTATGGCAGTTCGGGCAGGGTGCCCTCGCCGGCTTCTGGTTCGGCCCCATCCCCCAGGCCTGCGTGCAGCTCGCGCTTGACCTCATCGAGTAATTTACGCACCTCTTCAGGCCCGCTCGCCGCGAGGATGCTCTGAGCCACTGCCTGGGCCTGGGTCTGTGAACTCATGCGTAGTGCAAATCGTAGTTCGGGCAGGAAGTCTGGAGAAGCACTGAGCGCTTGGTAGCCCATGCCCACGAGAGCTAGCCCCATCGCGTAATCTCCGGCCATATCCCCGCAAACACTGCATGGAATGGACCCCTCGCGCGCGACCCGAGCTACGTGCTCAAGTGATCGCAACACCGCCGTATGGTAGGGCTCATACAGATTGGCAACGCGAGGATTATCGCGGTCCACAGCGAGCAGGTACTGAGTCAAATCATTCGTCCCCACACTGACAAAATCGACCTCGTCGACCAGTCGGTCCATAATCCACACGCTCGACGGGACCTCGATCATCACGCCCACCTCAATCTCTGCCTGCACTTCATAACCCTGCTCAATCAACTGGCCCCTGACACGGTCAAAAATCTGATGAACCGTGCGAACCTCCTCGACCGCGGAAACCATGGGGAGCAGGAGCCTCACCGGTCCAATTGCGCTGGCTCGCATGACCGCTCGCAACTGAACTTGCAAGAGATCCCGCCATTCGAGGGTTAGGCGCAGTCCACGCCAGCCCAGTGCAGGGTTGGGCTCGGTGGGAGTCTCAAAGTAGGGCAGCTTCTTGTCCCCTCCAATATCGAGGGTACGAATCGTCACCGGTCGCCCCTTCATGGCAGTCACGACGCGCCTGTACAGGCGGAACTGTTCTTCTTCAGAGGGAAACTGTGCACGCTCCATGTACAGAAACTCAGTACGTAAGAGACCCACACCATCACAACTCTCTATCTGAAGATCAGCAAGATCTAGTGTACTGCCTAGGTTGACCTCCACGGAAACCCTGTGCCCATCCATCATCACCGCGGGTTCACAGGCGTGGGACTGAAGTTCCAATCTGCGGGCCTCCCGACGCTCGCGCTTAGTAAGGAACAAATCGACAGCATCACTGTCAGGGCGCAGTTGAATGATGCCCGCCGTTCCATCCACGATGGTCTGCATCTGCGGCTCAACGCGCGCAAGCAGATTCGGAAGTTCGACGACGCATGGCAACCCAAAGGCACGGGCCAAAACGGCACCGTGTGAGTAACGCCCCCCTACCTCAGCGATGATTCCCAGTATGCGCTCGCGGGGGAGCAGGGTGACCACTTCTGGAGTGAGTTCATTGGCTGCCAGAATCACGCCCTTGTCCATCGCACCGAGGACTTCTTGCTGTCGCTTCAGCAAGACGTCGAGGACGATTCGCCAGGGCTCACTCAGATCCGCAGCGTATTGGCGTACATTCGCCCCGTCCATATCCTGCATGCGACGGCGAAGGTCTTTGATCAAAGACTCGACTGCGCCCTCTGCGTTGATGCACTCATTACGAATCGTATCGGTGACCGTGTTGAGTGCTGCAGGATCTTGAAGGATCATTCCGTGCACGGCCAAGATACCTGCATCCTTCTCGCCAGCCTGCTCGAGAACAAGCTTGCGCTGGCGCTCTAGACGCTTCTCCGTCAGATCAAGCGCTTCATGTAGACGCTGAATTTCAGAGTCCACCTCCTCCGCAGAGATGTTCCATACTGGGATGGCACCTGGATGCGAACGCACGATGTAGATCGGCCCTAGGCCAAGCCCGGGGGAGACGGGGGTTCCATTGAGTGTCGGCATAGTCAGCGGGGGCGGGAGACCCCACCCCTATCCTGCATGGATCCCACCCGGGAGGGAAGCAAGGTCCCTCGGGATTGCCCTCAAGTACCACTCTTGGGAGTCCCGACAGGCTAGAGGGCGGCATTACAAACCGCACTAGCCCCCATGCCCCCGCTCACCGAATCGATACCCATCGCCGTGGCCCCGCTACAAGCCGCAATGTCCCACCTACGCTCCCCGTCCATCCTCACCCGACGCAGGATCCTCGGTTCTCTTGCCCTTCCCGCAGTCGCTGCCTGCCTGAGCCCACGGCTCATCGCCCACGCCCCCAGCATGGGAAGCGTCGAACCCAATCAAACTGCCGCCCTCA
Source organism: uncultured Planctomycetaceae bacterium (assembly GCA_964469565.1). GTDB lineage: Bacteria > Planctomycetota > UBA1135 > UBA1135. The sequence continues at coordinate 107,765 of CAYXZD010000007.1, forward strand.
CCGAGCAACTCTTTGCCCTAGGGATAGGCCTCGCAGTCCTGACAGCCTTGAGCCTTCTGGCCCACTCCATGCGCCGACTCATCGCCCAGCAAGACGCGGCGACTCAGACTCTCAAGGCTCAACTTGAACTTCTCCAAGAGCAGTTCGCAGAACTCCAACAGAGTGTTGATGCGCCCTTCAGCGATCTCATGCCCGAAAGTTCCAACAACGACCACTTAGCCCCACGCTGGCTAGATGATGATCAAGGGAACTCGACCGAGGAGCTCCACTTATGGGTGGAACTTGAAGAGGACGAAGATGTGGGACCCGCGGACTCTGAAGGCCCTTCCGATCCTCGCCGCTGGCAATGGCCAGGGGAGCGAGAATCAGGCTAGAGTCTCAATTCCTGCACAGGAAGTTCACGCGTCGCTCTTAGGCCTCGCCGCTGCCGGCGCCTTCACCCGAGCCTGTGGTTTCTTCCGCCCCCAATTCAGGGACTGCCTCAGGGACCGCCTCAGGGACCGCCTCAGGGACTACCTCTGGAATCACCTCAGGAATCACCTCTGGCACAGACTCCGAACCGGACGAAACCTCTTGGTCCTTACCCTGGTTCTGCTTGGGCTGCTTGGTTTTTTTGGCCGGACTGGAGGCCACTTGAGATGAGTCGGTGGCCGGAGCCTCAGCGTCCTCGCCTTTGAAAAACGAAGCGAAGGGATTGTAGCTCGCGCCCTGTGATGAGTCGCGGTTGAGACGGTCAAGGTCTGCTCGCTCGTCCCGGGTCATGCGCTCGGGACGACCGGCACGTCCGCCGCCCTTGCCACCCGAACCACCGGGGCCTCCCGAGCGACGAGGTTTCCCGCCCCCAAGCAATTGTCCACGACCGGGTGGGCCCTTTGGCTTGTCGCGATCATGGCGACCGCGCCCGCGCCCGCGGGAGTCCGATGAATCCCGACCGCCACCCGAAACTCGACCACCCCCTCGACGACCGCTTTGCTGACTGCGTTCCTTGGCAGCCACCCCTTTTAGGGAGAGCCCGAGCTTTCGCCCAGATGCATCCTTAATACGTGCACGCACCACTTGCCCGATACTGACAAGCTCTCGCGCATCACGCACATAGCGATCCGAAATATCAGAGATGTGAATCATCGCGTCCGTAGAGAGCCCCACATCCACAAACGCTGCGAAACCGGTCACGCTCGTCACAATGCCATCAATAACCCGGCCTTCAGTCAGGCGCACGGGATCGGTATCAGGAGCGAGCAGCTCGGGCCGGTTCAAGGGCCGACGCGCATCACGGCCAGGATAGGTCAACTCACGCATCAAATCGCGCCAAGTTTCCTCATCGAGGTCCGTATCCGCACGGCGCAGGCCTTTGGTGATTCCCGGGCGGCCCAGGAGCTCGGCAGCGTTTCCGCCCCCGAGGATCTTATCGACCAGCGGGTATTGTTCAGGGTGTAGGCCCGTACGATCACGGCGATCCTCCGCACCGGGAATGCGCAAGAACGCTACAGCGTTGGTCCACTCAGCTTCGCTCAACAAACCGTCTTCCCGGAGTGACTCCCGAGAAGTGAAGGGGGTGCCCGCTCGCCGCTCGATGATCTTCTTGGCCAGCCCTTCATTGAGGCCTGGAACGCGCGCTAGGAGGGCCAGCGAAGCCGTATTCACATCACAGCCCACGTAAGCAACGCATGCGGCAAGCGTTTCATCCAGAACGCGCCTCGCATTGGCCTTGCTCACCTGACCGAGTTCATACCCAAGGCCTAAATGACGAGCATCCACCTTGATGAACTCAGCCATGGGGTCCTGGAGGCGACGGGCCAAACTGACCGCCGCGCGTTGAGGCACTGTACAGTCCGACAACTCAGTACGGGCGAGACTGGAGCTCGCATAGCTCGACAACCCTCCCTCATTGACGACCGTCACCGGAACGTCCAAGCCAATAGCAGCGAGGGCGGCACGGAACTTCGGAACATTGGCCCGGTGGCTCTTGCCGTGGGCAAAAGATACAGCACTGATCTCATGCTCGGTTAGCGGCCCTGTGAGCTCCGCTCCTAAGGCTGCCGCGTCTTTTTCGCCCACCTCAACCATTGCGTGAGCGCGCACAGCACCATCCGCACCCACAAGGGCGAGGTTCCAATCTCCCTTTGGGCTGACATCGACACCACAGACTGGCCGCATTCCAAGGAACGGGGTCAGCATCACCTGGCGCAGGTGATTCCCGAGGAAGCGCAAAGCCTCCGCATCACCTCGCTCCTTGAGCTCGAGCCGCACATCTTCCTCCACAGCAGGTAACAGACGCGTCTTGAGTGCTTGCAAACACAGTGCATCAAGAAGTGCATCAAACGAGGGGTGTGTGTACCGCCCGAGTGCCCTCCGGAGTTTCGGCAGAGCCACAACGGGATCGAGTTCCAATACGGTGGTCAGAACGCGTTCTTTTTGCGCCTGACGCAGGGCCAACAAGCGGCCACCTTGAAGCTGAGAGATTGGCTGACTGAGTTTCTGCAGCGGCTTGTGCCGGCCAGCTTTGGCTGCAGGAACAAGCAACTTCACGCTCAGCTTGCCCTGCTTCAGGAGCATCTTGCGAATTGTGGTGCGCAGGTGGCTGCTTCGACCCAGGCGATCGGACAGAATCCGAAGGGCACCTGCAAGCGCTTCCTGCTCTGTATGCACCCCCCTATCTGGAATCACAAAGGGCTCACACGCAGCGATGAGCTCAGGTGTGATCACCACATCGCCCTCAATGCCAGCGAGATGAGTCGTAGGCCCCTGACCCTCCGTTGGTGTCGGATTCTCGGCGTCCGAATGCCGGGCTGAGGTTGCGGCGGTAGAACCTGCGACAGGCTCGGCGGTGGGCTCGGCGGTGGGCTCGGTTACATCGGGGGCAGACTCAGGGACGGGCTGCTCCTGCTCAGCTGCGTCCGTGTCTACAGGTGCGGGATCAACATCAATCTCCTCAACGCTCCCGCTAACTTCCTTTTGCGCGTCGTCTTGATCATCGGACCCAACGGATCCCGCACCAGGGGCCTCTTCACCAGCGCCGGGTGCAGCATCAGGGCCTGCATCAGGGCC
>CAYXZD010000007.1:110912-164439 GCA_964469565.1 uncultured Planctomycetaceae bacterium
GCATCAGGGCCTGCATCAGGCGTTGACCTCTGTTCCTTCGGCACGGATTCGATCAACTTGTCTGCGAGACTGCCAAGCCCCCGATCAAGAGCTAATTGCACCTCGGGTTCAGGGCGTCGATGGGGAACGAACAGGTCCTCAAGTTCAAATCGCTGAGTGCAGGTACGAATGGCCTCCAGCGTTTTCTCATGGGTGACGCCCGCCTGTTCCACACCACGCACGATAGTTGCACGTCGACGGTCCAGTTCAAGCAACTCGTCGCGCCGTCGAACAAGACGACAGATGACGGTCGATGTAAGTCCACCGGTCGTGCCACGGCGAAAGCGGCCAATGAATGGGGCTGCGAGCCCAGCGTCCACCATTTCAAGGGTGGCCTGGACCATTGGAGCTTGAATCGAAAACTCTTTGCCAAGAGTCTGCAGAATGAGAGTGTCAGTCACGGGATTACTCAGTGTGAGTCTGTCAACACGCACCCGGTCGCAGGACATCCTGCGAAGGGGGGCGCACTAGGGTACATGGAGCGAAGGAGATTGGGGGAGAAAAGCAGATTAGGGCGGGGTAGTGCTAGCCGATTCCAACCGCGCTGGCCAATGCTTGACCAAAGCGCATGCCAGCGCTCTCGTCAAAGGCCGTGATTGTATTGTCTGCAGCTTCAACCTGGCGTCCCGTGTAGCGGGCACCGCACGCTTTAGCAGCATCAGCGCAACCGGACCCCGTCACCCTCTTACCCTTCAAGACGCCAGCCGCACACAGGACTTCTAGACCATTGCCCCAGGCTGCGACGAGCTTGTCCGCGCCGGCGGCATCGCGCACAAGACGCAGCAACGCCTCATCCACCGCAAGAGGGTGCTGGCCATCACAACCCGCCACCAGAATGCCAACGAAGTCTCTCATGTCAGCATCTGCGAGTGAGCCATCGACTGTGAACTCATCCTGCAAGCGCCCCTTGACAATCTCTGCCGTGGAAACAGTCTGAGTTCCGACGTGGATCACGTGAAGGGATGAACGCGCGTAGCGCAGAATCTGGTCGCCGAATCCATCTTCAGGCAACACCACCATCACTCGCGAGTCCTGGTGCTGAATCACCAGTCCGTCGGCGTCCAACTGCTCGCCTGCTTCCTGCTCTGTCTTATTCTCTGCCATAGTGAGTCAGATTGTCCCGCTCAATGGCTATTCGTCAAGCGCAAGCGGCAATCAAGACCCCACAAACCACCAGCCCAATGGGTTCAGGCAGGCTTTAGAGCTTAAGCCGGCAACTCGAACAACGAGATCCGCGTTTCCTCAGCCAAGAGCCCTGCGCCAGAGACCACATTCCAGCTGATCTTCATGTCCAATCCAGGAATGGTCCAATCCCCCAGAGGCCTTCCAGAAAGTGCATCAAAGGCCTCTAGAAACGCTCCACGCTCCACATACAGCTTGCCCCCATCGGCCGCGACGCTCACATCAGGCATGTCTTCAACGGGGGCCGTCTCCAAGACCTTGAACCAGAGTGGTCTTGGATGACTCGCACCCTCGGGGCGAAAGGCTAGCAGTGAGAGCGTATCTCGGATTCCGCCACCGGGGTGTTCCCCGAGTGCGACCGCATACTCTCCCATGCGCTCGACACCGAGTACACCTTCAACCTGCTCGGTGAACAGAATCACCATACCATCCGTGGCGCTCAGTCCATGGATCATAGGCAGACTCGGCGCAACCAACTGACCCTCGAACGAACCGGTGAGGGCATTGAGAATCAGAACACCCTGCTTGGGGTCATCGTCCCCGGCAATCACACTGTAGGCCACGTAGAGCTTATCCCCAAGGCGTGCAATGTCGTGGTAGCGCTCACCTTCGCGGGCATACTCCCAATTCTCGGTCAGAGCGAGAGAATCTAAAGCAAAGACCCTCTGCGCCACGGTGCAGTGACATACATCGCGCGCAACCAATGACTGATCGAACGATGGGATTTCACCCACGGCAAGTAATTCGCCGTCCTCAAGGGACATACGCACCATGCGGTGACCGTGGGCACTTGGCCCCAGGACAAGCGCCTGACCCAGTGCCCCAAAGCCTGCGCCGAAGCCCCGCCCGTAGCCGACCTCGCAGGGTGCCATCCAAAGCACCTCGCCTGTGTTGCGATCGAGAGCACCGAGTTTTCCAGGAATCACATCATCTACCCATTTGTCGCCGGGCGGGGGATCAAACCCGTGGACCAGAATCGGTCCCTCATGTGTGCACGCAATGCCGCTGACTTCGGAATCAAGTTCGCGGCTCCAACGACGTCGAGCAGTACTAGTCATGCTCCCAGTCTAACCTAGGCGGGTATTGGTTTTCTCGCTTGCGCTCCCTAGAAAACAAAACGGCCTGCGCCCTCCGTGGAAGGGCGCAGGCCATTCGAGCCGCCGAGTCACAGGACTCGCGGATGGAGCAGGATGCTCAGACTAGGCTTGGTTCTCCATCATCTTTTCTGCAATCCCGCGAGGCACGTCGCGATACTCCGCCAACTCCATGGAATACTGACCGCGGCCTTGGGTCGCTCCACGTAGGGCAGATGAATAGGCGAACATCTCCGCAATGGGAACCATGGCACGCACGATGCGCAGGTCACCCTGTGAGTCGACCTCGCTGACCTCACCCCGGCGCGAGTTGAGGTCACCCACGACGGCGCCGAGATACTCCTCAGGCACGTTCACCTCAACCTTCATGAATGGTTCAAGCAATACAGTGTTGTTCTCCGAAGCCTGGCGGAATGCCAAGACACCAGCAGCCTTGAAAGCCATCTCACTGGAGTCCACATCGTGGGATTTACCGTCCACGAGCAATGCACGGCAGTCAACAAAGGGGATGCCCTCACGTCCTCCAGCCTTGAAGAATTCCTCGAGGCCTGCCCCCACGCTGGGGATGTACTCACGCGGCACGTTGCCACCCTTGATCTTGTCCACAAACTCAAAGCCACCGCCCTCGATACCGGCGCTGGTTTCGAATTCAACCTTGGCCACGGCGTATTGGCCTGACCCCCCGGACTGACGGATGTACCGGGCTTCGGTTGTGACGTTCTTCTTGAGCCGCTGCTTGAAGGCCACCTTCGGACGACCCGTTTGCACTCCGCAGTTGTAGTCGCGTTCGATGCGGTTGATGACCACCTCAAGGTGCAACTCACCCATTCCCGAAATGACCAGCTGGCCGGTTTCTTCGTTGGTCTGGGCTCGGAAAGTCGGGTCTTCTCGCATCATGCGGCCGATGATCTCTGAGAGCTTGTCGCGATCCTTACTCTCCTTGGGTTCGACGGACATGGAGATCACCGAGTCGGGGAACGACATCTTCACCAGGGTAATCGGGTTGTCTGGATCACACAGAGTGTCGCCGGTCACCGTGTTTTTCAAACCGATCACAGCAGCGATGTCACCTGCGGGTACAGCGTCACAAGCTTCACGCTTATTGGCGTGCATTCGCACGAGTCGGCCCACGCGCTCGTACTTACCGGTGCGAGGGTTGAGGAGTTTAGCCCCCTTCTCAAGGATGCCCGAGTACACGCGTACGAACGTCAAGTCGCCCGTGGGCTCTGCAACCGTCTTGAACGCCATGGCGCTCACTGGCGTATCCGTAGTGGCAGCACGGACGATGACTTCGTCCGTATAGGGATCAGACCCTTCCAAGTCAGCGATTTCCGCCGGGGAGGGCAAGAGATCGATGACCGCATCGAGAGCGAATCGCACACCCTTATTCTTGAGAGCCGAGCCAGCCAAAACGGGTGTCATTGAAAGGTCGAAAGTTGCTTTACGCAGGGCGCGCATCAACATTTCCTCGGGGATATCGCAGTCCTCGACGAACAGGTCCAACAGCTCTTCGTCGTTTTCGGCAGCGGCCTCTAGCAAGTCGTGGCGATAGGTGTTTGCCGCATCGAGGTGTTCCTCAGGGATCTCCTGCTCATAGTAGTCGCGGCCGTCGCCTTCCTCTACCCAGGTGACATACTTCATGCGGATCAGATCCACGAACCCCTCGTAGTCCTTTTCCGCCCCGATGGGCATCTGCAGGGGGACGGGATTCGCGCCCAACCGGTCGCGAATCGTGCCCACTGCAAAATCAAAATTTGCACCAATCTTGTCCATCTTGTTGATGAAGCAAATGCGTGGCACCTTGTACCGATCCGCTTGGCGCCACACCGTTTCCGACTGAGCCTCCACACCATTCTTGGCGTCGAATACGGCGATGGCTCCGTCCAGCACTCGCAACGATCGCTCGACCTCTGCCGTAAAGTCAACGTGTCCGGGAGTGTCGATGATGTTGATCTGATAGCCGTTCCACTCTGCCGTCGTTGCGGCCGATTGGATCGTAATGCCTCGCTTCTGCTCCTCCTCAAGGAAGTCCATGGTGGCGGCACCGTCGTGCACCTCACCCATGCGGTGCAACTTTTGAGCGAGATAGAGCACACGCTCGGTCACCGTAGTCTTGCCCGCATCGATATGGGCCATAATCCCGATGTTGCGTCGGAATAGGGGATTGCCTTGCTTCACTTTCTGCAGGCGCGGAGATTCGCTCTTGAGGACGGCCGTCATGGTGACTGAAATGGGTTGGTCCGGCGATGCCGGAGGGGCCCGTCAGGGCCCGATCGAAGGGGGTCTGGGTATGGGGCAGGGGACTGTTTGGGGTATAACTTCCCCACAGAACCGATTCCGCAACCTTGAGAATTCCAAGTCCAATCGGATTTGGAAGGCGAATAGGCTAGCGATCCGGAGCGGAGAGTCAACCCGGCCCAGCCCAAGGGCGCATTCTCCGTGCCCCGCCAGCCTCCATGCACCACTCTGAGATGAGCTAGGCAGGCCCTAGGGGCTCTCAGGGCCTGTTTCGGCCGTGTTGTTCGTGAGCCGCCACAAACTCCCCGCTGCAGAATGCGGCCATCAAGGACAAGTCGCCTGCAAGAACCGTGGCAGCCAGGATCTGAGCGAATCGGCCCACGCGGCCCGCGCCCAAACAACCCATCACAGTCAGGCACTCAGCTGCGGTTCCCTGCCCCGTCCCGCCACCCACTGTCCCAATCAGCAAACTTGGGAGGCTGACCGACGCGTACAGATCCCCGCTTGCCGTGAGATCGAGGTCCAAGAAACCCGTCGAGCACTCACCCACATAGGCTGCATCTTGGCCACAGGCCACGAAAACAGCAGCCAACCCATTGGCCACTTGCACGAGCCAATTGTGGGTCCCCATGTGGGCGAATCCGAGGGCGTAACTGCGCGAGATCGCCACGAGGTCCTCTGGACATACGCGCGCTTTCTCTGCGAGAAGGCCGCGCGAAATCACCACTTCCGCCTGGGCACTGCGACCGCGCCCCTGGTACAAACCAGAACTGCTCGCTCGTTTCTCCAAGTCCTCTCCATGGACTTGAACCCGCAGACCCCTGGTGTCCTTGGCCAAGTGGGTCGCAATCAACTCGGTGGCGCGCGCCGCCATATTGATCCCAATCGCATCTTGAGTTCCAAAGACTAGACGCAGGATTAGGCGACGCCCAATCACCTGGGGGTCAAGGGACACAAGAGATCCATGGGAGGTGATGCCGCTAACCTCTTGGGAATACTCCACAAAGTGGTCGCTCGCCCACAGCGCCGCCTCACGCGCAGCCAGGCCAGATTCGTATTCGATGATCGGATGCTGCGAGAGACCCTGATCTTGAACCCACGTATGCGCCCCACCGCTCTGCGCCAACCAACCCATGCCCCGCGAGTAGGAGGCCACAAGCGCACCCTCAGTCGTGGCCATGGGAACATACACCTCCTGCTTGGGCTCATCCGGAGCCCCAAAAAGAAGCGGCCCCGCGATGCCCACCGGCACCTGGGCGAACCCAATCATGTTCTCGATGTTTCCGCGCGCCTCCTCAGACGGCACCGGCTGCCCTGCGAGGTACGGCAATTGCATGCCGGCCTCATCAACGCACAGCGCTCGCCGGACCGCGAGGGCCGACGAAGCATGGTCATCTACTCGATCACGCTGAATCTTGGGCAGGGCCGAATCACTCATGGAACGCAGCCTCGTTGTTCGGCCCAGCCTGCGCAAGCCCCAAGCCCCCAGCCGCACGAGGCCCCGACGCCGCATCGCATCATGCACACCCGCTGAATCAGCCAAGCCCCCCCTCACCCCTGCCCGAGCGACCCCGTGCCAACCCTAGCCCCGCCCCCCGCGGCCCTAACCTCTAGGCTCTCGTCCCCAGCCACCCGAATGATGTAGCATCCCCCCGCCGTCCCACTTAGGGTCCCCACATTCGCCGTACACCACGTCCGAGCTCACCGCCCACCCCTGCTCTCCTCCTACCATGTCCCTCGACATTTTTGGCGCCCTGACCGGCCTGTTCGTCATCGTTTACGACGGCCAACACGCCCTCCGCTTCACCCTCGGACGCGCACGGTCCATCGTCGGCCCAGGGATCCATTTCAAGATCCCTCTCCTGCAGGTGTTCAAGGTCGAAGAAACCAAGCACACAACCCTAGACCTTGAGCCTCAGGTCATCCAACTCAATGACAACCTTGTCTATGAGGTGGACTGCAAGGTGGTGTACCAAATCGTCAATCTCCGCAAGGCGCTGATTGAAGTCGACGATCTCGTCACGGGCCTGCAAAACCGTGTCGTGATCGCGGTGCAGCAAATCGTCTCTCGCCAAGACCGGCACACCGTTACCGATGTGGATGCACTGTGCGAGCAGGTGCGCGAGGAGCTTAGAGCTGTAGAGGATCAATGGGGTGTTCGCATTTTGCAGTTTGGGTTCTCGAACATCTCACCTTCACCCACGACTCTCGAAATCACGCAACTCGAACTCCTCGCACAAGAGAAGCTCAACCTCTATGGAGTCCTTCGCGGAGAGGGCCTGAGTGAGGAAGCCAGCGTGGCTCTAGTTTCAGGCGCTGTAGTCTCGGTCCATCCCGACGACCCCGACCCATCCATGCGTCGCACTCGTAACCAAGACGATGCTATCGTCGGACTGCTCGAGGAAGAGTTGAGCGAAAGGGGCACGGCCCTCGGCAATCCCCAGACGGATCCCGATGAGGATGATCCCCTCGGGGGCGAATCGGATGAGTCTGCGACACCGCCCCAGCCCGGCCCGTGAAAGCAGTTCAGAACATTCACCCGGGGCCCTCCGTAGCCGCGACGCAGCGCTTGGCAACAGGGTTGGGCCTCCGCCGCGAGCGAGATTCTGCATGGCGAAGCCGGGCGTTCGGGTTACGAACCCGAGACGATCCCAAGAAAGACGAACAATGGAAAGCCCTCCTCGTCAAACTGTGGAGCCAGCTCTCCGACGACCTCATGGTCATTGTTCTCGCCACGGTCATGGGACTCGTGCGAGCCATGGGGGTAACGATCGAATCGGGACAAACAGGGCTGCTCTTCAGTTTTGGGCGAGCCAAAAAAACCCTGGCGCCCGGTTTTCACCCCCTCGTCCCGTTCTTGCAGCGAGTACGTCGCTTGCCCACACGCTCCCGTACTCTCGACATGCCGGCGCAACGAGTGGCGACGACAGAGGGACTTGTGTACCACGTGGATGCGAACCTGGTCTATCGGGTCACCGATATTCGCAAGGCCCTCGTCGAAGTCGATCAGCTTGAAAAAGGGATGTTCCAGATGCTCGGCCTCGGGATTCAAGAGGTCCTGCGAGAAGCCACCCGCGAGCAGCTCCGCGACACTTCCGCGTTGAATCACTCCCTTGCACAAAACCTCGCCGATCGGCTCGCCCCGTGGGGAGTCGAAGTCGAGCGGGCAGGGTTTCCTAGTATCAGACCCTCGCCGCGCACGCTGCGTATCACACAGTTCGCTCCACTCGCCCAGGAGCGCCGAGAGATTCTGGCCCAATTCGAGCACGCCGCCATTCCGCCCAGTCCGGCCCTAGGGCTCGTGGGCACACGAACCATGCCTAGGTCCCGGACCCAGAAACTCCAAGGCCAAGAGGCGCACCACCGCCGCCTTCGACGCATGCGCTCGAAACTCAAGCAACACGGCTGGACGGCGGCCGATCAAAAGCGAGCCGGCCTCTGGCTCGTCCTACGTCACCGCCTGGCCCAACACGCCTAATCACTCACCCGGTCCGAGCTAGCCACATCCGGTTCAATCGAACTCCTAGGGAATCGAGGGCAGGTTTGCGGTGACCACTAGCCGATGCAAGGGGTATGAGTCCCCACCCTGAGCCCCAGTTCATGCAGCAGGCCATCGAGCTCGCTCAGCACGCTGTGGAAAGCGGTGCCGGTGGACCGTTTGGAGCCCTCATCGTACGCGGAGATGAGGTCCTGGCCAGCGGCCATAACCGCGTACTGGCACATCGAGACCCAACCGCCCATGCGGAGGTCTGCGCCATTCGTGCCGCCTGCCAAGCCACTGGCGAGGTGCACCTACACGGTACTCACCTCTACACAAGTTGCGAGCCTTGCCCAATGTGTTTGGCTGCAGCCCACTGGGCTCACATTGGACACATATGGTACGCAGGAACCCGCGACGATGCGGCCCGCATTGGATTCGATGATGAACACTTCTATTCGCAGCTCAGCCTCCCCGCCTCGCAGCGAGCCATGCCCGCCCATGAGTTCATGCGCGAGGCGGCACAACCCGCATTCGATTCCTGGTTAGCCCGCCCCCAGCGCGAGGCCTATTAGGACGAATTCAGTGCCCAGAGGATTCGATTAGACAATTCCGTCAGCTAGACACACACCTCGTCAGACTGACAGAGTCTCACTCTGGCCCGCGCCCTAAAAGAACGTCACGCTCAAGCCATCCGTGAAATTTGAACTGGGTCCATCCTTGAACCAAGCTTGAAAACGCCACGTCTCGCCCGCTTGAGCTGCCCGTTTGCGCCAGACGGGCAGCGCGGTGAGATCGACCGGAATCGAAAACGTTCCAGCTGTATCGCTCACCTGCACCTGCTTCACGAACCGGCCGATTCCGCTTCCAAGGCACAGGTTTCCAAGGCTCCCTCCTGGATTGGGCACGAACCCGCCGTTCAGGCTGCACAAGAAGTAACCCACTTCGCCAGGGGGCATCAACGTCGCTGTGAGTGCAAGGGAATTCGCACTCACCAGCAACTGTCCCCAACCGCTGATCTGGGCTGAATTGCCCGTCGAATTGAGGTTGGCCGGACCGCAATAGGGTGATCCCACTGGACCATCTCCCCCCGTCCAGTCCCACGAAACGATGTCGTGCTCTTCAAACACGCCGCCCGTCCCCCCTGTGAAGCCCAAGTAGGCCGAGTCCGTTCCAATGAGCTTGAGCCCCCCCACAGACTTCCCTGATTGATATGTACCCCCGTTCTGGAAGTCCCAAGCAACATTGAGCAGTGGGTTCTGCAAGTCATCCACGAATACGGTGAGCGAGACCCCGTCGTACACAATGCGCGCGATGTGCGGAAGCCCATCACGCATGTCTGCGGACACCTTGGCGTTTCCTAAAGAGAAGTCCTCGCTGTACTGATTATCACCCGTCGAGCCAGTGTGGATGCTCACATGATTGTTATTGGGGTCGCCCATGCCAGAATCCCACGTGTCGAATTCAATGGCAATCGAGTTTTGAATGGACTGATTGCCATTCAACGCATAGCCCAGTCCCGAACCAGAGTCTCCAAGCGCCTGCAGCCCTGCGGAGTCATTGTGGATCACGAAAGCAAAACCGTCGGCCCCCGTTGAAGAGACCTGTTGAATCTGAAACGAAAAGGTGCACACAAATCCTTGGGTCACCTGAGTGGGAGTGTCATAAAAAAACGAACCCGCTTGATTCGTAGTGGCCTGAGTCAGGCGCAAGACGCTACCCGCTTGAGCCGACGTGCCATTGAGCGTCAGTCCCACGGTCGAGGAGAAATCTGGGTACGAAAAGCTCTGCCCTAAACCTGCAGCGCAAAGTACACACAAGAACAATGGGATCGAGAAGAGAGGCTTTCCAATCATGCTGTCAGTCCTTGGGCAAAAAAACGGATCCTCAAGGATACCCGTTAACCTTCCGATGCGGGAGGATTTGAGCCGGGCCCCCATATCGCCCCCATACTGACCCCCAAAACGCTCATACAGAGGTGCTTCCCCCCCAGCCGCCACCGATTCCCCCAAGACCACCGCGTCAGATTATGGGTTCCTTTGAAAACGCGACCAATACTCACCGTGCACTCGTCGCGGAACCCCCTCCCGCACGGGGCAGTGCTCCACAAGGGTGAAATCCGGCCCAAGAATGGCCAGCAAGTCCTCTAGCTCAAGACCGAAGGGTGGCCCGCCTTCCAAGACCCCCTTGCCGACGGGAAACTGAATACAAACAAACGATCCACCAGGCTTGAGCACTCGACGAACAAGGTGTCCAAATCGCAATCGATCATCCCTAGCGATGGCGCACAAAAAGGTGTGATCGAGTACCAGATCTAGAGGAGGCTCGCCCGGTTGCAAATCCCACTCGAGGGCATCCGCCACCACAAATGCCCCGCCCCGCTGCTCTAACTGCGGCGCTACGAGTTCCTCCAACGCAGCCACCTGATCCACGGCTGTCACGGCCCAACCCCGCCGAGCTAATGCGTGTGCGTCATGCCCGCGTCCACACCCCGGCACAAGCGCGCGGGCACCTGGCTGCGTCGGATCCAATTCGCCCAATCCCATGCGGCGACTCAATTCTGGGTGCGCCGCACCATGGTCCCAGGGTGTGTCCCCATCGGCGTAGTGCTGAGCCCAATCAGGTAGAGACTCCCCCGAAGAATCGGATAGGCATCGGCGGGAAGCACCGGCCGGAGGTCGAGAAGGAGAGTCTGACATGGCTATAAGGTCCGCAATCCTGCGCGGCTCTGTTGGGGAAAACACCGTACACGAATTGGAGTGGAGCCAGGCAAGGTTGAGCATCCTCCCTCAATCCCCATCCCCATCCCCAAACTGTGGCGCGGAGTCGTCAAAGCCTTCACCGCACTCGAGTGATTATGCCAAGGACTACTCAGTCAGCTCTACAAACTGCACGGCAATCTGGCGGCCCCCGGTTCGTCGAGCGAGGTCAGCCCATGCCCTTTGCAGGTGCTCACTCGAATCGATCAGCACCGAGTCAATCGCTAGCCCTCGCCATCGGCATTCCCAAACGAGGAGCTCGACAAGCAATCCCATGTGGGAGTGTTGCCCCCCCGTCGGCGCACCATCGGTGACCACCAAGAGACTAGCCACCTGATTATCCCGAAGGGCTACTTGAGCAGCACCCCAGACATCCCCACGCCCGCTCAAGCGGGTCCGCTGGAATCCTCGGATCGCCGCGTCGATCGCCTTGGGAGTCGCCTGGATTAGGGCTGGTTTCCATGGATCGGGTTGGCTGGCATAGGGGATCAGATTGAATTGGCCCGAACGTGGGAAGCCCTCTAGCAACCCTAATAACTCTGTATCCAAGAGGTCCTTGCGGCTCACACCACCGGCACGCTCCATCCACACCGAGCCCGAAAGGTCTACGAGAATGGCGACTGCGTCGGTACTGGGTCGTAGCTCCGCAAGGCGTTGCACGGCCTTGGATCGCCCTTCCCTAGGGGGATTCTGGCCCTCCCCCCCCAGCCGGTCATCACCGGAGAGGGTATTGAGCCAGTCTCTCCATGGGCGCACGTCATCGGAATAGGACCTTCCACTGTTCGCGCGCAGAGCCGCAATCAGCAGTTCGCGCAGATCACGCTCCACCTCCTGTTCGAGCCGATCCACGAGTATGCGCAGACTGGCCAGACTGGGCCAGCGGGAAAGGGATCGGTATGCAGCTCGGCGCACCCAAACGGAAGAATCTTCACAGGTCTCTTCCAGGAGGTCGAGCGATACAGCAACGCCGCCATCCTCCCCTGAACTGCCACCTTCCACATCGAGTCCATCGCCTGACCCTTCCTGCCACGGGGCTTCACCCACTAGGGACACCGCCGCCGCCCTAAGCAAGGGAGTCTTGCCGGAACGCAGGGCAGCCCGCAAGTGTGGGCCTGCTGCCTCCATAGAGACTTGCCTCAGGGCGGCGAGGGCATCGGCCCGTACTCGCTCATCGTGAGATCGTCCAAGGTAGGGTTCTATTCGCCGCACCATCTTGGCGCGGTCCCCCCTCAAGAGTCCCCGCCGACCCAGCCGCTCCAACGACCAGAAAACCCTGCGACACACGGCCACGTCTGACCGTTTGAGGGCCTGCAAGAGAGACGTACCGTCCACCTCTCCTTGGAACCGGCCCAGTGCCTCGGCCGCACGCTGACGAACCAGAGGGCTTCGATGACGCAGTCCCTCACGCCCCACAAGCAGATCGAGTACGGCGGGGTCACTCGCCTGCCCCAACAACCACTGGGCCGTATCAGCGACCTCCGATTCGTCATCTGCAAGGGCCTCCACAACCCACACCCACGCCTGTTCACCTTCGCGTCTTCGTCTGGAGTCCCTCGGCCTATTGGGGTGCAAACCCGCTCCTCCCTTGGACAATCCCCCTAGAGCGCTCGCGAATTCAACAGCCCAGCGCACACCCCGCGCACGAGTCTCCGACCGCTCGTGCTTCAAGTGGTGGCGAATCTCCTCGAGATTGCGGCCATGGATACCCCCCCGCGGGCTCTCGGAGCACATATCCAGGCCCTGCTCTGGCACGATCACCTCGGCGGATTCATCAAGGTGTTCGATCACGCAGGAGGCGTTCACCCGCGCGCCCCCTGCGCTAAGAGCGATAGCTGCCAGCCAGCTCCAAACGGTCCTCGGTATCCCCATGCCCCCCACTGCGACTCGTATGCGTTTCTCAGTCATCCTCAACCTCCGGAGAGAATGACGATGCGCGCACGATCTCCGTTTCAGCGGAGCCCGTTCGAATCCACGCTCATCCCGAGCAATGGGCTTGCCCATCGGCTAGCAGAAGCCGATGACCCTATTCAATCATCAGCCCAGCCACCAAGCTGGAGGGCGCCGGGCTCTAGCCCTTGGATCCATACACCATGCACTGGTCGCCCGAGTCCACCCAGGATGGTGGAATCACCGAACGGGTCGAGAACTTTCTCCGGACGCGCTCGTACATTCCAAAGGCCTTGGCTTCCCAGGCTGCGCGTTTGTAGCTCCCGTCTTCCAGTCGCTTTTGTGCGCGACGTTCCCACCAACCAATGCGTCCGCGGGCCAAGCCGTAGGAGAGGGTGACGAAGTGCTGATACTTCTGGCGAACATCATGCACCCGTGGAGGGATGTTTCCAGGCCAGGTCTCTTCGAGGTGGTACTCGCCAATCGAGCCCCATTCAGGCAGGGTCGTCGGGCCTCGGTAGCCCATCTCCACAGCCTGATCCCACATGGGCGTACCCGGGATGGGTCGATAAGGCCATGCATTGGGGCGTGACAAGGGGGCCGCATTGTGAACCCGTAGACACTGATCGAGCGTAGACATCATCGACTCCTCAGACTCACCGGGGTACCCCACGATGTAGGTAATCGACCCCTGGATGCCGCGCCGATCCATTTCCACCGCCGCCTGCACATTGTCCTCTCCATAGATGGGCTTTCCGATGATCTTCATCATGTCATCGTTACCCGCTTCAGCGCCCATTTCGTGCACGTACATTCCAGAGTCCGCCATCATGTCGAGAGTGTCGGGCTTGTAGTTTAGGATCGAGTGGGTTTCGATGAAGCAGTTCCAACCGAACTTCATATCGCGGTTGAGCATGCCCTCGGCAAACGCCCGGGATCGCTTCTCGTTGACTCCCCAATTCGCATCGTGGAACCGCACTGAATCAAATCCCCACCGATCGTGCAGCTCTTCGAGATCATCGAGCATGCGGTCAGCGGGGACTGGCTTCCAGCGCCGATTCGTCACTGCCGGCGAGCAGCAGAATCCGCAGGGTTCCGGGCACCCGTAGCTGCCAAAGTACGTGATGCCAAAATAGGGCTTGTCGTATCCGATCCACGGCGGAGAGTTCAGGCGGATCACATCGCGCACCGATTCAGGTCTCAATTGCGCCTCTCGATAAGGTGCAATATCGATCATGTGCCAGGGCATGGGCAGTATCTGATCCCAACCAGCCACAGCTCGCCGCTCGGTCTTGTGTAGCTGTCCATCGCGCCACAAGGCCAGACCCGGAACCTCTTCAAGATCGGACCCAGCATCGATCGCTCGTACGAAATCACGGAAGGTGAGCTCACCTTGCCCAATGACAACGGCGGTGTACAAACCCGTTTCCAACATCAGCTCGGGGCGCACCGACGCAAACCAACCACCGATCACCGCAGGAAGATCTGGGTGCTTGGCCTTGACCTTAGTCATGGCCTGCCAGCCGTCATTGACCATGTACCCGAGGATGCCCGTCGTCCCCACCAGCATGGCCCCCTCGCACATGTCCACCAACTTGCGATGACCCTCGTCACCGGTGTAGAGACTGCCGTCGAGGATTTGGACCTCATACCCATCCTGAAGTGGGTAGGCCGAAATGGTCATCAACTCGAGGGGCAACATGTCCTTGCTCGAGTCCCGGCCACGGCTGACATCCACCTGCTTGGGTTGGTACAGGACGATGCGTTTCTTTTGCTGGATCATGGAACAGGCACTGGGCGGATGCTCGAACGGGCCACTCTCACGTAAGGGGGAGACTTTGCCAGTCTACCCCGCCCGCTAGCCTAGGGGTCCCACAATCCGGGGCCAAATCGACTGCCCCCCGGGGCAGCCTGACTGCGTTCTGCACCCCTTGAACACCCGAGGTGCTGCCCTACGGGGTCAGCGTGACTCGATACACTCGCGAGCACTCGCCACAGCACCCTGCGCGGCCGCCAAGACCGCCGCTTTCAGATTGGTGGCATCGGCGATGCCTTGCCCTGCGATGTCGAACGCCGTCCCGTGAACCGGGCTCAAGCGCCGGAAAGACAATCCAGCCAACAGGGTCACCCCGCGTCCATGGCTGAGAAGTTTTAGGGGGATGAAGGCCTGGTCATGGTAGAGGGCCAGGACCCCATCCCACCGGCCCCGCGCGGCTTCCAAAAAAACTGCGTCGGGAGACACCGGCCCGGATACATCCAAACCCAAGGAACGTGCCTCCGCGATGGCCGGTTCGATCTGCTCATGTTCCTCAGACCCAAAGAGGCCTCCCTCCCCAGCGTGGGGATTGAGGCCCGCCACCACCAAGCGGGGATTCGTCACCCCTTCCCGTCGCAGGGTCTCATCAAACAACTGCAGTCGCTCTACGATGGCCCTCTGCTTCACCCCGGCCAGGGCATCCTTCAGACTCATGTGGCGCGTCAAGAGTATCACTCGCAAGTCGCCCACCATGGCCACCATCTCGCACTGCTCAGCACCGTCCAAGCGTCCCAAGTATTCCGTCTGACCCTCTACGGTTTCACCCGCTAAGTGCAGGGCTTCCTTGCAGACGGGTGCGGTCACAAGGGCGGCCACCTCACCCGACCGGGCGAGTTCCACACCCCGCCGAAGTGCCGCTAGAGCAGCGAGACCGCAAGACCGCTGCGCCTTGCCCATGACAACCTGCCCGGTTCCCTCGGATTCGCACCAGCGATGTCCCAATGGTGCCCCCCCAGGTGCCTCGCGCCCCTCCCACTGCGGAACTTCAGAAGGGCGCAAGTCCCCAGGTCCGACCACCACCAACCGCACGCGATCGGCCAGTTCCTCGTCCCCGAGCAAGTCCATGACCAGCTCGGGTCCGATTCCAGATGGGTCGCCCACGGTGAGGGCCACGAAGACGGGTCGATGCTGGAGTAGGGACGATGCACTCATGGGTAGGGAGAACCGGGTCGGCTATCGCCACTGTAGGGTGTTTCCGCCAGGGTTGTAGGGCAACGGGGAGTTTCCGGCATTGCGTGCCCCTCGGGGGATTGGGCAGTACACTGCACTCACACCGTGATGAGCACCCGCATCCTCCTATCCTTGGCCCAGTGCCTCCTCTTTCTCGCTAGCTGCGGCTCCTCCACTGAACCAGCCACCCGGCCCAATATCGTCCTCATCAGCGTGGATTGTCTGCGTGCGGACCACCTCTCGTGTTATGGGTACGAACGCCCAACGACACCTCACCTCGACGCACTCGCTGCCTCTGGCGTACGGTTTGAGCGCACCCTCGCAAGCAGTTCCTGGACCCTGCCCTCGCACCTGTCCATGCTGACGGGGTTGCCCGTCTCCGCCCACGGAATCGACGACGATCGCCTCTACACACTCTCGGATTCCACCGGTACGCCCCTGCCCGTCCCCCTTCGAGGCCTGTTTGTCTCAGAGGTTTTGCAAGCCAATGGCTATCGCACCGGCGGATTCTTCACCTGGAAGTACTTAGAGGGCACGTTTGGTTTCGGGCCAGGATTCGATACCTGGGAACGTCTGGGCCACACGTTCTATTCCCACCCAGAGATCGGTCCTGCCTGGGAAGCCGTCCGCAAGTCCAACGACGTGCCCGGCATGAAGGCCCTCGCGGCCCAGTACCCCGATCTCTTCGACCCGGCCCGACCTTCCGCTCCCGAGACAGTCGATCGAGCCCTCGCCTGGCTCGATGAGTCCGACCCCGCCGTTTCACAATCCGCGGATGGAGGGCGGCCCTTCTTTCTGTTTGTGCACCTCTTCGATGCCCACGACCCCTACCACCCTCCCGAGCCGCACTACTCGATGTTTGCCGGTGACTACCAAGGGTCGATTGATGGGTACAACATCACCAACGCAGACTCTGCCGTTCGGCATGACATGGATCCCGCTGACCTAGAGCGACTCGTATCCCTCTATGACGGAGCCATACACTTTGTTGATGAGCAGATCGGCCGCCTTCTCGACGGTCTGGACCAACGTGGCTTGGGGAAAGACTCCCTAGTCATTGTCACGGCCGATCATGGCGAGGAGTTTTTCGAACACGGTCACAAGACCCATCGGCGTCAGTTGTACATGGAGAGTATCCACGTCCCGTTGATTCTGAGCTGGCCGGGAGAATTGCCTCCCAAAACGGTGGTCTCTGGGACCTCGGGCCTCATCGACATCGCCCCTACAGTGCTCGCCGCAGCGGGCCTAGCTTCGCCGGTCGAGAACGCTGGGCGGAATCTTCTGCCCTTCGCCCGCGGGGAGCAGAACAACGGGGACTATCCCTACTTGGCCGAACTCACTCTCTTTGATGGAGAGCCCGCCCCTCAGCGCCACGCCGCCATTGTGGAGGGACATCAGCAATGGCTACTCCAAGCCCGAGGGAGCGAGCCCTGGCACGTGAGCCTACTGGACCTCGGCCAAGACCCTTTGGGACGAGGATACGGCGAGGCGATGACCCTGGACGCCCCCCCTTCTCCTACCTCACCCAGCCCCCTGCAACGACTGAACCGCCAACGGGACTTGTTGACTCGGTTGCGTTCCCTCCAGCCATGGAGGGGGGAGGGTGCACAAGCTCTTAGCACCCATGACCTCGAGGAGCTAGCCGCCATGGGCTATGGAGGGAATAGCCCACGGGACGCGGCCCCCCAGGACGAAAGCGATACGGCAGGCGACCGACTCCCCCTCGACGGGGGTGTTTGGTCCGATGGTTAGAGCCGCCGGCTAGGTCGAGTCCGGCAGAATCCCGAGCCCTACCCCACTCCGAGCCCTCCCCAGCTCAAGGTGAAGGGTGACTGCGCACTCGCTCGACTGCCGCACGCCACAGACCCATGCGTTGCGCCCGCTCGATGGAGTCAATCGTCGGCCCAAAGCGAGCACTCTGAGATCGGGGGGCGAGGGCCGCGATAGGGTCCTCCCAGAGCCCACTCCCAACTCCAGCGAGGGCTGCAGCCCCTCGGGCAGTCGCCTCGACTTGATCCGGTCGCACGACCTCCAGATTCGCCATGTCCGCCTGAAGCCCCATGAGTAGATTGTTGGCCGCCGCGCCACCATCGACACGCAATTCTTCAATGGCAAGGCCGGTGTCTTCACGCAGGATTTCAATCAATTCTGCGCACTGATAGGCAATGGCATCAAGGGCTGCCCGGGCAATGTGCCGCCGGTCGCTCCCCCGCGTAAGGCCGAGCAGGGCAGCACGCGCATCGGGATCCCAATACGGTGCCCCCAGCCCAGCAAAGGCTGGAACGAGGTGCACCCCCTCACTACTGGTCACACTCGCCGCGAGTTCCTCTGATTGGGCGGCGGTCTCTAACATGCCGAGACCATCCCGCAACCACTGCAGAATCAGCCCCCCTGAGAACACGGACCCCTCCAAGGCATAACAGGATTGGCCCTCCGGCCCCACGGCGAGGGTGGTGAGAAGCCCCTTGTCGGAATCCACTCGCGTCGCACCTGTGTTGAGCAACAAGAAGCAGCCAGTCCCGTAGGTATTCTTCAGGGTCCCCGGTTCGAGGCAACCCTGCCCAAACAACGCGGCCTGCTGATCGCCGGCCATGCCGCGAATAGGCGCGTTGAGCCCACCCGGCAATTGGGCTAGACCCAACTCCCCCACCGAGGCACGCACCGGGGGCAGCCACTCACATTCAACACCGAACACGGCACCCAAGTCCGGGCACCAGCCCTTCGCCTCGATGTCGTAGAGCATCGTTCTCGCCGCGTTGGTGGGATCCGTGGCGCACTCCTCGCCGCGGGTTAGGTGATGCAAGACCAATGCGTCCACCGTGCAGAACCGCAGGTGCCCAGCACGCGCAGCCTCGGCAACCCCGGGCCGATGAGCCAGCATCCATTCGATCTTCGTTGCTGAAAAATAGGGATCGAGCAGGAGCCCGGTACGTTGGCGCACTAAAGGCTCCCGACCCTCCTGCCTCAATTGCGAGCAACGGTCAGCCGTGCGACGATCCTGCCAGACGATTCCCCGCCCCATGCACCGTCCAGAGTCGAGATCGAGCGCAAAAACGGTCTCTCGCTGATTCGTAATCCCAACGGCCACCGGCGGCTCACTGATTCCATTCAGCACATCGATCAGAGTTGCATCAAGGGCGCCGAGGATGGCCTCGGCACTGTGCTCCACTTGACCGGGGGCAGGAAAGCACTGCTCGAATTCTTGGGATGCACGTCCAAGCGTGTTGAGCTGATCATCTAAGAGCAATGTGGTCACTCCAGTCGTTCCCACATCCACCGCGAGGAGAGTGTTCTGCATACCCTGAGACTAGCGTGATTGTCCGCTCGCAGACTCATACTGCTTGGGGGAATCCTTCGTTGGGGCGAGCAGCAGCCCGGCCCATGAGAAAGCCGCCTGCCTAGCACTCGAGCGCTAGGGGGCGGCTTGGCTCAATCCCGAATTCCCACCCGAGCGTGCGGAAACCGAGTTGTCGACGGGCTCGCTTACAGGTCTTGTTGGATCGTCAGCAATCCCGCGTTCGAGATGTAGTCCACACGCCCCCGGGCCAGACCCCGGCGCTGCAGAGTCACAAGGGCGAATTGTCCGCTCAGGAAGCCGGAAATCTTGTCGAAATCCGTGTTGAGAGTCGCGCCAGTCTGCACAAAGATCGGGCGCCCGACGATGGATCCGTCGATCTCGGTCATGGCCGTCATGCCTCCGCCATTGAATCCCGACCCCAAGCCCATGGAGAGACTAGGGATTGAATCAAGCACCTGCTCGTCCAAGACTAGGGTCACATCCCCGTAGAAGTCGAGCCAGACAACGTTTCCCGGCAAGTACGTGGGCACATAAAAACCAGTCCCGTAGGCGTCGGTGATTGTCTGGTTGAGAAGGGATCTCGATCCGGTCAAGTAGAAGGTTTGGGATCCATCACCCCCGTCAGCCGAGGGCAAGCTTCCAATGGTCCCGTCACCTGCTGCAACCAGCGTGCGCCCATGGGAGGCCACAAGGGCGCCAATAGCCAAGAGCGCCACGAAGGCACGACGTGTACGAGAACGGAAAGGGGTGGAGGTCGTGCGGGTGTCCTGCACTGGGCCCGTCGACCGGAATTTCATCAAGGATCTCATGCGTTCACCTCCCCTGGGCCTGCCTGGCCATGGGGCCCAGGATCGACATCAGAGCGGGAGCTAGCGTCATCCTGGGAAGGGGTCTGACCGAAGAGTTCCGGGCAGCGCTGGAATAGCGCCTCAAGAAACCCGGGTTGCGAATCGATCGCTGCACGGAGCTGGTCCGTTTCACCCACGACCTGAGCCACGTCGGTCACGCAGTCAGGATGAAGGTCAAGCAGCTGTCGGAAGTAGTCTAGTGAGCGCTTCTGGTTACCTGCATAGGCATACGCTAAAGCGATGTTCAGTCGTGCCATCCAGAAGCGTGGATCGTTGTCCGCCAAGCCGGTCGTCGTGACCCAACGCCAACAGGTGATGGCCTTGCGCCAGTTCTCTTCACCGTTGTAGAGCCGCCCCAACTGGTTGGCTGCGTGGCCGCGATTCTCCTGGGACAGGGCTGTATCAAACACTTCGCGATACATCTCCGCCGCACGCAGGGTCTTTCCCTCATGCGCCATCAGGAATGCCAAGTAAATCTTGGCTTCTTCGTGATCGGCATCCGTCTCGATCGCTTGTTTGAGCAGTCTGCGCCCCTTCTCAATCGGCTCGACGATTTGTTCGAGGCGACCATTCAACAGGTGACGCGCCTGACGCCAGTCCACTCCGGTGTTTGCATCGCGACCACTCAGCAAGACGCCGTCCACAAACCCACGCCCGGCAGTCTTGGCCAGGCCTGCATCCTCTGCATCGACCGCCACGGCGGACTCAAAGACGCGCTCACGGAAGGCGTCAAAGTCCATTCCAGCCAAGACATATGCTTTTCCGAGCTGATAAAAAATTGTCGCGAGGCGATGCACCAAATCGATACGGTCGGCCTCGGCAGCCATGTCTACGTCTGGGCCAGAGGGAGCATCGATCGCTCCCGAAAGCATGGCGAGCCGCGCCTCAAGTCGAGCGGGATCGGCCATGTCCTTGTGCAATCTCACATAGCGGCGTGCATCCGCGAAGAATGTTTGGCAAGCCTCGGACTCCTCCATCTGTACCATCACGCGGGCCGCAGCAGCCTCATCCAGCTCGCCGTCTACGAGACAGGAGAGATCCTCCTGCAGTGCCAATTCCGTGGCGCTCAATCCCATGGACCAGCCGTCATGAAACGCCTCGTTCCCCATGGAAGGATTGGGGTTCTTGCCGTCAGGCTCGTGCCCCTGGCCGGAATTAGGGTTTTTCATAGTCATGCTTCACCGCCTTGCGAATCACTGTCGGTTAGCCTTTCTGTCGATCCATTCCCTGGGCCATTCCCTGGGCCATTCCCTGCGCCATTCTCTGGGGAAGAAGTGTCGCCGAGCTCAGATGGGGTCACTGAGGAAACCTCGAGGTCGTTGCCCTTGGATTGCACCCGGTTCTTGCTGTCCTGCGCAGAGCTTGCACCCCTTGGGCGCGGGTCACGGGCGGGCTTGCAGTCCGGTGAGAGTCCTTCAAACACACGCTGCATCGCTCGGTGGATCTTGCGCCGCGCGCGGAAGATCACCATCTTGAGGTTCTCCAACTTGATGCCAAGTTCCTCGGCCGTCTCCCGATAGCTCGCACCGTCAATCTCCACACGGTGCAGGGCGCGCTGCTCCCGCGCCGACAGCATGGAGTAGAACTTCAAGTACATCTGCAGGTACGTCAGGTAGACCCGGGCGCACTCGGCTTGGCTCTCCTGTTCAATGGCTCCACCGAGGGGGCCGTGGGCGGTGGCCTCCGGCTGGTCGGAAAGATCCTCGAATGGCACCTCGCGCCGACCACCCTTGTTGCCCTTGCGCAATTGCTTGAGCACGGTGTTGCGAACGATCGTGGCTGACCAGACGCGGAACGCATCCTCGCGACTGCAATCAAAACGATGGGGATAGCGATAGACGTTGAAGAAAATCTCTTGAAGTACGTCGAGGTCATCCACTTGGCTGCCGTAGCGCCGCAAACGGGCCGCCACCTGCACCAACAGGTGTGAGCTATTGAGCTCATACAACAGACCAAAGCAGGCCCGATTGCGGTCGATACGGAAACGCTCCATCAAACGTGTGGAGAGGGCGTCGCGCACCGAATCAGTGCTGCGCGTGCGATCGCTCAGAATCGCCAGCAGACGTGCGTGCTCTTCAGCCCCCACATCCTGTGCCAGTCCCTCGATACGCCCCTTGAGGCGTTCCTTCGCCCCGGGTGCAGAGAGAAGGTTGCCCGAAAGGGCATGGTCAATGGCCTGCATGAAGGTGGGGTCGAATTGAGGGGGAGGGCAGTCTTAGCCGTCAAGCCTCCTCAAGTGACCGGCACTCTCCGATCCCTGGGGGGAGGGGGGACAGATGGGTTCACGGGGCAGGAGGAGAGTCCTGATAGCCGTCTCGGGGATGTTGGATTGCTAGAAGAGGATCGAATAGGCCCTCTACGCTGTAATTAGAAGGTACACGGCTCGGAGTTTCGTTCCCAAACCTGACACCGAACGGTGTTTTGGGCAGAAACCGGGTCCTCTCTCCGTAAAGCCTACCACGGAAAGGGGTTAGGGGGGGCTCCAATCGGGAACTCCAGCCGAGCACCTCCCCTCACGCGTCCCACGGGCTGCCATGCCCATCGTGCAGGCCCATCAGCGGATGGCCCCTTTCACAGGCAGCACAGCTCCCACGCACCTGCTAGCCTCCCAGAAGCCGTACGTGCGCTCCCCGCTCCCATGCCCCATTCCACTAGCCAGCAGATTCTCGATCTCGCCCGGGAAGCTGGTTTTGACCTGGCGAGCCTCGCCCCCCTCGCCCCCCCACAGGCGGGCGAGAGGTACAAGCGGTACCTCAAGGAGGGTCGCCAGGCCACCATGGACTGGATGGAGCGCCAGCGCGAGCGCATCCTCGATCCCCACCAGATCCTGCCCCAGGGCCGCTCCATCCTAGCCCTAGGCATGGGCCATTCCCGGCCCGCTGCCCCGGCCACTCCAGGCGGCAAGGTCGCCCGCTACGCTGCCGGGCGTGATTACCACAACCTCATCGGAAAACGCCTAGCCAAACTCACCAAGAAGCTACGGTCACTCGATTTGATCAGCCACTCACGCTGGATCGTCGATGCAGGCCCCCTCATTGAAAGGTCCCATGCCGCTGCGGCCAACCTCGGGTTTGAATCGAAAGCCACCAATCTTTTGAATCCACAGTTCGGTCCCTGGTTCTTTCTGGCGGAAATCCTGATTGACCACCCGGTAGACTCCCCCAGTGCACCGCCCCTAGAGATCAGTTGTGGAACTTGCACGGCCTGCCTCGATGCATGCCCCACATCGGCCCTGATCGCACCCGGCGAACTCGACTCGCGGCTCTGCATTTCATATCAGACGATTGAGAACCGCGGCACGATCCCCGAGGACCTGCGGCCCAAACTCAGTGGCTGGTTGTTTGGTTGCGACATCTGCTCTGAAGTCTGCCCCTTTGGGACCCAAGCCCCCAACCTTGCGAGTCGCTTCGGCCAACACCCAGCCCTCGAACAGACGAGCCTAGAGACGCTCACGCAACTCACCGACGAACAATTCCGCAAGGTCTTCGAGGGCTCTCCGTTGCGTCGACCTGGTCGTGCGGGTCTCGCTCGCAATGCCGCACTCCTATTGGGAAACCGGCGCGATGGTCAGGGTTATCAGGCACTGCGCAAGGCCCACAAGAGCGACCCTTCTCCAATTGTGCGCGAAGCCGCTGCTTGGTCCCTGGCCCAGGCCTTTGGCGAGGAGCTTCCCGGGACCGAGGGCTAGCCCCCAATCGCACGACCCCGTGCCCCAGATGCGATGGAGCACGGAAAGCAGAGCGCGAACCCTCGCTCAAGTCTGGATCCGAGATCTAGGGCCCATGCCCGGGCCCGGGCCCTTGGGCGTGGTTGGCCCATGGGGTCGTCACCTGAATCATTAGGCTCGACCCATCAACGTCTCTCGGAGTCCCCCGGGTCATCCCCCCGCAAGCTGGCGGAAGACTTCAGCCGTCCACGCCTAGCGGGCGGCCTCGCGACAGTGGCGTCCCCCCCAAACCCACTTCCCCCTGACGAGCCCGGAAGGCCCACACCCGCCTCCCATCTGGGCGTGTGGTGGATCCCATGGACATGAGTCCCCCTGGATGTCGAGTATTCTCGACATCGCTGAACGCCATGCGGGGGGATTCACGAGGGTGTGACGCATTTGCAAGATTGTAAGTTGGCCTGTGATCTAGCCTTATCGCACATACATCAAAGCGGGCGAAGGGGATGGTCCCCAATTTGCAACATCCTAAACAGACCCGCAATCCTCACCGCAACTCAGGAGAACGACATGGACACGAGCAACTACTACAACGACAAGAAATGGTGCCCCGCCTGCGAAGCCTACGTGCCCTATCTCATGAGCATCGAGCACTCCTACTGCACTGGCTGCGGAAGTGAGGTACGCCTGTTCTCAGATGAAGACTGGTCTGAGTTCCAAGAGGGGATGACCGCACGTCGCCCCAAGGGTGGTCGTCCGAGCAAGAAAGCCCAGGACAACGACGACGATCGCCGCACGGCCTAGTCTGGAGCGCGACCCTCTAGTTTTGGGGGGCCCCGGGCCTCGCAAGGTGCTCTTAGGGTGCATGATGAACCCATGCCCCACCACACCGATCAAGGAGCCCGCTGGCGCGAGCGCTTGGCCGCCGCTCAGGTGATGCTGGTTTATACCCCCGAGGTTCTCGACGATCGGGATCCGTGGAGCGCCCTCGACGAGTTGCTCCCTGTGGTAGACGTGATTCAGGTGCGGCCCAAACCCATCGGCCCATCCCAGGCACCGGCACCCGCCCGTACCACCTTGGACTGTGCGCGCGCGATCCTCAGCCGCGTGCAAGGAATGGAGTCTGGGCCCCTCGTACTCGTTGACGATCGGGTCGATGTGGCACGCATCCTGGGCGCGGAAGGACTCGCCGGGGTCCACCTTGGCCGGGCCGACATGAACCCCATCGATGCGCGCGAATTCCTAGGGCCAGAACCGCTCATCGGCCTCTCAACCCATTCCCTTCAACAGGTGCTGAGAGCCAGCGAGACGCCGGTGGACTACATTGGCTTGGGTCCGGTTTTCCCAACGCTGACCAAAGAAAAAGTACAGGGAGCCCAAACGGTATTCGTGGGACCGGAGCGCGCCTGGCTCGCGCACGAGGCCAGCCCCATCCCCGTGTTTCCCATCGGCGGAATCAACCCACTGAACGCGCTCGAGCTAAGCCAGGTTGGCCGAGCCGCTGTGGCGAGCGCCCTGCTCTGCTCACCACGCCCACGCCAGGAAGCCGAGCACCTCCGGGCCGCCCTGACCCCAACCGACGGACAAACGTCGTACTAGGGAAGGATCAGCATGGCATCGCCGTAGCTGTAGAACCGATAGCCCCGCTCAATCGCTTCGTGGTACAGCACTAAGAGGGTCTCCCTCCCCGTCAGCGTGCTCACCAGCATCAATAACGTGCTGCGCGGTAGATGGAAATTGGTCAACAATCCGTCGACGCATCGCAGGCTGCAGCCCGGGTACAAGAACAGTTGGGTAGACCCCTGACTTGCGACAAGTTTCCCTCCTTGAGCCGCACTCTCCAGCGCCCGGACACTCGTCGTGCCCACAGCAACGACCCGCCCTCCACGCTCTCGACACGCTTGCACCTTGGCCACAGTTTCCTCTCCCACCCTGAACCACTCCGCATGCATGGGATGCTCGCGGGGATCCTCCGCAGTCACAGGCTGGAAAGTGCCAAGCCCCACGTGCAAGGTCACCTGCGCCACATCCACACCCCGACCCTCCAGCCGCGCTAGCAAGTCTTCCGTCAGATGCAGGCCCGCCGTGGGAGCAGCCACGGCACCCAGCTCTTGCGCAAAAACCGTTTGATATCGCTCGCGATCAACGCCAGCGCGCCCGTCCCCTTCCGGCGCCCGCTGAATATAGGGGGGCAGGGGCATCTGCCCAGCTTCAGCGAGCAGGGCTTCGACGGACTCCGGACAAAGCAAGTTCCCCCCCGCATCCACGACCTCCATGGTCCACGTGGCGGCCGGGGTTCCCTGGCCATCAACACAGCGCTGGATTGCACGCACTTGGTGACCATGATCCGGCAGGCTCAGACATTCGCCCGGCTTCAGCTTACGCGCGGGACGCACGAGTACTTCCCATGCGCCGGCCTTGGGATCTGCCTCCCCACCCACACCGACAGAATCTTTCAGCCCGAGGAAGAGCAACTCAACGCGCCCGCCACTCTCGCGCCTCGTGAACAGGCGGGCCGGCCGCACACGGGTGTCATTGACCACGAGCAAATCCCCGGGCTGCAATGACTCTGGCAGGTCACGCACCTGCTGATGAAGGCATTGCCCGCTCCCCAAGGAGTAATTCAACAGGCGCGCCTCGTCCCGTGGCTCAAGCGCCTCTTGGGCTATCAGCTCACTGGGAAGGGTGTAGTCGTAGTCGCTGAGTCGCACGGCAGAAAGCAAAGGATCGCGCGCGGAAGGATACCCAGCAGAATCGACTCAGGCGAGGCCGAACTCCTCCATGCGCGCCGCGAGGGTATCGGGATCCCAGCCTAAGTACATGGCCGCGCGGGTCTTATTGCTTCGCCCCGAGTCCAGTCGGGTGTACTCAAGTGCGGCTTGCACATCCGCGCACCGCGGTCGCCGAGAAGGCAGCCGATCCAAGTACGTAACCCCGTGGGATGCGAGGATCTCTTGCAATTCAGAAAGGCCCACAAACGAACCCTGCGCGTCCAACACGAGTTTGAGCAAGGCACCCTCCAGGTCCGGCACACCACCCTCCCACTCCTGGCGCCAGAGCAGGCCCAGGGCCGCATCGTCCAGCTCTAACTGCGCGCCTCCGTGGCGCTCGCGGAGCACCGTCAACAGGCCGTGAATCAACTCGGGGAGTTCGAGGCGGCGCTCGCAGAGGCAGCGCACGGGCACCTCGACCGGAGCCAGAATCCGAAGCAGACGTGGATCGATCTGACCTTCCTTGCCCGACTGGGCCAATGAACCCGTATGGTGAATGAGAACCTGCCCATGGGCGTGTTGTTCCAGCGCGGCCGCCAAGTGACGCTGCGCGGCCCCCTCCCAACGCGGGAGCCCCTCAAACACTGCACACCCCGACTGCAGCGCCTCATCCACTTGCTGGCGCGAAGGGACGTCGATGCTTCCCAGGGGATATTCCTTGGGCCTAACTCGCAAATCCTCCTGAGAATCCTGGAGTGGCAGCCTCTCAGCGAGCGCACGCTCGAACTGCATGAGTCGCATCAGAATACGCTTGCCGACACCAATGGGGCCGCTCAGAACACAGGGCACCCGGGCACGGCCTACCTTGATCAGGCGTTCAACAAGTCCTGCCCAAGCCTCGCCACCCGAGGCAAACGCAAGGTCGAATCCAAAGTGCGACCGATGCCAAACAGCAAACGAATCTAAATACCAAGACAATGCACCGACCTGGATGGCTTGCGCCACCCGATCAATATCATTGGTTTTGAAGGCTCTCCGGCGCTCAGATTCCAGTGCTAACAACGCCACGACCCTCCCTGCCCAGTAAACAGGAACCACGAAACCCGAGCCCGCACCTTGTGCCTGGGCCAAGCCCCTGTCCGATTCATCAAAGCGTGCCACTGCAGCGGTGTTCAAGGCACGCTGGAGTGCCAGTCCCTCTCCAGGGGCGGATTCACCCAGCCCCTCACCCCCCGATCCGGCGGGCACCAACCCATCAACGCCCACAAGGAATCCCCACCAGCGCCTTTTCCTCAACTTCATGCCCAGCCCATCGACGAGCCTAGTAAATGTCTGACCCGCATGGACAAGGGGTAGGGACTGCTGGGCAGGCGCTGAGTCCGTGTCGGACGCATCGGAATCAGCCTCCTGCGTCCCGTCCGATGGCTGGCAAACCACGGTCTCCTGCGAAGTCATCAAGCCGCGCCCCCAACTCTCTAAACGCTCGCGGGCGGGTAGGAGTACGTGTCGGTATTCAACCTGCACCCACCCGGCGTATTCCTGATCACATCCCACGCGTGGAATGGGAATCAGGGCTAGGGAGCGGCTGGAAGGATCCAGGGCTCCCTCAAGATTGGGCGCAGTGCCGCGCAGCCTTCGCGTAACCGCACGACCCTTGAGTAACAACTCCTGCTCGCAGCTTCCCCGTGAACGCCATGCGCGATCCCGACCCCGATGCCAGGCCGCCACGTGGCGCTCCAAACTCGCGGGCACCTGGACACGTCCAAGTTGGGTCGCTGTCGAATCAAAACCAACTTGCACAACAACGCCCGCCCCGAGTTCTTCCCGGGTCCCCATGGCACTGGACGGGTCAATGGGCCTGCGACCACGTACCTCCGCACCGGGTAAACTCGGCAGAAGCTCGGGCCATTCCTCGCGCAATTCGCACAATCCGCGGGGCAGCCCGTCACGCAAGGCCACAGACTGGCTTGCACCCGAAGGCATGGTCCTTGCAAGCACAGGAGTACCCCTTCCAGCACAATCAGGCAGATGGCTCCCCTGGCTCAATTCCACGAGCACATGCACCCAACGATTCAATAACTCGGCACGGCCTGCGAGGGTTCCCACACGATCGCCCCAGTCCGCCAGCCCATCGAGGGCCTTGCGTAGGCGCCCCCCATCGAGTCGAGCTGCGGCACAGTCCGCAGCATATTCCAATGCGGACCAACCCAGACAGTCTCCGCCGGGCACTTCGAAGGTCAGGGGTTTCTCCCCGGCAAGCCGAGCAAGCCGCGTCCTCCAGAGTAAGACGCGATCCCGGGAGACACCCAATCGCTCGGCACCCGCAATGAGGCGGCGCGCGTTATCGAGGGCCGACTCTCCCGGCCCCGGCACCTCGGGAACGCAATAGCCGAGGGGGCGCAGGGACTCCAAGCGTGTCCAGGCCTCTTGATAACCCAGGCGCGGACGTCCGAAGCCATGGAATGAATCAACTGGGATGAGCGACCCTAGGCTGTGCTGTAGGAGGCTCTCGATCCCTTCCTGCAGCCGGCGATCGAGGACCCACTGAAGCTCCCTGCGAGCACGGGTCTGTCCAATTCCCACGGTGGGAGCTGCGGTTGCAGCGGAATCAGCCTCTAGCAACCTGAGATGAGTCACCCAACGCCTTGCATGGGCTAGGTCGCGCTGCGAATCGCGCGGAAAGAGCGTCGAGATGATGTCGGAGTGGAGTTGGCTCAAGTCGGTGTGGGAGAGAGTTTCGGGGAGATGGGCTAGCGACCCGGTTGTTGAGGATGGGCGGACTTCAAGACCCGCTCGAGGGAATCCCTTACGCGCCTTGCCACTTGAACCACACTGACTCCCTCGCGCTCGGCAAGGGCTTCGGCACTCTCTCCACTGAGAACCACGGCCATGAACGAGAGGCGCTCGAGCCGGGTGAGTTGATTGAACGCAACACACACGCGCCGGGAATCGGCAGGGCAAATACCGAGGGGTTCGCCGATCGCCTCATGCACACCCTGGTCAAAGGGAATCGTAGGCTGGGGGCCAAGCGAACCGGCGCATGCGTAGGCGGCCTCCTTGCGCAATTCATCCGTGGCACCATCGACATGATCCTCAAGCCATTGATCGAACCGTGGGAGACCCGAGTATGTCCCAGCCCCGAGTGCGATGCGAGTCAGCGCACGCAAGTGCACGCGATCAGCATCAAGAAGGAGTGCCCGTTGGCGTAGGCGCACGCCGACAACCCGCCGCAGGCCCAGCGGATCCCCTTGGGACAACCTGGCAATGATCCCGCGCGGGCCTCCACCGCACAAGTATCGGCGCCAATCGAGAGCACCCCCGTCTTGGGCCGGCAGGCCCCCTAGGAAACTGGACCGTGTCTGGGATGGATCCCATGGACTGGGCGGAGAAATGCGGGCACGGGACGCGCGCAAGAATGCACCCTTGCCATTGCCCCGGGCTGGGGCGAGCGTCACTTTGGAGCGATGGGGGAGCTGACGCCGAGTCTGCGAAGTCATGGCGGCTTGGGGGTGAATTGTGGGGGGAAGCGTCGCGGGGTGGAGAGGACCCGTGGCTCATATTGTGACACCCGCAATGTAAGAGCAGGGTGAATAAACCCCCTAGGGGCCCTAGGATGGCCACTGAAGGGCCTCTGGCGGGGGGTACACACAGGCTGCACGATCCCGCCCTCCCGGAATTCCCCACTTTGGCCGACGCCAATCACCCAGGGACGCTGTCGAAAACTCACCCAACTCGCCTCGCATCAAGCGCATTTGCGCACATTGCCATGGAAAAACGGGTGCTTGTAGGGGGGCCCAGTTCCTAGTATCCGCCTGCATCGCCGAAGCAATGCTCCGAAAGTGTCATTCCCCCAGCCCCTTCCGGGCCCCAACCCCGGACATCCTCACCCACCTGTGACCAAAATCCTCGAAGGCAAGACTGGCATTATCTTTGGTGTGGCCAACCACCGCTCGATTGCGTGGGGCTGCGCCAAATCCCTAGCGGACGCCGGAATGCGCCTCGCCTTTACCTACGTGGGAGACCGCCTAGAGGAAACGGTACGGACGCTGGCCGAGGAACTCCCCGGCTCAATCGTCCTTCCTTGTGACGTCACTCAACCCGAGCAAATCGATGAAGTCTTCGATGTCGTCCGCGAAGAGTTTGGGTTCCTCGATACAGTCGTCCACGCCATCGCCTTCGCTAAGCGAGAAGAACTACAGGGGGATTTTTACCACACCACTAAGGATGGGTACATGCTGGCACACGAGGTCAGCGCGTACTCTCTCACTGCCATTTCCCGGCGTGCCCTGCCCCTCATGAAGGACCGGGAAGGGTCCATTGTCACGCTCACCTACCTAGGCTCAGAGCGCGTCATCCCCAATTACAATATCATGGGGATCGCCAAGGCCGCTTTAGAAGCCAGCGTGCGATACCTTGCGGCTGACCTAGGCCCGCGTGGGATCCGAGTCAATGCAATCAGTGCAGGTCCGATCCGTACCCTGGCGGCCTCTGGAGTGAAAGATTTCGGAGGCATGACCGCTCATATTGCCAGCCAAGCTCCTCTGCGCCGCAACGTCACTTCCGAAGAAGTCGGCGACACCTGCTTGTTCCTGTGTGGCCCCCACTCCCGGGGCATTACCGGCACGACCCTGTTTGTGGATGCTGGATTCCACATCATGGGCATGGGCGTCTGACCTCCCTGGGTGCCGCGCGGCAACCACAAGGCACCCAAAGGCACCCTTCGGGCAATCAGAGGAATCCTCACCCTCGGGCCGTAGTCGGATGAAGGGTAAGTCACTAGAGTGCAATCCTCATCGTGCCCGACAACCATGATCCGCCCCCGGAGATCCTTTGCTAAACACGCCTCTTCGCCACCTTGCCCCCATCCTCTGCACCCTCAGCCTGACGGCTTCCGGGGCCTTTGCCCAGGTGCCCGTTCCAGAGATACCCACTGAGACACCACCTATTCCAGCCGATACGGTAGTGGTCACGACGGATTCGGGCCTTTCGTACTCAGTCCTGGCCCAGGGCAACGGCGGCAACTCCCCCGTTTACGGGGATCGAGTCAAAGTTCACTACACCGGATGGCTCGTCGACGGCACGCTCTTCGACTCTTCGCGCCAACGCAATCAGCCCGCCGAATTCGCCGTGGGACGAGTCATCGACGGTTGGAATGAAGCCCTCGGCCTGATGACGCCTGGCTCACGCTTCAAGCTCACGATTCCCGCTGCCCTTGCGTACGGAGAAGAGGGCCGCCCCGGGATTCCCGCCAATTCCACCCTCATCTTTGACGTCGAACTCCTAGCGATCACAGCGCGGACCATGGCGTACGTGCCATGGGATGCCGCCGCTGTGCAGACCCTTGATTCTGGACTTGAGTACGTGCCGATTCACAACGGCAGCGGCCAAGCTTGCGCCGAGGCCGACGCCGTGATGATCGAGTTCGCCATGTATGACGAGGCCGGCAAGCCCGTGCTGAGTTCCGCCATGGAGGGCGCCCCACTCCTAGGTGACCCCAAGAAGCTTCCTTTGGAGTTCTTAACCGAACTCATGGCTAACGCCCACCAAGGCACCCACGTCAATATCCTTGTCCCCTCTGAAAAGATGTCCCGCCTCAAGGGCATGCCCGGAGTGGTCGAGGGACAGTCCTACCTCTGGCAAGTCAAAATCATTAGTGCTATGGCATTCAAGAAACCCGAATTCGTTCTGCCTCCCGACGAGGAACTGACCACGACCGCGAGCGGTCTCAAGTACAAAGTCATACGCGAAGGCTCGGGAGCCCATCCCACCGCAGCCAACAGCGTAGTCGCCCATTATGCGGGTTGGACCATCGAGGGCACGCCCTTCGACAACTCCTATGACCGTGGCGAACCGTCCACCTTCCCCCTGACGCGCGTGATCGCCGGCTGGACCGAGGGGCTGCAGCTCATGCAACCCGGGTCAATGGTGCTCTTCGTCATTCCCTCCGAGCTGGGCTACGGCGAAAACGGTTCACCCCCTGTCATCAAACCCGGCGCAACCCTCGTGTTCGTCGTGGAACTGGTCGACGTGCGATGAGCGCCGAGGGCCGCCGCAAACCAGCGGCCGACCCTCACTCCCCTGGGTCCGCGCAACAGGACGAGCAAGCTCGGGCCGAGCATGGCGCGGGCTTCGCCCTCGACGACCGCCCGATTTATGACAGCTACATCGCCGGACGGCGCAGCGCAGCTCTGACCGTGGCGGTGCACGTGGGCCTCTTCGACGCCCTCGATCAAGGACCCCTCACCCTCGCCGAACTCGAGCAGCGCCTAGGTTTCTCCGCAAGGGGGACTCGCTCCCTCATGGTGGCTCTAACAGCCATCGGTGTGGTGACCCCAGAGGGGCAGGGATACGCCCTCAGCCCCGCCGCCGCCGCCTATCTCGTCCGTGGGCTCCCCGGCTCCCTCGTCGGCTTGATCGACCTAGAGATGGAGCACTTCCTGTCACCTGCATCGCTACTCGATGCCCTGCGCAGGGACAGCAGTTCCACCTACGGAGGTGTCGACCCCTGGGAGCAACATGAGCAAGACCCCGAGGCTGCCGCACGCTTTACTGCGGCCATGCACAGCGTGAGCGAACGCCCCGCTGAGGGCTTTGCGAAGGTCGCCGCGCTCCATTCGGCGCAGCGAGTCTTGGACGTGGGCGGCGGGTCGGGAGCCCTGTGCATCGCCCTAGCCCGCGCCTATCCCCACCTTCATTGCACCGTTTGGGATCTTCCGGTGGTTTGCAAGATCGCCGAGGAATACGCGATACAAGCTGGCCTAGCCGGTCAATTGAATTGCATCCCAGGTGACATGTGGGGCGAGCCCTTTCCTACCGACTGCGATACGGTGCTGCTTTCACAGATCCTGCACGACTGGCCCCACGAAAAGGGGCGCATTCTCTTGGCCAAGGCTTTCAAGTGTCTGCCTCCCGGGGGACGCATCTTGATTCACGAAAAACTCATCGATACCGACGGCGGCCCCCTGGCGAATGCCCTGGTGAATCTCGATATGATGGTCTGGACCGAGGGCCAACAATACAGCGCGGCCGAACTCGATGAGCTCTTGGTGGAGGCCGGCTTTGAAGAGGTAATCTGCACCCCCTCGACGGGTTACTGGTCGTTGGTGAGCGCTCGCAAACCCTAGAATCGTAGGCACCCTCCTGGCACCCCCGCGATGACTCCCCCCAACGCTGACAGCGCCCCCATCTTTGTGGTGGGCACGGGCCGCTCGGGCACGACCCTGCTGCGCCTGATGATCAATGCACACCCGCGCATTCATCTCACCCACGAGGCTTCGTTCTACATCGGTCGCCAGTTCATCCCCAAGAGATTCAGTGCTTCGGACTGGATGGAGTTGTATTTCAAGTCCTTCCCCTTTGCTTGGCTGCGCGTGCACCCGGACATTATTCGCGCCGAGGTCAAGCGCATGCATCCCGAAGGTGCGGCACGTGAGCACATAGGCGACGTCTATCGCGCCATCATGCTCAGCAAGGCCAAGCAACGCGGCTGCCCACGCTACGGTGACAAGACCCCCTTCCACGCCAGCTACATCGGGACCATCCTGAAGGACTTCCCTGATGCGCGCATTATTCACATCTTGCGTGATCCTCGACCCACCTGCTTGTCGCTAAAGGATATGCCCTGGGCCCCTGGTTCTTGGATCCTGAATAATCGCTATATGTCGCGACTCGCCAAAGAAGTGGCCCCCTATCGAGATCGCATTCACGAATTACGACTTGAAGATCTACTCGAAGATCCCGAGTCCCAAATGCGCGCTGTACTGGAATATGTAGGGGAAGCATGGGATGAACGCGTGCTCAATCATGTGGCCCACATTCCTGAAGATGATGTGCCTCCTTTCCCGTGGCTGCTCACGGCCACGCGGCCACGTGGGGCGGTCAAGAAGCGCAGTTGGCTTGAGACCATGCCCCCTGAGTGGATTCGCCAGGTCGAGCACCGCAATCGGTACTGGTTTGAGAACTACGGTTACCCCCTGGCCGAGTTAGACAATGAGCCGACTTGGTGGCAACGCCGCAAGGCCATATTGGCCGACGTGCCCGAGTTGCTGCGATTCCTAAGACGGTTTATCCCGCTAGCGCGGCGACTCGGCTCGGTCAATCCGCCCGATGCCTCAGAAGCCCAACACCGGCTGCTGCAACTCAATCCGACAGCGTGGGAACGCTATCCCGACTTCGTCTTCCCCGAGCGACCGCGCCTAGAGGCCCTGCCCAAACCCGGCCCATCGACAACCTCGGCTGTGCCTACGCCTCCTTCTTGAAGATCAGTAGATGCGTGAATCCACGCAAGAAGAAGTTCCCCTCAGCGGCTGCCTTGTGAAACGCTGGTTTTTCAAGTTTGCGGTTTCCCCGCACTACGCTGATCTGATCAATCGGACGGAATCGCTCACTGAGTTGCATGGTTAGGCGCGCCGCGATGGGTACGAATCCCTGCTTCTTCTTGAATGTGTCTGAAACGAATACGGCCAGGTACCGACGGTCGCGCAAGATGCGATCAGCTTCAGCGAAGACCTGACCCATGGCATTGAAATACTCCTCATCGAATGCCGAGAGGGAGCCGATGCAATTCGGATCACCGGAGTAGTCGATATGCGTCGAATAAGGCGGGTCCATGAAGACAAAATCGGCCTTGGCATCCTCAAGTGGGAGTTTGCGAGCATCCGCCCGAAAAATATCGTCACGCACTGGGCGAATGTCGTAGCCGAGGGCACGACGGTCCAGACTGCGCGCTACGTCAAGGGTGGTGCCCCCACCACAAAACGGATCCACAACCAAGTCTTGCTCACGGGTGTAACGGGTCAGGAGATTCCAGATCACCCATGCTGGCGTGCTGCCCTCGTAGGCGGGCGTACCCATGGGCTCATCGCTGTATTGAGCCGAAGGGTAATACCACAAACTAGTCGTCTGCTGCTTCAAGGTCGGTCGGTCTGGACGAGCCCCTAGGGGCCGGTGAGAACCGGAGGGGTGCGGATGGCGCGGCGAACTCATGGGGTTCAGTATACAGGCGGGCTAGGTGTGGGCGGTGACTCGACAGGTCCTCTCAATCGATCCAGACGCTAGGCTACTCGCCATGCCGACCCTCGACCTGATCTTTCCATCCGGCTCACCAGACACGCCATTGTTGCGCGCTTGTCTCGACCAACCCGAGAAGGACAACAACCGCAGCGTCGTGTTACTCGCCCACGGGGCGGGGGTGGGCATGTCGAGTCCGTTCATGGGCGACCTCGCGGAGGGCCTTGCCGGAGCGGGGTTTCCTGTCCTGCGATTCCACTACGCCTATGCACAGCGCATGCTCGACGAGGGGCGCCGCCGCCCCCCCGATCGGCGCCCAGCCTTAGAGGCAGCCCATCTCGGAGCCCTTGCCCTGCTACGGGAGCACTATCCCTCCCGCCCGGTCCTTTTGACGGGTAAGTCGATGGGAGGGCGCATGTCTACTTATCTAGTAGCCGAGGGCGCCGCCAATGCGCGAGGGATCGTGCTCTTTGGCTACCCGTTGCACCCTCCTGGTAAGCCAGAAAAACTGCGAGATGATCACTTTCCCGCCGTGACACTCCCAAGCCTGTTCCTGCAGGGTACTCGCGACGCATTGTGTGACCTCGACCTGCTGAACAAGTCCCTTGCCCGCTACGGTGGCCCGGCCCAGGTGCACGTGATTGAAGGGGCCGACCACGGCTTTAGCGTCCTCAAGCGCAGTGGTCGTACACCTTCAGAAGTTCAGGCTGAGCTTGTGACCCAGTTCACCCAATGGGAAGCCGGACTCGATCCAGTCTGATTGAGTCGGTTCGCCAAGCACTCGGCTAGCTCGCCAGCCAAGCCTCCCAAGCCTCTGTGTTGTAGGGCCGACCCAGGAAATCCTCGACCAGGTCGGCCGCATCGCGACTTCCCCCTGGCGCCAGAACTCTCTCACGGTAGCGAGAGGCGACCTCGTGATTCATGGGGTCGTCGCCAAAACAACTGAACAGATCCTTGGAGATCACCAGTGACCACATGTAGGTGTAGTAGATTGCAGAATAGCCGTGCAAGTGGCCGAAGCTTGCCTGAAAGTGGGTGTCAGGCACGTGCAGGGTAGGCGTCATGGACTCGCGTAGTCCGATCATGTGCTCGGTCGTGTCCAACCCCGCTGGATCACCGGCGTACACCGACAGGCTCAACATGGCAAAGAACATCTGAATGCTGACCTGCAGCCCCTTGCCGTACTCTTCGGCCTGCCTCAGTTTTGCGATCAAGTCGTAGGGAATGGGATCACCACTTTCGTGGTGCAAGGCAAATGAGCGTAGGACCTCTGGGTTCCAAGCCCACTCTTCGAACATCTGACTAGGGACCTCGACAAAGTCCCACTCTGTCGTGATGCCCGAAAAGGCTAGGAAGCGCGCCTTCCCCCCTAACAGGTGGTGTAGCAGATGACCCACCTCATGGAAGTAAGTCGTCACTTGGGTATGCAACATGAGGGCCGGGTCGTCTTCGGTAGGCCGTGGAAAGTTACATCCAAGCGCGGCCTCGGGCAGACACTCCCCTTCCAATCCACCCGCCAAGTCAAACATGGCAGCATGCTTGAATTTTCCATCCCGCGGAAACATGTCCAGATAGAATCGCGCGATGGGCTCACCCTCTTCAAGGATCTCATAACACTCCACATCCGCATGCCAGACATCTGCATCGGGGCAAGCTCTAAACTCCACGCCGTATAGCTTAGAACTGATATCGAGGATTCCCTGTTTCACCTTCGCATAGGGGAAATAGGGGCGCACGGTTTGGGAATCAAACCCGTACTTGGAGTCCTTGACCTTCTCAACGAGATACGATCGCTCCCACTCAAAGACGCAAGTGGCGTCGGGGGCACTCTTGCGCTTCTCCTCAAGCAGTTCGGCATACTCCGCATCTGCACGGGCGCGGGCTAAGCCACTGACTCGTTCAATGAACGAGCGGGCAGTCGCCGTGTCCTTGGTCATCTTGTCCCCCGTCGCATAGCTCGCCCAGCAATCAAAACCGAGCAGAGTCGCCAACTCATGACGTTTGGCAAGGAGCTCATCCAAAACCCCCCCATTGATCGGCCAGGCACGGTTGCTATAGATCTTGTGAAATGCCTGGCGCAAATCATCACGCTCGGCATAGAGCATGAACGGCATGAAGCTTGGTGGATCGGTGGTCAGGGTCACCGACCCGTCTTCAGCCTCGGGGTGAGCCGCCAGGTAGTCGGCCGGCAAGCCGCCCAAGGCAGCATGCCCTTCGGAGATCTTCATCGTCGCGCCCCCCTCAAGTATGTTGCGGTCAAAGCGCTGACCGATCTCCACCAACTCCTCCTTCAGTCGCTTGATCCGGGCGCGTTCATCATGACTACGATCCACACCACTGCGCCGATAATCCCGCAGGGCATGATTCAGCATGCGCAGTTCTTGCGGGTCGGCATTCGCATCCGGACTCAAGTCGGCTAGGCGCGAATACATCTCTCGGTCCAGTGAGATCTCCGTCATGAACTCTGCAACGACCTGCTCCAGGGCCTCAGCCTCATCGCGCACGGCCTGATTGGGATGCAGGGAGGTGAGCGGACCTAGATTCGTCGCCTCATGTTCAAAGGGGCGCATGATTCTGTCGAGTGCAGTGACGACCTCACCGAGACTGGAATCAGCGGGCAAGTCTAGGAATGACTGGCGCAACTCCCTCGCATGAGCGAGGGCCGCATGGGTGTCAGATCGAAGCTGTTCGGGGGTGAGGACAGGCATAACTCTATTCAAGCAAGGGGTTTGTGAAGGCGCACCTTCAGAGAATGGCTAGGCGCGATGGGTGGCGGCAGCTAGCCTTGGCACTCGGCGGCATAGGCCAAGAGGCTTGCGTACTGCTCGTGGAAGTCGTGGGTACCCCCGTGCAGGGGTGCCTTGAAGAAGCAAGATGTGTGCTCAAGTACGCCACTCTCTCCCCTGGACTGGGCCAAGAGTGCTAAGCGCACCAAGTCCAAGACGAGGGGGGCCGCGAGGGACGAGTCGCAACCCGCCCAGGTGAACTGCAAACTCATGCGCGCCCCTAGGAAGCCCTCAAAGTGCACGTAGTCCATTGCGGTTTTCCAGTCCCCCAACGAAGGCACATAGTCGATCTGCACCTTCGACTGCAAATCCCCATCCGAAGCGAGGATCTCGTTCAACACATCTTCTTTGTTCGCGAGCTTGGCCGCCGCTCGGTGAGGATCACGCAGGGCTTCCCCATCCCGATTACCCAGCATGTTGTAGCCCTGCCAAGCGTGAACCTTGAGTGCCCGGGCTGCGAACATGGGAGCTAGAACGGTCTTGAGCAGAGTTTCTCCCGTCTTACCGTCGCGACCGCACTGGGGCACGCCCTCACGGAGGGCTAACTCCCGCAAGGCAGGCAGGCTACCGCCGAGGGAAGGAGTGAAGTTGACGAGCGCTCGACCCGAGGCAAGGGCAGCGTAGGCGTACAGCACGGAAGCGGGTTGGGCCTTTCCATCTGCAAGGGCCTGCTCAAAACTCTCCAGGTCACCCCACTCAGGCTGGGCAATTCGACCAGCCTCCGTAGAGGCCACCAAGACAACCACCGTGCGCTCCAGCCCGTTTTCCCGATCAAACTCATCCCAATCAGCTTGCAGTTGAGCGACTTGTTCAAGGGGTGGAAGGGCGCCGAGTTCGGCCGAGCGTGGATCCAAATCCGCCATGCCCACGTCGGCACAGTCGAGCAGTCCTGGCCGCAGGCGCGCCTCAAAGGCCGCGGCCTCCTCAGACCCGCTAGTGACGAGAGCCTCAGGCAACACCCCCGCCTGGACCAACTCACCCGCCGAACGGGACAGGTCCCGCACGCAAACGTCATGGCCGCCAAGGACAAGCCCTTCAAGGGGAACCCAAGGCAGGTCCTTCAGAGGGGCACTCTCAGTCATGATGCCAAGGGGCTCTAGGAGCCCTGCCCGCAAACCATGCTGGCCGTAAAGGAGGCACGTCGAAATCGCACCCCGGGCCCCCACAAACCAAAGGCCTGCACGATCCCCCACCGCTGGGGCCTTGTCACTGTCAGGAGTCGTTGTTTCGGGGGCAGGCATGGGGCAGGCAGGATAGCTAGTCCGATCGTTCTTCGGGAGCCCCTTGTCTGGGTGCCCCTTTCCTTTCCGCCTGCCTCTGTCGCATCCAACGGCGAGCCAATTCGCGGTGACGTCGAGGCCAGTGGGCGAGCCCACTCAATCCGCCCGTCATTGCAGAGGGTCTTTCTAGGGGATCCGCTCCGCTCGCCCCTAGAGTGAACCCTGGAATGAACCCTTGAATCAACCCTGAGTCGCCCGTGGGCACGCCCTCACCGCCAGCCGCCTGGCCTGAGGTGGCAACACCACCTGGGTCTGGCCCGACCGCTTGTTCTGACTGGATCGATGTCTCTCCAAGGGTCGAGGAAGGGTTAGAGTTGAGTTCAGGATTCGATTCTTGCCGGTACCGAGCCCCCCCCGCGCCCTCTCCACGACCGAGTTCCTCTGTTCCTTGCGACCCGCGCCGCCCACTCAACTGGTCCAAGGCATGCTCCGCACTCTCCAAGTGGGCGGCAGCTTGCTCAAGCGCCCGCTGGAAACCGGGTCGGGCCACGGGATTGTCTAAGCCAGTCGCAGGCGTACCACTTGAGGGGTCGTTGCCGGTTCCTGGATTCGGATCGGGAGAAACCAAAGGACGCAAGTCCCGCTCAATTCCCTCCAACTGTGCGCGAAGAGCCTGAGCCCGTTCAGCAGCTTCCTCGGGTGGCCCACTCCGCTGCTGACACGACTCCTCAAGGGCCCGGGTCCTGCGCTCTAAATCAGCGAGGACGCCCGCGGCCTGGGCATCTTGAAGGCCCGCTTCCACATTCTCTAAGGCCAGATCCTTGGCCTGCTGTAGGCGATCTCCCATTGCACCCAGGGCAGGTGCGACCCAAGCGGACAAGGGCGGAGCGGGTTCAGGTTGATGTCGAACGGAAAACAGAACGGTGGCTCCGATGAGTGGTGCAGCTAAGAATGGCAACGAGTTGGGCAGGGCGGCACGCAAGGCCGCACGCACCTTGACGCGGGCACGCACGCTGAGGGCAAGGAGGCCCAGCACCTCGCTGGCCTCGCCACGCTGCTCTGCCTCAAAGGCCGTGGTCAGTGCTCCGCCCATGCGCAGCCCGCGATCGATGAGCTGCGCCACAGCACGGGGCTGGGGTTTTTGATCCATGTACCAGGACACTCCAAAGGCAAGGCCTGTGGCCACGGCCAATCCGAGAGAAACCCACCCCAATCCCGCCCCCGGGGTGGATGAAGCAGCAAGGGTCAAGAACCCCAGACCCAAACCCAGCAGAACAGCCTCTCCGGAACGAGCCAGACAAGTGGTCTGCCAAATACGGAAGACAAGGGGCCGCACCCGGGGAGTCCCCCCGGTACTTGTGGGCGCGGAGGCACTCATGCTTTTACCGAGTAAGAAAAATCACGACCCACTGGGCACCCAACTCGCTAATTCAGGAGACAGACCGTCGAGGCGTTGGCGAGAAAAAATCATAAGCACGTCACTGCCCATAGGTGGAAGCAGCCACGCGTTTGGAAGCCAGATTGTTTCGTGGACACACTCCGGCAAAGCCCCCGTCACCAGCGTGTTTCCCTTGGCAAAGAAGGAAATGTTGACCAGGTTGCCTTCGATCCCCGCAGCAAACACCTCGGGCCGCCCATCACCCCGATCCAACATCCGTGATCCTAGGTACACCCAGGCCTGCCGTCGCATGGAGCGGCCTCGCTCCAGATCACGGATGAGGTCCTCCATTCGGAATAAGTACAGTTCGTCCTCGACACGCCAGGCGACGTACAGATACAGGCTGTCCCCGGTGGGAACTTGCACGTCATAAGGACTCACTCCGTTGCGCAGCTCGTCTTCAGTGGGAGCTGGGTCCTTCTGGGTCCAAACCGCGTTGTTCCCCGGTTGAAGCCCCAGGGCCAAGAGCCCCGCATTCAAGACTTCAGCCCAGAGGACAGCCTCGTCCACCGTACGATCTCCTCCC
This sequence comes from uncultured Planctomycetaceae bacterium, assembly GCA_964469565.1. Classification (GTDB taxonomy): domain Bacteria; phylum Planctomycetota; class UBA1135; order UBA1135. The sequence continues at coordinate 152,076 of CAYXZD010000007.1, forward strand.
ATGGTGAACATGGCCTCATGCGCATCCCCATGGGGTAATACCACGAGGTACTCCAACAGCTTATCGATCACTTCCACGCGGCCCAGACTGGCCAAGACCCCATCCTGGAGGTCTAGATAGATGCCGGCTTTGAGCATGCCCTGTTCCACCTGCGCACGAGCCTCCTGTGCCGCAGCAGTCGGCTGAGGGGTTTCCGCAGGCTCGGGATCTTGGCGCCCAATCGCCCCCGGCCCCGGGTTCGCTCGGAGACCCACGCCCCAAAGGGGCAGAAGTACACAGCCAAGCAGGCCCAGGATTCGCGACGGTGGGGACAACATCATGAGGATCAGCGCTTACGCCAAGGGTACGGGCGAACTTCCTTGCAACGGTGCAAAGCTGAATCGGTTCAATTCAATTGTGGCCCTATCCACAAGTCCTACTCGTCCCCTTCGATCTGAATCCCGAGCTGATCGAGCTCAGGTGCCAAGAGGTCGCGCACAGCCTGGGCGTAGCGGCGAATCTCATACTGAGCGTCTTTCTTCAGGCGCTGATCAAGGAAATGTAAAACCCCCTGCAACGAAACGGTCCAATAGGCCTGGGAGTAAAGGGTCTGAGGAAGACACATGCGCGCAATTTCCTTGGCAACTCCCCGTTCGATGCGAGATTCATACCGCTCAAAGGCCTCGTTGCACTCGGCCAACATGGTGGCCCGCTCACCTTCGTGGTCGTAGTCGCTGGGAAGGTCACTGGAGGCTTGCTTGCTGCCGTGTGAAGGATTGGCCCGCATCACGCTGGGCACATAAAACTCAGGGGTCCACTTCACATAGCGACCCGAAATCTCATTCCATGAACATCCCTTGTCAGTGTCGTACAGGACATCGAAAACCTCCAAGGAGACTTCGTGACCCTCTACATCGTAGGTGCGCCAACCCGAGCCCACTTGGTATTTGAATGCCTGGCGAAACACAAACAGGGGTGCCTTCCAGTGAAACGTGAAGAAGCTGTGGCGGAATGGAGAGGTGTGGCCGTGCTTCCATAGATAGTTCGAGAGCTTGGCGTCTGCGTCCTCGAAGCCATCCTTTTGCTTGTCATAGGAAATGCGCGCAGAGTTCACGACTTTCAATGGCGCGTCTTGCTGCATGCGGTCCACCAGGCCCACAAAACCAATGCCATCATCAAGGGTCTCGACTGCGTGTTGGGGAATATTGACTTCGAGGGTGGTCATGATCGTTCGTGAACTCTTGGATTGAAACGGATTGGAGCAGGAGAGCCCTGCGGTGGCCCTGCCCATCTTAGCGTGGGGACGGGAGGAGTCCGAGAGCTTGCTCTAGTTCGAGTTGGGCGGCGTGAGCGGCCTCAGACCCCCCCACCAGTTCCTGCGCCCGATCGAGCGCAGTTCTCGCCTTCCCCAAGTCCCGCGCCCCGAGGGCTGACCACGCACAGGCCTGCCAACGTGCCGCGCGCAGGTCGGCCATCGGATCTGTGCCCAAACGCCTGTCGAACCGGGGAAAAGCCTGCTGGAATGCTTGGGTGGGCCCCCCACGCACCTGCACAAGTACTGTGAGTTCTTGAGCCCGGTATGCGACTTCCTCCCAATCTCCCCGCGCACCCGCTGCACGGAAGGCCGCCACACGCACCCGGTCCAACGCAGCCTCGGTGTCCCCCACTTGAGGCTCTCCGAGAAGGGCGACTTCTGCCGCCCCCAGCAGCTTGCGTGACCACTCACTGGCCAGCCCATCGGGATCGCCAACGCTGACAACCCGAGCCAACTCTAATAGCAAGCGCCCATCAAACTGAGCCCAGGCTCCAGCTGCCCTGAGTGCGCCCTCCAGCCCCCTCCGCCGGGCAAGGATTCCTGCTGCTCCCAACTCACACCGATAGCGAAACTCCGTCGCCGCTGGTCGCTGTCCAGCGAGCCGCATAAGTAGGTCTTCTTCACTCTGCGCCACACTCGTGGCGAAGCAGCGCCCTTCGAGTCCAAGGCCGCCGGCTTGCGCTCGCACGCAGGCCAAGAGGAGCTCTGCAATCAGCTGTGGGTCACTGCTGCGCCCACTCCCCGTTTCATGACGAATGTCCAAACGATCCAGAGTCTCAAGCAACACGCGTTGGGCGGCCAGATCACCGGCGCTCGCACGGGAATCCAGCCGACCCACTGCACTCAGTACAATCTCTGGATGAACGCTCAACTGCACGAGTTGAGCAAGATCCTCCGTCTGTTCGAGGGCGTCCACGGCAGCCAGTCGGCGTACGATCCTAGCGGTACGGTCGAGGGCCACTTGGAGCAAGAAACTGCGCGCTTGCAGCCCGCCGTCTCGACCGAGCGCAGCCATGACCCGGATTCCCAAATCCGCATCACAGTGTGCGTAGTCTTCAATGAGAACCTGCAGTGCCGCAGGGCTGGACTCAGGGGTGCCCACCAAACCCAGCGCCGCCTCCACACGGACGCGCCGACGGATCGCACTCCCTAAGAAAGCTCCAAGCGCCTGCCGACCCCCTTGGCTCCGGGACAGATTGGCGGATAAGACCTTGGCGAGTTCAGGGTTTTCGTCTGGCGAACCCTCTTCGAAGAAGCCATCCCCCGGGGGGGTAGCCACCACCCGCTGCAGCGCTCGCGCCAAGGGCTCCGGCTCAGCCGAGCCAAGCGCGAGCGCGATCGCCTTTCCCCGCCACTGAGCAGCTGAATACTCATCACCACAGGTGGCCGCTGCGAGCTCGGCCAAGGCCTCCCCCAGCCAGGAGTGGAGAGTCTGCCGAATCCCGTCCCGATTGTGAAAGGGAGCCAGCAGCTCGAGTACGGGGGCGGTACGTCCCTGGGCAGTCGAGCAGAGTTCGATTAGATGCCCTAGGAAGGGCTCTGAGGGCTGGTCGCGGGGCAATGAGCGCAGTAGGAGAATGCGTTGGGAAGGGGAGAACCTTCGCCAACTCTCGAACAAGCGCCCAACCCGTCCCTGAAAACGAGGCGCATCGCAAAGCCAGCGGAACACGCGCTCGCGGATCTCCCATCCGGCGCCCTCATCCTCTAGCAAGGCAAACAAGGTGTCTTCGCCGATTCCCGGGGATCCTTCTCGCCCCCACACTTCCGCAATGACACTGGCCGCACTCCAGCGCAGCTCATCACTGCGTTCACTTCCAATGAATCCCTGTAAGCCGGAAAAGGCGCTGGGGTGGTCGAGCCCCTCTCCGCGCAGCCCCACATTATGCCAGACCTCCTCCGCACGGACATCATCCAACGCGCGAGCTAGGGTGAGTGCCTCGCTGGCTGGGAGTGCAGCGCAGGCGCACTCCAATAAGAACGAGGCCCCCATTCCAGCCACCCCCAAGAAGCGTTGGGCCTCATCGACAATCCCTGCCAGCTCTGCGCCTTTCACAAATGCAACCGACTCTGTGGGTGCATCTTCGACCCGGCCCAGACGCACGCCTAATTCAAAGAGACCCCGACCAAGCTCTGCATCGCCTTCTCTAGCCAGATCCAAGCGTTGGTTGTAAGTCAACTGGCGCAATGCACCGAGCGAGTCCAAATCCTCGACTCCAGTGCCCACATGGAACCATCCCGCCACGAGGGTTGGCCGGTCTGCGCTCACCGCCACGCCGTCCAATTCAGCATGAAGTGCTAGGGATTCAACAAGCGTCCTCGCCGCTGACGATTCTGCAGTGTGAGTACGCAAGGCTTCGATCAACGGGGGACTGAGTACTCCACGGCGAAGAGCATCCCACTCTTCGAGGAGGGCGTACTCTAGCCCGCTCTCGTCAGCAAGGAGCCGTGCCACTTGAGCCGACCAGCCCCCATGCTCTCCCCCCAAGAGGACCCTGCCAGCGGATCGTGCAGCCACTCCTTGGCCGTTCGCCACGGTTTCGAGCAACCTGCGAGTTTCCTCCCCACCCGCCCCCCACGCGAGGTGCCGCACAAGCGCGAGGCGCACCTGCTCGGATGGATCCGCAGCCAACTCCCTGGCCAATGACCTAGCGGGATCCACAAGCTCGCCGGCCCGCGTAGCGAGATCTAATGCTCGCGCGCGTACATTGGAGTGTTCGTGTCGGAGCCAAGCCTCAAAGGGATGGGTGAAGTCGTCCTGGAGAAACTGCTCTCTGGCCCATCGGGCCGAATCGACCGTTCGGGCAAGAGCATCGAGCCCAGCATGGACTGCAATCCAATCATCACTTTGGAGGGCAGCGGTAATCTCGCCCACGTACTGCTCGGGGGCCAGGGCCCACCGGCGTGCGCGCCACTCATCAGCCAATTCATCGCAGGGTGCAACCAGCGATTCACGCGCCCCCCGAGCAGTCTCGAATTCAACAACCACACCCTGCACTTGCGAGGCCGCACCCGACCCCAAAACGCATCCCCCCAAAACACACCCAAGGGCGAGGGTGGCCATCAGTCCTTAGCGCCCTCCACGTGTAACAGTTGGGCCGCCGGTAAGAACTCGATCAGGTCAGAAGCGACGAGACCACGGGGGCCCCGCTGTTCGAGGGCCAGGTCTCCCGCCAAGCCATGGACAAACACAGCTGCGCAGGATGCGTCAAAGGGATTGAACCCCTCGGTGAGGCAGCCGAGATACGCAGCCAGAATTCCTGCGAGGACATCACCTGACCCTGCGGTCGCCATGCCCACGTTTCCCGTACCGTTGTGGAACCAACGCTCACCGTCGCTAATCACAGTCCCCTCCCCTTTCAAGACACAGATGGCTTCGCAGATGCGCGCGATCTCCTGTGCAGCCATGGCGCGTCCTTTGTCGTCGCCTGGAACCGGCCGGCCCAAGAGCCGGGCGGCCTCCCCAGGATGGGGCGTCAGGATCAAGGGGCCCTTGCATTGGGCCAAGAGTACAGGATCGGCCGCACTCACGTTGAGGGCGTCGGCGTCGAGCACAAGCGGGCCGGTAAAATCGGAGGCCACAAGGGCAGCAATGAGAGCCCGCGTGTTACCGCCGCCCCCGAGCCCGGGACCGGCAAGACGTACATCGTGGTGATGTTCGGTCACTTCCCGTGGAATGCGTCCGGCGAATAGGTCCTTGCTTCGGGAGAGGTCAAGGTAGGTCACCTCGGGGGCTGCGGGGCTCACTGCAGCGATGACTGAGGGCTCGAAGACTGCCAGGGTCACGAGTCCGGCGCCAGCTCGCTGGGCTGCCCGCACACTGAGAGCAGCGGCACCCGGCATGATGGAACAGCCGCACAGGCACAAGAGTCGCCCGGCCTGTCCCTTGTGAGCGCAGGTGGGCAAGTCAGGCGGAGCCGGTGGGATGGAAGCATAGGGTGCCACACACCTAGTCTAGGCTCATTCAGCAATCCTTGAGGGCATTCAGAGGGGATTGTCTGAAGGCGCGGAGCAAATCGAGATTACCCGCGGGAGTGCATGCCCTGGATAAAGCAACCCCCTGGGCCGTGCCGCCCGCTCTGGCTACAAGACCTCGTAGGCACCCACTTCCCGCCCAGCCCAATTACGCAGGGGGGACCGGTGCCAGTGTTGCAGTTCAGTAGCCTCCGCAGAGCTGAGCATGCCTAGTCGCTCTAGCAATGTAACGACGAGGGGATAGAGACCGCGAAATCCCCCGTCGTCGATTTTCACAGCGAGGGCTCGGTCAGCCCCCACCTCACCCACGGCATAAACCCCTTCAGCCCCGACCTTGGGGAAGAGGCGCCCACCTGTCACTCGACTGATCTCACTGCAAAGACGTTTGTGAGTACCTGCAATCAAGAGCGGGTGGGCTGCTGCGGCAGCAGTCATGGCCCGAGCTGCCCCACGGCGCTTGGCTTCTAGGCCACCTGGGCTCGTCACTCGAGCGAAGGCCGTGGCCAGTTGGTTGAGGCTCAAGCGATAGGTGGGTGCACTGCAGCCATCCACGGCGTAGGTCAACTCACTTGCATTCACATCGATCATTTCAGCGAGGGTTTCACGGACACAAGATTGGACTTGACCGTGGGGGTGCAGGTAATCACCCGCATCGGCACCGAGATGCGTAGACAGCGCCAAGAAACCAGCGTGTTTGCCCGAGCAATTATTGTGCAAGGCGCAGGGCGCTTGACCCGTCCGCACAAGCTCACTGGCCGTGTCAGGATCACCGGGTTTTTGAGAGCCGCATTGAAGGGCTTCAACTCCCAAGCCAAGCCGACTCAAGAGGGCCGCCACCCTTTGGGTATGCATGGGCTCTCCGTTATGAGAGGACAAGGCAAGGGCTAGCTCATCTGCCCCGTAGCTCCATCGCTCAGAGGCGCCGGTTTCGATGAGGGGCAGGGCCTGCAGGCTCTTGATGGCACTGCGAGCAAAAAAGGGACCCGCCGGATCTCCCGCACCGTCGAGGCGCGCGCCCGCCGCATCGGTCAGGATCCAAGCGCCGCGATGCTGGGATTCGGCGAAATCCCCCCGGCGGATTCGCACGAGGACGGGTTGGGGCTGAGGGTCGACAGTTGTGTGCATGGCGCACACCCTAGTGAACTGACCTGCCCCGCTGGGTTTTTTTGGCCGAGGGATCACCGTTACTGCCCTCGCAGGCCACCGGGAATCCTCCCATTCCATTTGGGCGGGACTGCCTACGCTTCCGGGGCTCACTTGAAGGGGGCATGACCTGCTACTCTGTGCCCATGTCCACAAGCCAGCCCCCATGGATCCACCGGCACAGCTGGCTGATCGCGCCGCTCATGATGTGCGCTACAGCCCTGGGCCTCGGCCTGGCGGCGGGAGCCCCCCAAGATGTGGCCCTGTGGGTTTTGGGTGCCGGAGCTGGGATAGCGCTATTGTGGGTGCTGTGCACTGCGTTTTGGCCCGCAAAGGCAGACCGCTCCTGTCCTGAGTGCGGTCGTGATTCCCTCAAGCGCATGGACCCCAACACCACCCGAGGGCTGATGTGCACTCGCTGTGAGTTTAGGGATCCAGAGGCCACGGGTTGGTTCCTCGCAGAAGAGGAAGGCGTCCTTGACGACCTTCTCAGCCAAGACCAGCGACCAGAACGGTGACACGGAGCAGTCGGACAATCATACTATGGGCAGCATGACTGACGACCCGTTGATTCCCGTGCGCGTATCGCGCCTTGTTCTACGCAGCAACAGCGATTCCCAATGGCTGTTTCTCACGGAACGAACAGGCACGCGCACCTTTCCGATTGTGATCGGACCCACGGAGGCCCGTGAGATTCAGCGTGTGCTCGGCAGCCAATCCTATCCACGCCCGCTCACCCACCAGCTCAATCTCGACACGATTGGAGCGCTCAGTGCGAAACTGCTGCGGGTGGACATTGTTGGCCTTGATAAGAACACGTTCTTCGCCCAGCTCATTCTGAGCTCGCCCACGAAATCTGAGGCTGAGATCGTAGTGGACGCGCGTCCAAGCGACGCCCTCGCCCTTGGACTGCGCGCGGGCTGCCCCATCCAAGTGCGTGACTCGATTCTCGAGCAAGCGCGGGCGGACAAGACGGCGCCTGGGGATGGGCCATCCATGTTTCCCACGCCCCCGTCTGATGTTCAGCCGTCCGCTGATGTTACGCCCGAGGATACCCAGGCAAGCCCCGAAGATGTCCAGGCGCTCAAAGACAAGCTCGACGAGTTTGAGCAGCAGGGCCAAGAAGAAGAGGACGGGGAAGCAGCTACGGACTCACCTGAAGAGGAGACCGAGCACGGCAGCGAGGGGAGACTCGATGGGGATGAGGACGACAGCGAGCTCCTCTAACGAAATCCCAGCCCAGCCGAATCCTCCATCGCCTTGGGGCCCCGCCTCGCGGCCCATCGCCCCCTCGGGCCCCGTGTCCTCAAGTACCCCTGCAGGCCCCCTGCATCCAGTCGCATCAGAGGGGCAACTTCTGGTGGGTTTGGGCGGTGTTCAACAGGAGGATCTTGCCGATAAAGACACTCCCGGCCCATAGGCTCCCCCCCATCCCAGGCCCGATCCCCACTTCCTTCCCGGGCGTTCCACCCCTTGTCCACACCGTCCACAGCATCCACGCCCGGCACATCCGCGCCGGCCACACCCCGTCGGACTTGGCGGCTGGGCGTGCTCCTGCTGTTGATCCTGCCGCTCGGCCTGCGACTTGCCCCTCTCGAACACGGCATGCCGCGCAACTATGTGCCCGACACGCACGTCGTGAAGAATGCCCTCGGCATGGCACGAGATCTGGATCTGGTTCCCGAGGTGGGCCGCTACTCCACCTACCCGTATTTACTCTCCTACGGTTTACTCCCGATCTACGCCGTGGAGTATGGGGTGGGCCGAGCGTTGGGTGCTTGGTCGGGGAAGGCTGAGTTTGCCGAACGCCTGTATTCCCAGCCCGAGCTTGCCCACCGACCCGCGCGCTACCTGTGCATGCTCCTCGCCTGCCTCGCACCCCTTGCGATGTGGGGTGCGGCCCGCAGCGCAGGACTTGGAGTCGGTGCCTGGATTGCAGCCTATCTAGTGGCCACGGGATTGCTGCACCTGCAGTTCTCAGTCCAAGAGCGACCCTGGGCGCCGCTCGTTTCTTTCATGGCCCTCGCCGGTTGGGGTGCCTGCGCCTTTGTGACGGGCGGACGACGCGTGCACCTCTTGGCGTCAGCCCTCGCTGCTGGATTGGCCTTCGCCACCCACCAGGCAGGGGCAGCCGCCCTGGGCATGAGCGGGATCGCTTGGCTGTTGACGGCCCGGCGCGCACCGGGTTCTGCACTGGGTCTGGGCTTCAAGAGTGTGGGGCTCTTTGCTCTCATCGCCATCAGTGTGGGTCATCCCTACTACCTCGTGCACGGGGCCGTCGAGCAGAGTTCAGTGGCAGCGGGCGATGCCCTTGGAGACAACGCCGTCACGGTCGGCGGCCAGGCGTTGGTCTTGGCCTTCCGTGCTGAAACTTGGCACAAACTCAGTCGGGCCCTCGTGGGCTATGACCCGGTGCTCGTGCTCTTCGCCCTCGCTGGAATGGTCTGGGGGCTGCGCGCACGGGCGGCCCGGCCTGTGACGCTCATGGCTCTCTTGTGGGCGGCCTTCTTCATGACCAACCAAGGGGATCACACGCGCTACTTGTTGCCCCTGTCCGTGTTGCTCGCCCTCCCGGCGGGATGGACGGGTCAATGGCTTTGGCAGCGTGCAAATCTACGGCCCGTCCTGTGGGTTCTCCTCGCCGTTCCCTTGGTGCAATGCCTACGTCTCACGCACATCCTGCGCCAAGAAGACACCCGTGCCCTGGCCGAACAAGCCCTGCAATCCATGGACCTCGAGGGGCCCGTGGCGGTGGACTGCTATGGGCCAGAACTGCTGTTGGATGGTGCTGCTCTGAAGCGCTTGAGCCGGCACCGGGAGTTGGGGGGACGCGAGGGCCGACGCCTGCTCTACTTCGAAGCGGGTGCGGTGCCCCCAGGGGGGGAAGGTGTCGATGCCCTGCCGCTTGAGTCCATCTTTGATTACGACCTGCGAACGCGCAGTTCTTGGGTGGAGGAACAGGAGCGAGCCGAGTACGGCGAGGACCCGTCTCAGATCTTGCACGCCCTAGGCATGGACTATGTCTTGATTGTGGACCGCACACCCGACGATGGTGTGGCCCCCATCCTCATCGACCCAGAGCCGGCCATGCCTGGCCCCTCCGGCGAGGTGCTTCCAAAGCTCAAACCCCTCAACATCGAAGGGCCGGCCTTGCTCACCGTGCACCCAGGAGGCCAGGAAGGGTGGTCTCCAGATGCGAACTTGCCCTCGGAACTCTCGTTCCCCTTGACCGGCCTGTGGCAACTGAAGCGTCCAGGTCCCAAGCTTGAGTTGTACCGGCTACCCGCATCCCCCCGTGAACCAAGATAGGATGCACTAAGACGATGTTTCCTGCGCCCATTCCATCAGCTCCCGCGCTCTGCCAGCGTCACCCCAGGGGGAATCCGCCATGGGTGTGACCACACGCAAGCGCGTGGGCGTGGTGAACTATCGCGACGAACGCGGCCAGCGGCTCAATGCGTGGCGCAAGCACACGCCGCTCAATCCCTATTGGTTGGATTGGTCGAAGCTGCGCGAGTCGGTTGTTGAATTGAGCCAGAGCGCCGAGGGAGTCTTGCTGGACGTGGGCGTTTCTGAAGGCCCCTACCGTCGCCTCTTTGAACCCCTCGTCGATCGGTATGTGGGGCTTGAGTATCCTCCGTCCATCCTCGACAAGCAGCCAGACCTGTGGAAGATTCTCGACCGGGCGAAGAAATCGGTGGACGTGTTTGGTGATGGCAATGCCCTGCCCTTCGCCGAAGGGAGCTTTGACACGGTCTTGTGTACTGAGGTGCTCGAACACGTGCCCGAGCCAGGCCAACTCGTCCGCCAGATGGCGCGCGTGCTCAAGCCGGGAGGGCGCTTGCTCTGCACGGTTCCCTTCAGTCAACCCTTGCACGAACTGCCCAACGACTACTACCGATTCACGCCCAGTGCGCTGGAAATCATCAGCGAAGCTGCGGGCCTCCAGGTGGAGTCCATCACGCCACGGGGAAACTTCGCCACCACCATGGGTGCGAGCCTCTCCCAGTTTCTGTTGCGCTGGCTGGGTGCCAGCCAGAGACAGTCCGATGGCTCTGTCATCCTCTGCCGTTGGCGTAGCCTGCTCTTGCTGCCCTTCCTCGCCGTGATTCAGATCATGTTTTATTGGGTTTCCAAGCTCACCTCGGACACGACCGTGGTGCAGGGATACAGCCTGATCGCTCGGCGGCCCCAGTAGGAACCCAGTCGGAGTCCCAGTCGGAGTCCCAGTCGGAGTCCCAGTCGGAGTCCCACGAGGAGTCCCACGAGGAGTCCCACGAGGAGTCCCACGAGGAGCCCCAGTCGGAGTCCCAGTCGGACCCCCACGAGGAGCCCAACGAGGAGTCCAAGATCGAACCCGCAGCCAACACCTGCGCCCCCATTCCCCAAGGAGTGCCCCCGCAGGATCCGTTGGGGTGATTGAATGGAAGAGAGTTCGAGCTGCACCCGCAGTTGTCCTCCATCGCTGTCCATCCACGCGCCCATCCATCCGCCTGCCATGAACTTCTCCCTCTCGATCCCCGTCCCCTCCCTAACTCTCATTTGTGCACTTGCGCCACTTGCGCCCCATGCATTTGGCACATGTGGCGACCCGGCGGACATTCCTGGGAATGTGGCGTGGTTTGACGGCAGCGACCCGGACGGAGATGGCGTACTTGGCGGAGGTTTCCTCAACGGTCGCACCTGGGTGGATCGCTCCGCCATGGGGAATGCCAATGCGACCATGAACATGACCAACCGTCGCCCCAAGGTCATCGCGGGTGCGTGGAATAACCAGTCCATCGTGCGCTTTGACGGCAATGATTACATGGATGCCTCCTCGGCGTGCTTCTCCATGCTCAATGGTGTGCAGGGTGCCACATTTTTTGCGGTGGCGAGTACAACAGCCACCAGCAGCCAGCGCCTCATGATGGTTTCGACGGGTACGGGTTCCAAGTCGACCCGTGCAGGGGTCAACATGTTCGACGCCTTCGGCACTTCCATCGGAGGCTCAGGGGATTACGGAGCTGCCGGTCGTCGCTTGGACAGCGACTCTTTCCAGCGGATTGAGGGTGGCACGATCACCATGGGGCAACTCGAGCAATACTGTGCCGTTTACGATTACAGTGCGGGAGACTTGGCCCTCTACGTGGATGGGCAGCTTGCCACCCTAGCGACCAACTTTCAGACCCCGGGCTCCACGAGCCCGACCAACAGCATCAACATTCGCCTCGGCGCGGATGCAGACCTCGCCAAGGCCAAGGGTTTCTTTCGAGGGGACCTCGCCGAACTCATCGTCTACAACCGCGTGCTCAGTTCAACCGAACGCGCCATTGTCGAGGCTTACCTGCATGCCAAGTGGTTTGCCCCCAGCCTAGGAAACAGCTTCTGCAGTCCCATCGTGCCCAACTCCACCGGCCTACCCGGAACCATACGCGCCCGAGGGAGTGCTCTCGTTTCCGACAACGATGTCACTGTCATCGCCGAGCAATTGCCCCCCAACGAGTTTGGATACTTCATCGTCTCCCAGTGGTCGGGTTTCTTCGCCAACCCCGGCGGCAGCCAAGGAAACCTGTGCCTCTCGGGAACCATCGGCCGCTACGGTCAGGCGGTCGCCTCCTCAGGTCAGAACGGCATGGTGCTCTTACCCATCGACCTGAGCGCCATGCCCCCCCCAGTGCAATCATCAGTCCTCCCCGGCGACACCTGGCACTTCCAACTGTGGCACCGGGACAAGAACCCCACTTCAACATCCAACTTCACTGACGGCGTCGCCATCTTATTCTTCTAACCCCTCCCGCCCGTTGCGCCCCCGCCCCCCCCACGCTAGCCTCTCCCCAACGGAGGCGTGGCAGAGCGGCCGAATGCACTGGTTTTGAAAACCAGCGTGGGGCAACCTACCGGGGGTTCGAATCCTCCCGCCTCCGCCATCGTTTTTCGCAGGGTGCACGCGATGGGTGGCGAGATGCGATGGGG
>CAYXZD010000008.1:0-164378 GCA_964469565.1 uncultured Planctomycetaceae bacterium
CTCTGGCACTACCACCTCACCTTTTCCCTTGCCAACCTGGTGCTCCTCTTGGTGGGGCTGCCCCTCATGTTCGACTTCGAGCGCGGAGGGGGGAGTGAGCGTATGGCCCTCGGGGGCCTGCTTTGCGTGTTCTACTTTGGAATTGACTTTGTGCTCAGGAGCTTTGGCCTGTCCGGCGGCATTTCCCCCATCCTCGCAGCTTGGCTGCCCTTGCTGGTTTTTGGCAGTCTGGGGGTCGCCTTGATGGATTCTGTCCGCACGTAGGGCCCATCCTGGGGTCCTTTGTGGGAAGATCCCAGCCACTCCTCCGTCCAAGGGCCTGTTGCCCCTCTGACCCCTGCTGATTCCATGGTTCAATCCACCTATCGCCTCCCCCTGCCTGCACTCGCCCTCTCCGTCTTGCCTGGCCTGTTCGGTTGTCAGGGGCTGGCAGCGGATGACGATTCGAAACAGGAAGTCGGATTCCTCGTGGCTTCAGGGCAGTACATCGCGGCGGTCGAGGTCGCTCACGCGAAGGTTTTGGCGGATCCCGCTGACTTGGATGCTCAAGAGCAACACCGCTTGGCGACGGTGGCGGTGCTCTTGGACTGGGGGCGTCAACTCAGCTTCTTGAACTACGACGAAGAGGCGCTGGAGTCCTTCTATCAGGCCGACGATCTAGGTCCCGAGCTGGAACAACCCGGCCAGTGGATTGCTCGCACGAGAGACAAGCTTTCCACGAGTTGGTTTGAGCGTGGGACGGCGTTTCACGCGACGGAGAACCTACGCGCTGCTAGGGGGGCTTACCAGATGGCACTCATGTACAGGCCCTCCCTCGCATCGGCGCAGGCCGCCATCGACCTTCTTGATAAAGAGTTGAGGGTTCGAGACTCCAAGGCGGAGGACTACTACAACGAGGGCATTTCCTATCTCTATGATGGAGATCTTGAGACTGCGCGTAGTCGTTTCTCCTACGCCCAAAAGTATGCGCGTGATGGGTCTCGCCCCAACGAACGGCTCGGCGAGGTTCGGGGCGAGATTAGTCGTCGGCGCGTGCTGCGTGCTCAGGAATTGGAGGCACAAGGTTTCTTCGCAGGTGCACGCACGGAGTACCTTTCGGCTCGGCAGGCGGATGTGATGAACGCCGAAGCGCAGGACGGTCTAGAGCGTATGTACATCGAGGCGGAGGTTGAAGATGTTCTGAAGAGGGGTGAGATGTGGATTCTGCGCGGAGATTATGAGCAAGCGATGGAGGTGCTTCAGAGCGGGCGATCGATGACCAAGATGCAGTCGGATGCCTTCGACCAAATGCTCGCTCAGCTTGATGAGGCAAGCGCAGATCGTGCCTACACCCTGGCCCTCAATCTGGAGCGTGATTATCGTTTAGACCAGGCCCTAATTCAGTTTGAGGGATTGCTAATGGAGCGTGATTTCTACTTGGATACGCGCTCTCGCATTGACTCACTGCGTGCCCGCATTGCCAGTGTCGAGGACATGTACGCGTCCTTGGACAGTCAGATGAATCTGGAATCTCGAGTGCGGGTACTGCGCTCGATTGACTCGCTCTGGCCCGGATACCGCGATACACGCTCGTTGCTTGAGCAGGCGGAGCGGGCACAGAAGGGTGGCGGCCAAGAGTAGGCAGCTACCCGCCCGCTTGCATCCCTATTCGATGTCCTGAGAAGTGTCGGTCGGATTGAGTTCGGGGGTGACCTGTATCGTCCGGATCAGCACCCAGATCACAAATGCCAGCAGGCTAATCTCAAGCCAAGGGTGAATAGAGACTGGGTCAAAATCGCCACGCCAGACTACTAAGCCCCAGTATAGGTAGGGCAGCCACGCGCCTAGCGCCACAGACAAGGCTCCGCGCGCCAAGGCTTTGGGATCAGGCTCTTCCTCTTCTGGCAACTCGCCTGCTTCTTCAAGGGTTCCATCGATGGTGTCGAGCGCGGCTGCCACCCGGTCGACGAGGCCCTGATTGGCTAGGACGGCTTGCACCTCAACAAGGATGGCAAAGAAGTTGATCCCCAGTGCTAGCACTCCCATGAGCATGTGGCTCATGGCTGGTAAGCCCAGGGCATCCTGGGCCGTTCCCATCACCCCCGCTGCCACGATCGATGTGGCGCCCAGCAGTGCAGCTGGGTAGGCCTTCTTCTTGGAGAAAAACAGATTGAGCTCATCGAGAAACTCCTTTGGGAGATCCCGTGCTTGCATGGCTTCTCGGATGATGCGACCCGTGATGATCATGAATAGGATCAACAGGGAATGCGTGCCAATGCACAGGATCGCCGTCACAAGGGCGACCCGAAAGTGAAGCGCAGCCTGACCAGAGATCCCCAGCCAAGCTGAAACCAGTAGCGACAGCAGGGTGACGATGGCGGCGGCGCCGAAGTAGTGGATCATGCGCATCGGCGGCATTGTGGGGTCAGCGGGCGGTCGGCGCTAGGCCCATCGACTGCTTAGAGCTCTCGCAGGACCTGTTCAACGGGGAGTTCGGTGATCGGGCGGAGCCGATTCGAATCGGGCCGCACGATCCTGTGGGGTGAACCTGCTCGCCCTGCCGGAGGCCAGGGACCCGTAAGCTCGGGATCTTGTGGGCCGCTCAGTAGGCGCACTCCAAGGCCGCAGGCTGCCGCGATGTGGCTGGGGCCGGAGTCACAACCCACGAATGTGTCGCCTTCCTCGGCAGCCACGGCGAAGAAACCCGCCAGGCTGCGTAGTCCATCCTGGTCGGGCCAATGGTGAATCCGGTCTTGGCCTGCGAGTTGCCGGCGCAGCTGTTCACCCGTTTCCCGTTCCGATGGCCCAGCCAAGATCAATACTTCCTGGCCACGTCGGGCAAGGGCGCTTGCCAGCTCGGCGAAGGACTCGCTGGGCCAGGTGCGCGGGTCCCCCTCGTGCCCTAGATGAAGCATCACTGCCCGTGTCGCTGGATTCTTGAAGAATCTCAGACGTTGGTCCCGCCCCGCAGAGAGCTCCTCATCCGTGAGGCCTAGGTTGAAACTCATGTGGGTGTCGATTCCCAAGACTTCTAGTAGAGTCTGTGCCTTATCGACGGCGTGAACTCCCTTGGCAGGGCCTGCGTGGTCGGTCATGAAGTGCCCGTTCCAACTCTCTTGGCAGTTGCTGGCATGGAGGCCTAGGCGGTGATCCGCCCCGGACAGGCGCGTCATGAGCCCACTCTTGAGGTTGCCCTGTGCATCGACGGCCAGTTCAGGGTTCCACGCCATCATCGATCGCCGGACGTTGAAAACCCCCTGGAGCCCTGCTCGCCTTTGGAAGCCTATGACCCGGTCGAGCCCCGGCAGCCCGTGCAGCAAGGGGGCGAATTCGTTTTGACAGACCCACGCAATCTGCGCTTGGGGCCAGCGTCGCCGGAGACCGTGCAGCACGGGAACCGCGTGCACTACGTCCCCTAGGTGGGAGAGGCGCACTAGGAGAATTCGATCGGGTTCAAGAGTGATCACAGGGCTGTTTCCCGGCCTAGAAGGAGTCGATGGGGGTGGGCCAGTAATTGGGCAATTCCGAGGGCGCGTTCTAGGGTGAGGATGGGTAGAGTGAACACGAGATGATACGGCGCATCTCCACAAAGTGGTTCCTGGCGGTTCTCGGGGCAGTGGTCGTCCCGTTCGCAGTCTTTGCGTTCTTCGTGAACACGAAGGTAACCGAACGCTTGGGCAAAGATGTGGTTCGTTTTCACCTGCTCTCCATGGCTGGCGATCTGAGTGACCGCATTGATGCTGACTTAGACGAGCGCCGCCAAGATGTGAAGCTGGTGGCCTCGATTCCAGTGCTCAATTGGTTTGTCGACGGCCTGGATGATGATCGGGGCACATTTCAGGTCAGCGTCGAGGCCATTTTGGATCAATTGGTCCAGGGCAGCGGAGTGTACGACTATGTCTTAGCCCTTGACCGGCAAGGGCGAGTCGTGGGCATGAACACCGCAAGCCCCGCCGGGCAGTCCTTGAGCCAGCTCGCGGAGGAATATTTTTTTCAGGCTGATTTTCAGAACGCCGCATGGTTTCAAGAGGCCATCGAGCATGGCTCGGCGGCGGTGGACTTTCATGGATTGGGATTCGCGAGTCGCCATGGTGAGGATGGCCTGAACGTCCCGGAGGGCGAGAGCGGGGAACACTACATCAGCTTTGCCCATCGCATTGAGCCCCTCGCCAATCAAGACGGCCCTGTTGGAGTCCTGGTTGCATTGATGAATTGGCGCCACGTCCAAGAGGCAGTGGGCCGCTTTGGAGTCCGCAGGCTTGAAGAAGGTGACGTGGAGTCGGGAATTGAAGATATCTACGCTTCCTCCTACGCATGGATCTGGAAAGCTGATGCCGACACGATCATCGCGCATCCCAATCGCGGACTGTATGGACAAAGGGTCAGTGAGTTGGAGCAGGGACAGTTGGCGCCGATGGTGTCTGCGGCGCGTGTCGCTGCTTGGGGGATGTACCCAGACTACGAGTTTCGCGGGATCCACAAGAAGGCCGCATTCAAGCGCTGCCGGGGCGAAGAACAAGGAGGCTTTGGTTGGGTGGTAGGGGTTGGGGTGGATGATGCGGATATTTATGCGCCAGTCCGTGAATTGTCGCATTGGCTGATCACCCTTTCGGTTTCCATCCTGCTCTTGACAATTCTCGTTACGGCGTACTTGGCCCATCGGACGACTCGTCCTATTCGGGAATTGGAACAGCACTTTGATCGTGTCGGCCATGGGGACCTCGATGCTCAGATTGATGTACGCACGGACGATGAGTTGGGGCAATTAGCCAAGTCGTTCAATCGGATGACGGCCGAGCTCAAGCAGAATCGAGCCCAACTCTTGGAGGCTGAGAAGCAAGCTGCGTGGCGTGGTTTGGCTAGACAAGTTGCTCATGAGATCAAGAATCCTCTCACTCCGATCTCGCTTACCCTGGGGCTTCTCAAACGCAGTCGCGACGAAGGGAGCCCCGAGTTTGATTCGATTCTGACTCGCACGATTGAGGTGATTCAGCGTCAGGTCGAGACCATGGGTGAAGTCGTGAGGGACTTTACCGCCCTTGCGGGCGTGCCCACCCAGTCCCGGCCCGTGGACGTGGCCCAGACACTCGCCGAGGCCCTAGACCTTTACCAAGCCGTCGCCAGAGATCAGGGCGTGACGGTGCCCGACACAGTGCGGGAGGGCAACGGGGCACCGGTGATTCTCGCCAACCCGCCAGAATTGCAACGCTGCTTCGTCAACCTTGTGGCCAATGCATTGGAAGCCATGCCTGACGGGGGAGAACTGAGTTCCTGCATTCAAGTTGACGAGGACGAGGTGGTTATTTCTCTGTGTGATACAGGAGCTGGAGTTTCCGATGAAGCAGCCGCACATCTATTCGAGCCTCACTTTACGACGCGGAGTGCCGGCACGGGACTCGGCCTAGCCATCGTCCACCGAGTCGTTGAAGATGCGCGTGGGACGATTACCCTCAGAAACAAAGACGAGGGCACGGGTGCAATCGCTCGAATGGTGTTTCCACGTCCTGAGGACCCCGCCGTCCGAGATGCCATTCTCGACGTGGGTGAAGACGGTGATGATTTCAAAACCTCGCACCGAACTGCCGGAGGATGAGACTGCCGGTCCTGATCACGGGGGCGACGGGGTTCTTGGGACGAGCCATTGCCATTGAGATGGTCTGCGCCGGGTACGCGGTGCACGCGCTTGTGCGTGAGCATTCCGATCGTGCCGTACTCGATGGTCTCGGAGTAGTCTTCCATGAAGGGAGCTTGGGGGATCGAACTGGCTTGCTGCGGGCCTGTGAGTCCGTCCGGGCGGCCGCTGGGGACAGCGCAGGCTCGTGGGTCATCCACTCGGCGGCCGCATTGGGCTATCGCCGGGCTGATCGTGCCTTGCAGCAGTCCGTCAATGTGGAAGGAACTCGAAATCTCATGGCAGCGGCGGCCGCGGCGGGCCTGCAGCGGTGCTTGCACGTGAGTTCAATCGTTACCGTGGCGTGGGAGGAGCCAAGGGGGAGCGATTTCAGCACGGAGGATTCCCGGTGGAACGGATCCGAATTGGGGGTGGAGTACGTGCAAACCAAAAGGGAGGCAGAGGTGCTTGCTCTAGAGCATTGCGACCGTCTCGACGTGCGCGTTGTGAATCCAGGTGCCATCTTCGGTGCAGGGGGACCCGAGTCCAACACACAGCGATTGCTGCTGGCCCTTGCTCAAGGGGGCATAGGCCCTTGGGCTCCACCCGGTGGCATGAGTGTGGTGGGTGTTCGGGACACCGCTCGAGGAGTTCGCCTGGCGCTGGAACTCGGAAAACGTGGTCGGCGTTACTTGCTCGTGGACGAGTACCTCGACACCTACGATCTTTGTCAGCGTGTGGGTGTTCGCATGGTCGAGATGGGAATCGAGCCGAGGCTGCCCTCGCTGCGGGTTTCCCCCGCCCTGTGGCCTTGGGTCGTGAGGGCGGCGAAAGCGCTTGAACGGGTCCATGAACCGCACCTCACCAGTTCCCGGGCTCTGCAGATGGTTGGGCCCGCCTGGCGTGCCCGCTCTGACCGGGCACGGGCTGAGTTGGGTTGGGAGCCGCAGTCGTTTGATGGGGTCCTAGGGGAAGCCCTAACGGATTTGCGTCAACGCGGTCTCATCTCCTGAAAAAGACCGTTGCATTGGCCCGGTGGGCGGATTCAGCGAGTGAATTCAGCGCGTGAATTCAGCGGGCACCCTCGCCCTCGAAACCCCAGCGGCCCGAGATGCGGGCTACGCGAACAGAGAAGATGTCGAGAATCCAGTTGAAGGGACCCAAGTCGGGCACCACGCTCGAATCTTCGATCCGCATATTGGCAAGGTTTGCATCAGACAGGTTCTCACGTGCGATCTGACTCGCCGACTTGGGGATGTCGATTTTTAGGACCGTCATGGATACACCTGTGGCCACAAACACCCCTGACGTTTGAGTGTTGCGCTCGAATTCAATGGAGGCGCAGGAAGCGATGGCACACAATGTGATTACGGCCATGAGTTGGCGCAAGTTGTGGATGCGAGTGAGACGGTGCATAGCGGTGGGGCAGGGAGCGGGGCGGGTCATGGTGCCCGTAGTCTAACAACGTGAACCCCCCGGGCTCGAAATCCAATCTTCAAGATCCCTTGGGGATAGCGTGGGTGCAGCGAACCTCGGTATGCTTCTGCCATGCCCGCGCCCGTGAATCACCCTGAAGCGCCCCTCCGGTTGGAGCGCATGGGGGCTCACGCCGTTGAGTTCTTGGGGCATTATGGACCCGGTGCTGGCCTGCGGCATTTTTTCTCCCCCGGCCGAGTCAATCTGTTCGGTGGACACTTGGACTACAACGGTGGCCCGGTGATGCCCACAGCGATTGACCGCGGGACGTTTATTGCAGTCCGCCCCCGATCCGACAGTATTGTCCGAATGACCTCTGGGCTGGGCCAGGGTGGGGTGGAGTTCGACCTCGCGCGATTACCCGATCAGCGCTTGGGGAGCTGGGTAGACTACCCATTAGGCGTTGTGATTGACCTCGCGCGGAGAACCTGCATGGGGGGGGGCACTCCCGTAGGCATGGACATTAGTTTTGGAGGTGACTTGCCGATTGGATCGGGGCTTTCCTCTTCTGCTTCCATCTGTGTGGGCACAGCTTTGATGCTGGACACTCTGTGGGGTCTAGGGATGAGTGCGGTGGAATGTGTCCACGCAGCCTTGAGCGCTGAGCGCGAGTTTGTGGGGGTGCAATGCGGAATCATGGACCCGTTTGCCATCGGCTGTGCCCGCAGAGACCACATCTTGTGGCTGGATTGCAAAGATGAGTCCTACGAGCACCTGCCCATCGATCAGGCCAGCCTTGCGATTCTGGTCACCGACACAGGAGTGAAGCGTGAACTCGCTGCCAGTGAGTTCAATCTGAGGGTACAGCAGTGCGGCGAGGCCTACGAGTTCCTCCGCCGGGGCAGTTCTGATGCTGAGTGCTTGAGGGACATCCCCATGTCGGTCCTTGATGCCTGCCGCCCGCAGATGGATCCGGTTCTCGCCCGGCGCGCTGAACACGTGATCCGAGAGACTCAGCGCACCTTCTTGGCCCGCGAACATCTTCTGGTCGGGGAGACGGTCGGGTTAGGTGCTTGTATGAGCCAGACCCATGCGTCATTGCGCGACCTGTACGATGTGTCGTGCCCGGAACTCGACCTTCTTGTTGAAGCTGCCCGGGATTGTCCCCAGGCCTTGGGTGCACGCCTTACGGGGGCTGGGTTTGGCGGTTGTACAGTGACACTCGTGCAGCGGGGCGCTGAGGAGACGGTTCGGGCCGCACTGAGCGCTCGTTTTGAAGCGCAGTACGGCCGCGTCCCTACTGTGGAAGTTTTCGGGGGCGACAGCGGCCCACGAGAAATTCAGTTGCCTTGACTGCTGGGTCCGTGCTGAATGTTTCGCGCGGCATTGAGAAGCGTTACACCGATGGGCTGGGAGCGGATCTCCTGGCTAAACGCGCTCTCCAACAAATCAACCGCAGCGGCTGGGCGTGCGCCGAAGAGGTAGTTGGTCGCCAAGACGAGTCGCGCATCATCGTCGAGGAGATGATCTTGCATGTACGTTTCGAGGACGGCCAATTGGCGATCGAACTCAGTGGGGTCCGCGTAGAAACTATGCTTGTCCACGATGTTCCCAGCTAGACTTGGATCGAGTTCAAACGCTCGCCGAATGGCGTAGGATGCGTAGTGGTAATCTCCAGTGGCAAACAGGGCGTCGGCCAAAATCAGGTACAGGATTCCGTCCCCCGGAGCGTATTCGATGGCCTTGGCGTAAAAGTGGACCGCATCCCCGAAGCGGCTCTCTTGGAATGCCTGGTCACCGAGTGTTAGATAGTGATCCGCTGCACGGTTCAGCTGATTGTTGCCCGCGGGTAAGGGCGTGCCTCCGGCCCAGTCCTCAGCGATTACGACCTCACCCTCTTGGATAGGAGCGGCCTCGTAGACTTCTTCCTGGGGCTCTTCGTAGACGTACACAACATCTGCTTGGGGGGTGGACTCAATCGTCTGGTAAATCACGGTCGACGAGGGGTAAAAGGGACCGTACCAGTAGAAGCTAGGGCAATAGCCGGGTGACCAGTAGCCGCCATTATACCAATAGTAGTGCCACCAGGAGCCCCAGCAGTAGGAAGGCCAGCTCCACCACCAGTTGTAGCAGCTATTGCCGCCAAAGGAGTAATTGCCACACCAGTTGTATCCCCCGTAGTAGGAATTGCCCGAGGTGCTGCCTGCACGGACGGGAGCGGCGGCGATGGACTGGGTATAATTCTGGCGGGCGGTCTTGATGCGCTGTGCATTCTTGTCAGCGAATGCCGCACGTGCCTGCTGAGCCCGCTCAGCGTCGCGTGTTTTAATCTGCGCGCGGGCGTTCTTAGCGCGCTCTGTGTTTCGGTCGGCTAGGGCAGCGCGGGCATCTTGGGCCCTGGCTGCATTCTTGTCAGCGAGGGCCGCACGAGCATCCGTTGCACGCTGGGCGTTTTTGTTGGCGAAGGCTTCCCGCGCATTCTGGGCTCGCTCAGCGTTCTTGGCTGCGAGGTCGTCTCGAACTTGAGCAGCTCGCTCTCCATCGCTCAAGGTCTTCTGCCTCCCATGGGAGGGACCGTGAGTGACAGGAGATTCACTGTGTTCGCGAAGGCGTTGGCGGGCGACATCGCGCGCACTAGGCCGGTACCGCTCTAGGATGTCATCGCGGGTAATTGTCTGGGTGCGGTAGTGCTGAGAGGGTCGGGTGGAGGGGGAAGGGGAATCTGTATGGCCTCCGGAAAAACCCGTGTGATTGCGTGTCCGCAAACTCTCAGTGAGTCTGTGGCTGGACGAGGTGCCGGGCGTAATGGCCTGGGGGGTGCGATAACGATCCCTGGCACTTGACCCGGTTGACGTGGAGCTGGCCGTGGGCCGGCTCAGCGTGCTGGCCGGACGAGGGAAGCGGACGCGTTGGGGTTGGCCTGAGCTCGTTAGATCGATGATGTTGGAAGTGGAGCTTGGGCGGGAAAGATCAGAGCTGATGCCGCTGGTGCGAGCGCGCCAACTGAGATCGACCGAACCGCTGCTGGGACGTACTGTGGCGGTGCCCGTCGAGCTGGTCGTGGAGGGGCGGGTGGGGGTCGTCACCGATCGAGTGGGGGTGGTGATCGTGCGAACGGGGGTGGGAGTCGAGCGAACTGAATTCGGTGAAGACCGAACCGGAGTCGAGCGAGTGGGGGTCGCGCGGACCGGGGTGGAGCGTGTGGGCGTTGAGCGGACTGGGGTGGAGCGGACGGGAGTTTGGCGGGTAGGGGTGGAACGCACGGGAGTCTGGCGCGTGGGGGTGGAGCGCACCGGCGTAGACCGTGTGGGGGTCTGGCGAGTGGGGGTTGACCGCGTCGGAGTCTGGCGGCTCGGAGTACTGCGCGAGGCTCCGCTTGAGTGCTTGCGCTGGCCGATGGTATCGGGGCTCAGGAGGGACAGGGCGCAGACCAGAACGAGGAGGGGTCGGGGGCTCAACATGGGATTCAGCTGGGTTGGATTCCGCAGGCGGGACGCCAGGGGGGGTAGGGTGACTGCGGGGAGTCCGCAGTCACCCCGTTCCATGCAAGAGGGGTGCCAATGGCGCCTAATTCGTAGACAGACTTTGCGTTCGGCGCGAGAACGCAGCGATACAGCCCCTAGAGCGCCCTGAAGGCGGAAAGAGGGTCGAATTGCCCCCCATCGTGGACCGCAGGGCGCACCGCTGGAGTCTGGCTTACTTGAGTCCCGCGGGTGAGGGTGCCCTATCGAGGAGACAGGGCCTGACTACGAGATGGGCCCCCTGGCCGGAATTACCCAATCGGGAATGCGATTGAGGCGATGCTCCGTCAGTGTGTCCCGTCCCCCCCAGATGGGGATTCTGCGGCCGATGGCTGCGAATCCATCATAGAGGATGAACTGGGCGAGGGGGTCGTCTTGCACACGGCTTGAGCGCACGATCTGGAGGGGAAAGGCCAAGTTGCCAATGACCGGGATCAGCCCCACCCAAAGTGAGATCAGTGGGAGTTCTCTGCCGGTGAGGAGGTTTTGAATCAGTCGCCCGCCCGTGTACATCGTCCGACCTACGGATCCACCACAGACCCAGATCAATCCGAGGGTGACCTGGTCGATGGTTCCTGCGGCGAGGAGGGCGGGAGCCACGATGTACTCGAAGGACTTCACGAACGGTTTGATTCCTAAGTGAAACGCAAAATCGGCGAGATAGACGGATGACTCGTGATCGGCTTGATGGGCAGTCAGCTGGGACGCTTGGCATGCGCTCAATTGCCCACGATCTTGCCAGCGCTGGATCCGAGCAGTCACGAACGAGCGTGCACGCTGGGCCCGGTATCTGGAAGAGAGTGCGAAGGTGCCCGAATTCTTGCACAGGGCCCCCCAACGGATCCCGGCAAGTTTGCGGGCGCAATGGGCGAGCCCATGGGACGTGCGCCGTGCCAGGCCGTGCCCGGCGCGCAGAGACTCGTGGAGCAACCAGCGCAGATGTCGCTGGGAGTAATACAAGCATTGTTCGGCTGAGATGCGTCCCTTGGCTTTCTGAGCACCGAGGCTGCGTTCCAGTCGCGTGAGGCGACGCCAACCCGCTTGGTGATACTCAAGAGCAGCCACGTCGCGCTCGATTCCCTCAAGGGTTGATTCCTGGAGTGAGAGGATCAGGCTAGACCGTTCACGTCGAAGCCAGTCCCGCAGTTTGGGTATGTCCACATCGTCGAACAGAGGTCGTTTGTGCCGCCATGCACACGGCAAATAGAAACTCCACAGGCTCGGAATGTGTGCGGGAAACAGAGCCGGTACACCGGACTCCAAGTCGATCCAGGCCCAGGTTGCGGAGTCTCCCTTGTCTATCCGCAGGAAATTGGTCAGGGCTACGGGGTTTCCCAAGCCAGCCTGCCAAACTTGGCCGTCAAATCCCGCCTCAATCAGGTGTCCTTGGAGGGGTTTGAGGACTTCGTGGATGAGATCGTGGACTTCTCCGCTGCCCCGTTTGCAAAGGGGGTGATGTAGGCGGGGTGGGCGGCCTTCAACAGCGCGTGTGTGCAATTGCCAGGCGTTGAACTCTGAATTCCAATCCACGTTCCAGCCCTCGGCGACTTCGAGCCGATTCCCGAACCAGTGCTTCACGAGAGGGGCCAGTATGCGCCGCCGAAGAATTGCGCTCTGGATGGCGTGCTCGCTCCACGCATATGGGTTTGAGGATCCCAGAAAGATGTACTGGATCAGGCTCGTGAGCGGACTTGAATTGAACACTTTGCGTGCGGTGGTCCGACCCTGCGCATCCATGGATTCGAAGACGATTGCAGCGCGGCCCCGCCCAAGTGTGCGGTCTGCAGACTTCAGCTGGGGGGGAGTACTCGATGCGGAGAATCGCATGAATCAACCCTACGCTAAGGCACGGGCCGTGTCACTTTTTGACCCATACCAGTTCGGCGCGTCGGGGCTCAGTGCCGAGGGGCTGTACGCGCATGAACAATAGAGCCGGATCGGCTCCTGCAGCCTTGCGCAGGGCGAGCAAATCGGCGCCGCCGGGTGTGGGACTCGGAAGGAAACAGCTCAGTGCGGGGCTCGCGGGTTGGTGCGCCCATGAAGCGTCAGGATCAAGCTCAGCAATTCGGGAGGGTGCCCCTCCCGCTGCGACGAGCAGGATGGCAGTAGGATGGCCGTTCTCAGTGAGTTCAATGTGCACGGAAGCCGTGAGTTCGAGGCCGAGCTTCTGCCAATGGTGGGTTTGTTGTCTGAACAACGATTGCCCTTGATCTAGGGCAGTTCTCAAATCCGGAGTTCCTTGGAGAGCGTGCCGCACATAATCCATCGCCTTGAGCTTGAAGGGCCTGCAGGTGCGGACGGCCCTAGTGTCGATGTCTGTCCGACGGTCGGGTGGGATGTACCAATCATCCAGGAAGCGGCTCGAAACATCGACCTCTTGCACTTCTTCATACCAGATGAGCGACTCCCCTAAATAGACTTCCAAGTGTGTCGGCCGATCACGTCCCTCGACCTGTGCCCACTGAATGTTTCTTAGGGACTCGCGCGGAGTATTGTCTGTACTGAAGGCCGACAGTGAATGCGGGTGACCTGGGTCCGATGGCGAGAACTGCGCAAGGAGGTATCCGCCGCCCTCAATCTCTGTTCGCTGGCCGCCTTCGGGTAGGTCGGTCCACTCAAAGCCAGCGGGCCACAGAAACAGGGCTCTCCGCAACTCAAGCTCTAGAATGGCGTTTGAGGTTTGTGTGGGGTCCATTTCATGGCTGGCTTTCTCGCCCGGTGAAATGCGCCACAAGCCCTCACCATACCGATAGGTGAGGGCGCGCTGGGCGATGCGCGCGTCCGCGGGACTGAGCAGAGAGCGGGCACGGTCAGGGAAGGCGAAACTCACATCGAGTTCATGGGGTAAGTCGGGATAGGCTTCGAACACGATGGTGGAGTGCAAGCGAATCCCCTGTAGGTTCCCAATGCGTTCCCGAGGAGGAGCGTGGGGCCGCGCAGGACCGGGGCGCAGCGGAGTCTCTGTGGGATCAGAAGGGCCGGGCAGGATTGGGGGGGGGGACGGAATGCCCTTCGGCTTCGATGGCGCGGGGTCTCCGCAGCCCACGACTCCGATGACACAGCAGGCGGCCAAAGTGCGAGCTGCAAGGAGTGGAGTCTGCATACAGGTAGGATACAGAGTCTACAGGATCGAGCGTCTGACCAATTGCGGCGCTGGCCACCGTTGCTCCGACGAACCAGTGAGGCCGGGGCACATGGGAGGCCCACGGCCTCCTAGAACTATCGCCTGCTAAGGCAGGCGGTGGGCCCACTCAACCCAAGCTTCGTGGGAGGGGTAATTGCGCCCCGAGAGTTGTTGAAGGTCGACGAGCAGCGCAGCTTGAACAGACTCATTGACCTTGCCCAGACCTCCGGTGAGCGCTCGGGCGCACTGGCCTTGGACGTGAATCTCGTTCTTGCCGAGGAAGGCGAGACTGCGGCTGGCTGACATAGCCGCAGAGTCCACCGAGTCCTCGTACAATTGCAGAGCGAGGGAACCGATCGACTCGACATCCCGTTCGAAAGCGAGGATGAGTGCTGCTTTAGTGCGTACATACGGTGCAGTGTCATGCAGCCCAGTGCGTGCTGCAGGGAGTACTTCTGGGGAGGAGGGAGCCCCAGCCTGCAGGCACTCGAGTAGTGCGAGGGCAGCGTTGCCGCGAATCTGTTCGTTGGCACCGGATCGCATGTGGTGCAAGATGCCCTGGATAGGAGTGCCGGGATTCGCGAGGATCGACAGGCCCACCAACGCATTGTTCGTGACTTCTGGATCTGGATCTGAGAGTGCGTTGAGTAAGGGGCCCATTGCACGGTCGGCACCCGTGAAACCGAGGGCTGTCGCTGCGACTCGGCGATTGTAGGGCGGGCCCATCTCTAGTTGTTCCACGATGGGATCAAACATCTTGAGGGTACGCGAGCGGATGGCGTCCTCAAGCCGGTTGAGCGTACGGCGGTCCCTATCGGCGCGCCCAGTGAGAAACGTGTGATTCCATTGCTGAATCGAGCGGTCGAGGGATGTCAGATATGTTCCGATGGACGATTGCTCGCGTATATCTCCGGGGTTGTACGCAGTGACTTTCATGCGTTCCCGCTCATCGCCGATCCCCCTGCGCGTCTCTGGGGATGCACAGGCGCCAAGGAGTCCTAGCAGCAGGGTGAGGGTGGTGGAGTGGGAGGAGAGTGGTCTCATGATGGGGGTAGACGCAGGGGCGCTCATTGTCTTCCCCCTAGTGAGCCAAAACAACGCCTCCATTGGTGGGGCCGGCACGTGGGTTTTGGGGGGCTCTGATTCTGAGGTCCGCCAGCTGCATTGCAAAGCCCAGAAGGCAGCCAAGAGGTCGCTGCGCCTTGACAAGACTCGCAAAATGGGTCCCGGACCCTAATCAGAGCTGCACTCGAGCCACTATGCTGACCTTGTAGGGGTAGAATTGACGATTCTTGGAATCCTGCGCCCCTCGACCATGCCCCTCCATCTACTCGACGCAATGACCCGCATGGGGTTTGAGCAAGTCCTCGCGATTAATCATGCTCCCTCAGGCCTGCGTGCGTTCCTAGCCATTCACAACACTTCGCGCGGTCCCGCGTTCGGAGGCATTCGCCGGTTTGTCTACCGAGATGAGCGTGAGTCTCTGCTCGATTGCCTGAGGCTGGCTCGATCGATGACTTACAAGTGTGCCCTCGCCGATTTGCCTGCGGGAGGAGCGAAACTGGTCATCCACTCATCGGGAGGGGAGGACTGGCCAGCGGCATACGAGCACCTTGGCCGTGTGGTCAATCAGTTCGGAGGACAGTTCTATACGGGTCCCGACGTGGGTACCGGGGACACGGAACTTGCCAGTGTATGCCGACACACTGAATTCGTGACTCACCCCGGTGACTCTGGCCCTGGCCGCTTGGCGATGAGCACGGCCATTGGCGTGTTCCATGGAATCGCAGCGGCGCTCCGGCAGCTGGATGGTGAGGAGAGCTGGAATAACCGTACGGTTGTGATCCAGGGTCTAGGAGCAGTGGGGACCCAATTGGCAAGGGAACTCCTAGCCGCTGGCGCAACCGTGAAGGCAGCCGACCTCGATGAAGACCATGCGAGAGAATCTTGTGAGGCTCTGGGAATCGAACAGGTTGAGAGCGCCACTGCACTTGACCAAGAGTGTGACGTTCTTGCGCCCTGTGCCATGGGCGGGCTCGTCCACGATTTGAGTGTAGCCCGCTTGCGCTGTCGCATTCTCGCAGGCGCTGCCAACAATGTGTTGAGTCGTCCCTTGCATGGGGATGAGCTGCACAGGCGAGGTGTCTTGCTCGTCCCAGATTTCGTGCTCAATTCTGGGGCCTTGATCCGCGGCTGCTTATTTCATCTCGAGGGCCGGCGCGAATCACTCGAGGTGATCGGTCAACGGGTCGGCGCTAGTGTTTCCAGGGTCCTAGAGAGGGCGGCGGATCAAGACCTGCCTCCGGATCGTGTAGCGGTGGCCATGGCTGAGGAGTGCTTGGCGCCGCAAGATCCTGAGGATTGATCCTTTCAACCGGTTAGCCAGCGGTTCAGTATCTAGGGCACCATGCGTCTTGCCCATTCTAAACTGCGCTCTTTGCGCTACTGTACCCTCCACGTCTCAGCTGCCTTTGGCCTAGTGGCATTTCCAGTCGATGTTGCTCTCCAAGATGGTGAATTGGCGGTCTTGCGTGGGGAAGAATTGGGGTTCGTCATTCCAGTGAAGGAGCAACTGCACTTCGAAGTGATTGTGGATGTGCCTCTCGTGGGGGACACGGGACTCGGCCGTTTTGACATAGATTCTCGTGTTGAAGTCCAGGCGCCGGCACTCTTCTCTGGGCCGGCAGAGGCGGGCCATCAAAAACGGGTGGGGCGCGTTACGGCAACGGCAGGGGGGGAATGCCTGAACTACAAACTAAGTCATGTCATTGATCTGAGTATTCTGCCCCAAGCCTGGCCCCACGTCATCTACCGGGACACTCAGAGTGGGAGTGAAAACCGACGGCGAGAATTGATGTACGGGAATCTGCAAGGGGAGCCCGCCTCACTTTTTCGTCACGACGCACATTGCAAGTCCAAGTCCTGCAAGCGTCCCGAGCATCGTGTGGAGGGTGTTTGGCCCCTCAGCAAGGAGCATCACTGTAAGTCGTGCAAACGCGGGGCGCACCGCGATTGGCGCAAGCCTACCAGGCAAGTGATTCCTGCCAGCGCCGTAGACATGCTCAGTGCGATTTTTTTGGCTCGCAGCATGGTTGTTCATGAGCTCGATCAGATCGAATTCCCGATGCTCGACAAGGATCGCTGCTGGGAGGTCACAATGGTGCGAGCGAAGGAAAAGCAGATCACCACTCGAGCCGGACGTTTTGATTGTGTCGGGATTAAGCTGATTCCTGTTCTATCGGACGAAAAAAACGCGAAGTTCAAAGGGCTCTTCGGCATCCATGGGACCCTCTCGATTTGGCTTGAGAAGAGCACGGGTGTGCCTGTTTCAGTAGAGGGCATTCTGCCTGCTGGTCCAATCAACGTAGGCATAAACCTACTTCTCAAACGATTCTCGGGAACTCCGGAGGCCTTTCGACCCTTGCCCTAGGAGGCGTTAGTGAGTCAGAGTGCCTGGCCGTAGAGGCAGTTCAACGAGCTCGGCCTGGGCTGGCCCGTCTCCGATCCGAAACTTGTTGCCTACGTCTTGGTGTTTGCGCCGCACATAGGCAAGCACGAGCCCGGTGTCGAGGACGAACGAGTAGGTCCACGAGGTGATCACTCCTAGATCGGCCCATTCACCATTCACCTCACGCCAGAGGCGCGTGCCGGCAGCCACCGGATCATCGTGATCCACTCGCAAGGCCATTAGGCATTTGTTGAGGCCTCCATAGGTGTCGATCTTGGCCACGACTTCTTGGCCTATATAGCAGCCCTTCGTCAGTGAGAAGGCTGCTTCCAGCCTGGCCTCTTGTGGATAAACGGTAGAGTCGACATCCACTCCCCAAATCGCCACTCCGGCCTCAACGCGCAGGCTGTCGCGGGCAATCAGGCCTCCCGCGAACCCGCCGTTTTGGGTCAAGGATTCGAAGATGGGTACGATGGAGCTTCCCGGGCCATCCACCCGCCAGCCCGCACTTCCGGCAACCGGCAAGTGCGTCACGCGCACGCGGCCCCAATCTGATTCAACATCTTCCCAATGGTGCATGAGTGCTTCGGGAACTTCGCCGAGTACCGTCCCCAGCACACTGCCCGCATGGGACCCGAGGAGCTCAATGGGGTTGTGCTCGGCGGAACGATCCGTGAGTTGAATATCTTCGGTGAAGATGTACTGATCGAGGGACTTGATGAGGCCTGGGGCCTGATCCGGCGGCGTGGAGAGTTCGAATTGCTCTGTATCCGTGCGCGCGAGATCAAACATGCACTGAATCTTGCCCTTACTGTCGAGCAGGAGTCCGGCGCGACCTTGCCCCACAGAAAGCCCGTGAATCTCGCAGGAGGTGATGCGATGTAGAAACTCCAGAGCATCGGCCCCTTCGACGCGCACCAATCCGCGATCGGAGCAGTCGAGGACGAGTGCATCATCATTGGCAGCTCGGTACTCTGCTGGAACATCTCCATACGTCAGGAGGGTGCTGGCACTCGTTCCCCGCATGTGGGCTCCAGCTTGAGTGTGTCGGGAGAGAAGGGGGGAGTCTGGCATGGTGCGGGCAGTGTAGCTCAATTTGGGGTGGGCTCGGGCATGGGCTCCCCCGAGTTCGAATGCCCCTGAGGGTGGGTCGTCGGAAACTGCACTCTCGCCCCAGTCGCTGGGCGACCCAAAGGGAGCCTGAGGCTCTTGACGGTGGGCTCCTTATGGGGACACTCATCTGACCGGGCGTACCGGGGGCGGGGTTGATGCCCCTCGATCGGCTTTCGGCCCGTATGCCAAACTCCTCCATGCACCGCATCAGTTCCCTTGCCCTCTTCTTGACCGCAGTACTGGCGAGCTGCGGATTCGACCCTGCGCTAGGGGTGGAGGGGTGGGGTTTGAGCCACTCGACATTGCGAATCCTTGAGGGTGCATCGAACTCCGACGAAGCAGCAGAGTCCCTGCAAGGGGCACTGAGAGATACCTTCGGCAGCCTGCAGGAGCCTCTCTTGCCCGCACAGCTCACGGGGTCCCAGTGGGATCTGCGCTTGGAACTGCGTGGGGCGGCCGCACGCTATCGAGGCCAGTGCATGCATTGTCACGGAGCCGAGGGTGGGGGAGACGGCCGCAGTGCATACTTTCTGACTCCCAGCCCCACGGACTTTCGTTTGGGCCTCTTCAAGTGGACGGCTCTCGAACGAAATACGCCTCCCCGTGTCGAGGATGTGGAGCACACCCTCCATGCGAGCGTGCCCTTCACCTCTATGCCTTCGTTTAGCCGCTTGAAGGCAGAGGAGCTGCGAGCCCTCGCTCAACTCGTACGCCTACTTGCGCTGCGGGGCAGGGTAGAGAGCTGGGTCGTTTCTGAGTGGGTCAATGCGGGTGGGGATGAGCTCCAAGCACAAGCGCTACCTAGGATCATGGCCGAGGCTCTCGATGAGCTCGGACCCGAGTGGAACGTCGCAGGCGAGGCGATTGCGGTCTCGAGCCCTCCGCCTCCTCCTGTGGAGATGACAGCTGAGCGTGTACGGATGGGGCGTGAGTTGTTTTTTGGGGAGGCGGCGCGCTGCAGTGCATGCCACGGCGAAGACCTCAAGGGAGCGGGGCCTGCAATCTTCCAACGAGTGCCTGGCGAGGATGGCAAACTGCACGAGCAACGTGTTCCCGACGAGTGGGGCAATCCTTCCCGGCCGCGAGATTTGCGCCAAGGAGGGTTCCGTGGGGGTAGCACTCCCATGGACCTCTATCGCCGCATCCGTGTCGGGATCAGTGGCACGATCATGCCAGCGGCGCCCGCAGAATTGAGCGAGAGCGACCTATGGAACCTAGTCTATTTTGTCTTGCATGAAGCGGGGCTGCATGTGCTCCAAGAGGATCAGAGATGAACGTCGCCCCTTGTGTGTCCTGGACCCGGCGGACGGCGGCTCTACTGAGCGTAGCCACCTTCCTCTTGCTCCTTGTTGGCGGTCTTGTCACCACCTATCGGGTCGGAATGGCCGTCAACGACTGGCCCACAACTTTTGGCTATTCCATGTTTGCTTACCCCCTCGATGAAATGATCCTCAATACGGGGGTCACACAGGAGCACAGCCATCGAATGCTAGGGACGATTGTGGGCCTGCTCACCATCGCCGCATTGGCTACAAGTGCCCCTGCGGGCGGCCGCCGTGCAGCCTCTTGGATGGCTGCGGCCATTGCAGCTGAGGTGGTGCTTGTGGTTTGGGTGATTCTGACCAAGACGGTTTTTGGTTTGGGTCATGCTGGGCTCTTTGCGTGTGTGCTCTTAGCCCTGTGCCGCTCGGTCCTAGAGCCCCACGAGCGGGGCTTGCGGCTGACCGCAGTGGCGGCCCACCTGGCGGTTGTGTTTCAGGGCCTGCTCGGCGGCACGCGCGTCCTTGAGAACTCTCAGCAATTAGCCTTCCTGCATGGCACCTGTGCCCAACTGGTATTCCTACTCGTCGTTAGCTTGTGGCTTGTGAGCGGATCCGGATGGCGCCAGGCGCACCCGCTGGAATCGGCTGGTGGTGCTGGCTTGATTCCCCTCGCTTGGGCGGCCCTGCTGATGACGTTTGCCCAAGTCGTTCTCGGGGCCTGGTTGCGACACAGTGGAACGCACCTGCCCCTTTTCTTGCACATTGTCTGGGCGCTGGCCGTGACTGTGGTGGTGTTCCTCTTGGGGCAGCGCCTTGGCCAGGTGGCGGGGACACTCACGGGAGATCAGGCCAAGCGGCTGAAGGGTCTGCGGCATTGGATCTGGAGCGCACTTGGGTTGCAGTGGTTGCTGGGCCTAGCAGCCTTGGGGGCCATTCTGGTGCTCTCGGGGGGCTTCGAAGGGCCGGTGACGGCGACTGAGGGTATTACGGCTACTCTCCATGTGGGGATTGGCGCCCTGCTCCTGAGCGGAACGCTCTCCTGCTTGTTATGGTCTCGGCGATTGTTCGGCACCCCTTGATTGAACTGAATCCAAGATCCCGTCTATTCATGCCCACACCACACTCTCCTCAAGAGCGCGTACTCGCTCAGCGACCGTCTCTGATCGGAGCTTGGTTAGTGTTGTTGCGCTTTCGCATCGGGGTCATGGTCTATGCGGTGACCCTCGCCGGGGCCTTACTGGCGGGGGACGTCAGTGAGGGCTACGCGGACAGTTTTGCCGTAGCGCTGTATGTCACGCTGGTTACCGGTTGTGCCAGCATCTTGAATCAAGTCTTAGAGCGCGAAACGGACGCGCTCATGGTCCGTACTCAACAACGACCCCTTGTGACGGGACAGGTGACCGTGAGTACTGCGATTGCGGTGGCAACGGTACTGGGGGTCATTGGGACCATTGGCTTAGTGGCCACGTTTGGCACGGTACCCGCTACCCTATCCTTGGGGACCTTAGTAGCGTACGTAGCGGTTTACACTCCACTCAAGCGAGTGAGCAGTTTGAACACAGCCGTGGGTGCAATCCCAGGTGCGGCACCTCCCCTCATCGGATATGTGGCCATCGCGGGTGAAGCAGGCCCTTGGGCTTGGAGCCTGTTTGCGATTCTGTTCGTGTGGCAATTCCCACACTTCATGGCCATCGCTTGGCTTTACCGAGAAGACTACGCCCGTGCCGGACTTCGAATGGTGGCTGCTGGGCCCGATTCCGATGGAGATGCAGGCCGCCAAGCGACCGCCTATGCCTTGTGCCAGATTCCAGTGTCGCTCCTGCCGGCCATGACCGGCTTGGCGGGATGGCCCTATGTGCTCGGGACGCTCGTCTTGTCCGGCGTGTATCTGGCCGCCTCGGTGGCGTTCATGCTAGTCGAGAACCGACCCCGAGCGCGGGTTTTGCTGTACGTGTCCCTCGCTTACCTACCCCTACAATTCGCACTCGTATTCGTGAATCATGGACTCGACCGAGTGCCTGGTTGGTTTTAGCCCGCCGGTGTAAAGGACCGTATGTTGTTGGCCACACAAAGGAACCAGGTGCGCGCCCGATCAGTCGCCATGGGTATGGTGCTTTTGGTCGTGCTCTTGTGGGCACTCAGGGGAGATGCGCTGGCTGCCGAGCGGATCGCTCAGCTTGATCCCGAGCCTTCTTCTGCGACTCGCTTTGGACCGATTGCGTCCTTTGAGTTTACCGACTCCCAGGGTCGCACAGTTTCGGACCAAGACCTGCTCGGTGCACCGTGGGTGGCGGTGCCCTTCTTTGTGCGCTGTTCAGGTCCGTGCCCCAACATCACGACGGATCTGCGCAGCCGTGTCTACGACGCTCTCGCAAAGACGAATGCAAAGATTGTCTCCTTCTCGATCGACCCCAACTTCGACAATCCAAAAGCGTTAGCCGACTACGCCGAGCGCTTCGGTATCGACACCGAGCGGTGGCTGTTCTTGACGGGCGACGAGGGAGCCATGACTCGTTTTGTGACGGCTGGGCTCAAAGTGGCGGTGCAGCGCGACGGGGTGGCTGAACCGGGGCTCGAACCCCCAATTACCCATGGAACACGCCTAGTAGC
Source organism: uncultured Planctomycetaceae bacterium (assembly GCA_964469565.1). Taxonomy (GTDB): domain Bacteria; phylum Planctomycetota; class UBA1135; order UBA1135. The sequence continues at coordinate 22,085 of CAYXZD010000008.1, forward strand.
TGTTGACGGGGAAGGGCAAATCGCAGGATGGTACGAGGGCGCTAGGGAAAACCTCGGGGTTGCCGACATAGCGGTCGAGGCCGGGTATACAAAGCTCCTTAGCCGACTCCTGCACCTTTCCGGCCCACTCTTGAAGGAGCGAGTTCATTCGCCCTTGCCCCTTCTCAATGCGGTCTTGAACGGAACGGCATTCGTTTTATTGTTGGTGGGTTGGCGCGCCATACGTGCGGGCCAACGGACGGCACACATCCGGTGCATGGGAGCTGCCCTTGTGGTGAGTGCGGCGTTTCTGGTGAGCTATGTGACCTACCATGTGGGGCTGCAGCATGAGCAAGGACCCACGGTGTACAACGGTACCGGGTGGGCCAAAACGGCATATCTTGTGCTGTTGGCGAGCCATGTGATCCTCGCGATGGTCAATTTACCCATGGTGTTGCGTGTTTTCTTTCTCGCTTATCGGGAGCGTTGGGAGGATCACCGCCGACTAGCTCGCAAGACACTGCCCGTTTGGCTCTACGTGTCGGTGACGGGTGTGGTTGTGTACTTGTTGCTTTATCCCCTGAATCCGACGGTGTCTTGATGGGGGATGGTGCCCTCATCGGCCGGGAGCGAATCGATGGCACGATCGGCAAAACGTGGATAGAAACCAGCTTCGGGTCTGTCCTCGTGGCGACGAGTGAGCTGGGCGTTTTCTATGTGCACCTGGTGGCCGAGCGCGCTGAACAGGATCTGGCACGGTTCTGCGATCGCAGGGTCCAGCGGACTCAGTGGCGTGATGATGTACTGGGCGGCGTGGACGTTCAGCAGCTGTGTGATTTCTTGGCTGGGGAGCGCAGGGAGTTTGATTTGCCCATCGATCTAGCCGGATCAGAGTTTCAGCGGTCCTGTTGGCAGGAGTTGATTCAAATCCCCTTCGGGCAGACCCGTACCTATGGGGAGATGGCGATCCGATTGGGGAAGGGGCGCGGGGCTTCGCGTGCGGTGGGGCAGGCCAACGGCGCCAATCCAGTCCCCGTGATCGTGCCCTGCCACCGGGTGCTGTCCTCGACAGGATTGGGGGGCTATGCGGGAGGACTGGAACTCAAGCGCAGGTTGCTCACGCTGGAAGGGCTCACTTTGCCCTTTGAGTAGGATTGGACTCTCGCTGAAACCCAGCGGTCCTCTGACGCGTCATTGAGGGTATGCGATGGGTGGGACTCGGGGTGTTGTTGGCTCTGGCGGGGCTGGGGCATGGACTGCCTTCCCCCCTTGACCGGCCCATCAGCGGGCTCTTGAACGGACTGCTAGGAAGGGAGCCGGGCCCAGCGGTGTGGTGGGTGGCCGACCGCGCAGGTGCGCGCGTGTGGGGGCTGGATCAAGACCTGTTCTTTCGGCATGAAATCCCTGTGGCCTGTCCGGTGGGCATCAGCTCCGCGGGGAGCAGCTTGTGGATTGTGTCAGTGCCCGAGGGCGGACAGAGGGGGGCTTCCCATTGGCGCCGGCTCGACGAGCGCGGCATCGTGCGAGCGGATTATTGGGGAGCGGCTTTCTGTGCGCTCGCGGGCCAAGCCGATGGGGGTGTCGTCGGGTTAGTGGGGACGACGGGGCAACGAGAATGCGTGGGTTGGGATTTGCATGGAGTAGAGCTCTGGCGCAGGCCCTTTCCGGGCGCCACTTGCATGGCATCACAAGGCCCGCATGTGCTGGTGGCCGGCGGTACCAATCTCTTCGTGCTGAACAGGGGGACGGGGGTGACGGAACTCTACGAGACCTTGTCGGGAACCGGTGGCGAGGAGCCGGCTCCTCAGGTGATCGGATTGGCTCCTGGACCTAGGGACGGTTGGTGGTGTTTGGACCGAGCAGGTGACTTGCGTTTGTTGAATGCGAGGCTGGTGCCGGAGTGGAAACGCCGCACATCGACGCTGGATGGTTTGTTGGCCGGTGACCTAGAGCGGGCTTGGGTGATTCCCCGTGGACGCGAGTGGGCAACGGCCTGGGACGATCAGGGGCGTCGCAAGGTGAATCGCCCCTGGCCATTCATGGGGGTGGGTGTTCTGGCAATGGACGAGGGGGGCCAGCTGCTTGCCGCCGAACCCGGGGTCCTTGTGCGCATAACGGCGGACGGTTTGATTTCGTGTAGCCAGGCTGGCCTCAGTTTTGCCGTGGGGATTGCCGCTCACAGGTTTTTGGGCGGGGCCCTTGGAGCCGATCAGCCGACTGCACCGGCCACGCTCAGCCGACGATGATCTTGAGTGCGGCCAGGAGGGTCTTGGAATCGGCAGGTTCAAATCCAAGCACCTCCTCTGGGGTGTGCCAAATCACATCGAGCTCTTCGTCTTCATCACACGCTAGCCCTCCGCCCGCAACGGCCTCCAAACCGGTGGCCAGAAAGATGTGGACGACCTCTGAGCAAAAACCTGGCGCAGGGACGAACTCCAGGAAGGGCTCCATATGGGCCGCCCTGTAACCGGTCTCCTCCTCGAGTTCGCGCTTGGCCGCTTCGAGGGGGTCCTCTCCGACTTCGAGTCGGCCGGCTGGGATCTCAATGGTCCAGTCACCGATGGGTAAACGGTACTGGCGCACAAGCAGCAACCGCCCGCTGTCGTCGAGGGCGGCAATCGCAGCTGCGCCTGGGTGGGTGATGAACTGCCAATCCTGGGGCAGGCCGGATGGGAGGGTGACGGCTTGCCTGTACAGGTCGAAGAATCGACCTTTGAAGAGCTCCTCCTCCCCGGTGAGTTGCACTTCCGGATGGGTGGGCTTGGGCCTAGGCATGCGAGTCAGGGAGGGCTGGACCCACCGGGTTGGGTATCCAACCTTCGCGGCGCAGGCAAGCGGGTGTACTGCGGCGGTCTAGGATGGCAGGTCGCCCGCTGACTTGGGACGCAGGGACTGCGGCAAGGCCTTGGCCTGTTGGTCGAGGGTGTGCATGAAGGCCATGGTGGAGTTGCTCAAGTCCATGCGGCCATTGTTCACGCAGATTTGGGTGAACCTGGCTAGGGTTTTTTTCACCTTGGCAAACTCTTTCAACACGGCTGCGTCAGGGCGTTGTTCTTTTTCCGCTCGGCTCTTGAGGGACTCTAGTTGGGACTCTAGGTCTTCGAGGAGTTCGTCATCAGTCCGACGGTTGTATTCGCGTTTTGTCATGGAAAACGAGTCGTTGGCCTGTTCAAGAGTTGAACCGGTCCAATCATCTTGGATTACACAAGTAGGGGTCACAGAGGCGCATAGTCTTCGGTGAACTTTCACCGAGGCTTGCTTTCATATGGCTTCAGTCGTGAAGGAGGTGCGCTACAAAAAACCTTGAGGCGAAAGCGGCGTGAGATTCCCAGAGGGGAACACAATTGCTGGTCTTCCCTGCAGCTGTCGCAGGAATCACCGCTCCTTCACGGCTAGGGGTTCAATGTACCTACCCTCCCCATCCGGTCAAGGGGCCAATTCCAATTCGTAGGGGCGAACCGGTGAATCGAGCCCAATTCGGGGACTTTTACGTACTTTGCGGGGCGACTCCCCGTTTGTGTTCAAGCGGTGTATACTCCGCCGACGCCTGACCTCGCGAGAATCAGTGAGAGTCACCCCCACGCATAACGTCCGCCTTTTCGAAGGCCAATCCCCGGAGCCGTCCCTGCATGCATCGTGATATTGAAAACGTCCTATTCTCTGAAGAGGCTATTCTAGCAGGCATTGAGAGGGTTGCGGAGAGCGTGACGAAGGCCTACCAGGGCCGCGAATGGACCGTGGTCTCCGTCCTAAAGGGCTCGTGCATTTTCGCGTCGGACTTGGTCCGGCGTGTACCGATTCCTCTTGAGTTGGCTTTTGTTGCGGCACGTAGCTACGGCTCGGGTACCCGGCCCGGGACGCTGCACATGGACTTCTTGCCCGCCGCCAGCGAGATCGAGGGACGCAATCTATTGCTCGTGGATGACATCCTTGACACGGGTCGCACGATGCACGCGCTGCGCACGGAACTGCTTGAGCGTGGAGCTGCTGAGGTCAAGACCTGCGTGTTTCTAGACAAGCCATCGCGGCGTGAATTGCACCTAGAACCTGACTTCCGAGTGTTCGAAGTCGACAACCTTTTTGTTGTTGGATACGGCCTCGACTATGCCGGCCGGTACCGAAACCTTCCTTACGTCGGCGCACTCAGGCAGGAGGTTTATGAGGCGGTGGGAGCGGGGCTCTCGTGACCGAGTACCTCGAGGTCGCTGACGAACGTGTTGGCCTTGAGCTCGACGAGTTTCTGTGCTTGATCTACCCCACTGCGAGCAAGGGGTTTGTTAGGCGTCAGATTCGCGCGGGCCGTGTTTTGCTAGATGGCGGGGAAGCAAAGCCGTCGGATCGGCTCGTGGCCAAGAATGTCGTATGCGTCGAGTTTGACGAGTCTGAATTACCTCAGGCGCCGCGCGCACCTGCCGTCCAGATTGACGTGCTCTATGAGGACGAGCAGGTCATCGTCGTCAATAAGCCCAGTGACCTGGCCGTGGAGCCCGAGCGTTGGAACCCGGATGCGCCATGCTTATCCGGCGCGCTACTAGAGGCCGTCGCTGCCCGCGCACCTGAATCATCAGCGCGGGGTGCATTCCATGGGGGTGATGTTCGCGCTGGCGAGCTAGGGGGAGAGACAACGGCTGGGATCTCCTTCCGCCCGCGGTTAGTCCATCGCATTGATAAGGACACATCGGGCTGCGTGCTCGTGGCCAAGAGCCTAGCGAGTGAGCGTACTCTGCGTCGCGCCTTCGAGGCGGGGGACATCCACAAGCAGTACCTCGCCCTCGTGGAAGGCGAATACCCCGAGGATCCCAGTTGGGGATTGATTGATCGGCCGTTGGGCGCCGATCCTCGTCGGACTGGACGGATGCGGGTTTGTGCTGAAGGAAAGCCCTCGCAGACGCGAGTGACCGTGGAGTCTCGGTATGCCGGCTTTAGCCTGCTGCGTTGTGAACCCATCACGGGCAGGACTCACCAGATTCGCGTGCACCTAGCGAGTGAGGGCTTTCCCTTGGCGATCGACCCGCTCTATGGCCATCGAAACGAACTGTTGCTGTCCGAGATCAAGCGTTCTTACAAGTCCAAACCAGGTGCCATAGAACGCCCGCTTATGGCTCGCCTGACCCTTCACGCTGAGTCGATCGCCTTTCCCCAATTGGACAGCGCAGGTGAGGTGATCGCCCATTCCACTCAATCTGTTCAGGCAGGCATGCCCAAGGACTTCACCCGCCTCTGCAAGCAGTTGGCCAAAGTTCGGCCCCCCCGCTCATGAAACTCAAATCACACCCCGGTGACTTCAAGGTTGAAGAGGTCTTGCGCGATGATTACGTACAGGCCCAAGGCCGCCACCGCGTCTACCGCGTCACGAAACAAAGGCAGACTTCTCTAGAGGCCGCGCGGGCTCTCGGAGAGCTAGCAAGTGTGGCAGCGGGAGAGGTTGCCATGGCAGGGCTCAAGGACCGCCAGGGCGTGACCAAGCAGTACATGAGTATTCATCGGGGGCGACCCGTGCAGTACAAGGACCGTGAACTGACGATAGAAACTGTGGGCTCTGCGGCAGAGGCCCTTACAAGCCGCGATAGTCGGGGCAATTTGTTTCAAATCGTGGCCCGCGACCTCGGCACTCGCGAAGTCGAGCGCCTGCGCTCGTCCCTCGATGCCGTGCGCAAGTATGGACTGCCTAACTATTTCGATGAGCAGCGTTTCGGTAATCTGCGTCACAATCAGGGCTGGATTGCCAAGGGCCTCATGTTGGGGGAAACGGAGTTGGCTCTCAAGCGATTGTTGACGGCCGTGTCCGATCACGACTCCAATCGCGAACGGGCCATGAAGGCAGACCTCGCACGCAAGTGGGGGGATTGGCGGGGGTGCCGTGATGCTGCAGGCCGGCATGGTCGCCACCACTCGATCTTTGAGCATCTGCGCCGCAATCATGACGATTTTGCGGGTGCCTTCCGCTATGTCGCCTCTCGTTTGAGATTGATCCACCTCTATGCGTGGCAATCCCACATTTGGAACCGCGCGCTTGCGGCTCACTTTGATCGAACGCTGCCGGCTGGAGATCGATTTGCCGTTCGGACACTGGAGGGCCCCCAGGTTTTTCCCAAGGGTGAACCGTTTTTTCCGGAGGCTTGGCAGGGGAACCTTCCATTACCGGGAAACCACCTCAAGGGAATCGAGCACGCTGACCAGCGCGAGCTTTTTGAAGCTGTTCTCCGGCGAGAGCGAATCCATGCTGGCCAATTCGCCATCAAGGGAGTGCCGGGCTTCGTGCTCAAGCCTGAGCCGCGTGCTGTGATCGTCGTCCCCAAGGACCTGCGTATGCGGCCCGCCGAACGAGATCCTTCCAACCCCGGCCAGCGGATGGTAAAGATGTCCTTTCAACTTCCCCGTGGAGCCTATGCGACTCTAACTGTTCAACGCCTAGTCGGTACTCCCCGGCACGCTTGAACACACCACACCCTTTGCAATCACAGTTCACATGGAAAACACTGGAACCGAACCCGTGAAAGTCGGCGTAATCGGCGGGTCGGGGCTCTACGACCTCGAAGGGCTCTCCGAGCTGCGAGAGGTTCAGCTCGCCACGCCGTTTGGTCAGCCGAGCGACGCATTTCTCACCGGACAATTGGGTGAGATCGACGTGGTGTTCCTGCCCCGGCACGGCCGGGGGCATCGCGTCAACCCGAGTGAGATCAACTTCCGGGCCAATTTGTGGGGCATGAAGAGTTTGGGGGTGACTCACATCCTCTCCATTTCAGCCGTGGGATCACTGCGTGAAGGCGTGCGGCCAGAGGAGTTTGTGATCATTGACCAGTTCATTGACCGTACCCGGCACCGGCACGACACTTTTTTTGAGGGCGGCATCGTGGCACATGTGATGTTTGCTGACCCGGTGTGTACTGAGCTGCGCCAACTGCTCCTGCGGGCTGCAGAAGGGCAAGACGTGACCCTTCACGATGGCGGGACCTATGTGAACATGGAAGGCCCGCAGTTTTCGACGCGGGCAGAGTCCAACTTGTACCGTTCGTGGGGTGCCGACGTCATTGGCATGACGAATCTGCAAGAGGCAAAGTTGGCGCGTGAGGCTGAGATTCACTACGCCACGGTGGCCATGTGTACCGACTATGATTGTTGGCACGCTGGCCATGACGATGTTTCTGTCGACGCGATTCTGGCTACGATGAAGAACAATATCGCACAGGCTAAGGCCCTGCTCGCTCGGACGATTCCTCTGATGGGGTCATGTGGGAATTCCTGTGGTTGTGATGCTGCATTGGCTCCGGCAATCATGACCGCCCCCGATGCGATCGACCCGCAAACTCGCTTGCGCCTCGGCCCGATCGTCGAGAAGTACCTCAATTAGTCCCATGCGTTGCTTGGGTCTGCTCTGCTGCAGCCTATTGTGGTCCTGCACGAGCCCTGCGGGTGGGCCTCCGAGTGATTCGTGGGGAGGAGCGACGCGCGCTTATCATCGGGGGCCGAAGGTCACTCTCGGGGACCGTGGACCGGCGCGTTTCGTGGGCCCACTACTGGAAGGGTTGGACCTGGCCGGAGTCGATAGGCATCTCGAGGGTTTAGCGGGTGCCCGCAGGGGCTTAGAAAGTGAGGCGCCCGCAGGGGCAATCGATGAGGTGATCAAGGCGCTATCGCAGGCGGGATTTGGGGCACGCGAGGGTCTGGAATTGCAGGTGTTTGAATCTGAACGGGAGGTTTGGGTGGGGGAGCACGCTCAGATCACCCTGCACCTCTTGGGGGAGCCCATTCAAGTACTACACCAGTTTCGGTCTGGCGATGATCGGGACAGTGCAATGCTTCCATGCAATGCGCCGAGCGCAGACGTGCGCGGTTCAATTGTACTAGGGCTCGACAATCTGAAGCGGGGGGAGATTCTGCTGACGAGGCAGCCCCTACAACTTGTGATGGAGGCTGCCCGCGATGCGGGCGCTGCCGGAATCCTCTTGTGCCCTTCAAGCGAGACTCCGGAAGTTGAACCAGATGGCTGGGTTGATGCGATTGCCCTAGGGTGCGTTTCTCCGGGATGCTCGATTCCTGTGGCTCACATCTCCAGTCGTGTATTCTCCATCCTCGAAGAGCTCGCTGGAACGCAAGCGGCTGAGGTTTCCATGCAGGCCGAAGTGAGCTGGTCGCAACGCCGGAAGCGAATGATTGCGGCCACTCTAGTGGGAGCTGAGTTACCGCAAGAGGAGGTCCTGCTCGTGGCCAGCCGCCAAGGCATGGGCGCTCGCTCGAGCTGTAGTTCGGCCGCCGGTTTACTCGGCGCTGCTTTGGCCTGTTCGAGGGGTATTGAGCGCGGGGAGCTGCCAGTTCCTCGGCGCTCGTTGACCTTTCTCTGGGGGGAAACTGGGGCTGCTGGGGCTACTGGGGAGTGGTGGCTCTCGGTCACGCCTCGCACGGTACTCAGCGTTCTTTGCGCGGAACGCCTCGGTGCAGTGGGCCCGCGTGGGGAGTACGAGTGTGTGCTGGAGCGCACCCCTGATCCTGGTTTGGACAGGATGCCGGAGGCGCTGCCCTCCGGCATAGGCGACCAGGCTGTAGCTAGTCCCGAGCCCCAATGGAACGGCTTGATGATCCCGAACGGCCTGGCTGTATTGGCTCGCATGGCCCTTGTGGATGTGGGCTTGGCTCTGGGTACAGGGGCGTCCAATGAACTCCCCTGGCAGGGGGGAGGGATGGTGGACGTGTTTCAGGCGGCTGGAATTCCCACTGTTCGGTTACGCGGGACAGCTTCGCCCCTGAATGGAACGAGTCTGGAGTGGACTGTTCCAGTTCGCTCCGAGACCTTGCGAGCAGTGTGTGTGGCTTGGGTGGCGGCGGGTCTTGCCGTGGCGGATGCGGGAGGCCTAGACCTAGAGCGATTGGTGGACAGCGTGCTGCGCGAGCGCTACGAGCGTCAGGGTGCGGTGGCCCAAGACGGTCAAGGCGATGCAGGTGCACGAGCTTGGGGGGATTGGAGCAGCGGAGCGCGTCGGTGGATGGCCCAACTCTGTTCAGGTGAGTTGGGCCAGGGGGGCGCTTGGTAGGGATTGGGTTCCCCATGGGTGTTCCTGGCCCGTAGACTGACAACATGCACCACAAACCACTGCTTCCTCCGTTGCTCCCACGCCGCGGGCTTCTCGCGGCCAGTATGGGCGCCGCCATGACACCCGCCCTGAATGCAGCCCCCGTAGGTCGTCGTCTGACTGATCCAGTGAAGGGCTGTCCAACCCTGATTGGTTCTGCGAATGCCCTCAAAGGAATGAGGCAGGTATGGGAGGCTTTCAGTGCAGGGGGCGATCCAATGGATGCCGCCATTGATGTGGTCAAGGTACCCGAAGCTGACGCGGATGACCTCTCAGTGGGGCTCGGGGGTCTACCCGACGAGGACGGTCACGTCACCCTAGACGCCGCATGCATGCACGGCCCAACGCACAATTCCGGTGCAGTAGGTTGCATTGAGAATATCTTGCATGCAAGTGAGGTGGCACGCCTGGTGATGGAGCGGACAGATCACTGTTTGCTGGTCGGACCTGGGGCCTACAAGTTTGCGCGAGACCACGGACATCCCCACAGTGAATTGCTCACCGACAGGGCACGTCGCATTTGGAACGCTTGGCGAGAACGTATGAGTGAGAGTGACGATCGATTGCCTCCGGCGAAGAAAGACCAGCGCAATGGCATGCTCTTCGACTTGCATGGGGAAAAGGTCACACTGAGCGAGATCATTGGGGACAAACGCCCGACGGGCACCATTCACTGTTCTGCCCTCTCGGTGGAAGGGGAGTATTCGTGCGCGACCACGACGTCCGGCCTGGCATACAAGGTACCTGGGCGTGTGGGAGACTCTCCAATCGTGGGGGCCGGTCTGTATTGTGACCAAGAAGCGGGTTCGGCCGGAGCCACTGGGCGCGGGGAGTCGGCGATTCTCTCGAACGCTAGCTTTGCCATGGTCGAACTCATGCGCCAAGGGGCGAGCCCAATAGAGTCTGGCATGGAGGTCCTTCGGCGCGTGACCCGCCAAGCCCAGCGTGCCAATCAATGGCAACCAGGCATGGTGGATGGGGAAGGCAGGCCAAGTTTTGGACTGCACTTGTATGCGCTAGGCCACGACGGCACTACCGCAGGGGTGAGTTTGCGGGGCGGTGGACGCTACGCTGTGGCTGACCTTGAAAAAGGGCCACGGCTAGAACAGCTCGTGGCCTTGCATCCTTGAGAGCAGGGAGCAGAACTCAAGGGGCTTGTGTGTCGGCCGACGCTGTTGAGTCGTCAGCCTTGACACGCTTCCGCTTGGGGCTGCCTCCCATAGCGTCCTGAAACTCCCGCAAGCTAAGCTTGAAGTCTCCGTCTTGATCGAGGGTGTTGATCACCGTGTAGGGTTGCACGCTGACACGCACGGGTCGCAGAAGAAGATCGAGATCGTCGATGGAGATGTAGCCGTCTGCGTCCACATCGAGACGTCTGAAGTGGGGAACGGGACCCTTGATTAGGGGGGGAAGGGGAGTACTCCCTCCTGCATGCTCACGAGAAGTGGCTTGGCCAAACAGCTCAGCCAACGTGAGGGCTGGTGCGTCAGGTGTGACCAGCGCAGGACCAATGGTCACTGGATGCAGCACCGTTGGAAGGTGATCGAGTTCATTGAGGGCGAGTGCTCCGTTTGAATCCGCATCGAGGCTCCGCAGAATCCCGTCGACTTCGCTGTTGTCGATTCCGTAATCGACCAGTAAGCGCGTGAGTTCCGTGGACCCTACGGCACCGTCAAGATCCGTGTCGTAAGCGTTGCGCAGTTGGATGGGCGAACGGCGCGGGGGCGGGCTCGTTTTTTGTATGGCCATTGCTGCGGGGATCCTCTCCTTGTTCAAGGTCAGGTAGCGGTAGTACTCGAGGAACTCGTTCTCCGCGAGGCGCCCATCGCGGTCAAGATCAAAGGCCTTGAACCGTGGGCGCGTAAAATGCAGGGCATTCGCTGTTTCTGAGAAGGAGAGCCAGGCATTGCTATTGTGATCGCAGATGGTGAACAACTCGCTCGCAGCCGCCGAATCGATGAGGCCAGTCTTGGCCAAAAGACCCGACTCCTCTCTTTGGTAGACCTGCTCCTTTGATTCGATGATCTTCTTGTTCGTTTCATCGGCGAGCGCCCGTTCTCTTTGCCCCTTGGTGAGTCGAGGGATGTGGATAGGGACCCCTCGAGTGGGTGGGTCTTGGTAGCCGATGCTCGGCACGCCTGGCAGGCAAAGTGCCAAAGCCGTGCAGGTGATGGGGACGAAGGGGTGCATGGTGAGGGGGGCGAGACCCTTTGATATCGGCCACCGACCCTCCGTAGGCATGGATCCACTGGTTTTTTTTCAATCAGCGGGGTTCTCTGGCTGAGGCCCGTGGCAGGAGGGCTTCATTGCCGTGCCTGGACTCTAGTGAGCATCAAATCGGGCCATTGCGGCCCTCCCCCGTTTGCACCCTTGCGGGGTGCTGTGGCAGGATTATGCCCGTCAGATCGGATTCTGGGCCCTTGGGCCTCCCTTTTCCTCCCCCTAATACCGCGCATGTCCTCAGTACTCCTCTGCTTAGCCCTTCTCCTCTCTCCCAGTACGGCCGCTCCGAATTCGGGCTGCGAGACTCTCTCCTCCTCCGTCCAGGCGACGGTTGCTCCGGGGCTTGTGTGGGATGATCAGGCGGGAGCCGCGACCGAAGAAGAGGGCTTTGAGGATTGGCTCGACCACAAAATGGAGCGTGTCAACGTCTTCATTGGCGGCGGTGACGATCCTGCCACGGTGGAAAAAGAGAATAACTTCGGGTTCTTCATGCGCATTTCAATCGGTGTGGATGGCGCCGATGGGGAGCCGATTGAGGTGCCATTGCTCGTCATGTGGCTCGTCTTGGGGTCCATTTTTTTCACCTTCCGCTTGTCGTTCGTTCAATTCCGCGTGTTCAAGCATGCGATCGCTGTCACTCGGGGGCGCTTCGACGACCCAGAAGACGAGGGAGAGGTTAGCCACTTCCAAGCCCTCATGTCGGCCCTGTCCGCCACGGTCGGGTTGGGCAACATCGCAGGGGTAGCGATCGCGATCAGCCTAGGCGGCCCGGGCGCGACTTTTTGGATGATCATCGCTGGATTCCTCGGCATGGCATCGAAATTCGTGGAATGCACCCTTGGCCAGCTGTACCGCGAAGTGCGTAGCGACGGTTCGGTGATGGGTGGGGCCATGTGTTACCTCTCGAAGGGTCTTGGAGAGAAAGGACTTGGCGGACTCGGAAAGGTCCTCGCTGTCCTGTTTGCCGTCTTGTGCATGGGTGGTTCTTTTGCGGGTGGCAATAGTTTTCAGGTCAACCAGTCCCTGGGTGCAATCAAGGAAGCTGTTCCCGGACTCATCGGGCGCGAGTGGATCTATGGGTTGATCATGACCGCCATGGTGGCTGTGGTGATTCTTGGGGGAATCAAACGTATCGCAGCCACTGCTGAGAAAATCGTACCCCTGATGTGCGGCGTGTACGTACTTTCCTGTTTGCTGGTCCTGGGTCAAAGCATCGGGGAGATCCCCGCAGCATTCAGCTTGATCTTTTCAGAGGCTCTCAGTCCCAAGGCTGGTTTTGGTGCTCTCGTGGGTGTGCTTGTGGTGGGCTTCAAGCGAGCTGCGTTTTCCAATGAAGCTGGTGTAGGATCGGCAGCCATCGCCCATGCGGCAGCGAAGACTAAGTATCCCATTCGTGAGGGTGTCGTGGCTTCCCTCGGGCCGTTCATCGACACCGTGGTGATCTGCACCATGACCGCCCTAGTCATTGTGATCACAGGTGCCTGGGATAATCCTGACTACGCGCATCTTGTGACCGGGAACAAGGGCGCGGCGCTAACCTCCATGGCGATTCAAGGTGCTTTGGGAGCTTGGTTTAAGTACGTGTTGGCTGTGGCCGTCATGTTCTTTGCGTACTCGACCATGATTTCCTGGTCCTACTACGGTGAACGCTGCTGGGTGTGGCTCTTTGGCGACGCCTCTTCGATCATCTATAAGTTGATCTTCCTGGTCTTTGTGTTCTTGGGATCGGTGGTATCTGCGACGAGCGTCCTAGAGTTTGGCGATCTCATGATCCTGGGCATGGCGTTTCCCAACGTTCTCGGAGTCGTGCTGCTTTCAGGTAAGGTGAGCGTGCTCACGAAGAAGTACCTGGCGAGCCTGAGGGCAGGCGAATTCAAGGTGTACAACTAGTTTCGTCGCAAGGCCGGGGCCTGCACGAATTCAGCCGAAGGGCAACGAGCGCTTTTGACGAGAGGAGGGCATCCCTCCGGCTAGGGTTCCTGAAAATAGGAATGCACCCTCAATTCTCCAACCCGGCCGAGGGGCAGGATGCCCGTCCTGCATGAGTTGCCACGGATTGACGAACAGGAGCAGCGGGCGCTCGGGGGCATCGGTCACAAGCAGGTCGACGGGTGCCCCGGAGAGGGGGTTGCGCAGGTGCCGGATGGACTGGATTCGCAAAGAGACTTCGGAACATCCGCCGGGTGCATCCTCGGCACCGATAGGGGCGACCACTGCTCCACGACGTTGGTCCAGGTACCCGCGCTGTGTTCCACCGTCATTGGGTCCAATGTAATCCACATGCAGCGCGTAGCCAGCTACGCTAATGGCAATGACGTGGCCATTCTCGACCGGGGCATGCAAACGGGAGGCATCCACGATCCATGCGGCGATACGGTAAGCACCGGGGCCATGGTTGATTCCGGGCGGATCCGGATCACAGGGGCTTGTGGGGCACGCCCATCCCGTGAGTAGCGCGTCATGAGGTGAGTCGGGAACGCGTTTGAGAGTCTCGACGGCAATGCGTAGGCGTTGATGGGATCTGAAGTGGGGGAGCAGCGTCCAGAACCCCTGACCCTCTTCACGGTCGAGGCGAACCTCAAGCCCTGCACCGAGCGGCAGACGCATGTGCCGCGTGGAATCTCCGCGCCAGGGTGCGGGCTCGCCTTGGGCCCGTACCCTATCCACGAGTTCGTCGTAGTCCATGTCGGGGGAGAAACCGATGCATTCGAGGAGAAAGTCCATGACGGAGGCGCGGCAGTGTTCGCGGGTCGTAGTGGACCCGTGTTGAGTACGGGTGTCGAGGCCTCGGGCGATTCTCCGCAAGCAGAAACGCCACTCTGGAGTACATCCGCCGAGTTACCGGGGTCGGGTTTGCGTCTCGAGGTTTCGGGTCAGGCCTAGGATGTGTCCTGAGGAAAGGGGAACCGTTGCCCACCCGATCTTCGGCGTGATAGGCCTAGGGTAGGAAAGAGCGTGCAGTCTAGGATAGGGCCCATGACATGGATTCACACAGTTCAAGTAGGGGAGGCGACGGGGCGCCTCAAGCGCTCCTACGATGCGGCAGTCCAGCGGGCTGGTAGGGTCGCGGGAATCTTGCGGGCCATGAGTCTCTCCCCTGCGGTTCTGGATGCGAGCATGGGGTTGTACCAGCGCATCATGTACGCGCCCGAGGGTCTCAGTCGCGTGCAGCGCGAACTCCTGGCCACTGTGGTGAGCCAGACGAACGACTGTCACTACTGAATGCACTCCCATGGCGATGATCTCCGTGCTGAGATCGAAAAAGCGGGTGGAATGGGGCCTGAGACGCGACTCGAGTGGCTAAGGGACCTCCTTGCCGATTGGCACAGCGTGGAGCTTTCGCCAGTCGATAGGGCCCTCTGTGAGTTGGCTCACAAGCTGACTTGCACGCCTGGCTCAATGGTGGAGGGTGATATCGGCAACCTACGAGCCCAGGGCTTGGATGACACATCCATCCATGATGCCGTGCAAGTTATCAGCTATTTCAACTACATCAATCGGGTTGCCGATGCAGTCCATGTGGATCTCGACGAGGGGATGCCTCCTTATCCTTCCGCGCCATCCTGAGGTGGTCGGACTCGAGTTGCCTTCTGCACGACCTGCATTCATGGTCAACGAAAGCGCGCCCCGACTCCAAAGGGAGGCGGGGCGCGCTCGCAGTTCTTGACCTCGCCGCATGGCGGTGCGGCAAGGTCGGTGTTTGCGTTAGTAGCGCACTTGGCCTACGTCGCTGATGTTGAAGTTCACTGAGTACTCTTTATCTGCGTCAATCACACGACCCGTCCCCTTCAGGGGATTGAAGATGATGGCACCCTTTGCGGATCTACCGTCCTTGAACACAATGGTTCCACACTCTGCGGTTTTGGCTGCTAGGAGGGCGTCGTAGATTTTCTCAGGGGGCATTTGGCGATTCCTTGGAGTAGTGGTCTTGTCGGTTAGCGACATGGAGTGAGATCCTCTGCTGCGGAGAGATGGCCCGCGTGGGCCGAAGATGGGTGGCAGGAATGAGCAGATACAAGTCGGTCGAGATGTGCGATGAGCAGACTCGACCAAGTTTCAAAGTTGGCGCCATCGGATTGGAGCTGATTCAATTGATTCACCGAGACGAAACTCCCTTCGAGTTGGTCTACCTCGCGGATCGATACGTCCCCGTGGACCACGATCACCTGGACCAACCCGACATGGACGGCTCCGACAGGATTGGAGTCGTCGTTCAATAGCCCCACGCGGTGGACCTCATAGGGTCCCTCGATGGAGAGTTCTTCTTCGGCCACCTCGCGAATGGTTGCGGCGGCAATGGGGTCGCCTAGGGGGCCTTGGGAGGCAGCGGAGACCGATTCGGTCCCATTTTCGTGCACATCCTCCGGATTGATATGCCCTCCTACCCCAAGGGAGAGCTTGTCGTGTAGGCGGGATTCGCCCCCTGCTTTCGTGCGCTTCAAACACATGATTTGGGCTTCCTGACCGTCTTGAGCCGGGCGCAAGATGAGGGAATAGGGGATCACCTGCTTGAGGCTGGGTGAGCGCTCAGCGTATTCGCGTTCCACAAAGAACCCGTGTTCTTGTACACAGGTATTGAACGACTCTTCGCAGGCCCATTCGTCGCCATTGTCTTGATCGACTGTGCCTAGGTCGGACCCTGGATCGGACCCTGGATCGGATCCTGGTTCGGACCCTGGGGTGAACAGCTGAACTCCGTGCGGGTAGCTCTTCGGAAAGAGGTGACTGCGCGGGATGACGAAGACAAATTCCATGAATAGTGGCAGCAGAGAATTGCGGTGAACTGCCGAGTTCGGAAATGGGTAGGATTCTGGATCGATGTGCACACAAGCAAGTGCGCTGAGCGGTTCCGAAATCCAATGAGAGGAGAAGGATCGTCCCGAACGATTCCGGGAGGCATGGGTGCGGATCACTCCATGCGCTTGGCTCCGACTGTATCACACTTTCCGAATCCGTCAACATGGTGTTCACAAGTTGACGGCACTTGCGATTGCACTAGGAAAAACCTTCGGTCTCAACTCTGCCGAATCGTTAGTGCACCGCGATTGAGTTGACGGGGTCGTGAATTGGGCACCCCCGGCAATCAGGGCAAGATGGAAGTGAGAGGTCCGGTAAGCCGGGTTCTGTTCCCCCTTGAAAGGGGGCGACGACCATTTCTCTAGGACCGTAGTTGCCTACGGCCTCGAACGACCTACCCGGAAGGCGTAAGTGCGGGTCATCACTTGTTGTACCTTCCCTATTTGGTCTTTCTCCAGGTGGGGTTTACCATGCCAGCCCTGTCACCAGGAACCGCGGTGCGCTCTTACCGCACCCTTTCAGCCTTACCGCCCGCACCGAAGTACGGGGTTGGCGGTCTACTCTCTGTTGCACTTTCCCTAGCTTCGCAGCCGGTTGCCGTTAGCAACCACCTCGACCCGAGGAGCCCGGACTTTCCTCTCTGTCCACGGCCCCTAGTCCGGTTGCCCGGTCCAGTACCGATAAACAGAGCGGCCGTCTGGACCTCTCACTTCCGCGACCATTGTAGCCCCAATGCCCAGGAAAGGGCTAGGATCTGTGCTCACCCCACCGGGCCCTCGGATGCCGAGTCCGGGCCCCCTCAGAGTCCTGATGAAACTGCACCACGCCCTCTCTCTCCCCCTACTCATGGCGCTCCTAGGGTGGGCCAACGCCCCTGAGGGCCCCGCTGTACAGGATTTGGAGTCGCTAGTGCGTGATTTTCGGCGGGCGGCGGTGCGCCAGGCTGACGAGGAGGGGCAAGCGGCGGCGCGAGCGGCCCTCGCCCGGTTGGTGGCCAGTGCTGATGCGGATGCTTGGGGAAGCCTCGCCCAGGAGTACGGACAGTGTGCACAGCGACAGGCCGAGGTTGATGAGGATCGACGGGTGACCGTGGCGCGCCTCGATCAGGCTCGGCGATTGCTCGAAGGGCTCGAGCTGCGGTCGAAGCAAGATCAGAGTTTGGCTAAGGTGGTCGAATCGCAAAAGCGATCCGCTGAGCGCATGGCCGAAAAACTCGAGGGACTGGCCGAGAAAGAAGAACAGCTTTCCCAGTGGGGTGACTCCTTGTTGGCGGCGGGAGAGAAACTCCTGGCCAGCTTGCGAGCATCCGAAGCAAGGGGGATTCACAAGGGCTTGTGGGCTGAGGTCGAAAAGGGGACTGATGTGGGCGCTCGGCTAGCAGCGGTAGCATGGATCGGCCGAGTGGGTGGACCCGATAGCTGCATAGAACTCCAGAAGCATGTTGCGTCCTTGGCCGCTGATGCCTTGCGCCTAGAACGCGGTCTCCCTCGCAAGGAGGCCGAGGTGCGCAAGATGGAGGCGCGTCTACAGAAAGAGAGCGAACAGTCTGGGGGGAGGCTGTCCGCGGCAAGTGCGTCGCAGTATGAATCAGTCAAACGGGAGGCGGCCCAAGACCGATACGATTTGACTCTGATGGGGGCACTCGCCGATGCATGTGTGTTGGCTGGTGGGTCTTGTTTAGGTCGGGCAAAAGGAAAGGAACTTGACAAGACCCTTGCAGCCCTCGTGAAAGCCCAACGCAAGGCTCGCAGCGGGTCTCGCCTACGCAGCTTGGACTTGATTGCTGCGGCGGCCAATGAACCTGCCGCAGCGGCGTTGCTGGAGATTCTTGCAGCGGAGTCTGAACCCCTTGTGATTGCCACGCTCTTGGAGGGCCTGGCCCCTCGGGGGGCTGGGGTTTTGTCCGTCGAGCAGGCCTGTGAGTTTCTGGGGCACGAAAGCTGGATTGTGCAGCGAGCCGCCATTGAGGCCCTCGTCGTCTTAGGGCGTGCGGAAGCCGTAAAACCCATGATTGAAGCTCTCGAAGGGGCCAAGGGGCGCCTTCAGACCGATCTGCGCGGCGGTCTCGTGGCGCTTACGGGCCAGGACCATCGGACCAATGTCACCCTTTGGAGCAACTGGTGGAGGGATGCCCAGGAGGGGTTTGTCGTGCTCGAGGGGCGGGGCGGATTGGGGGCGGCCTTGGGTGCCGAGGGTGAGGTGGGCATGACGTTTTTTGGCATCACGACTACGAGTCAGCGAGTTTTGTTCTTGCTCGATCTATCGGGTTCCATGAACTTTTCCATGGTTGCACGCAACAACCCAACGGATGCGGCGGATGTGCCACCTGACTTGCCGCGTGGTCACGAGCAATCGCGTCTGGAGGCGGCCAAGGGGGATTTGGGGCGCGCATTGGGGGGCTTGCGAGAATCTGCACTCTTCAATCTCATCCTCTATGCGTCGGACGTCTGGACTTGGCAGGACGAGCTTGTCGAGATGGAAGGCGAGCAACGCGTCGAGGTCCAGGAATACGTGCAGCGTCTCTCGGCTTCGGGTGGAACAAACATCTACGGCGCCTTGCGCGCAGCATTCGAAATCGCTGGCGTGGATGGGGGAGATGAATGGGATCATCCCAAGATCGATACGCTCTTCCTGCTGACGGATGGTCGCCCCTCCGTGGGTTTGACCACCAGTCCGCGTGAGATTCTGGCTTATGTTCGCGACATGAATGAGTCGGGCGGAATTGTGATTCACACCATTGGACTCTCTGGTGCGCAAGACGCTTACTTGTTGAGCGAGCTCGCCAAGCAAAACGGCGGGACCTACGTTGGACGCTAGAACTGCCAGTCACTGACAAGGTTTGCATCATGGATGATTTCACTCTCACCAATCTCGAATTGCGAGAATCCACACCCACCGGTGAGGAGGCGGCTGGGCTTTCTCACGCAACCATGAAAGGAATGGTCCTTCTGACGGTCTTGGAGATGGCCGCTGACGGAGAGCCGCGTGGATCGGTGAGCATTGTGCACGATGCAGGGGACACGGGTGAACGCTACCTCGACGTGGGCCGGGCATTGACCCGTGCTGGCTGGGCAGTGGCTCTGCCGGATCTGCGTGGTCACGGACGGACGGAGGGCGAGCGGGGTCATAGTGCTGGCTTACTGGAAGTCCAACGGGACCTCGGGGCGATTCAAGACCATCTGGCCTATCGCATGCCCGATGAGCCCAAGATTCTTGTTGGCCAAGGCCTAGGGGCGCTTCAGGCCTTGTCTTTTGCCATAGAGTGTCCTGGCCAACTGGCCGCTCTGGTCCTCGTGAGCCCCCTGCACGAGCCGGCCTTTGTGCCGCCCACGCCCCCGGGTGGATTGGGCCGATTGCTGGGCAAGAAACTCAAAGATGATGCTCCCGGTTCCATCGGTTGGACTGCGGGCCAGCTTGTCGCAGGCGGTGACCCTGCCCTTTGGGAAGATCATCCACAGACGCATGATGTCATCACCCTTCGTGCACAGGAACAGGCTGGGGAAGCTGCTAGGCGCTACCTCCCCCGCCTAGCTGAGGTGGATGTACCGGTGCTTGTGATTCACGGGGGGCAGGACCCGATCGCCTCTCCCGAGCTCAGCCAGGCCCTCGTCGGTGAGGGGGTCGACACCTACCTGATCGAGAATCTGTTTCATCATTGCTTGCAAGGGCCAGGAAGTGAAGTCGCCCATGCTCACCTCGTGGAATGGCTGGACCGCGTGCTCCCGCGCTAGCCGATCCAACGAGTGTGCGCTCGCTTCCACATATTCGCCGACTGCCGTACCCGAGGCTGTTTCCGGATTGAGGGCCAGCGGGTTGAGGGTGTGTTCGCCTACGACGTGCGGATCATGCTTAGGAACTCGCGCCGGGTGTCGGAGTTCTTGCGAAACGCCCCAGTCATGCGGCTCGTCACGGTAGCTGCGCTGGGCTTCATCACGCCACGCGTCGTCATGCATTGGTGCTTGGCCTCTATGACTACCGCAACGCCGCGTGGTTCAAGGACCCGGGCGATTGTGTCGGCAATCTGTACGGTGAGCTTCTCCTGGATTTGGAGCCTGCGCGCATAGACTTCCACTACCCGAGCGAGTTTGCTGATGCCTACCACACGCTTATTGGGTAGGTATCCCACGTGCGCCACGCCTATGAAGGGGACCATGTGGTGCTCGCAATGCGAGTGCAGACAGATATCGCGTACCGTCACCATCTCATCGTAGCCCTCGACCTCTTCGAAGGTCTTGGTGAGCAGTTCGTCGGCATTCTCCTCATAGCCCCGGAAGAACTGCTGGTAGGAGCGCACAACCCGTGCTGGTGTTTCAACAAGGCCCTCGCGCGTAGGATCGTCCCCGGCGTAGGCGATGAGGGTGCGCACGGCGTTTTCGGCGTCATTCTGGGTGGGGCGTGGGTTGGACATGCCCTGAGAATAGTCCGATCGGCGGCCGGAGGGGAGTGGGGGAGGACCGAAAGGGCGCCCTTGAACGCTGTGTTCACTGTTTGGGGTTCTGTTATTCTCCCCGCAGTGATTTGCCCCGCCCGTATTGATCTATGACGATTCAGCTTTACGACTCTGTTGCGCGCACCAAGCTGCCGCTCGTACCCATCACTCCTGGCAAGATTGGGATGTATGTGTGTGGCCCGACCGTCTACGACGATTGTCACGTGGGGCATCTCATGGGGCCGGTCGTGTTTGATAGTGTGGCGCGTTGGTTGGTGGCACGAGGATATGAGGTTCGCTTCGTCAATAACATCACCGACATTGACGACAAAATCATCAACCGCGCGATTGCATCGGGTGAAGCCTGGTCACAGATCGCCGAACGGTATACGGCTCAATACTTGGATTTCTTAGAGGAACTCTCGGTGGTGACGGTGACCGATCACCCGCGTTGCTCGGAGTATGTTTCAGAGATGATTGAGTTCATCGAAGAACTCGTCGCGGCGGACAAAGCTTACGCCGCATCCGATGGCGTCTACTTTGATGTGGCACAGCAGGACGGGTACGGCAAGCTCTCTGGGCGTAAACTCGACGACATGATGGCGGGCGCACGGGTCGAGGCAAGTGCCGGGTTGCGTCACCCTGCAGACTTCGCACTGTGGAAAAACGTGAAGCCGGGTGAGCCCAGTTGGGAAAGTCCCTTCGGGGCCGGCCGTCCAGGCTGGCACATTGAGTGCTCCGTCATGTCATCCCAGTTGCTAGGCAGTGCCTTCGATATTCATGGGGGTGGCGATGACTTGAAGTTCCCTCATCATGAAAACGAGATCGCTCAGTCGGAGGCCCACGGTGATGCGTATGCGAAACATTGGATGCACAACGGCTTGATTCAATATGAGGGCCGCAAGATCTCCAAGAGTGACCCGCGGATGCAAGAGACGGAGTTCTCTCAGCAGTTTCAGGCGCGATGGTTGCTCGATCGGTATGGAGCTGCGGCCGTCCGATTCTTCTTGCTGCGCACGCCCTACGGACGTCCAGTGGACTTCGGGCCTGACGTACTCGATGGTGCTCAGAAAGGACTCGTGCGAGTGCTTCGACTACTGTCTCCCGTGCTGGAAGACAGCGCCGTTCGTTCCCTAGAGGATGTTTGCAACGTGCCGCTTCCTCCCGCCCAGGCCGCAGCCCGCGAGGCCTTTTGCTCAGCGATGGACGATGACTTCAATACGGGCGAAGCCATCGCAGCGTTGTTTAGCCTAGCGCGCGAATTACGTGAGCAAGGCGAAGGCGACAGTGAACCCGGGCTATGTGTACTGAGGGACTTGGGCCGCATCCTTGGGTTATTCCAGCCGGGCGACGATGGGTTCGCTTCAAATAGCGGAGGGGACGAACGAGATCGCCTAGGAGTTGTGCTTGATGCATTGCTGCGTGTACGGGCGGCTGCCCGTGAAGCGCGGGAATACTCTACGGCGGATGGTGTCCGCGACTTGCTCCTGGCGCAGGGGGTGACCGTCAACGATGGTGCGGAGGGGGCTACCTGGGATGAAGATCCTGGTACTCCGGTTGATTTGCGCGTCCTTCTCGATGGCGCGATGGGGTTGCGCGAAGCAGCTCGCGATCGCAAGGACTACGCCACAGCAGACGATGTTCGCGATCAACTTGCACTGGCGGGAGTGAACGTGGCTGATGTGGGTTCGGCCTCAAACTGGGAGTGGAAGTAGATTCAGGTCCCGTTGATCGCAAACGGATTCGGAGATTTGCGCGGGCAGCCTTGCTCGACGGGGCCGCAGGCTCGGGACGGATTGACCTAGCCGCCGGGTAGCCCAGCCCTCAATTGAATCTACTGGCCGCCTGATTGGGTTCAGCATCGGGTTGGCCCGTTCCTAGACTGAGCTGTGTGAAATCCACGCTAAGAGGGCTGCGGCCAATGTTTTTACGTTTTCTATACGTCCGCAGCTTCGCGCGGTGCGTCTGGAGCAGTGGATAATTCAGCCCCGCTCCGATCTCCCTCCCTTCTCAAGGGCCTACGGCCCCGTCTACCACGCCCCGCCAACCCATGATCTCCAAGACTCTCCTTTCAGTACTCATTCCCAGTGTTCTCAGCGCAACAGTCGCTGCCCAATCGAGCGAACCCCTTCCTTTTCCAGGAGTCTTGACGGGTCCCGGTCAGCAGGACGGAGTGCTTGAGTTCGACACGGACCGGGCCGTAGTCGAGGCACTCGCTGGTCGAGACTCCGTGCACTTGGTCGGCGTCCCCATGCCCAGCGGGCAGTCTCTGACCCTCGATCTTGAGCGGGTCGACTTCCAATGGGCTCAACTCGGCTTGTTTGTAGATGGTGTGCGCGCAGAATTCGATCACAGTGACCTTTCCTTCTGGAAGGGAACGGTGGTGGGAGTGCGTGACACGGAAGTCTTCTTGTCCTTCTCGAATGTGGGTAGTTACGGCTGGATTCACGACGGTGTGGACTACACACACCTGAGCTCAATGCCCTCGGTGGATGGCAGCTGGGAGCAAGCTCGTATGCGCCTGTACACCGATGCGGCATTGAACGCAGCGGGATCGGGTACGGGCCTTCGTACGATGGGCCAGTGTCTCAGTGCTTCCCTCAGTCAAGGTGTGCTCGCCCCCCCGGGTAAGAACCCTGTCGATGTGTCACCCCCGACCTACGGCGCCGCTCAAAAGCTCGAGTGCAAGATGGCCATCGAAACGGACAATCAGTTGTACAAGAAGTGGAACAACCTCAACGCCTGCGAGACCTACGTGTTCACGTTGCTCGCAGCCATCAGCGATCGCTACGACACCCAGATCGACACCATTCTGACATTCCCCTACGTTCAGTTTTGGACGACTGCAAGTGATCCATGGACCAGCCAGGATGGGGGTGGGTCTGCTACCGACGTGCTTTCGGAGTTCCGTTCAGCCTGGTCGGGGAATATCCCGAATGGCGCCCATCTTGCACACTTTGTCTCGGGGGCCAATCTCGGAGGTGGTGTGGCCTACCTCGGCGTTCTTTGCAGTCAGAGTAATGGGTTTGCGGTCAGCGGAAACATCGATGGCGGTGTGAGCTTCCCTGTGACTCAGGGCTCCAACACGTGGGACTTCATGGTGGTTGCCCACGAAACTGGGCACAACTTCGGCACCTCTCACACCCACGATTATTGCCCCCCCCTCGACAAGTGCTACACCAATTGTACGGGTAATACGCAGTGTACAAACCAAGGCACAATCATGTCCTATTGCCACCTGTGTAGCGGAGGGATGAACAATATCACCACCTATTTCCACCCGACCGTCGTGAGCACCATGCGTTCAGGTGCAGTGTCGAGTTGTATCCCTAACTGGAATTCAAATAGCTTCACTACATTGTACTACGATGATTTTGAGAGCGGCGGTTTGGCTGCCAACGGGTGGACGAAGGTGAATGCTCGGCGCAAATCTGACTCGGCCCACGAAGGCAACAAGGGGGCCAAGATTCGCAAGAGCGGAAGCCTCAGCCGGGGCGTTGACACCAGCGGCCACAGCGAGGTCGTCGTGCGCTACTGGCGCAAGACCAAGAACTATGATGCGGGCGAGGAATTGCGCTTGCGCTACTCAACGAATGGTGGATCAAGCTGGAAGACTGCCGGCCAGACCGATGCGATTTCTTGGGGGTTCGTGGAGTACGCTCTGCCCGCTTCTGCTGGGAACAACTCAAACTTCATGATCATGTTCAAGTCCTTCGGCGGTGATGAGGCCAAGGAAAACGGGCGTATCGATCAGGTCGAGGTGCTCGGTCGCTAGTGGGTCTAAACCCCATCGATGATGTACAGGCGGGAGCCCTAGGCGGCTCTCGCCTTTTTTATCGAAGGAGAGACTTCAGCGTTCCCATCCACGCTCGCGGAGCCAGTCCTCTAGCAAGACTAGGGCGGACCATGAGTCTTTGCGCTCCTTGCGCGCCGGGCCGGTGAAGCCAGCTTGCACGAGGCGGGCCTCGGCTTCCTTGGTGGAGAGCCGTTCGTCCGCTAACTCGATTCTCAAGGTGGGGAAGCGCTGTCCGAGTCGCTCGCAAAACGTCTGGACATCCTTCGCGCGCGCACCCTGGCTGCCATCCATATTGAGGGGTTGACCAACCAGGATCTGGGCAATCTCGCGCTCGCGGAGGAGTTCATGGATCGCATCGAGCAGGCCTTCCCCATCTCCAGCACCGTGGTAGGTGGAGAGGGGCTCGACGGTGATGGCCAGTGCGTCTGCGAGTGCGAATCCGGTTCGCTTAGTGCCATGATCGATGGCGAGAACAGCCCCGGGAAGTTGCACGCGCTACACCTGGTCTGGGAATTGAGTGGCGATTTGCGAAACGATGGAGCGCACATCCTGTGCCCGTTCCTTGGGGCACACCAGACTGGCTCCCTCTGTGTGAACGACCACGAGGTCGCTCACACCCACTAAAGCCGTGAGGTGACCAGGTGGCCCGTGGACCACATTGTCGGCTGCGTCCAAGGACACAAGATCGCCACCGCCTGCGTTGCGATTGCCAGTCCCTGCATCGGGCAGAACATCGGTCAGGGCTGGCCAAGAGCCGACATCGCTCCATTGAAAACGAGCGGGAACGACTTGGCAGTTGGTTTCTTTTTCGAGGATACCCACATCCACGGAGACGGATTCTATCTGGGCGAAGGCCTGGGTGAGCTCAGTGTGGGGAAGTCTAGAGAGGGTATCGAGCTCGGGAGTGTGGCACTTCAAGGCTGCACCAAATGACTGCGTGCTCCACACAAAAATTCCGCTGTTCCAATAATGGCCACCGGCACCCAAGAGTTCAAGCGCGCGGCTTGCATTGGGTTTTTCTTCAAATGCATCGACATGCAATGCGGTTCCCGATCCTGTGGGCGCCCCCTGGCGGATATAACCGTACTCGGTAGCGGGAGATGTGGGTTGAATCCCGAGGGTGACGAGACTGCCAGTATTGGCAGCATTGAGGGCTTCTCGCAAGGTCTCTTGGAATGCAGTGCTTGGTGAGATGACATGGTCTGCCGGAAGAACTATCTGAACGCTGTTTGGATCACGTGAGTGGATGATCCCTTGGGCGAGGGCTAGGCAGGGCAGGGTGTTGCGTGCGCAGGGTTCGATGATGAGATTCTCATCAGGCAGCTGAGGGAGATCGTTCCGAACCTGCGTGGCATGAGTGGAGCCACAAACGACTAGGATTCGTTGTGGATCCACCAAGCCCAGCAAACGGTGCCATGTGCCCTGCAGCAGCGTGTGCTCACCTACGACTCTCAGGAACTGTTTTGGGCAATGACTGCGGCTCGCCGGCCAAAAGCGGGTGCCGGAGCCGCCCGCCATAATCACTGCATAAATCGACTTCTCCATGTTGCCATGCTACACGGCAAGGGCCTCCCTCAGAAGTGTCGAGTCCGCTTGCTATACGCAGGCAAGGGCAGTTTCTGGCCGGTCTCGGGTGGGGCGAAGAATTGGGAGAACAGCCCCCTGGCCATTACGACGGGCCGATCTAGGTCGCCGCGGATGCTGACCGAGAGCAGGCTGTTTTGGATCTTGTAGATCAGGCGTGTGATTGGGCCGAGTCGGTCAAGCAGGCTGTAGTTGACCTCAAGGTCGTGGTGAATGGACCCGCGCAAGTCCACCGTCCCCGATCCTACGAGGGAAAGCAGGTCACTCTTTAGGCGGATGTGATCCATCTCGATTTCGCCGCCAGCGATGGAGAAGCGGGTGTCAAAGTGTGAGAACGTCGCGGCAGTTTCAAACCCCAATTGGGAAAAGAGCACTTGGAATACTGGGATGGCCCACAGTCCCGAGTCCCTGAGACGTAATCTGCCTGCTCCCTGGATTCCCTCCATTTGAGCGAGGTTGCCGGTGAGTTGGATGTCGGCGTGTACCTTTCCTTGGTTTGCAAAATCGGAATTGAAGACTCCCCGTAAGAGCTGGGAGGCATCTACGTTTGTCATTTCACCTGCGAGTGAAAAGGCGTAGGGCTCCTGGAAATCGAGCGAGAAAAATCCCGAGGGCGCAGACCCCTCACGGGTGATTGACTCCAGGCGTCCCCCCTCGAATACCCCATCGAAGGCCTCAACTGTGAAGCGTGGGTCAATATAGGTGGCTTGCATGCTAGCCTCGCTTAGTTTCCGGCCGGCAACTTCTCCCGCTAGGTCCTCAACCCGCGCAGTTGCGCGCACTCGACCCCCTGAATAATGAAGCTTCAGGTGGATGTCCTCAGCCTGTTCAACTACCACCGGGAGTCCAAGATCGATGGATCCACGGTGCAACGTAAGCGGTCCATCAAAGTGGACCCCGATCGATGCATCTGGCTCACGGGTGAGTTCTATCCACGCTCGATCGAGGTCGAGCGTACCTTTGCAATTCAACTCACCGAGCAGGGTCGTTAGCGTACGTTCGTCGAGTATGTGTCGGAGGTGCCTCTCGTCAATGGGCAAGCCCTGAGCGGTGGTTCGTGCTGAGAGCCATGAAGTCTGTGACGATGGATCGAAGGCTAACTCTTGGACTTCGACAGGCACGGCACCGACCTGGGCGACAAGCCGATTGGAAGTCCAACGTGTGCCGTCAAACCCTCCGCCGCCCTCGACACGGCTTAGAATGGGGGACTCCTCGGGCCCAACTCGAGTGAGGTGCGCAGCCCAGTCGACGCTGATCTGAGGGGCAGGGGGGGCACCCCCTTCGTTGGATGGCGCAAGGAGCAGGGTGGCGGAGTAGTCGAGTGTTCCGGCGGCTTCTGGTGCAGCCTTGCCGGATGCCACCGCTGAGTGGGTCCCCTCATCCACGAGCGTTGGAGATTCTGGTCCGGCGAGCGCTTCAATGATCGCTGTGACTTGGGGGGAACCCACGTCGAGTCCCGCTCCTGTCAATTCGAGGTGTGTAGTACTCCCTGCCGGGCTCACGGCGGACAAAAACGTAGGCACGGTTGATGGGTGCAGGGGGAGGTCAGCGCTGAGATTTGTCCACCAGCCGACTTCGACCGCATACGCTTGGGCGAAGATCTCAGACGGGTCAGTCTCCAGAGTCTTGCCGGGGTTCGAGTGAGGTTCTGGCGCCTCGGTCCAGCCGATGGCAACGGATGCTTGGCCACGAATGTTCTCGAAGCGCGAGGGGATCTGCGCTGGATTGGCCGCGAGAGGCTGGGTGCTGGAGCCCACTTGCAGCCAAGCATGGCCCCCTTGCTTGGGTAGGGTGATCACTTGTGCTCTGGCCTCGACCCCCCCCTCGAGTCCTACGAGGTCGAGGGTCCGAAGAGTTTCCGGAGCCAGCTTGTTTAGGCGGTCTCGCAGGATAGGGGAGTCTAGATCTATCGTCGGCGCCTCTACATTCCAGAAGGTCAGTTGACCTTCTGGGTGCGGCCGGGAGCCTCCGAGTAGCTCCACGCCTGTCCCCCCCCCCTCCACTTCGGCTTGCAAGTTGATGTCAAGAGTGGAGCGCCCGAGCGGCCTGCCATCTGCTTGAATCAGGAGTTGTCCACTAGCGCTGTTCAGGCGGACCCCTAGCGCTTCTGGAGAGAGTGCTGCCCCGCGGAAACCAATGAGCAGATCCGTCGACAGCTGAGGCTGCCCCGTCTGTCGAGCAAACCCCAATTCTAGGTCGATGTTTCCGGTTTCGAGGCCGTACTCGTCCCAGAGGCGCTCGCAACCCTCGATTCCGGAAAGACCCTGGAGCGCGACTTGGGAATCCTTGTCGATGCTCAGGCCGCGCGCTCGAATGTGGAGGTCAAATTGTTGAGGACGTCGTGGATCGAACTCAGAAAACTGGCTGAGGTGGAGGGGCTCGATATGGCTGGAACCGTGCAGTTCCACTTGAGTGACGCCATGCCTGCCTGCGAACTCGATCAGTGAGAGGCGCGCGGATTTTTGCTGGAGGGGTGCGTTGAGGTGCGTGAGGAGACCACTGATTCCATCGAAACGTAGGGGGAATCCTAGATTGCGTTCCCCCCCCGCCTCTGGATTGGGATCCCCATGATAGGCGCACGAGGCCTGGCCGTTGGACACGAGGGCGACTGCGCGGGGGAGGCTCTCGGGTGCCAGACGATCCCAGTTGTTGGGAACGTCCAAGCCGACAAACAACTCGACTTCACCCGCGGGCTGGAGCCCTTCAAACAACTCCTGAGCCCACTCGCCATTCCCGAGGAGTTCGACCAGATCGCGCTTGAGGGTGAGCCTGGGAACGTGACCCCAGACTTGGGCCTGACTCTTCGTACGGCAGGCTGCGCCGAGCAAAGCGAATCCCTCAAGATCGATCTCGTCGTGGTGAGCCGAGACGCTTGCACGCCCTTCCCATGCCTGGGGATCCCAAAAGGAGGTATCTGGCGTTGGCTGGAATCCTGCGAGGAGCTCTGCATGCACCTGGGTGACGCTGCGGGCGGAACTGTCCTCAAGCCAAGGGAGGGTAAAACTACCCCCCCGAAGGTTGGTCAAGACTTCGACGCTTGGAAGAGCCGCGTGCCCAAGCGACCAGCGACCGTGCAGGTCGAGGTCGAGAGTTCCCTCCGGTGAGTGCTGCTTGAGTGAGGCGAGTGAGTCGATCATCGGAAACCACTGCGCACCGAGTTGCAATTCTCGGACGGCTGCACGAAACGTGAGCTGCCCATTCAGGCCTAGGTCTGCCTGAACGTGGACCCCGCCTTGGTTCCCCCGAGCCGCGGGGCTCATGCTACCGATGAGCTGCGGGCGTCCGCTCCGACCAGGGCGGACGCAGGCGCGTGCGACCCCTAGCTCCAGATTCCCCCAGGCGGGAGTCTCGAGGCTGATGTGCAGGTCCTCTATCGCCAACGTGGGAGTGCTGGCCAGCCATGCGCCTTGGCTCGGCTCGCTTCCGGTTGTTCCCTGAAGATTCTGTTCTAAGGCGGCTACGAGATCCTGACACAGGTGGAGGGATCCCCCTTGGGCCACCGCTTGCTGAACGTGAAACCCCTTGGCGAGGGACCAACCGAGCCGGACCTCCAAGTCGTTGAGGGCGAGTGCCTCACCGGGAACGAGGTAGGCAAGCCGTTGGATTTGAAGTGTGCGCTCCGTCCAGTTGATATGAGCGGCCCCGACTTCAATGCGACCTCCCTTCGCACCGAGGGCCTCAGAGAGACTCACTTGGAGCCAATCTTGGAGCCGCCCCGATTGGGGCAGTGTGAGGGCTAGGATCATCAGGATCCAGGCACACCAGCCCGCCGCTCTCAGCGACCGCAGCCAAGCGCGGGGACTCGCCCGCGGTCGGTTCTCCGGGGAGGCTGGTCGCACAGCTTCGTGATCAGGAGTACTCGCCACGTGATTACAGAGAGGGGTTGCCCGGAGTGTTCGAGGCCGGCGCTTGGGTGAGTCTTAGACCCTGCCCTGCTGAGGGAGCCTCGGCGGGTTCTCTCCCAATGGAGGGCGGGGTCGGCCCTGCTTGGCTGGGCAGATACGGGTGAGACTCTCCAGCGTAAATACGCGGGAGTCGCCCGAGGGCGCATGTGAGTTCGTGCGGGATCGTACCCATGGTTTGGGCAAGCTCTTCGAGCCGTAACTCTGGATCCGCCTCGGAGGCCGGAGCTGGGCTGAGGCCGGATTGACTGGGCCCGGCCGCATCCCTTCCTAGGATTGTCACTGTTTGCCCCACATGCACACCCTCGAGGTGTCCCACATCGACCGTGGTATAGTCCATTGAGATGCGCCCCACGATCGGCGCACGCCGACCTCCGATGAGAACATCCCAATCGTGTAGGTTGCGGGGCAAGCCGTGACCATAACCGATAGGCAGGGTGGCAATGCGGGTGGAGCGGGGGGCGCGCCAAAGCGAGCCATACCCGACCGGTGTTCCTTGGGGCACGTCTTTCATGAACACGATGCGAGATCGTACGCTCATGACCTGGTCCAGATTGGCAGGGGCACTGAGGGAGCGGGGCAAGGCACCGTAAGCGGCGATACCTATGCGTACGGTTTCCCCGCTGGCATGTATGGGGGAGCAGGCATTTCGATCTGCGGGCAGGGGCATGGACTCTCGCAGCCCCGTGAACAAACCTGCCGAGTTCAGTGCGTGGATCCAGCCTGTGGGCAGATCGAGGGCTCGGGCCTGATCGATGAGGCCATGGAATCGGCTGAGTTGTTGTTGAGCACTCGGGCAATGGGCACCGTCGGGGGCCGAGAGGTGGGTCATGAGCCCTGCCATGTCCAGATTCGAAGCCCCGTGTACAGCCTTGAGCAGGTCTAGGGCTACCTCCGGGGGGACACCCAAGCGTCCCATGCCGGTGTCCACATTGACATGTACTCGGGCCCTCAGGCCCATCCGGTGGGCAAGCTCCTGCAGGGCCTTGCATCGCTCGGAGGCGTGCAGGCCAACTTCGATGTCATGGCGAAGGCAAGCAGTCCATTCTTCTTCGACGACGGTCCCCAGGATCAAGATCGGGGCACGCAGGCCCGCCTGCCGGAGTTCCAGTGCCTCGCCAGTGCTCCCTACGCCGAGCGCTCCGATGCCACATCGTAGGGCATGGTGGGCGATGCCCACGGCCCCGTGCCCATAGGCGTCCTGTTTGACTACGAGCATGATGCGAACCCCCCGACCGGCTCGCTGCCGAACGGCTGAGAGATTCCGCGCCAAGGCGTCGAGGTTGATTTCAGTCCATGCTCGGATGCTGTCCACGATTCGATGAGAATAGCGCTCACCCGAGGTGGATCAAAGGCTCTCCCGGGAACGGCCGATGGGGTGCCAAATCCCACTGGCAACAATCGCGTCTAGGGTGGGGCTAGGCGTTGACAATGCATGATCTGCGGAGCATTCTCTCACCCGAGTTTCGGACCTATTTTTCCCGCCCCGGTCATCCGTGGGCCGCACCGCCCGCACTGGGCAAGGCAATAGACATCATGGCCAAGAAGGCACGCAAGAAAGCAACCAAGAAGAAAGCGACCAAGAAGAAGGCAGCCAAGAAGGTCGCCAAGAAGGGCGCCAAGAAAAAAGGCGGCAAGAAGAAGAGTGTCGACCTGATCATCAGCAAGGCTCGTACAAAGGCTGCTGCTGGGCTGAATGTATCCAGTGATTTCTACGTGGCCCTTGATGAAATGGTTCGCGCCAGCATCGCCACCGCCGAAGGCCGCGCTTCTGCCAACAACCGCAAGACGCTCCGTCCCCAGGATCTGTAGGTTCAAGGAGGACGGTCCGGCGTCTCTCGCCGGCCGCCGGGCCTGCCTTTCGCGAACGGCCCGAAACAGATGCCCCGCAGTGTGCACTCGCCACTACGGGGCATCTTTGTTATTGCTCGTGTGTTCGCTGCCTCACCCTGTCGGGCACCGCGGACCGAATCAGCCCGGCGAGTCGAGATCGTTGGAGAGCGTTCGGCTACCGCCTACGAATGTTGGCCGCGAAGGGGCGCAGGTACAGGGGCTCAACTTGCTCGGGCTGGAGTGGCCCTTGCGACTTGAAGCGAGCGATACCCAGCTCAAGAATCTCGGCGGCCTGGGGAACGCTGCACTCGCGAACCCGCTGGCGCTCTTGAGTCGTGAAGTCAGCATTGAGGACCGTGGCATCACTCACGAGCAAGCAATCGGTCTGCGGAAGGTCGGCTCGCCACTCATGTGCAGAAATAACGCTGGGGGAATGCAGGCATTCCAAGCCGCTGTCCGTGCGCAGATAGCATGCGCGATAGAATTGCTTGGAGCGTGCGTCGAGAAGAACAGCCCCGCTTTCCCCGCACTCAAGGTTCTTGATGGCAATGGCTTCGAATGATGGCACAGCCTGTAGATCAGCCGAGCATCCGCGCGAAATCCCCAGGGCCGTTGCGATGCCGACCCTCAGACCCGTGTAACTTCCTGGGCCGGTGCCAACAATGACTTGTTGAATTCGGCTGGGTGCTATGTCGAGTTCGATGAGTAATGAGTGGAGTTCGGGCAGCAGGTCGCTTGCGTTTCGACAGTCCTGATCCAGCGTGATCTGTCGGGTCACACCTGCTGTTCGGATGGCTACCGATGGAGGCCTAGCCGAGGTCTCAATGGCGATGATCAGCATGGTGGGTGGGATGGGATGGAGTGGGGAGGCCAGCAGTGGAGGGCTACTGGGGAAGGGCCAAACTGGCCTGGATCGTTTGGGCAAGCTTGTCGGCTTGCCGCTTGATCGTGGGCTCGTCGGGGCCTTCCACCATCACTCGAGCCACGTTTTCAGTGCCTGAGTAGCGCAACAGCACGCGGCCCTCCTCGCCGAGCTCTCTTTCCACAAGCGCTGCCGCCTCGACGACTCTGGGCAGCTTGTCGAGGTCGGGTTTCGTGTCCACGGGCACGTTGAGTAGAACTTGGGGATAGGGTTGGTAGGGGGCAGCGAGAATCGAGAGGGGCACATCGCTGGCTTGCATGACTTCGAGCACTGCGAGGGCGGTTACTAGACCGTCTCCGATAAAGCCTCCGTCATGGCCAAGAATGATGTGGCCTGATTGTTCCCCGCCCAGATCGAGGCTGTGCTCCCGCATGGCCTCGACAACGGCCCGGTCGCCCACAGCGACTTCGAGGACGGAGACACCCACTTCTTTGAGTGCGCGATGGAGTCCACGGTTACTCATGACCGTGGCGACGATGCGGGGGTCGCCATAGAGGTTTTGTTGCGCTGCGTGGCGTGCGATGACAGTCATGATTCCATCGCCGTGCACGAGAGCCCCGGTCTCGTCGCTCAAGATGCACCGATCGCCGTCCCCGTCCAGGGAAATCCCGAGGTGGGCGCCGTGTTCTGACACGGCTGCTTGCATGGCCTCGGGGTGAGTTGAACCGCATCTGTCGTTGATGTTGGTTCCATCGGGCTCGATGGCGAGGCAGTGGACGGTCGCTCCCAGTTGTCGCAGAACTTCGGGGGCGACTCGACTGCCTGCACCATTTGCGCAATCAATGACCAGCGACTTTCCTCGCAGGTCAAGCATCGCGCCCTTGTCCTCGATGAGGTGCTTCAGATAAGCGGCTTCTTGTTCGGGGTGTCCGATGGGGGCAGCCCACGAGGAGGGGTCCACGCTGGCTAGCTGGTGTAACCCAGCGGCCCCCCCGAGAAGCTCTTCCATGCGGGATTGGTCTGCGTCCGTTGGCTTACCCCCTCGTGCACTAAAAAGCTTGATGCCGTTGTCGGCGGCCGGGTTGTGGGAAGCGCTGAGCATGGCGCCTAGACAGTAAGATCCCTGCCGGACTAACCACGCGAGGCCAGGAGTTGGAATCAGGCCCACGCTGTGGCTTTCGATTCCAGCGGCTGCGAGTCCCGCAGCCAGGGCCCGTTCGAGTTCGGGACCTGAGCGTCGCCCATCGTGTCCGAGTAGTGCTGGGAGCTTGTCTCCGTGCGACATTGAGGCCCCGGCCGCTTGCCCCACAGCATAGACCGCTGCCGGGGAGAGCCACTCTTCACCGGCACGCCCCCGGATGCCATCGGTTCCAAAAATCTCAGTCGTCGCCATACCCTGTTCCCCCGTTTGCCCTGCGGCCCTAGTTGTTCGCGCCTCCGCTCTCGGAGTTGGGAGCGGGTTCATTGGGTCGCTGGGTTTCGACCAGTTGGATGATAGGCTCATCGAAAACGATGCGCAAATCACCCGGCGCTGCATTGGCACAGGCCTGGGTGAAACGGCCCTCATCGAGGGGAAGACGAGTACGCCAATCTTCTAACCCAAGAGTCTGGATGGCGGCGCGGGTGGAGTCAGGGGGGACGGCGTCAGCATCGATAAAAACACGCATGTGCTTCTTGACGAAATTGACGATTGCGGCCCGGTCAGCCATCCAGTCATCGGAGTCTCGCTCTCCGTGCACCAATCCTCGGGTGAATATGCTCACTTGAGCATGTTGTGAAGGCGCCTCGAACTCACGAGCTTCTGGAGAATTGGCGTCGTAGTCGGGGTCGAGGTGTTGAAGGCCGATGACGATGTCCAGGGCCCGGCACTCGACCTCGACAGCTCGCACAGGCACCTCGACCTCGATGCGTTCCACATCAAGGCTCACCTCAGCCGCTTGCCAAGCTGGGCCAAGGCCCGTACTCATCCTCTGGCTGGATTGGTGCCCAGCACCCAATTGGACGCGGGCGAGAAGCGCACCCTCTTCAGGGGAGTCCTGGCCCAATTGGCTGATGATGCTCAGTGGACCGGATACCCGCACGTGGCTTGGATGGAAAATGAGTTGGCTGGGGTCGAATTCATAGCGGGCGTCCAACTCTGTGGAGTCGATCTCGATCATTTGTCGAGTGAGTTGAATCGTCCGATCCGAGAACACCTCGCTCATCAAGGCAGGCGGGGATTCACTCCAGCTCACCTTGAGGTCGTTTCCGAGCTCTACGCCATTGCGAGTCAAACTGGTGAGGTCTAGCAACACATCTGTGCGATCGGAGAATCCTCCTCGGTCAGAGTTAGGCTCTTGTGTACTCGCTGATTGGGCGACGATGCGCCACTGTCCCGCCTCTTCGAGAGCTGCGAGTTTCTCGCGTGGGCCACTAAAGCTCAATTGAGCAGGGATGCCTTGGGGATGTGGAGAGAATCGGTGGCCGCTGGGTAAAACCACCGTCAGCGTCCGCGCGCGTTCAGCACTGGGGATGTTGACACCCTCTTGGCGAATGTGAAGGCCGAGCTCTAATCGTCCTGTGTTGCTTTGATAAGCCCCGTAGAACACAAGGGATGCGAGCACGAACGCGGCGATTTTCTGGCCTAGGTTTTCAGAGATGGCGCGTTGGATCCAGGGCACTTGCTCCTGCTGCGGCTCACCAGATTGCGGAACAAGGTCGTCACTGCCAACGCGTTCACGAAGGGTCTCTTCAAGTTTGGCGGCGGGGATACGTCGCTCGATCTGCCCGCGCTTGCAGATCGAGATGATGCCCGATTCCTCAGAGACTGTGATGGTGACTGCGTCGGTTTCCTCAGTCAATCCGAGGGCTGCGCGGTGTCGCGTGCCTGTTGATTTGCTGATCTCAACGTTCTCGGTCAAGGGAAATAGGCTGGCCGCGGCGACGAGGCGATCGCCCCGAATGATGACAGCTCCGTCATGCAGGGTGCCTCCGTGCTGAAAGATACTGTCGAGTAGCAGCCGATTGGCTTGGGCGTCAAGTTTGACCGCTCCCTCGATGTATGCGTCGAGGGGAGTCTTGCGCTCGATGGCAATCAGTGCCCCCTGTTTCTTGAGAGCCATGGTTTGCACGGCAGCGGCTACCTCGCTCAAGACTTCCATGCGGTGCGTTCGCAGGAATCGCCCGAGCAAGGGGTTTTCGCTCAGCGTGAAGATGCCCCGGCGTAGTTCGGGCTGGAATATGATCGCGATGATCACAAAGACGAGGGCCTGTAGCCCTGCGATGATGCCTTCGATCTCTACTAACCCGTACGCTTGGGCGACCATGCCCATTCCATAGATGCCGACGATCAATATGAGGCTCACTCCACTGACCAAGCCACTTCCGCGCGTGGTGCGCAGGAAACTCATCAAGAGGTAGATCCCGAAGGTGAGGATCAAAACCTGAATCAAGATCTTAGGAGAAAGGAGCAGTGACATGGAGGAGCGATGCGGACGGGAAGAGTGTTGGGTTAATCGGCCGAGAGCCCCATGGGGTCGCGCAGGGCAAGGGCAACGGCGGCAGCTTCAGACATTGTGCCCACATCATGGACTCTCAGAATGGCTGCCCCGCCCTCGATGCAGGTGGCGAGGGCGGCTGCTGTTCCACCCAAACGGTGGTTGGGCTGGTCGGGCTGGGCTTCGAGACTCCAGTCTTGGGGTTTCTCCCGGCCCGTGATGTGGCCAATGAAGGATTTTCTAGAAACCCCCACCAGAATGGGGAGCCCGAGGCTGCGAAGTTGGGGCAGCCCACGCAGGAGGGCAATGTTATGTTCGAGGCGTTTGCCGAAGCCAATGCCGGGATCAATGATGAGCTGGCTTTCTTGGATACCCGCCTCAAGGCAGATTCCAGCGCGTCGCCGCAGGTAGGCACTCACCTCATCGAGGGGATCTTTGTAGGTCGGATCGGACTGCATGGACTCAGGGGTGCCTTGTGAGTGCATCAGTACAAATTGTGCATGATGCTCCCGGACGATACAGAGCATACGCTCATCGGCCTCGCCTGCCCTCACATCATTGACCCAACTCGCCCCTGCCTGCAAGGCAGCCTCTGCTACCTCAGGTTTGGTCGTGTCGATACTGATGGGCACAGAAATCTCCCCAGCTAGGGCCCTAATGACGGGCAAGACACGCGCTAATTCCTCATCGACGCTGACGGGTGAGGCACCTGGGCGGGTGGATTCTCCGCCCACATCGATAATATCCGCCCCTTCAGCGGCGAGTCGCAGACCGTGTTCGCAGGCTCGATCCTCAGACTCGAAGTGCCCACCGTCAGAAAAACTATCGGGGGTGACATTGAGAATCCCCATGATGCGCGGATGGGGGAGTGGTGCGGCGTAGGCAGCGTGTGCAGCCAACAGTAACCGTGCGGTGGCATGACTGGGGGCTGCCCTGCGGAGGTCTTCTTCCCTCATCGAACCCAGCTCGACTCCCCGCCGGGTCGATTCCAGCTGGATCCCGAGGGATTCCAGAGCGTCGGGAGGGACACTTGATTGACTCCACTGAAACCGCAGGTGGCCCGGAACCGGCGAGCGGTAAGCCATGGCATTCATGGCAATGGCCTCGAGTCCGAACAACTCCCGCTGGGCGACAGGGGCCTTGGACATCGCTGACCGGTGGCCTATGCGGGAGAGAGTTCAGGACCGCTCAGGCCGCCCATGTTCTCATCGGAATCGGGAAGGGGTTCGGCTGGGGGAGCCGGTGCAGGAGCGGGCTCCTCGGCCTCTGCGGCTTCAGGTACTTGCGGCCTGAGGTCTTCAGGTTCTACCCCGTCGATCAGCTGCATGATCTCGGCTTGATCAAGGGTCTCGTGCATCAAGAGCCCCTCGGCGAGTCTCTCGATCGAAGCACGGCCTGCGTGGATCAATTCGCGGGCATGCTCGTAGGCGTCGCGCAAGATGCGCTCAATCTCCTTGTCGATCACGTGGGCGGTTTCCTCTGAGTGCCACCGATTACTCATGAGTTCGGTACCCAGGAAGTCAGATCCCTGGCGGTCCGCATAGTTGATGGGACCCACTCGGTCGCTCATGCCCAATTCCGTGACCATGGCACGGGCCATTTCGGTGGCACGGCGGATGTCGTCAGAGGCTCCCGCCGAAACGTCGCCCACGAAAATCTCTTCGGCAACCCGGCCACCGAAGGCCATGGCGAGCTGTCCAATGATTTTGCGACGCTGGATGTGATAGCTCTCCTTTTCAGGAAGCATCATGGTCGTCCCTAGGGCACGGCCACGCGGCACGATGGTAACCTTGTGGGGCATGTCCACCTCTTCGATCGCTGCAGCGACAAGGGTGTGCCCGGCTTCATGGTAGGCTGTGATCTTTAGATCCGCTTCCTCCATTTTCTGGCTGGTCTTCTTGCGTCCATAACGCACCTTGGCTGTGGCTTCCTCAAGGTGGCGCATGTGCACCTCGTCGAACCCGTCCAAGACGGCCATGATTGCCGCTTCATTGATGATCGCAGCCAGGTCGGCACCCGAGTAGCCGGGCGTACTCTTGGCTAGCGAAGTCAATTCGACCTCGGGGGCCGTCTTGATTCTCTGTAGGTGCACTTCGAGAATGGCCTCACGACCTTCCCTGTCTGGGAGCTCCACCGTAACTTCGCGGTCAAAGCGACCTGGCCTCAGCAGCGCAGGGTCGAGGACGTCTGGCCGGTTGGTGGCCGCGACAACGATGACGCCTTCGTCGGTGGCAAACCCGTCCATTTCAACGAGAATGGCGTTCAGTGTCTGCTCACGTTCGTCATGCCCTCCGCCCATCCCACTTCCGCGGCGGCGGCCAACGGCATCAATCTCATCGAGGAAAATGATGCAAGGCGAGTCTTCTCGTGCTTGTTTGAATAGGTCTCGCACCCGACTCGCCCCCACGCCCACAAACATCTCAACGAAGTCCGAACCCGAGATAGAGAAGAACGGCACTTCTGCCTCCCCCGCGATGGCCTTAGCCAGCAGAGTCTTACCGCAGCCGGGAGGGCCCACGAGAAGTACACCGCGAGGAATGCGTCCACCGATCGAGGTGAAGCGGGAGGGATTCTTGAGGAATGCGACGACCTCCTCTACCTCTTGCTTGGCTTCCTGTGCGCCGGCAACGTCGTCAAAGGTGATGTTGGTGTGGTCTTCCCTCGTGTATTTCTGTGCCCGTGAACGACCGAAGCTCATCACTCCCGCCCCCGAGCCTTGGTTGCGCATTTGCCGCATGAAAAACACGATCACTGCGAAGAACAGAATCCAAGGACCCCAACTCAGCAAGATCAATCCGAAGGAGGGCTCAGCTTGATTGTGGCGCGTGCCGTGGGTCAAGTTGAAGGATAGACTCTCGGCCGTCGAACCGCTGGCAGTAAGGCGTGTCTTGAGTTCTCCAAGATGTGGCGTTGAGGCGACCTTGAACCAGACGCTGCCCGCTTGTTCGGGTAGATCTGCGATACTCGTGTTACTCCAGGCGGCGCTGGGTCGAGCCGTTCCGTGCACGAGCAGAATATCCTGCTGGGAGTAGACCGCTGGGGCGCTCACCGCCCCACTCTTGTCGTGCGCTGCCTCAGTCTGGCGAATCCCAGTCAAGTGACGGTGGAGCTCTGGTTGGAAGAGTCCGTCTTCGATCGAGGCGAGCAGCTGGGCCTCGGATATATCGACGTAATCCCCGATGGCTTGCACCTGCTGCAGGGCGTTCTCACGCTCTGTGATGTTGCTGTAACTGGAAGTGAAGGGGGATTGATCAGGATCCTTGTCGCCCGGTTGGCGCTTGAGAAGCCCTTTGACTTCGCTGTTGCCAGCGAATTCGAGTTGCGCGATTTCGCCGGTGTACAGATACCACTCAAACTCATCCTGAGAGAGCTTGCGAGCGGCCGTCAGGTTGGCGCCTCCAAACGCAATGAGCACCACGACCAGGACTGTCAGGAATAACAGGAAAGACCCGAACGGGCGGGTGCGTTGCGGCTTGTCTGGATCGGTCTTAGGGGACTCAGTCATAGGGTTCTTATCGACTCAATCGGCCCGTGGCTCTAGGGCGTCACGGGGTTTGCGGGCTGCTAGAATAGCGCAATGGGGGCCTGAAGGGGGGAAATCGCACCGTAAGGTGTACGTGGTCCTAGTCTAGGACCTGGGATGCCTGCTTGCCCCTGACCCACTTGGCGCTAGCCGCGGACGGGTCCTGCGCTGAATAGGTCGAGTACGAGCCGTTCGGCGAGGTTTTGGATTGCCCGCTCCCGCGACTGGCCCTCTGTCTCGCGCCCCACCCGTGCAAAGCCGACGCTGACACTGGCTCTCAGGGGGCCGACAACAACCTGATTGTCACGCCCGTCCACCAGTGTCGCTTCAGCGATCATTGTGATGCCCCCCTCCAACCAAACATTGTCCTTATTTCGCAGGCCAGCCCGGCGCTGAAACTGTACGACGTTGCCACGCACTACCAGGTGGGCACTGTTGGGGGAGACCAGGGTGGCGCTCACGAGATTGCGGGCTGCCCGGGTCATGTGACGATGCAGGGTCAGCTCTAGGTCAGGTAGGGGTGTCTGGTTGCCGAAGATCTCAAGGCCGATCCGCTGATACTCCGGGGCTAGATTGAGCCCGGTGGTGTAACCACAACCCCCCAAGCCTGGGACAAGGGTCAACAGAAGCAGGCGTAGCACAGCACGGCTCCGAGAGCGGCTAGATGGGGCTTGCTGCACCGACGGATCCTTCAGGGACTCAAGTCTGGGTGCGCCCGCCCGACCAGTCAGCCGGCCCATGATCAGGAACCCTCTGGTGGAGGTATGTGCCCTGTAGCCTCCTGGGCCCGCTTGGCCAGGAGCGCATCGGCTTCGCTCGCCTGCTGCTCGTCACCGCATTCACGGGCTTCCGCGAGGGCCCTTCGGGCGTGGAGAATGACCCCTTCCGGCTGATCGAGGGTGTCGTAGAAATGGGCTATGGAAAGGTCACTTGCGGCGAGCCGACTGATGGCATCGTTCCGTTCGGCCTGCACGGAGGGTTCGAGCTCGTGCCCCGCATGGTCTTCGAGCCAAGCGGTCAGCTCAGACTTGGCAAGCATCAGGCTGGCACGGTCGTATTCAGGGCTAGCGTGGCGTAAAAGTCGTAGGTGGGGGATGCGAGCTTGGGAGGTGGGCACGTATGCACTGGCTGGAAACCAAAGCATCAAGTCTTGGTGTTTTTCAATCGCGATTTCGAGGTCTCCCTGATCCTGGTAGAGCTCGGCCAGCGTCCAGAGCGACCGGTCCCCTCCTGGATGGGAAGGGTAGTTCATGACCAGGTATTCCAGCACCTCCGGCGCGAGACTCTTGTAATCGAAAATCAGGCCATAGGAGCGATCGTCCTGGGCGAGGTCAAAGCCCACCTCGACCAAGAGTTCACCAGCCGCTGCTCTCTCGTGGTGGGATGGGAACTTAGAGTCGAGCCGTTTGATCAGTCGGTATGCGTCCATGCGCTCCCCTTCGGCGTAGCGTAGGCGCGCCGCTTGGAGTCCCGCTTCCACCGCCAGGCGACGGGGCACGTCAACATCCATAATGGCCTCAAGGAGATCCGTTTCCGTAGATGTGGCGATTACGGCCCGGGTCGTTTCCTCTAGGACGTTTTGGATTTCCTGCTGCTGAGCTTGGGTGAGACCTACTGTCCAGCGGGCGTTTCTGAGGTGTTCGAAGGCCGATTCAAGATCGCGGTTTTCGGCAATACAAGTGCGGGCAAGGTCAAGCACTGCAGGGATCTGTTGGGGCGTGTAGATCGACTCCACTTCCGTGGAAAGGCGCGAAGCACAGCCGATCAAGAGTAGGCTGCAAAGTAGGATGGGACGCATAGTGTGGGTGCGGAAGGTGTGAGCGGTCACGGAGTCTGGCGTTCGGCCTGCGGGGCATTGCGGTTGGAAGCCGCGAGGAATTCTCGCTGGGTGCGCAGGCGCGTCTCCAGATGGTAATCGATAAAGCGGGTGGTGAGATCTCGCACCCGCAGTAAGAGCTCAGCTGGCGGTGCGGGTTGGGCGGGACCACGGGGGGACTGGAGGCTCAAGTGCTGGGCGCACTCTAGCACGTTGGCCGGGAGGGTCCCCACGCGATGTCCCGATTGGCGCGCCTCAGTGGCGTGGCTCGCGCACAGGCGCCCCCCTGCCCCTGCGGAAAACGGGACCCGGTCAGAGTGCAGAGCCGGGGCAGGGCCCGCACACTGGGCACAGGTCTGAAGGGCCGGGGCGAGCCCGATGGTGCGCAGGAATTCCAATTGAAACACGACCCAAATGAGATCGGGGTCGTAAGCGGGGGATTGGAGCCCATCGAGAGCAGCCTCCAGGGAGGTGAAGAGTTGAGGATCGGGCTGCTCGTGTTGGGCGGCAGCCTGGCACAGTTCGAGCACCGCAAGGGCGAGCTTGTAGCGACGCAAGTCACGCGTCAGTGCCGATCGTCGCAGGGAGCAGGAGCCCTTCCGCAAGAGGCCAAGGTCGGAGCTTCGGCTCTTTGACCAACTGAGCTGTAGTGTGTCAAAAAAGTCTAGAATGCAGAAGTACTGCGAGCGGGGCCGGTAGGCACCCCGCGCAAGGAGGTGGACTCGCCGGCCAGATTGAGTGAGCACTTGCACCACGAGTGAGGACTCGCCATAGGGCGTGCGCTTGAGAATGAGGGCGTGTTCGGAATGCAGACTCACGGGGTGCTTGCAAACTCTGGGGTGACGTGGACCAACAGGACTCGTCTGTCTGTGGCCTCGGCTACCCCATAGCGCACACCATTGTGCTGGAATTGTTCACCGCTCTCAGGGAAGTGCCCCAGCTCCGCGAGGACAAACCCGGCCAGGGTCTCGAAGTCGGAGTCTTCATCGAGGTCGAGACCCAGTTCTTCGTTGACCTCTGAAACATGCAGGGTGGCTTGGACTTCGAAGGTGCCTGCTTCTAGTTCGCGTATGTTTGGGCCGGCCTCCTCACCTTCATCCTGAATGTCTCCCACGATTTCTTCAAGGACATCCATCAGGGTGACGACGCCTGCTGTGCCGCCGTACTCATCCAAGACGATGGCCATCTTGTTCTTTCCGGCGCGAAACTCCTCCAGCAAGGTCGAAACTAGCTTCGTCTCAGGAACGAGCAGCGCGGGCCGCATGAGGTCGGTGAGGGCTAGGGTAGGGCTCACGGAGAGAGCCTCCAACACATCAAGCACGCGCAGGGTGCCGATGATGTTATCGATGCGGTCCTCAAAAACGGGAAGGCGAGAATGACCGACCTCGGTGAACGTGGCTGCGGCCTGCTCGAGGCTGGCTTGGGAATCGATGGCATGGATTTCTGTCCGAGGTGTCATCACCTCAGCCGCATCCACATCACCGAACTCCATCACGTTGAGCACTAGCTCAAGTTCCTCGTCCTCAAGTTCGCCTTTGTCGACGGCCCCCTGGGCTAGGCCGCGCAAGCCTTCTACGAGAAGTCGTTCCTCAGGAGTCTCCACTGGCAGGTGCAGGCTGCGCTGAATCGCTCCCCGCAGGGTGTTGTGGAGTTTGATGAGTAGCCCAATTGGCCACTGGAGTCGAGCGAAGAGGGGCAGGCAGGTTACCAGTAGTCGATCCCCCCGTGCGCGGGCCATGGAGTGCGGCAGCGTAAGCGTGAACAGCAACATGGTGGGCGCGGCGACGGCGAGGGTTGTGGCGACCACTGGCCAGGCGAGTGGGCGTGGGCCATTGAACCAGCTAAGAAGGAGTGCGATGAACGCACCGTCTGCAACCAGCTTGAGAAGGGAGGCACTTTCCGCCAGGAGGTCAGCGCGCCCGAGCAAGGTGGTGAGCCGTGCGTGATCATTGGGTATTCTCGCCTTAGTCTTCGCGTGGGCCAGGACGCGTGCCGGCAGGGAGCCGCGCAGGGCATCTCGCAGGGTCTGAAAAAACCCCGCACAGAGCAAAGCCACCAAGCAAAGCCCCAATGTGTGTGCGTCATGCCCCAGGCTCCATGCGCTGGATGGGGTCGTCGCTGAATCCAATGGGTGCGACAGGGTGATGAGAATCGGAAGTGGGAGCAGCAAAGGATCAGAGGGGTGGGGCAAGGCTCTTGGGATCCTACCCCATGAGGTGGGGAGTCTGTCTAGGGAGGGTCAGCCCGAGCCCGTGAGCGTTACGTCATCGTAACGCAAAACCCCGGCTGGCAAGAGTGGGACGGGCCCAGAGCATCCTCTCTTGGGTGCACCTCTGGGGTCGGTGTGGGTTAGGCACGCTTCGTGCGAAGGGTACCGCATGACAAGGACCCACCCCGCTTCGGACCCCATTCTCAGTTCACGAGTGGCGCTGCTCCTGGAAAAAGTAGGCTTCGAACCGAGCGCCATTGCAGAGGGAGATGAGCAGGTCCGAGCCGAGCGACTGGCTACGGGATTGATGGTGGTGTTCCGCGAGACGCGCTGCCCCGAGGTGTTCAACACCCTGTACCGTCATACCCATCGATCGTTGCTGACTTGGATCTGTCATCTGCTCCGAGCGCGATCAGTGCCGGGTGATGGGCACGATCTTGTCCAAGACGTGTTCGTCAACGTTTACTCCTACGCCGGGAGTTTCCGTGAGGGTGGCGGGCATACGTTCATGGGATGGTCGCGGACCATTGCCGCCAATGTGGTTCGCCGCAGCACACGTCGCCGGCGGGCCGTGGCCTTGCCGGAGTGGGATCATTTTGTGGACCTCCACGGGGGGCCGTGTGAGCAGGCTCAGCTCCGAGAGCAGGCCCCGGATCTGGTGCAGGC
Source organism: uncultured Planctomycetaceae bacterium (assembly GCA_964469565.1). GTDB lineage: Bacteria > Planctomycetota > UBA1135 > UBA1135. Next base: position 66,248 of record CAYXZD010000008.1, read on the forward strand.
CTGGCTCCTCCTCCTCCAACTCTATTTGGCAGCGTATCGAGGGCTGAGCCCAAGGGACCAGAAGGTGATGCACATGACCGAGGTGCGTGGCCTTTCCTATGCACAAGTGGCGGATGATCTTCAGCTTCGGCGTGACAACGTCAAGATGATCATGTTTCGAGCGCGTCAGCGGCTGCGGGCGGCCATGCACTGTCAGTTCTTGAGGGGCGAGGATCCGGCTTCCCGGTGTGCGAGTTAGCTCTCACCTAGGTGGAAGCAGAGGGGGGCCGCGCAGGCTACAATCGGCGGCATGGACACCCCCTCCTCCATCGACCTGCTCGTGCACAACTGTGCCGAGGTGGTCACCCCCCGAGGAAACAAGGCTCTGCGCGGCGAGGACCTCGGAGCGATTAGTGTCATTGCCGATGGAGTTGTAGCGGTCGATCAGGGGCGCATCATTGACGTGGGAACGGCCACAGCCTTGCGTGACCGCTTCGTTCCCAGGAGGTTCCTCGACGCACAGGCAGGAACTGTTCTTCCCGGCCTTGTGGACGCTCACACCCACCCCGTGTTCTACGGAACCCGCGAGCGTGAGTTTGAGATGCGGGCAGCCGGCAAGACCTACGTCGAGATTAGCGCGGCGGGCGGTGGGATTATTCAGAGCTTGGAGGGCGTGCGCAGTAGTAGTCCGGAATTGCTGCTTGCGGAGTTACTCAAGCGGGCCGATCGATTCTTGGCTCTCGGCACTACGACAGTCGAGGCTAAGACTGGATATGGGCTGACGCTCGAAGACGAGCTCAAAGGCCTAGCGGTCATCGAGAAGGCCAGTGTCGGTGGCCCTATTGATTTTGTGGCTACCTGTTTGGCGGCCCACGCTTATCCACCCGAGTTCGTGGACAATCCCGAGCGATTTCACGCGCTGTTGGAACACGAGATTTGGCCAGCGGTCGCCGACCAGGGGATTGCTCGCTACGCGGACATTTTTACCGAGCAGCATGCATTCGATCTGAAAGCCTCACGTCAGATCATGGCCGCCGCGCAAGCGGTAGGTTTGGATCTGCGCATGCATGTGGATCAACTCACTCCCCTTGGTGGCGCACAACTGGCGGCCGAGTTGGGTGCACGCAGTGCTGACCACCTAGAGCACGTCTCCCCAGAAGGGGTTGAGGCTCTCGCACATGCAGGTGTCGTGGCGACACTCTCGCCCCTTGTGCCTTTGTACTTGCGTGAATCCCAAGAGGCTCCTGGTCGTGCCCTCGTCCGCGGCGGGGTTCCCGTAGCCCTGAGCACGGACTTCAATCCAGGCAGTTGCTACTGCATGAGCATGTTTGAGGTGCTCACTTGGGCCAGCCTGCGATATGGCTTTAGCGTGGGCGAGGCCCTGACAGCGGGAACCCTGAATGCGGCTGCTTCCCTCGACCTCGCGGACGATCGTGGAAGCCTCGAACCAGGCAAGCGGGCCGATATTGTCGTGACCGATCTCCCGAACCACGAGCACCTCACCTATGAACTCGGCCGTAACCCTGTCACGGCGGTGGTCAAGGATGGTGTTGTGGTGCTCGGCAGCGAATCTCACCCATCATGATGCGACTCATTGTTCAATTCTTAGTCCTAGGGGCATTCTTCCTTGGCCTCGCTTCGGCCCGCCAGGCTCCCCATCAGGACCCTCACCAGGCCGAACATCTTCGCAATCTCTATGTCGAGCGAAGGTTGGCCTTGGAGACGGCTTGGGCAGAGGCGGACGAGTCGGCCCGCCAGCGGGTCCGCGCCAGTTTGCGAGCTCAAAAATCAGGCGGACAACCCGCTCTGTATGCGGCCTCGGCCCAGTTATTGACTGATGCACGCAGCATGTTGTTGGGTAGCCAGGCTTCGATTACGGACCTGCCGATTCAGACCAGAGTTGCTTGCTCCCTCGACCTTATGGTCTTGCCCGGGGCATTTGGGGCAGTGGATCGGGATCGCGGCGATGCTCTCATCGTTCGTGTGCTGCCTGCCTACACCCGGTTATTCGCACGCGTGCTTCCCGAGCAGGTGCAACTCACCATGATCTGGGTGAGCCCCAAAGGCGAGGAAATCCGGGCCCGCAGCGAGCCCATTCATCGTGGGGCCTTCGTGCTCCCTGGATTTGAAATGTACTTCCATGCGCCGCCCTCAGAGCCCGGCACATGGCATCTCATTCCCGAGGTCGAGTGGGACGGCATCCAAGGGCGTGGTGTGGCAGTGCCGGTGCAAGGAGTGCGCTCATTGTTCGATCGGTTCGACAGACTCGTTGCGGCGCATGACACCCAGGAGAATCCCCCTCGTGCACTTCGGGCCTTGGAACGTATCCTCATGCACGGAGGCAGGGATGCTGGTGACCCCTCCGTGGAGACGCTTCTGCGATTTGAGGAGGTACCCCTGCCGGCAGCCAACACGCGCAATCCCTTTGATTGGGCGCCTGCGGGGACGAGCTTTCGTTTGAGTGTGCCGGAAGGCGGTAGCCCGAATGGGGTTGTCGTGGTCGTCTCGCCAGTCTTGCATGAGGCCGAATGGGCCATGGTGGGGGACGAGGGGCGACATTGGCGCGGACTGGCACACGACCACCAGCAGGAGGTGATCCTGACTGAGCTACCCATCTTGAACCCACGCGGCCCGGATGTGTTGGCCCTACTCGGCGAAGTCAGGCGCACGTTCAAGGATCTGCCCGTAACCCTAGTATTGCATGGGTCGGGATTCGGGCGCCTGCAGCTAGCACTGTCCCGTCCGAATCAGCGTCCGCTCTTTGATCGGCTGGTCGTGGATAGCGTGCTCTGGGGGGCGCCGACTCGGGCCCTGACCCAAGTGCCGGCGCTGTATGTGTCACCCCTTGAGGAGGTTGATAGGGACCTGCGCCTGAGTCCTGCCAGCGGGGGATCCGAGGGTGGAGCTCCGAGTGTGTACGAGGTGCGCTCGAAGGAGCCACCTGTAATCAGCGGTGCACGCCTGCCGCTCTGGGTGGGCCAGTGGATAGCCCTGTTGGATGGCCTGGCTTCTCAAGGCGGCCGTGATTCCTAGCGAATCGGGGAACCTCGCGCGTTCAATTCCACCCGCCCCCCTTTCCCCGTGCGCCTTGCGGGGCGTACCCTTGATGGGCCGCAGGATTCTCCACCGCTAGTCTGTTCAGCACGCCTTTCCATGGGAAACCCCACAATTCAACCACGCACCCTCAAGGGGTTTCGGGACCTGACTCCGGATCTCATGATCCCGCGCGAGGTGATGGTCACCACCGCCAAGCAGGTATACGCCTCCTACGGATTCAGCCCCATCGATACTCCGGCACTGGAATACACGGAGATCCTCCTGGGGAAGGGAGGGGCAGAGAGCGACAAGCAAATGTACCGCTTTGAGGATAACGGTGGTCGCGATGTGGCCCTGCGATTTGATCTTACGATTCCATTTGCGCGTTTCGCGGCTCAACACATCGGGGGATTAGGCACACCCTTCAAGCGCTACCACGTCGGTCCCGTGTGGCGAGGCGAGAACACTCAGCGAGGACGTTATCGCGAGTTCGTCCAGTGCGATTTTGACACAATTGGCACGCAGAGTGTTCTAGCGGATACGGAGAGCGCGCTCGTGATTCATGACTTATTTGCCGCCTTCGGTTTTGAGCGTTTCAGCGTGCGCTTGAATAACCGCAAAGTTTTGAGCGGTGTATTAGAGCGGCTCGATCTTGCTGACCAGGCTCAGCATGTGCTGAGGGCCCTCGACAAGTTGGCCAAGATCGGCCCGGAGAAAGTGGCAGCTGAGATGATGTCGACAGCGGGCTGCAGTGCGGCTCAAGCTGCTGAAGTTCTGGCCCTGGCGGCGATTCAGGGGGACAGCACGACCATCTTGGCGGCACTCGCCCCGCTGGTGAAGGGATCGGAGCTTGGTCAATTGGGCCTGTGTGAATTGGAGCAGGTTCTCGGTGGCGTTGCAGCAGCGGGTGTTCCTGAAGGGCGCGTCCGCATCGATCTTTCCATCGCGCGCGGGCTGGACTACTACACCGGAACAGTGTTTGAGACCTTCCTTGATGACTTGGAGGGCATCGGCAGCTGTTGTTCGGGGGGGCGCTATGACGATCTTGCGTCCCTCTATACCAAGCAAGCTCTACCGGGTGTCGGGGCCTCTCTTGGAGTGGACCGGTTGCTCGCAGCCATGGAAGAGTTGGGCATGCTCGAGGGGCGCAGCGCATCGGCGCCCGTATTCCTCGCAATGTTTGATGGGGAACGGGCGAATGACTACATCTCGCTCGCGGCAGATCTACGCGCTGCGGGCGTGGGGGTGGAGCTCTACCCCGAGCCGCGTAAGCTCAAGGCTCAATTGAAGTACGCGGATCGGCGTGGGCACCGCCTAGCCATCATCGTCGGGCCGGATGAATGGCAGGCTGGTAGGTGCCAGCTCAAGGACCTTGAAGCCAAGACCAGCAGAGAGGTTGACCTCAAAGACCTCGCTGCAACCTGTTTGGCGAGTCTCGTCTAGGGAATTGGGGTGCGACCCGGGTTCCCGGTCCCTAGGGGACACAGTCCGACCATGATCAAGAGGCTGTGGTAGGCTTGGGCGATGCTACCGATCGTCTGTCTTATTGCCGGGCTAAGTTTATCCACTCATGGGTCGGGGGAGCTCCCGATTGAAGGCCGTTCGGGCACAGGTGAATCGACCGCCTTTGCAACGGCGCCGATTACGATCATCCTGACAGATGACTTGGGCTATGAGTTACTCGATATGTGCTCGACGCCGAACATGGACGCCCTCACAGCAGGTGGTTTGGAGTTCACCCGAGCTTGGGTCTGTCCGATTTGTTCTCCGACCCGTGCCGCGCTCCTGACCGGCTTGTACCCCACGCGGACGGGCATTGGCTCGTTGGTGAGTTGGGGTGAGTGGAACACGCCCACCCTTGGTCTTGAGCACACGACTTTTGCAGAACTCCTGACCGAGCCCGTCCATCTGTTCGGAAAATGGCACGTTAGTTTTCGCCACAGCGATCCCAACACCCAAGGGTTCGATCACTATGCCGGTTGCATGTTCAATCTGACGGCCACGGGTACTGGCTATTACGATTGGCTTCAGACTGTCGACGGTGCCACCAGCAATCAGAATAGCTATGTAACGACGGCAACGACTGATTTCGCTATGCAGTCAGGTGCGGATGTGCGGCTGATTGCGTACCACGCGATTCATACTCCCTATGAGAATCCACCTGGCGGAACGGCTAAGGGACAGAAAGGGAAGTGCATTGAGATGGTGGAATACCTCGATGCGGAAATCGGCCGGCTTTTGGCGAATTACTCAGGCTACGTAATCATGCTCGCAGATAATGGAACGGCCGTGCGCTTTGGAGGAGGCAAGGGCTCCCTCATGGAAAACGGAATCAACGTTCCCTTTGTCGTGAACGGGCCTGGAATCGTGCCCGGCCAGACGAATGCGATGATCAATATTGTTGACATTTATGCAACCCTAGCTGAGATGCGGGGGCTCGCTCATTCATCCCTAGACAGCATCAGCTTTTTGCCCGTGTTGCAGGGTCAAGTTGGACGGCGTCGCTACAACTATGTGGAAGCCTTCAAGCCCAATGCCGACACCAGCAGCAGGCGTTGGGCGATTCGTAATGAAAACTACAAGCTGACAAACGATTATTCATTCTCGTCGACAACGCCTGGTGTTGCCTTGCTGCGTATGCCCGGCGAGGTATTCATTCCAGTTTCGTCCTATACCCAGCAAGATCGGCAGGCTCGGGCTGAGCTCGTGGCCCGCCTTCCCTTCTGAGCACTGCTCGGGGTGAATGGTGGATGCTGATGTAGGCTCTCAGCGAACGGGGGAAGGCTCAAGCCCCTGGACGGCTATCGCACTCTTGTTGGCAGCCGCATCGCTTGCACTTGAATGGGGGTGGGGGCTCGAGTGGGTTGTGGAGCAGGGGGCCTTCGAGACCCTTCGAGGGATTCAAGCCTTCGCATCGGTGGTTGTGGTTCTGGACCTGTTCGTTGCACTGAGGCGCCCCGTTTTTCGCTGGTCCGCCAGGGGTGACAGGCCCGCCCATGGACCTCTGCGCAGGAACATGCGTCTCGTGATACGGCGGCGTTGGTTGGAGTTCATGACCTGCGTGCCCTGGCTAGTGGGGGCATGGCTCGGCAAGCCCATTGAAGCCATGCAGTGGTTCTTGGTTTTGAACCTGGCCTTGGGAAGCATGCGCATGCTGGGTTTCTTGTTTGATGCCAACATTGCCCCTGAGGTCTTGTTAGTGGTGACTTTTGGGCTCTTGGTGCTCGTGGGCACTGGGGCGTTGATGTTGCCGCGTGCGGTGCAGCACGGAAGCGCACCTCTCAGTCCTGTTGAGGCATTGTTTACCGCTGTGAGCGCAGCGTGCGTGACGGGTCTGAGTCTACGTGACACAACGCACACGTTTTCTGGTTTGGGCCGTACCGTCATCATCGTGTTGATCCAGTTTGGCGGCCTCGGTTTGGTAAGTGTCGTGGCCATGCTCACGGTCAGTACGGGTCGGTTGTTCTGCCCGACCCAACTCGGTGCGTTGCGTACCCTAACCAGTGCACGGGCCTTGAGCGATGTGCGCCGTGTCCTCGTGGCGATCATTGGATTGACGCTAGGCATCGAACTCTTGGGCGCTTGCGCGTTCTACATGAGCGCGGCGCCAGAGGTATTGGGGGGCATCGGGCGAGTGGAATGGAGCGTCTTTCACTCGGTGTCAGCCTTTTGCAATGGCGGATTCTCCATAGGTGAACCCACGGCTGAGTGGCTGGGAACGGGTGGGGCACCGGCATGCATCCTCGCAGGATTGGTGGTGCTCGGAAGCCTTGGATTCCCCGTGCTTCGAGAACTTCTTCCTTTCGGGCGCGCGTGGAATCGTAGTTTTGAGCGTGTCCATGGGCCACGCCGTTTGCGTTGGCTCGGATTGAATTCTAGAGCTGCGCTCTGCGCGACAGGAATGCTCCTCGTCTTAGGAATGGTAGCCCTCTGGCACAGTGGCCTCGGCTTGCCCGAGGCCGGATTGCTTTCGGTGTCATCCCGTACGGCGGGTTTTGAGGTTGTGCCCTTTGATGACCTCACAATCGCCGGCCGTCTTGGGCTCGAATTGCTGATGGTTGTCGGGGGTGGGGCTGCGTCTACGGGCGGGGGCGTGAAGACGACGACCCTTGTCATTCTGTTAGCAGCCGGTTGGGGGTTGATTCGCAGGCACGAGGGGACGAGAGTCTTTGGGTGGCGGGTGCCCACCAGCCTTGTGTCCGCAAGTGTCGCAGTTGTCGTAATCTATGGGATAGGGCTGGCGGGACTGACCTGGGGGCTGGGTGTTTTGGAGGAGGGCTTACCCCTGGGAGAGCGCTTCTTTGAGTCGATTTCTGCCCTGAGCACCGTCGGACTTTCGTGCGGGGTGAGCCAGGCCGCTGGAACGGGGGGGCAGCTGCTCTTGTGCGCGGGGATGTTTTTCGGACGCGTGGGCCCGCTTGTCGTGGTCATCCTGTCACTGCGCCGTTGGGGGCGCGGCGAGGACCCCGTACCCTCCGATCGTGCACTACTCCTCGGCTAGATCCGTTTGCGCCTCACGGAATCCTAGACGGCGACTTCTAGAGGAGGTCCATCAATAGGCCGGGCAACACGCCTAACAGCAGGACGCCTAGTGCGCACAGGCCAGTGAATAAGGCAGCTTCAGGGTTGCGCGTCATGGGGGGGGCAACCTTTTCGGAGGCGGGTTGCATATACATGGCCACGATCACACGCAAGTAATAGGCCAAGGCGATGACGCTCATGAGAACCCCGGCGATGGCGTACCCCACCAAGCCAGCGTCGAGGGTGACCGCAAACACCTGCCACTTGGCGAGGAAGCCACCGGTGGCAGGAATCCCACCCAAGCTAAGCAGGAAAAAGGTCATCGCTGCCGCTAAGGCGGGCCTGCGTTGGCCCAGTCCCTTCAGGGATTCGATCTGGGTGAAGTGCTCTCCATCGGACTCGAGCCATGCTAGCAATCCGAAGGCGCCGCCGGCTGTGACCACGTAGGCCGCCATATAGAAGATTGCAGCAGACATGGCGTCGCCGCTGAGGTCCGGTTGAGCACGCTGGGCAGCAACGAGGAGAAGCAAGACACCTGCATGGGCCACGCCAGAGTAGGCCAGCAAACGCTTGAAATTGGATTGGACCAGAGCGCCAAGGTTGCCACCCGCCATGGTACCCACTGCAATCAGAGCGACGACGCTCGTGCCGGATTCGGGCAGGACTTGGGTGATACGCAACAGGAACGCGAGCGTTGCAGCCTTGGTACCCGTTGCCATCAGCAGGGTCACAGGCGTGGGCGCACCCTGGTAAACATCAGGTGCCCAGAGGTGAAACGGCCAGGCGGAAAACTTGAAGAGCAGTGAGCCGAGCAAGAAGGCGCTCCCGACGAGGCCCATGGGTGACAGCCCTGTGCTAGCGGCTTCGATTAGGCCCTCCACGGTGAGTGTACCGGTCGAGGTGTAGAGGAGAGCCGCTCCGTACAAGAACATGCCGACCGAAAAGGCCCCGAGGACGAAATACTTCAGGCCCGCCTCAATTGACAGTGTCTTGTGGCGGCGGAACGCAGCTAGGCAATAAAGAGGAATCGACAGCAGTTCAAGGCCGATAAAGAACACAGTCAGGTCTGCCGCACCGGCCATCATCATCATGCCTATCGGCGTGGCGAGCAGGAGCATGTGGTGCTCTGGCAAGAACGGTCTGCTGATGGTGTAGTAGCGCCGTGCGTGAAGCCAACTGATCAGTGTTGCTGTGAGAAACACGAATCCCCAAAGGGCGCTGGCTCGGTCGGCGAGGTAAGTACCCCCCAGCACGGGCCCGACCGGGTTTTGATAGAGGCCGATCAAGCTCCAAGCGGCGCAGGCGAGGGTGGCTGCGAAGACTCCATCGCGCCAGCGAGTGAGGGGCGGCACTATCTCAGCGAGGATGAGTAGAACCAGTCCGGCAGTGAGGGTCAGCAGCGGTGCGAGAGCAGCAGCGCTCGCAGCGTTGAAGTACTCAGCGATTAGGTCGGGATTCATCGCGGCGTGTCCTTCTGGTTAGGCGGCCCATCTGCATTCTCGTTGAAGACCGGTGCCTCACCCACGAGGTTGGCTGGACGAGCCTGCTCGATCCTCTCGACGAGGGCATCGAGGCTCCCAGCCGTCTTGTTGATGAGTACCCTGGGCTGAACTCCGATCCAAAGGCAGAGGAGGCAAAGCGGCGTCACAATGGCCACTTCCCTCGAACCGAGGTCCTTCAGGGAACGAATCTTGTCGTGGACCACCTCCCCAAAAAGCAGTCTACGCGTAACAGAGAGTAGATAGATGGCTCCAAAGATGACTCCGGAGACTGCGAAGGTCGCGAGCAGGGGGCTGCTTTGGAAGGTGCCGATCAGGATTAGCCACTCGCCCACGAATCCATTGAGGCCCGGAAGCCCGACGCTGGAAAGGACTGCGAATACCCAAAAGAAGGCAAACAGCGGCATGACAGCGGCGATGCCGCCGTAGTCAGCGACGGCACGCGAATGGCGGCGTTCATACAGCGCTCCAAAAAGCAGGAACAACAAGCCCGTGCTGAGGCCGTGGTTGATCATCTGCAGAACGCTGCCCCGCAGGCCAGCGTGGGTGAGGGCGAACATCCCCATGACCACATAGCCTAGGTGGCTGACCGAGGAGCAAGCGATTAGACGCTTTACATCGGTTTGGGCCATGGCGAGGAGGGCGCCGTAGAGGATGCCTAGGGTTCCGAGCACCATGAACAGTGGGGATGCATCGATGGCAGCGGCAGGGAACATTGCGATGCCAAATCGCAAGAGGCCGTACGTGCCCATCTTGAGCAGAACGCCTGCCAGAATGACCGATCCCGATGTGGGTGCCTGAGTGTGTGCGTCCGCGAGCCAGGTGTGAAATGGAAACAGCGGGACTTTGATTGCGAAGGCAATCGCGAAGCCTGCAAACAAAATCACTTGCGCTTCGGGGCTAGCCCCACCGGCCCATTCAGTGAGGGCTGCAATGTTTGTGCTCAGGACTCCATCGGCGGCGGCTTGGCTAATGAGTGCAATGGCCGCCAACAGCATGAGTAGGCTGCCTGAAAGGGTGAACAAGAAAAACTTGATGGTGGCGTACAACCGACGTTCGCCCCCCCAGATGCCGAGCATGAAGTACAGGGGTACTAGGCTGATCTCCCAGAAGAAGTAGAACAGCACGAGATCCGTACTGGCGAATACGCCGAGCATGCCTGTCTCCATGAGGAGCAACCAAACGAGAAACTCACGCGTTCGTTGGGTAATGTGCCCGAGGCTGGACAGACACACAAAGGGCATCAAGACAGCCGTCAAGGTGATGAGCAGGATGGAAATCCCATCGACACCCATCGAGTATCGCACGGCGGTTTCGCCAAGTTGGAACCACGCCGCACTCTGCGTGAATTGCATGGTGGCTAGGCTTCCGTCGAAGGCTACAAACAGTTCGAGCCCGAGCAGTGCAACTAGGGTGGTCACCAGCAGGGTGATGCCCCTCAAGGCTCGATCGGTAGCTCTGGGTAGCAGGGCGACCACGAGGGCGCCCAATGCGGGCAAAAAAGTCATTAGGGTCAAGTCTTGCATGACTAGTTGCCCCCCAGTGCCCAGATCAAGGCGATGGTGGCCGCCGCGGCGCCCATCCAGATTCCGTACGCGCCAATCTGGCCTGTAGCCAGGGCCTTGAGCCGCAAGCCTGCGTTCTCGGCGGCTCTAGCGAGGCCATTCACGGCGCCGTCAATGCACAGAGCGTCTACGACCACGGCGATGAAGGTGGCTAGCACCTTCACCGGATGCACCACGGCTCTTGTGTAGCCTTCGTCGATGCCCCAGGCACGGCTCAGCGCGGAGTGCAACTTGGGGCGACGCTCACTGAACCCGTGTTCGGTGGTGAGGTCAGTCTTGTTCCCGTGGAACCCTCTATGAGCACAACCGAGGGCGATCAGGCTGCCGAGCCCGAGCAGGCACCATTCGAGGGCGTGGGATAAGTGGGGTAGGTGGCCGCCGTGGCGATTGGCTAAGAGCTCATTGCCGGGTCGAACGATGGGTTCAAGCCACTCACCGAGGAGGTGCGGAACGTGAAAGACTGCCGGCAAGCCCATCAGGCCACCGAAAATGGAGAGGGCTGCCAAAACCATGAGCGGCACGGTCATGATCGCCGGTGATTCATGTGGATGGATGCTGGCTTCATCGAAGCGTTCCTTTCCAAAAAACACGAGAGCGACCATGCGCCAGGAGTAGTAGGCCGTCAGGGCAGCGGTGAGTAGCCCCACTCCCCACAAGAGCCACCACGCGCCGCCTGTCATGAACACGTGCGCGAGTATCTCGTCCTTGGAGAAAAAGCCGGACAGTAATGGCAGGCCTGAAAGTGCGGCGGCCCCGCACGTAAAGGTCACAAAGGTGCGCGGCATGTGGCGGCGCAGTCCACCCATCTTGTGGATGTCCTTTTCCTCGTGCATGCCATGGATAACCGACCCGGCGCCGAGGAAGAGCAGTGCCTTGAAGAACGCGTGGGTAATCACGTGAAACAGCGCTGCAACCCATGCACCCGAGCCGAGGGCCAAGAACATATAACCCAACTGGCTGACAGTCGAATAGGCCAAGATCCCCTTCAGGTCCCGTTGGCGGAGCGCAGATGAGCCCGCAATCAGTGCAGTGCCCGCCCCGATGGCGGCCACGATGAAGAGCACGATCTCGCTAGCTGCAAACAGCGGATTCATGCGGATGACGAGGTAGATGCCGCTGGTCACCATGGTGGCTGCGTGGATCAATGCCGACACGGGGGTGGGGCCCGCCATGGCATCGGGTAGCCAGGTGAAGAGCGGGAACTGGGCTGACTTTCCGCAGGCACCGCCGAAGAGAAGGAGTGCAGCGAGGGCGAGGGTGCCGGCGTGCTCGCCTCCAAGGGCGGCACTGTGAATCGTGGCTGTCAGGTCAGCGTAGTCCAGAGTCCCGAAGGTACTGAAGAGCAAGAACATGCCGAGCAGTAAGCAGGCATCACCGATGCGGTTGACGACAAAGGCCTTCTGGGCTGCGTGCCCGGGTTGGCCTTGGTCCTTGTCGTACCAGAACCCGATCAGCAAGTAGGAGCAGAGACCTACGCCTTCCCAGCCCACGAAGGTGCCCACCATGTTTCCGCTGAAGATCAGCAGCAGCATCATGGTGACGAACAGGTTCAGGTAGGCGAAGAACTTGGCGTACCCCTTGTCCCCGCGCATATACCCGGCAGCATAAACGTGGATTAGGAGCCCGACGCCGGTCACAACCAGGGCCATCGTGCCTGAAAGCCGATCGAGCACCATGGCTAGTTCGATGTCGAGGCCGCCGCCCCCTGGAATCCATGACCAGCTTGAGCTTTGCAGAGTTGTCGCTGCACCGCGGATGGCATCGAATCCCCGCAGGCTGAGGGCGAAAGCGGCTGCCATGGCGGCAATGGCTGTCAGGCTTGCGCCCCAACCGGGCATGTGATCGGGCTCGTCCCGGCGCAGGCGCAGTTCTTGTGCGTGCTGGACCGCACATAAAAGGCTGCCGATGAGGGGCAGACCCGGAATCAACCAGAGCCAGTCGGCATTCATGAGGTGGGCTCCTCTAGGCAGGCGAGTGCATCGAGGGAGACGCTTTGCTTGCGCCGGTAGAGGGCGATGACGAGGGCCAAACCGACAGCGGCCTCGACTGCAGCCACGGTCACAATAAAGATGACGAAAATGGGGCCATCCACCACCGGTGCTCCCTGGGCGGAGTGCAGCCGCGCCCCTGCCACAAAGGTGAGGTTGGCGGCGTTGAGCATGAGCTCAATGCTCATCAGCACGACGATTAGGTTTCGACGGGTGAAGAATCCCGCTACGCCAATCGCAAACAGGACAGCGGCGAGCGCCAACATGTGTTCGGTGGGGACGCTCACGGCTTCTCCTTGGCTGGGGCACCTGGTCGTTCACGCTTGGCGAGGATCATGACCCCAACGGCGGCACACAACAGCAAGACAGAGGCGGCCTCGAAGGGTAGGGAATAGCGTGTAAACATGGCCTCGGCGAGGCCGGACAGGGCATCTAATCCTTGCTCTGGTATCTGATCTGCAGCGCCCGACTCAGGAAGGTGACGCACACCACGCAGGATCCCAATCAAACTAGCCGCCCCCATGGCTACGGCAACGGCCAGGCCACCCGTGCTTCGCCTCCGATCGTAGAAGATTGGCACTTCTTCTTCGTTCTGTGAGGGGCCACCCAAGTTCAAGAGCATGATCACAAAGAGGAAGAGGACCATAATGGCTCCTCCGTAGACCAGAATCTGGATTGCAGCGAGGAACTGAAAACCCGCAAGCAGGTAGATGACGGCTAGGTTGAAGAAGCACCCGAGTAGGGCGAGCACGCTCACAACCGGATTCTTCGCAACGACGACTCCGAGGGCGCAAAGCACCGACAAGCCTGCGGCGATGTAAAAAAAGAGATCTACCACCGCTCGTTGATCCTCTTGATGTAATCCATGCGGTCGGCGAGCTCGGGAGTGGTGCGCTTGAGCTTATCGATGCCGTAGCGCAGTGATTTGCGGGTGAAGCCTGCCAGTTCCAACTCCGTGCTCATGAAGATGGCATCCTTCGGACAGGCTTCCTCACAGAAGCCGCACAAGATGCAGCGGAGCATGTCGATTTCAAAGACCTCGGGCTCCCGTTCGATCGTGCGATCCGTCTCGTGGCCGTCTATCGTGATGGCGTAGGCGGGGCAGGCCGCTTCACACAGACCGCAAGAAACGCAGGCCAGATTGCCGTCGAGCAATTGACGAAGCCTTGGTTGTCCCCGGGTGACCTCGCTGGTGGGTAGGGGCTCCTCGGGGTATTGCCGTGTGACCTTGGGCTTGAACATCTTCCCAAAGGTGATCGACATGCCGCGCAGGATTTCGGGCAAGTACAAGCGCTCGGCTAGCGAAAGGGATTTGCGTTTGACGATGACCATGAGGAGTGTCCTAGAGCATCGAGATGACCGCGCCGGTCACGAGGAGGTTGACTAGGGCCAGAGGCAGGAACACCTTCCAGCCCAGGTGCATCAGTTGATCGAATCGGAAGCGCGGCAGAGTCCAGCGTACCCAAATGAACAGGAACGCGAAGAAGCCGGCCTTGGCACAGAAGCAACCGAGTTGGACAAACCAAGGAGCTTCTGACCAGAAGGGTACCGAGTAGCCACCTAGGAAGAGGACCGTCGTCAAGCAGGCCATGACGATCATGGCGCAGTATTCGCCCAGGAAGAACAATGCGAACTTCATCGAGGAATACTCGGTGTGGAAACCAGCCACGAGCTCTGGTTCGCACTCGGCGAAGTCGAAGGGGTGGCGATTGGTCTCGGCAAAGGTGGCCACGACGAACAGAATGAACGCCAGAGGCTGGCTGAAGACGTTCCACGACAGGGGATTCCCCGTGTTCTGGGCCTCGGTGATGGCGCGTAGATCAAGGCTGCCTGTCATGGCCACGATGCACAGAATGATGAGGATCAATGAGAGCTCGTAGCTGATCATCTGTGCGGAGGCTCGCAGCCCGCCCAACAGTGAGTACTTTGAGTTGCTAGCCCAGCCGCCGAGGATCACCCCGTAGACGGAGAGGCCACCGATCGCAAGGAGGAACAGTACGCCGATGTCGAGGTCAGCAATGGAGAGGTTTCCAAAGTCGATGCCCGCAAGGGTGACGTTGCCGGCAAATGGAATCACCGCAATACCCATCATGGCAGGAACTGCCGAGAGCACCGGTGCTAGGCGGAAGATCCAGGGGTTGGCACCATCCGGGCAGAGCTCCTCCTTGAAGATGAACTTGACTCCGTCCGCGAGGGGCTGCAGTAGGCCCCAGGGGCCGACCCGGTTGGGTCCGTAACGCAGCTGCATCCAAGCGGAGAACTTGCGCTCCGCCAAGGTCATGAGTGCGGCGGCACCGATCATCGCCCCGTAGATGATGGCGGTCTTGAGCACAACAATAATGAATGGAGTCATGCGCCTGCCCCCTGAGGCGGTGCCAACAGTGAACCCTGCGATGAACTCTGCGATGAACTCTGGATGAGTGCGGTGAGCAAGTCACATGCCGGGCGTACCCCCTCGGGGGCCTTGCGGGCGGGGCGCAGCTGCCCCTCGTGGCCGTCGATGTTGATCCATGTGCCGCTTCGCTCGACCCGATTCGGAAGGCCGAAAGCCACGTCGATAGCGGGGTGAGTCGCCTCAGCGCACTCCATCAGGATAAGGCGCGCATCGTTCGCGAGCCCATCCAGGCCGTTCTCGCCTAGGATTTCCAGGAGGCGATCGCCCACAGCCACGACGCAGTCCGCGCTGGCGAGGGCGTCCTTGGCTCCCTGCAAGTCAAGGCTTACGAGCCCAAGGGACTCGAGACCTCGCCGATTGGGACACGGGTCACCAGTGTGCAGCACTTCGTCTCGGAGGTCGTTGGTGGCGGGGGAGATGAATGCAGCGTTTGTATCCCTGAGGGCCGCAAGCTCTTGGAGGGCCTGGCCTTCCTCATTGGTTAGGAATGGAGAAGCAAGGAACACAGTGCTCACCCCGGATGTCAGGATGTTCCCTGCTACGGCTAGGGCTGACTCGGTCGTGGCATTCTCAAGATTGCCCGCATCCGTTCTCAGCGCAGCAGCTCTCATCCGGTCTTTGCGATTGAGCTCTCCCTCGGAAAAGCGGCCGGTGTCACACATCCAGTGACCATTGACCGACTCGTTGGGGATCGGGCGCAGGCGCTTGACCTCGCCACCCCGCAGCACTTCGACGCTGATGGAACAGCCCCGGCTACACTCCGAACAGGTTGACGGAGTGCGGGTGAGATTCCAAACCCGGGCTTGGAATCGGAAGTCCTTGAGGGTCAATGCGCCCACGGGGCAGACATCGGCAAGGTTGCCCTGGTAGTTCCCTTCAAGGGGGGTGTCGTTCCAGGTTTCGACTTGGCTGTGGGATCCACGGCCCGAGATGCACAGTTGAGGCGTCTTGGGGACCTCTTCCATGAAACGCACGCACCGACTGCAGAGAATGCAGCGTTCATTGTCGAGGACGATGACATCGCCAAGGTCTTTGCGCTTAGGCAAATCCCGACGGGGTTCGCTCGTGCGGCTCTTGGCCTGGTTCTCATCGAAGGCGTTGTCTTGCAGGGTGCATTCCCCCGCCTTGTCGCAGATGGGGCAGTCGAGGGGGTGATTCTTTAGAAGGAACTCAAGACACTCACGGCGACTCTCGTGGGCCCCATCGGAATCCGTATTGACTACCATGCCCTCGGCCACGGGCGTGCGGCAGGCAGCGACAACCCGGCTAGGTTGTGTGCCCATACTGACCTCGACCTGACAGATGCGGCAGGATCCTACTGCAGAGAGACCTGGGTGGTAGCAGTAGTGGGGTATATGCTCGCCATGATCATGGCAGGCAGCGATGAGTGGCTTTTTGGGGTCGGCTTCGACCTCGCGCCCATTGACTATAATCTTGGTCACGCGCCGACTCCTTGAGTGCTGGATTCCGCAGGACTGATGCAGGCTTCGAACTCTGGACGGAAGTGTTTGATGGCGGCCATCACCGGAATTGCGGCGGCGTCGCTGAGGGCGCAAATGGTCTTGCCGGGCGTCATGCCATTGCACAGGTCGAGCAAGAGATCTACATCCCCCTGCCGACCTCGGCCATTGAGCAACCGGTCGATGATCTGCTCCAGCCATTCGGTGCCCTCGCGACACTGGCTGCACTGCCCGCAGCTTTCATGTTCATAGAATCGGGCGAGAACGAGGCTAGATCGCACCACCGAAGCGGTCTCGTCTAGAATGATCATGGCTCCCGTTCCAAACATTGAGCCCGCGCCCTTGATGGAGTCGTGATCCATGGGCGTGTCCAGCAAGTCGGGGGGGAGGACACCCGTTGACGATCCGCCGGGGAACCAGGCTTTGAGAGCCCGCCCCTTCCAAATGCCTCCTGCGATGTCCTCGACAATGGTGCGGGCACTCATGCCAAGGGGGAGTTCATAAACACCCGGTTTTTCCACGTGGCCCGAGATGCCACAAAGAAAGTTCCCCGGTGAGGACTCGGTGCCCATGGTGCGGAACCAGTCTGCCCCCTTGTCGAGGATGAACGGCACATTGAAGATGGACTCGACATTGTTGACGGTGGTCGGCATGCCCCACAATCCAAATCCGGCGGGGAAGGGTGGTTTGGGTCTTGGGTGACCGCGCTTGCCCTCGAGGCTCTCCATGAGGCCAGTCTCTTCACCGCAGATGTACGCGCCCGCGCCCTTGTGCATGTGAATCTCACATGAGAATCCTGTGCCGAGGATGCTCTGACCCACGAGGCCTGCCGCGCGCGCCTCATCAATCGCACTCTGCATGCGATTGTAAGGCAGGCGATACTCGCCGCGCACATAGATGTACACGGCACTCAGGCGCATGGCGTGTGCGGCGATGAGGCAGCCCTCGATCAATCCGTGAGGGTCTTCACGCATCAGGACCCGGTCTTTGCAGGTGCCGGGTTCGGACTCATCGGCATTCACCGCCATGTAGCGGGTGCGTGAGTCCTTCTTGTGATCAGGCATGAAGCTCCACTTGAGCCCAGTCGGGAAACCGGCACCTCCTCGCCCCCTCAAGCCAGAGGCCTTCATGACGCCAACGACGTCTTCAGGACTCATTTCCGTCTTGAGGACCTTCTCAATGGTTGAATAGGCACCGTGTTTCTTGGCGACGGCGAGGGTATGTGAATCCGTGAGCTGGGCGCGAGTCAGCAGGTAGGTGGGGTGAGAGCTCACTGGCAGCCTCCCAGAATGTCCACCACAGCTTCGGGCGTGAGGTCTTCGTGGTATTGGCCGTTCACCACCATCATCGGAGCGTTGGTGCAGGCGCCCTGACACTCAACCTCCTCGACATAGAACCGTCCATCTTCCGATGTTTCGCCACAGCCTGCGCCGGTGCACTGCTTGACGGCCGCTGTGATTTCTGTCGAACCGCGGAGGTCGCAGGAGATGTTCCTGCAAACGCTGATCACGTTTTTTCCGATCGGCTTGAGGAAGAACATCGGGTAGAACGACGCGACTGCGTAAACCTCAACGGGCTGTAGCTCGAAGTACTCAGCCACGCTCTCCAGAGTCTCGGGAGACAACCAACCGCCGAGCTCTTCCTGGCAGCGGTGCAGGGCTGGAATGAGGGCCGCCCTGCGTTGTGGGTAGTGGGTGCAGAGTTCATCGAATTCGGCACGTAGCTCTGAAGTTAAAACCATTAGCGATCCACCTCACCCATTACAAAGTCGAGGCTGCCGATGATGGCGACCATGTCGGAAAAGAGGCGGCCTTGAGCCACGCGAGGAATCGCCTGTACGTTCAGGAGACTTGGGGAGCGTACGTGGCATCGAAGGGGCTTGGCCGTCCCATCCGAGGCAATGAAAAAGCCCAGCTCGCCTTTGCTTGATTCGACGGCACTGTAGGCAGTGCCTTTTGGCAGGCGCATATCCGTGACAATCTTGAACTGATGGATCAGTTCCTCCATGGATGAGTGCACGGTTGCCTTGGGGGGCAGCACGTAGCGGCGGTCCTCGATTAGGAACTCAGCTCCCCTTGATTCGTCTAGGCGATCGAGGGCCTGCAGGCAGATGTGCGCTGACTGACGCATTTCTTCCACGCGGACGAGATAGCGGTCATAGCAATCACCCACTGTACCTACGGGAATCTCAAAGTCGTAGGTCTCGTAACCGCTGTAGGGGGCGTTCTTGCGGAGGTCGAACGACTCTCCACAGCCGCGTAGGTTGGGTCCGCTTAGGCCCAACTCCAAGCAGTCTTCCCGAGTCAGAACGCCCACGTCCTTATTGCGGCCGTACCAAATGGCATTGCCCGTCAGCATGGCTTCGAACTCATCGACTCTGGCTGGGAACGCCAGGATGAATTCGCGGATCGCGCGGGCGGTGTCCTCGTCGATGTCGGCATACACCCCACCCATGCGGATGTAGGTGTTGTTCATGCGGTGGCCCGTGTAGGCGTCGAGGAGTTCGTAGATCTTCTCACGTTCGGTAAACGTCATGAAGAACAGAGCGATCGCTCCCAGATCGATGGCGGTGGTGCCTAGATAGATCAGGTGCGCCATGATGCGCGAGAGTTCCATCAACAGGACCCGCGCTTCCTGTGCCCGTGCTGGAACCTCGATCCCCGCGAGCGATTCGAGTGTGCGCGCGTAGGCGATGTTGTTGAGCAACGGCTGTACGTAGTCGAGGCGATCGGTGTGGGGGAAGAACTTGCGCCAGCCGAGGCTCTCGGCGGTCTTTTCCTTCCCCCGGTGCAGGTATCCCACAACGGGATCGCATGACTGAATCGTCTCGCCGTCGAGCACCATCTGCAGGCGTAGAACACCATGGGTGGCAGGGTGCTGAGGACCCATGTTGAGTTCGAGGAGTTCGCCGTGCAGCGGATCATCCCGATCGAGGTCACTGGGTGAACCCGGAATGAAATCAAAGGTCTTCGACTGGAGGCTGGAGGGGCTCATTGGGGGCTGACCTCCGCATTGGCTCGGGCTTCGCGTTGAGCGTGCCACTCACGATAGAGCTTGTCGGGCTCGATCCCCTGGTGGGGGAAATCCTTTCGCAGTGGGAAGTGCGTGAACCCATCGGGCATCAACAGGCGCCGCAGGTTTTCATGTCCCTCGAACTCAATGCCGAACATGTCGAAGCACTCACGCTCCATGTAGCCTGCGCCGGCAAAGGCGGGGCAGGCCGAGGGGGCGATGGGTTGATCACCGTCAACGAATAGGCACAGACGTACACGGTCTCCGTGTGTGATCGAGAGGAATTGATAGCAAACCTCGAATCTTCCCTTGGCCATGGGAGTGAACGGGGTTGCGTGGTCAATGGCTGTGACGAGGGTGATGGTTTCAAAGGCCGCTTCGTTGGCGAGGCGGGGGAGTGCTTGCGCAAGGGCTTCCGATTGAAGGTCGAGGGTCAGCACGCCATCCACATCGGGGCGCTGGGTGTAGGACCCTTCGGGCAGGATGGCCTGCATTCGTATGAGGGCGCTCATGACGGTTCCTCGGACGGATCGGTCCCGGCGGTGCTTCTGATGGGGCTGGCTGGCCCTGCCGGGACACCCGCGCCACGGCTAAGCACGCCTCGATTCGGGGCCATATGGAATTCACCCGTTCCGCTCTCATCCCTGTCCTCGGGGGCGAAGAGAGCGCGAGTTGGAGACTCTGCTTCGATTTTTTCTTGCAGTTTTAGGATGGCATCGATGACTGCGTCTGGACGAGGTGGGCAACCGGGAACATAGATGTCCACGGGCAAGATCATGTCGACCCCTTGCACGACCGAATAGCTGTCATACATGCCTCCCGAAGATGCGCACACCCCCATGGAGAGAACCCACTTGGGGTCCGGCATCTGGTCGTAGATCGTGCGAGCTGCTTCCGCCATCTTCCAGGTCAAGGTTCCGGCAACAATCATCAAGTCGCACTGGCGTGGGGAGAACCGTGCGGCCTCTGCTCCAAAACGGGCAAGGTCGAACTTAGGGCCGATCATGGCCATTAGCTCGATGCCGCAGCATGAAAGTCCGAGTGGCATGGGCCAGAGACTGTTCTTGCGTCCCCAATTCACGAGGGAATCCATGCGCGTTGCCAGGAAGCCCGCGGCATCTGAGCCGGAGTCTGTTGGGACTAACGATCCCATTGCAGCCCTCCTTTCCGCCAAACAAAGGCCAGAGCTAGTCCAAGAAGCCCTACAAATACAGTGATTTCTGCGAACACTAGGCTGCCCACACCGGCTGCACTGAAGCTCTTTGCGCCAACGGCCCAAAGCATGAGGAAGATCGACTCCACGTCAAACAGGATGAACAGGACTGCGATGAGGTAGAAGTGGATGGAGAGCCGCAGTCGGGCCGACCCGGTGGGGGTCATTCCACACTCATAGGAACTGCCCTTGCCCACCACCTTGCGATGCCCGCCGAGCAGATCGGACACGATCACATTGACGATCCCGAAGGCCGCGGTGATGCCGATCAACACAAGAATGGGCAGGTAGTGCTCGAGCATGGGGCTGGGGAACGGTTTGCACCTATTATATTAGGAGGGCCTGCGGAACGCGGGGGTCGCGCCCTTCGGGGAGCGGGATTCCCAAGGGCAAAGAGTTTAGCGATCACTCGGAGAGGGGCAATGGGTCCGAACAGTACCTTCGATGGGGTGCTTGGCCCATTGCCCGTTGAGTGAACGGGCGCTACCGAAGGGGAGCGCCCACTGAGAGTGGCTTGCGGGGGTGGAGGGCGACAATGGCAAGGGGTCCGTCCTGACTCAACCAAGAACTACCGGGCTAGGCCGACCGGAGTGGACCCGCCCCAGGGTGGCCCGCCACTGTCCCCGGGTGGACCGAACCAGCCCACCAGGGCTCTGGGCTCCACCCGTCTCCTGGGGGGTCTGCCCTCGGGGGCGCTGGGATGCCCTGGGGATACCCTGGGATGCGACGGGGTGTCGATTGATACCCATTGGGTAGTGTTCCGATATTCATTTGATACTTGTTAGCTACTTCGCGGATATCATTTGGGTGACAACTCAATGTCAAGTGGTGTCCATCTGGGGCCACAGCCATGCTTCAGCCCCGAAGGGCTTGCTGAGGGCCGCACCCAAGGTATCCCACGTGGTTCGGATGAATCGCTGCCCTTGGCGGTTCC
This sequence comes from uncultured Planctomycetaceae bacterium, assembly GCA_964469565.1. Taxonomy (GTDB): domain Bacteria; phylum Planctomycetota; class UBA1135; order UBA1135. The sequence goes on from CAYXZD010000008.1 coordinate 87,850, forward strand.
ATCCGGTGGCCGCACTCCTGTCTGCGCAGCCTCGGCCCATTGGCGCCGATTCTGGGGTGCCGTGTCTCCCGCTGGGACGGGGGATGGGTTGTCGGCTCGCAGCGGCGATTGGATTTGCGAACTCCCTCAAGGCGGTGGTGGGGGAGGCCGATAGCGCGGATTGTCCCGGGAGCCGGAGCGATGGTCCCGAGACACCCTATCCCCCTGTTCACCCCTCTCCTGGGGCACAGATCAAATCGAACCCGAATGTATCGAACCCTCCCCATCAAGGCTGGCCCCATGAAGATTGGCACCTCAAGCACGTCCTGGATTCTCACCGGTCTCGCGCTCCTCGGCGCGTCCTGCAACACCCAACTCACCACCACAGGGAGCACCAGTGCTTCCATTGAAAGCGCCGAGCAAGACCTCGACCTCGACCCGACGGGCATGACCACGGTCCTGTCGTTTAGCGGGGCGAGTTCAATCCTCGACATCTCTCAGATCGAGAGTGACGGTGGTCAGACGGTCGTCTCAGCTGTGGCTCTTGGTGAAGACCTTGCGGTGACCTGGGATGATCGCGTGACGCCGACTCATCGCGTGCGCGTGCTCAGTTCAACCGTGACCTCGACTTGGAAGGGCGTGACCACCAGTGATCCTTCAGCTCCTACGATCCAGGTGACCTCAGCCAATCAAGACACCACCGATTCAGTCTTAGGCGGCGACAGCATGCAGGTGAGTTTTGGAGGGGCTCGCCTCGTGAATTCGGGAGTGCAGGATCTGTCCAACTGGCAACTGACCGTGGCTGGCCAGATTGTGGATCTTGCAGGATCGGCAATTAGCTACAACCCCGCCACCGGCGTGGCCGATTTCCTCTTGGGGCCCACTGCATGCTTGCATGCAGATTTCAGCATTGCCGTCTCTGGTTTGATCAGCGTGGCCGATGTGGCTGTCGACTCAAACCCAGTTCAAGGGAGCGCCACGGGGGACGCGGTGGCCCCGAATCTGCTTTCCGTGACTCAGCGATTAGATGTGGATGAGTATGGGTGTGTGCTCGACTTCCAATTCGACGAGGCCATGGATCCAAACAACTGCCTCACTCCTGGGCGCTTCTCGGTGGTGGACCACCCTGCTGCCGATGGTTATACCTTCGTGGTTTCAGTTCAGCAGCCGAGCGATTCAACTCTGCGAGTGAGCTTTGCTCGACCCGTGGCTCCTAATTATGACCTGATTGCTCACGCTGGCTTGATGGATAGCCATGGCAATGGCCTTGCGGCTGCCCAGGAGGCTTTCACGAGTACCCATGCTCCGAACGGCTTTGCGTCCGTCACCGCAGTCACCAACGCTAATACCGGTGGCGATCAAATACTGGCGGTCTTCGATCAAGCGATCGATCCCGATTTTGCAGCTGATCCTAGCCGTTGGGCTCTGAGCGTGGACGGCAGCAGCGTGGACATGACAGCTCAAACCTACACGTATGATTTCACGACGAAGACTCTGACCCTGGATCTCGATTTCGACATGCGGAATGGGGATAGCGTCGTGCTAGATGCTATTGCCCAGGTGGATGTTGATGGTGAGGACTTCACCCTGCAGGCCGGATCGGTGAATGCGGCGGGCGATGGGATCGCGCCGAGCATTCTCAGTGTGACGCAAAACCGCAATGTGGATCCGGATGGGTACACCGCTGACGTCTTGTTTTCAGAGGACGTTCACTCTGTTCAAGCGCAGGACACCTCGAACTACGTTCTTGCCCCTGCCTCTTCCTTGGTATCGGCCGTGCTTCTGGCCGACGGGTGCACGGTGCGCATCGTGTCCTCGGACCGAATCATGACTCCCGGAGACGTAGCGCTGAGTGTCGACGCTGATGTGGATGATCTCGCCGGCAACGCGATGGGAACCATTTCGGGACCACACAGCCCCAACTCAACCGATCAAACCAAACCCGTGGCCCTGGGTGTTGCCGCCACGATTGAGGAGGGTGCCGACAACGACATTCTCTCGGTCACTTACGATGACGATATGGTCGCGGCCGATGTGTTGGACCTGAGCTCGTGGAGTTTCGAATCACCAGTGGGTAGCGTCCAAGACCTGAGCGGCTGCAGTGTGGTCTACGATGCGGCGAACCGGTGCGCTACCGTGACCTTGACGACTCCGGGGCTGTATCTCAAACAGGCCGACAGTCTGCAGGTGAGTTTCACGGGGATGCGGGACATCGGTGGCAATGCCATCGAGACAGGCAGTGTTCTGGGTTCCCTCACCTCGGAGTACCGTCGTCCCGCCGTTTCATCGGTTTGGCGTCAAGATGTGCCCTCGGACAACACTCTTTGCGTGCGCTTTGATGAGGCCTGTGATGGTCTGGATGACCTCTATGACGCAGTCAGCAACCCATACGGTACGCGCTTTGCCTTGCGTCAAGCGGGTGTTCTGCGTGCGTATCCCGACTCGGCGACAGTCATCGATGGCGGATTGGGTGTTCTTCTGAGTTATCCCGTCAGCGTGTCTTTGACGGATACGGTCGATGTGCTTGGCAATACCGACCTCGCGGGCAATCTGCTCTTCCCGGCGCTGGCGAATCCAGTCGCGGGCGCCGATTCAAGCTCGCCTGGTTTCGGATCGACTCCCATTGCGACTGCAGTCTCGGGTGAGGACAACGACACAATTGTCGTGGAGTTCTCGACTCCCATGGCCCCCTGGGGCATTACGGATGCAGACCACTACAGCCTGTCGACCAACCCCGGCGGCACACCAGTGGACCTGACCAATGCCACTCTTGAATGGGATGGTGTCGCCCAAGTGACCATGACCTTGGGCCAAGCCCAAGGTGAGGAATTGCAGTCCAACCAGAATTACGACGTGACTTTGAATGCGCTGGCCGGTGACCCCCTGCGCACCTTGCAGGGAGTGGCCTTGGGCGCGAACCAGACCCAAGTCGTTGCTGTGAGCGGCGATGTCATCACCGGGCCCACCCAGGCGGCCACTTCAGTGTGTTTGGATAAGCAATACGCTAACGCCTTACTGGTGATCTTTGATGAGGCGGTAAACAGCAGCGCTGCTGAAGTTGCGAGCAACTACGACTATGGTCCCGGAATGCTTGCTGATTCAGCTACCCTGGCGAGCCCGAAGGTTGTGCGAGTGCAGTTTGCCACTCCCGTTGCGGCTGGCGGCAGCCTCGTCATCGCTCAAGCTTCGGCCCAGGATCTCGCAGGCAACCTTACCGGAGGCGACATGACCCTCCTTGTGATCGATGACAGCACAGAGCCGAGCTTGGTGGCTGTCAGCGGCCTCAGCCAAGAGGGGCAAGGTGGCGACGAAGTACACGTCAGTTTCGATGGCACCGTGGACCTCGCATCGGCCCTCGACCCCCTTCGCTATGCCATCTCGAACGGTGGTGGGTCCTTCAATATGTCCACGGTTTCAACGCACTGGGATAGCACCAGCCACAGCGTCGTGCTTTCCTTTCCGGGTGGTCAGGAGCTCAACCCCAACGCTGGTTTGACGGTGACGGTGGGCAATGTTGCAGACAGCGCAGGTAATTTCTTGTCGGCTCCCGTTGCTCTCGGCGGCGTAGTGACTGGAGATCAGACGCCTCCGAGTATCGCCGGGGCATTCGTGCATTTCGCCCTCGATGCTGCGGGAACAACGGTGGATCTGACCTTTAGCGAGGATGTGCAGACGGACTTCTGCGCTGACTTGAGCCGCTGGAGCACGACTGGCGTTGCGGGAATCCTCGGGGTGGATGTGCTGGGAGCTGACCATGTGCGCCTGACACTCAGTCAGGGTCTGAACACCGGCGAGAGCCTTGTCTTGGCAGGCGGCCAAGCAGACCTAGCTCAAAACGTAGCGGGTGCACTGCAAGTGCAACCGGTCGCTCCTCAAGACTGATCTCGGCGGGGAGCATCCCTCACTCGCCTGTCACGCGATCGGGTCATCGACCCGGTCGCGTGAGTCGTTTTGGGACGGTTCTGTCCCGGCCTGTGTGGTGTTGGAAGCCTGGGGCGCGGAGCGCTTCAGGGTTGTGCTCTAGGCAGTCGATGAATGCCTCTGGCACGGTGGATGGCGTGCTCGAGATCCATGCAGACCGAATCGACCAAGGACAAGGCCCCTCTGCCGCAGGCTCAGGCGCTGAATGAGACGACCCTCGCAGATCGTCTCGCAGAGGGCGCCTGGTGTTTACAGGCTGGGTTGCTCGAGAGAGCCCTTGAAGTCTATGAGCAGGCCCTTGCACTTGACCCTCGGCGCCGCGATGTGACGGCCAGGATTCACTGGATCGAGCAGGAGCAGGCGCGCCGCGGCCGGGTGCGACAAAACCGATGGGTGCTGGGCTTGAGCCTGTTTGTGGTGGCCGCCCTGGCTGCATTCGTGACGGCCCGCGAGAGCCAGTTCGAGGAACGGCTGGATGCACTTCCGGTCATCGAAGAAGGGGTTCCCCATAGCGTGCGAGTGCGCTTGGATGCCATGAACGACCTCCTTGGAGAGCCGGGAGTCTGGCTCGGAGCTGGGCGATTACGGCACGAACGCGATCGACTGCAGGTGGCCTATGATGCGCGAGAGGCGGCACGCAAGCGCCAAGGAGAAGCAGCTGACCAGCAACTGCGAGATCAAGATCAAAGTGCTCGCAGGCTGATGGCTCGCGCGTTGCAGTGCATTGGAAGGGGTCAGTTCGAGAAGGCGCGTGAATTCTTCGGGCGAGCGCGAGACCTCTTACCCGCAGGCAGTGACTTGAGCAACCAAGTTGCTGTCGAACTCCACGCGCTCGCGCGCCTAACTGCGGGGGTCGTGGATCCCGACTCCGATTCCCCACTCAACCAACACTCTGAGGAAGCTCTTAAGAAGTAAGCCCGAGGCAATCACCATGGTCCAGATTCAACTCAATGAGAAACGCGTGACCGCCAAGGTCGTTTTCTATGGCCCGGGCATGTCCGGTAAGACGACTAATCTTCAAGTGATCCATGCACGCGCGCCCGAAGGAAGCAAAGGTGACTTGACTAGCCTTTCCACAGATGGCGACCGCACGCTCTTCTTTGACTTCATGCCCCTGGATCTCGGTACGGTGGCCGGATTGAGCACTCGCTTCCAGCTCTACACGGTTCCCGGTCAGGTCTACTACAATTCGACACGCAAGCTCGTCCTGCAGGGTGTCGACGGGGTCGTTTTTGTTGCCGACTCGGGGGAGGACATGATGCCCGCAAACCTTGAGTCGCTGGCAAACCTACAGAGCAACTTGGCCGAATACGGACGTGATTGGGCCGACATCCCACTAGTGCTTCAGTTCAATAAACGCGACCTTGAGGGTGCGCTTCCCGTAGATCAAATGCGTGCGCAACTACGCTCTGCGCTCGGTGGGCGAGAGGTCTGTGATCTGGAGGCGATTGCTACCACGGGTGAGGGGGTGTTCCCCACTCTGAAAGCGATGGCTGCAGAAGTCTTGGAGCGTGTCCATCGTGAGGCGGGCGGATTGCCTGCTTCCTCTCACTCGTCTCCCAGGAGTCTGATTGGAGGCGAGCCTACCGACGGTACAAAGCCCCGCTCAACGGCGGCCACGAGTTGCACTGAGAAGCGGTCCCGGTCGACCGCGACCCCTGTGCAGACTGCTTTCGAGGGTGAGGCGACCACCGGGGTTGCCGCCCTGCCACCCCTTCCCGTGGTGGGCCTGCCATCGCAGGGGGATCACGTCAGTGAACCGGTTGCCAACAGCACCCCCCTGGGCACGATTTCAGGACACGGCTTGGATGGCGGAGGACGAACGTTCAGTGAGGACGAGGCGAGGGGATATGTGGATTCCCTACACTTGCCTGACCCCGCACCAGGAGCGCCCATGGAGAAGTCTGCGCAGTCGATTCCAAGCCAGCATCTTCCTGGATCAGCCCAGACCGCCGGGCCCGCAAAGAGTCTCACTCTCGGCCGGTCGCTACGCGACGCAGTGGAACAGCCCAATCCTCTTCCGGCGCAGGTTGTCTCCCAAGCTGAGCAGCCCCTGCCCAACTGTCCCCCTGCGTCCACCACTCCGGAAGCTCTGCCCTCAGAGCAAGCCCCTCTCGGTTCCGAGCTTCCCACACTGGAGCGGCGGCCCGTAGTTGATCATCCGGATCGCGTCGAGACACCTCACAGATCAGGCCCCGCCGGAAGGGTCAGTCGATCGCCGCAGCCTTCACTGGAACAGCCGACTCCGCCACTACCCGGTCTAGCTCAGATCTCGCCTACGCCCACGATGGCCTATGCCACAGTGGGTTACATGGCCCTCGCATTCCTAGCGGGGGTAGCGCTCGGGTCGTTCCTCGCCAACCCATTCTAGGTCTTGCGTGATGAGTGAATGTGATCGTGAGTTACGCCAGCTGTGCGTGCAGTCCTATGGTCAAGGAGTCGACGGCATCGATGCGTTCCTGCTTAGCCTTAGTGCTCAAGTGGAGATCAATGGAGCCATGTTGCTTGATCAGGCCGGGCACATGATCGCTGCCAGTGGTGAGTTCTCATCCAGCGATCCCGATTACTTCGTGGCACTCTGTTGTGCCTCCTACTCGGCGTTGGGTCAGGTTTTGGGGAGGGTGCGATTGGGTCAGCCTAGAGGCCTCGAGGTACTTGGGGAGACAGGCACCCTTTCAATCTTGCCTGTGGGGTCCATTGCCTTGCTCGTTGTCTCTCACGCCGGGTCGTTCTCGGAGGAGCAGCGCGAAGAGTGTCTGCGAGTCATTGACTCAATATTGGATGGGTCGTGACCTGTGAACGCCTCGTCCACGCTCTGACGGCGGGACGTGACTGCGCTATTTGAGCTTTTGAACGGGGGTGAAGCGCATTTTTTTTTGAGTTGCGCGTCGCCAGAGCGTGAGTCCATGGCGCAGATCGTCGGTTGAGCGTCTTCTGGGGCGGCGTGAGGTGATTTGATTTGACGTATGTGCCTACTAATCATCGCTCTAAGGAATGCCGTTTTGCGGACACGGTGGTGTGGATGGGTTTGTAGGGAGTGGGCTATCCCACAGAATTGCTCCAGAGTGGTTCGACCGCAGTTCGCAGGCGAAAAAGTTTCCCAGATTCGGGTCCTTCCTCGATGAGGCGGCACCGATGATGCCCCCGATGTCGCGGCTTCCTACCTAGTCCGTTTTGCGGACGCATACCCCCCAGGCCCATAGGGCCCAAGGAGACCTCTCCCATGGCAAAGAAGAAGGCAAAACGTAAGGCCAAGAAAAAGGCCACCAAAAAGAAAGTGACGAAGAAGAAGGCCACGAAGAAGCGCGCTACGAAGAAGAAGGCCAAGAAGAAGGCCACTAAGAAGAAGGCCAAGAAGAAGGCCACGAAGAAGGCCACGAAGAAGCGCGCTACGAAGAAGAAGGCCACCAAGAAGAAGGCCAAGAAGAAGGCTACGAAGAAGAAGGCCACCAAGAAGAAGGCCAAAAAGAAGGCTACGAAGAAGAAGGCCAAGAAGAAGGCTACTAAGAAGAAAGCCAAGAAGAAGGCCACGAAGAAGCGCGCTACGAAGAAGAAAGCCACTAAGAAGAAGGCTACGAAGAAGCGCGCTACCAAGAAGAAGGCCAAGAAGAAGGCTCGCCGCCGTTAGGCGCTGCTCATAGGACACCAAGCGTGAACAAGAGCCATCTCATTTTGTACGTTGCGCGGGAGCTTCAAACTTCGAAGCTCCAAGCTGGCCGATTGGTCGACACCGTGCTTGACGGAATCAAGGATGGGCTCAAAGTTGACGGATCCGTGACCATAACGGGCTTTGGTACCTTCGAAGTGAAGGAACGCAAGGCTCGCATGGGACGTAACCCACACACCGGTGCACCGATTCCAATCGAAGCCGGGAAACGAGTGGGATTCAGGGTAGGAAAGGCTCTGAAGGAATCTGTCTAGACTATTGCGCTGATCCAAGCATTCTTCACGTGCGTGAAGGGTGAGAACACGAGGGCCGGACCTTGGCAACAGGGTTCGGCCCTCCTCTATTGGGCACAGAGCACATCTCTTGAATTCTGATGCAGCGCATCACTGGAGCAATGGCCTGTGGAGTCCCTTGGTCTCCCGAGCCGGCTTCTGTGGGGGCGGCAAGTGGGCGTCTCCCCAATGGGGATCCCATCGCTACTTTGGATCGTCTAGTCGAGGGAAGAGAGCCGCTGGTTCGCCGAGGCCTTCGCCGTTGTCCAACTGGCGCCAGGAGCCTGCCTCGGGATGGCCGGGCCAGGATTGTTGGGATACGCGCCCTTTACGACCCAGCATCACCCAAAGCTCTTGTGCCTTGAGTGGCATGAATGGCGCCATCCAACGCGCGAGCCAGACCAGCCACTCGACGAGTGTATTGAGCGCACTTGCGGCACGCTCGGGGTCGGTCTTGCGCAAGGCCCACGGTTCCAGTCGCTGCATGAATACGTTGGCCACGGTTGCATTGGCAATCAGCTGTTCTGCTGCCCGCCTGAACTGGAAGGCACGCGCGTGGAGAGCTGGATCACCGATGCTGCCGCACTGGGTCAGGATCTCCGCATCCATCTGTGCGCGATGATTCGGGCATAAATCGGGGACACGGCCGTCATAGTTCTTTGCGATGAACTTCAGGACGCGCGTGACCAAGTTGCCAATATTTCCGGCTAGGTGGGCATTATTGGTCGTGACGAATCCCTGCAAGCTGAACTCGGCATCCGCAGTCTCGGGGAGTGTGCTGATAATGTAGAACCGAATGGCGTCCGCCTCGTACTTTTCAAAGAGGTCCGCGGGGTCAACGGTGCGTCCCTCCGACGTCGAGAACTTTCCACCTTCTAGGTTGTAGAATTCATTGGCGGGTACCTGCCAGGGAAGGGTGTAGTCCGCCCCGGCACCGTAAAGCATGGAGGGGAAAACCATGCAGTGGAAGGGGATATTGTCCTTGCCCAAGAAATGTACGAGGCGCACATCGTCTCCCTTCCACCAGCGTTCCCAGCCATCCGGATCTCCCCGCTCGGCCAACAACTCCTTGGTGAACGACACATAGCCTATGGGAGCGTCGAACCATACATACAGGACCTTTCCTGCTCCACCTTGATCGTCGTATTGAGGCGGCAATGGCACACCCCAATTCATGTCCCTTGTGATTGCGCGTTCCGGCACATCGGCCATCAAGTTCTTGATAAACGCAGAGACGTTGGGCTTCCACTCGTGCTGCTCAATCCACTCACCGATGTGTTCGTCGCGCAACTTCGGGAGGTTGAGGTACCAATGGGTTGCGGAACGTTTTTCCGGTGGGTTGCCACAGATCTTGCAGAGTGGATTGGACAGGCGCAGGGGGGCGATCCATGTGCCGCACGCGGGACACTCGTCCCCTCGCGCTTGGGCATGTCCACATTCGTAACACGTTCCTTCGATGTAACGATCGGCGAGAAACAAGCCGTCGTGAGCGCAATACAACTGCTGTTCCTCGCGGCGATTGAGGTAGCCAGCCGTATCGAGGGCTACGAAAAACTCTTGGGCAGTTTCGACGTGATGCTCACAGCGGCTGGTACCCGACCACACATCAAACTCGATGTTGAGAGCGCTGAACGTCCCGTGGATGGTGTCGCGCCATTTGGCTACGTACTCGGTGTAGGGCAGCTCGGCCTTCTCGGCACCCAATGTGATTGCGACTCCGTGTTCGTCGGTGCCGCACACGAATAGGGTCTCCTCACCCTGCATGCGCAGGGTGCGCACATAGAGATCGGCGGGAAGATAGGCCCCCGCAACGTGCCCGAAGTGAATAGGGCCATTGGCGTAGGGCAGGGCACTGGTGACGGTGTAGCGGGGCATGGCCTAGATTCTGCGAAGGCGAGCGTGGTTCGTCAGCGGTCTATGGGCACAATTCGTGCGAGAATCGTACGTAGGGTTCTAGCACAGTCGGTTTCCCATGCAGACACCTCCCATTAGACTCTCTCCCGCACTAGGTGCGACACCCTCGCCCCCTGGGCGATGGGATTGCGGCAGCGCAGCCCTAGTCGGCACTGGCTAGTGCTGCCTCAGACATCCTTCATCCCGATACTCGCTTTCGAGCAGATACTTTCCATGGACGCTTTTCAGCAACTCGATTTCTTAGACACCGAGACTCAATTCTCCGAAGATGAGCGCATGGTCCGTGATGCCGTGCGCTCTTGGGTCGGAGATCGATTCTTGCCAGGCATCGCCGACCACTTTGAGGAGGGCACCTTCCCCACAGAGCTGATTGGAGAGTTGGGGGAGCTAGGAGTCTTTGGGCCTACAACACCAGAGGAGTACGGGGGAGCAGGCCTGAACAATGTCTGTTACGGGCTGATCTGCCAGGAGTTGGAGCGCGGCGACTCTGGCCTACGGTCCTTTGTTTCCGTTCAAGGATCCCTCGTGATGTATCCCATCTTCACATTTGGGTCCGAGGAACAAAAGCGCGAGTGGCTCCCACGACTGGCGGCGGGTGAGATCATTGGGTGCTTCGGATTGACGGAACCCGACTTCGGTTCCAACCCGGGGGGCATGTTGACCACGGCCCGACGAGAGGGTGATGACTGGATCCTCGATGGACGTAAGATGTGGATCACGAACGGAACGGTCTCGGATGTCGCGATCATCTGGGCTCGGGCCGACGATGGCATCCTTGGATTCGCAGTCCCTACAAATCTGCCTGGGTTCAGCGCTCCTGAGCAAAAGCACAAGTGGAGCTTACGAGCTTCAGTGACATCTGAACTCGTCCTGGAGGGAGTGCGCGTGCCTGACTCCATGCGCCTACCGGGTGCCCAAGGTCTCAAAGCGCCGCTGATGTGTTTGTCTTCCGCACGCTATGGGATTGCGTGGGGCGCCCTCGGTGCCGCCTTCGCCTGCTTTGATGAGGCCCTGTCCTATTCGAAAGAGCGCATAGTCTTCGATAAGCCCCTCGCTGGTTTCCAACTGGCCCAGAAGAAACTTGCCGACATGGCGACGGACATCACCCTAGGCCAACTCCTTGCCCTGCGCTTGGGGCGTCTCAAGGATGAGGGGAAGATCACCCCCAACCAAGTCTCGATGGGGAAGCGCAATAACGTCCACATGGCGTTGGATGTTGCCCGTACCTGCCGGGACATGCTGGGTGCCAATGGCATTAGCCTCGAATACCAGGTAGGGCGGCACATGCTCAATCTAGAGTCTGTGATTACCTACGAAGGTACCCACGATATCCACACCCTCGCCCTTGGGCATGGCCTAACAGACCTTCCGGCCTACCGCTAACCCTGCTCAAGGGCCTTCGGGAACACTCATGGCCTGCGGTTCACAGCCACCGCGCCATGCGGAGCCTTAGCCCTCGGAGTTTGCGGCTCCCTGGGCCAGCACCTGCTCGTAAAGATGACGCAGATCAGAGACGACCTTGTTCATGTGAATGGCCTCGTCGGCATCTAGGTTGCCTGTGGTGCGCTCCTGAAGCATGAGCAAATCATCGAGCATCATCTTGGCTTGCTCTAGGTTGATTTGGCGTGTATGCGTCACGGGATTCTCCATCACGCCCAAGCAGAGCATGCCTTGATAGGAGAGGCGCGTGATAAAGAGGCGAAAGTCACCCCCCGGAAGTGGCACGTCCTGGGCAGTTTGTTCTTGGCGGGGGGCGCCATCAGAGCTGGAAGGTACATTCATGCCAAGCTGGGTTGCTCAATGCAGTTGGGGGAATCACAGGAGCGTGCGTGCTCGCGTGCGGCCTTGATGAATCCGCTGAAGACAGGGTGTGGGCGCAGGGGGCCACTCTTGAATTCGGGATGGAATTGAACGCCGATAAAGAACGGGTGATTAGGTAGTTCGACAATTTCGACCAAGTCGCGTTCGGGGTTGGTGCCCGACAGGGTCATGTCCGAGTCATTGAACGCCTCGCGATAAGCGTTGTTGAATTCGAAGCGATGGCGATGGCGTTCCAAGATGGCCGTTTCGCCGTACAATTCGTGGGCGAGCGTCCCCTCGGATATGTCACAGGCATAGGCTCCGAGGCGCATGGTGCCCCCCTTCTCCACCCCATCCTGGTCGTCCATTAGGTTGATCACCGGATGTGATGTGTGGGGGCTGTGTTCAAGAGTGTGTGCGCCTTCAAGCCCAAGGACGTTGCGTGCGTACTCGATCACTGCGCATTGCATGCCGAGACAGATTCCAAAAAACGGCACACCACTCATGCGGGCCCACTCAATCGCTCTGATCTTGCCCTCCAGTCCGCGCTCTCCAAAGCCGCCTGGGATGAGAACCCCATCCACGCCTTCAAGCATGGCAATGCCTTCATCAAGGATGTCCTCTGCACGGATCTTGCGGATTCGCACCTTACAGTCCCAAGCAATGCCTGCGTGCGAGAAAGCTTCGTAGATTGACTTGTAGGCATCGTGCAATTCGATGTACTTACCGACCACAGCAACCTCAACTTCTTCCGTGGTGACTTTGATGCGGCTGAGCATGTCGCTCCATGCTCGGAGGTCAGTCTTCGGCTCACTTGGGAGTTGCAGGTCCCTCACAATGATGTCGTCAATGCCCGCCTTGACAAGGTTGACGGGAACTTCGTAGATAGAGAAATCCACATCGCGTTCCTCGATGACCCGGTTGGCCCGCACGTTGCAGAACAAGCTGATTTTCTGCTGCATCTCTTCGGTCATGGGCTGTTCCGTCCGGCAAATGAGAATATCCGGCTGGATTCCGATTTCGCGCAGCTTCCCGACTGATTGTTGGGTGGGCTTAGTCTTCATCTCACCTGAAGCCCGCAGATAGGGGAGTAGTGTCAGGTGAACAAAGAGGACATCCCCTTTGGGCTGTTCTAGTGCGAATTGCCGCACGGCTTCGAGAAACGGAAGACCCTCAATGTCTCCCACTGTCCCCCCCAATTCGCTCAGGAGCACGTCAGGTGCGTCGTCGCCGACCCCTTCAAGGATGGCTTCCTTGATAGCGTCGGTAATGTGAGGGATCACTTGGACGGTGCGCCCTAGATAGTCTCCTCGCCGTTCCTTGGCGATGACGGACGAGTAGATCTTGCCTGTAGTGAAATTGCTCGACTTCGTCAGCTTGGCTCGGGTGAAACGCTCGTAATGACCAAGGTCGAGGTCAGTCTCCGCACCGTCGTCTGTGACGTAGACCTCTCCATGCTGGAACGGGCTCATGGTGCCCGGGTCTACGTTGATGTACGGGTCGAGCTTTTGCATGCCGACCTTGAGGCCGCGTTGCTCAAGGATCATGCCAAGTGCCGCCGAGGTGAGGCCCTTGCCGAGACTAGAGACCACGCCGCCGGTGATGAAAATGTGCTTGGTCATCGTGGATGATTGCCGATTGAAAAGTGGGGTTCTGTCCTGACGATCTACGGTGTGTTCATTGTGGACTGCTGAGGCGTCCGTGGGGAGGTCTAGGGGCAGGCTTTCTGGGCTGCGGCGACTCTTTGGACGAAGGCTTCATAATCTGGCCGTGTGTCGATTCCCCTAGGGGTGTGGGATGCATCGACTACGTTCATGGGGCGCCCGGCCTCTAGCCAGCGCAACTGTTCAAGGTTCTCAACCTCCTCTAGGGGGCTGCTGGGGAGGGAGCAAAAGCGCGCCAGGGCCTCGGGTCGGTAGGCGTACACACCAATGTGCCGCAGCCCGAGTGGCGCACCCTGGGTCCGAGGACTGCGCCTGTGCGAGTCGCTTGGGATGGGGGAGCGCGAAAAGTAGAGGGCTCGCCCGCCGATGTCGCGGGTCACCTTGACCACACTTGGAGCGTTCATGTCATTCTCATTCAGGATGGGTGAGGCGAGAGTCGCGGCCTCGACGGCTGGATCCTGAAAGGCACCAATGAGTTGGGAGAGGTCTGCAGGCGCGACATCGGGTTCGTCGGCCTGAACATTGAGGACCACGTCAAAGGTGTCTGGCAGACTGCAAACGGCCTCGTGAACCCGATCCGTGCCAGATGGATGGTTGCTGGAGGTAAGACATACCTCGACGTTGAACTCTTGGCCCGCCTCACAGACTTCTTCTCCGTCCGTTGCCACGAGCACCCGTGAGATGTCCTGACATTGGCTCACCTGTCGAGCTGTATGCACGAACAGAGGTAGGCCCGTCTCGGCCAGGAGAACCTTGCGTTCTAGCCGCGTGGATGCGAGGCGGGCGGGAAGCACGGCGAGCACCCGCAAGTCATGGGTGGGACTCCCCGGCCGACTTGGGTCGACAGTCTCGGTCACGTTGGGCCGATGGGGACTCGCGGGGCGGGGGGTCAATTGCGAAACTTGGGCTTGGTCTCTGGGATGATGCTTGCCGATTGGTACTGGTCCACCTGATTGTAGACCGCCATAAAGACCTTGCGACAGTCTGCATAGGTCTGCTGGTCTTCCTTGGGGAGTCGTGTACTGAACAAGACGTGGTGGCTGCGACCGTTTTGCTGAATCGTGATGCCGGTGCTGGCACCCGTCGCTCGATCCGGAGCCGCGCCGGGGGCTTGAATGCGCCCGAAGCCCCGATCTCTAAATGCCTCTAAGATGCCCTCGAGAAGATCGTCTGCAGCCACCTTTGTGAAGTTGTCGTGGTTGAACCTTGAGTAAAAGGCTGCACGCCGCAGCTGGACGGTTTCACCTTTGATGCCCTGGAGGGCAATTGTGCTGTCGTTGATGAGCGTCATCTTGAGGCCGCTGCGATAGTCTTGCAGGCTGATGGATACGGGGACCTCGGTCAGGATGGGCTCGGTGCGCTTGGCGGGGCCGGAACATCCGGCCAGTAGGGGGCAGGCGAGGAGGGCGAGGACCACCAGTTGGGTCAATCTCTGAAGGGTTCCCGAGGATTTGGAGTTCATCATGGGAGTGGTATTCCGGGGAAGGGGCAGGATGGGTGGGGAGGGCACCCACTGGTTGGAAAGTGCCCAATTCACGGGCAATCTTGACCGTGTGACTCTACTGATCCCGGTCGATCTCCTCAAGTCAGGGTGCGCGACTTCAGTGGGGAGGGGGCCACTTCGCGGATCGTGCGCAGTGCCGGCGGGTACCTATTCCTGGGGCAACGTCTCAAGGAGGCGCCCGAAGTGCTTGGAGCGTTGCACCGGGGCCCAAAAGCGCCCCAAGCGGTCCTTGCCAGACTCACTCCAGCGCCATTCCCTTTCCGGGGCTCCCAGTTGATCCAGTGGCCGCTCTCGCACTGGAAGGGGGCCAGTGAAATCCCCTCGCTTGAGTTGTCCAGAGATGAGCACCTCACCCCCAGGCCCGCTCCATTCGATACCGTCACAGTCGTGGCTGGCGAGGGGATCGCCGCTCACTTCCGTACCACACAGGGGACAGGCGAAGTAGAAGGTCGCCGCCTGAAACCAATGCTCGAGTCCCATGACTTGGCCTCGCCGCTGATTTGAGCCGACGGGAGCGCCGAGTTGTTCCCATTCCAGGTGGTCGGCGCTGGCAATCACCGGCCAACTCTCGCGGATGAGAGTCCCGGGGGCCCAGTCACTGGTCGGACTCACTCCGTAGACGGGCAGGTGTGCACTCGTCCAGCTGGGCGCCTCGGGACTCGCATCAAGGGTCGTGAGTTCGTGGACAAAGTCATAATTAGCCTGGAGTGGCGACCAGGTGAACAGGTACAGGCTTAGCCAGCCCAGGCCGTCTCCAGGAAGGGTCTCGTAAGTGGACCCCAAGACCCAGAGATCCTCTTGCAATCCTGGCCGGACCAAGCGAATGGTTTCGTTGAATCCTAATCGGCGGCGCACGGCTTCGGCGGTCCAGTGGGTCAAGGCCCGGCGACCGGCGGGGTTGCGTAGCGTGAGAAACTGGAAGAGCACGTCGAACACGCTGCGCGCGGGGAGGGTTCGCGGACCATTCACCATGTCGAATAGGGTTGGGCGCATGGGGTCGAAGCCCCGGTCACGCTTACGGCGCAGGACGAGAATAGGCCCCATGGACTTTTCGACTGCTGGATCCCAGAAGGCCGCTTCGATGGTGAATCGGTCATTGATGAAATAGGTGAGCAGGGCGTGGCCGGGAGCGACCAGGATCGGCTGATGCAAGATCAGCCAGTCGAGTCGCTCGATGGCCGGCAGGACCTCGCTTGTTTGGACTTCGGGGGGCAGGTGTGCCCAGCCATCGAGCTGGTTAGGCAGCTTGATGAGATGGGTCTTGATGCCCTCACGGCCGAACACGCTCCAGTGATAGGAGCAGCCCACGCGTACTCTGCCCCGATTGCGGGCATGCTCATCCGCGTCGATATAGTGATCCACAAGCAGTGGAATGGGCTCGTAGCCCCCCTCGATCTGCTCTTCCACGAAGGCCATCGCGCGCCAGAACCCGCCAAACTGGCCCGTTTCGATTTGGGCTTGGAGGGAAAGCCACAGAACGCTGCCAGCCGTCAGCGTGAGTAGGGTCTGCTTGAATCTTCGTCGCCGGCAGGCTTCCAGCAGCCCATCGAACCCCCACCCTGCTAGGGATGCGAGGATGGGGAGTAAGGGTAACCAGAGTCGAAACTCTTTGGAGCCCTTCTGAGAAAACAGATAGACGTTGAGCACTGCAGTGACCAGCAGCAGGCTCGATTTCCATGAACCCGCACACAGGGCACGCGCGCATCCGAGCCCCGCCATGACGGCAACGGGGAACACTGCAAAGGTGGTTAGGTTTTGCCAGTACCAACCAGGTTCTTGCAAGTCTGTCACGACTCGATTGGCCGGCAGCGGATCGGTAAAGACGTCGGAGTAGTACCAGAGGTACAAACTGTCCGCCCACTGGGGCTGACCGATCTCGATGGCGATCCGGGCCAGGATGGCAAAGACGTTCTCGCCCAGGTAAGCCAGAAGGCTTGCGCCCCAAACGCCGTAAGCCACCTTATCGAGGGTAACTTGAACGACGATGGCGAAGACAAAGCTCACGGCCATGGGGCCTAGGATTTGGAAGCAGTGTCGCCTTTCTCGCAGGATGACGAGGAGCACCAAAACGGCCGTGATGGGAATCGTTTTGTAGGCCATGAGGAGGGCCAACCCCAGCCAAAGCCCCGCCCTAAAGCCGCGCCGCTTTTCCCGAGGCTCGAAGAGCATCAGCGCACCCATACCCACACAAACAGCCGCGCTGATTCCAGCAACCGGGGAAACCGTGAAACGTAGAAAGACCGGATTGGTGATGAGGACGAATGCTGCCATGAACCCCGTCCAGGCACCTCCGAGGGCATCTCCGAGCCGAAAACAGATCCAACCAAGCCACAGCCCTATCCCCATTTGAAGCAGACGGCACAGTACCACCACTCCCCCGGCGTTGTGGTAGCCCAGAAGGTCTGTGAAGAAAAAAATTGGGGTGAGAATGGCTGAATAACCAAAGGATCGAATCTGTCGAGAATCGATCACCGTTTCACTGTGAACAACGGCCTGGGCGCGCTCCATATACTCGACAGAGTCGGCCAATTGATAGCCATCCATGTTCTGCCACGTGTTGCACTGCAGCCCGATCGCCAGCAAGGCGAGTACCCACAGTCCCCAGCGAGGCAGCGGACGGGTTGTTGGCTCGAGGGGGTGGCTAGTCATCGGACGTATCCCCGATTCGGGGGTGGGCGAACTCATCCGGGGAGGCAGAATGAGCGCTGGACGCATCGCTGAGGTGCTCGCGAACTCTACCCTAAACAACCTCGAATGGGTCACCTCCACAGGAGACCCCACGGCTGAGTGAATTCAGCGATTCCCTCTTGTGGGAATTGTTGGGTGAGTTGCAAGTGAGTCTGCTCATTCGGAACTCCATAGGCGCGAATCAAAGAGTTTCTCTTTGAATTCGCCTTCTGAAATGAGGAGTCTATCCATGCGTGCGCGGTGGCTTATACCGTGCGAGTTCATCACACCTCCGTCTGGCCAACATCACACTCGTATTCATCAGGGGTCGCAAGGAATGGGAAAGGTCGAAAAAGTCGTCGTCTTGGGAGTGCTGTTCATCATCGTCTCCATCCTTGCCCTTTCGCTAGATGGCGGGCTCGGCGAACTCGGGTCGGGTGGTTCGACTGCGACTGGAGGGTCCCCGGTCACGCCCCTCGCAGCAGAATCGGGATCCCCTCGTGGTGCGTCTACGACTGGGCGGGGCGAATCGGCTCTGCGCCGGGAGCGTGGGCGCAGGGTGGGTGAGGATCAGGTCGAGCGGCGTGCCCCTCTGGGTGCCTCTCTGGGTGCCGCACCCACCCAGGGTGAACCCGAGGGGCCCTCGGCCCTGTTGACCGCTGAAGTTGACCCCAGCGCTGGCAATGGGATGGGTGGGGAATCGGCCCCGTACGATCAGCCAACTGCTCCGGCAAAGACTGTGGCCGCACCCCAACCTGACTGGGATCTGGTCACTCTCGATGGGCTAGAGGATCACCCGTTCGATCCAGACCTCAAGACCTACAAAGCACAGGGCGGCGATGATTTCACCAGCCTCTCTCAGCGCCTCTACGGAGACGCGGCCCACGCGGCATTGTTGCGTCGCAACAACGAAGGCACACGCACCATCGAGGCAGGCCAAGTCCTTCTTGTGCCCGTGGCATCCGAAGAGGGTGAGACGGGGACCTTGTATGAGGTGGTGCCCGGGGACAGCCTCTCGGGCATCGCGTTTAGGGAGTATGGCAAGGGGCACCTCTCGGATTTGATCTTTGATGCCAATAAGGATGTGCTCGCATCGCCGGATAAGATTGCCGTGGGAATGCGGCTTTTCTTACCCAGCCTACCGGTGGGTGAGTAGAGCGCCCGATAGGCGGTCGCTCGGCACTTGGAGTCACTTGGGGAGTCACTTCGGGGAGCCTCTGCTCCATATGTGATCGTAGACGCTAAGCGTGCGCTCTATGGATGCACTGCCCTAGGGGCTCAACAATCCCCGGAGCTAACGCAAAGAGTACCGGTCCAGCTTCTTGTAGAGGTGGCTGCGTTGCATCCCCAACTCTTCAGCCGTGCGTTTGATGTTGCCGGCGTTGCGCTCCAATCGGAGTCTAAAAAACAGTGACTCTGAGAGATTTTTGAACTCTTCAAATGTGGCTGCATCGAAGGGGTCGACCTGTGCGGATTCAGCCGCCGAAGGCATGGAGGCCAGGGAGGGCCCCGAGGCAAGGATCTGTTCAATGTCTTTGGATTCGATCGTGCCCTGATCGGCGAAGACAGCGGCTCCCTCAAGGACATTCCGCAGCTGCCGCACATTGCCTGGCCAGGGGTGGCGCATGAGCTGCTGTGCAGCGGCCCCATTGAGAGTCAAGGCCGCTCGGCCGGTGCGCTCGGCAGCCTGCGTCAGGAAGTACTCGGCCAATTGTGGGAGGTCGTCAATGTGCTCCCGCAGGGGGAGGATCTGCAGGGCGACTACATTGAGTCGGTAGAACAGATCCATGCGGAATTGCTTGTTCTCGACGGCCTCGGGCAGGTTTGCGTTCGTGGCGGAGATGACCCGGATGTCCACCGGGCTGGACTGGGAGGCTCCCACACGAGTGACTTCGTGGGTTTCGAGGGCGCGCAATACCTTGGCCTGCGCTTCGAGAGGCATGTCGCCGACCTCGTCCAGAAACAAGCTGCCCCCGTGAGCGGCTTCAAAGTGGCCGGTGCGCCGTTCGTTGGCTCCGGTGAAAGAGCCCTTTTCATGGCCGAATAGCTCTGACTCGATCAATTCGTGTGGGATGGCCGCGCAGTTCACCGTGATGAATGGGCCGGTCGCACGTGGGCTGCGGTAGTGAATGTTGCGCGCAACGACTTCCTTGCCCGTGCCGTTCTCGCCTGTGATCAGTACGGCTGCATCGGAACTGGCTATGCGCTCGACTTGGGTATCTAAAGCCCGCATGGCTTGGCTGTCGCCGACGATTTCCCAGCGACCGCTGAGCTGCTGGCGCAGGCCCTTGTTCTCCTGGGCAAGGTTGCGCATCTGCAGGGTCGTCCGCAGGGTGACCAGCACCCGGTTTTCGTCGAGCGGCTTCTCCAAGAAGTTGCTGGCTCCTCTCTGCATGGCTTCCACGGCAACCGCCACGTCCCCGTGCCCGCTGATCAGAATCACTGGCGGTGAGTCGTCATGCTGGCCAACCTCGTCAAGCAGACCCAACCCATCTAGGTTGGGCATCTTCAGGTCTGTGAGAATCAAGGCCGGCTGTCGATCCGATTCGCGTTCCTTCTCTAGACGGGCGAGCGCTTCTTGCCCGTCCTTGGCGGTCCAGACATCGTAGCCCTCGTAGGAGAGCAACATTTCCAATGATTGGCGAATGTCGCCCTCGTCGTCCACCACAAGAATGGGCGTGCGCCCGCTCGATTTGCGTTTCGTGTCCATGCCGTCAGTTTCGTACTCTACGTGCGCGAGGGCAACGCTTGGCCGCAAGCTCCCTGCGATTCTCCCATGAAGTGCCTAAGCCACAAGCTGCAAGAGGGTAGCGCGCTTGTGGCGGGAGTGCTCTCGGGGACCTCAGCTGATGGCGTGGATGTGGCCCTCGGTCGCTTTGGCTTAGAGGGGACCGATTTGCGCTTGCTCGAGGTCCTTGTTCAGCAGACCCGGCCATGGCCTGAAGACCTGGGCTTGCGGGTTCGCAGTTTTCTTTGTGGTGGGACATTGGAATTGGCCGAGGTAGCCCTCTTGCACCGCGACCTCGGGCGTGTTTTTGGGCAGTGCGTGGGGGAAGTCTGCTCGGGAGCTGGTGTGGTTCCTGACCTTGTGGGCAGCCATGGGCAGACGGTCTACCACCACGACGGCACGGAGGAAAGCGGGCCTGCAACGCTTCAACTGGGAGATGGGGACTGGGTGGCCGAGTTTGCGGGCTGCCCAGTGGTCAGCGACTTTCGCCAGCGGGATGTGGCCGCCGGCGGAGACGGTGCGCCCCTCTCAGCCTATGGGGATGACGTGCTGTTCGCAGGAGTCGACCGCCCACTGTGTGTGCTCAACCTCGGCGGAATGGCAAACATCACCTGGATCGATGGAGAACAGGTGCTCGCCTTTGACACTGGGCCGGCGGGCGCCCTGCTCGATGGGCTCGCCAGGAGACTCCTGCACGAACCCATGGACAGGGGCGGGGAGGCGGCCCAGCTAGGAGAGATTGTTCAGCCTCGACTTGCTGCCGCCCTTCAACATCCCTTTCTCGATCGCTTCCCGCCCAAAAGCACCGGCCGTGACACCTTTGGGGAGGCATGGATGGATGAGTGGGTTTCACGGGACCCGTTGATTCCCCATTCGAGACAGGCCGGTGCAGATCTGCTTGCTACAGGTGTGGCTTTCGTTGCGAGAACCGTGGCTGAAGCCATGGAGCGCTACCTTCCTGAGCTTCCCAAGACGCTTCTGGTGGCGGGGGGAGGAGTGCATAACCTCGCGCTGATGGGGGCTCTCGGTGATGCATTGGCCCGCTCGGGACCGCGCCAGCCGGCAAGGGAGCTCGGGGGGCAGGGGCCCTGTCGCGTCCTCTCAACGGCATCAGTCGGGGTGGATCCAGACAGTCGGGAGGCCTTGCTCTTTGCTGTCTTGGCAGCCCGCTGGGCCCTTGGCCAGGGCGTGACACGGCCCGAGACCAGCGGAGCCCTGTCCGGTAGGGTGCTCGGAAAGCTCAGTCCTGGTTTGGAGCTAGACGGAAGCGCATTGACGTAAGTTATGTATTGCGCGTTGGTTACGCACAGTGCTTCGCGCTGACCGGCGAATCCGATCAGGGTCTCGGAGGTCTTCCTCGGGGGGGACGGTAGCTCCTGGTCATTGGTAGGGGTACACCTGCTGCCGTTGCTGCTGGGCGGGAACCTGACTGGGTTCACGTCGCTCTCCTGGAGCCCACGCCGGGTGCTGCGGTCGCTGCTTTGACACCTCCTTTTTGCCTCGGCCGGCTCCCCTGCGTGAATCCTGTGACCGTTGTGGGAAGCCCCGCTTCACTCCACCATGGTGGTTGGCCACGCCTCTTGTTTGGATCCAGCGGACCTTGGACCTCCCTTCGGCCTACTGGATCGACCCCCCTGAGGGGCAAACCCTTGACCCCCGTCCCTCTCCCGTTATTATCCGCCAAGCAGATTGCCTCTCCTAACAGGCCCCCCAGAGCCGGTCTCCCTCATTTCTTGCGGGTACCGCCCCTGCCTGTATGGATCCATCGTGCCGACCCACTTCCGCCCATTCTAATCTGACTGCTGTTCACCCACGCTCCTCACCCAATTCTGTTGGGCCAGTACCCACTGGGTGCGTGGATTCTCCCCCCAAGACTCTCTCCTCTTCTTCGAGGAATCGAATATGACCCTCCCTCTCTTCCGTGACCTTGGCAAGACCGCTGGATTCGCGCTAGCCATCGCTGGCTTCGCTGCTCCCCTGAGCGCTGCAACGAGCAGCACCCCTCTTCTTGGGGTCACGCCGTTGGCGGGAACATCGACTTCGGCTGTGCTCGGTGCAGACGATTTCCAAGAGGGTGTGGCCCTCCTGCGCCAGGGCAAGAAGGCCGAGGCCCTGCAGGCATTCCAACGTGCCCTGGCCAGCGACCCGAGCAACAACGATGCCTACGAATTGTGGAAGAACACGGACGAGGAACTATTCCTCGACATGCTCGTGGAGGGAGGTGAGTTTGAACTCATCGCCCGTCGCTTCCTCGACCGTGCCCGCATGGGCCGCATGGAGCGTCGAAATGATTCGGCTGCCATCGGAGCACTCGTGGCCACCCTCAAGGATGCTGCCACTTCTTCGGAGCGCCGTGCCGCAATGAGTGCACTGTCTGCTGAGCATGGTGAGTACGCCGTGCCGCGACTGGTTCGGGTTCTTGCGGACTCCACAGACGGGGACTGGCGCATTATCGCCATGCATACTTTGAGCCAAATGGGTTCCGATACAGTCCTGCCTCTGGTTGCGGCCCTCGGAACGGACAATGCGTACCAACGCGCCAATGTGGCCATGGTTCTCGGCCATGTGGGCGATCCCCGCGCCGCTGGGGCTTTGACCCGGATCGCCGCAACCGATGAGGATGGCAAGGTCCGCCGCGCCGCCGCTGATTCCGCAGGCAAGTGCGGAGCTGAAGGCAGCGCTGCTGACCAGTTCATTTCTCTCGGCGAGGATTACTACAACCGCCGGAAAAACGTCCTGCGCGACTTTGACTACAGCGATGTGACCTGGGCTTGGGAAGATGGCGACCTCGCAAGCTCCAGTCTCCCCCGCGAGGTGTACCACAGCACCCTTGCCAAGCGAGCGTACATGGATGCCCTGGCCGAGGAGGGTGGTAATGTGGTCGCCCTCGCTGGTGTAGCGCGTTCGGCGATGGATATTTCTGCCCGCCTTTCAGCCCTGGCTGAAGCCGGTCAAGACGTGAGCGACCACCAGGCCGCTGCCGAGGGGGGCGCCATTATTGCGGCCTCGTGCGGAGTGGCTGCTGTGGACAAAGCCTTGGCTTGGAGTGTGAACGTCAATGATGCCACAGCAGGCGTGGGTCTTGCCCGCGTCCTCGGTGCCATTGCTGGCGAGCCCACCGGTGGTCTGTTGGCCGCCATGGGTTCTTCCGATGGTGCCCTGCGCGGGGAAGCAGCCGTCGCTATTGGAACGATCGGTGTCCGACGTAAAATCGGTGGAACCAGTGAGTTGGTCGCTGCACTTGGTGATGCCGCTGGACGCGACATCATGCGCCTTGTGGCCGTGATCGATGGCGATGCCGAGCGTGCACAGGCATTGGCCAGTTCGATTGGAGGGCCTGGCGTGCTCGTCAATCACCGCGACACCGGTGCCGGCGGGATCAATCTGTTGCGCCGAGTCGGTGGCTTTGATGCCATCGTTGTTGGGGACCGTTTCACGGATATGACGGTGGACCAGATCATCTCCGCCGCTAGCTTGGGTGACTCCGAGACGCCCATCCTTCTCATGACTTCCGATAGCGACCTAGGTGATGCCTACGCTGACCGTGTCAGTGCTGTGATTGGCGACATGTCGGATCTCTCTGAATTGGAGTCCATCTTTGAGGGTACCCTTGAAGGTGATCGCGCCCGCGCTGACGACCTTTCCCGCCGTGCCGCAGCGGTACTGGGCGACCTCGCCTTGGCAGGCCGCACGGAACTCGGCGCAGCTCTCGAGGGCTTGGCTAAGTCCATCGGCCACCGGCCTGACGGCGTTGCCGTTCCCGCCATGCGCGCACTTGCGGCCGCCGGGACTGGAGCCCAAGCGGGTGCCTTGATGGCTGTCATCACTGACGAGGCCCGTTCGGACGACGCTCGCGTTGCTGCTGGGCAGGCCCTGGTTGGAATCCTTGGTCGAAGCGGGGGTGGTGCGGATTGCGCCGCTGGCTTGGATGCCGTGGTTCGCTCTGATGCAACCCTTGCTGTGCGCACTGCTGCAGCCCAAGCCCTTGGGTTGGCCGGTGTCTCCGCTGGAGACCGCGCTGGCTTGCTGGGCGACATCTAAGGCTTGTAACTCCAAGGCTG
The DNA here is from genome assembly GCA_964469565.1 of uncultured Planctomycetaceae bacterium. Taxonomy (GTDB): domain Bacteria; phylum Planctomycetota; class UBA1135; order UBA1135. The sequence goes on from CAYXZD010000008.1 coordinate 112,027, forward strand.
GAACTCCAAGGCTGGAACCCTAAGGCTGGGGCCATCTCTACGCCTGCCCACTCGGTCGGCATTCGGCGTCAGACTGGACGGAGTTCCCCAACAAAAACACCGGCGGCCCCCCCTCGCGGCACTTGCCAGAGGGGGGGCCGCCTGTCATCCTGCAAGGGGACTCCCACGCTGCCCACGGGGCCTGCACGAGTTCCACCCATGCCAGAGTAGCTCAATGGTAGAGCACTGCTTTCGTAAAGCAGACGTTGTCGGTTCAAATCCGATCTCTGGCTCCATTCCATCCATGGTCGCTATCCATGGAAGTTGTCGCACGCGTTGCTTCTAGGGCAGGGAACGACACCCCCTGGAGTTCGTAGGATGGAGTTGGCATCGAAATGCAGGCGCTTTCCACCGGCCTGCACCGCGCAGGGAGGCCGTGAGCAGCTCGTTTGAACCAAGGTCTTGCTGTGACAGCTTTCCCTGTTTCATAATCACGGAATGAACGGGAAGCCTCCACCATCACTGCCCATGCGTGTGCTCCCCATGGTGTTGCTGGGTCTGTTTCTAGGACCGGTGACTGGAATGCTCGTTGTTGAGTACTCGACGGGCGATCCCAATTCCTTTGCTGCCAAGGAAGCGGGCTTCGAGGGCTTCTTGTATGGGCTTTGGGTGGGGCCGTGCGTGGGGTTGGTCGTCGGCCTTTGTCTGCACGCCTTGAGGAAGCGGCAAGCACCTCGTCCCTAGTCCTACCCGGTTGATTTCGCGCGCCCTGTGACAAGTTCTTGAACTTTCAGGGCGCTGGATCTGTGCGGGTCCCGGTCGGGCACCTCGGTTCCCCTGTCAATGGGCGTGGCCCCCCGCAAGTCAGACTTGCAAGGGGCCGAACGTCGGGTCTCTCGCGAGGGGGCTCTAAGCGGCTACTTGTCCTGCGTTGGCTCGGGGGTACGAGGGTCGTCGATCCGGCCCATGAGGAGAACGGATCCGCTGCGGTTCTCACGTGCCATAAACATGAAGGGTCTGTCGAGGGACAGCTCACGGCGGGGCGGTACGGCCACATGGGGGGCGCTTCCAACTTGGGCGGGCAGCAAGGTGGCCGCGGCAGCTTCGATGCCGGTTTCGTTGAGAGTGAGGCGGCAACCATGGAGCACATCGGCAAGGTAGAGACCGCCGACAGGATCGGCGAAGCCGGTGAGGTCGGCGCGTTGATCGAAAAGCTCGGAGAGTCCGGCAGAATTCAAGGCCGATCGAAGGGGCAGGCCCTTGGTGTGTACGTCCAGACGTGGCATGTCGAGCCGCAGATCAACCGAATTGGCTTGATCGAGCCACTTCGCCAGATTCTTGGGGACTAGGTGCTCCTGCAGGTCTCCTAGGGTCAAACCCTCCTTCGGCAGGATCAGCAGAAGGGACGTCCCATTCCGTTCAAAGGAGACCTCGGCCAGGGTCAGGAGTTCGTTGGAAAAGAAGTGCGCCGAGTGCCAGCCGTGCATGGTGGTGGTTTCAATGACTTCGCCGCTCTGGAGTGTAAATGGGGACTCGTCAGTACGGCTGACGGTGAATTGACTCTCCCAAGAACTGGCGAAGTAGAGTGCATTGGTCAAGAGCATGGGGCCGCTGGGCAACTCGTGGAGAATGCTGGGAATCATGCCTCGGGTTTTCTCGCTGACCCATTCATTGATGAGGGTGAGGGTTTGAGGGTCAGTGAAGTCCACTGGGTGCACTTGTGCACCTCGGATGGAGTGCAATGTATCCAACGTGTCCGAGTTGAAGGGCATTGATCCGGTCGTCCAGATCGCATCGGCGAGGGAGAGGGCGCCTTGGCTCCCTTCTTCGCACAGAAACGAGCGCAGCAAGTGGGACTGGGCCACCTGCCAGCGCTGAATGTCCCTATCGGGCAGGTGGAGTGCTGCACTGAGTGAGCTCAGGCTGCTGCCCCGAGCACCTGCTTGAAGGCTCAGGAGTGCTGCATGAACACTGGCCGGGGACCAAACCATGTTTCCGCGGGTCAATGCTGCGAGTCGTTGGTGGGTCTCTAGGGCGAATGCCCCTTGGCCTTTGGCGAGGGCGAGTGCATCCTGGCGCGTGCGGCCCTCAGTATCGAGGCTCGATCCGTTTGCGGTCAGGAGTGGTGCGAGGAACAGCGCGGGGGCGCACAGGCTAAGTCGTTGGAGGTGGTTCATGCGGGTGGAACGCCGTGACCCTTCCGCCTCTTGGGATAGGCCCCTGATTTTAGTTGTTTGCGCACGGCCGGCCATTGACCGGACCTATAATGGGACAATGGGTTCCTACTACGCGCTCTCGTCCACCTGCCAGCTGCATTTTTCTTGCGGGGATCTCACCCTGTGGGAAGGGGATGCCATTGTGAGTGCAGCCAATGAAGCCTTAGCGGGCGGCGGTGGCGTGGATGGGGCCATTCACCGCGCGGCAGGCCCAGCCCTGCTGGAGGCTTGCCAGGCCCTACCTGATTTGGGCTACGGTGTGCGTTGCCCTACCGGCCAAGCGAGAATCACACCGGCAGGGGGGCGATTGCGCTGTGACTATGTCATCCATGCCGTGGGGCCCATTTACTCCACAGCGGCCCGTTCAGCCCCCCTCTTGGTGAGCGCGTATACGTCCAGTCTCATTCTCGCTTGCGATCGGCTGGAACCGCTCAAGCGCATTGCATTCCCGGCCATCTCCTGTGGTGTATACGGCTATCCCCTTGAAGAGGCTGCCTCACTTGCCATTCGCACGGTGCGCGCCCATTTCAGTACCTTGCAGCGGATCGAGTTTGTGCTCTTCGATGAGCGCACCCTCGCTGTGTGGGAGGGTGTTGCGGCTGGCTTGATGGGGGAGCCAGCCGGGAAGACCTAGGCAGCAAACACCGCACATTCACTGCTGAAAGACGCTGTGGGTCGCGTCGCCATTGGCAGCAATGTAGGCGAGCAAGTCGATGACCTCCTCACGGGTCAAGGTGACGAGGAGACCGGTGGGCATGGGGGAGGTGTCGAGGGCGATCTGCTCTGCGATTTCATCGAGACTTAGAGTGATCGTGACATCAGGTTCTTGGAGGGACTCTGCGATGGTCACGTGAGTTGCCGTTCGAGCCATGATCTGGCCAAAATACTGGCTGCCGTCCTCGAGCTCGATGGCCCAAACTCGGTGTTCATCCTTCACGCTCAGTGACGGGTCGAGAATCTGGCTGAGGAGGCTCAAGCCTGGATACTCTTGACCTGCGCGGGAGAGGTCGGCACCCACCTGCCCACCTCGGCCCTGCATGTTGTGACAGGTGACGCAACTGGCGACTTCAAACATGGCACGGCCCTGTTCAAAATCTCGCCCGCTCATCGGGACGGCTAGATCCTGTGAAAAGTCCTCGAGTTCCCAGAACTTCACAAACGGGCGCGTTTCTGTGGCCGCACCACCTTCCAATTCTTCGGGTGAGTAAAAGCCCTGCTTGTCTTGGGTGGCTACCCGTACTTGCGCGACCTTCTCAGGCCCGATGGGATCGGCTCGGTTGCCAAATGCATTCCGCACGTAGGTCAAGACCGCCGCAATCTCCCCATCGCTGAGCATTCCGCCAAAGGGGGTCATCGGAACGAGTCCTGGGTAGGATTCGCCCATGAGTTCCATGGGACCGAGAAGCCCATTCAATGTCACCTTGATCAAGCGGTCTGTGTTTTCGGTTACCCAGGGTGAATTGGCTAACGGAGGGAAGCCCCCTGCTCTAAGTCCCATTCCATCCTCTTGATGGCAGGTGGAACAATGACCATCGCGCCCATAGATTTCAGCTCCGCGCAGGTATTGCTCGTGGTACTCCTCCGCGAGGTGAACTGGGGGGATGACCTCGGACTTTTGCTCGTTGCTCTTGCCGCTCAGGTGGGCTTGGGCAGTCCTAAACGGTTGGTTCAGCCAAGTGTCCTCAAAGGGACCCGATTGCTGGCTGATCTTGACTTCAAGCCGAGACATCACCTTGTCGCCATGAAAAAACTCGACCTGGGCACCTCCGAAGCGCCCCTCGAATTGAGGACGGTTCCAAAGGGTGACCGCGTCGATGGCGAGGGGCTCTTGGAAATGCACTTCGATCCACGGATCCTTCCCGAATGCCGTGTGACTGAAGTTGGAGCGATCACCATCGACTAAATTGGCGATTGGGTAGGCTCCGCCGTTGTACTCGCTGGATTGGGACAGCGTGGCCTGGGCGGTCACGTTCTTGCCGCCGGAGGTGATCTCCATCTCGGCCAAGTTGATGACCTTGTTGTTCCCCGGCACGGTCATGCGGAACGAACTGATGTCCTCACTTGCGAGTCCGGAGGGCTTCATGCGGACGATGAGTCCGCCCTTCTCAATGATCACTTGGTCGCTAGTGGGCTCGGGCTCAGGGGCTGGGTAGGCGGCCTCGACGGCGGCCAACACTGCTAGACCTGCCCTGGAGTCTAGCCAGGACGCCGCGGCGATGGTTTCCAGCTGCACGCGCCCATGGGTGTCTGTTGCAGCTCGTAGGAGGAGTTCCTCCTGATTGGGGATGCGGTGTCCGTTGTAGCGCAAGACTCGCACGGCCGCCGCCCGTGCACGGAAATCCTTCGCATCCAAGAGGCGCATGAGAAGCTCCTCGTCCACTCGATCTAGACCCCAACTCACCCACAGGGCTTCCAAAAGGTGATGTTCGTAACTCGCATCGCTTTGATCGAGGCTGTCAATCCATGGCTGCAGAGCGGCTAGAACTTCCCCCGCATCTCGTCCCCTCAGTTCACGGCGTGTCCGGTACCGGGATCGGTATTCCGGGAGAGTTAGATTGTCGAGCAGGGTTTCGATCGACGCCCCGTCGATCTCGGCGGGCTCCACCAGTGGTCGCGAGGGGTACGTAATACGGTAGATTCGGCCGTGATCGTGGTCCCGGTGGGGGTCACGGGCGTTGTGTTGCATATGACCAATCAACGGATTGTGCCAATCCACAAGATACAGGGACCCATCGGGAGCCATTTCGAGATCCACGGGGCGGTAGTTGCCGTCGGTGGAGTGGGTGAGGTCTTGGCGCCAGGAAGTCTTGTAACCCGCTCCGTCGTCCTGGACCTTGTGCTGCTTTGTCCCTAGGAACCCAATCGTATTGTTGAGCATTAGATCGCCCTGCACTTCGTCGGGAAAGTGCCTGCTACTCATGAACTCGACTCCCGAGGTGGGCCGCACTCTGTGGGCACTCTCGATCAGATCTTTGCTGCCGGGGGTCGCCACTCCATAGCGCGGCCTAATCGATCCTGGCAGCATCCATTCGACCTTTGTGCCCGATGTGTGCAGGAAGAAGTGTTCACCCCATTCATCAAATGCGACACCCCAGGGATTGGGAATCGAGAGCTGCGCGTGGCGCTCAAGTTGCCGTCGCTGGGGTGCGAACCGATAGAATCCACCATTTGTGCCCCTCACGGTTCCGTAAGCTGTTTCTACACTTGTGCGCAGGAAGGTCCCTTCGCACAGGATGATGGCGCCCGAGGGGTCGGCACAATAGGCGCCGATGGCATGGTGAGTGTCGTGGTCATCAAAGCCGCTGAACACAATCTCGTGCTTGTCCGCGTAGTCGTCTCCGTCTGTGTCGGACAGGAGCACAAGGTGAATCCCTTGGGATACGTAGACGCCTTCGGGGGCTAATTCAAATCCCATCGGTAAGTGCAGACCATCAGCCCATGTGGTTTGCTTGTCGGCTTTGCCGTCGTGATCGGTGTCTTCCAGGATAATGAGCTTGTCGTCGGGGCGCGGGTCGCCGGGCCGATAGTGTGGGTAGCTCGGCATGGTGGCGACCCAAAGGCGCCCCTTGTTGTCAAAGGACATCTGCACGGGGTTGGCGAGGTCGGGAAACTCGGCTTCGGTGGCCCACTGCTCGATGGCGTAGCCCTCGGGAACCGTGATAGTCGAGAGGGCCTTGGCACCGTCAAGGAAAGTGAGCGGTCCATTTTTCCCGCCTGGCTTGTAGTTTGTTTCCACGGGCGGGAGTACGGGTGTGTCCCGGTCGCGTGCAGCGAGGTCGATGGAAGTCCCTTGGTTCGCAGCCCAAATATTCTCATCGCGAATGAGAGTCATGGCGCGGACTTTCTCTATCTCGAAGGGGTAGTTTGCTGGTCCAAAGGGGTTGTATCGGCGGCCAAAGACATGCACTCCATTAGGCATCTTGAAATCGGTGATCCAAAACCAGTTCTTCTCCAGCACGGCCGCATGGATCAAGGCCTCCTGTTCAGCTGCGCGTGGCGCCGAGTCTCCAAATACTGCCCCGATGAGGTGGTCCGACAAGACCCTGTAACCCGCATCGTTGAGCAGGGCTCCGTCGGACGTAAGCGGTTTGCGCGAAGTCTCGTACCATTGCAAGGAGGCGTTGTAGAGATTCACGAAGCGGACGCCGTGCTTCCCGGCGAGAGAGTCCATCACGGATGTGTATGCGGCTAGGTTTGCGTTTTGACGCTGACCGTCCGGGACATTCAAGGCAGCGGAGCGATCTTCAAAGGCCGTGGGAGAAACGAGGACAAGCTCGGGGGGAGAGTCTTGGCCGTAGTGTTGGTTCCGGGTGTGGGAGAGGAACGCATCGAGTTCAGCTTGGAAATTGGCGAGGCCTGAGACACCCTCGAAGGATTCAGAGAACCCGAAAAAGCACAGCAAGACATCAGGCCGGAGGTGATTGAGCCATTCTTCGTCCGACCAGAAATGCCCAACGCCTGCCGCCACATTCCCATCGGAATACGGTGCGTGGTAGTCCGCGGCGCCTGGGAAGCCTAGTTGGTCTGCGCGCCCGGAATGTGGCCGGAAACTGGGGGTGTTGCCCTCGTCGCAGATATTGCGGATGAACAACTGGTGGTGGGGGTAGCGCAGGTGCAGACCCGTTTCGAAGTGACCTGAATGCAGCATCCGTGAACCGAGGCCGGCTCCCATGAGGACAACCCTGCTGCCAGGCACGAGGTCGATGGCTCCACTGTCCTGGGACCCCAGAGCTGGGGCGGTGTGCAGGCAGACCAGTATGGGGACTAGGGCAAGAAGGGGTTTGTGCATGTTGGAAACGGTGGAGAAAGGGGATGGCAATAGACTAGGCGAATGGCACAGGCCTGCGGTCACCAAACTGGGGGCGGTACAAGCGCAGAGTGACATCGTCGTTGGCGGGGAGGGTCATGCTCGCGATCATTGCCGGGACTGTGGATCAGGAATCGAACGGTTTTTTGATTGTGACGTAGTGGTGTGGGAGCGATGTTGGGGGTACCCATGGAGTTTGAACCCGAGTACCCCTTGCTGCTGACTGAGGACGATGGCTCTGCGCCTCAATGCATTGCGTTTCAGGGCGGAGAGCTGTTTCTGCATTCCCAGGGCGCTCCGGGCAAGGACCGCGTGAACCAAGACGCGGCTGCCTTGGTGCGTTGGGGAGCTACAGGTGGCCTCTTGGCCGTGGCTGACGGGCTCGGGGGTAAGCCGCAAGCGGAGCAGGCTTCGGCCATTCTGGTTCGTGCGTTGGGTACGCTGGACACAAGTCCACCCGATGCACGGGGCGAATTGGGGACGCTGCTGGTGCCGGCCCTCGCTCTGGCCAATGCTGCAATCATGGACCTTGGCGTGGGGGCGGGGACGACTTTGGCCGCTGCGGAGTTTGGGGCCGATGCCGTGCGGACCCATCATGTGGGCGACTCCATGGCTGCCCTCGTGGATGCTGAGGGGCTCGTCAAGTGGCGCACGGTTGAGCACTCGCCGGTGGGCTTCGCGTTGGAGGCCGGCCTACTCACAGAACTTGAAGCCATGTCTCACCCCGATCGCCACGTGATCTCAAACATGGTTGGGTCGACCGCCATGGAGGTGGATCGCAGCGACTGGTTCCCGTGGGAGCCGGGGGACCGGCTCGTGCTGGCCAGTGATGGATTGACCGACAACATGCTGACCCAAGAGTGGGTCGAGATGTTGTGTTCGGGGCCGCCATCGTTGGCTGGTCCAGCCCTCGTAGACCTTGCGTCCCGGCGCATGCAGTGTGGCACAGAGGCTGTCCCCGGCAAGAGCGATGATCTCACCGTGCTCGTCTACCACCGGGCCTAACCCGGGTCCGTGGGGCTCCTGTCCTCTGAGCGGGGGGCGATCTTACGCATCTCGTTCCCCACGATGACGAGGGTGGGTCCAAGCTTGAGGAGTGGCACACCCACCGCGGCGGCGATGAGTACGACACCCACCGCCGGACCGTGGGAATCGCCCAGGGTCGCTAAGGCGATGGCGCCCGCAGTCAGGAGCACCCAGAATAGCAGGGAAACTTGGGACCACTCATGCAGGAGCAATTCCAAGGGGTCGTGACTGTCGTGGGTTGGAGGCATGGTGTCTAAGGATGGAGGGCAGGGAGGGGCGGACAGGAAGTGAATAGTAATTGAATCAGCCTGCTTCCCTGTGGTGTTTCCACTTGCGCGATTCCCTCCATCGCCGGAGTGATCGATTCGTGGGTGTCCCTGCGAATCCCTCGGTGGCGGAGCGGGGCGTGCCTTATCTCGGGCGTGCAGCTAAGTGACTTGTCGCACTGAAGTTAGTCCGTGTACTCTGGACACCTCATTCAAGGGAATCAGAACAGATCCTAGGGTACACCCCACTTCCGCACCGCCATGAACCCGCTTCCCTTTCAACCACCCTTCTTGATTGGGGTGGTCCACCTGCCCCCTACGCCGGGGTCTCCATTGCACACTGGCGGAGCTCACACCCATGAGCCATCCGACGCCGACCCCGTTGGGGAGGCCCGCGCTTGGCTGGCCCATGCCAGAACTGACGCAAGGGCTTTGGTGGCTGGTGGTGTGGATGGGCTGATCGTGGAGAATTTTGGCGACACCCCTTTTTTTGCGGGGAGCGTTCCCTCCGAAACGGTGGCGAGCATGGCCCTTGCCCTAGAGGCCGTGCAAGCAGAGGCGCAAGGCATTCCGGTGGGGGTGAATGTACTGCGTAATGATGCACGCTCAGCACTAGGGTTGTGTGCTGCGACGGGGGCTTGCTTCCTGCGAATCAACGTGCACACAGGAGCCATGGTTACCGACCAGGGGCTCATTCAGGGGCAAGCGGCCACTACCCTACGAGAGCGGGCGCGCCTTGGCTTGGCAGCCAGCATTCTGGCAGATGTGCACGTGAAGCACGCTGTACCCCTCGGTAACCAGTCCTTGCAGGACGCGGCGCGTGACGCTGTTCTGCGTGGGCATGCGGATGGTCTCGTGATTAGTGGCATCGCCACAGGGGCGGCGGTCTTGCCAGGGGATCTCAAGGAAGTGCGCTCAGCTGTAGGACCGCACGTGCCCCTGGTACTGGGCTCGGGGTGCACTCTTGAACAAGTAGAGTCTTGGCGGGGGTTGGCCGACGGAGCCATTGTGGGCACCGCTCTCAAGCAGGGAGGCCAGGTGGGGGCAGCCGTGGATGAGCAGCGTGTCCGGGCGCTGGTTCAAGCGTGGAAGGACCAAGGCGGAGGACCGGGGGCCTGATGACTGCCAGCGCCAGTGGTGAAGGCCTGACTGCCGGTGTGGTTGTGGGGCAGTCGCGCTGTTACGGTGCGGATGCTTGGCACCGGCTGCCTGTGCGCATTGGCGAGCACGAGGTCGCGCGTGAATTGAATGGCTTGAGGGTCGCCCTTGAGTGTGCACAGGCTGAACTGAGTGAACCGCGCAGGCTAGAGTGCGAATCTGAATCGGGTCTGCCCCAGGTTTCTCGCGACCTCCTAGAGCAGCATGCTCGAGCGCTCCATGACGCAGTGTTTATTGCAGACGTGGAGTCCTTGTTGATTGCGGAGCGCCTAAGCCTGTCCTCTGCAATTCGAAAGGTCGTGGCCGATGCGCAGCGCATGGGGCAGGTCCTCGGAGGAGTTTCGGCTGAGCGTTCCCTGCGATTAGAGGGCCTCGGCCGCAGGCTGCTTGGATGGGTGGAGCCGGTTCCCCTTGAGGGTCCGCGAATTCCGAGGGTTATGGTGCTCGCGGGTCAGCTTGAACTCTCGGATCTCTTGCCGTGCGGACCGGTTCGGCCGGTGGCGGTGGTTTGTGGGGCGAGGGACGTACGGCCGGGGCTTCTGCCGTGGCTGCATGCTTACGAGATCGTGGCTCTTGTCAACGTGGGGGAGGCGATCAAGCACCTTCCCTGTGGAGTGGAGCTCAAAGTGAGCGTTCCAAGCTCGGGGCCCGGCGCCGTGGGTTGGGTCAGTTCAGGCGCTCCACCTGTGGGGAGCCTTGCACCGGCTGCGCCACAATTCCCTGAGCCCGTGAATCCCCCGCGCTGAGTCCGATCGCCATCGCCTCGGCGATCGGCTCCATGGCTTCGATGGGTCCCACGGCGACCAGACCGGATCCAGCCCCGCTCAAAGTGGCTGAATAGGCGCCCGCCTCGACCGCTAGTGCTAGGGCCTGGGCAGACCCCGGGATGAGGGGCAAGCGGTATTGGATGTGGAGCCGTTCTTGAAACCCTTCTCGAATCCAATCGCCATGGCCCGTGCGCAATCCTTCGAGGAGGAGGGCGAGCCTGCGGGGGTTCTCGGCGGCGTCAGTGTGTGGCACTCGTTCGGGCAACGCCTGGCGCGCCTCGGCTGTGGGTAGCGCCTGCGAAGGCCAAGCGAGTGCGAATCCGAGCTCAGAGTGAATGGGAGGCCGCAGGACTCGCATGCGATCGCTGCACGGAACGGCTAAGGTGCATCCACCCAAAAGTGAGGCCGTGCCGTTGTCAGGATGACCATCCATTTGCAGGGCGAGTTCGAGCATGGACTGATCGGGTTCGCTGTGAAGGTCCTGTGTGGCTACCGCACGTGCAAGGCAGATACCGGCGGCGAGAGCAGCCCCGCTTGAGCCGATCCCTCGGCCCACTGGGATCTCGGAATGTGCGCGCAACTCAAATCCGCAGGGCGTTTCAACGTTGAACAGACCGAGGCTCCGCTCGAAGGCCTGCACAAGGAGGTTCTCTTTGCCCATGGGCCAACCGGCGGCTTCGCCAGTGCATGGCCCCAGGTTGTGTTCGGAACCTTGAGTCGGGCGGCACTCAACATCGAGGAAAAGCGAGAGCGCGAGGCCTAGGCAATCGAAACCCGGCCCCAGATTGGAAGTGGAGCCGGGTACTCGCACGCGCAGTGCGCCAGGGGTCGAACGAGCCTTGGACATGGGCGCATTGTGGGGTTGAGGTGGGACTCCTGCGAGGCTGAAGGGGGAGTGAGATTGGCAGACCCTGTAGATGCTGGCACAAAAAGACGGGTGCTATTTGCAATCCTCACGCAAGCTAGAGCCTTCAGGCCCGCTCCAGTTAGTGGTTGCATCACACTCAACCACTACATAAGGTGCCCCCCAACGAGTCCCGATTTGGGCTCGTGGAAACTCTCACCAGCGACAATGCACCTCGGGATTCCTCTGGGACCCCCTTGAATCCTGCCAAGACCCGCTTGGCGGCCCCAAGGAGGCCCCCTGAGGCCTCGAACGACCCACCCCATGACCTACGAACTCCACGACGAGAAAGACCGCTTCTCATCCCGCTTGGCCACCATTCCTGGCGTTCGCCCCCTCCCTTCGGTGGGTGACTGGATTCTGCTAGAGGTCGAGAAGCCGAGTGAGTTGGCGAGGCGCGTGAATCGGCGCCTCGAACCGGGCTCTGTCAGTGTGCCCCGTGGAATGACTGGCCGGGTGCGGGTGCATGTGCGAGATCCAAAGATCAATGAGAAGCTGCTGAACACGATGCGCGACGTGATCTAGGATCCCGCGCCGGTTGTATGGAATGGGTACGTCCCTCGGGTGGGCACGGAGTCATTGCACGCCCCGCATGACCCTCTTGTAGAATGAGGAGCATGCTACTGCTCCTCATCGGTTTTGCCGCCGCCGTTCAAGATCCCCTCCCGAAACCTGACCCGGCCGTTTCACGCGTCGAATTGCTCCATCACGTGCAGTTCTTCGCCAGTGATGAACTCAAGGGACGTGCTATTACGACTCCCGAGAGCAGGCGCGTCAGTGACTACATCGCGCGAGGCCTCGAACGAAGTGGCGTCGAAGCCGGAGTAGGCAAGAGCTACTTTCAGAGTGTCCCCCTGCTGACCACGGCCTACAGCGCCGCGCCAACGCTAACCCTTTGGGACGGCGAAGCCCCCGATTCTCCGGAGCGTGCGCTCACGTTCGGGGCAGAGTTCACGGTCATGGTCCAAGGCGATCCCAAGGATACTCCCACACTGAAAGTGCTGGTGGTCAAGGAGGAGACTGATCTTCCGGAGCAGGCCGACCCTAAACTCGCACTGGTGATGCATTCTTCGCGACGCAAAAGCTTCAGCTGGTTGGAGGACCACGGCTTTGATGGCGGTCAGGGCTTCGGTCTCATTATTCGTGTGAGGCCCACGAGCAAAGGCCGCACGGGGTCAGTTCCGCGCGATCGCATTGAGCGCGCGTGGAAGGCACAGCCCGATGGGCCGGAGGTGGCCACTGTGACGGGTGAGGCAGCGGATGATTTATGGGAGGGGCGGGTGGCGCAGCTTCGGCTCAGCATGAACGCAACGCGACGTCCCACGCCTGAGCGCAACGTGGTCGGCATTTTGCATGGGGTCGGGACTGAGGAGAATCCGGGCCTGAAGGATGAAGTGATTGTCTTGTCCGCTCACTTTGATCATGTGGGCGTTATTGCCGGCAAAGATCCCGCCTTGGCGGCGGAGGGTGAAGATGTCATTCGCAATGGGGCCGATGACGATGCCAGCGGGTGCGCGGTCTTGCTGGAGTTGGCCGAGGCCTTCGGGGCTGGACCGGCTCCTGCCCGAACCGTGATCTTCTTGTTCTGTGCTGCCGAGGAGCTGGGGATGTGGGGCACCTATTACTTCGCCGACAATCCGACGGTCCCCATCGAGAGCATCGTTTGCAATCTAAACCTGGAGATGCTGGGAATGCCCGATGACCTTGCCGGTGGCGTGGGTAAGCCCTGGCTTTCGGGTTATGAGCGAACCAACCTCGGTCCGCTATTCGGAGCTGAGGGGCTAGCCATCGGCCCGGACTTGCGCCCCGAGCAGCATTATTTTGAGCGGTCGGACAATATTGTGTTTGTGAAGCAGGGCATTGTGGGTCAGACCCTCTCGACGGGTGGGGATAACCCCAACTACCACAAGGTTTCTGATGAGGTGCAGACCCTAGACTTTGAGCACATGGAGTTGTGCGCTCAGGCTGCATGGCGAGCGGCTGGTCTCCTGGCCAGCGGTACGATCTCACCCTCGTGGAATGAAGGTGAGCCGAAGCTGACGCGCCGCTAGTTGCGGCCGCCCCACCCGGCCCGTATCGTCTGCATTTGATTCGTTGGTTCCCATCCCGAAGCCTCCTCAATCTAGGAGTCAGTGAGGGCGGGAGATCGAATCAGCACCCGCCAGAGCCACCAGCCATAGCACCCAATAGAATCCCATGCCTACCAGCACGAAAAACAAGACCCGCACTCACAAAGAGACCTCAAAGGGAGAGCGTCGTCCAGCTCGCAAGAAGGACCGCCGACTGTCCGCTGGAACCGCTGACCGCTTTGACCTGTATCAACGATCGGTGAACTCTCCTGAGTCGGATGTTGATTTCCTCGTCGGTGCGTATGAGGAGATTCGAGGCTGCAAGCCCCAGCACCTGCGCGAAGACTTCTGTGGAACCGCGAACCTCGCCGCTGAATTCCTCAGTCGAGATGCAGCCAACACGGTCGAGGGTTTTGATTTGGATCCGGAGCCCATGAAGTGGGGAAAGTCACATAACTTCAATCGAATTGCCGACCGCGATGAACGCATGACTTGGCATTTGAAAGATGTGCGCAGCCCAGCGGATAAGGCACCTGATGTAACCATTGCGGCCAATTTTTCATACTGGGGTTTCCATGAGCGTGCCGAGCTTTTGGGCTACTTCAAGAGTGTGCACGAGGATCTGGCTGACAAGGGCGTGTTCGTGATGGACCTCTATGGTGGCCCCGAGGCACTCAGTGAGATGGAAGAGGTACGCGACATCGATGGCGCCTTCGACTACATCTGGGACCAGCGGGTGTGGGAGCCCGGCACGGGACGCTATCAGTGTGCGATTCACTTTCGTTTCCGCGATGGGTCGGAGATGACCGAGGCTTTCACCTACGACTGGCGGTTTTGGAATTTGACTGAGCTGCGCGATATCTTGCTTGAGGCGGGATTCAGTAAGGTGTCGAGCTACTTCGAAGGGACCGATCCCGAGGATGAGAGCGAGGGAGATGGGATTTTCTCGGCTGATCCTGTGGGAGAAAACTGTGAGGCCTGGTTGGCCTATCTCGTCTCAGAAAAGTAATCCAGAGCATCCATCGGGTTCCTCAGCCCCGAGATGACGGCAGGGCGTGGATGCGCAAGGTTGGCCTGAGACAATTGCAATCCACGAGGTTCCCTTGTGGGCCCTTAGGGGCGCGATAGGAACGAAAAGGTGGGGCGGAATCCCATGTGACCGGCCTCGGAGGCAGGCGCGGTCGGGACCCTCCCCAGAGTCACGCTATTCGGTGTGATTCTGAACGTCCTGTACGGTGTAGATCTCGTCGACATCAAAGGTGACTGGGGTTGTAATGCCATAACCGCGCGGCAATTCCTTTAGGCTTAGCTCAAGCAAGGCTTGCGGCTTGACGGCCGTGACGACATCGCTTTCCGCATCGCCGGCGTTTTCTGGGATGCGTATCAGCACGATGGGGCGATCGGTGATCGGGTTGAGCATGAGCCCTTCGAAGTGCTCCTTGCAGTGCTCACAAGAGAGGCGATAGAGGATGACGTGGGCGGGCGGGGGGATCAGGTCAACACCCATGGGATCATCGAGGAAGCCGATCAAATCGAGGTCGTGCAGCATTCTGCCTTCCCAGTCTGAGGGCGTGAAGTGGTGCCAGTCAGCGCCCGTTGTATCGACGCTGACTTGCTCTGCGCCGGTTTCATCGTCGATGGTGATCGTGACCTCGGCTTCTTTGAATTTGAACCAGGGAAAGGCCGTGAAGACAACAAAAAGGGGCGCGAGGGTGACGAGGGAAACGCAGCGGCCCGGGAATGCCAGCCAGCTTCTGCGGGCGAGGAGGGCGATCAGGAGGACCGAATCGATGGTCATCATCTGCCAAGGGGCGATGGGCACTTTGGATCCAAAGCAACCGCAACTCGAATCACCCGCGCTCATCATTTGTATCAGGAGCAAGTCAAAAAGCACGAACATGAGGATCAGGAGTCGGGCTCCGAGCCTCGGTCGCAAGAGGGCAAGGGTGACGATGCAAAGCTCGGCAGCGATGGCCAACCGGAAGGACCAGGCCGGACGCAGGAGTGGGAACTCCTGGATGGTCGGGGGCAGGTCGGCGGGTGTGCCGGCGAAGAGCTTGAAGAGGGCGCCGGCGGCGACCCAGGTGGCGGCGAGAGTCAGAGCGAGGGCAGCGCCTCGGGGGGCGGGCTTTGGGGTAGGTGTGGGGATGGTCATTCTGGGTGCAGGCGGGATCTAGGATGCGCAGGCAAAGCAGTACGGTCGGGGCGGACCTGTGTGAGTTCGGGCAGACGGATCCCTGACCTGACCAGTGAGTCGCCGTTTTTTTAGCGTGAGCCTTTGGTAGGAAACCCCTTGGACAGAGTCTTCCATAGGTTATCTGGGCTTCCCCATGTTAGGTCCGCAAGGATTACGTAGTGGCTCCTGCTGAGAGCACCGTAAGCGAGCCTGTGCAAGTGGGGCTTGAATAGCTGCAGTTCGGTGGGCCCTGCGGGGGCACCTACATCGAGGAACACATCATCCCCTCGCTTGCCCACAGGCAGTGAACCAGAGTCGGCTTCGGTCGCTGGATAATGGCCGAGGTAGTGACCGGCCCCAACGATGGAATTCAATACCCCGAGGGCCTCATCAGATGCCAGGCCCAAGAGAAATGATCGCCGCTGCTCGGGGCGTCCGTCGGCCCCGGCCCGTGTGGACTCTCCCCGCTGAGAGGCGAGTGTAAGGCAGCCCCCGCGATTCACCTCGGCGAGAACTTGGCCCACGGCATCACTCTCCAGGTCGGTCGTGCTGCTTCCCCAGCCTGGAAAAAAGGAGATGCGGCCCTCGATGAACTGAGCCCCGAGTTCACACAAGTCCTGGAATGAGCGGGCGACTGCCCAGCGCTCTGCGTCGCGAGGTTCAGTCATGTGTGGGGGGCAGTCTGGGTGGGCCATAGCGCAGGCTAGGTTAGCCTTCTCGCCCGAACTGTGCTTGACCGCTACACTTAGACCCCGCACGGGGCCTCAGCCTCCGCATGCGACCTCCATCAGAGCTGCCACTCTTGTTGAGCCCCATCGCCCCCTCATGAACGAACTCCTCACCGATCCGTATCTCATTGGCATCCTTGTCTACCTCCTCGCACTCGTAGGGGTTGGGTTACACAAGGCACGCGCAGTGAAAGGCAGTGAGGACTTCATGGTGGCGGGGCGCAGCCTCCCGTGGTACGTGCTCGTTGGGACTCTCTTAGCCACTTGGATTGGCAGCGGCTCCATGTTCGCAGGGGCGGGACTGGGATTCCGCAATGGGCCCTCGGGCTTGTGGTCGAGCATGGGGGCCTGGGTGGGCATCGTGATGGTGTTCTTTATCGCCCGACGCATTCGCAATTTTGGCAAGGTGACCGTTCCGGACATTTTTGAGGCACGCTACGGCCAGGTGGCGGCCACCCTCGCGACAATCACTACGGTCATCGCCTATATCACGATCGTCTCATATCAGTTTCGTGGGGGAGGGAATGTTCTTAGCATCGTGACGGACGGGCTGATCGATGTGCCGACAGGGATTGTCATCACCGCCGTGTTCGCTGTTTTGTACACGGTGCTCGCAGGGATGCTCTCGGTCGTCTATACCGACGTGGTCAACGGGGTCTTGATGGCCCTAGGTTGCATCGTGACCCTCGTCTTCTTGGTCTGGCGAGTTGGTGGACTCGATGAAGTCCTTCAAGTGGCAGGGGCAGCGGGCAAGCTTGACCTGTTCGGCCACTGGGCGGCTGAGTCTGGCTCGGGAGCGTCTGGCCCGGTGATTGCCCTGAGCATCGCCGTTCCCACCATGCTGCTGCTCCTCGGAGATGCCAATATGTACCAACGCATCTTCAGTGCAAGAGACGGAGGGGCGGCGCGCAAGGCCATCGCATTCTGGGTCGTGGGCGTCGTGATTCTTGAGTCCTGCATCTCATTGATCGGGCTCGTGGGGTCGGTGGCCGCGGAGCAGGGGCTGATTTCGGATTTGGCCGCAGAGGGTAAGAGCGCGACTGAGCTAGTGATTCCAACGCTGGCCATGGAGATGATGCCAACGGTCCTGGGTATGCTTCTTGTGGCGACGATGATGGCGGTGATTGTCTCGACAGCTGATTCCTTTCTGTTGATTCCTGCCACCAACCTCACTCGCGATGTTTACCAGCGATACTTTGCTAGGAACGTCGGGGATAAGCAGATCGTGTTTGTCTCTCGGGTACTCGTCTTGTTTCTTGGGGTTGTGGCCTATCTCTTGGTGAACTCCTTCCCGACCATTCTAGATGCTGCCTACACGGCCTACTTGATTTATGGGGCGTCGATCACGCCCTCCTTGCTTGCGGCATTCCTCTGGCCGAGAGCCACCTCGGCGGGAGCGGTGGTGTCGATCGCCGTGGGGGCGGGGGTCACTCTCATGTGGAAGTTCGTTCTCTCAGCCGAAATGATGGCCTCATGGCATCCCATTTGGCAGGAGGTTACCTTCCCGGCGGCTGGGCTGTCGATTCTCGCTCTCATCCTTGTAAGCCTTCTGACCCCTCCTCCTGCACCTGAAGTCACAGCGCAGTTTTCACAGGATGCCGATCATGTTTGACGCGTCTCTATCCTTGAATCTCCAATGAATTCTCCGACCTCAACACCTTCAAAGACCTGCGGTCAGTTTGTCTGGCGCGACCTGATGTGCCGGGACGTGGCCGGTGCGCGTGCGTTCTATTCAGATCTCTTTGGCTGGACCGTGGACGCTGGGCCAGGCGGCGAGCAGACCCACACGATGTTGCTAGCACAGGGGCAACCCGTGGCCGGTATCATCCCACTTCCAGCAGAGGCACCCGAGGGGATTCCCTCCCACTGGCTCAGTTACGTGGAGGTTCCCGATATGGACTCATGCCTCAAGCGAGTGCTGCAAGCAGGCGGGAACATCCGTCTCGCGCCCCAGCCCATGGGGGCTGCAGGGGTCTATGCGGTGATCGGTGATCCTGAGGAGGCCACCATTGCGGTGTACCAACACCTAGGTGACGCGGGTGCGGGAGTTCCCGACCCTAACACGCCCGGCCACTTCGCCTGGGCAGAGCTTCACTGCAAGGATGTAGACTCCTGCAAGCCGTTCTATGCCAACGTGTTCGGATGGGAGTACCGGCATGAGGACATGGGGCCGATGGGGACGTACACATTGATTGTGAATGGCGGCAAGGATATCGCCGGCGTCATGAGCATGCCCCCAGGGGTCCAATCTCCCTCGGCTTGGATGTCGTACGTGTGCAGTGACGATGTGGACGGTGCATACAGCCGCGCCCTAGAGTTGGGTGCGTCGAGTTTTGTGGCACCTGCCGACATTCCAGCCGTCGGCCGCTTTGCCGTCCTTGCTGATGCAGGCGGCGCGGCCTTTTCCCTCTTTTGTCCGGCGACCTAGTCCCTCGGGTGCTTTCCTTGGGAATGCCGTTGTCCCTTCGTTTTGAAGGGAGGCTTCTCGTAGACAAGTTCAAAGCGCACATCGTGCTGATAGGACTCCAACGGAGCCGATCCTCCGCCGCCTCAGCCATAGCGCATGGACCCCTTGGCCAGCTCGGCGCCGCTTGCATCGAGCACCCGGTAGCCCACAGGAATGCGCTTGCCCTCCTTGTAAATCGTCAGGCCGGCTTTATTCATTCCCTGGAAGCTCATTGTGCCGCGCTTTCCTCGCATTCTGGATCCTATCTGGATCGTGGGGTCGATCAGTAGCTTTGTGTTACTACCATTTTCCACCTCTACGGTGCGAATCTTGTGGCTAGTGACAGAGGTATGCCAGGTCTCGTCCTCGTGTTGCATCACGATGCGATAAGTGCGCAGGGTATAGACTCCCTCGGGAAGGGTTCGTGTGCCGGGTTCTTGCTTGCCGTGCGGGTCCCATGAAAGCCGGTAGCTTTCGCCGTGTTCGCTCGTGAGGAAAATATCGCCATGGGTGATGTTGGCGCTGAGTGTGCCTTCGCCTCGGCGAGGCTTTGAACTCTTCGTGACAGCTTGAGGAATCTCGATGGGCGACCCCTCTAGGTATTGGATCAAAGCCACACGGGCTTTCGCGGGGGTGGCACTTCACGCCGTGTCCTTGATTTGATTGAGCCACGCACGGTCGGTGGCGTGGTTGGGGTCAGGAGCCAAGTGGCAATGGGAGCAAGACTTGTCAAATAGAACTCCGGCGGCACGCAGTTCCTTCTTTGTGGCTGGCTCGTCAGCGGACTTGGCCGGCTCTTGCGCAACTGGAGCGGTGGCGGAAACCAGAAGAGCGATAAAAGCAGCACACGCTAGGGGGAGTCCCTGGGTGCGCCGACCGGACATGGGGGTGTTCAGTGTGAAGGTCATCGTTGCCCTAGCCTATGAACTTTGGGCCTAGAATGGGGAGGGGCCCCTCGATGGCGCGGTGGGCGTCCCGGAAAGCCCACTCTAGGGTCCTGTAGATCAAGGGATGGCTCCAGTGAACGCTCCCGATGAGTCGAAACACTAGAAGCCCCCGTGGACTGGGTGTCAGTCTCAGGGTGGGGCATGTCCGGGCCAGAGGCCCCTAGGCAGAGTGGAGTATTGGGTATGGCGTGGTTGGATTCTCTGTTCAGTCGGATGGTCGAGGTGGGAGCCTCAGACCTGCATATGACTTCCGGGCGCAAGCCTGTCCTGCGTTGTGATGGTGAGATGGTCACCATTGAAGAGTGTGAGAGTATTTCTCCCGATCAAATGCGTCAGATTCTGATGGAGGTGACTCCCCATGAAAACCAATCGGAATTCGAACAGGATCACGACACGGACTTCGCCTACGAAATCTCAGGCCTTGCACGGTTTCGTGCCAATCTGTTTGAAGATAACCGTGGCCCGGGGGGGGTATTCCGGGTAATTCCAGAGGAAATCCTCACTGCTGAACAGCTGGGACTTCCACCCGCCGTGGTGGACTTGTGCGGCCTCTCCAAAGGTCTCGTTCTAGTGACGGGGCCGACGGGCAGCGGTAAGTCGACCACCCTCGCTGGCATGATCGACCACATCAATGCCACTCGTAGTGAACACATTATTACGATCGAGGACCCGATTGAATTCGTACACGCTGATCGGCGCTGTCTCGTGAATCAACGCGAGGTCGGCGGGCATACCCAGAGTTTCAAGCGAGCCTTGCGCGCTGCCCTGCGGGAGGACCCTGATGTGATTCTTGTGGGAGAGCTGCGGGATCTGGAGACCATCGAAATCGCCTTGGAGACCGCCGAAACTGGGCACCTCGTGTTCGGCACATTGCACACGACCACTGCGGCCAGCACCGTGGACCGTATCATCGACCAGTTTCCTGCAGATCGGCAGGCACAGATTCGTACGATGCTATCCGGGTCACTCAAAGGGGTTGTGGCTCAGACATTGTGCAAGAAGGAGGGCGGGGGGCGCTGTGCTGCCCTTGAGACTCTGATTGTCACGTCCGGCGTGGCGAGTCTGATCAGGGAGGGCAAGACTCATCAGATTACTTCACAGATGCAAATGGGGGGTAAGGTGGGGATGCGCTTGATGAACGATTCCCTCGCCGAGCTCGTCCAGACTGGGAAGGTCAGTGAGAGCGAAGCGTTGCATCGCAGCGTCGATCGACGGGGGCTTGCCGAGCAGCTAGGCATCAGTGCGGGCTTGGAAGGGACGAATGCGAGCGCAGGCCGGGCCAACTCACAGCCTGCTATCCAAAACCTAGACACGCCTCCTGGAACGAGCACGGCCAGTCCCAGCGCTCCACTTCCGAGTGAAGCCAGCCCGACGGCCCAGGACCCGTTCGAACGATTCAAGCAGATGCACCAGGCACCCGAGCCACGCTGAGCGGTCGCTGGCCTTGTTCACAGGGTGCGGGTACCCTGCGGGCATGTTCTCCCCTTCTGCACAGAATCCCCTCCCGTATTGTCTTGTGAGTCTTGCTTGCCTGGTTGGCCCGGTTGGCCCGGTTGGCGTGGTTGCGGCTCAGGAGCCCGCGTCGCCAGCCTCACGCCTGACACTTGAGCAGGTATCCGGCCGCGGCAATGCCCCGAGTTTTGCTGCCCGTGCTGGCTCAGTACGGTGGGCGCATGACGGTTATCACATTCTGGTCGGGCGCGGGGACGACGAGCGCTGGTTAGACCCCCAAACGTTAGAAGAGGCCGAGCCGGTGCCGAAACTGACTCCAGGGGCGGGGCCGGATACTCCGCCCTCGATCAGCCCATCCCAACTGCGCAAACACCTACGAGAGGAATACCCAGACTTAGAGTTACTTGAACTCTGCAAAGACAAGAGCGTTGCGGGCTTTGTGCAGGGCGGGGATCTGTATGTACATCACCTTGCCAAGGATAAGACCATTCAGTTGACCCACACGGGTTCACCGGAGTTCTTCAATGGGAAGCTGGATTGGGTCTATCAAGAAGAGGTGTATGGGCGTGGACGCTTCAAGGGGTCTTGGCTCTCACCCACCGGGAAGTACATTGCGTTTCTCGCCTTGGATGAGTCGGCTGTGCATTCCTTCACGTTGGTAGATCACATCGAAGATGGCCACAATCGTGTCTTGCCCGAAGTGGTCAACTACCCCAAAGCGGGAGACCCCAATCCGACGACAGCCCTCGGAATCGCCAACACTGCCACAGGCCGGGTGCGTTGGGTGGACCTTGGGGCCTATGATGGTGCTGAGCCACTGGTCGTCCGAGTGGGCTGGAACCCGGATGGGCGTTGCTACTACATGGTGCAGGATCGAATTCAGACCCTATGCGATCTGCACTTCGTGGACCCGGCAAATGGTAAGGATACACTCCTCATTCAGGAGTCATCACAGACCTGGGTCAACCGCCCTCCCGCTCCGCGCTGGTTGGATGAGAACCAATTCATTTGGGAGAGTGAACGCACGGGCTACAACCACCTGTACCTGTACTCCGCTAGGGGGAAGCTCAAGCAGGTGCTTACCCAAGGCCCTTGGGCTGTGACGGGAATCACACATCTAGATGTGGATGCCGATCTCCTAGAATTCACTTCGACCGAGGGCGGTGCGATCAATCGAAACACCTATCGAACAAACCTATCGGGCGGCCCTGCAAGCCGGTTGACCGTGGGGCCGGGCCATCACTCTCTCTCGTTCAATGCGGACAGGAGCCTGTTCTTGGATCGAGTCTCAAGCCTCGAAGCGCCCGAGGAGGTGCGCCTTTGCTCCAGCGCCGACGGGGAGTTGATTGAAATCCTAGCAGCGGCCGACATTCCGACCTCAGGGGGCGCTGAGTTGGCCCGGTGGAAACTTCATGAGATCCCAGCTCAGGATGGTACCCCGCTCGATGTGGCGGTCATGTTGCCGACCCCTATGGATGAGGGCCGCACCTACCCGGTTGTGATTGATACGTATTCGGGTCCCAACAGCCCAACGATCCGCAATCGTTGGAATTCGAGTGCTTGGGACCAGTTTCGGGCTCAACAGGGCGTGATCCTGCTGCGTGTCAACGTGCGCACAGCGAGCGGAAAGGGTCAATGGGCCATCGGGCAGTGTTATAAGCAACTGGGGGTGCTCGAGCTCAATGATCTGATTGCAGTCATTGATTGGCTGTGTGCGAATCCATGGGCCGATGGAGACCGCGTCGGCATCAGCGGCTATAGCTACGGGGGGTTCATGGCTGCTTACGCCCTACTGGCCTCGGATCGTTTCGCTCTTGGGATTGCTGGCGGGGGCGTATACGACTGGAGGTTGTATGACACCATTTACACCGAGCGGTACATGTCGACCCCCCATGCGAATCCCGAGGGTTATGAGAAGACATCTTGCCTAGAAAGGGCTGGAGACCTGCACGGTTTCTTGCACATGCACCACGGGGTCATGGATGACAATGTGCACTTTCAAAACATGATGAAAATGGCCTACGCCCTGCAGCGGGCAGGCCAGACGGATTGGAGCATGATGGCCTATCCCCAAGCGCGTCACGGTATCCGAGACGGGGAGC
Source organism: uncultured Planctomycetaceae bacterium (assembly GCA_964469565.1). Lineage (GTDB taxonomy): Bacteria > Planctomycetota > UBA1135 > UBA1135. The sequence continues at coordinate 135,070 of CAYXZD010000008.1, forward strand.
AGCGTTGGCATGCGCGCCAAGCGGAATGGAGTCTCATTCGCCAGCACCTGATCTCTGGAAATGCAGAACTGGCGGGTTCTCGGCGCTAGCCCCGGTTCAGCTGAGTTATTCTGTGGACATCATGACCCAGCACACCCTCCCCTCTACTGTTCGTCCACCTCAGCGGGTTCTTCTCGGACCTGGGCCCAGCGTCATCGAACCCGCAGTCCTCTCCGCTCTTGCCCGACCCACCCTAGGGCACCTCGATCCTGCCTTCCTGGGCATTATGGACGAGGTGCGCTCCATGCTTCGCACGGTGTTTGGAACGTCAAATGAGCTGACCTTTCCCATGTCAGGCACGGGCTCGTCCGGCATGGAGACGTGTCTTGTCAACCTGATTGAGCCCGGGGACCGTGTACTCGTGTGCGTCAACGGAGTGTTTGGAACTCGCATGGCTGATGTGGCGAGCCGCGCTGGCGCTGAGGTGACCCGTGCCGATCAAACATGGGGGCAGGCATTTACCGTAGAAGACCTGCGCTCCGCGGCAGAGGGTGGCACCTTCAAGCTCCTTTGTATCGTGCATGCGGAGACTTCTACTGGTGTGCTGCAAGACCTCAAAGCAGCCCGAGAGGTGGCCGATGAGTGTGGAGCGTTGTTGCTAGTCGACTGCGTGACATCCCTAGGAGGACACGAGGTGAATCTCGATGCGATGGGGGTGGACGCTGCTTATTCGGGCACTCAAAAGTGCCTTTCATGCCCTCCTGGCCTAGCACCCATTAGTTTCAGCCCCCGGGCGTCGGCCGTGCTGGCCGAGCGAGAGACACCCGTGCAGAGTTGGTACTTGGACCTCTCCATGATTTCCAACTACTGGGGCAGCGAGCGCGCCTACCATCACACGGCCCCCATCAACATGCTCTACGGCCTGCATGAGGCCTTGCGGTTGGTCCTACTCGAAGGGCTAGAAGCCCGCATCGAGCGGCACGCATTGCACGCGCGCGCCCTAGTGGCGGGCTTGCAGTCCATGGGGATCACTCCGCGTGTGACAGCCGATGTTCGCCTCAACCCCCTGACGGCAGTTGCGGTGCCGGAAGGAGTTGATGATGGACGGGCGCGGGCCTATCTACTGGAACACTTCGGTTTAGAGATCGGTGGTGGGCTCGGCCCTATGGCTGGCAACACTTGGCGGATTGGCCTGATGGGGGCTGGAGCGACGCGTCAAAGCGTTAGCCTTTGCTTGGCAGCTTTGGGCGCTGCCCTTGCCGATCAAGGCTGTGCGCCGAAGGTGGATCCGTTACTTGCGGCCGGGGCGGTCTACGCAGAGTAGTCGCGCAGGCTAGTGCACTGACTTCTAGGTGCGCACCTGTTTGAACTCGAGCAGGTTGCCTCCGCGTGTATAGGCAATGCCGCTGAGATTGTTGGTGTAGACATTGGCGCTGGGCCCACGGCCTGGGTAGGCGAATTCGGCAATCGCTCCACCCTCTAGTTCGAGCTCGAAGAAGTAGGTCGTGTCCCCCGAGTACCCACGTAGTGTCACCTCGCTACGGCGGCTCAGGATGATAGCGGGGCGACAGAGCAGCTCCGGGGCGAGCTCCGTGCCTTTGAGTCTGTTGCCGCGCACCACTTGTATGATGCCGATTGAGGTGAGCGCGCCGGCAAGGGTGTACGCAAGGGTGTGCAGTCCCTCAAGTGCGTAACCCACTCCGCCTAGGATCACACCCAGGACGGCGAGGGTTGAGCCTACTTGGCTTAGTTTGACACCCTCTTGATAGGCTGGGGTTTCTGGCGGTGCCGTGGTCTGGGCGGAGGCGAAGGCCTCGCTCGCCCGAATCTTGGACAACCGTGGTGCATTCTTGCTCTCCCGGCCCTGGTCATCGCCGCCCTCGGTGATGGGCATGACACAATAGGGGCAGATTGAGACGGGTGTGTCCGGTAGCTGTGCCTTGCAATTGGCGCAGCGCTTGGGGGCAGTGGCTGTATCGGGCATGGGGGCATTCCAGCATCCCGCCGGTTCCCTTTCCAGAGGTGAGCGGGCTTCTTGGGTCGACTCAACTCTATCCCGCTTGCGATCCTCGCGCGGATCCCTCGGCCGGTCTAGGGACAGAACACAAGGCTGAGGGCATCTGACAGATTGTGTTTTGCCGGGCCCCCTGCCGCGTCCCGGTACCAGAACTGGCCGTTCCAGGTCTCCCCAGCGAATACCTGTCCCGAACCGGGCAGGTTTTGCAAGTCGAGTGGGAAGTTGGCAGAGCCCGTGCCATCGATGGTGATTGCTCCGAATCGTATGTGATTAGAGGCGATACACATGAACCCGTCTCCCACCGGAGTCTGGGTTTGGCCCTGGCCCATGAAGAACAGCCCGAACTGGGAGGGCGGCAGGGCCGAGCATGTGAGGACCAGATCGTTGGCAGCCACGGATGTGCTGCCGAGGTGCCCCATTGTGGCTCCAAGGCCCACAGAGTTGGGGGCTCCTACGCAGTAATTCAGTGCCGGGGGGCAGGGGTTGGGATCTGTATAAACGACAGTGATGGTGCCCGTTGCTGAGGTGCCGGCCGGGTTGGTCGTGCTGAAGGCGAAGGTATCGGACCCCGATGCGCCGGGCTGTGGCTGGAAGACTCGCCAGGGACCATTCCCTCCCAAGCCTGTGGACTGGGACAGGGTTTGAGTGGTGGAGTAGGTTACCGTGCTTGGGTCATCGGGGTAACTCGCAGGGAGTTCAAGGAGGAATGGAGAGTCATTTCGAACGTACTTGGTGTACGAAAAAGCGGTCGGGGCTACGCCGGCCGCCGTTCCGCTATAGGCGATCGATAAGCTGAACGGCGCGCTACGGGCTCGACTCCCATCGATGTACCGCACCTCGACCTGCAGGGGTATGTCACTGCCCGCGCCAAGAACCTGACCATGGATGGGAATGACTGTGTTCTTGGATTGGGCTGAAGCGACGACCTTGTTGCCGCGCAGCAGGACTGTTTCTTGCACCTTTACGGACGTGACGGGACTCGTGGTGGCCTGGAAGAGAGTCCCAAGGTCGCCGCTTTGGGGTTGGATGGATAACCCGACCCCGAGCCCAAGGTTGTCCACCACAAAACTGCCGTGCCAGCGGCCCACGTTGCGCTGCACCTTGCTGTCCACCGCCAAGATGCGTAGATCATGCCAGCCGTCACAGAGTTCGGTTGTGTCGACGGTAAAACTGCCCACCCCGTCGGCGATGTCGACCCTCAAGCCGTCGATGAGCAATTCCAACTTGCCAATGCTGGCACCGGGAGCAGTTCCTGATGCGGTGGGATTCAAAACGATGGTCCCGGAAACGGGGCTGGTGGGTGCGCCCGGGAGGTCCACGATCGGCGGGCTGCCATAAGGGCGCGTGAGGGGGTCACCGATGAAGAGGGACTGGAACGGCTTGAAGCCTGTACTGCGGAACCAGGCTTCGCCCAGCGTGAGCCCCTTGTAGTACGCAACGTGCACGAGGGGGTGGGGGAACTTACCGGAGTAGTTGCAGGGTTCCTCAATGGTCCCGGCTGTTCCGCTTGCGCCCTTGCTAATCCATGCGCTCATTTTGACCTGGGACCCATTCCAGAATGTTCCGGCATAGCTGGTGAGGTGATCGGCGAACGATCCCGGTAGCAGGCTGAAGCCTGGATCAGAAATGTTGGGGCTTGCCAGGCCGGTCATGACTCCCATGCAGTCGTGGTTTCCCAAGGGGAGATCTGCCATGAGGTGCTGGGCGGCTCCCCCGGCTGCCTGCATCTTGTTGACCGCTGTTGGATACTTCCCATCACGCGGGCCGCTGCGGGCGGGGTCGTTGGTCTCCATATAGTAAACCGTTCCAACGGGCGCAGAGAAGTCTGCGGCCACGCTGCGGTCAATCATGTCGAGAACTTCTTGCAGACTGTTCCCCCGGGTGCCGGTGTACCCCAGCATTGCGGGTAGCAAGTAGCTCTCTGCGTTCGCGCTAGAACTGGGATTGCCGAGGTACCAGGCAATCTCTGAATCAAAGGCGATGGCCGCCCAGAGGTTCTTGTAGTAGTGGTTGGGAGATGTGGATGATAGCCCGGCTTGAATGTCGGCGGCCTGACGATAAAGACCATAGGCGGCGGGGAGCGTGAAGCGAGCGACTGGATAACACTGGTCACTGACTAAGTTGGGAGCGCTGACGTAATAGGTCGTGTCCGGGGGGATCACCACAAAGTCCACCTGCTGGGTCATTCCAGTGTTGGTGAGATGCCCCGCGAATCCTGCGAGTTGAGTGCTGACTAGGCTGTTGTAGTCGTTCGCACTCGGACGCATGAAGATCATGTTCTGTGCCGGGATGTTCCGCTGAGCAGCGTAGTGGTTGGCAACATACAGGGACTCAGGATTCATCGGATTGACGAGCAGGAGGGCTCGTTCACCGTCTTGGGAGTTGGCTATGCCACAAAGAGCGCCGGTGATGAGGACGAGAAGGGATCGTATCGCGAAGGTGCGCAGGGTCATGCTGAATGGGGTGGGGCTGAGGAGGACATGTCCACGCTAGCACGGAACGCAGTGATTGGGTGAATCGAGGGCTTGAGCGTTGACAAGAGCCCTCCTGAAGTGCTCGCAGGTACATGCAGTCCACGCACACCTCCCTCATTCGACTGCTTACTGCCCTCGGCCAGATTATCCGTACTGCCTGCCCACCCAGGGCGAACGGCCCCGAACGAACAGTGAATGTCTAGCTTGGCCAGGCTACAAAACCCCGTTAGATCGGCGGGAATGCAGCATTCTGGACCGTTGCGTTGGGGGTGGGCGGATGGGGTGAACTGGTTGGTGGGGCACGTCCGGATCTGGGGGGAAAGATGTGCCCGTTCGGATAACCCATGGGCATGATTCTCTCGATCGAGGTGGCGACCGAATCACCCGTGTCGTGTCTGAACATCTGTCTGCACCCTGCAGTAGCCACCCACTACGCCCATGCCCTCTACAATTGTGCGCGCTCGGGTTATCATGCGGCGTTTATCGCCAAGTTAGATGCCTTCTTCGAACAGTGAGCCAACCCGCCATTGCCATCGTGCGCCAACCCGGCGACGACCTTGAACTCTGTGAACTCTCCTTCTTGGAGCGCGAATCTGTCGATGCGCGGAAGCTCACAGTCGAGCACGGGGAATATGTCCGTGCGCTAAAGCAGGCGGGCCTTGAGGTCGTGGTGCTGCCCACCTTGTTGGGTTTTCCCGATGGCCTCTATGTGGAGGATGCCGCCGTGGTGCTCGATGAGCTCGCGATTCTCACTCGTCCCGGTGCTGAGTCTCGGCGGGGGGAAGTTGCGAGCATCGCTGCAGTCCTCAAGAAGCACCGCCCGTGTAGCTCGATAGAGGCTCCAGCGACTCTTGATGGGGGCGATGTCTGCCTGCACGAGGGGGTTCTTTACGTGGGGCAGGGGGGGCGCAGTAATCATGCCGGCATCAAACAGCTGGCTCACCTAGTGCTGGAAAAGGGCTATATGGTCAAGGCGGTCGAACTCAATGGATGCCTACACCTCAAGAGCGCCTTGTCCAGCCTTCCGGATGGACGTCTTCTCGTGAATCGCCATTGGCTGGGATTGTCGCGATTGCGCGACACGACATTGTTCGATGCCGATCCGCGGGAGCCCTCTGGTGCGAATGTCCTGAGTCTTGGTGACCAGGTGATTTGTTCAAGCGCCTATCCGTATACCAATGATCGCTTGCGCGCCGCAGGCTTCAATCTGATTGAGGTCGACTTGCGCGAAGTCCACAAGATGGAGGCTGCGGTCACCTGTCCCTCTCTGATCCTCAACGCTGCTCCGGCGGCAAGTATTGACCTGCATTCTACAGAAGACCCAACATGAATCTGAGTATCTGCATTCTGTGTCTAGCCAATCCTGCGACGGCACCCCAAGACGTCGCTTACGAACGGTTTCAGCTGGATAACGGGTTGACCGTCATTCTCCACGAGGATCATCGTCAGCCCCAAGTGGCGGTGAACACTTGGTACTGGGTCGGGGCTAAGGAAGAAGAACTAGGACGAAGCGGATTCGCTCATCTTTTTGAGCACTTGATGTTCCGCGGTACCCAGAGGGCCCCGGGATCCAGTTTTGATGATTTGATGGAGGCTGGGGGGGGCTGGAACAATGCCTCTACGACTCAGGACCGTACCAACTACTACGACATCGGCCCGTCGGAGCTTCTGCCCGTCTTGCTCTGGTTAGAGGCTGATCGCATGCAGGCTCTGGGTCCGAGTATTACCCAGGCGATCCTCGACAACGAGCGCGAGGTGGTTCGCAACGAGCGCAGGGAGTCTTACGAGGATGTGCCCTACGGCCAAGCAGAGCTTGAAGCGCAAGGTCTCTTCTACCCAGACGATCACCCTTATCACATCCCCGTCATTGGCTCTCATGCTGAGTTGGAAGCTGCCACGGTAGAAGACGTTCACCGCTTCTTCGAGCGGTTCTACGTCCCGAACAATGCGAGCCTTGTCGTTGCCGGAGATTTCGATCCCGTGGCGACCCGCGAACTCATTGTGCGCCTATTCAGTGCAGTGCCCCGGGGAAACGCAGTGCAACACGTCAGTGCAGAACCCGTGGTTTTGGAGCAGAGCGAAGTCCATACACTCAGCGATGATGTTCCCTTTGCGCGCACCGACCTCATGTGGCCCAGCCCAGCTTTCTTGATGGAGGGGGACGCTGAAATGGACATCCTGGCTGCCTTATTGAGCGGAGGCGTGTCCACGCGTCTGACCCAGGCCCTTGTCGTGGAGCGGCAGTGGGTTGAGAGTGTTGATGCGTATCAAAGCTCTGCTGCTCTCGGGTCTGAGTTTGTTATCAGTGCCCTAGCTCGCCCTGGTATTGATTTGAGTGAGATAGAAGATGTCATTCGAGCCGAACTTGCTCGCCTCGTCGAGGCTGGGCCCAGCGAGGATGAGCTTGAACGCCAGAAGGCTATTATGGAGGCGGCTACCCTTCAGGGTTTGCAGTCTGTGGAGGGCAAGGCCGACTTGCTCAACCGCTACTTGTTTAGCTTTGATGAGCCCAATTCGTTTGGGCGAGACCTTGATCGCTATCGCAACGCCAGCGTGGAGTCTTGCCAGTTGTGGGCCCGTAAGGTGTTCTCTGGCACCCATCACATGACCCTGCGCGTCTTGCCTGAGAATCATGAGCAGGCGGAAGATCCCCTGGCGCAGATGCCGGAATTGAGTCCCCCGGCAGCCCTGACACTACCGGAGCCGCGAATCCTCACACTTTCAAACGGAATTGAAACGCAGGCCTGGGTTCAAGGAGAGCTCCCCATCGTTGAGCTGACCGTGGTGCTGCCCTTTGGCTCTGCCCAAGACCCTCGGGGCAAGGAGGGGCTTGGGCATCTCGCGGCACAGATGCTGTTGGAGGGGGCCCATGAACGAGATGCTCAGGAGTTCAGTGCGGCATTGGAACGGCTCGGTGCAGGGCTTAGCGCTGAGGTTGACCGGCGCGAGACTCTGCTCCACTTGAGTGTTCTGGGACGGAATCTCAGACCCGCTCTCGGGCTCTTAGCTGACGCCCTGATGCGTCCTCGGTTTGAACCCAGTGACTGGGCCAGGGTACGGGCGGCACACCTAGCTCAACTTCGGGTGGCGGAATCTGACCCCAACTCCCAAGCTCGGGTCGCGGGGATGCAGGCGTTCCTAGGAGCTGGGCACCCCTACAGCCACTCACCGTTTGGCACTCCAGCCTCTGTAGAATCGCTTCTGATCAACGATGTGGCCCAACACTTTTCAGATCTCTACCGGCCATCGGGTGTGCGGGTCTTGATTGCGGGGGACTTCGAGATCGACGGGCTCCAACCCCTTCTGGTGGAGTCTCTAGCTGAATGGTCGGGGCTTGCAAGCGGTTCCGAGCGCCATGCATTTGAAGTCCCCAAAGCCGCGAGCCTTCAAGACGGTCCGCAGGTGGTGATCATTGACCGGCCCGGAGCCACTCAGAGCGTTGTGCGCTTCATGCTACCCGCACCAGCGTATCGGGCCCCTGGGAGAGTGGCGCGCGAGGTGGTGACGACGATCCTGGGCGGCACCTACACCTCACGGCTGAATGCAAACCTGCGCATCGATAAGGGAATCACATACGGGGCGAGCGCGGCCCTCGTGCACCTGCCTCCCATGGCTTATCTCTTGGCGTCAGCGCAGGTGCAAACTGAGTTTACAGGTTTGGGGGTGAAGGAGTTTACGAGGGAATTTGAGCGCATGCAGAGCGGAGACTTCACGGAAGCTGAACTCTTGAAAGCCCAGCGAGCCCATCGGACGGCGCTCATCGAAGAGCTTGGGACCCTTGCGTCCCTGCTCGGAGCTGCCCAATCAATGGGCAGTTTTGGGCGCACCTTGGTGGAAAAGGCAGACGACCTGCGCACCGCTCAGGAACTCACCGTGGCTGACCTCAACCACGCTGCCCTCTCACTCAGTCAGCCTGATGGTGCAGTCCTAGTGCTCGTCGGCGACAAAGCAGAGATCGAGCAGCAACTTCAGTCCCTCGAGTGACGGCTGATACGCCCCACTGGGCAACGGCTAATTGAACGTGACGGAGTAACCGTCCGTGAAATTAGATGTGTTGGTGGGATTCTTGTCGCGATACCAAGTGGTGAAGTTCCACGTCTCCCCAGGTTGAACTCCAGCAGGAGGTGATATCGGCATTTGGGTCAAGTCGACGGTGATTCCAAACGTGCCGAAAATGCCCGTGCTCTGCACTTGATTGTTGAAGCGTCCAATATTGCCGCCCAGACACAGATTGCCCTGGGCACCACCAGGAGCAAAGATGAAGTCCTGTGTTTGGCTTGTCAGGAAGTAGCCGAACTGGTTGGTCGGCATTTGAACGGCCACCAAGCGGAAGTCGGCATCGCTGACGGTGGCAGAGCCGTCGGCGAATATTGATGCAGGCAGACCCGTAGAGTTGTCCACGGCTGGACTGCAATAGTTGCTACCCAAACCGCAGTTGTTGTTGTAAAGGCAGTCAATCCACTCGGGGTGGTCGGCGAATGGGTTGCGGTTTCCTTGGAACAAGAAAACCATGTCATTGTTCCATTGCTCGAAGGCATCGACCGGGTCTTCGTAATGCCATTGCAACAGGACACTGAGCATGCCCATGTATGCGACGGATTCGTTTTGCCCAGTATTGGACCCGCTGATAAGGCTGCTGCTGTCGGTGAGCATCAAGTTGGGCTCAGAGTAGCCCGTGGAACCGTGCTTGCCGCCTTCGTAGCGAATGTCGGCGTAAAACATCGCGCGGGCAATGTCACCGCGCCGACCTTTCCAGACTTCCCACGTGCCCGAAGTGAATTGACCCTTGGTCCAATTGGAATCACCTGGGTAGCCCCCGCCCTGGCCGCCTTGGCCATTGTTGGCCACGGTCTTGTATTCGGTGCCTCCGCTATTGGCAATTCTGAAAGGTTTGTTGCTGCGGGCTTGGTTGTAGCTGGAAGCACACAGAAAAAGCAGATGACAATCGCTGTATGGATAGTTTCCAGGGTGGTCGTCGGGGAATCCGTAGGACTTGGGCCAGGAGTGCTCGCGCTGGTAGTTACCATTGCCACCAGAACTGATGGGGTAACTGTCGTTGCGGTAGATGTCTAGAATCCGATTATTGTCCGCTGGATCCCGTTGGGCGAGTTCAAGTACGGTCCAGGCATCAGGGGGTGAACCGGAGTATTGAATGCGCGTGTGATCGTCGATGACGTCGTGCAAAGTCGAACGCAAGACCGTGGCGTTGGACGTGTCGACTGAGTCGTAGTACCCATCGGGTGGGCCCTGAGCGAAGGCGGAACTACCCGTGATGGTCACGAGAGTGCCGAAGATGATCGCGGGGGTTTGAGTGAGCACGTCTTGGATGCGGGCGGGCGCGGAGTTGAGATTGAGGGATACGCTGCGGAGGATGGCTAGAAACGACACGGGGGCCACTGTGGCCCCCGTGTATGGCCAATGCAACCTACAAGTTGCACGGCCCTCGTTTCAGGCATCTGGGCCTACTGGAACAGGATGGAGATTCCGTCGGAGAAGTTGGATTTGCCACCAACGTCCCGGTGCCACATCTGCCAGTTCCAAGTCTCGCCTGGTGCGATTGTGGTCGGGCCGCTGGGGAGCGGGGTGTTGGTCAGATCGATCGAAAGCGTGATGCTGCCCGCCGATCCGGAACTCATAATGTTATTGCTGTAGCGGCCGATGGAGCCACTCAGGCACAGGTTGCCTTGGCTGCCGCCCGGGAAAGGGACAAACCCTTGGGTTTGGCTGGTGATGTAGTAACCAAACTGGTTGACGGGCATGGCAGATGAGGTGAGGTCAACGAAGTTGTCCGCTACAAACGTGCTACCAAAGGCAGAGATGACCGTGGGGTTACCGGTGGAGTTATTGTTCGCCGGACCGCAATAGTTCGTGCCAATACTGGCTCCGCCGCCGCCGCCGCTTTGGGTGCAGGTACTGGAGGGGTTCATTGTCCCTGGTGTGAGGCCGTTCAAAAAGAAGTCGAGCCAATCATCCGTGCACCAACCATTTGGGTCGTCGAGGGGCTTGAAAATCCCAGCGGGGAGATACGGACCACTCATGTCCGGGCCGAGACCGAGTGCTCCGTCGTAGAGGAAGTCGGCCGTGCCATCGGGGTCATAAACGCCGACAGTTTCGATGAAATTGACCGTTGAAGGCAGGGTATTGAGGTCCGTGACGAGGTCGAGGTCCGTATCCAAGTCGGTGCCTAGCAGGCTAGTGATGAGTAGGGTGTCGTCGGTCCACAGCAGGTAATAGGTCTGGGTACCGTTTTCAATGTTGTTGTCTGGACCCGTGACGGAAATGTCGTAGTCCATGGTGGTCACGAGCGGGTCGGCCATCACGAAGTAGCCGTCCGAGGGGACGCTGAAACCGGTCAGGTCCCAGGCGCGGTCAAGGATGCCGTTGAGAGGTGCGTCGCCCTCAACAACCAAAACCATATAGCCATCTAGGGACATGCCCGGGGTGCCAATCAATTCGATGTACTCTTGGTCATCCACGCCGGTCATCGAGGCGAAGATTTCATTGATCTTGACGGTCTGTGCACCTGCGTTGAGAGCGAGGAGCATGGAGGCACTAAGGCCAAGGGCGACTTTTAGGGGGTGACACATTTTGGGAAGCCGGACGAAGCCGGTCTGGGGGAATGGGTTACGGTAGTTTCACGGGTAACATTAGCACGATTGGAGCCCAAGTGGGGAGCCTTGGAGGGTCGCTAGGCACCCTTTTTTCCTGAATGGCAGGGTCGATGGGGCGCGAGGGAACTTGTTCATTCGGGGGGTCCATGGGGCCTCAGGGGGGACCTATGATGGGGGCGATCATGAAAACCTTCCTGAGAATATGCATTCTCACGCCATTCCTAGGGCTGAGAGCAGCCCCTGAGGCTAGCTACGGTACCCCTCTTGGACGCTGGGAAGTCCACCCTCGGAGTCCCATGGCCTGGTTTGGGATCCCCATGCCTGCGTTGGACCTAGGGTCTTGGCTTGGGACACTTGACCATGATGAGCCCCTCCTCCCCCTGAAGGCTGGCCAATTTGAGCGGGTGGTCCGTGGGCTTGAGGAGGACGTCCAGGCCCAGGAAAGAGGCTGGCAGAGGTCGGCCATCAGCCTTCTTGCAGCCGCCCAATGGGGACTTGAGGATCGCACCGGGATCTTCACGGCCCCAGCCAAACAACTCCCGTCCCTAGCAGGGCCCCAGGTCCGCCGTGCCGTGACGAGAGCATTCGATCGGATTCTCGCAGGCGGGGCAGGTGAGAGCGTATTGGGGTGGATGGAGTTGGAGCTGTTTTTTTCCCCTACCATTGGCGATCTCCCCGCCCGGCGAACTGCGCTTGCCCGCCTGCTGACTCTACGAAGGCCCGCAATGGAGGGCGCTCTCTTGACCCTTGCCCGGGATGAGTCGGATCTGTTGCGTCCCGAACTGCTGGACGCGCTCGCTCAATGGCAAGCGGAAGCCACGGATCTCTACCTTGTGAGGCTCCTAGGCCAAGTCAGTCCGGCGGGTGCACAGCGCCAACCCTTTAACCTAGTTCTCACCAGGCTTGAGGAAGGAGACGCCACCCTCGGGACTCGGGCGAAGGTAGCGCTCAAGGAACGCGTGGGAATCATGATCGTCTCGACAGACTGGCGCAAGGCCCTGCGGGGGCTTGCGATTGTCTCCAAGCTCGATCCGACTGACAGTGTGCCACTGCTTCTACATGCTTTGACTGTTTGGGAACGCCGCTTGGAGAGCGGCCACGGCGCTAGGCGTGTGGTGTCGACCGTGACGAATACGCTCAAACTGATCTCTGGGCGTTCAGCGATGGCGAGCCAGTCGCGGGCGTGGAACACATGGTGGGGTGCGGTGCAATCGGGGGATTCTCCTCTTCATGTGGAGGGCCAGGCCCATGGAGAATCACGCACGAGCGCCCGCTTCTTTGGTCTCGCACCCCAATCCGATCAGGTCACCTTTATCATTGATCGATCTGGATCCATGGAGGCAGGCTGGGGCACGACCGGTCACAATCGCTACGTTGAGGCGGTGGAGCAAATGACTCGGTTTCTGCAAATATCGGGACCGGCCACGCGTTTTGAAGTCATTCTCTTCAGTGACAGTCTCAAACGCTCTGCGGGTGGACTCGTTCCTGCGACAGCTAGGAATATTGCACGCGCACGAAAGTCGCTTCTCAGTCGCAGCCCCAATGGGGGCACGGACCTTCGCCCTGCGGTTGAAATGGTGATGGGGGTGCGGCGATTTGGGCCTCAGGTTCAGCCCGAGTCGGATACGGTTGTCGTTCTTTGCGATGGGGATACGGTTTCTGGATCGCATTGGGTAGAGCCCTTCTTGCATCAATACAACCTGAACGCCTGCGTAAAGTTCGAGTGTGTGCTGGTGGGTACGAAAGGTGATGGATCCCTCGAAGCGCTCGCCCAGCACAGCGGCGGTTCCTTCGTACGTATCGATGGCTAGAACTTCGGTGTTAGGACAGGGCGCACCACCAACACAGTCCAACCCAAATGGGCACCGATAGGGCCAGTCGCCACTGGGCCTTGAGCCCTAGCCGGTCAGGTAGTCGAGTTCGTCCAATCATCCAGCCCAGTGCGAGTCCCACGCCCATTCCAGTAACGTGAGCCATCACATCGGTTCGTGCCTCGCCTGCTTGCTCTCCGCCCATTCCGAGGTACCCCAGCAGGGTGGCTGCCGCGAGTAGGGGGGCAAAGCGCCGCATGGAACCGAGGTGCAGGCGCTCGCGGCGTACCCACTCATAGCTTGCCATCAGACCCAAGCAACCGAAGACTGCGGTGGATGCGCCGACGGAGGAGTGCGAAGGGTCTTGAATGAGTGCATTCAGTCCATTGCCGAGGGTGCCAGCTATCAGGACCCCCATCCAGGTAATCCCCACTCCCATGGTGTGGACGGCGAGGATTGCAAAACCCCATCCAAAGACGAGATTGCCCAATAGGTGGCCCGGTGATCCATGAAGAGTGAGGGCTGTGGTCGCCCGCCACCATTCCCCTTCGAGGACATCTCCGGCGATGAGTTTTCCTTGGCTCCACCAACCCAGGTGAGCAAGGTCGTAGCGGCCGATCGGGTAGAGGGTGAGGATGGAGAGTGCAAAGACCCAGCCGGCCCACTGGCCCTGACCGAGGAAGGGAGGCAGGTCGCGTGCAGGTGGCCAGCCGACATTTTCAATGCCATAGTCGCGCAACTCCTCGAAGGCATCCCGGGCGTGGGCACTCGGGACGAGCAACACGTGCATCCTTCGCGCTTGGGCCAGTGTGTGGGGGATGGCACGGGCCTGAAGTACGAGTGCTCGATCGAGGCAGTCCTTGCGGGTCTGGGAGGCAAACAGTTCGACAAGCCCTTCCTGGGGTGCTTCCATGCCAAGGCGGCTAGCCAATGCGCAGTCCGCATTCAGGACAGCGTGATGAACCCTGAGGTATGGTCCCGAAACAGGCAGGGCAGGTGGCTTGCTCTGCGTCGAGGTCAATCACCGTTGATGTGGAACGCCGTCCGAGTTCGTCTAACTCCTCATAGGCGTTGGTCTGGAGAAGATCGATGGCTCGTGTGAGCTCAGCGCTCGCGACCGCGAGCATGAGAATCGTGTTTCACCCACCTCCAGTTTCCCCCTCAGGGCGCATGAGCTTTGATGGAATGCCCTCCCGTTGGAGTACCCGCTGGAGTGCTCGCAAGTCATCCATCGGGGCGCGGGCGATGACGGAGTGACCCATTGAATTATCGTCGGGGTTGGGGCGTGGAGGAGTCATGGATCCTTGCGTGAATAGCGGTCCACGAGCCGGCTCTGAAAGAGCATGAAGACTATGGTCAGGGGAGCGATTCCGAACACTTTGAAGGTCGTCCAAAAATCGTCGGACTGGGTCCGCCAGACAAGTTCATTCAAGCCGGCAAGCAAAACGAAGAAGCAACCAAAGCGTACGGTCAGCTTAGCCCAGCCTTCATCGGCGAGATCGAAGGCCTCTGCAAAAACTGTCCTTAGGAAGAGTCGCTTGCAGGCGAGACCCCCGAGCAGGATGGCGGCAAAGAGCAGGTTGACAATTGTGGGCTTGAGTTTGATGAATGTGGCGTCTTGCAGGTACAGAGTGAGCCCACCCATCACTAAAACGAAGACTGCTGTGATGAGTGGCACCATGGGCCAACGTCTCTCAATGCGGCGGGAGACCACCAAGGAAATTGTGATGGCGAGCATGAATACGCCGGTGGCCCAATAAAGATCCTTGAAGCGCTGTGCCAGGAAGAACGCCGTGAGCGGTCCAAACTCGATCAGGAGTTTGCGTGTGGAATGGGTTGGAGTGGATTCTGACTCTGAGGACATTTGGGGTTTGAGGGCGGGATGGGGTAGGGGCCCGCCGGAATCGCCGGGAAGGAGAATCGAATCTGATACAGTCGGCTTTGTGGATGCAGTCTATCACCCCTAGGGCTTCCACCCCACAATAGCCATCGTGCGAGTGTATCTTCGATTGAGAGTTCCCCGGTCCCTAGCTCCGGGACCCGCGAGAGCCGTTGGCTTCGCACTCAGCTGGCTTTTAGGATTGACCTGTTCCATTGCAGCGGGTCGTTCCCAGGATCCACCTTCAGCCTTAGCCATCAATGCTGTCGTGGACAAAGGCGTGGATTATCTCCTCGATCGTCAGCAACTCGACGGCAGTTGGCACTATGGCCAGTCGCCTCGGATGGGGTGCAGTGCGCTCGTGCTCTACACTTTATTGTCCTCCGGTTTATCCCCGGACTCTGAGCAGGCGCTCTTGGCTGCGACCCATCTGGCGCTAGAGCCGCTCCCGAGCCAGACCTATGACTGCGCCTTGGCTATGATGGCTCTCAGCAAAGCCGACCCTGACCTGTATCGGGGGCGGCTGGATGATTTGGTTGAGATTCTCGTGGGTTGGGAAGAGCGAGGCGGGTGGGGATACCCTGGAACTCCCGGGAAAGGGCAGGGGGGCTGGCAGGATCTTTCGAACACTCAGTATGCAGTGATGGGGCTGTGGGCCGCTGATCAGGCTGGAGTCAAGGTTCCCAAGGGCATCTGGTCTCCCGTAGCCCATGGGCTCATGCGTTACCAAGAAAGCGACGGAGGCTTCGCCTATAGACAGGAAGGTGGTGACAGCACGGGCTCGATGACCACGGCGGCCGTGGCCGCCCTGTCGATTTGCCGTGACCAGCTCGATCTTGCGGAAAACCCCCGGCGTGACAAATACGGCCTCTTAGAAGGGCTTGAACAGGGGGCGGCTTGGATAGGAGAGCATTTTTCGGTTCGATCCAATCCGGGTAGGGGCGACACCCATTTGGGGTACTATCTTTATGGCCTTGAGCGCGCAGGCGCCCTGGCGCCTACCGCTCTGTTCGGGGACAATCGCTGGTATGACGAGGGCGCGCAGCGCTTGGTGGCGGACCAGCATCGGCAGGGCCACTGGCGTTCTACGCTGGGTGCTGGGCTGCCGCAGACATGTTTTGCACTGCTCTTTCTGCAACGGGCGACGGCCCCCGAGACGGGTTTGGCCGCTGCGGGGCTCGTGGGTGGTGGAGGCGTTTCACACGAGGCATCTGCTTCTCCGGTGCGGTTGTCGGCGAGCGGACATGATCCCACATCGATGTGGGTGACCGGTTATTCCCAACCCGTGCGGAGTGCATGCGAGTGGCCAGGTGAAGAAGGGCGCGGGCCCCGCGTGGAGCGTGTGATTTGGTTAGCGAATGGCTTGGAGTTCAAGCGGATTGAGGGTAATCCTAACCAACCCTCCGGGCATGAGCGATATGCATGTCAGTTCACATTTGAGCATTCCGGGGCGAACCGACTGAGTGCTGAAGTGCATGTACTCATGCCACCCACCCGGGATGCATCGGGTCGCAGAGTCCCCTCCGCATTTCGGATTCTCAAGTCGAACGATCTGTTGGTTGAAGTAGAGGCCGATTGCCCGGATTGGCTCTTGCAAAACGCCCGAGATCGAACTGCGAATCTTCTACGGGGCCAGACCATTCATGTTGAGGCGTCGGACGCTCAACCAAGACACCCAGCAAGCCTTGTGTTGGATGAACGGCAGGACACATACTGGTTGACTGATCACCGATCTGGTGAATCTCGCCTGACACTGGAGTTTGAGTCTGCAGTGACGGCCAACACGGTTGTGCTCGGGCACGCCCGTCGGATTCCCTTTGAGGCGGGCGCCTTTGCGCGAGCGTTAGAGGTCCAAGTTACAATCAACGACTCTTCGACTTATACGTTGAAGATGTATGCTGACGAGCGGCGCAAGAGTCGCCTGCGGTTACCAGGACGCCGGCAGATCCGGCGCATTGATTTGGTGGTCACCACGGTTGTTCCCACCGAACGTGGGGGCCGCCTGATGGGTTTTTCTGAGGTGGAATTGCAGCTTGTGCGTTAGGAGGTTGCTCCTCCTAGGGCGTTTCTCAGTAGGTCACCCAAATTGGTCCCGAGTGGGGCATCGAGACCCCGGCCGCCGCCTCTAGGGCCATCTAGGGCATTGTTGAGGGCCTTGGATGAGGATCGGCGGAACCGCTCAAAACCGAGCGGATCGCTGTCTTCCGTTTCAAGATCAAACGGATCGATGCGCCCACCGTCACGTCGGAAGAGCGAGAGTTTGGCGCGTTTCAGAATGGGGCAAATCTCCACGAGACGGACGGGCAGCGGTTGGCCGACTCGGATCTGGGCAGTGTGGTTTTGCCCCCGTGGGTGGCACTCCGCATGGGGGAGGCGGCCGACAACGCCGGGCTCGAGTTCAATGAGTGCACCGTGCTGAGAAACGGAGATTGTCGTGCCTTCGACGATTGCGTCGGGTCCGTGGTCCTTGGCTAGACGGCGCCATGGGTCCTGCGTGAGTTGCTTGATGCCTAACCCAATGCGCTTGCCACGTTGGCGAATGTAGAGTACCTGAGCATCGACGTTGTCACCGATGTTGAAGAGCTCACCCGGATCGTCGGTGTGCTCATGGCGCAAATTGGCGACATGGATGAAGCCCTCCTGCCCACGTCCAAATCGGATAAAAAGGCCAAAGCCTTCGATGCGCGTGACTCTCCCGGTGACACATTGACCCACCCGCACTAGGGGTAATGACCCGTGAGTTTTTTGGGATCGTGTTGCGCGTAGGACGCACTTTCGTGACAGCACCACACGCTCGCGTTCTGCGTCCACCTCGATGACTTCGCACGTCAGCGTCTTGCCGAGTAATGGGCGCAAACCTTGGGCGCGAGGAAGTCCGCATTGGGATTGCGGCATGAAGGCATGGAGCTTACCGGCTTTGAGTTGCAGCCCCCCAGGGACCACTCGTTGGACGCGGGCTTCGACCCAAGACCCAACTTCCATGTTCTCCCAGGAAGAGAGATCGGAGCTGCCCACGAGTGCTAGGGCCCACAGACTGCCTTCCTTTCCTCGAAGGGTGAATTCATGCTGTTGGTCGATGGCAGGAGGATCGTTTTCATTGCAGAATCGACGCAATTCGATGACCCCTTGCATGCGTGGGCCGAGTTCGACAAAAACGTCGTTTCCGTATATTCCCACGATGGTTCCTTTCCATGTGCGTAGCGTATGAGCCCCATGATCCGAACTTGGGTTCGGCGCAGAATTCGACTTGGAGCGGGCCTCAAAACTCATGGCGGGCTGGTGCTGGCGCATGGGATTCTCTTGTGTTGTCGGGTGGGCTGCGGGTCCTCCGAGAGGTGTCTCACAATTAGACCTGTGCCATCCTAGGGCCTTCAGAGGTCGATTTCATGGGTGATGGGGGCCTCCATGAGAGCCGGGGGCTGCGAATGGCCTCGCCCTAGTCGCCTTCTCTTGGGGTAGCGAATTGAGGCCCTCTCGATACGATAAGGCACCGCAACTCTCCCACAAATGAAGAAACTTCTACGAATACCGTTCCTCGCCGGTGCCTTCCTCGCTGCCTGTGCTTCCCCACGCGGACCCGCACTTCCCGACATTGCAAACGAGGTCAATGCTGTGGGAGGCTTTCCGGATAAAGACCTCATCGTTCCCGGTGATTTGTTGGGGGTGCAGTTCGCAGCTAGTTTCGAGCTTGGCCAGCCCAACCTCTCTCAGCAGGTGGCCGTTCAGAGGGACGGGACGATCAGCTTGGTGGGCGTGGGCACTGTTCAAGCGGCCGGTCGCACTCCTTCGGATTTGACCGAGAATCTTGCAGAGGCCTACGAGGCCGTGCTCGGCCCGAACCCGTTATTCGCTGTGACGATTGCCCAGCAGGCGCCGCGCATTGTGCACATGATGGGGGCTGTGGGGAAACCAGGTCCACTGCCACTTCCGCCTGATCATGAAGTGACTCTGATCGAGGCCTTTGCAGAGGCCGGCGGCGTGGCGAGCCAAAAGTCGTACTTGGGCAACACCCTTCTCGTGCGGTGGAGCCCCGAGGAGTCGCGCTACGTCTCCTGGGTCATCGATGCGCGAACCTGTTGGTGGGGATCATCAGAGATGGTGTACCTGCGTCCCGGCGATCTCGTTTACATCCCCAATACCCCCGTGGTTGAGGTCAACACTTGGATCGACTTGTGGATGCGCAACATGATCCCCTTCCCCCGGATATTTGTGAACTAGTCCGACCCCGACTGGCCTGCTATCCACTCCCGCACGGAGAAGCGCCATGGACACAGCACCTACATTTGACGATTACGAAGACGAGGGCGGCTCAACTCTCGACCTGAAAGTTCTGTTGTTGTACGGGGCTTATCGGTCCAAGGGGAGGCTTCTAGTCTGCACCTTCCTCGGGGTCGTCGGTGGATTGTTGTATGCCGCATCCATGCCCAATGAGTTTCAATCGGTGGCTCAGGTGAAAATGCTCCCCGATTCCCGTGGTGGGATGACTCAGGAAGAGGCCTACGGCATAGGTGGATCGGGCAAGGAACGCTTTGGTCCCGGCGTGGCGGACCTAGTCTTCTGGATGCGACTGCAGGATTCGGTTTTTAGTGAAGTCAGCCAAAGCCTGTCACCCTCTTGGATCCTCGGACCGGCGAATCCTACTCGTGATGATACGGCTGAGACTTCTCCTCTTGTTGCGGGTTGGCACCAACTTCAGGCGTTCATGCAGACGAAAGATGGCAAGGCGATCAATGACGAATCTCCTAAGGCTATCCAGGCTGCGGCGGAAGCGATCAGGAATCGTACGCTGATCAAACGCACGAGTGATTGGGTCTTCATGTTGACCGTGGTATCGAATTCAGCAGTGAAGGCTCAGGTCATCAACTATCAGCTCACCCAGGGATTCTTGGCTCAGCACCGGCGTACACGGGCCGAAGCGGGTCTGGCATTGGTGAAGAAGCTAGAGGCGGACGCATGGGAGGCGCAGCTCGCCGTAGAAACAACTGGCCAGGAGTTTCAGGAGTTTCGGCGGAGTTGCGGTGTATTTGACTTCACTGCGGACTGGGCGGCCATCAATGCTCTTGTAGCCCAAAAACGCAGCGATCTGATTGACAAAGGTGCAGCCTTAGAGGGTCAGCGCAAACTAGTGGCGCACCTGACCGAGCGGCACGCAGCCATGCCCGACGATGTGGAGGTTGAGATCCCCGCCACGATGGGAATCAACCCCTATTGGTCCGGCATCAAGGACAAGATTCTCGGCAAGCGAACGACTCTGGCAGAATTGCAGGGCAAGGCCCAAACGACTGTCAACAAGAGCGCCATCAAGGCACTGACGAGCGTCCTTGAGGGGCTTGAAGGTGAGCTAGAGGGAGTGGAGCAGACGGTGGAATTGGCACCTGCGCGGACCGATCTAGTCATGAACGAGGCCAAATTCTCCCTAGAGGTGCTGCTTGTTGAGGCCGAAGGTGAGCGGGATCGCCTAGAGAGCGAACTCTCTGTCCTGCCGGTGCAGCTCGCGGAGGCAGAGCAGAAGCGGGAGGAGATCGGGGCGTGCAAGGTAGGCCACGCGGACTGGGAGCAGCGGCTTGAGCGCAAGACAGCGGCCCACCAACGGATAGCGGCCCGGTTGCTTGTGGCCCGCCAGCAGGTGAAGCTCGATGAGTCTGGGGAGACCAATCTCAAGCTGTGGTTAGAGCCGACCCTCAATCTCGACAAGATCGGACCCAAGCGAAGTAAAATCCTGTTGGGTGGGCTTGCGATCGGACTCTTACTGGGCCTAGGCCTTGCGGTCATGAGACAATTGTTCGACCCCCGTGTGCGCTACCCGGAGACTCTGGAGAAAACTCTGGGTCTGAAAGTGCTCGCTGTCGTGCCTGACTTGCGTCGATTGCGAAACTACCCCAAGCGGGCTCGGGCGGACCAAGCATGAATCCTCGATCGGATCCGGGAACTTCCTTCGGGCGCCTGATTGAGTCGGTGCGTCCCCTCGCGGACACTATCTGGTCCAATGTCCTGCCCTTGAGGAAAGGGCCAGAGCCACTACGTATCATGGTCACTTCCGTAGAAGATCGCTCGGGTAACACCCTGATCAGCACGGCGTGTGCACTGGGTCTTGCACGCAACACACGCCAGTCGGTGGTGCTATTGGAGGCCAACTTGCGGCGGCCGGCGGTGGCAGGTCTTTTGGGCTTAGAACCCGATCCAGGACTGGCGGAGTGGTTGTCAGGTGATCTTGACTTGGAGTCCTGCCTACTCGAGTGGCCCCATTGCCCCAACCTCACCGTCCTGCCTGCTGGTGGGCCGCGCGAACCCGTCCCCGGCGAACTGAATGAGCCTCACGTTCAAGATGCGTTGAATGGGCTCTTTGAGCGCGGCAGTTTCGTGGTTGTCGATGCCCCCCCTTTGCTGGAATCTGGGGCATCCAGGGCCCTGCTGGACCATGTGGATGGTGTCGTGCTTGTTCTTGACGCTGGTGCAAGTGCCAAGAGGGCTGCGCAGCAGACGATTGAGACTGTCGAAAACGCAGGGGTCGTGGTCTACGGAAGCGTGTTGAACCGATTCCGTAATCCGCTTCCTTTCATGCGGGCGGAGTGATCGCCCAGTAACCCTCTAGAGGGTCAGGATTTCTGGGTGCAGATCACGCCCGTGCAGGTCTTGGGTGATCTCATCCACATAAACGGGATTGACGATCAGAACGATATCGGGGGCGTTTCCCTCGATTTGCAGCTGGCCGGGGCCGTCGATGCGCTGACCCGTACCCGGTACGTATTTGCCGTGTTTGCGTGGGTTGACGTCGATCACCTGGTCAATCGTGCAGGTGGGGTCGGCGAGATTGAGGAAACTGATTCCCCGTGTCCCGCTGCCCCATAGTGCAATTCGCTGGCCTTTCGCAGACCATGTTTGCAATTGCGCCTGCCAGTCTGTGATGCGGTCTGCGTATTCCCTCGCAAACGCACTGCTTAGTTCTGCGAGTTGGCTGAGGTCTTCGACGGGTGCCAAGATCGAACCGGTGGGTTCCTCGCTGATGCGAGCATCCAATGTGATGAACTGATCGGAGTAGCTCGTTTCGCTGTGGGTGACGTCAAACCCGCAAGAGGCTAGCAGCCGTGCTAGGCTCCCCCGTGAGAAATAGGTGCAATGCTCATAGGTGATCTCCCATAGAGCGATATTGGCTAGGGTATACTCGGTATTGGGGACCTCGATAATCAGACTGGCTTGTGCACTCTTCCGCAAACCAGGGGCTAGTGTCTCCTTTAGAAAGGGCCGTGGATTTGGGATGTGCTCAAGGACTTGTCGCGAGATCACTGCATCGGCCTGCTTCCCGGCGTGCTCAGGCCCAAAGTATTCTCGTACGATGAGCATCTTGCCATCGAGGCGTTTGGTGGGGAGGTTGTCGGGATAGCTGGGGTCAAAGCCAATGCCCTCATTGTCACCCGCCTTGCATATCCTCTCAAGGAATGCGCCGTTCCCACAGCCGACCTCCATGACGCGCTGTTGTCTGAGGCCGTGTCGTTCAACGACTTCGTGGGCCAGTTGTTCCTGGTAGCTCCTGAACAGGGCAGAGCCTTCGAGAGAATTCTCATAGGCATCGCTGTAGTGAACGCGAGACGAGTCAAAGGCCTTGTTCTCTATGAGACCGCAGTTGGGGCAGAACATCAGGTGTATGGTTCCGCGCACACAGGCCTGCGCACTGGCTTTGTCTGGCCACAGCTCGCACAGTAATACAGGAATGTCACGGGCTTCAAACACGGACAATCCTCCCGTGCTTCCACACCCTGAGCAGGGGGAGGATTGCGGTGATTGGGTGGGGGCATTCTCCATGGCGATGGATTCCGTCGGTGCAAAAGGGCTTGAGGATTCCGAGTACCTTTAAGGAACCAGACCCGGCGGAATGGTGCTAGAGGTCGGGCGAGAATCCTAGGGTCGACACTGCGGCCTCTATTCAATTCCGAGGAAGTTGCAATTGGAACGATCTTGGATGACCTGAAGCGTCATGAATGCCTCTTAGGTGCGGACAAGGCCGTAGTCTCAATATAAGACAGGAACACCGTTTACGCCGAACGACGATCTCTTCGCAGTAGAGCCCTAGCGGATTCTGTCCAGGCGTGGGACACTATTCCACCCACCGCATCGCTTGTCTCCCTATCCGCAACGCCGCA
This sequence comes from uncultured Planctomycetaceae bacterium, assembly GCA_964469565.1. Lineage (GTDB taxonomy): Bacteria > Planctomycetota > UBA1135 > UBA1135. Next base: position 157,979 of record CAYXZD010000008.1, read on the forward strand.
GTCTTGCGCTCTGAGTCCCCGCTTGGACCGCCATCTCGGGTTGGGCCAAAGGAGGTTCAGAGAGCGGCTCGTCCACAATCTGATTTATTAGTTTCCCCCTGCTCTCATGCCCTCCCAGGCATGCGTCCATTGCAATGAACCGCTCTCCAATCGCACGGGTCTGTGCGTTATTCGCGTCGCTCAGCCACTTGCTTTTCCTGGCAGCCCCTTCCGTTGCCCAACAATGCAACCAGGGCAATTTTTGCCAGTCCACTCCGAATTCCACTGGGATGGCGGCAACGATTGCTTCGAATGGGTCTTTGGGAATCACGGACAACAGTTTTGAGCTAATGAGCTTCCCTGTCCCCAGCGGGCAGTTTGGATTCTTTCTCTACAGCAATGCTTGGCGAAATGGTGGCAATGGGACGGCGGTTGGGAATGGCTACATGTGCTTGGGGGGTGCAGGCAGCCAAGTGTACCGCCTCCTTCCCGCAGTACCTGAAACCAACTTCCTCCTACGTAAGAAGGTTGATTTCAAAAACCTTCCCCCGGGGGGGGACATCTATCGAGGCACAACCTGGTATTTCCAGGCGTGGTACCGCGATGGGAAGGGAGGGGGCAGTGGCTACAACTTTTCCGATGGTCTCTGGGTAACCTTCCAACAAGACAACATTCCCACCCTTGAGTTCGATGCGGCCAACGTCTCGCTGGGCGAGAGTAGCGGCACCGTAGGGCTCGGCTTGGGCATGTCGGGATTCACCGGTGTGCCTATCAGTGTGGACTATGCGGTAACAGCCGGTACAGCGACTCAAGGTTCTGACTTCACGCTCACCAGTGGGACGTTGACGATCCCGTGCATGCAGACGGTTGGCACCATTCCGATCACCATCTTGGATGATCTGTGTGATGAGTACGACGAGACGGTTCAGGTGACTCTGTCGAACCCCATTGGCGTGACCTTGGGTACAAAATCCCTCACGACCGTGACGATCGTTGATGATGAGACGGCCCCGACCGTGGAATTCACGACAACTGGACAAACGGTCCTAGAAGGAGATGGGGTGGCTACGGCGATTCTGACTCTGTCAGAACCTTCATGCATTCCCGTGACCATCCCATTGGTATTCTCTGGAAGTGCTGATAATCCGAGTGATTACACCTATGTTCGTGACAATCCGGTTGTCGTCCAACCAGGAACAGTCCAAGTCAGCGTTCCCATCCTTCTGACAGACGACTCTCTGTTTGAAGTTGATGAAGATGTGGTCGTCAACCTAGGCACCCTCATCAATGGGGTGCCCGGCACGACGGTCGCCCATACGGTGACCATCATTGATGACGATAGTATGCCAGTGGTGTCTTTCACCTCGTCTGTGAGCACTGCTGGCGAGGGTTCCGGTGCTGTGAGTCTGACGGTGGATCTCGATGGACCTGCAGGAGTGGACGTCTCGATTCCGTTCAGTGCCGGGGGAACGGCCAACAATCCTCTGGACTATGCGTTCAATACCACGACCCCCCTTGTGATCCCGGAGGGCAGTGTCAGCGCGACGATTGACCTAGCGATTGTCTCTGACCTGCTCGATGAGTTTGACGAAACCGTCATCGTGACCTTGGGGAATCCAACGAATGCTCAGCTCGGTACACCGAGCGTGCATACATTGACGCTGGTCGATGACGATACTCCACCGGTTGTAGATTTTGTCACCGCCAGTCAGTCTGTCTCGGAGGGCGTCGGCTCAGCCGTTGTGGGTGTTGCCTTGTCGGCCCCCTCAGGCAAGCTTATCGCTGTGCCGTTTGGTGCTAGTGGCACGGCCACGAACCCCGATGATTACTCGCTCTCGAGCAGTCCACTGCTCATTCCAGCGGGCAATACCAGCGGTCAGATTCTGTTGACCTTGGTTACAGACACCCTCGATGAGCCCGATGAGACCGTGGTCTTGGCCTTGCAGAATCCGAGTAATGCCACACTGGGGGCAACGACTTCGCATACGACGACGATCAATGATGATGACGCACCGCCCTCGGTGGTATTCACCCAGGCGAGTCAGGATGTTCCTGAAGGTGCCGGTCAGGCTCAAATCGTGGCGCAGCTCTCGGCTCCTTCTGCATTTGTTGTCAGCGTGCCCTTTAGCGTCGCGGGTGATGCGATCGACCCAGACGACTATACACTTGCCAATTCTGGCCCGTTCGTTTTCCAGCCTGGGAGTACCCAAGCCACCTTGGTGATGTCGGTGGTGGATGATTCACTCGATGAGCCGGACGAGCAGGTTTCCGTAAGCTTCGATGCCCCCAGTAATGCGACTTTGGGCAGTCCCGCGACCCATGTCGCCACGCTCAAGGACAATGACTCAGCGGTTCAGGTTGAATTCGATCTGGCCTCCTCTGCTTACAATGAAGAAGACGGGTCAGTGTCGATTGGCCTGCACCTCGACGCTCCATCTGGATTCTCGTTGACCGGCAACTACTCCGTTTCTGGGACGGCAGAGAGTGGGCAAGACTTCACACCCCTTTCAGGCACATACCAGATCCCTGCGGGGGGAATCACGGCGAGTATCGACACGAGTCTGCTTGACGATCTTCTCGATGAGAATAATGAGACTCTCATTGTAACCCTTGATCCGCTAGACAATGCCACTCTTGGGGCCACATCGGTGCACGTGCTGACGATTAACGACAACGATGCTCAGCCTGCTTTGGAGTTTGACCTTGCGAGTCAGTCCTTGGATGAGGGCGTGGGAGCGGTGGCCATCGGGGCAAGCCTCGATGCACCTTCCGGCCTCGTTGTGAGCGGACAGTACATTGTCACGGGGACAGCGACTGATGGCACGGACTACGTTAGTTTTGATGGGGTCTATAGCATCCCTGCGGGTAGCACCGTGGTCACCTTGGACACGGCCCTGCTCGATGACAGTCTCGATGAGTTGGACGAGACCATTGTGGTGACTCTGTCTCCTCCTGCCAATGCAAGCGTGGGCAGTGGAAATGTGCACACACTGACCATCACGGATAATGACGCGGCGCCTACGCTGAGTTTTGACTTATCAAGTCAGTCTTTGGATGAAGCGACGGGGGCAGTCGCCCTGGGGCTAAGCCTTGATGCACCTTCTGGTTTGTCTATCACGGGGACTTATTCTGTTGCCGGCACCGCCAGTGATGGGATTGACTACACCAGTTTCTCTGGCGCCTTTGTGATTCCAGCGGGTTCGACTTCGGTCACTCTGGACACCAGTCTCGTGGACGATGCTCTGGATGAGCTGAGTGAGACAGTGATCGTGACACTGGATATGCCCACCAATGCTAGTTTGGGGGCGCAGGCGGTCCATACGCTGACCATTGACGACAATGATGCAGCCGTAGAGGTCAACTTTGATATAGCAGCCCAGACCCTTGGGGAAGATGCTGGCCCGGTCGCTATCGGCGTGAGCTTGGACGTTCCCTCCGGATTGACTGTCAGCGGTACGTATTCTGTGGGGGGCACTGCGTTTGCAGGCCAGGACTTCACCGCGTTTACAGGGACGTATTCCATTCCAGCCGGTGCGGTCAATGTCACTCTGGATACCACGCTCTTCGATGATGTTCTTGACGAGGCCGCGGAGACCGTCATTCTGCGGCTTGCGGGCCCAAACAACGCGAACTTGGGTTCTCAGAAGGTTCACACCCTCACGATTGCGGACAATGACGCTCCCCCGACCCTTCAATTCGATGTGGGTGCCCAGTCTTTGGACGAGGGTGCAGGTGGGGTTTCGTCCGGCGTGAGCCTCGATGCTCCCTCGGGTTTGACGATTACGGGAACCTATAGCGTGGGTGGGACGGCGACGAGTGGTGCCGATTTCGTCGCGTATACGGGCAGTTACACGATTCCGGCTGGATCTACGGCGGCCAGTTTGGATTCAAGCCTCTTAGATGACGCTCTCGATGAGTTGGCAGAGACGATTGTGCTCTCGCTGGACCTTCCGACTAATGCGAGCTTGGGGGCAATTCAAACTCACACGGTGACGATCCAGGACAATGATGCGGCGCCCACTCTTGCATTTGATGTGGCGGCGCAATCCTTGGGAGAGGATTCAGGTGCGGTTTCCGTGGGCCTGAGTCTTGACGCACCCTCGGGTCTGGTGGTGAGTGGTACGTATCGTGTTTCGGGTTCGGCCAGTGCGGGGTTGGACTACACCGTTTTTGCAGAAACGTTCACTATTCCTGCGGGGGGTACATCGGTCACCCTCGATACGACCCTCGTGGACGACGCACTCGACGAGTGGGATGAGACCGTGGTGTTGACCCTTGATGTGCCAACTAACGCGTCATTGGGGAGCACGAATGTCCATACGCTGACCATCACGGATAATGACGTGGCCCCTACTCTCAACTTCGACCTAGCCAGTCAGAGTCTTGATGAGTCCAGTGGTGCCGTCTCGATTGCGCTGAGCCTCGATGCGCCCTCTGGGTTGGCCGTGAGCGGCACCTACACTGTGGGCGGTACGGCCAGTGATGGCGTGGACTTCACAGGATTCGCGGGGACCTACAACATTGCTGCAGGCGGAACTGTAGCCACCCTGGACACCATACTCCTCGATGATTCACTGGATGAGTTGGATGAGACTATTCTCCTGACGTTGGATCCTCCCACGAATGCGGTGCTGGGTGTCACGTCCACGCACAATCTGACGATCAATGACAATGACGCCGCACCTGTCCTAGACTTCGATCTTGACGTTCAGAGCCTGGATGAGGCTACAGGTGCTGTTGCCATCGGAATCAGCCTTGATTCTCCATCGGGGCTCGATGTGAGTGGCTCGTACGCCGTGGGTGGAACAGCGAGTGACGGGGTCGACTTTACGAGTTTTGGCGGCACCTACAGCATTCCAGCTGGCGTCACGGTGGCCACGCTGGACACAGTCTTGTTGGACGACTCTCTTGATGAGTTGGATGAGACAGTCATTCTGACCTTCGGAGTGCCCACCAATGCGAGCTTGGGCGGTTCTGCGGTCCACACGTTGACGATCGAAGACAATGATGTAGCCCCCACTCTCAGCTTTGACTTGGGTGCCCAGAGTCTCGATGAAGGTGCCGGTTCGGTCCAAGTGGGCCTGAGCCTCGATGCGCCCTCAGGCCTTGCAGTGAGCGGTACGTATAGCGTGGGGGGGACGGCGAGTGATGGGGTAGACTACACGAGCTTCACGGGTGCTTACAGCATCGCGGCTGGCGGAACGGCGGCCACACTCGATACGACGTTGCTGGACGATGCACTAGACGAGCTTGACGAGACCGTTGTGCTGACTCTTGCGGCGCCGGTGAATGCGATCTTGGGCGTGACTTCAGTGCACACACTGACGATCAACGACAATGACGTTGCTCCTACATTGAGTTTCGATCTCGCAGCCCAGAGTCTTGATGAAGCCAGCGGTTCCGTGTCGATCGGAATCAGTCTTGATGCACCTTCTGGCCTCATGGTGAGCGGTTCCTACACTGTCGCGGGGACTGCCAATGATGGGGTGGACTACACGAGTTTTGCGGGCACCTACAGCATTGCGCCGGGGGCCAGCGTCGCCACCCTGGATACAGCGTTGATCGATGATGCACTCGATGAACTCGATGAAACGGTCGTGTTGAATCTCGATCCGCCTACGAATGCAGTCCTCGGTTCAATGGCTACGCACACCTTGACGATTCGTGACAATGATGCCGCGCCAGGCATCAGCTTTGACCTGAACAGTCAACAGCTAGACGAAGGGGCTTGGGCTGTCGCTGTGGGGGTTCAATTGGACGCACCATCGGGACTGCAGGTGAGCGGAACCTATGCCGTGTCGGGGACAGCTACTCCCACTGCCGACTACCTACCCTTTGCGGGTAGCTATGTAATCCCCGCAGGTGCGACTGTGGCGACCTTGGATACCTTCCTTGTGGATGATGCGCTCTATGAGGCGGATGAGACGATTGTCCTCGCTTTGGATCCACCGACCAATGCAGTTGTAGGATCGATCGGGGTCCACACCCTCACTGTGCAAGACAATGATGTTGCACCTGTGGTCGATTTTGACTTGACCTCACAAAGTTTGGATGAGGGTGTGGGTGCTGTGGCGATCGGGGTCACGATTGATGCGGTATCGGGTTTGAGTGTCACTGGCACTTACAGCTTGTCAGGCACAGCGACCGATGGTTCAGACTATTCATCGTTTACGGGCAGCTACGCCATTCCGGCGGGGGCAACCACCGTGACATTGGACTCAGCCTTAGTGGACGACCTACTCGATGAGTTGGATGAGACGGTCATTCTGCGTCTTGCGGATCCATTGAATGCGACTGCTGGGCCACGGCGAGTGCACACATTGACCATTAACGACAATGATGCCGCGCCTTCGATCAACTTTGACTTCGGAGCTCAAAGCCTCGACGAGGCCAGTGGGGCCGTTTCGATAGGCATCAGTCT
>CAYXZD010000009.1:0-112569 GCA_964469565.1 uncultured Planctomycetaceae bacterium
AAGGCCAAGGCCGCTTGTGACAAGGCCAAGGCAGGCTGCGACAAGGCCAAGGCCGGCTGTGACAAGAAAGCCAAGGCGGCTGCTTCCAAGAAGGACTGCGGCAAGGCCAAGGGTGCCTGCCCCTCCACGAAGGGCAGCGAGTGCTCCAGTAAGAAAAAGACCGCCAAGATTGGCTGAGTCGATCTAGCCACACTCAAGCACCCGATATCGGGTGTCAGCTATCGAGTGATTCAAGAACCAGTCCCCCGGGGCTGGTTCTTTTTTTTAGGCTGGGTCGACCGTTCACCTTGAATGGCCAGCCATGAATTGCCCCCTATCCATGTTTCTCCCGCCCTTGTTGGCGCTCGCTCCGCTCGTCGCTCAGGCGGCGGACGGTCCACCGAACATCATCCTGATCTATGGGGACGACCACGCCCAAACTGCGATTTCGGCCTATGGCTCAGGGTTGTGCAAAACTCCCCAGATCGATCAACTGGCCAGCGAGGGCATGCGCTTCACTCAGAGCTTTGTCACCAACTCCATTTGCGGTCCTTGCCGCGCGGTGGTTCTGACGGGCCTGCACTCCCACCTCAATGGGAAGATGACCAATGGGGGCGGGTTCGATCAGAGCCTGCCTACCTTCGCCAAGGGACTTGGGGCTAGGGGATACCAAACGGCCATGATCGGTAAGTGGCACATCAAGAGTCCGCCTGAGGGCTTTGATCACTGGATGTGGTTGAGCGGAAGCTACTACAGCCCAACGTGGCGAACGAAGGACGGCAAGCGGCGCACGCCAGGGTATGCAACGGACTTGATCGGTGATGAAGCTGTGCAATGGTTGCGGGAGGGGCGTGACCCGAATCGCTCGTTCATGCTGTGGGTGTCCCACACGGCGACCCATCGTACTTGGGAGCCTGCCGTGCGCCATCTCTCCTTGTATGACGGTGTGCAGTTGCCTGAGCCCGCGACCCTACTTGACGACTATAGCAGTCGTTCTCCTGCGGCTGCGGCTGCCCAGATGCGCATTTCGCGGGACCTCTTCCCTGCCTACGACCTCAAACTCCCCGTGAGCGGTGCCGGCATTCTGGACGGAGCGGCCCAGGGCCGACTCAAGGGCCTCTCTCCGCAGGAGCGCGCGGCCTGGGATAAGGCCTACGAGCCCAGAAACGTTGAGTTCGCTGCCGCTGGGCTAGAGGGTGAAGCCCTGGTGCGTTGGAAGTACCAGCGATACATCAAAGACTATCTGCGCTGTGTGGCCGGTCTCGATGAGAGTGTCGGCCGAATCCTCGACACGCTCGACGAGCTTGATCTCACACGTGAGACGATTGTCATTTATACCTCAGACCAAGGATTCTTCTTAGGAGAACACGGCTGGTATGACAAGCGCTGGATGTATGAACCCTCCATGCGTACACCGATGATTGTGCGTTGGCCGGGCGTAACGCAGCCGGGTTCGACCTGTGATGAACTGGTGCAAAACCTCGACCTAGCGCCCACACTCTTGGAAATGGGTGAGGCTGAATCAGTGCCTGCCATGCAGGGGCGAAGCCTAGTTGGCTTATTGGGTGGCGAGAAGCCAGAAGGATGGCGCGATGATTTGTACTATCACTATCACCAGCGTGATTCGGGTCGCACATCCCATTGCGTCGAGCCTCACTACGGAATTCGAACGAATCGTCACAAGCTGATCTATCTGTATGGACTGCAAGTATTTGAGTTATACGATCTCGAAAAGGACCCTGACGAAGTGCAGAACCTATTCGAGGATGCAGGATACGCTGCGGTGCGCACTGATCTTCTCACTCGTTTGGCCGCGGCCCGCTTGAGGTATGAGGATGGGACGGGGGCTGGATGGGGGGGACTCTCCCTAGGCGACTGAGTTTGATCGGCACTGCGGGGCCGGCCTGCCCCTTGTGATCGGCCAGAGGGTGCAGTCCTCGCTCATAGGCCGAGCAGGTAGGTGAACAGATCGCCAATCTGGTCGGGCTCAATGAGATCGAGCAGGCCTTCCGGCATGAGGGAGCTGCGATCAAATCGCATGCTCAAAACCTCCTCACGGTGGATTGTGAGGTCGGGCCGATCCTTGCGGCGCAGGAGGAGCGTCGTGCCGTCTTGGCGGGCGAGGAAGCCCTCAAGGATCTGTCCCTCACGGGTTTCAATCACGAGTGTGCGATACCCGCTCTCCACCCCGGCGTTGGGGGTCAAGATCGCATGGAGCAAACCGTCGATGCCCTTGGCGCCTGCACCGTCTAAGGCTGGACCGATCTGGCCGCCTGAGCCTCCCACCTGGTGGCAGCCTAGGCAGTGCTCCACGAAGAGATCCCTTCCGCTTTCGAGCCTGCCCGGTTGTGAGGCTAGGGCTTGGAACCGCTCGAACTCGTCGGCCATGGCCTGGGACTGTTCTAGGGATTGGATGGGCGGCGGGTTATGGGTGACTGATTGATGAGCCTGCCCCTGATAGTCCCCTCCTTCCGCTGGCCACGCGTGGGCGAGTGTCGGCTGACTGTTGGAGGCTAGGCTAAGCCTGCGCTGATTGGAGACTTGTTCGGGGCTCAGCGCGGCCGTCCACAACCGAAGACCCGTGACTAGGCCGGCCGTTCCTGACGGGGGAGTTGTCCTGCACACATCAAGTGCATCAAAAGCATCGGGTGTGGCTGAAGAAGATGTTTGGTCCAATGTGCCGTTGATGTACAGGCACAGCCGCGACTGTGAATCCCTCGTGAGCGCGACGTGGGTCCAGAGCCCTGGCTGCAATCGAGTTCGTGCAATGATCACATCGCCGTAGCCCTGGCCGCACCAGAGTCGAGCGCGCCCACCCGCAAAGTTGAAATCAAACTTGCCGGGTGAGCACAAGAGCCCATCGGCATTGGTGATGGGGGCTTCGAGTTTCACCCATGCCTCAAGGGTGAACGGGCCGCGGATGGCGGCTTGCGTGTGGACATAGTCCCCGCCAGATCCTCCGAACACCATCACGTCAACCTGGCTTTGGCCTGCCCGGCGGTGTAATGCCGTGAGCTCGGGGCTCTCCCCTAGCCAATCCTCAAAGCGCCGGAGCGCCGCATCACTGACGGACTCGATGGGCCAGTCCCCGGAGGCGAGAAGCTTGATTCCTTTGTGGGCTCCACTCTTGCGCGAGACGATGGCATCCACCACGGCGCGTTGGGTAGCGGTCTCCAGGTAGGGCATGAGCTCATCTGTCAAGTTGAAGGCTTCATCACCAGGAATCGTGGCGAGCGCCAATGCCGCGGATTGTCGCTGGTCACTGGCGGGAACGGCCCGGTGGGCCAACTCGAAGAACAAACTGGCGTCTTTGCACCCGAGTTCCCGCAGGGTGTTGATACAAGCGGAGCGGGGGGAATCGCTGGAGTCCATCCACTGAATGATGTCGGGCTCCAACTCTGAGATTCGTAGGCGACTGGCTAGATCCAAAAACAGCTGTGCTGAAGCATCTGGCGGCATAGCGTGCGGGGAATCCGGATCGAGGAGGGCGCGCAGTCCAGCGGCTAGGGCGGGTATGGCCTCGGTGAAGTCCCATCGGTCGGCGTGCTGGAGGGCCAACCGCAGGTCGGGGGCTCCGGACCGCGGATGCGTCCACCAATTCGAAAGTGCCTTCAGCAGGGCGGGATCCGCAGCGTGCTTGACCAAGAAGCCATACTCCTCTGCAGTCGGGTTGCGCTGGGCCTTTTCAAGTGCATTCGCGAGGATCAGGGCTCCCTCCTGCGAGTCCGTGCAGAGGGCCGCTAGGCTGCGAGCGTGGTCCGGCAATTCTGGGTGGCCGATGAGATAGGCTAGAGTCGCCGCGCCCTCGCCTTCGAGTGCAATCCGCACCAAGCTGCGTTCGAACTCGATGTCGGCAGCCAGCAATTTTGAGGCACCTTCGGGTGAACGAACCAAACCTAGCAGGACGCCCACGTGCTCAGGAGTTAGGGGGCGTTGGCTCTGGAGAGCTTCGATGGCAGCTCGCCGCACGCGTGGGTCACGCTCCTGCATGGCCCAGCCAAGTGTCTCCACGGGTTCTTGTTCTTGGGGCAGCCGTTCAGCAACGAGCAGTGCAGTTTCACGGCGCAATGGGGCTTTGGGGCTTGAACGCAGGGAATCAAGTTCGTTTGCGTGTGCGAGGGCGTCAAGGTCGCGCAGGCACCAAAGGGCTAAGACGCGTGCATCAGTCGGAGCCTCAGTATCAAGGGCAAGTTGGATCAGGGCCGGGATCGTCGATGTGGCCTGTCGGTCTGCGATTTGATGCCACGCTGCGCGCGCCCAGAAAGTCGAGTCATCTCTTAGCCAATCCACGAGGGTGGCGTCCGGTTCCCTCGTGAGGTCTGGTAGAGGGTTCGGCGATTGGGAAGTGTGTCGAATGCGCCAAATCCGGGAGTGTGTCTTATCCCGTAAGGGATGATCTCTGGGAACTTCGTTGTGCGAAATAATTGGGTTGTACCAATCCACGATGTACAGGCAGTCGTCTGGACCAAAGTGAATCGCGACGGGTCGAAAGTTCTTGTCCGCTGAGGTGAGCAGATCCGGAACTCGCGCTAGGGTGATTGTTTCGGGACAGTCTGATTGGCGGTTGGCCACAAGCCCTTGGATCGCACTGAGAATGGGATTGGCGACAAAAAAGGTCTCGTCCCAGGGAACAGGGAATCCCGACCGGGCCTCTGAGAGTGCTAAGCCGGATAGGCCTGTGCCCCCCATGCGGAGGCTCGTCAGCGAAGGGCGCCAGGGTGAGTGCGGTCGAGCCCGTAGATTTCCAATGCCGGGGTAACTGGCGCCATGTTCAAAGGGCACAAGCGCATAACCAAGGTCATTGGCTTCTTGAATCCACTTGTCACCCTTCCGGTCGATGACAAAGCCCCAGATGTTGTTGAGGCCGGTTCCTACGACTTCAAAGCGCGAACCATCTCGTTGAAATCGTCCGATCTTACACTTGTCAAAGGCCACGATTTCACCCGAGCTGGTTCGGACCTGGGAAGAATTGAATGCACCCTGAGCCACGTAGATCCAATCCCCCGGCGCTCGCACGAAACGGTGGGGGAGGAGGTGGGAGTCTTGTATGCCGAAGCCCGATAGTACGACCTCGCGCTGATCGGCCTGGCCATCACCATCGTTGTCTGTGAGCCTGAGGATTTCGGGCCCGTTGCCGATCAACACGCTTTCATGGCCAGGCCAGACTTCGGGAAGCAGGGCCAGCGGAATTGTAAGGCCCTCTGCAAACACCCGTGGTACGTGGGGACCAGGTTTGCAGGGTGTGTCGAAGACCAGCACCCGGTCCCTTCCACCCGATTTGTATTTCTCGAAAACCCCGGCAGATTCATTGCCATCGAGGGGGTACTCCACTGCAGTGATTGCCCACATGCGGCCAGCATCGTCAAACGCGAGGTCCACCACTTTGTTCATGGAAGGCTCACAGGCTACGAGTTCAATCTCGAATCCATCAGCGACGGTGAAGCCCGCGTGCTCTTCAGCGGGGGTGCGAATCGGAGAAGACCCCTGCTCGGAAACGGACTGCGCCTTGTCAAACTTCCGCCAAGTCATGGCCCCAGGTGTGTCGGGGAGCGGTCGAATAGCGATCTGGCGGACCTCTACGAGGGCGTGGCCACCGCCATGTACCTGGATGGCGATCTTGCCCTCTCTGGGTAAGTGCTCATCGGGTTCAGTGTAATCAAGTGCGGGTATGCCGTTGATCCAGGAGCGAATCCTCAGATCCTCCGCCAAAATGCGATAGGAATTCCATCCTTTGCTTTGGACAGCCGCTTCGACTGCATCGAGGTCGCTTGCCACCGCGAGTACACGATTGCGCCGAGATTCGTCGTAGAGTTTTCCCCACCAGCCGTCCCCGGCATCCACTTGGTAACCACTCATTTCTGAGTTCGTTGGCACGCGCCGACTGCGGATCTGGATGCCTGAGTTGATAAAACCCACATCGCCGAGTACCCGTATCTCCAGCGTGAGTTCGAAATTCTGAAAGGACTTTTCCGTCGCAAGAAACACATTATGCGGGACGGCACGCTCCAAGGAACCGCCTGCGATGGCACCGTCTTGAACTCGCCACCAATCTTCTTCACCTGGGCGTGATTCCCAACCGGCTAGAGTCTCACCATCAAAGAGAGACAGCGGCGGTTCTTGGGCGAGGCTCTTTGTGGCGGTCAGGAGCACCCACCCTAATCCGAGAGCGATAGCACCGCCGGATCCCGGTCGCACTCTATACCTCAAAGTCGAAGACGATGACCCGCTCTAGCCTCGGAAGAATCTGGTCTTTGACCACTTCATGATTGGGGTGGGGCAGGTAGGCGTCGCGGCTAGCGGCGCAGTCAAAGGTCATGACGAAGCCATGGGTGAATCCATCGTTGAGGCCCTCTGGGCTGTCGTACGGGCCGCACAAGACCTCTTGGAGTCCATCGATTTGGCCCACCATCCCACGTAGTGCGGTGAGGCAGGATTGGATCTCGTTCTCACTAACATCAGGATTGAACTGAAAGACGCCGAGGTGTTTGACTGGGGACATCGAGGGCAAGGGGGGCGGGAGTAGGGGAGGGGGCGGCGCGACTAGGATTTGCCGCATGGGTTGAAAGCCTAGCGAATCTCAAGGGGCATGGGGTTCGCCTTCTGTATGCGAGGCGCTAGGGTTGTGCCATGCGCCCCCAGTATTTCGAACCCGCCCCGGTTGCAGGTCATGAACTGCTAGACTCGGGGCATGGCCGCAAGCTTGAGCGGTTCGGGGATGTGACCCTAGTGCGCCCTGACCCCCAAGCACTTTGGTCTCCGAGCCTCGACGAACAAGAGTGGGCGCGCGCGGACCTGCGCTTCGAGCGCGAATCGGACAGGGGTGGGCGCTTTACCTGCGGTCCCAATGCACCTGCCCATGCTCGCGGGACTGGAGCAGAGTGGGCCTGCCGGCATGGTTCGGCGACGTTCATGATCCGGCCCACCGCTTTTAAGCATGTAGGGCTTTTTCCAGAGCAAGCGACGAACTGGGCGTGGATCGCCGACCAGTCCGATGCCTTGGTTGAACGTGGGGGGGCCGCGCCTCGGCTTCTCAATCTCTTTGCGTACACCGGAGCGGCGAGCTTGCTGGCTGCCCAGGCTGGATACGCAGTCACACACGTAGATGCTTCCAAGCAAGCCATCGCCTGGACTCGGGACAACTTGGCGGCTAGTTCCATGCCGGATAATTCATTGCGCTTGCTCTGTGATGATGCGCTTGCGTTTGTTCGGCGGGAGGTGCGCCGAGGTTCACTCTATAGTGCTGTTCTCATGGATCCTCCCCACTACGGGCGGGGCCCCAAGGGCGAGAGTTGGCAACTGGAGCGTGACATTGCACCGCTACTGAACGCCGTCGAGCCTCTACTTGCGCAACGAGCCGTGTGCGTGCTTTCCACCTATGCCGTTGGCTATTCGGCCCTTTCTTTGAATCGGCTTGTGGGTGCGAGCTTGGGGGCCGGCCCCCATGTGGAGATTCAGGCCGGCGAGCTTGTCTTACCAGAGGGCCAGGGACAGCGCCTCTTGCCAGCTGGCCTGTGCGTGCGCTGGAGCCGCTCCTAGGTATCGAGAGTGAATTGCATGCCACAGCCATTGCATGTGCTCTACAGCGATAACCATCTTCTAGTCGTTGCCAAACCTGCAGGTCTACCCATCGTCCCTGACCGCAGTGGGGATGAGTCCCTCTTGGACCTGTCGCGCCGGTGGGTGGAGGAGACTTTTCACAAGCGAGGCCGGGCATTCCTAGGAGTCGTGCACCGGCTGGACCGCCCAGTCTCAGGAGTCGTTGTTTTTGCACGCACGTCAAAGGCAGCGGCACGCCTATCTGCACAGTTTGCCGCTCGGCAAGCTCACAAGACCTACTGGGGTCTGTGCACACGGGGGAGTTCCGCGGATTCGGGCACCCTACGCCAGTTCTTGCGGAAGGACCGATCCGCCAATCGAGTGCACGTGGTGAGCGCAGGTGCGGAGGACGCCCGTGAGGCGCTGACGGAATGGAGGCAGCTGGAGCAGCAGGGTGGGCGCACACTGTTTGAGTTTCGGCCACGAACAGGGCGCTCTCACCAGCTGCGGCTCGCGGCTTTGACTCTGGCCGGTCCCTTACTGGGTGACCTGCGCTATGGTGCTCGGACGCCTTTGATCGACAAGAGCATTGGCCTGCATGCCTATTCGCTGGCCCTAGAGCATCCCACCAAGAAGGTCTCGGTGGTGTTCGCCACGCCTCCCCCGGAGTTAGACGTGTGGGACATGCCCACCTGCCGCCAGGCTCGCGAGTGCGGGGATGTTGCCGGGCCTGTGGAGGGCTCCTAGGGGCAAACAGGGGGAGGCCCTAGCAAGGGCGCAACAAAGTGCATCGGGGCTAGGGATGTGGATTCGATGTCTTGTGCACTAGGCTGGGGGGCATCATGCCAGTCCCCGCCGATCCTCCCGAACATGCAGCAAGGTTTAGGCAGGTAGTCTCCATTACCCTTGCAGGGGCCATCGCCCTTGCCGTTCATGGGCTCCTTTGGAAGGGCAGCTATGGATTCTTCTCAGGGCACATGGATTTCAATCGTGGTGCGCTGGAAGATTTCTTGGGCGTCTACCTGCCCGCAGCTGAGCAAATGGCTGGGGGAGGGGGGGGAGTCCAGGGGTTCATCTACGGCCCAGTTTTCGCATGGGCGCTGCAGCCATTCGTTGCCCTCGGCCCCAGTACGGCTTCCAGTCTTTGGTTGGGCCTGCAGTTTGCGGCGGCTCTAGGACTAATCGTGCTTGGATGGCGGGTAGTTTCTGCCTCGGCGCCCGGCCTGGCCCCGCGTTGGTTGGCTCCGGCCTACGTCCTCGCAGCTGGGCTTTCTTTCCCACTCGCACACAATCTTCACTGGGGTCAGGTGAGCACCTTGATTGTGCTTGCCATCGTCCATGCGGCTGGCACCCGGCGTGAAAATCTTGCTGGAGTTGTGATTGGCTGTACCGCGGCTGTCAAGTTCTACCCTGGGGTGTTCCTCGTACTGTTTCTATTCGGAGGTCAGCGCAAGGCCTTTGCTTGTGGCATGGTGACGGTGGCACTGGTTTCCCTCCTGCCTGTACTCCAATTGGGATGGGCAGGGGCGATGGAGGATTACGTGGGGGTCCTGCGGCAATTGAGCCAGCACTCTGGGGCCGCTGGCTCTTGGATACAGGCCGACAACAATCAGAGCCTTGCTGCAGTTCTTGGGCGCCTCCCAAACACGTCCTTGATGGCGGTGTGGTGCTACGCTGGAGTCGGCGTTCTGGTGGCGTGCTGGCTGGGCAGCTTGTCAGTGAGGTGGATGAATGCGGGCACCCCCCAAGCGCGGGTTCTGTCCATGGCTCTAGCCCTATTGACTCTGCCCCTGGTGCTGAGCCCGAGTTGGCCCCATTACTTCGCAGGCTTACCCTTCATCCAGTGTTTCTTGGCCCGCTGGGCGGGGCGTGATTCTTGGGCGTGGGTGTCCATTGGCCTCTCTGTGGCTCTGAGCACTTGCCCCTTTTTTAGGTGGGTGGGCGACCCTGAACTGTATGGCCGCTACGGGTTCTTGCTCGCCTCGAACCTAGTGCTGATCCCAGCGCTCTTGCGAGTGGGGGGCCAGGTGACCTCACCGGCGCGCTAGTCTAGTGCTCGTTTATTCTTGACCACCGCGGTCTGATTCGGCTCGGGGGGAGCATTCACACTTCTGATCTCCGCAGGTGCATATTCCATCCTGAGCGCAGCTACACTCGCTCTCGTCGGCCGTCCCGGCTCCCCCGCCGTAGCCGAGTCCCTCGAGGTCGCCCTTTCGTTGCTCGGAACTCTCCCTTCCAAGGTTGCTCTCGGTGGGATACTCGAGAAGAAACAACTCCAATGCCTGTTGCAGCCGTTCGACTACCTGCGGTTGGCTTTGAGCGACGTCGTGGCGCTCCATGGGGTCGTCAATGAGATTGAAAAGTTCCACGTCACGTGCAGGGAAGTAATGGGTGGGTGCGATCAGCTTCCAACCACTGGTCGCTTCCCGCACACTGCGACTTTCAAGTATGGAGCTGTAAACCTTGTCTCGGTCAATGCCCTCCTCTGTGAACGACGGGACAAGGCTTTGTCCGTGGAGCCCCTCGGGTAGTTCGCACTTGCACAACTCGAGTAGCGTTGGGAACAGGTCGATGTTTTCCACCGGGCCATCGATCACAAACCCCTCAGGGATTCCGGGTCCCTTCAAGATCATGGGCGTTGCGATGAGTTCCTCATATTGCACCTTACCGTGTTGCCGGAAAAAGTGCTGGGTGGGCGTTGCAGGGTTTGCCGCTGGGCCTGGCGGGGACTCATGGTCGTACAGGCCCTCGCCGTGGTCTGAAACGACCGCCACGATTGTGTTTTCGAGCACTCCCTGCCTGTCGAGGAAGTCGAGCACGATTCCAATGAACTCGTCGACCGTGCGCACCTCCTGGTCATAACATGCGTTGTGGTGACCCATGGTTTCCCACTCACCCGGGGCACCGAGCTCGCCGTTGTAGCGACTGGCAAAGAGCTCACGTTGACGCTTGAAATCCCAGTCTGCAGGGGCGACGGGCAACTGTTCGTCAAACCGCGGATTGGGCTGGTAGGGCCCGTGGGGATCCATGAAGTGGAGATAGGCAAAAAAAGGCGGCAGACTTCCGTCCTTTTCGGGCTCGGTGATGCGGCTCAGTGGATCTGCGGCATCACCCACGAGTTCGGCGGCCTCCCGCGCAGGGCGAGTGCGGCCGTTCTGACCGATCTTCTTGCTGCGCGAGCTGTACTGATCAAACCCCCGGTCGAATTCATCCTCTTGGGAGAGAAGCCCGTTTCCCACGACTCCCAAGGTGCGATACCCGCTGCCCTTGAACACCTCGGCGAGGGTGGGCCCATCGTCGAAGAAAACGTCTCGGTAAGAGGTGACGTAGCGCCCTTGCATCATGGATACCATCGAGGGTTGCGTCCACGAGGCTTGGGCCGTCACGTCACTGGCACGGGTTCCTCTCGCGGCGAGGGCGTCCATCACCGGAGAGGTCGGGCGCTCGTAGCCATAGGACGAAAGGCGATCGGCACGTAGGGTGTCGACCACGATGAGCAGCACGTTGGGTCGTCCAGTGGATGGCTCTTGGCCAGGGTCCGACGTGCAGGCGAATCCGCAGAAACACAATCCCAGCATGCCTGCCAAGACGGGCCAGGCAATCCTCCTCTGGGAATCTGGGAGGGGGGAGGGACCTAGATCGCGCATGCTCTGATTCTACCCCTTGGTCCCTCCGGCTGCCACGCGGGTGTTGCCTGCTAGGTTGGCGGGAATCACCATTATCTAAACGAGTAGGATGGCTACAATGGGACGACCCTCTGACACTCACCTCCCTTGGCTCAACATGATCATCCGCATATCGCTTTTCTTGCGCCTCGCCCTTCCTCTTTGCCTGCTGATTACGCCGGCAGCGGCCACGGATGTGGACTTCCT
Source organism: uncultured Planctomycetaceae bacterium (assembly GCA_964469565.1). Classification (GTDB taxonomy): domain Bacteria; phylum Planctomycetota; class UBA1135; order UBA1135. The sequence goes on from CAYXZD010000009.1 coordinate 11,388, forward strand.
CAAAGACGTCTACCCCTTGTTCGAGAAACACTGCAATAGTTGTCACGGTCCCAAGAAACAAAAGGGGAATCTGCGATTCGATCGTTATGAGGGTTGGTTTGAGGGCGAGGAGGATTTTATTCCGGTCGTTCCAGGCAAGCCTGAGCTCAGCACGGTGATCGAGTTCATCACCCTTGATGAAGATGATCCAGACCTGATGCCTAAGAAGGCGGCCAAGCTCTCCGACGAAGACATTCATACGATCCGGACTTGGATTGAGGAAGGGGCCAAGTGGGAGCAGCCGCCCGAGCCAGAAGTCGCCCCCGATCCCCTGCAACTCCCGGCTCTCACCCCCGAGCAATTGGAATCTCGGGCACGGGCACTTGTGGCCTTAGAGAGGGCGGGGCTCAAGGCCAGTGTCATCGCTGAGGGGCGTGACGCACTCGAGGTCAACCTGAGTCTCATGCGAAAGGAGGGGGGGGACGAACATGTGGCTGTACTGTCCGGGCTCGAGCCCGTTCTAATCTGGGCCAATCTCTCCGGGACATCGCTCACCGATTCAGGCTTGGCACAGTTGGGAAGCTTCAACAGGTTGCGTCGTCTCAACCTATCGGGGACGGCCATCACGGACGCTGGTCTCAGGCACTTGGCGGGGCTGGGCGAATTGCGTTCACTCAACCTCTATAACACTGCTGTGACGGATGCTGGCCTGGTCCATCTGCGTGGGCTGGCCAATCTGGAGCGGCTTTACCTGTGGGGCACGGAAGTTAGTGAAGCGGGAGCCCAAGCGTTCCGAGCCCAGCGTGACACGATCAGGGTCAACATTGGGACCGACCTAGTTGTGCATGAAATCAAGGCCGAGCCACCGATCAACGAGCTCTGTCCTGTGAAGGGTAAGCCTGTCAATCCAGCCTGCATGTCCCTGCTCGATGGCAAGAAGGTAGGACTGTGCTGTGGGGACTGTAAGGCGGTTTTTGAGGCCGACCCCGAGGCCTATCGAGCCAAGCTGCCAGGCTTTGAGAAAGGCCCGATCAACGATCTCTGTCCCGTTTCAGGCAAGCAGATTGCCGAGGGTTGCACGTCGGAATACGAGGGTAAGCTCGTTGGTTTCTGCTGCGGGAAGTGCAAGGCTGAATTTGAGAAGGATCCCAATCCGCTCCTCGAGAAGCTTGGATTGGTGCCAGCTCCGGTGCCCCAGGTGCTCAATACTGTTTGCCCCGTAGGCGACAAGCCCGCGAAGCCGGAAGTGACAACTACCTACAAGGGGCGCAAAGTGGCTTTTTGTTGCTCAAAGTGCAAGGGAGCCTTCGAAGCTGACCCCGAGATGTTTATTGGGAAGCTAGACAAGGAGTAGAGCTCGCTTCTTCCGACCAAATCACGTTGTAGACCGTGTCCCGTTCCACGGGCACGCGACCCGCATCTCGGATCCAGCGCAGGAGTTCTTCGCGCTTGACGGACTGGGGCGTGGTGGCACCGGCCTCGTGGTAGATGCGCTCTTCGACGACAGTTCCGTCTACATCGTTGGCGCCGTAGGAGAGGGCCACCTGGGCGAGGGGGATCCCCAGCATGATCCAGTAGGCTTTGATGTGGGGGATGTTGTCGAGCATGAGGCGGCCTACAGCGATTTCCCTTAACTCATCGAGTCCCGTGGGCCCGGGGAGATGGGACCATTCTGTATTCTCGGGATGGAAAGAGAGGGGGATGTAGCACTGCAAACCACCCGTCTCATCTTGCAAGAGGCGTAGGCGGTCCAGATGATCCACGCGCTCCTCGGGAGTCTCTATGTGGCCGTGCAACATGGTCGCATTGCTCTTGAGCCCGGCCTCGTGGACAGTGCGGCTGGTCTCAATCCACTCGTCCCCTGTGTTCTTAATGTGGTATCCCTCGCGGTGGATGCGTTCTGCGAAGACCTCAGCGCCTCCCCCTGGGCAGGATCCTAGTCCGGCCTCGATCAGCTCGGGTAAGACCTCGCTCAGTGGCTTTTTCGCCCTTTGAGCAATCTGAATCAACTCGACCATGGTGAAGGCCTTGATGTGAATTTCAGGGCGTTCACCTTTGACGGCCCGCAAAATGTCGAGGTAGTACTCGTAGGAGAGTTTTGGGTAGACCCCAGCCACCATGTGAACCTCGGTCACAGGTTCGTGCAGGTTTTCTCGAATCTTCTCCGCGATTTCCTCGGGCGACATCACATACGCCCCTTCTTGCCCAGGCAGTCGTTGGAAAGCACAGAACCGGCAGAGCTTATTGCAGATGTTCGTGTAGTTGATGTGCTGATTGACGTTGAAAAACGCGCGGTCCCCATGCATGCGTTCACGCACATGATTGGCAAGCGCTCCAACAAAGTGGATGTCCTCAGCGGAATAGAGGGCGAGGCCATCGGCGCGGCTGAGGCGGGTACCGTTGAGAACCTTTTCAGTTTGCTCGACAAGGCCCGCCTTGCGGGCTCCGGCTTCCAGATCGGTGTGGCTAGGGGAGCTGCCTGAGGAGTGTACGTTCGGGGAAGTCATGATGCGGTGGCAGCTGTGGCGGCCTTATGAGTGGCGGCTTCCTCGCGGCAACTAGGCCAGGGGGGTGCATCCTCTCGTTCATCCACGAGGCCATACCAAGAGTTGCGCTGGCGGGGTTCAAAGCCAGCGTTTGAGATGAGATGTTCGAGATGCTGAATGGGGGCGAGGTGAAAACAGCCGGCGGCGGACACCACGTTTTCCTCGATCATGGTGCCGCCAAAGTCATTGGCCCCATAGCGCAGGCTGACTTGGGCAAGGCTCATCCCTTGGGTAACGTAACTCGTTTGGATGTTTTCGAAGTTGTCGAGGAAGATTCGAGCCAGGGCCTGCAGGCGTAGGTAGAGGGCGGGGGTCGTGGTAGCGGGGTACTTGTGCTCTTCGGGAACCCCTTGGGGTTGGGTGTTCCAGCAGGCAAAGGCCGTGAAGCCGCCCGTCTCGTCTTGCAAGTCACGCAGGCGGGAAAGGTGTTCTACCCGTTCGGCTGGAGTCTCCACATTCCCGTACATCATCGTCGCCGAAGAGCGCAGGCCTGCTTCATGTACCTTGCGGTGCACTTCAAGCCACCGGTCAGTGTCGGTTTTTTTGGGTGCGATGATCTTGCGTACACGTTCGACGAGCATCTCTGCACCTGCTCCCGGCAGAGAGCCCAAGCCAGCCTCCTTCAGGTCGGCAATCACATCTTCAAGCTTGCGTTTCTCCACGCGGGAGAAATGGTCGATCTCGGGGGCGGAAAGGGCGTGGCAGTTGATGGCGAATCGTTCAGTGATGTCAGCGATGAGCTCAGACCACCAGTCCGAGAGGAGATAGGGGTGGTGCCCCCCCTGCATCAAGAGTTGCTGTCCTCCGAGGTCGACGGTTTCCTGCACCTTGCGGTAAATGTCATCCCGCGAGAGCACGTAGGCTTGGGCGTCGGTCGGACTACGGTAGAATGCGCAGAACCCACAATCGGTGACGCATACATTGGTCGGGTTGATGTTGCGATCAACGATGTAGGTCACCCGGGGCGTGGGGTGCAGGCGAGAGCGCACTCCGTCTGCCATGCGGGCCAGAGTGAGTAAGTCCGCCTGGTCGTGGAGGAAAAGGGCTTCCTCACAGCTCAGGCGCTCACCTGCCTCCACCTTGGATTCTAAGTGGGCGAGCTCCGAACGCAGGGGGCTGCTGCGTGCAGTTGACGCGAGCGGAGCGCGCCACTGGAGGTGGGGTTGTTGAATGGATGGGGTAACAGTCACGGCGGAGATTATAGGGACTCTTGGCGGCTTGAGGTGGGCCCGAGGGGTGGTAGACTCACCGCGCCGCGAATCCCCTAGAAGTCTCCTCAGTAGTATGGCCAAGAAACCAGCCTCGAAAATGGACCTGATCGTCTCCCTGTGCAAGCGCAGGGGGTTTGTGTTCCAAGCTTCCGAGATCTACGGAGGGGTAGGCAACACCTACGACTACGGCCCCTTGGGGGTGGAACTCCTCAGGCGTGTCAAAGAGGCCTGGTGGAACCGCGTGGTTGTCGAGCGATCCGATGTGGTGGGCCTAGACTCTGCCATTATCCAGCACCCCAAGGTGTGGGAAACGTCGGGGCACGTGGGCGGGTTCAGCGACCCAATGGTGGACTGCAAGCGATGCAAGGCCCGCTTCAGAGCGGATAAGCTTGAGGATGCGCATTGCCCGGAAAAGCCGAGCAAGCAGCCTGGGGAGTGTGAGGGGGAACTGACTGAGGCGCGCGAGTTCAATCTGATGTTCAAGACAACTCTTGGACCTGTGGAGCAGAGCGGGGCCACCGCCTATTTGCGCCCCGAGACAGCGCAGGGAATCTTCCTGAATTTCAAGAACGTGATGGAGTCCGCCCGACAACGGCCGCCCTTTGGCATTGCTCAGATTGGCAAGTCATTTCGTAATGAGATTACGCCGGGGAACTTTGTATTCCGCACGCGAGAGTTTGAACAGGCAGAGATGGAGTTCTTCGTGCCGCCGGATGAAGGGCAGAAGTGGTTCGAGTTTTGGCGCGATGAGCGGTTCAAGTGGTATACCGATTTAGGCATCGACCCTAAGAAACTGCGGCTGCGCGATCACGATGCGAGCGAATTGGCCCACTATGCCAAGGCCACAGCGGACGTAGAGTACCTCTACCCCTTTGGGTGGGGTGAATTAGAAGGGATCGCCAATCGAGGTGACTTTGACCTTAGCCGGCATTCTGAGGCGACTGGCACGGACCTAGTCTTTTTTGATCCCCAGACCAAGGAGCGATATACACCCTTTGTGATTGAACCTGCCGGTGGAATCAATCGCATGGCGCTGACCTTTCTGATCGACGCTTACGAAGAGCAGCAACTCGAAAAAGATACGCGGGTGGTGCTCCACCTGCACCCTGAAATCGCGCCCATCACGGTGGCGGTGTTCCCCCTTGTGAAGAAGGACGGCATGCCTGAGAAGGCGCGGGAAATCGAGTCCGGGTTGCGTAAGGCGCGGCTGTCAGTCTTCTATGATGAAAAGGGCGCCATCGGTCGCCGCTACCGTCGCCAAGATGAAGTTGGGACTCCCTATTGTGTCACCGTGGACGGTGACACTCTCAGCAGTGACGTCGTCACCGTGCGCCATCGCGACTCGATGGAACAGGAGAAAGTACCCGTGGCGGATCTTCGCACCTATTTGGAGGAGTCGAGTCGTTCTTGGACCCGTCCAGATTCTGAGTCGTAGGCTCTAGAGTCGACCGGCTTGTCAGGGCCGGCTTGGCAGGGCCGGCTTGGCAGGGCTGGCGGGTATTGGGAGGGTGCCAGGGTAGTCCTGCGCGGGTGTTTCACTCCTAAGGGGACTAGGCAAACCCTGGGCGCATGACTTTCTGGGCGGCTCTGTGTATCAAACCCGCGTAAGTTTTCCGATGAATGTGCGTGTCGAAATGGCATTGGTATAAACTCGGTACCCTGTCACCCGGTCGTCGACTCGTCGGGTTCCTTCCTGTGTCCTAGTCGCACATTGTCACCATGAATAAGATCTACTTCATTCTCGCGATTGGCCTGCTGGCCTCCCTAGCATCCGCCCACACCCCAGAGGGCGACTATGAGAAGCTTCATAAGGCCTACGTAGCTGCTGTCGATGCCCATGAGAAGGCCTTCGATGAGGCATCATTGAAAGAAAGGCGTGCACTGCGCAGTTCCCATCCTGGCAAGGAATTCTGGCCCAAGTTTGTTGACCTTTCCAAGACTGACGCTCAGGCGGCCATTTGGTTGATTAGCAATGTTCGCCAAAGCCCCCTCAAGTCATCAGAGCGCACAGACTTTAAGAAGCAACTCTACGACCGCCTGCTCGATCCAGCAGCCAAGCATGGGGTGACCCTAGACGTGCTTATGCTGTTGAGTGCCGATGGGCGCAAGCTGGGCGAGGAATATGTGGAAGGGCATTTACGTACGATTCTCACAGGTCAATCGTCACGCACGATCCATGCGATTGCTACGGCTAAGCTTGGCCAACTGTTGAGCGCATCCGATGATGAGAAGCGTGCCGCCGAGGGCAAGGAAATGCTCGAGGAGTACCACAGTCAGTTCATCGGTGAAGGTGCCCAGGCCATCGATTTTACGGGCGCTACAATTGATGGACACGAGTTCAGTCTTTCAGATTATAAGGGCAAGGTCGTCCTGGTGGATTTTTATGGGTTTTGGTGAGGCCCTTGCCGCAGCGCCATGCCGCGCTTGCGCAAGCTCGTTGAGCTTTATGAATCACGCCCCTTCGCCCTTGTGGGTATCAACTGCTTTGATGATGAGAAGACGTTTCGGGATGGCGTAAAGGAATACGGAGTCACTTGGATCAGTGCATTTCAAGGACAGAAGTCCGCACCGATCGCGGAGATGTACCAGGTCGAGGGATATCCGACCATGTTGCTGATCGACCACACGGGCAAAATCCGGTTCCGGGGTCATGGCATGCCGGATGACATGCTCGACACCATCGTCAAGGAAGCCGAGGCCGCTGGCCAGTGAGCCACGACTAGCCCAGTGAATCCCCTCTAGCAGGGAGGAACGACCGCAGAGTGTTCCTCCCTCAGCTTGTTTTTTCGGATCTTGCCTGATGCAGTTTTGGGCAGGGCCGAGCAGAGGTGAATGTGGTGCGGCAGCTTGAATGCCGCAAGATGCCGCGAACAATGGGCGTGGAACTCTTGTCGTAGCTGGGCAGCCCTTTCTGGGGTCGCTCCTGAATTGAAATCGTGTTGCAGTTGGCCCCTCCCAGGGGTCTCTGCTTGTTTGAGACAAATGGCCGCATGGACCTCTTCACCCCACTCGGGGTGAGGAACTCCAAACACGGCGACCTCGAGGATCTCGGAGCACTCGTAGAGGACTTGCTCGATTTCAATGGAGGAGACGTTTTCTCCACCCGTAATGATGATGTCCGCCTTGCGGTCTACGATGTTGATGGACCCGTGGGAGTCCATCACCGCTAGGTCGGAGGTGTAGAGCCAGCCTTCACGAAACGCCTCGGCGGTCGCTTGAGTGTTTTCCCAATAGCCCGGGGATACGCTCGCCCCTCGAACTCGAATCTCACCGACCGACTGATCATCCTGCGGTACTGGTTGGCCTTGCTCGTTCACCACCTCCAACTCAATCGTCTCGAATGGGCGACCCGTACGGGCGTATTGCAGTGCTCGTTGGGCGAGGGGTAGATGGCGCTGGTCTTCCCGAAGAGTCCCCAGGGTCAAGAACGGGCTGGTCTCAGTCATTCCATAGGTGCCAATGAAGTTACAGTCAAACCGGGCGAGCAATTCCTGAACAGTCTTGGGCGCGATGGGAGCTCCTCCGGAGAGAATCACTCGCAGTTTGTCCGGACAAGGGCTGCCCGCGGCCCGTGCGGCCAGCAAACGTACGAGCATGGTGGGCACCAAGTTGGAGATCGTCACCCCATCGTCTTGCATGCCTCTCAAAATGACGTTGGCCTCAAACTGCGGGTAAAATGTGTGCTGGCCAGCAGCGAGGGTGACAGCAAAAACGGCCCAGGCATCGGCTAGATGGTGCATGGGAGCGATGTGGCCCCAAGTGTCGTCACTGGCCAAGTCGAATTCACTTGTGCTGGCAAGGGCGTGGGCATGGACGTTTCCATGGGTAAGAATGACGCCCTTGGGTTGCCCGGTGCTCCCGCTGGTGAAGTACAGCTGTGCAATGTCCTCCGCTTCACATTCGTGGGCAACAAACCTATTTGCGAATCGTTCGGGTGCTGGGGTGAGAACTGTCTCGGGGAGCGATGCCGATGCGAGCCCACCAGGGTCTTGATTCCAGTACAGGCGCTCAAGGCTGTCGAGGTGGAGCGCGCTCTCTCGAACAACGGCGGCTTGGGCAGCGCCTGCAATCCAAACCGTTGGCTTGGCTACGGTGAGCACCGCGCATGTTTCGCGCACGGTGAGGAGCGGAGATAGGGGAACCAACACGACTCCCGCTCCGGCGCAGGCAAAGTACGCGCAAAAAAACTGGGAGGAGTTCACGCCGCTGTAGGCCACGCGGTCTCCCGGGCGCAATCCATCGGAGGTGAGAAGCGCAGACAATCCTGCGCAGCGTTCGCGCACCTGACCCCAGTCCATCCACTCCCCCTCGGCGAGCAGGGCTTGTTGGCGTGTCCAGGATTCACTGGTCCGCTCCAGAATGGACCAAAGGGTCATGGCCCACGACTCTAAACCATCCCGATCGGTTGGGTCAAAAAAACCTCTCGACGGCACTCTTCAGGCCGGCGTCAAGGTGGTCTCCCGTGCTCCTCTTCCTGATGGGGGCTTGTCCGATTGACGAGTGGGTGCGTTCGAATTGCCTGGGCGAGCCCTTCGTGCTCGCTGAACCTAGAACGATCTCCTCAATTCGACTTCACCTGGCGCGCTGCCCGTCCGCTGAGTGTCGATCTCGATCAACCCTCCCTGGGAATCAACGGACATGACCGAGACATCGTCTCCGCTACGATTGGCACTGAAGAGGAACCCACCCAAGGGGTCGAGCAGAAGGTCGGCGGGGCCAAGCCCGTAGGGCAAGGAATTGATGAGGGTGGGGGTTCCGCTCTGAGGATCGAGGGACAGCAACCCAATCTCTCCGTCTTGACCAATACTGCCCAAGGGAGCGAAGGCGAGATCGAGGGAGGGGTGTACACAGTACGCGAGAGGGGATCCGACGATTGTGGCAGGCAGGCCCACGGCCGCAAGGCTGCCGTCGACCGCATTGATGCTGCAGGTGACGACCTGGTTGACACCCTCAAGAGTTGCATACAACAGATGGGCTTGGCGGGAGAAGCTCAAGCTGGCATTGACCGTACCTTGGGCAATGGGGACCTGGCCGAGGCTGGCTCCAAATTGGCCTTCATCGATCGCGTACCCTGTGATCACGCCTCCCCCTGCGGCCACGATGTACAAGAACTGTCCAGTGGGGTCGACACGTATAGCGGCCGTTCCGATGGGCAGTGCCGCAGAGTCCTCGATGGTGAGTGCGCCAGAGTGGGGTTGCAGTCGATAGCTCGTGACTGAATTGTCGCTGGGAAAACTGACATATACAAACCGGCCGGACGGGGCCAAGTCGATTGGACCGGGTTGGCGACCGAGGTCGAAGGTGGAGCCGAGGGTATCTAGCGTGAGGGTCTGCGGGTTGATGCCATAGGTTTGTAGCGCATTGGCTCCTGCGAAGGTCACGCATAGGTGGCGGCCGCGCCGGTCCAGGGCCATGCTCGTGGATCCCGATTGGGCCATCCACTCAGTGTCCACCAAACGCAAGTCCCCGCGTGTTGCATCCACGCGGAAGGCGCTGATGGAATCCTCGCCGGTATTGCGCACAAACAGTCCATTGGCTTGTGGCTGCAAAGGGGCGTTTCCATGGACTAGGCCCAAAACCCGAGGAGATGGCCGACCCCGTTTCCAATCCGTAATCGTGGGATTGGCGGGCGAGGAGATATCGAGAACATACACCTCCTTGCTTGCACTGCATGTGACAAATGCGTTTTGCTCGGATTCGTCAAGGGTGAATGCATTGGGCTGCTGACCAATGCTGAGAGAATAGGGTAGCGGACTGATGTCACCTGTATCGGGGTCAAAGGTGTGGACCCAAAGGCTGTCCTCGGTCAGGCTGGGCACGTACAGCACGGGCTGACTCGTATGGGCGTGGATACTGGCCACCGCAGCGCAAGTCGGCTCACTATCAATGAGCGATAGGCTTCCATCCGCCGCATTGATGCTCCATGACGTCAATTGGCCAGCAGCCTCTAGGGATGCAAACAAGTACGCCCCTGTAGAGTCGACTCGGACCTTGGTGGGGGGCACGCTCGTGGAAACAGACAGTCCGGGCTCAATGAGTAAGCCGGTGTTCGGATCGATGGGAAACGTTGAGATCGTGCTGGCTCGCTGATTGGCGAGAAACGCGAATCGTCCAAGTGGGTCGATCACCAGGTCGTTGGGACCGTCCTCCGTAGTGACGTTGTCAAGGATCGTCAGCTTGCCTGAGGTCTGATTGATGCGGAATACTCGCACGGCATCACTCCCGAAACTGGCAACATAAGCCGTTTGGCCGTTGGGTGAGAGGGCCATGTGGTGGGGGCCTTTGCCAATACTCTCGGGTGCTTGGGGTACGAGCGCGCCGGTGGAAAGATCCACGACGAAGGTGGAGAGGTCGCTGGGGCCCTTGGCAGTCCACAGGTTGGGCACATAGATCACTGGCAGCGTCGGGTGTGGGATGACACCTTCGGGGCCAGACCTGGCAGCGTTGTCTCGGTAGGTCCCTGCGTAATGCAGTTGGCCCGATTCGGCTTCGACCCCAAAGGCTGAAATCGTGCTGTCGATCACGTTGGCCGTGAAGGCCCACGAGGCCGGGCGCAGAGTCTTAAAGCTCACCTGAGTGCTTGTGCTGCCTCCAGGGTTCGCAGCGGTTACGGTGTACGTCGACAGGGGAGAGCTGGCCTTGGGGGACCCCTCGATGGCTCCCGTGATTGCGTTCAACGTGATTCCATTAGGGAAGGGTGGGATCACCCGCCAAGAATCGACGATCCCCTGAACCACCGGCCATTCGGGGAGCTCGCTCCCGCCCACAAAGTAGGCCCCCTGAAGGGTGGGGTAGGAGAGGTTCCTTGGCGCACCTTGTGTGCCATCCCCTCCAGTTGGGCCTGTCGATCCACCTGTACATCCCCCCAAGAATGAGAGGGAAATCCAAAGAGATATGCCGGGGAGCGACTTCATGGGGACGTGAAGGTCTGTCTAATGCGAACTCCTATCAGTGTACGTTGCAGAAGGCATTATTGCGGTGTAAATGTGATCTGCGTGCCCCGCGGATCCCCATCTGGCCTATCCTGAGACTGTCTCAATCTGGGACGCCGACAGCTCTCAAGCTGGCGGTCAACCTAGTGTGGCTCCCTCAGTGCCCTAGAAACCTGCCGAGTGCCCGTCCTTCCTCGCCTCGGAGGCACCCGCATAAGCACCGGTCTCGTGATTCCACTCGATGGCCTGGTACCCCCCGTGCCCCCCCAGAAGAGTTTGGATTCGATGGCCTCGCGATTCCAACTCGGCCTGCACGGTTGCCTCCACTCCACGCTCTAGTGCAATCCAGCCTCCGCCCGAATGCGACTCTCCGGTGGGCTGCCCGGAGCCCCAGTGGACTATGCGTGGGGCGTCGCCCGCCTCTTGCACATTCATGTGAAAGTCAATCATGTTGGAGAGCACTTGGACATGGCCCTGGGGTTGCATAGCCCCGCCCATCACGCCGAAGCTCAGCCATGGATGGCCATCGCGGCAAGCGAAGCCCGGGATGATGGTGTGGAACGGGCGCTTGCCGGGTGCGTACTGGTTGGCGTGCCCTGCTGCGAGAGAAAACAGGCTTCCCCGGTTTTGTAGATTGAAGCCCCAACCGGCCGGAACAACACCTGACCCCATCCCCTGGTAGTTGCTCTGAATCAATGAGACCAGGTTGCCATCACAATCGGCGGTGGTCAGATACACTGTGTCGCCCCGTTCAAGTTGGGGAGGGTCGATGTGGGTGGGGTCCGTTCTGGCACGACATAGGTCGATGCTCCGCGCTTGTTCTGCAGCGTATTCTTTAGAAAGCAATCGCCCTATAGGAGCTTCAGCGAATGCAGGGTCCGCGTAGAATCGTGCGCGGTCCTCAAAGGCAAGTTTCTTCGCTTCGATCAAAACGTGAAGGGCATCGGCGCTTTGCCAACCCATGGCGGCTAAGTCGAAGCATTCAATTATGTTGAGCATCTGCAAGGCGGCCAGGCCCTGGGTGTTAGGAGGGAGCTCATAGACCTCGACTCCCCTGTAGCGGGTGCTGAGTGGGGTGACCCACTCACCCCGATGAGCTTTCAAGTCGCATGCCGAAAGCCAACCGCCCTGATGGGTGACCGTCGCCTCAATGGCCGCCGCAATGGGCCCTTCATAGAACCCCTCCCAACCCGCTTCGGCTACCCTCGATAAGGTCCTCGCAAGTCCGGGGTTGGAAAACTTCTCACCAGCCTTGGGCGACTTACCAGTGGGTGCATACACCTCTCGGAATCCCGGGGCGTCCCCCAATGTCTCGACATTCTTACGCCACTCGGCTGCGATAATGTCGCTGAGTGGAAAGCCGCTCTGTGCGTATTCGATCGCGGGTTCAAACAGACTGTCCCACGCTTGGTGCCCAAAGCGCTTATGCAATTGCCACCACCCGTCGACGCATCCGGGGACAGTGACAGAGAGGGGACCACGACTGGGAATACTGCCGGCCTCTCGCAGGGTTGCCAGCTTGAGAGAGCGGGGCGCTGCGCCCGATCCGTTGAACCCGTACAACTGAGCGCTCTTTGCACACCAGACGATTGAAAAAAGATCGCCTCCCACTCCAGCCCCGGTGGGCTCCACCACACCCAGGACGGCGTTGGCTGCGATCGCTGCATCGATGGCGTTCCCGCCCTGGCGCAAGACCCCAAGTGCGGCGCTGGAGGCGAGCGGATGGGAGCTTGAAACCATCGCCCGTCGCGCTCGCACGGGGCTGCGGGTCGCGAACGGCCTTCCTACGATCCGATCGTGTGTGCAGACCCAGCAAACCATCAGTAAGAGTGGCAGGATGAGTGAGAGCATGGGGGCCATTTGGAGGGGATCTGACGAGTCTGGGGGATTACGACCCTAGCCCCCCGGTGATAGTGATTGCCAGCCTATAGAGGTCAGGCTCTAGAGATCAGCATTAGCACCGGGGCTCCCAAAAAACCGTGCGCCGCTTATAGGAGGGCTAAACCCTTGCTCCCCAGTTAGCAGCTGGCCTTCAACTCCCCTACCAGCGCATGCTGTAGCCTAGGGCGATTGGACCTTCGCCGACGCCGTAGGTGCCCTGTGGATTCAATTGACTCGTGGTGGACTGGATAGTGAAGACATCGAGGTCGTCGCTGCCAGCATTCAGCACGAGTAGAAACTCACCCCCAGGTCCCACGCACAGATCGATCGGAGCTTGGCCCCCGGCACTGGACTGGAGGAGTTGCAGACTGCCATCGGGGGCAATGGCATAGTGTCCGATCTGGCCATAGCCTCCATTGGCTGCGGGAATCGATGCATAACCAAAGCGGCCCGTAGTGTGCGGCTGAAACACCGTGGGCAATCCAATGGCTGCGGAGGACCCGCCCGCTTCTAGGGTCAGAGAGCCCATGATTGGATCTACAGAGTAGGGCACCAACAGGTTAGATCCGCGAAGAGCGACGTACAGCCGTTCACCGGTGGGGGAGAATCGAGGCTGACCGGGTGATCCGGGTGCTGGCACGAATGTGGGGCCTGCGGCGAACAGGCCTTGCTGAATGTTGTAGGCGCTTAGCGTGTGGCTGGAACCGCCACGGTTGGCAACGTACAGGAAACGGCCCGTTGGATCGGTCTGTACTGCCCCGGGACCCGATCCTGTTGCAGCAACCGCGCGTGGAGTGAGCTCCCCGCTCAATGCGTCGATGCTGAATGACAGGACTTGGTCAAAGCCGGTGAGGGTCACGAATAGGTGTTGACCTCCCGCATCGACTGCAATGCCGCCCGGTGGGGAGCTCAACGGAGTTCGCAGGAGATTCTCTAGAAGGAGTCCGGTGTCCGCTGTGATCCTGAATACGGCGATCTCAGGGTTGTTGTCCAATGCCACAAAGACAAATCGTCCCAAGGGGTCAACAGCCATGCCCACAGGAAGGCTAACCCCTAGGGACTCCACCGTAATTGGAGCGAGGGTGCCGGTGTTCTCGTTGAATTGGAATCCCGTCAGATCCTTGGACTGTTGCCCGAGCGCATAGACGTATTCCATGCTGGGGGCGGAAGGAGTCTGACCAGTGTAGATTCCAATAAACGTGGCGCTTGGGCGCGTCCGCATGCTTTGCCCAGCACTCACCTGCCCACTGTCCGGGTCAACGAGGAACGGCTGCAGAGTCTTGTCCAGCCCATTCAGGACGAATGCAAAAAGCCCAGATTCATCGATTGTCACCCAGAGGGGACCGTCTCCCGCCGGCACCGTAGTGGTCTGAACTAGGAGTCCCGTCGCCGGATCGAGTTCGAGCACGGCAAGGATGTCTTCGTCCTCGCACGCTACATATAGGAAGTCGTCGTACGCTGAAAGTGCCATGGAAACAGGCCCCCCGGGAAGTGGGAGATCGGCGGTGGCTACGAGGGTGCCATCCACGGGGTCCACATCGTAGACGTAGAGTCGGTTGTCGTTGCTGAACGAAATGTATGCACGCGCCCCACTGCTCGTGAACACAATGTCGGTGGGTGTGGTACCCCAGTAGTTGATGGCCTGGGTGAGCGGATTGGCAGCACCGCTGGCAGGGTCGACGGGAAACACCGTAATGTCGGAGGACTGGTCGTGGAGCACATAGACAAACCGTCCACCCGGATCGACTCGTATTCTGGTGGGGCCTGTATTGGTGAGCTGGTCGCTGAGGTAAGTGAGTTGGCCCGTGGCGCCGTTTACCGCATAGCTATAGACCCGGTTGTCGTCATGGCTGACGGCGTAGACATTCGTTCCATCTGGGGACAGGGCCAAGAATCGTGGAGCTTCTCCGCAGGTTGCCTCGCTCCGGTGTTCGAGTGTTCCCGATTGTGGATCGATGGCGTACGTGGACAGGCTAGAGGGTTGCCCCTGTAGGCCAGCGTTGGGAATGAACGCGAACAGCTGATTGGGATGAAAGACGATGTGTTGGGCTCCCGGCATCGGGCCGGTCAAGCCCTGGACAGGTCCATAGCTGAGATCCCCATCGAAGGCATCCACGGCACAGGTGCTTAGGGAATTGTCGAGTGGACCGCCATTGAATACGAATCGCGGAGCATCGTGCACGCGAATCGAGAGTGTGACCGTGCTGGAACCAGCTGGCCCACTGGCAGTCACGATGTAATCGGTCGCAATGCTTGTGGTCAGTGGCGTCCCATCCATGGTTCCCGTACTGGGATCGATCGTGATACCGGTGGGGAGGGCCGGGACCACCGACCATGTGTCCACTTGCCCATCAAAGGTAGGAGCACTGGACTGCATTGGAAGCGAGACGAGCAGGCGAGGCGTATGGTCGGGGTATGCGATATTTGCCGGTTGGCCGGGGCCGCTCGAGGTGGATGGGTTTGGACCCGATCCTGTGCACGCGCCTAGGGATAACAGGCAAAGTCCGACCAGGGCCAGGGGACTGTGAGGGATTCGTCTCCCGTGGACTCGCGCTGGATCCCGGTCTCCAGATTCCTGCTGGACTTTCTCCCAATGAGCATTCGATAGGCAGGCCCCGGCTGGGGAGCGTTCATTCAGGGCGATTCCAGATGGCGTGGGGAGGGAGATCATGGTTCACGTGCCTGGTTGTGGACTGGCGGGGGGGCTCAATTGTGATCAGGAAGACTGTGGGTGTCAGGCTAGGGCTGCCACGGGACGGACTGGGGAATACCTAGTCGATGGCCACACTGGATTCCCGTCCCAATTCGGAAGGGACCCGTGAAGCAGCCAACAATGCGATCCAGGGTGGGACTCATGGAATGGAATCGAGCCCCTCTCATAGCAGGAGCTGGGTGTTCGACTCCCTCACGAGTCTCGTTCCCTTCAGAACAGGGGTTACTCGGGCTGGTGAGGGTCCAATGGCAAGCCAGAGGGCCATGGACCCTTAGACGCAGCTCAGTCCCGAGATGTTTCGAGAAAAGCATCTTGCGCCCTAGGGGGCGCCCGATTCAAGCTCTAACCATGGTTCCTCGAATCGACCCGAAAGTGATCGAAGTGGAAGCCGAGCACGAGCCTCGACCCGGCGACGGCGATCCGGGGAACAAGGCGAGGGGTACATTCCTGCGAGGAGCCTCGGGTCCTGTGCTTGCGGGGCTGCTCATTGACCTCGCAGATCTTGTCACCCCCATGGGGCTCGGACGATTGGGCTATCCTATCGGTGCAGCGGTGGGTTGGTGGGTTGGGGGACAAATGGGCTTGTCCTCCCAGCGGCGGCTGTGGCTGGTTGCCTTAGGGGCCCTGTACTGTGGGCTGCCAGGTACCAGCCGCCTTCCTCTAGGCACCATTGTGGGATTCGCCAGTCGGTTGGGAAAGATAAGCTCCGCCGTGAGCGGCTCCCAGGGCTGAATTCAGCTGGAGCCGGGTTCCCTGGGCTCTCCACGATCGATTGGACTAGCCTCGTTGGGCCTGCGCCAGTAGCTGGGCACCCAGCTTGCGCGCCTTGGCCACGCACAGGTCTGAGTTATCGTATTCATAGCGTCCAAAACGGCCCAAGGGGATGAGGCCAGAATCCTTCATCCATCCAAAAATCGCATTGCGCCGCCGGTCGTATTCGGCATCGAAGACCACGTACGCATGGGGGACCTGAGCCCGATCGGTAAAGATGACTTCCTCGCGTTGGATCAAACCCGCATGGGCGAGGCCTGCCAAGGTCTCCTCTTCCAAGGATGCTCCGGGGTAAGGCTGCCGGCCTGGACAGGTGACTTCAACTAGCAGAGAGGACTTCCCAGCGGGGGCGTTACCACTCGCATAGCCAGACATGTAGGTCACTCGGTTAGCGGGCCCTTGGCTTGCGTGGGGAAGGTAAATCCAAGAGAGGTCGGGTGATTCAACTCGGTCGAGGGCAACTAGGAACGAAACGAGTCCATTGAACTCCAGCGTATCCATGGCAGTGCGAACAGCCTCGGGCACTTCAGGCACTAGGTTGGGCAGAACATCGAGGGGGAGGGTTGAGACCACAACATCGAACTCGTCGCCGTTGACAGACCACCCCGAATCGGTCTTGCGCAGGACCTTCACAGGCGTGCTAAAGAGAATGCGGTGATTGACTCGAGCGGCCATTCCATCGGTGATCGCCTGGAATCCCCCTGCGGCTGGATAATAGAATTCAGACTGGTGAGTGTAGCCCTCGGTTCGGATTCCCACGGAAGAGCGTAGCACGTCTTCAATCGGTGCATCTGGCACTCTGTCAGCAACCCAGCTGCTGCTGATCTGAGTCAGCGGGCGCTTCCAGATCTTCTCGTTGTAGGGGTCCATGAAGTGTTTGGCGATTCCCGTACCGAAGCGCCATTGAATCCATGTGCCAAAATCTGCTGGGGCTTGGCTCTTGCTGACCTGTCGTGCGTGCCACGCTTTGATGTAGCCTACTAGGCAGTCGTAGTTGGCCTGGGCGGGGAGATCGCCGAGTCCATTCTCGAATGGGTAGTGCACCCAACGATCCTCGAAACGGATTTTCGTGTTGCGGCTGCGGGTCGAGAAAGCTTCAGGCCCACCTGCCTCGGCTTTCATCCAGTCCATCAACTCAGTGTCGCGACTGTACAGAATGTGTCCGCCAGCCACATCGTAGGTGAATCCTTCCACTTTTCGTGAGGCACACAGCCCGCCAGCCGACCCGGCGCTCTCGAAGAGTGTGACATCCTCTAGATCGAAGCCCCCCTCGGCGAGGGTTCGTGCGAGGGTCAAGCCGGAGATGCCGGCGCCCAGAATGGCGAGTTTCATGGGCGCAATGAGGTTGTCTGGAGGAGGGCCTGCATCGATCGGGCGGGAGCGATGCGGGCGGGTAACAGAAGGGCTGGGGCTTGGAGGGGTAGAATGCTGTCTGTGAGTGATGGGCGTTGGGTCACGGAGCGTCCGGAACTCCATTCAATCCTAAGGCTGCGGAGGGTCGCTTGAACTTCCAGGGCTCTGGCCGGTTTTGCACTCATTTTGGTTCTTATCGGTCTCGGACCAGTACACCTTGCTCTATACCTGCCAAGGACATGGCTGGTTGGGCATCCGCCAGCCATCGCCTGCCATCGGTCGTGTACCCCGCCGTGGGCTTCAGGTCAGGTTGAAACTCACCAAAAAATGTGTTGAAGGCGTGCATGGCTAGCTCTCGACCATACTTGGCGAAACATGAAGCGAGAGCGACACAGAATGAGCGTTCCTCACAGCGTTCGGCGAACACTACGCGCACGCGCTGTTCAGCCCCGTTGAAATCGCGGCACACGACATACTCGGCCACATCACTTTGCTCGTTTCGCACTTCTACCTGTGCCTTAGGGAACTGCTGCCGCAACCAAGATCCGTAGTGCTGACGGCCACCCATGCGGTCCACAAATACAGAGAGGTTTTCATCTCCAAACCGGTCCATCAGGTCTTCGATGAGCGCGCCGTTCACTTGCCACTGGGAAAGGGACTTGTTCCGCGTTCGGCTCCAGCTGAGGTTGAGCTCGCCTGCTGGAAGTGTGCACAATCCCCCGCTGACCATTTCGGTATGGGCCGAATGCATAACTTGATTCAATCGTTCTGAACGAATCTCCAGGCGGCCCGCGTCGACATGATGGGGGAGCGGGTCGGGGAGTTTTGCGTACCAGGGGTGACGAGACAGTGCCGTTGAGTCCAGGCGTAGTGCTTCGGGGGGAAGGGCCAGTAGGTCAGCAGGTCGGCGGGGACGGGGGTGGCAGCCGGCGCACTGGTCGAGGAAGGCGAGTGCTGTCATCTCCAACCGTTTGGCTCCGCGTGCCGTGCGCGAATACACTTTCTTGGAGTCGGCTACGATGAGTTTGTCGCCGTCGTCTTTGGCAGCATCGCTGACGATCTCTCCCAAGACCTTCCATAAACTCAAGTCGCCTCGCGGAACCCTAAACGCCGACCAACCGATGGTCATAGGTCCCAATAGGGGGCCCAGTCCTGCCTCGTCGAGACCGGCGATCACTCTTGTTTGGGCAGGAAGGCTCACCGGCTAGGTTTGTGCGGATTGCGGTTGTGATCCATCGAATGGCTGCGCAGCATCATCGTGGCGACCTCGGAGTTTGACGAGCAATCCTACGCTGACTACAAAGACCACGCAGGAGATCAATTGCGACGTAGAGATGGTGTTGTTGAACCACAGCCCGCGGATGGAATCGCCCCGAAAGATCTCTATGCTGTAGCGAGCCACAGCATAGAGGGTCAGCAGCTGGAGGCTAAGCTGACCGACGTATCGCCTCCGCTTGAGAAGCCACCGTCCGAGTCCGAATAGCAAGAGCCCGTTGATGCTCATCCAGGGTTGCGTCGCCCAAAGTACCTGGCCAGCGTTTTCTTTCCCGAAGAGACTCCCTTCGGGTAAGACTTCGGGGATCTGCAAGGTGATGGGAAAGGGTAGGTGCCTCAGGTGCTCTGGAACAATGCTGCCATAGTCATCGCCCACGAGTAGGCAGCCGACTCGTCCGATGGCCAATCCTAGGAACCCGCACAGAAGTCCGATGTCCAGGCACTGCAGGAATGGGAGCCCGTGTTTCTTCGTGCCCCACAAACCGCCTAGAATGGCTCCGAAGGCACCTCCATACATTACGAGGCCGCCCTCGTGGACATATAGAATACGAATGGGGTCCTCCACAAACCTCTGACCCACTGCCGAGCCCTGCCCGACTTCTACGGCGATATACATCAAACGGGCACCGATGATGACGCCTGCGAGGATCCACATCGGGACCGCATCGACTCGCGGTGCCCACTTCTCGGGTTCGCTCGTGTATCGCAAGAGGATCTTGGCGAACATGTGTGAGCCGGCCATGAATCCGAGGACAACCATGAGGCCGAAGGTCGTAATTGGGAAGTCGAAGTACGGGACAGTGAAGAGGATGGGGCGCATGGTTGGGGCTGGCTTAGGTTGGGCGGGATTGTAGTCATCCCGAGGATGAAAGCCTCGCTGATTCAGCTGAATTGAGGCGCCTGGGCTTGTAACTGAGCTCACCCGCTTGATGCCCAAGCCTGCCCTGCTATTCTCTTTGCCGCTTTCATCACGGGTCGCAGCCCGTGGAACGTTCCAGTCGTTCGGGGCCATTGCCCCCCTGCCCCCAAGGAGAGGGCTCATGACTCCCCGCCCACCGCAGCAGCCACAGACCAAGGTGTTCCTTGAGGGCCGCTATCGAAAGCTCGTCCGCGATTTGCCCCAGACAATTTTTTGGTGCCCGGAGTGTAAAGGTCATCCGCGGCGCCGTCGCAAGTGCAACAAGTGTGAGGGCTTCGGCAAGCTCACCCGTGAGTCCGTGCAGGAGCTGCTGGGTTGGGTACTGGGCAAGGCGTTTGGAACGCGCAAGCACAAGTTTCACGGTGCCGGCCGAGAGGACATGGACGTGCGTATGCTCGGCCACGGGCGGCCCTTTGTGCTAGAGCTGATTGCTCCGAAGAACCGTGACGTGGATTTGGCGGAGCTTGAAGAGACGATCAATGCTCGCAACCCCGGCCGCATCGAGGTCGAGGGCTTGCACTGGTCGGATAAGCCCCGCGTGCGGGTCCTCAAGGAAGGCAAGCACGCAAAGCGTTATGGTGCCCAGGTGCGTATCGAGGGTGAAGTCAATCCTGCCACCCTAGAAGAGCTTGTGGGGCGCCGGGTGAAATTGGCCCAGCGTACCCCCTCGCGGGTCGCTCATCGGCGTGCGGACATGGTGCGTGACCGTTGGATAGAGGTGCAGAGTCTCAATCCGACCGAGGAGGACCTGTGGGTGCTTGAGTTGACTGCACAACACGGCACCTACATCAAAGAGGCGATTTCAGGTGAGAGTGAAAAGACGACGCCTTCCCTCGGCGAGCTACTCGGAGGCGTGACCTGTCAATGTGTTCAACTCGATGTGCTGGGCATCCTCGATGAAGAGGGGCACAGCGAATTGGTCGTCCCGACCGGGCCGCCTACGGCTTCCTTCGGCGAAGGTCTAGCTCCTGAACTTGACAGCTAGGCGCATCGTGCGATCCGCCGAGTGCAAAGAGTCTGCCACCGGTAACTCAAGGGCGGGCGGCTATACGAGGACCCCAAGAATCTGACCTTCGAACACCATTTGCTGGTCGACGAATGCCTGGGCTTGGTAACGGAACATGCGCCGAGAGCATTTTTCAAGATGGACGCAGAGGATCAACCGACAGTCTGGCTCCACGAGCCCTCGAAAGCGTGCCTTGTCGACTCCTCCGAAGCCGACGAAATTACCCGGTGCCGTTCCGTCTCCGGCATGCTCTACCCTGTGAGCTGAGTAGTCGAAGGCTGAGAGCTGGGCCGCTGCTTCTATCTGTAGAACTCCAGGGAACATGGGCCGCCCGGGAATGTGGTCGGATGCCCACCAATCATCAGCTGCGATGTCCTTGTATCCAACCATCAAGCGGCCTTCCACGTCCTCATGCAGGACTCCATCGAGCATCGCGAAACGGCCAGCCTGTTTGAGATACTTGTCGAGTTCCGTTCTGGAAACAACGGTCCGGGAAAGATCGATCTTGTTGAAGTCGAGGAGAGAAGCGCTAGCCATGGGTTTTTGGGGGGCGGAGGGGCGGGAGGAAGGGTGGCAGGCCACCTCAGTAAGAACGAGTGTACCGTCCATACCGTTGCATTCAAAAACCAACCGGTGAGTTGCGGCAGCAAACCCGGCGTTCGCCTAGGAGGCCCTAGGCGCGCGGCGATTCTGGGTGGGTGCCCGGGGTAGACAAGTTGAGCTTCAGCCAGCGCCCGCGACTGACGATGCACGCGAGCACTCCTGATTTGAGCAGGCTCGTGGCATTGATGGCCCACCAAACACCAGCCGCTCCCCATCCGAGGTGCGTGGCGAAAAACCAAGCGAGGGGGAGGCGCAGAATATTTCCAGGCACGCTCACCATGAAGAGTGGGCGCGTGTCCCCAGCACCGAGCAAGACTTTTTCGTGCGTGGCTTCGAAGGCAACGAGTACCTGAGAGGCGGCGAGGATGCGTACATATAAGATGGCCTCGCGTGTCACCTCGGGGTCGTCGGTAAAGAAGGGCATGATCACCGGGCTGAGAAAGTAGAAGGCGAGACTGAAGAGGGTGCCCGTGATGAACGCCAAGATGCGTAGGCTCCGCACGGCCTGCAGAGCGAGTGTTTCAACGCCCGCGCCTAGGTTTCGCCCCACCAATGACGAACCTGCCACAGCAATTCCGAGGAAGAAGGGAAAGGCAACCCCTTCGAATGCATTGAATCCGATGCTCAGACCACCGAGTACGGCGTCGCCGAGGGGGCTTAGTGTGGTGCGCAGCAGCATGAAGTACACCCCGGCGTAAACGAGGATGGAGAGGCTCGAGGGCAGACCAATCCGGACGATCTGTGCTAAGCGTTGAACGCTGGCTTGAGCTCTGCAGAGCAGACGCACTCGATACATGCGCACGAGGAATACCAATCCGAGTCCAGCGCTCACACCGCGAGAAATACCTGTGGCAAGGGAAGCACCGGCCATACCCATCCCATCAATCGAACCCCATCCGTAGATCAAGACGGGGTTCAAGATGAAGTTGCAGCCCACGGCGATGAGTTGCAGGATGAGCGGCAGGCGTGTGTTGCCCATGGCGATGAATGTCGTTCCCACCACTGGCGCTAGGGCCATGGGAATTGTGATCCTGTAGGCCATGCCCATGTATTCCCGTGAGAAGCCTAGAGTCTGACCGGTGAGTCCGATTCCTGAGGTGAGCGCATCGAGGCTCCATAGACCCGCGAGGCCAACGAGTATTGCGACGCACACGGAGAGGATCAGTGCGTTTGTGATGACTCCGTCCCGGCTGATGGAGTTTCTGCTTCCCGTGTAGCGGGCGACGAGAGTGAGGGAGCCGCCTATGGCGAGGAAATAGAATGCGAAGTTGAGCGTCAGGAGAAATGTGCCTGGGCCGAGTGCTGCGTGGGCATTGGGGCCCAGGCCCTGGATCCAGTACTGGTCATTGACCCGGTAAGCGCTATTGCTGACAAAGGAGAGTACCGAGGGCCAGGCCAGGCGCAGGACGTCGGGAATGCGCGCCGGGGCTGAGCCGATCTGCCCCTTCGAGGTTTCATCGGGGGATTCTACTGAGTGTGTCTTGCCCACGTGGTCTTGGCCCCGGCTCGTTGTGCCCTGCTGGGTCTAGCGTGAGGCACTCAGCTGGAGAGTGACGATGGAAGACTCACCTTCTGAGGCTCCAACGTCAAAGATCGTGACCCCTTGCAGGCCGCCCTGAGCCTGCCCGCGCAGGGTGTATTGGCCAGCGGGCAGAAACGAAAGCTGCGCGCTGCCATCCGGTGCGCTGGTCGTATCAATCACGCCACCCGGACGGCCGTAGCCTCGCAGGCGTGCCTGCTCCACAGGGACCCCGGCCTCGTCGACGACAATCACGCGACGAGCATACGTCAGGGGTATGGTCTGATCTGGATGTGAGTAGCGGCTGCCTACCATTCCGAAGACCTGGGGCTCGACCAGTGGTCGCTCAATGCTCGCCAGTGAGATGCTGTAGGGCCCTTCAATGACCTCCTCGACTCGCCAGAGCCCAGCCGCATCTGTAACGGTCGACTGCAGGCCTTGGTCAGCCTGGTTGCGCAAAAACACGGGCAGGCCTGGCACGGGGAGCCCCTCACTATCGCGAACGATGCCCATGGCGGTTCCTGCTGGAATCAGTTTGAGGAGTAGGTGGACGTGATTCTTGCCAGGTTGATCCTCGTACCCTACCAATCGAAACAGCATGACCTCTTGGCCACGGCAGCTCATTCCCGGTGCTTCGGCGTGCACTCGGTAGCCTCCCATGGGAAGGTCGATCTCCTCGAATGTGCGCTCGTTGCCGTCGAACTCAACGGTCCTGGGACTTGCATACTGCCGCCCGATTGAGAGGTTGGAGGGGCGGATGATCAGGCGCCAAGAATTAGGGAATTGGACCCCCGAGTCGACTTCGACCAACCCGCTGATGGTGCAGGTGCCATCAAAAGTCTTCTCGAGCTCTTTCCAGCCCATTTCGGCGCCAATCTCAATGCCGCTGACCGAGACGGGTGCGGGTCCGAGGGTGGGGTCGCTGGGGAGGGTCGGGTGGCCTGCACCGGGGGCGGATGGGGTGGGAACAGGGGCCGAATCAGTCCCCGGGCCTGCCGGTGAAGGCCCTGGGAGCCTGACGACTAGGCCTACCGCCAAGATGAACAGGCCGGCCAGACCCAACATTGCGGGTGTCGACACGCGCCCGCTGCAGCCCGATCTCAGAACGAGGCCAAAAAACGGGCTCTTGCACGCTTGGTAGGGGTTCATTGGGTCGATTGACATGCTTCGGAGTGACTCTAGTGTTTCCCTCCTGTGCCCCGTAGGTCCCCGGGCCAACCATTCTAGGGCCCGCCATCATAGCCATCTCTGCCCTCTCTCGGGGACTCCCCAGACCCATGACACACTTCTTTTTCGTGCCGCGCCATCTCTTCTTGCCGAGCCTTGCCCTCCTTAGCCTGTGGGGGCCGATGCCCCTTGAGCCTGCCCAAGGAGCTCCTGCTCTTTCCACGGGTCAAGAGAGCGGTCGCGTGATCCTCCTTGGGTTTGATGGTGCGGATTCACGCACCACTGCCCGCATGATCCAGGAGGGGCACCTGCCCAACTTGGCTGGGCTCGCTCAGCAGGGCACCTTTGCGCCCCTTGTGTCGACCAACCCAGCAGAATCAGCAGCGGGTTGGGCGGCCCTGAACACGGGAACCAACCCGGTTAAGAACAACGTCCCTAGTTTCATCAAGCGCAATGAGAAGGGCTCGCAGATGCCGGCCTTCGGCCACATCTACCAAGAGGACCTCACCATCGAGAATCCGTCAGGGGGGAGCCTAGGTGCTTCAATTCTCACCCTGATTGAGGAAAACACTTCCCTCGATCCAGCGCTCGGGCTGGGTGGATTATTGGGTGTTCTATGTATCCTCGGATTCCTTGGCGTGTTCCGGGTCCTTCTGAAGCTGAAGATGGGCCTCTCTGCCCTGCTTGCGTTAGTTCTGGGTGGAGCCGGCGGTTTTGCTGGCTGGATCTGGGCGGGGGACAATCAAGGTGGGGGATCAGCTACCTATGATGTGCCAGATGTATTCAAGAACGCTGTGAGTCAACCGGGATTCTGGGATCTTGCAGCCCGAGCGGGCAAGCAGGCCATCGTTCTCGACGCGGCGTTGGCCTTTGATCAAGAAACCGTGCCGGGTGCCCGCGTCCTTGCCGGTCTCGGATTGCCGGATGTTCGTGGAGCGGGCAATGGAAACTGGTTCATTTACACCACAGAGTCCACCGAGGTCCACCGAACTCCCAAGGGGTGGGTGGATCCCAAAGGATCGGGCACCGGCACGACGTTCCGAGTCGACGAGCGCGGAGGCAAGATCGTGACGGAGGTTTACGGCCCGGTCAATTTCACCAAGAAGGGCCCCCTTGAAGCCGAGATTGCAGAGATCAATAAAAAGCTAAAGAGCCCCGATTTGGGCTGGAAGACGGGGGGGGAACTCCGGGACCGCCGCAAGGCACTCGAAGCTGAGTTGAAGGGAATGAAGGATTCTCCCGCTGAACATCGCGTCAGCTTGCCCATGACGATGGAACGCAAGGGCGACCGCCTTGCGATCACGATTGCGGGTGACACTCAAAGTGCGGGGGAGGGTGAGTGGACCGAGTGGTTTCGGCTGCCCTTTGAACTGGCACCTGGTCTAACGGCAGGGGGGCTGACGAGGGTCCGGGTCATGGAACTGGGAGATGTGGTGACGGTTTACTTGCACACATTTGATATCGACCCTGAGAATCCCCCCGTGTGGCAACCCGTGAGTCAGCCCGCATCATTCGCAGGTGAATTGGCTGGTTGGGCTGGCGGCCCCTACGAGACCTTAGGTTGGTCTTGCATGACCAACCAGCTGAAGGACAAGAAGCTACCCATCGATGTATTCCTAGAGGATATTGAGTTCACGATGAAGTGGCGTCGGCGGTTGACGCGTTCGGTGATTGATCGGGATGACTGGGATGTGCTCTTCAGCGTGTTCAGCACCACTGATCGGGTGCAGCACATGATGTACAAGTATCACGATCCCCTGCATCCCCTACACGATGCGCAAGAGGCTGCGCGCGAGGTGATGTTCTTTGGAAAGTCTACGGCATTGAAGGACATCATCCCTGCAATCTATGAACAGATGGATGACATCGTGGGTGAGATTCGCGGCAAGCTGAAACCGTCCGACACGCTCATGTTGTGTGCAGATCACGGATTCACAAGTTATCGGCGAGGTCTAGAGGTCAACAATTGGCTGGTCCAGGAGGGCTACATGACTCTGCGAAGCGATGTGAAGAGTGCCGGATCCAATATGGCTCTGCTTGCGGCGGACTGGAGCAAGACTCGAGCCTATTCCCTCGGTCTTGGCATGCTCTACATCAATATGGAAGGTCGCGAGTCTGGCGGTATTGTTCCCAAGGGCGAGGCCAAGGCGCTATTGCAAGAGATCGGCGACAAGCTCGTGGCCCTGCGGGATGCCGGGCCTGAAGACGAGCCGTTTGACGAACCCATGCAGGTGGTCCAGGATTTCAACATCATGGATGATCTTTACGATGGGCCGATCGAGTGGGGCACAGCAGCCTACCCCTGCGCCGACATGCAAATCGGGTTTGCAGAGTACTACCGGGCTTCCTGGGGTACCGTCTCGGGCAAGCTCAAGCTGGCCAAGGACGAAGATGGTGCGATTGTTGCTGGACCCCTGATTCGCGAGAACACGAGCAATTGGTCGGGTGATCACGCATCAAACTCGCCGCATTTGGTCACGGGCATCTTCTTTTGCAACAAGCCGGTGGTGATTCCAGAAGCTGGAGTCAGCGTGATGAACATTGCCCCTACGGTGCTCGACCGACTGGGAGTGCCGATTCCCGATTCCTTCGATCTACCAGCACTGCAGGGCAACTAAGCCTCGTCAGGCAGACGGGAGCGAAGACCCGCCGCTGCCGTTGCCCGGCTAGCTGGCATGCCCCTAAGGGTGTCAGACGACATTTGTACGGGGCCGGTGCTTGCCGGGGTGCCCCCTGCTCGGAGCCCTCTCGAAGGGTGCGCGAGCTGATCTCCTGCTGATGCTCCATCGCTCACGTGTGGGCTAGCTCCGGTACGTCGAGAGTTGCTACCCTGCTCACATGAGTGATCATTGGAAGGTCTTGGTGTGGATGCTAGCTGGGGTTGTCGTCGGGCTTGCCATGCAATGGGCGCTTGCGGCTCCGGCCTGGTCGGGGTTCCAATTGGGCGCACACCCAGGCGGTGTCCAAGTCCTAACCGTGACTGCTGGCAGTCCGGCTGCCCGGGCCGGAATCGGTGAGGGGGAGGTGTTCCGAGCGGTGGCCTTGCACCGGGGGGCGGCCAATCAGGAGGTTGTGCCCCTTGCCCACCCCGATGATTTTTCCGATCCCGATGGTGGCGTGCTCTCCCGCAGTTCCAATGGAGAGGTGATATGGCTTATGCCAGCCATAGGCGCAGGTGAAGTTGAACCCACGGGCGAAGCACGCTTCAAGGACGCCAAGGCTGTCGCTCTGAGCATGGAGCCTGATTGTCCACGGGCAGTTTGGCTTGCCCCCTTCAAGTTTATCGCGGACATCTTTTTGGCCCTGCTCAAGATGCTGATCGTGCCCCTGGTGCTCTCTTCAATTGTGGCTGGCGTGGCCGGGGTGGGGTCAATGAAGGACCTACGCCGATTGGGAGGAAAGACTTTCGGCTATTACATGGGCACGAGCCTGTTGGCCATCCTCGTCGGACAGGCCTTAGTCAATACGATCCAACCTGGCGAAAGCGCTGCCTTAGGCCTGTCCGCCTTGACCGAGGGTGGCATGGGGACGGATGAAAGTTTTATCGAGGTGATCAAACGAGCGATTCCAGCGAATATCTTCTCGGCCCTCATGGACAACGGAGCCATGCTATCGATCATCTTCTTTGCATTGATGCTGGGCTATTTCATCACGCAAACGCCAGAGCCCCACGGGAGTCGAATCCGTGAGGTATTCGAGAGTTTCTTCGAAGTCATGATGAAGATGGCGAGCGGCGTGTTGACTCTGTTGCCCTATGGAGTCTTTGCACTAATCGTCAAAGTGACTGCAGCGACGGGCTTCGCTCCGTTCAAGGCCCTGCTGCTCTATATGTTTACCGTGACGGCCGCACTGCTGATCCACTCCTGCCTGACTTTGCCGCTTGTCTTGCGCTTCGTGGGGGGGCTCAACCCACTCAGTTGGTTCCGCGCCATGTCGCCGGCAATCATGACGGCATTCAGTACGAGCTCGTCGAGCATGACTTTGCCAGTGACTATGCGTACGGTTGAGCGTCGCGGGCGTGTCAGTAACAAGGTGACCTCATTCACCCTGCCCCTCGGGGCAACCATCAACATGGATGGTACGGCCCTGTACGAGTGCATCGGCGTGATTTTTCTTTCCCAGTATTATGCCTCCATCAGTGACTTCACCCTGACGTTTGGAGACCAAGCATTTGTGGTCATCCTGGCTCTGCTTGCCAGCGTGGGAGCTGCGGGCATCCCGTCCGCTGGGCTCGTGATGATGCTCACCATCCTCTCGGCCCTGGGCCTGCCCGTCGAAGGGGCAGCCCTGCTCCTGGCCGTTGATCGCCCTCTCGACATGCTGCGCACCTGCGTCAATGTCTGGTCGGACTCCTGCGGAGCGGCCGTGATTGCCCGTACGGAGGGCGAGTCCGGGCCCCTTGAGCCGGTGATCTCCAGCTAGCGTGGCAGGTGAGCCTAACTGCGAGTAGAATCCTGCCAGCTTCGCTGGTCCCAAAACACCCAATCACCTGACGACGACCGTCTTTCCCCTGGGCATCAATCGCCCACATGATCCATGCACGAAGGTAGCCTGACAGAGAGAATCACCCGTTCCCTTGCCTATATGTTGCGGCACCGGCCAGAAGAGTTCGACCTCGAACTGGACGAGCGCGGGGCTGGGGGGATTGGCGATGTTGTCGAGGCCCTCTGCGATCGCCTCGGCGAAGACGTGGAGGAGGCGGACGTTGTCGCAGCCCTAGACGCCGGGGGTCACAGCCGGTACGTCCTTGAGGATGGTCGGGTTCGTGCCTTATACGGCCACTCATTCAGCGTCGATCCGGGGGACCCGTGCGATCCTCCCGAGTTCCTTTATGTGGGCATGGGGAGCCGCGATGCTGGCTACGCCGAAGAGGATGGGTTGCGGGCGGGTCGCAGGGCCTTTATCCATCTCGCCCTCACCTACGAGGAAGCCCAAGACATGGGGCGGCGCGCAGCTCCAAGCTATGCAGTGGTCAAGGTGCACGCGACGCGGGCTTCGGAAGCGGGCGCGCTGTTTTACGATCGGGGATCCCTCTTCCTTTCGGGCCCTCTAGAGGTGGACTTCATTGAGGTTGGGGAAACCCACGACGACGGGATCCGCCGTGAGCGCCGCGGGCGCTCGGGTCGCAGTTCGGGTCGCAGTTCGGGTCGCAGCTCGGGGGAGCGTGCTGATTCGGGCCGCCGCGAATCACAGCCTAGGGGAAACCGCACGCGAGTGGGTGGTGCCCAGCGCCGTGCCGAGCAGCAGGCCAGAGAATCACAAGAAGATCAAGAGTCCACACGGTCCGCCGAGCGCACCCACGCGGCTTCCAGTGAAGCGCCCACGGCAGTGGTTTTTGGCAGGGGCCTCAATGATGCTGCGGAGAGCTCCCCTGCACCCAAGCCAGAACCCAAACGAGATCCTGCACCCAGTCCCGATCCTGCCGAATCGACCCCCCAACCATCGGGCGCGGATGAGGCCAGCTCGGAGGGCGGTGGCTTTGGAGCTGGAATCCTCTAGGGAAGGCCTGAGCGCTTCCTGACCGTTCCTATGGGAACCCTTGCGGTCCTCGATGAATTGCCAGCCGGCTATTTCGTGCAAGAGACCCCGCGCGGAGTGCTGGCAGTCCATGCGAGTGCGGCGCGCGCACTTCATGAATCTGGGTACGGGCCTGATCAGGATGGTGAGCTGACGCCCTCTGAGTTGAGCGGCCGACAACCCCTGTATCAATTCGGAGAATCAGCTGCACCCTCAGCGGCTGGGTACCTTGTCCGACGGTTCAGTCATGGAGGTCTCATGCGGTGGCTCACGGGCCATCGGTTCTTGAGCCCAGCAAGGCCCTTTCGCGAACTGATCTTGGCCGACTCTCTCCTGCGTGCGGGAATCAAGACCCCCCGCGTGGTGGCGGCCCGTGCACTAAAGACCTTCGGTGGCTGGCGTCTTGATTTGATGACGACACGCATAGAGGACAGCGTGGACCTAGGGTGGGTTCTCGGAGCCGCCAGGCAAGGTGAACTCTCGATTCCAGTTCGTCGTGCGATCCTCGTGGCACTCGGCTCTCTTGTTCGTAAGCTGCATTTGCACGGCTGCGCCCACGCAGACTTGCAGCCGGGCAACCTACTGATCAATCGTAGTGCCCTAGACGGAGGCGATGTGTCGTTGTGGGTTCTAGACCTAGACCGCAGCGAACAGGTGGACAAGCTCACGCGAGCAGAGCGCCATGCCAACCTGGCCCGCTTGTACCGACATGTTGCACGTCGAGATGAACAGTTTGGCTCCTGCTTCAGCCGTGCAGACGGAGTACGCTTCTTCCGGGGCTACAACCCTGATGGGGATATTTGGCGTGCGGATTGGCGCGGAGTTCACAACGCACATAGCGCGGGAATCGCCTTGCACCGGATTGGTTGGATGCTTGAGCGTGCACTTGGAGTCAAGCGGCATGACCCTCGAAACGGCGCGGAGGTTCAGGTGGATGCTTCCGCCGGCTCTTAGCCCGGGAAGTCACTCCGTCGTGGAGCCGCGGGGAACTCGGCCACGGGGATAGACCGGACCCTCAGCGGAGAGCGCTGATTTGAGCAATTGACGGCATAGCTTTGTGTGTTGGTGCCGAATCCGACGGTCACCAATCGTGGCGTGGATCGCCAAGGTGTAGGTGAGCAAATCCTCGACTAGGCGGTGGGCCTGAGCTGCACGGCCGGACTCGCGTAGTATGAGCGCCCGGGTGGCCACGATCACGATCCGGTCAGGGAGTTCAATACCGCGGTCAGCAAGATCTTGGGCTTGTTTGGAGTACGCATCCGCTGAGCTTCCTGGGGTGGGAGGCTGAATCTGTCGCTCGTAGCGCGCGAGAAGGGCAAGGCTGAGAGCTTGGGCTCGGTAGTGCCCTGCTTCGGA
This sequence comes from uncultured Planctomycetaceae bacterium, assembly GCA_964469565.1. Lineage (GTDB taxonomy): Bacteria > Planctomycetota > UBA1135 > UBA1135. Next base: position 42,136 of record CAYXZD010000009.1, read on the forward strand.
ACTCTTGAGGACCGTCTGCCTTAGCAGAGCAGGTGCCTCTTCTTGGCCACCCTCCAGAAGGAGCACAGAGAGGTGCAGGTTGGCTTGAAGTTCGCCGGGGCGATGTCCGCTCTCTTGGCTTGCCAATCGGGCTTCACGCAGGACGACCTCAGCCTCGCTGGGCTTGTTGGCCTTGAGCAGTAGTTTGCCTTGCATGGAGAGCACGGCTGCCATGACATTGTGTTCCGCTGAGCGCTGTGCCCAGCGTCGAGCCCGGGAGAGCGCTGCGAAGGCGTGCCGTTCACGACCGGCATTTGAGTAGATTCTTGCCCGGGCAAGATGGCACTGGGCTAGTGTTCCCCGAGTGCCCAGTCCAGCAGGTGCTCGCCGCATCGCGGCGATCGAGCGGTCGACGAGGGCGAGGGCGTGTTCCAACGATCCGTTGAGCAGGCTTACTCGCGCACGGCATAGGTTGGCTTGGACTTGTGTGACAGGGTGAGGACTGCAGCGGAGTGCGCGCCGGGCCAGCCGCAGGGAGGCGACCTGCTCCCCGACTTCGAATTGCGCTCTTGAGAGGAGCACGAGGGCGTGAGCGCGGTTCCTAGAGTCCTTCCCTTCGGCAAGCAGCTGATCGGCATTCCTCAGCATCCCGCGCGCGAGGCCCCATTGCCCAGTGTGCAGCCTATGCTGCCCATGAAGGAGATAGATTCGTCCCACTGCCCCGGGCTGCTGCTTGGGGTCGAGATCTAGCTCGATAAGCTCGTCGAGCCACTGTTCTAGGTCCTTGCGGTATCCACGGGCGTGTGCGGCCGTGGCGGCAATCTCGAGAAGGCGCAAGTGCAGGGCCGGACTCGGCGTGGAATTCTTGAGCGCAGCGAGACACCAACGGGCCAGGGTGTGCGCCCGCCCCATGAAAGCTCGGTCGAGGGCCCTAGCTGCCAAGTCGGGTCCTAGGTCGAGGAGCTCGGCGCGCTCCCGGGCGGAGTGTAGGTGGAACGCACGCTGAAACGCGAGGGTGTCTTGGCCCGCAAGGGTGCCCGGATCTACGTCGTTTGGCTGGAGGGCGGCGGCGGCTTGGGCATGTAGGTTTTGACGACGGCGCCGATTGAGCGAAGCGTAGACTTCCTCGCGTAGGGCAGGCCGAGCGAAGCGGTATCGAGATCCCACGGAACTGATCCATCCCATGCCCTCCAGCCGAGTGAGGGCTGCGTGGACCTCCTCTGAACTCTTCGGGGGAAAGGCCTGCGCGATGAATGCCGGGTCGATACGGCCTCCAACCACGGCGAGACGCTGGAGCATGCGTCGATCGGAGGGATCACATTGGGCAATGCGGTCTTTGATGAGCGCTTGAAGGCCTCGCGAATGCGGAATCTCACGCACCGGGATAAGCAGTTCGAGTCCTTGATCATCTCGGTGCGCACGCAGGTGTCCCGAAACGTGCAGGGAGTGCATGATCTCTCTGAGCGCTGCCGGTGTTCCCGAGCTTCGATCGAGAAGACAGTCTGTAAGAGAGTGCCTCGGAATGGACGGATGGAAGCTGCACTGAACAAACGTCTCGATGGCGCGACGGTCGAGTGCATGCAGACGCATCGTTGACACAGGGGCGTGCAGTTTGGCGCGCGCACGCAGAGCCTCTTGAGCTCTAGGAGCGGTGGGTAGTTCTCCTTCACGCATGCCCAAGATGAGTAGCAAGCGCGCACCGTCCATCCGTTCTGCAACGAGCTTTACAGCTCTGAGACTCTCCTCCCCGGCGAAAGTAATGTCGTCGAGAAATACAAGCACGCTCGTACTGGTCGCCAACTGCCGGAGCCACTCAGCGAGGGCCAGGGGTTCGCTGTGCGTGGCCCGAGCTTGCATGGCCCCGTCAAGAATGCACTCAAGGCTCCTAGCGGTCTCGGGGTCTACCAGTTCTGAAAGCAGGCGTTTCTCGCGAGGGCCTGGTGGTAGGGGGGCAGGTAAATGCAGCCAGCGTCTCAAGAGTGTCCGGATAGGGTGGCCGGGTTGTCCTGCTCCAAGGGCTGAGCAACGACCGTAGAGGTACAACGGTGGCGTCTCTCCCATTCGTTCCAATTGGGCAAAGTGGCTCACAAAGCGAGACTTGCCCATGCCCTTCTCTCCCCGCAACCACACGATGCGGCCTTGGTCTCGTTCCTGCATTCGTTGGAATTCAAGCCCAAGTTCTTCCAGCTCACTCTCTCGTCCCACAAAAGGCAGACGGCCCGTTGCGTCGACGCGCACCCTGCGGGTTGCACCCAAACCAGCACTCAATTGCGCCCGCCACCAGGGGCTCGACTCACCTCGTTCCATGATCTCGGAGAGCATCTGAGCATCAGGGCGGTCTGCCGGGTTCTGTGAGAGTAATGCCTCTAAGCAGGCGTCCATGAGGGGCGAGACTGTGGGTGCGAGGCTAGAGGCTTGAGGTGCATCGGTGTGGGCGATCGACTCCAGCCACGCTGAGGGGTCATCGGAAAGCCGTTTGTCGGGGTCGACGGCGCTAGGCTGGAATGGGTGGGATCCTGTGGCCAACTGGAACAGGCAGATGCCCAGGGCAAACAAGTCGGCTGGGTGAGCAGGCTCCTGTCCTCGTATGCGTTCCGGTGCCAAGTAGGCAAGCGTGCCGCTTTGATCACAGGTTTCGCCTGCACGGATGGCGCAGCCGAGGTCGAGCCAAGCGGGAGTCTGGTCCTCTCTCAGCCGTGCGTTCGCCAACTTGATGTCACGGTGGGCGAGCCCCTGTTCGTGCAAGTACGCGAGTCCCCGGGCTAGGTGCATACCGAGGCGGCGCACTTGTGGTTCAGGCAGGGGCGCAGCGTCCTTTCTCAGAGTGTCTAGATCGAGTCCCGGAATGTACTCGAAAAACAACTGTGGTCCCTGTTCCGTGTTCTGTCCATGAATCCACCGTGCGAGTCCGGAGTGGCTGAGGTCAGCGTTCAATTCCCACTCCCGCTCCAGGGCGCGCAATTCAAGTGGTGACGGATCACTGCTGACTGGTTCCTTCAAGGCAAGTAGGGACCCAGTCTCGTATGCCCCAAAGGGCTCAATCAGTTGAACAAGTTCAACCCGCCCGGTTGAGCCATGTCCCAAGGCCCTAATGCGATCAAAGCGGGGACCCGTGGAATGATCACCCATGGCAGGATCCCTAGTGATCGGCCTCGGGGTCGGCCATGGGAGGGGGTTCCAAGCTCCCCCCTTCATGCTCCCCCTCGGCGGCATCTGCGGGGGAACTACCAGCGAACTTGGAGTCCACAGCAGCTTGAGCCTGTCCCCCGGCGATGTTCTCATCGCGTTCGATGGCATCGCTAATGACCGAGTCGATGCGGGAAGCATCCGCGATGGAAGAGTCGTATTCCCAGCGTAGGGAGGGAATGGTCCGTGTGCGGAGAATGGAAGCGTACTGCCGTTGGACGAACCCGCGTGCCTGGTCAAGCATTCGCTCGGTTTTCGTCAATTGGGCCTGGTCCCCTAAGACTGAATACTTGAGCGTGACGACGCTCATGTCCGATGCCAGTTTGGCACCCGTTAGAGTTATGAAGCCCACGCGCGGATCGGCGAGCTCAAACTGCAGGCAGTGCGCTGCACGCTGCAGAATCTGAGCTTCGAGACGGTGTAGGGTTTTCGAACTGGGCATGGGGCGATCGATGCTACCCCTTCAAGGGCTGCGCCTAGGCGCGGGTACCCTCAAGGGTGCGCTTGACCTCTTTGAGCGTGAATGCTTCCACAATGTCACCCTCACGGATGTCACCGTAGTCACGGATGACCAGGCCACAATCAAATCCTGTACGGACTTCCTTGGCGTCTTCGGATTCGCGGCGCAGGGAAGCAAGAGTGCCCGTGTGTACGACCGTGTCGTCCCGCAATAGCCGGATGCGGCTGTTGCGGCTTATCGTGCCGTCAAGCACGTGGCTACCCGCAATCAGGCCGATCTTAGAAGACTTGAACAGGCGTCGGATCTCCACATGACCTTGGATCTCTTCGTTGTACTCGGGTCTGAGTGCGCCCTCCATCAGCGCACGCAGGTCGTCGAGCAACTCGTACAGCACATCATAGCGCCGGATGTCTAGGCCCGCCCGTTCAGCTTGGGTGCGTGCCTTGCCATTGACGCCCACGTGGAACGCAACCATGAGGGCATTGGAAGTCGTGGCCAAGTCCACATCACTCTCTGTGATTGGACCCACCCCCGAGTGAATGAGTTTGACCTCAACTTCGTCGTGCTTGAGCTTTTGAACTTCGTGACGGATGACTTCAGCAGAACCCTGCACGTCGGTGCGGACGATCAGGTTGATGGCCTCCACCTCTTGGATGGGGGATGTCCCAAGGATGGCATCCAGATCGCTGCGCGAACCCGAACTGCTGGCGAGGGCAACGGCGCGGTTCTTGCGCTCGCGCTCGGTGGCAATCTCCTTGGCCTTATTGAGGGTGTCGATGACGTAGAATGGATCGCCCACACCCGGGAGGGCAGCGAGTCCCGAGACTTCGACAGGAACTGCGGGGCCTGCAGTCTTAACCGGCTTGCCACGGTCATCGTGCACCGACTTGACCTTGCCATAGCCCTCGCCCGCAAGAACGATATCCCCCTGATTGAGGGTGCCATCTTGCACGAGCAGGTGGGCCACGATTCCGCGGCCTTGTTGGATTTCAGCCTCCAGTACGACACCGGTAGCCGGACCGTCAGCGTGGGCACGCAGGTCCAATTCCGCTTCGGCCATCAAGAAGATGTGCTCAAGCATCTCATCGATCCCCTCGCCTGTGAGGGCTGAAGTTTCGAACATGGCTGTATCGCCGCCGAATTGTTCAGGGATCAACTCGTGGCCCATCAATTGCTGGATCGCAGCATTGGGATTGAAACCGGCCTTGTCTTTCTTGTTGAGGGCCACGACGATCGGTGTTTCCGCCGCGCGCGCGTGGTTGATGGCCTCTTCGGTGCTGGGCTTGACTCCATCATCTCCTGCCACCACCAGGACCACAATGTCGACAGCCTTGGCTCCGCGGGCCCGCATCGATGTAAAGGCCTGGTGCCCGGGAGTATCAACGATGGTCAGGTGGTGCCCCGCAGAAGTTTCCACCCGATAGGCGCCGATGTGTTGCGTGATGCCACCCGACTCGTGGTCAGCCACTTTGGTTTCGCGAATCTTGTCGATCAGCGTCGTCTTGCCATGGTCCACATGACCGAGGAATGCCACTGTGGGGGAGCGTAATTCGAGGCTTTCATCATCAACCTCACTACGCTTATCGATCAGCTGGGCGAGGTGCTCCTCCTCTGCGGTGACCTCGGCCCGAATGTCCAGTTCCACTTCAAACTCGCTGGCCAGTAGAGCAGCCGTGTCGTCGTCCAACAGGGTGTTCAATGTGAACATGCCCAGCTTTTGCTCTAGGGCTCGCTTCTGTACGAGCGATGACTTGAGTTTGATGGCCTCGGCCAGCTTGGCCACCGTGACCGGTGCACCGATGATGACGGTCTCACCTGCGTGGGGGGACTCTGTCGTGAGTTGGACCTGCCGAGGGCCGCTACGGCCTCCTCGACGTGTGCCGCCTCGGGCGCTCCCCCGGGTTCCGGTTTGTGGCCTGCCTGAACGCCGCAAGAAACGCCCTTGTTCGCGTTGACGCAGTTCGGCTGCCGTTAGGTCTCCGCGGGGGCCAGCTGCTGCACCGGCTCCTTTGCCACCCTGGGCATAGGTGGGTCGCACGTCGGGAGCAAAGTCATCGCTGGATCGCAGGCGCCTAGAATTCGGGCGTTGAGTCTGCTCCACTTGAAACTTGGTCGGGTCGATAAACCCTACAACCTTGCCCCGGGGACCCTCTTCGCTCCCCGCACACGTATCTGAGTCGGGTTCGACCTGCTCTGACTCGGTCTCAGCCGCAGTCGCCGTGCCGGTAGGTTCACCGTGTTCTTCTCCCTCGGCTGGGTCCCCAACGCCGGTGGCTGAGTCTCCCTGTTCAGAAGCGGGATCTGAATCAGCAGGGGCGAGGTCAGGGGTGTCGACGCTGGACTCCTCGGCGTGTGAGTCCGAGATTTGTGGAGAGGAGTCTTGGGGTTCTGGGTCAGCAGAATCTGCGTGGGGTTCGTTTTCAGGATCCGAAACTACGGGAGCGTCGGTTGCTGGCTCGGAATCGGCATCTGCATCTTGGCCCGCCTCGCTGGGATCGCTCTGCAAGCTTTGGCTTGCTGGGTCTTCAGTGGGTGCTTGGCCGTCGTCTTGTGCGCCTGTAGGTGCTGTATCAGCGGCCTCTGGCTCGGCCGGCTTCTTTTTCTTCGTCTTGCGGCGAATCTTCAGTCCGCCCACCGAGGGTGAATCGGATTCTGCGGCCGAAGATTCCCCTGGGGTCAAACCATTGGCCGCGAGAATGCCTTCTGCCTGCATGAGCTCGAAGGAATCGAGGGCGGACATGTGACTCTTGGCTTGGCTGAAACCAAAGTCGCGAAGTTTGGCAGCCAAGTCTTTGCCTGGAATGCCGTACTTCTTAGCCAGATCGTGGATGCGTACCTTTGTGCTCACAGTGTGCTATCGGGGGTGAGGGAGAGTCGATGAAGACGTGCCTGTGCGGAAGAGCCAGTGATTAGAGCCGGATGGGGAACGGCTTGGCCCAAGACGCACTAAGCGCCGTGGTCTCCGGTGTCGGGGCTGGTGGCGGCATCGGCCACTTGGGGCTGGTCTTGGGTTACTGGGTCGACCTCGGAAGCTTCAGTTTCGGCAGGAGTGATCTCAACGGATGCGACCTCGGATGGCTCAGTTGCCGCAGCTTCGTCAGCGGGGGCCTCTTCCTCCTTGCCAAAGTACTCTTCGCGTGTCTTGATATTGATTTCCCACCCACACAGGCGGCTCGCTAGGCGCACATTCTGGCCTCGCTTACCGATGGCGAGTGATTGTTCGTCCTCGTCGACCAGCACAGTGGCCGAGTGGGCAGCCTCGTCTGGGTAAATATTGTCGATGTGAATCACAGCAGGCTTGAGGCCATTCATGATGAGCGTTTCCAGGGAGTCGCTCCAGCGGATGATGTCGATGCGCTCTCCGCGCAACTCATCGATGACCGCCTTGATGCGAGAGCCACGCACACCGACGCAGGCACCAATTCCATCGATCTTGGGATCGGATGAGATGACAGCCATCTTGGTGCGATACCCCGGTTCACGGACGACCCGTTTGATTTCAATGATGTCGTCGGCAATCTCGGGAACCTCGAGCTCAAAGAGGCGGCGAACGAGGTCGGGGTGAGTGCGTGAGACTTGGATGCGAACCCTGGAGCCATCCTTGCGGACTTCCACGATGATGGCACGAATACGGTCGCCTGGAGCGTAGGTCTCTCCGCGAACACGATCGTCTTTGGGTAGGTGTGCCTCGACCTTGCCGAGGTTGATCACAAGATCGTTGCCCTCGTAGCGCTGCACCGTGCCGGTGATGAGGCCTCCCACGCGGAGCTCGTATTCGTCAAAAAGGACATCGCGCTCTGCTTCACGAACTTTCTGGTTGAAGCCTTGCTTGACAGCTTGGGCAGCGATGCGTCCCAGTTCTGAGAGCTCGAACTCGTAGACTTCCTCGTCGTCTTCGATCGTGACTTCGCCGGTCTTGCGGTCGATGCCCACAATGAGGTCTTCACCCAGACCGAGTCGCTTGCGCACCCCGCCGGCGAGGGCATCCTCTAATCCAAGAAAGACCACCTCGCGGGGAATGTCTTTCGTCGCGTGGATCAGTTCGATCAAGCTCAGGAGTTCTTTGCCTTTCATGGGGGAGTGTGAGGTGCAGGTGAGTGGAGGGCTGACCCTCGACCTAGGGGACACCGGGAAGGGGTGTGTGGTCGTGGAGGGTGGAGTGGCGGGGCTGGAAGCGTGGGGTGATTGCGGCTGAGATCGGGCGCGGGATCGCAGGTGTGGTGTGGTGGGGCTTCCGGGGAAAGAGGATTGGAGAGGGCAGGTGGTTGTACGCTAATATGAAAAGAAGTGGGACTAAGCCCACTTCCTGTCCCCGCCGTGCCCCCATGGGGCTCGGTGGACTCAAGCTCGGTGGCTTAGCGACCCATCAGTCTGAGCTTTCCCCGTCCATGCGTCAACCGCTCCAGGGCCCCTAGCCACGATTCCGACCTGCGCCCCAAGCAACCTCCAATAGCATGAGTCCCGCCCAAGAGCCCCCACCCCAGAGCCCCCGTCAGCAGGCCTTTCTCGGGGAGCTCACTCGGCTGGCCCCTAGCCAGGCCAGCGTCCTGATCCGGGGGGAGCACGGGGCCGGCAAGAGCCGGGCTGCGTCCATGCTCCACCGCTATGGGGACAGGTCCACTGGGCCCCTCGTCGTTGTGGACCTCGGCGCTCTCGCGCCGAGTCTGATGGAGGCGGAGTTGTTTGGCCACGAAGCAGGCGCGTTCACTGGGGCCCAAAACAGCCGCCTCGGGCGTGTCCGAAGGGCAGAGGGAGGGACGCTGGTACTCGACGGGCTTGAAGGCCTTGCCCTCCCAGCCCAAGGCAAGCTCTTGCGAGTCTTGCAGGAACGCGAAGTGGAGCCGCTGGGGTCGGAGCGACCCATTGCAGTGGATGTGCGCGTGGTGGCAACAGCGGGCCCTGGACTAGAGGCGGCGATTGAGGGGGGGGCGTTTCGTCAGGATCTCTATTACCGTCTGGCTGTCGTTGAAATAGAGGCTCCACCCCTGCGGGCACGGCTCGAGGATTTGCCGGATCTTATAGACAGCCTTTCCAAGGAAATGTCCCGACGCACTTCCCTCCCCGCCCGGGCTTTCAGTGCCCCAGCCCTGGGAGCCCTCACAGACCACCCTTGGCCGGGCAACGTTCGTGAGTTGGAAAACGCCATCGAGCGGGTACTCGTGCTTGGCCCTCGTGGAGGGGAACTTGTCGAGCCTGAGGAACTGGAGTTTCTAGGGGAATCCGTCGAAGGTGCGGGGAAACGAGTGGCCCAAGAGGCCCTTGCCCACGGTGTGTCCCTTGATGAGCTGGACCGGCTGTTGATGCAAGCTGCGCTTGAGCAAGCACGGGGCAACCTCTCCGCCGCCGCACGAGCGATCGGGGTTTCCCGTAAGGCCTTCAAGTACCGATTCGACAAACTTGAGGACGGCGAAAGATGATTCCCGGGACCTGGGCCGGATTGGGAGTGCTGCTCGTGGTTGGGGCACAGGTTCCTCAAGGATCTCAGATAGCACCCTCCCACGACCCGGATGATTCGGTCGTTGAGTGGCTACACCAGTTGGAGGAACCAGGGAACCAAGAGAGGTTAGCAGCGGAGAGGGCCCTAGCGGGATGCTTGGAAGGCCCAGAAGCGGGAGCAGTGGTACTCGCCCTCCTCTCGTCATTCGAACAATCATCACTTCCCGCGCGCCGAGCTAGGGCTCGGCTATTGAGCCAGGGTGCTCAGTCAAACCACCTCTTTGCCTGCACCGTCTTGGCCTCCGATGTGGCGGGGAGCGTGCGTCAAAACCTGGTCGACCTGCTAGAGCGGCCCGATTTGTCCTCTGCACCCGTGGGCTTGCGTGAGGACATGCTGGCCCACCTCGTATTAAACGATCCGCTCAGGGCCATACGGTCCAGAGCGCTTGATGCACTCGGGATCGTCAACACACAAGCCGCCGCCAGTCACCTCGCGCAGCTCGTGCGCACCCTGCCTGCTCCTGATCGTGCAAGGGCGGCGACAAACCTCGCCCAGACCCGCCAGTCTCAGGCGGCGATCTACGACCTCGTTCAGGGGGGCTTCGGTGATGGGGAGCCTGCGGGGCGTACGCCAGCGGATGTCCTGGCTCCCCTCCTGCCCGCATACTGCTTGCACTTGGTAGACCGGGGGGATGTGCGTCACATGCGGGTTGTCCCGAGTAGCTTCCGCCCTGTGGTGGCTTCCCTGCAGCACCCGGATCAGGAGCTGGTCGATGCGGCGAACAGGGCTCTAGGTGGAATGTTTGCCCGACTCGCTGAGCAGGGCGATGGTGTGCAGGCCTTGACGATGCTCGACGTTTTGCAGGACGCTGGCTTCGATGAGCTTATGGTGCAGTACCACAAGGCCCGGCTCGCGCTGTATCCGGGAGGGGATCCACAGAGTGCTCTGCGGGCTGCAGAGGCCATGGGCCGCCTGTACAGGGGAGACTCTGCGTCTAGGGCAGGACCCACTTCCTCGCCCATCATGAACGCCGCGCGGGTCGAGCAGGCCTTTGATGCCATGCCGCGGCGTGGACGTGTTTGGTTGTTTCGAGCGCACTACATGGCAGGGATGGCCCAGATTGGCTTGGGCTTGCTGGCGGATGCCGAGCAGAGCTTCGAGCGGGCTGGCAGCTTCATCGACGCCGTCCGGTCGAATCGTTGGGACTGGCACGGGGACGGGCTGCGTATTCTGTATTCAGAGGACTTGGCCCATTCGGCCCTGGCAGAACTCGGGCTGGCCCTCGTGCAATTGGCTCGCGGCGTGGACGCACGGGAGCCGCACGTGCTGGAGCGCCTGTGGCGTGCCTATCGCCACGGGCTGGGTATGCAATTGTTGCACGCCGAGCTGAGCGGAAACTCTCAAGGTGGCTTGGATGTCCTGTTGGACTCAGAGCTCTCACCCTATCGACTGTTGTTCACTCGCACACCGATGCCCGGCATGAGCATCGATCGAGGGTTGGAATTACAGGACAAGTTAGGCCGTGCTTGGGCCACATTGGTTCCCAAGGAAGTCCCAGGATTCGAGCCTCTGACAGGTCTAGGGGAACGGAGTACGGCACTCACGGTCGATCCTTTTCCACGCCGCTGGCTCAATGAAATCCTCAATGGGCACCAGTCCTATCTCGTGCGCGAGAGTGAGAGGGTTCAGCGCGCGATCAAGATCGACGGTGGGATGGGGTTTGACCTGCAAGAGGAAAACTACACTCGCCTAGATCAGTTGCGCCGAGCGGGTGCGGCGGTCCGTGAGCAAGCGATTCAGCTGACCACCGATCCCCAAACCGTTCAGGGGGAGTTGCGTCGTCCCGCTACACTTGCGCTCTGGTTGGCCCGAGACTTGCGGGAAGAGGGCTATCCCGAGCGCGGGCGGATGGTGGCGGAGCGCATGCGAAGTGACCTCGAAAGTCAGGGGCTGTCCAATGCTTGGTACTTCGTGGGTGTTGAGCGGCTCGTGCGTGCTGACCTAGTGATTGGCAGTTGCTACACGGATGAGGATGAACCTCTCAGGGCTCAGGAAACCCTGCTTGGAGCTGTGGAACGAATCGATGGAGTCTTGGCCCGCTTGAATGGCGCTGGGGTGTCTGAGGCAGCGCTGGCACCCTTTAGGAGCCTGCAATCCAGTGCCCTTGTGAGCTTGGCTGTGAACGCAAACGTGCGCCTTGGGCAACCCAAGCGGGCACTGGAGTATTACGAGAGGGCCTATGCCCTGAGCCAGGACGAATTCATGAACGTCCTATTGGCCTGCTATCGGGCCCGCTCGGGTCGTATGGATGAAGCGAAGCGTGTCTTGCGCCGGGTGAGGCCCGGCCCGCGCACTTGGTACAACCTCGCTTGCACCTACGCCTTGATGGGCGAGAGTGCCGCAGCCCTGGATATGTTGGCGGCTGAACTGGATCAGAATCACTCCAGTCAGGCCTCGCGAGAGCGGCAGATGGCGTGGGCTGCGGCGGACCCTGACCTTGCGAGTCTGCGTAACGACCCGCGATTTCTTGCACTGACGGGCCAGTAGTCGGGTTCTTGAATGGGCGCACGGGCTGCACTTGTTACATGGTTCAGGGTGTTGGACTGAAGACAACTGGGCTCGTGCGGGTGCGCCTTCGCCCGGGTGTCGATACCCTGCCCGCCCACGCAATCCCCCGGCGAGGAGTTACCCCATGGCGAAGATCAAACTAACAGGCAAAGGCAGGCGCTGGGTGCTCGGCGGGCACCCTTGGATCTACAAAGACGATATTGCAGCAGGAACTCCAAAAGCCGGTGAGCTGGTGGAGGTCGTGGCCCCGAGTGGTGACCCCCTCGGATGGGGGTTGTACAGTGACGCATCGCGCATTGCCGTCCGGCTCGTGACGCGCAGTCCCGATCAACCCAACCGGGAGTTTTGGATGCATCGTGTCCAGCGAGCAGTCGATGCCCGAGAGGCGATGGGCATGTTGGAGCCGCAGGGCGCATGCAGGCTCATCGCGGGAGATGCGGACGGCTTGCCGGGTATGGTGGTGGATCGTTATGGCCAAACCCTCGTTCTTCAATTGGGCACGCAGGCGGCGGACCGCATGGCAGGCTTTCTCGTCGAGCTTCTTCACGAAGGATTGCCCTTTGAGGTCCAGGCCATCGTCGATCGATCTGACACGGCGGTGCGCAAGCTCGAAAACCTTGAGAAGCGTGTCGAGGTACTGCAAGGAAGTGTGACAGGCCCGATTGAGGTCCGCGATGACGATCTCGTTTATGCCGTGGATGCATTCCAGGGTCACAAGACGGGTCACTATCTCGACCAAGTCCATAATCGCCGTCGGGCGGCGGCATTGAGTCCTGGGCAGAGTGTTCTTGATGCGTTTTCCTATGACGGCCTGTTTGGAATTCGGGCGGCTTTGGCGGGAGCAGAGAGTGTGCTTTGTCTCGACCAGAACAGTTCGGCATGCGAGCGAGTCCTCGTCAACGCCAAGCTCAACGGAGTCGAGGATCGCGTGCGGGTGGAGAAAGTCAACTGCATGAAAAACCTGCGCGCGCGGGCTGAGGAGGGTGAGGAGTACGGTGTGGTGATTCTCGACCCGCCTGCATTCGCCAGAAGCAAGCGCGAACGAGCCGGGGCTGAACGCGGTTATGTGGAGCTGGCCCGCCGTGGACTGGCGTTGACATGTCAGGGCGGTTCCCTTGTGAGCGCGAGCTGTTCGTACAATGTGAGCCAACAGGACTTTCAGGGGTTCCTTTCGTCTGCCGCACACCTCTCAGGGCGTGATGTTTGGCTGGAGGAATTGGCCGCTGCTTCTCCCGATCACCCTCAGTTGTTGACCTTGCCCGAGAGCGCCTACCTCAAGTGCGCGTTTCTAAGGGTGGACTGAACTGCCCCCTCGGGGCTTCAATCGCTATCCTGATCATCCATGCCTGATTTGATTTCGATCCACCTCAACGGCGAGCCCGTGCGAATTGAGCGCGGGACGCTCCTCGAAGACTTGGTCCGTTCCCGTGGCCACAGTTCCGAGCAGGTAGCTGTTGAGGTCAACCACGAGCTTGTTCCCCGCAAGGCTCGTTCAGAACACCCTTTGCAGCCCGGGGATCGGGTTGAATTCGTGACCCTTGTCGGAGGGGGTTGAGATCTCACCCATAATGACCATGCACAATCCACTGTCCCAAAACGATGCCCTGCAGGTGGCCGGGTTGGAACTAAGCTCGCGCCTGCTCGTGGGTACGGGCAAGTACGCGAACCTCGAACAGACCGAGCAGGCCCTTGCCTTGAGCGGCACGCAAATGGTGACCGTGGCGATTCGGCGGCTTGATGCGGGCGCAACTTCTGAGCGAACCTTGATGGATGTGGTTCGGTCGGGGGGCTACCACGTGCTTCCCAACACGGCCGGTTGCTTTGATGAAGCCAGCGCAGTACGCACCGCATGCCTAGCACGGGATCTGCTGGAAACGGACCTCATCAAACTCGAGGTGCTTGGCGATCCGCGCACACTTCTTCCCGACCCGGTGGGCACCCTAGCTGCTACCGAGAAGTTGGTGAGCATGGGCTTTCGGGTCATGGTGTACACATCAGACGACCCGCGCCTAGCAGTCCATCTTGCTGAATTAGGAGTCTCAAGTGTGATGCCAGCAGGTTCCCCGATTGGTTCGGGGCGGGGGATTCTCAATCCAACAAATATGCAGCTGATCCTCGAGTTGGTGGATGTGCCCGTGATCGTGGATGCTGGTGTCGGTACAGCTTCAGATGTGGCCGTGGCCATGGAGTTGGGGGCTGCGGGTGTCTTGCTCAACACCGGCATTGCAGGGGCAAAGGATCCGCTGGGTATGGCGACTGCAATGGCCCAGGCCTGTCGAGCGGGGCGCGGAGCGCATCTAGCAGGACGCATCCCCCGACGTTTGTATGCAAATGCTTCTTCACCTGAGGAGGGCCTCATCGAAGAGGCTGGACCTTCCCCCGCAGGCGTCTCTTGAGCCTCGGCTCCGCCGTGATGGTGGCGATGGGGGAAAGCACGGTGATTCCATGGGTGGCGCTGGGCCTGCTCCTGGTTGGAGCGGGTCTTGCCTTTGTTGCTTTCAGGGGGCTAGCCCGGGCATGGCCGCAGCCCACTGCCACGGATGGGGCACCCCTTTATTGGCTGGCAGTGGCCATCGCCGCCAATGCACTCGGGCTGGTCCTAGCCCAGTGGCTGGTCATCGACGGTTCTGATGCAGCGGAGTTCGCAGCGGGGCCCTGGAGTCTTCCCCAACAACTGCTGGTCATGGTGGGGGGCAGCCTCGGGGGGGGGGTGTGCGCGCTCCTTTGGGCCCGCGGACAGTCCAACCGCCTGGGCTTAACCGGTGCAAGTCCGTCTAACAGTTCCCAGGCCCTCTGCGGAGCTTGCCTAGCTTGGTTACTTTGCCTCCCAGGGCTCTTTGGAATGGGACTTCTCTGGCGTTGGTTGCTCCAACTCCTGCACGGGGCTCCCGCTCAGCCCCAAGAGTGGGCTGCGCGATTTGAAGCTGCCCAAGGATGGCCCCTCATCGTGGCGGCCTTCTTGGCCATTTTCGTTGCGCCCCTCTTGGAAGAGTTGACCTTTCGCGGCTTGTTGCAATCGGTGCTCATCCCACGCATTGGGCCGAAGTGGGGCATTGGCTTGACCGCGGCTGTTTTCGCAGCCCTGCATGATACGCCTAGCTTCTTGCCGGTGTTCGCATTGGCGGCGCTCTTAGGGGTGATCATGTGGCGAACCCAGTCAATCTGGGCGTGTGTGGCAGTCCACTCGCTTCACAATGCTCTGCAGATCGGCCTGCTAGCTTCTTCCCTCCTCGGGGCCTAACGTGGGGGCATGAGCCACTTTCCATCCGAGGGTCTGTTTACTCCCCTGCACGGCGGTGCCTTCGCGGCCAACAACGCAGTCTTGACCGGAGAGCTTCATCTAGCAGAGGACGCGAGCGTCTGGTTTGGGTGCGTCTTGCGCGGGGATGATGCGCCTCTGAGAGTGGGACGGCGCAGTAACATTCAGGACCTGAGTATGGTGCATGCAGACCCGGGTATTGAGAACATCATCGGTGCGGAGGTGACCGTGGGGCACGGTTGTGTATTGCACGGTGCACGCGTGGGGGACCGAACACTGGTTGGAATGGGGGCTGTTCTCCTTGCGGGTTCAGTGATCGGCGAGGAGTGCATCATCGCAGCTGGAGCAATCGTGCGGGAGGGAGCCGTGATTCCACCACGATCATTGGTGGCAGGGGTTCCGGGGAAGATCCTGCGATCGGTCACTGATGAAGAGGTGGCCTCGATCTTGGACAGCGCCGAAGGATACGTGCGTAAGGTTCGTCAGTATTTACCCGAAGGGCATCAGGACTAGGCCATTGGAGTACGGAGCGAAGATCGCCCAGTTGCAGGCTCAGCTCGATGCGCTTGCTGGTCGTGAGGGATCCGGTGGTCTGCTTGTGGCCTTTTCAGGTGGGGTGGACTCAGCAGTGCTCTTGGCGAGTGCGAAACTCGCCCTTGGCAGGCGAGCCATTGGGGTGATTGCAGACTCTGCATCCCTGCCCCGTAGCGAACTCACGCATGCCCGGGATGTGGCGCGGCACTTGGGTGCTCGATTGGTGGAAGTACGGACAGACGAACTACAGGAGCCCGCCTATCGAGCCAATTCGGGCCGACGCTGCTATCACTGTAAGAACGCTTTGTTTGAGGCGATGGAGGAGGTCGCCCGGGCTGAGGGTATTACAAACCTAGCGTTCGGTGAGATTGTTGAAGACCGCTTGGATCACCGACCCGGGGCTCAGGCTGCAGCGGAGCGTCACATCCTGAGCCCGCTCTGCGATGCAGGTTTGGGAAAAGAGGACGTTCGGCGTCGGGCCCGGGAATTGGGGCTCCCGAATTGGGAAAAGGCGGCCAGCGCCTGCCTCGCCTCACGAATCCCGACCGGCACGCCGGTGAGTGAAGCCCTCTTAGGCCAGGTGGAGCGGGCCGAAGCGGCCTTGAAGGAACTGGGACTTCGGGATCTGCGTGTGCGCCACTTTGGGAGCCAGGCTCGTCTAGAAGTCGGGGAGGCTGACTGGGACCTCGCCCAGACCCTACAGGCTAGGGTGCAAGCGAGCCTAGCGGACTGCGGCTTTGAAGCGGTCGAGTGGGCCCGTTATGTGCCGGCTCACCTGCGCAATCGCACTGTTTAGGAATCCCCATTTGGGTCTCTGCCCGCGAGGAGAGCCCGTTTTCAAGCTCGAGGGGCAAAGCCCTCCGGCGGAATGGTCGATGGTGATTGGGTATTCCTATGAAGATTCTATCCTGCAACCTATATCGTGGCCTTCAGGGCCGCCGTCTGGGCTTTACCATGGTCGAGGTCATGATTGCCGTAGGGGTCATGTTGGTGTCCGTGTTGGCCGCCCTGAGTAGCCAAGCGACATCGAGTAATCTCATCCAAACAAGTCGAGAAACCGACCTCGCCATGGGGGACCTGCAGGCGTGCATGGAGCAGATTCTGACTCTCACAACGGATGACATTCCCGTTGCGGGATCGCTCTATGAGGAGGGCCAGCCCATCACCCAATACGCGAATCTCAATCTCGAGGGGGAGGTCATGGTGGCCACCTATCCAGGTTTCGTACAGGGACTTAGCGTTCCTGATCCGCTGGAGATCGTGCTGACGGTTACCTGGCAGGACTACGGGCGCCGGACCCGCAATCTGATCCTGCGATCGGTGAAGGTCCAATGAAGCGACGTTTTCCTATGCACTCCAGCCAGTCTGGAGTCAGCCTAATCGAGGTTGTCCTCGTGAGCGCCATCCTGACCCTCCTCGCCAAGACGCTGGGGGAGAGCTCGGACAGCATGAGCCGCATGACGAACAGGGGCAGTACCCGGACCCTGCTCCAAATCGAGGGGCACAAGACCATGGATGCGCTGATCGAAGGCCTCGGCCATTCCTCCGTGCGTACGCTCAATGGCAAGTCCTATCCGTTCACCTTTGACGACGCAGACGCAGGTGTTCAATTCAGCGAGCATACCCATGCTCTTCCCACCATGGAAGCTCAGGATGGGGACAGTGATTTCGGGACATTGCGCGAAGTAGTTTTTGTTCTGCCCGCTGACCTCGACTCAGACGGTCGGCCTGACATGGACGTGGATCTCAACGGAGTTCCCGAGTTGGACGGCGATGGCGATGGTGTGCGCAGTGAATCTTTCGATGACATCGACGGGTTGTGGGATCCTCTCACTGCAACGATCGATTCTGAAACTGGTGTCGTTTGGGACCACACTGAACATAGCATTGTGCTTGTGACCGATTCGGATGGCGTCAATCGGCTCCAGCGCCGTCTCGACGGGGACGCCACGACTGCACAGACCATTGCGACTCATGTCGAACGCATCCAAGTGGATTCACCTGCTACGAGCCTGTGGACCATTCCTCTGAACTCCTTGCGTATCCAGGTGTTTTTCAGGCGTCTCGATAGCCGAGGCGTGCTTTTTTCCCACACCGCTGAAGTCGTTGTGGCCCTCAAGAACCCGTAGCCCGTCAACGAGCCCATGAAACCTCTTAGCCCTCGTCCCACACAGCGATCGAATGCCGGCGTGGCCCTGCTGTACTCGGTGTTTGGCGCCTTTGTGGCAGCCGGGATGGTGGCGGTTATGTTCAGCATGGCGGGCGTTGCGCACGTTCACTCGGATCTGAGTCGAGCCCAGGTGCAGGGCAAGTACTTGGCTGAGGGTGCGGTGGAGGTCGCTAAGAAGAGTGTTCAGACAGCGATTGCCAACTGGTCCACGCCTCCAAGCACTGGAACGGCAGTCATCAATGGCATCAGTGTGCCTTACACCATCCGCGCGACAGGGGGCTCGTCCACCGTAACAGACAGCGCAGGTATCCAGACGATCGTGACGGGCTATGAAATCAAGGCCATCGCAGCGCTGGACCGAGTCCAATCCGTGGCCCAGCGCGTAATCAACTCAGAGTCCACACCGATTTATCAGTTCGCCGTGTTCTACGAGGGGGACCTAGAGGCTCAACCGGGACCCAACATGACCCTAGGGGGGCGAGTACACAGCAACGGGGACATGTACTTGGGGTCGAGTAACACCCTGACCCTCGACACAAACTACGTGCACGCCCTCGGTAAGATCTATCGTCGACGTAAGAACAACAGCAGCTCCAATGGGACGGTTGCCATTCGCCAATGGGTGGACAATCCCTTCGACCCGCTAGAACCTAGTTCCTATGTTAACATGAATAGCCAGTCGCAAATGGACCCGGTCAGTTCAGTCTCTGGCTACGACTCGGATTTTGCAGATGGATTTGACGCCAATGGAGATGGCGACTTTGACGATGCCGGCGAGTGGCTCCCTTTTGTCGCGGGTGCACTTGAGTATTGGCAGCAACCTGATGGCTACGCACAGAGTGGTAATACAGTCTTGACCGGTGAACACGGAGTGAGCGAAGCCGTGACTCCGAGTATCGGTTCGATCCAAAAATATGAGCCGTCCGAGACGGGCTCCTATTACCTCGACGCGGTAACGAATGAATACGAGTATCGCGGTCCGGCAGCAGGCACCCATGCGAAGGGTTATTACCATTCCAATGCGGGCTTGTCCGTTATCATCTCTGCGGATGGTAACGATATCACCGCCTACGATGCGCTGGGGATAGAGATCCCCTCGATTGACCTGAACGGGGCTCTAGGCTTGACGACCACCTACGACGCACGCCAAGGCGGCGACGTCTCTGTCCTGCAGGTAGATATGGATTTGCTCAGCAATTCGGCTGCTTGGCCGGCAAACGGCCTGTTCTATGTATCCCACTACGGCATGGGGACGGGGACCAACGCCCGCGGAGTGGAGTTGAACAATGGTGCCGAGATTGCCTCTGGGCTGACGGTTGTGACAGAGGGGGCGCTCTACATCAACGGCGATTACAACACAGTCAACAAGAAGGGTGCCGCTGTCATTGCCGATGCGGTCAACTTGCTCTCGAATAGTTGGGATGGCAGCAAGTCGGCGGGCAGCTTGCCCGTGGCCTCGGACACGACCTACAACACAGCCATCGTGACGGGTAACACGGTGACGAGCGCTGGTTCCTACAATGGCGGCCTAGAGAACCTGCCACGCTTTCACGAGAAGTGGAGTACCAAGAAGTGCACGATCAATGGCTCGTTCGTCAACGCCTGGACAAGCCAGTACGCCGATGGCGATTGGGGGATCGGCGGCGACTACTACAAGCCGCCTAAGCGCAAGTGGTACTACGACGAGATGTTCAATGACACGGCCAACTTGCCGCCCTATACACCCATGGTGGTATCAGCTAGCGACATCATCAGTTGGTAACCACAAGACTCCGTTGAGGGACCCTGCCCGCTGAGGACCACCCCCTTGTCTTGGGGGGCCTCAGCGGTGAACCGGCTACCGCGCCGTTACTGGAAGGTGACTTGTAGGCCGTCGGTGAAGTTAGAAGTGGTTGTGGGGTTTTGGTCCCTAAACCAGCTCGTAAAGTTCCACGTCTCGCCCGGCAAGATCGCTCCCTGCCCGTTGGGCAGCGTTGTGAGATCGATGGCAAGGCTGAAGGATCCGGCGCCACCGGAATTCAGTACAAACTGACTGAAGCGCAAGATGTTGCCCCCCAGGCATAGGTTCCCCTGGCTGCCCCCAGGATTGAAGACGAGTCCTTGGGTCTGGGATGTGAGGAAGTAGCCAAACTGATTCGTCGGCAAGAGGCTGGCCACCAGGGTCAAGTCATTGTCGCTCACCACATCACTGCCCGTGGCACTCATGCTCGCTGGAGCACCGGATGAATTGGGATTGGCGAAGCAGTAGTTCGTACCGATGCCGGCTTCACAAACGATATCGATCACCTGGAAGTCATCGATGGCCGCTTCAACAATCGAACCGCTGCCGGCGTCTTCGGCCACGAAGCGCATGACCACATTGTTCGATGGGGATACAAAGTCGGCGACGCGATACTCGTGGTAGATCCAGCCGCCGACGGTGTCGGGCCCATTCGGGCCCACCGTCTCCACGCGTGTCCACGAACTTCCCCCATTGTTGGAGACGTCGATTCTGAACGTGTCAGCTCCAGGGGAACTACCCTGGTTGTTGGAATACCAGCGCCAGTAGCTAATGTGCGGGTCTGGATAGGGAGTCAGATCGAGCGTATCCGACACAAGTGTCGTCTTGCCACCGTCTACGTCATTGTCACCCACGGATCCGCCTGCATTGCCCTGACCCGTCACCCAGCACTTGAGCCCGCTAGGTGTGTGGTCGTCTTCGGGCTGGGCCGCTGTTCCTCGCGGGTCGACGCGGGTCCAAATCCCTGTACTGGCTGTGTCGCCAGAGGCTCCGCCGGTCCAACCTTGATTCGTCTCCATGTCATGGTCCACGGGGATGTTGATTTGCTCCGCAGACGTGCTCACGTGGGTGCTAGCGGGCGCTCCGCCCGGATCGCGGTAGATGGCACCGTCCTTGTCCATGGCTTCGATGTACCAATTGACGTTGGTGCCGCAGGCGATGGGGGGGAAGGATGCGTTGTAGTTCCCCGATCCCAAGTTAGTGAGGGGGGAAGAGACAAAACCAGATCCAGTGTCGTAGTAGAGGGACTCCGTGCCGCCCATCAGGTCGCCGGGTGTTGACTCGGTGATGGAAACTGGAACCTGGGTGCCATTGGGGTCGAGCAGCGTGGGTGGGCCTCCCACCACAGAAATGTCGAGCAGGTTTCCGGCGAGGGTCCAAACGAATAATCCGCTTTCGAGATCGCTGCCGATGATGGTCCCGCTCGGGAAGTAGGGATACACGTTCCAGAGCCCGTTGAAGGTGGCCGCATCCCCTCCATTGGAGGTGTCGAAGTACCCAAACTCAAACATGCTGAGGGGGTCGGTGGCATCGTAGACTCGCAATCCACTGGTGTAATTGGCAGAAAAGACCATGTCACCCACCGTATAGAGGTTGTGGGTGATGGCTGTGTTTCCGTTCGTGAAAGTGCCAACCGCCGAAGCATTGCCCGGGTCGCTTACATCAATGATGTGGGTGGTGGAGGGAAAGCTACCATCCTCGTCCAATTCGTCCCCTAGGTAGAAGTAATTGAGGTCGCCGCTGAGCCATCCTTGGTGTGAGTAACCAGGATTGGAGTAGTACACCTGGTCGAGCGTTTGCATGTTGCTCTTGTTGGTGACGTCGACGATTGTCAAGCCCGTTTGGCTCCAGCCACCATTCAATCCTCCACAGGCAAACATGACTTCTCGCCCAGCATAAGGGCCGCTCTGATAGGTGATGATCTGTGCGTCGTGGATATACCGTGACTGCCACGAACTCACGTACTGGGGTGAGGCAGGATTGCTGTTGAGGTCGTAGATCCGTGCGCCCTCGCTGCCGCCGCCGAGTCGGTAGAGATAACCGCTGTCTGTGTTGATGGCTACATTATGGGTGTCGCCTGTACCCACATCGTTTACGGTGTTGACGAGGGTGACGTTTCCATTGTCGATGTTGGTCATCTTGATGACCTGAATTCCACTGCCGCCCTCGGAAACTGCGTAGGCAAAGTCCTGGTAAACCTTGACGTCTCGCCAAAGGCTGTTGGGCCCGGAAATGTGTTTGATGAGCACAGGATTGGTGGGGTCTGTGATCTCAATGAAATTGGTGCCCGACGATGTGCACATCAACGCATACTCGCGGCCAGAGGGGGACGTGTAGCCCCAGCAATCATTGCCGTTCGAGGCATTGTCAATCTGATTGAGCGGCATCCATGATTGCAGGGTGACGTTCGATGAGTTGAACGCAGACGAGTTGCCCGTTCCTGGCTGGCCCGGTCCCGCTGCCCGATAGCCCGGCCCTGTGATCGCCCGCTTGAGGTCCCGAATCTTGGGGTCGTCATCGTGTGCGCTGAGTGGAAGCAACAAGGCAGCGGCTCCCAAGGTGAGGGAGGTCACGGTGGCGAGATGACGGAGGCGTGAGGAGATCTTGGGCTGGGGAGTCAAGGGGGCACCAGTGTGTGGGGGATCGGCCGGGGTTGGAGCCATTCGAATAGCAGTGGGAGAGGATCTTCCCGGGCGTAGCACCCAACGTAGCGCTTCTATCCAGTCAGTTCCTATCATCTACCCTACCCTTTGGATGCAGGGGGTTGCGCTAGGGTTCCGTATAAGCTCCGCGTCAGGGGCACAAGGGGTACAGGGGCCACTCAGTAACCCTTGCGACCACGGTCGGGGGGGGCTCCTGAGTACCTGGGACTCTCTGGGGGGGCCAGCAGGTGTGCCGGAAGCGGTTCCCCTTCGAGACTCTCGAGGAATGCGATGAGGTCCCTCGTCTCGCTCTGGGTCAATTCGAGGGGCTTGAGGATGCGCTCGGCGTGGTGGCTCTGACCGCTGGATCCCTCTAGGGACGAGTAAAACTCTAAGACGGATTCCAAGTCCGGCATCTGGCCCGCATGGAAATAGGGTGCTCTCCCACGCAGATTGCGTAGGCTCGGAGTCTTGAACTCTCCCCAATGGCTCGCGTCGATCCGTAACTGTCGGACTCGAGCGGCAGCGGGCCCGGAGGGGTCATCGCTGAAGGGACCTGCCGCATTGAAGGGGCTTGCTTTGACTCGGCGCTCGCCATCGAATCGTCCTGCATCCTGGGGCAGGCCACCGTCCCGGGTCGGCACCTGGTTGTTGTGAAACTCCAAATCAGAGAAGGTCGGCCCTGTGTGGCAAAGGGTGCACTGCCCCCGACCGAGGAATAGGGCCAGCCCCCGCTGGGCAGCCTGACTCAACTGAGCACCCCCAGTAGGGTCGCCGTTTCGGCGCGCGGAGACGTAACGATCGAAGGGGGCATTTGAACGAACCAACTGGGCCTCGTAGGCAGCGATCGCCTTCCCTAAGTTTGAAAAGACACGGTTGATTGCGAATTGATCGCTTGCATGCAGTGCCTCCCATGCCTGTGCGTGCGGATGAGATTGATCGGAGGCGATAGGACGGCCATGGGCTGGAAAACGTGAACCATCTTCAAGGTTGGGGAGAGCACCGAAGATCTCTTCGTAAGCCTTACGCACGGATTTGTCCTGCGAGACGATGTGCGCAATGGCCAGGCGATCCATGCCCATTTCAATCGGGTTCTCGAACGGCTCCATGGCTTGTGCCCACAAGGAGTCCGTACGTCCATCCCAAAAAAACCAGCGGCTGTATGCGAGATTCAACACGGTAGGGGTCTTGCGTGTTCCTTCTCCCAATGTATGGGCGAGTGGCTTTCCATCGGTGAAAGCTAATTGGGGATCGTGGCAGGTTGCGCATGAGACTTCACCGGTCACGGACAACCGTGGATCAAAAAACAGCCAGTGTCCCAGGTGGATTGCGCGGGGATCGGAGTGCCAGCGGTTGGTTGAATCCAGCGGAATAGACGGCAGGGGTGACAGGCGGTCGAGGTTCGGGGCGAGTTCCACTTGCGTTGGGCCTATCGGATCAGCCGGGCCACAAGCGGTCAGGTGACTGGCGAGTACCCCAATGATCAAAAACCATGGGCTGATTGGAATACGGCTCGTCCACTGCAACGCACGCATGGCTATCTCATTCGATGTAGAGGTCAAACTGGGCCCGCTCGGTGAGTGCCCCACGGCGAAGATCGATGTGGAATACCCAGTGCCCGATCATGTGGCAGAGCACGCCCTGCACTTGGTAATGGCCGCCCCCGAGATCGCTCCACTCGACTTCTCTCAACATTCCGTGGCGATGGGCGGGCATGCGGCAATCGAGCGTGAGGTCCGCCCCAGCGATGGGGTGGGTGCACTCCGCATCCTCGAACAGCCACAAATCCACTGCAAAACTCTCATTGAGGGGGATCGGTTCGACACTCGGTTTGAAGTGTGCGTAAAAGCTGCCCCCTTGGCTGGCCGTGCCGAGCCCGACTGGCGGACTCACGGTGGGTGGATCGGCTCCAGCGTGGCAGGATACTCCCGCGATCATCACGGCGGCTAGGGCGAGATGCGGCCAGGCGTGCTGGCGGGGTGAGACTCCAAGATGGAGCCAATAGTGTCTCAATCTAAGCCGTTGATGTATCCAGGACCATGGGCGTCGAAGCATGCCCACATCCTAGCCCCTAAGACCTCTTCGGGCCCAGACCCACTTCGCTCCCGGGCCGGTGATGGGTGCGCCTTCCCTGCTAGAAACGCACGACTCTAAGCTGATGTCCCCACAGGAATTGCATCCTTGCATGAAAATGGGTGTGTGGGGGGGCCTACGTCAAAGGCTAGAGTGGCGGTGAGAGTTCCACTCCCACATCCCATGAGCAAGACTACCCTCGACCCTGTAGCAGAGACGCTACGCCGCTGGTCCCGTGAGACCACGGTGGAGGACCTGCAGCGCAGGGGCGTTTCGCAGTTGCGCTCTGTGAGTTTGAGCACGGTTTCCGACTTGATTGAAAAAGCCGTCAACCGGGCGCTGCTAGCGCGAACCCTCCACAACGACGAGGATCCGAGCCAGGAAGAGCGGCACTTAGCCAGCATCTCGGAGGCCACCCGTGAGGAATTCCTCACCCTAGTCAACTCTGACGCTCCACAAGAGAACCGCATAGGGGCGATGGAAGCCCAGGCTGTCAGCACGATTGGCCAGCTTCAGACGGAGCTGCACTCCCGCCGCGCAGAGATCGCCCACCAAGAACTGAAACTGGACACCGTGGGCGGCGCAACCGCGCCGAGCGAGGCTCAGATGGAGTCCAAACTGAGGAAGCTATTCGTTTCTTGGGGAGGGGATTCGAGTGCCCCGTCGGCCATGGAGAAAGAGGTGATTAGCCTAGTCTTGAGTGAGTTGCGCGCGGAGAGAGTGGCCATCGAGCGCGAGCGCTTGAACCGTCACAAGAACGAGACTTGCTTGCTCGAACGGCGCATTGAAAAACTCAATCGTCTGCTCGGCGAGTCTCAAGTTCACCTTGCTGCGGCTCAGATGCAATCGAACGTCGATACAGGTCTCGCCTCGGAATACGACTCTGTCCAGGGCTTAGATCCCTCTGATGGACGGCTCGAACAAAAGAAGGCGCTGATGTCTTCAATCTTCGAGGCCAACCGCGCCATGCGCGATGCTCTCAATTAGGCCCTGAGCTCAGCTAAGGATCCTCCCCTAGCGCTGGAAGAAGGGCAGGCTGCCCTCGGGTACGGATAGGTAGAGCACGTTCATTGCAGTGGCATAAGCTCGGCCATAGCGTGCGTTCACGACTCGACCCCCAGCGTCAAAACGCCTGTCTCTCCAAGAACCATCCGCCTCTTGGGTCATCAGGATCTCACGGCTGTGGGATTCAGCCCAGCGCCGGAAAAAGGCTCCATCAGGATGCTGCCAAAGCGCCTGCGCTAGGTAAAACCGTTCATAGTAGGGGAATCGTGCGGCATGGGTGTGCCCGCCCTTCGCCGCTTCCTGCTCCCGGAGGGCCAACTTACGCCAGATGTAGAGATAGCCATCCTCCACAATGGACCCCTCGTACACCCCTGTCGCGTGCAGCGTTGAAAGGCAGGCCCCGGTCAGTGCCACGGAGCTTGTGGGCTGCTGGTGTGAGTAGATAAAACCACCCTGCTCGTCTTGCAAGGAGATCACATAGGCTGTGGCCTTGTCGATGACTTGCCGGTCGACTTGAAAGCCTGTATTGCGCGCGCCGCGAAGGGCTTGCAGAAGGCAAACGGTGACCGATCCTTCATCGATATCCATGGGCTTGGGGCTGTAATACCACCCGCCCCGCGTGCTTTGGGCCTGTTCGATGCATCGCACGCCCCGTTGGATGGTGTCACGCATTCGTTTACCTCGCGGGCTACCCGGGGAGAGCGAGTAAGCCTGGGTCAGGGCTAGCAAGGCTAGCCCGTGGCCGTGATTACGTGAATTCTGATCCCCCCGCGCAGAAATGAAACCAGCTTGGGGGTCGTCAGGGCCGGCGCTGTGGTCGAGCAGAAAGTCGATGGCCTTGGTGAGTGCTTTTTGATGGGGGCCGCGATTGGTGCTGTTGCCACCACCGAGAAACGCCAGGGCGACTAGGGCAGTGACACCGACCGGTGAGCGGTGCTCGCCTGTTCCCAACGACACTTGTCCACCCGCGAGGATGTCCTTGGCCAGCCACTCGAGCCCCCGTTCACGGCAGAGTCGCAAGGGGTCCGCAGGTCCCGCAGGGCGATCCCGGGGCGATTCGATGGTCTTGCCCCCTGGGTCATCATCTTGGAATAGCCATGCACGCGATCCCGCTGTGCTAGACCAACGCGCAGAGTCGTTTATTCGCACGCGAGGGCTGATGTCAGCAAGATCAACCGAGTGCGCTGAAGTCGCACTCAACGTGGGCGTCAGGATTGAGCCCCATCCCAGCACAGCGTGAGCAGCCAATCCAATGCGCCAGACGCTTCGCGAGGGCTTGCACTGCAAGGCACTGGGATTAGCGAACAAGGAGCTTAGTCGCAGAACCGATGGGTTCATGGCCTCACAGTCGCAAGCGGTAGATCCAATGACCCATCCCTTGGAACTATTGGCGGTCGTTCAAACGACGGTAGTAGGAGTCGATCCAACCCCGGTAGCGCGGGGGAAGGTCTTGGCCGCCCTCGGCCCGGAACAAATCCCGCAGGTGCACGGGTAGGTTGCCCCATTGGTCGCCACCGTTTTGAACCAGCAGGGGGTTGCCCTGCGCATCCTTGGGTTGGGCCGCCGACTGACCATCCGGGCCGCCTTCACGATTGCCCTTAGGGGGGCCATCTTGGCCGGGTTTGGGGTCCTGGTCGGAGTCAGGCTTTTCGCCGGGCTTTTTTTCCTCGGGGCCTTCCTGAGTGCCTTCTTTCTGGCTGGGTGTGGTGCCACTAGGTTTCTCGCCCTGGCCTTGCTCGCATTCTCCAGATCCGGCCGACGAACTGTCGCCCGACATGGCACCGCTTCACGTGCCCCCCTGCTGCTCAGCGATCTCTAGAATACGATCAATCTCCTCAAGGACGAGGTTGCCCTGCCCGTGGGTGGCGGCCAGCAACGCTTGAATGCCCTGCTGTGGAAGTTCGTTGGGCAGATCACTTCCCACGGGAAGGATCTCGGCAATTCCACTCGCCTCTGCTTTAGCCAATTGGCTTGTGTCGCCTGCAGAGGCATCCAAAAGCAATGAGCCCATTCTGTGCATGCGTAATTCCACAGCTTGGAACAGTTCGATCATCTCCTGCTTGGGATCTTTCTCTGCTTCGACCATCTCGCGCAGCCTCGGCTGAATCGGTGCTGGCTCCTGGGTCCAAGCTGTTGGGCTGAGCATTGCTGCGGATAGGACCGCGCAAGCCGTGGAGAATCTGTGTTTCATAGGAAGGGATGTATTGAATGTGGGTCTTGTCTATCTTCCCCTATCAGCGGCGCTTGTGCCAGAATCTTGATTACTGGGGGTGTTAGGGAGGGTCTCATGGGCCCTAGAGGGGGGCTACTCATCCCCACTTTCGGTGGATTTCGACTCCGGCGGGCCTGGAATCTCCAACCGCTTGCGGAACAGTGTGAACAATTCGCTGACCCTGTTGTGTTGATAGGCGAGGCGCGAAATGTCCTCTAGGACGAGCGGGTCAATGTCTTCGGTGGGGCCCGATAATTCTGGGTGGAGGGTGAGTTGTTGTTGTATTTTGGCCAAGACCTCCACCTCCATCATCCGCAGTAGCTTGAGTTCAGCCACATCGGGAACCAAGGGGGGCGGCGGCTGGGGCCCGGATCCTCCGGGAGGGCCCTCCTGGCGTTCACTGAGTTCTTTCTTGAGGGCTTCCTGCAGCCATGTCAGGTTGCGATGCACATCGGCCTGAACTGCTTGCACCCGCTCACCACTTTGGTAGCCACCATTCTCACCCATATCTCTCGCGATCCGAGCTAGGTCCGTTTCCACATTGCGAACGACCTCGGCGAACACGTACACGCCTTCATTCTCAATGGCTTCACGGACCTTCGTGGCACGCTGTCCAATGGACTCGAATTCCCGGCCCACATTGCGCAACTGCACTCGGTCCGAACGCGAGATGCGTGTACGACCTGCTCGGGCAGTGTGGATCTCTTTTGTGGCCCGTTGTTGTTCCGCTAGCAATGTCAGCATGGCATCCACTTCCTCAGTGACACGGAACAGGAGCTCCTCCTGGCGCAGTTGTTGATACTGTTCCTCCTCTTCTTTGAGATCCTCGAGAGCATCACGAATCTCACGTTCAGTCTGCTCTTCTTGCCGGGTGGCCTGATCCAGCTGGCCCTGGCTAAGAGACTCCTGCGCCGCTCCTGCGGATTTTGAGGCCTTGCCCATGTCAGGTTGGGGCAATGGAGAGTCACGCTCTTCGTTCAATTGGGCGAGGGAGAGGAGTTGTTCCTTGATCTGTTTCTGCTTCGCGGCCAAGTCCATGGCGCGTTGCTTCTGCTCCTCGGTTTGTGGCTCAACACCCCCTTCCACTGATCGCTGAGCCCTTTCCAATTCATCGATGGCCGTGCGTTGTAGCTCCTGGGCTTGGATCGCTTGCTGACCGGCTTGCAGCTGTTCGGCTGCGGTCTGCATGGCCTTCTGTGCCTTCCGCATGGCCTCCTGGGCTTGCGCCTGCGCTTGTTGACTCAATGAGCCCTCCCCCGCCTGCGCTTGCAACTCCTCGACCTGTTCCGCTAGGGCTGCTTGACGCTCCTGCAGGGCCCTAGTTTCGTCGGAGTCGGTGGCTTGCCGGGCAGCGGCGAGGGCCGCCTCGAGTAGGGCAAGGGCCTCCTCTAGGGCCTGGGTTCCGCGTGCGCTGGCGATGCGGCCCGCCTCGGGTTCTTCCATGCGGGCGGCTTGGGCTCCCTCTTCAAGCTCACGTCCTGCTCTTTCAAGGACAGCCTGGAGGTCGTCGGCCTGGGGGAGCGGACCCTGCCTGGCTGCACTGCGGACTTCTTTTCCCAATGCACGTGCTTCGCGGGCACCCTCGTCTTGGGCTGCCTCGAGAGCTTCGGCCATGAGACCCTGGGCAGCGAGGGCTTGGTCGAGGGCATTGAACGCCTCGGCCAGTTTGCCCCGGGGATCGCTCTCTCCCCGGCTAGCAGGGTTCAAGAGGGAGGCTAGGCGTTGGGCTGTCTTGCCCGCTGCACTCTCACGCTGTGAGAGTTGCTCGGCAACTGAGCGGGCGGCTTCAAGGGAATCCTGCGCTTGCTGGTCGGCCTCCCCCTCTAAGACCTTCATCGCAGCCAGGGATTGCTGGGCTCCTTGGGCAGCTGCTCGCAATTCGGCGGGGCTCTTGGCGTTGGCTGCTTGGTCAACCACGTGCTGCAGTGCTTCGGCGATTTCGCGAGCCTGTTTCTGACTCGATGCGCTGGCCTCTCGTGCCGCGCGTTGCGCGGCTTCGTCGAGGAGAGTTGGGGCATGACCCGCCTCTAGATCCTGGGCAGCCCGGTCGAGGGCAGCCGTTGCCTCATGGAGGCGGGAGGCGCTCCCCCGGTCCGCGCGAGCCTTCTCGAGTGCGGTCCGCAATTGCTGCAATTGCTCTTGGCCGGCGGGGTCCCACTGCTCAAAGACCTCTGTGCTAACGGCTTGGGCTTTGAGCAAGTCGCGCAGGCGTTGGCGAAGCGCTTCCAAATCGAAGATCCCCGCCTTGCGCAGGCGATCTTCTGAGTCGGCGAGAATAGCGCGTTGCTCGGCAATGGCTTCGGCTAGGCCAGTCTCAAGGGCCTTGTGGGCCTCATTCTTCGAGTCTGCCTGCAGAGCGTTTGTTTGCTCTCGCAATTGGCGTTCTTCGTCTGCCAATTGACTGAGGGCAGCCTGCACCTTGTTCAATTGGTCTAACTCATCTTCAAGGCTCTCGAGGCCCTGCCGATCCATGAGAATGTCGAGGAGACTTGTGAGCGTCTCCAGGATGCGCTCTTGGTTTTGGAGGGCGTTATTCGTACGGCCTGTGCGGATGTCCTCCCGGGTGATTTCCATCCACTCTTCGAGGGTATGAGCCTGCCCATCGCCTCTCCTGTGATCGACGTGTTTGATGCCAGCACGCAGGAGTTCCGCTGCGTGGACACGTCCCTCGGCCTCGAGTCGTTGAGCCAGGGTAACCATGGTTTCGCGCAGGCGGTGCAGTTGGCGATGGAGCAACATTTGCTCCTCGGCCAAGGCCGCTTGCTCACGTGTGAGATCCTCCTGAGCTTGGGACCGGGGCACGAGAAGGCTGAGGAGCATGAACCCAGCAGCCATTCCCCGCAGGCCGGAGGCGCCCGCGAATCCGGTGTCTGGACGCACACTTGTTGTGGTCTGAGGGAGGGGCATTGCCATGGGCTAGTTGTCCTCTGCGAAACGCTGCGTTCGTTGTTTGAGGCTCCTCTGGTGATTCAAAATGTCCCGAGTGAGCGTGAGTATTGACTGGAAGTTGTCCCATTCACCTAGCTTGGTCAGCAAGGCGTCGAGTCCCTTTTGCGCATTGACTTGGGCGATCAGGGCATCTTCGGTGAGGGCTAACCGACGCGCAGGGTTGGCGGCGTCGCGTGCGTCACTCAAGAGGATGGAGGCCTGCTTTGCGTGATCCTCACTGACACTCAACGCGAGGGTGACCATCTCCACGAGGTCTCCGGCCAGCTCTGCTTGACCCAGTTCCCCTGCCTGGTAGGCGGCACCGAGTGCACGCCAAGGGGCGGGTGAGAATCCGCGCCGACTCTGCATTGATTGCCCACGCTCTAGATGATCGAGAAGGGCCCCTCCCCGTGAGTCAATTCGGGTGTAGAGCAGCCCACTCGTAATCAAAGCCAATTCCCGCCCGAGCGCATGCACATCGCCTTGTAGCCGCTTGGCGCCGTGCAGGGCCGGGCCGTACTCGGGGGATCCGCTGATTCCCCCTGGAGCGGGATCTGGGGTGGACTCGGTTGCGCCCGGATTGGGCTCTGCATCGCTACCCTTGCTGGGGGCGAGGGAGGCCACGAGCTGGCGGATGGCATTCACCTGGCTCCTGCCCAGGTCATAGGTGCTACTTGCCCGTTCTCCGGCCCGTGCGAGCTGGTCCTTGAGGTCACGCAAGTACTCATCACTACTGACGACACGCAAGTGGACTGGGGCAGATAGGGTGACCCCTGCTTTGGGTTGACGGCTATCCACCGCTTCGACTCGCAGGACCCAAGAGGTCCCCACCGCAGGGACACCCAACCCGCTGAGTTCATCGACTTCTAGTCGGGTGGCGGCGATGTGCCGGTCGCCACTGCTGTTCGATGATTCCGCGGTATGGGGGATGGCTGTGCTGCTGAGGGGGCTCTCTCGAATCAGGACCCCATCTTTCTGCTCGTCGCTCAGCTTCCATTGAATCTGGGCGATGGCAAAATCGTCTTCGACTCGCACGCGTAGGGGAATGGCTCCACCGGCGACAATGTCGACCTCGGCGGCAGTCGGTGCAAGCAGAAACACCTCCGGGCGGCGATCGTTGACTACGCTTAGAGCGTAGAGGCCTGGGTTGGGATTGGGGAGACCGGAATCATCGACAAGATCGAAGGTGACCCGCAGGGATTGTTCCGCCAAGAGTTCAAATCCAAGACCCCGCTCGCCTTCATTCTCGTTTCCACCGGGGAATGAGCCTGCGGTCAGGGCGAGGGTCTCATCAGCGGGTAACAGGCGAGCTGAACCGGTAGCGCTGCTAGGTGTGGGCAGGATGCTGACGCGGACTGTGGAGTTTTGGAGTACCTCGATGTCAGGGTTATTGCTCACGGTGGGGCGCAGACCGGTGTACTTGGGCGGGGTGACCTCCCATGCGATTCCCGCCACATCCGGAGGCTGCAGGACTGTGAGTTGAGCGCGCATGGCAACATCGGTGTGGTCACCTCCAGTCACGTAAAACCCCATGTCCTCCTGAACCGAACGCAACAAGGTCCGGAAAAGGGGCGTCCCCCCTGAGGTCAAGAGGCTCTGGTGTCCGCTATCAAAGTTCAGCTGCACATGTTCGGGAATGACTCCTTCGGCACGTATCAGAACAGAGACATCGCTCCCACGAGCCGCATAGATGTGCAGCTGCTCCTCTTCTTGTTCTACGCGCAGCTGTGCACCTACGCTGGGAACTTCGATGAACAAGTGTGTGGCTTGGGGCCAGGCGAGATCCAGTCCAAGGGCGCGCTGCAAAAAGATCTGGGTGAGGGCAGGCCGTGCGCCAAGAGTCAAAGTGCACAGGACCAATGCAGCAAGCCCTGCCAGCATCCGCGCTCGCGGCCCGCGCGGGCGAAGCACGGGATGGTGCTTCAGGGATCCCGCCCGTTGCTCAGCTTGCTCGACAACAGCCTTGACCAAATCCCCCCGTATTCCATCGGCCCCACGGGTGTTGAGTTGTACTGCGCTGACAAGTAGATCGTGGCTACCGGGATGGGCCTGCTCTACGAGTCGCGCCAGTCCTGCGGGCCCCGGCATCGATCCGAGGGGGCGCTGCAGATGGGTGCGGAGAAGCACGACGATGAGGCCGACAAGCAGGGTGCTATTGATGAGCCGTGGAATGCGTGGCAGATCGAGGAGCAGGTCAGTGGCGTACATCCCCATCAGCCACACACAAGCTCCCACCAGCAGCGAACCGAGTCCATGCAGCCAAACCTGGCGCACAAGGGCAGCCCGCAGATGATCGAGCAGTGCGCTGAGACGCGGCGTGGGGATTTGGGGCGATGGGCTCAAGGGATCAGCGCTGGAAAATTGGAAGTAGGCAGTAGGGGATTTCAAGGATGAGAACACCCACGGCAGTACTGAATGCGGACCCGGGCCCAGCCCCACAGCGCCACGAGCCATTGGGTTCCTGGTGCTTCAAGAGCCAACTGCGAATGTTCGTAAAATACAGCTCCCAAGCCGAACCCCCTTGGGTGTACATGGCTTGCACAGCGTAGTAATGGCCATACCAAAAGAAGTAGTGCCTGCGAGCACCCCACTGGCTGTTGAACAGGGACAAGCTCCGGTTGAGGAACTCGATGCCTGACTGAATCAGGTCGCTGGAGTAAATCCCAAGTCCGTGCAGTGCTGTGACTCCCGCCGCCGTCAGTGGGAAGGTCGTGCGTGATTTGTTGTCTCTTTGATAGTGAAAGGTCCCGCGCTCATTGAGCGAGCGGTAGACCCGGCTGGCCTGTGGGTTGGGGTTGTCCTTGAAGGCCGAATCGACAACGTATTGCGTGGCCTTTTCAATCGTGCGCGTGGGAACTCGAATGCCAATATTGCGGGCAGCCCTCAAGGCAAGCACTTGGCACACGACGATGGACATGTCCGACTCCCGGGCGAGGGGCACGTACCGCCAGCCACCCTCACTGTTTTGGCACTTGACGATGAAGTCGACCGCACGTTGCAACTTGATGCGAACATCGTCGCGGTGGGTCATGCCGTAGATTTCCGCCAAGAACAAGGTCGCAAAGGCGTGGCTGTACATCCGCGTTCCGCCGTGGGTGATGTACCCGTCTTCTTGAACGCAGCTGAGTATGAAATCAAGGGCCCGCTCCACGACGAGCCCGTATTGGCCCCGGCCTGGGAGGTGGCCGCCCGCCAGAAACGCGATTCCAGCCAGGCCCGTCACGCCAACGTGGCCGCGGGCCCCTGATGTGACCCGGTAGGTTTCGTTTAGCTTGAAGCCAACATCCGCAGACCAAGCACCCGACGAGTCCTGTTGGCTTGCGAGCCAACTCAGTCCGCGGGCGGCCGCCTGCTCTTGCTGTTCTGTAATCTTGACTCGGGGTTGATCTGATGCCGCCCTCGTCTGGCTCAACTGGGCTTCGCAGGGGGCAGGGGCCAAGACCATCAGCACTCCACACGCGATCAATGCTCGCGAGAAAGGCATCCCGCATCGGCACTTGATTGATGGTGTGTTCATTTCATGATCTCCATATTGCGCGCACCACTCAGGATGAGTGCGTCTCCCAGGGTGCTAAAGTACAAGGCTGACTCCGTGCTGCGCCATAGATTCGGGTCCAGTGGCTGGTCGGAGAGGACCTTTCCACTGCGGCGATCAAGAAACATGAGGGCTGCTTCGCGCCCCCGGGACCCTGGCGCCCCGGTAGGCTTCTTGTAGGCCAAGGCTACTGTACTTTTTGAGATGGATGGCAGGGGCATGGAACCCGTTACCTGCCCCATGAACTTGGGTAGGCGAGAAGACCAACGCTCCCCGTGGTGGAGGTGAATCCCCCTCAGGGAGGGCGCTTCCCGGGGGCCGTCAGGGCGGCGAAGGGCAAACACGTAGGGCGAGTCGAGTTGGGTGTGACCACGTTTGAAGATTCCCACCAAGGTGTCTTCGTCAGACAGGGCAGTCACAGGGCGATTGGCGAGGGCCCCTAGGCCTGTATTCAATTCGTATAATCCGGCTGTGGGGTGCCTTGGTGCGCCGGGATCGGCCGGCAGCAGGTGCAAGTAGTGCCGGTCACTTGCAGTGAGAATAGCCTGCAATTCCATTTCCCCCATGGGGAGGTTGGCAAAGGAAATCCGCCATGCCTGTTCACCGTTATCGAGGTCAAAGGCCAGGCAGTGGTTGCGCTCGGGACGCATCTTGCAGTGAAGGTTTGGCAGGATGAGTCGCTTACCATCAATCCATGCGCTGGCGGCCGTGGATTGGAAGCAATCTCCGAGTTCCACCTTGGCTGTGTGGCGTCCGGTAAACAAATCAAAGATCAGTGCGGATCCAGCAGAGGTGGGGAGCAGCACCAAATGCTCGGGGCCGAGAATCGGTTGGGCGTGGTGGTTCAGATGATTGAACTGGAAGCTCCAGAGCTGCAGTCCAGTGGCAGCGTCAAGCCCCACTAGACGAACGAATCGCCCCCCCGTCTCTGTATGAGCACTCTCGCGCACCACGATCACGCCGTTGATGCAATTGAGTGCAACCACGTCCAGCGATCCAGAATGCCACTGCCAGATGGGTTGGCCCGTTTCGCGGTCGAGGGTATAGACCCGGCCGATGCAAGCTACGTGGACTCGACCTGGACTCGTGTCGACTGCAAACTCAAAGCGGGCAGGCAGGGTGGATAGGGTACGGATGCCTGAGGTGCGGAAAGACATGCGCCAGAGCGTCTCAGGCACGGTTTCATCGGAAAAGGCGTAGATGCGTTGACCGTCGCAGTACACGTTGACGCTCTGAGCGGGTGAGCCATCTTGAACGCTGTGGTGCTGCAGGCTAGGGGGGACCGAACCGAGGGGTCGCATACTCTGCGTAGACGGATAGCGCGGGTCGCCTACGGGTGAAATCTGGTGATCAAAGGTAGGGGGAGCGGCCGTGGCTGGTGGCGGGGGAAGCCAGCGTTCTTGCTGGGCCAACTGGCCCAAGGCAATAGGATTATCTCCGTCTACACTCCAGGTCAGCATGGGGCGTTGCTTCGCCAGCTTCTGCATCCAGTGGCGAGCTAGGTTGAGGCTGCCCCTCTCTGCCAGCGCGTCGACCAAGTCCAGCACTTGGCGGAGTTCTTGAGGGGAAGCGGATTTGGCCGACCAATGCTCACTGAGTGGGTCTAGGACTATGCCGATGAGAGACTTCAGGTCTCCGCTCTTGCGTACCGCCTTGATACGCAGATCGTTGGCCCGACTGGCCGCCATGGAATGGGGGTAGAGGCGCGAGACCTCTTCGAGGTGGAGAAGGTCTTCGCGTGCCACAGCGTCCTCTAGATGGTGCGCAGCAGCCACTTCATAAGGCTCGTAGCCGTCCCTAACCCCATGACGGAGGTTCTCGGCGATGCGATCGGCGGCCCAAGCCCAAGCGTTTTCCGTGGGGAGACTCACCTTGGCATAGCGGGCGAGGATGGTGTGCAGGGGAGCCAACTCATCAGGCTGCCCTGCATGGTGCAGGCAGCGCTCCATGGCGACGAATAGACCCGTGGGGACCGCCAGAGTCTGGGTCTCTGAGTCAGGAGGGGTAAGCGTTGAACTTGTGGGAATGAGCCGACCCTTCCACTGGGCTGCACCCTGCTGCCCCGCAGGTACTTGAACACTAATCCATTGATCGGCATGGTCCGCCTCTAACCGATCGAGAACTGCGAGCCATGCGGCCTCATCTCGGTCGCGCACGATGGCCTGCTGCTCCAGCAAGGCAGCGAGGTGCTCGGTGGGCGACTGGCCCCGTAGGTCGGCCTCTTTGAGGCTACGGAGTGCAGCTTGGGGGTTGGCACTCCAGCGCTGACTCCTGGCCTGCACCATGAGGATCTGGTACAGCGTGGTGTTGAGCTGGGGGTCTGTGTTGGCCGTGTCAGTGCCAAGATAGGGGGCCAACCCCTGTTGGGCCAATTCCAAAAAGCGAACCGATTCTCGGTAGTCCTGTTCGGCGAGTGAAGACTTGGCACGATTGAAATACAGGGTGGCTAATCCGATTTGTTCCGAAGCCTCTTCGGGGTGAGCTGCAGCGAGACGTCGCGCTCGGTCAATCAAATCGTCCCAGACGAAATGGGCGCTCAATTGAAAAGCAGATAGGCTAACCAGCAATCCCTCGCTCAGCAGCAGGTTTCCGGGGCGAGTATTCATGGCAATCGAATGGCTCAACCGCCCGGTGCTGCGCTGGATGACGTGAACTTCTTCGTTAATGGGGAGCCAGATCTCCTTGCCGTTGAGTACGGGTCGCGCGCTGCGTGTGAGGGTGCGGTCTGCCGGGTACAACCACAGACGGTGGAGTGGGGCCTCCTTATGCAGCCCGCGTGGCGCACGCAGTGCGACGAGCCGTTTGCCCCACAAAAAAACGTCCTTCCCATGGGCCCCCACGAAGGTGTGCAATTGTTGGCCCGCTGTGCTCAATCCCGCCTGAACCTGTAGCTCTGGGAGCGAGGCTTCCCACAGGACAGAACCGGAGTCTAGGTCAAACCCAAGCATGAACTTGGAATCAAAGGGCGCGGCGATGACGGTGTTTTCGACGACGGACGGGGGAGTGTTGTACCAGTGGGAGCGCATTTCCCCATCCCGGTAATAGGTCCCGGGAGTGAACGGCAACTGCGGGTAGAGGCTCTCCCACAGAATCTCCCCTGTGAAGACATCTAGGCAACAGACGGTCCCCAGTTGAGTTTGCATGATGACCCGGTCGCCGACGACCACGGGGGGCGGGGCTGTGAATTCCTTGAGGGCACGCCCAAACATGTTGATCGGGCGCTGGCCCGTGACGAGCGGGGTACTCCATAGCCGGTGACCACTGTGCAGGTCGTAACACGCCATGTGGAGTTCGATACGTCCTCGCAACATGGCTGTAGGGACGAGTATCATCGAACCGATGATCGTAGGGCGGGCTACTACGGTCATGCGGTGTTCGATGCTGCCAGACTCACCATCCCATAGGGCGGGCGGTGAGTGATCCCACAGTGCATCACCCGTCTCCGCGTCGAACGCGTGCAGGCGCCGCTCGGGCACGATCCGAATGATCTTGAGTTCGCCGTAATTCTCTTGGCGTTCAAACACACGGGGGATTTGTAGTGGTGCGACCACAATGCCCTGTGCGCAGACCGGCTGGACCAGGCTCCCTGAGTAGTCGATCGCCTCGCTGTAGGCCTGCTGGGTGGACAGTGGGAGTCGATCCCAGTCCGAGGTGTCTTCGGGTGCATTCCAAATGGGAGTGCCCGCGAATGCGTGTACCGCATGTAGGGTTCGGCTCGTGGAGTAGATCAGGCTCGATCCGTGCCGAATGGGGAAGAGGGCGAGTTGGCCTTGAGTCTTGGCCCTGAATGGGTGGGTTGGGCTGGCCGGAAGGCTGTGGGGGCTGGGCCAGTGGTCGAGTGCGGGGCCAGGGTCAGGGTGGTGGGTCCCCAGGGAGAGGGCGCTCCGACCCATCCAATCGCGCTGCTTCTGGCCCAGCTCTGCGCGAGTCAGGAAGTCAACGGCAAATTCCACCCGAAGTCGGACGCCAGGCTCCAAGTGCAACGGGGACGAACCCTCGCCGTTGTTTTCGAATCGGGAGAGTTCTGCTAGAGCGTCCCTCCAGGGAGCTAGTGCGTTGAGCTGGCGGTGGTTGGTCGTCAACTCGTGCCCCAGAACTAGGCTGAGGGCGCGGCCCCAGGCTTGCAGGGCAATGGGCATGTCGCCGCGCTCCACCTCCGCATCCCCCAGGGCCCACCAGGCAGCCCGGGCCGCATTCGACGCAGGCCAACGCCGTGCGACAGAGGTGAGCTGTTCATGATTCCCTGCGACCAGCGCCTGATCGAGTGCACGCTGGGCCTGGTCACCGTAGCGCCGCTCATAGATAAGCAGCGCTTCTGCCGGAAGGGAGAGGAGAACACGGGCCGCCCAACTCGCAGCACCCTCGTGGACCGCGTGGAGCGACCGGGCCCCTGATTCGTCACCTAGCGGTTGGTAGTTGGCGCTGAGGAGTTCACCACTGTGGGAGGTGAGGAGTGTGTCGAGGGCGGCGATGGCCTCAGCCCAGCGCTGAGCGTCGAGGTGTTGGCGGACATCCTTGACCCATCCCGCCACCGCTTGGGTGTCATAGAGTTGGAAGGCACGGGCGTTTGCAGCATCATCACCTTGGCTAGGAAAGGAGGGTACGCTGGGAGTCTGTGCACTCAAGCTAGGCGCGGCCATGCCCAACCACGCCACCAGAACGAGCCCCGGGAAGGGGCTGGAGCGAAGGAAGGCTGGGAGTGAGTGGGGTGACATACGCGTGGGAGCGCCAGGTGAAGGGCCCCGCGGAACTGCCCTAGGAAGGACCGCACTCGGGGCTGGGGAGTAGCCTAAATGAGTTCGTGCCGTTTGCGCAGGATCCACTCTGCGCTGAGGAGACCGAGGGCAAGCAGGAGCGTGCCCCAATGATCCCAAGCGTCGGTCAGCTCTGAGGATATTGGCTCACGGCGCTCTTGATCGGGTGGGAATTGTGCTGCCAGGGTGCTCGTGTCACTGGCGTTCATGCTGATTCCTGCTGAGAGTGCAGCGAGGGATTCCAAGGCTGCTGAATCAGGACTGGGGTCGTCATTCTCGCGCGACGGCAGGCGTACCTCGAATTCAGCTTGAGAGAGGCGTTCGCCATTGACTTCCATCCAGGAGATATAACGCCCCGGACGCTCGATGCTGAGGTCCCCGCGAAACTCACCGGCCTGCCCTGGGACTGGCTGCAGGCTGAGGTCCCGGGGAATCCCATCGGGCCCTTGAACGCGTGCGTGCTGCACTGGGGCCTCGCTAGCTTGGTAGTCTTCATCCAGTACCCGTGCAACTAGGCTCACGCGCTCGTTCAAGTCGTAGCGGCTGCGAAGGGGCTCAAGTGTGTAGCGCCGATCACCGGCACGCAGGCGGCCTAGAGCTAGCCATCGAACCGCATTGCGCCAGAAGCGCTCGTGATAGCGGTGCACATAGCGATAACGCCAGCGCCAAGTGGCATCATCGGTGGCGAGAAAGAGCGTACGCCCTGAGGGGTAGTAGCCTGCGACCAGCAGGGGGTCGCGCTGGTTGTCACCACGGTCGGACTGCACCGGGTGGCGCAAGAGCACTTGGGCACCGGGCTTGGGGCCCAAGACGGGGAAGTACCAGTAGTACCCGCGCAGCCCCGTATTCTCCTCCCACAGCTCCCGGTTGACCTGCAGGTCGGAATGTAGCCGCACGATCTCATGGGGATTCCCAGGAGATTCGAGTGTGGGTCGGTATTCTGTGAGTGTCGGTCCTTGAAAGCCCAAGCTACTCGTGGGATCGAGCTTGACGGGCAGCAGGCGTGCAAAATCCGTCCCCGCCAGTGAGCGAGGGTTGTCGTACTCCCCCGCGATGATCCCGAGGCCGCCGCCCATCTCGACGAACTCGAACATTGACTTGACAAACTCTTCGCCTTGGGCCGGGTCGGGGGAGACGGCGTACGGGTTGACGTCGCCGAGAAGAATCACATCGTAATTGTCGAGCAACTCGCGGCGCTCGGTGGGCACACGTGCGAGGCGCGGGAGTCCTTCGGAGACTTCCTGGAGGAAGTCGGGGGTGGCGGACATCAGGAACACCTGGGCCTCGATGCGTTCGTCGGAACGCACGAGTAGGTCCTTGAGGAATCGATACTCATAGCGTGGGTGAGCTTCCACGTAGAGCACGCGAATCTTCTGGCGCGTGACCGGCACTTGGAGTTGCAGCTTGTTGTCGTCAAGCATGCGCTCATCGGGCAGTGGGGGGACAGATACCTGAAAACGACGTAGGCTGGACTCACCCCGCGCGGATCCGGGAGGGGCCACTAGGGTCACCCGTTCGCCAGCCTGGGCCAGGTCGATGGACTGGGACGAGAGGGTGCGCTTGTTTCCGTCCTCATCAATCTCCTCGAGCACCACGGTTGTGGTCCCTGCATCGAATCCGCGCACATGGACGCGGACTGCAAGCACGATTTCGTCTCCCTCAAGAACGGAGGTGGGAACCTCGACCAGTTCCACGAGCAGATTGTGCTCGGCCCTAGTATCGCCGACGACGATGGTATGCACGGGGATCCCGGCGGCCCGGGCCAGAGGAGCGGATTCCTCTGGAGAGGGACCTCCATTGGACCGTCCATCGGAAATCACGATCACGTCTGTCACGTGTCTGCCTCGGTGGGCGTCGAGGGCAGACCGGAGGGCTTGACCGATGTGGGTTCCTCCACCTCTCCCCGAGAGTGCGCTCGCCGGCGAGCCACTGATGGGGGTGACTGTGTCGTGGAATGCATACACCCTTGCCTCGTAGCCCTGCTGGCTCAACAGGCCGAGGACTCGGCTTGTCAGGGTGGCAGCGGCGATCTCAAGGCGTGTGCTCTGCGCGGGTGCCTGACCCACTAGCGCTTCCAGCGCGGAGGCTTGCACAGGATCGTTGAGGTATGCGTCGCGGTTGAGCATGCTCGCCGAGTCATCGACGAGCACCAGCACCTCAGGGGCTTGGACGTTCTCTTGGCTGTGAACCTCGACGGGGCGGAATAGGACCAGCAGCAATAAAGTGATGGCCCCCGCGCGCAGAGCAATGAGTGTGCCCCGTACGGCCGGGCTCAGGGTTTCGCTTCGATAGGAGTACCACGCCACGAGCGCGGTGAGCGGGGCGATGATGAACAATACGATCCAGCCTGCCGGCATCTCAAGGAGGCGCAGAGTCGAGCGCAGCTCGGTTGACTGAGCAAGGGCTAGAGCATCGAGGGCTGTCAACATTAGGCAAGCCTCCGATGACGACCCAGCCGTGCAGCCCAAAGGGAATCAGCCACAACACACAACAGTGCGCACAATGCGAGCCACCGCCACACCTCCCCTCGTTTGGGCGCTGGGCCGGTGGAAGCGGCGGAGTCGGAGCCGGCTTGGGCCACATGAAGCGCAGGATGGCAGGCGTCGAGCTCGACGCTAGAAATGCGCCGCAGATCACCTTCAGCGGGATTCATGGCGACTGCAAATGGCTCGTCTTCAGCGCCGTCGAGTTGGATCTTGTACAGGCCAAGGTTGCGAGTTTCGCTGCCGGAGAGGACGGGCAGTTGCCAGCGACCATCTTTCAGTTCGACAGCATCACCGGGTAGTTTGGAAGTGGCCCCCCCCGGTTTTACGAGTACTGGATTGCGCGGAAACTCAGCCAGAACGAGGCTGATTGCCTCGGTGGGCTCAATGCGCCGAACGCTCTGGGGGCGTGTGCCGGCATAGAGCATCCACTCGTGCATCAAGGGGACAAGGGTCTTGGGAGAAACCCCAATATCGGTCCAATCACGCTGAAAGCTGGTAGTCCATAGGTGGACACTGCCCTGATCCAACCGGCGTTCGATGAGCAGCGGTGAATGGTTTGCATCGTCGAGTGTGATTAGAACGCGTGCGCCCTCAACCGGCCGAGTCTCAACGAATGAGTAGAGAGGAACTTCTGTCAGCAGTGGCTTCCACAGTTCGTCTGCAAAAAACCTCAAGATGGGGTGTTGTTCTTCGAAGGAGGCAACACGCCAGTAGCGCATGCGTCGGGAAGTGCTGCGGCGCCGGATGAGCTCGGCGGGCAGCAGTCCGGTGCCATCTGCGCGGAATAGGCGGCGGTTAGTGTCCACCAAGTCAGCCAGTTGAGAGCCCATTGTAATGACGAGAGTGGCGCCCGCAGCCACGCGGTCTTTGATCGCTTCGACACTGACGGCTGAAAGACTGGGGACCCCGGCCAGCAGAATCACGTCAGGGGCAGCTAGGTCTAGGCTAGGGGACAGGAGTTCGTCTGGAGTGATTTCGGTGGTTTCGAACGGAGCGGCGAGTTGGCCCCCGAGCGAATCACGGCTGGCTAGGGGTTCGAGGGCTAGGAGTAGATAGGCAACCTCATCTTTGTCGAGGTCGGTGGACGGCGCCCCATTGACTACGAGGATTGAAATCGGTGGGGCTACGTTGATCACGCCGGCGCGCGTGTTGTCGATACTGAGGCGGTCTCCCTCAAGTTCGGCAAGCAGGGCCTGCGGGCCGGACCTCTGCGCTTGGAAGCTGAACCGGACTTCCGCACTAGAGCGTGGGGCGAGATCGACCTGCTGAATGGGGAGCTTATTGCCATTGACGCTGAGCGCCACTCTCTCCCGGGGCCGGGGTGAGGATCCGTGGTTGGCCACATCGACCACCACCTGGACCTGGGCGTTCTCCCCGATGGGTTGGATGGCTCCTCGGACGGATTGGATGGAGAGGTTGGGAGGAGTTTCTTCGCGCGCGCCGAAATCCTCGACAACAACCTGAACTCCCAATTCGTGCAGTGCGTCCAGGTGCTTGCGGATGAGGCTTCCCTGGGGGACAGTTTGGGGAATCGGGGTAGCCTGCAGCTCGCTGCCAGGAGTGAGGCTGGAAACCTCAGCAGTGAGGGCTCGAAACAAATCGCGCTGCATATCGCATAGCAGGTGCACATCGATTTGGCACATGCCCGTCCCGGCAGCTTCCTCTGTGGCTAGGCTGACGACCTGTCCAAGGGTGGCGGCTAGGTCCCCACGATGCGCCCCGACGCTGAGGGCGGGAAG
Organism: uncultured Planctomycetaceae bacterium; assembly: GCA_964469565.1. Classification (GTDB taxonomy): domain Bacteria; phylum Planctomycetota; class UBA1135; order UBA1135. Next base: position 84,883 of record CAYXZD010000009.1, read on the forward strand.
GAGCGCGAGGGTGCGCTCAGGTGTGCCCCAGCCCAGTGTTTGAGCGGATTGTCCCAAGAGAACTAGCAGAGCGCGATCACCGCCCGGTTCGTCGAGCTCAGTCAGGAGCTCGGTGGCGCGTAGGGTGCTCAGGCTGAACAGATCCTGGGCTTTCTCGCGGTACCCCATGGAGGCTGAGGTGTCCATAATCAGGACGAGATCGCGTCGTTGCTGTGTCAGCGGGCCGAGCGGGCCCTTGTCTGCAAATGGACGTGCGACACACAAAGCCAACAGGGCGATGGCTCCCATTCGCAAAAGCAACAGGAGTAAGTTCTCGAGTTGCACCTGCCGTCGTGTCTTGCGGTAGGCCGCGAGCACGAAGCGCATGGCTCCCCACGCGAGGGGTTTGGGTCGTTGCCGATTCAATAGATGAATGAGCAATGGCACGCCGGCGAGTGCGGCTCCGGCCACGAGACCTGGATTGACGAATCCCTCGAACATTAGCGACCTCCTCCACCCCGAGCGCGTGCGCTGCGGCGGTTGAGGTAGGACGAAAGCACCGCATCGAGGGGCTTGTCAGTCGTGGTGCTGATGAAATCTAAGGACAGGGCGCGGGCTCCCCGGGCGAGGGTTGCATTGTGCTCCTGGAACTCTCGGAGATAGGCATCACGGATCGCCTTCGGGTCAATCTTCAGATCGCCGCTGTCTTCAAGGCCTTGCATCTTGACCAGCGTGTCTAGCTCGAAGGACGCTTCAAGCGGATCGAGAATCTGAACTAGAATCGGCTCGTGTCCTCCATGCACGAGGCGTCGCACACCTCGCAAGATATCGTCCACGTCATCGAAGAAGTCACTGAAGATCATTGTGATCCCCCTCTGTCGCAGGCGCGGAGCTAGGTCCTGCAAGATGGGTCCGATGGCCGTCGGACCTGTGGGTTGACAGCTGTCGAGGGTTTTCAGAATGGCGACTTCTTGGGCAGCGCCGTTGCCCGGCGGGACTTTGGAACGGTGGGCATCGTCGAAGACCACGAGTCCTGCGGTGTCCCTGGCTCCGATGATCAGGTGGGCGAGAGCGGCCGTTGCCCAGCGGGCATACTCGAACTTAGTCCAGGCCAAAGAGCTGAATGCCATGGATTCGGACGCATCGAGTAAGAGATTGCAGGCGAGGCTGGTCTCCTCTACGTATTCCTTTACGACCAAGCGCTCTGAACGACCAAAGACCTTCCAGTCGATGCGGCGAACTTCGTCTCCAGGTGCATAGGAACGGTGTTGGGCAAACTCCACCGAACTGCCCCGGTGCGGGGACCGGTGAATACCTGCCATCGTGCCTTCGACGACCTTGCGGGCGACGAGGCTGAGGCTAGAGAGGCGGTTGAGAACCTCCGGGTCGAGTCCAGCGAAATGTGGCGGCATCCAGGCTGGGCTCTAACCGACGGCCTCGCCGGTTCCTCTGCTGAGGCCGGGCAATCCCGCGCCGACTTCAGCGCCGGGCTGAACTTGATCAAGCAGGCGATCGATGATGGCATCGGAGTCAACGCCTTCGGCTTGAGCAGTGAAATTCACAAGGATGCGATGCCGCAGGACGGGGTGCGCTACGGCGCGGATGTCTTCTGCAGCCACGTGATTGCGCCCAGCGAGTGCAGCGTGCGCTTTGGCGCCCAGGATGAGGAATTGGCTGGCCCGGGGGCCTGCTCCCCATGTGACGTATTGCTCGATGAAATCTAGCGGGGCGTCATCACGCACGCGTGAGCTGCGCGTGAGGGCGAGTGCGTAGTCGTACAGATCATCCGCCACGGGAATCTCACGCACAGCTGCCTGCATTGCGTGAAGCTCATTTTCTTGGAGGATGCGTTCGATGGATTGCACGGCTTGGCCCGTGGTGCGGCGCAGGATTTCACGCTCTTCGTCGGCGCTTGGGTAGCCCACATTGACCATGAACATGAATCGGTCGAGTTGGGCTTCGGGTAGGGGGTAGGTGCCTTCCTGTTCGATGGGGTTTTGGGTTGCGAGTACAAAGAAGGGCTCGGGTAGGGCGTGGGTCGTCTGGCCCGAAGTGACTTGGCGCTCCACCATGGCCTCAAGCAGGGCGGCCTGAGTCTTGGGCGGCGTACGGTTGATCTCGTCGGCGAGCAATACGTTGCAGAACACGGGCCCCGGGGCAAATCGGAATGTTCGCTCACCGGACTCGGGGTCGATGTGGAGAAGCTCGGTTCCCGTGATGTCCGATGGCATCAGATCTGGCGTGAACTGGATGCGGCTGAACCCCAAGTCCATCGTCTCCGCGAGGCTCGAGATCATGAGGGTCTTGGCTAGGCCGGGGACACCGACCAACAGGCAATGGCCCCGGGTCAGGATGGCGAGCAAGAGCTGGTCGATGACCTCATCCTGGCCCACGATGACCCTCTGAAGCTCGGTTTTCATGCGGGCATGGGTGTCCCGGAGGCGGTGGAGGGTGGATTCGGCCATGGAGGAAGGGCTGTGGGTGGGGTGTAGATAGGGATACGGGTGGAGCTAGCATATAGATAAAGGGGTCAAGGAGGTTTCTCAAAACGGGGGTTCTACCAATCCTCGCTCGATCGGATGGGGGCCCACTGGATCGCATCGGGTAATGGACGCTCGGCATGTGTGGGGCAGTCCGGGGCCTATCTCGGCGAGCCTGCTCACATTCCCGTGCCAGCCCTGCGCACCATTGCCCACCCCTTGGACCTCCCCCCGAATCTACTGTGGCTCGATCCGCCGAGATTGTGAGTCCGCAATTGCGGAACCACTTCCCAGTCCCAGTGTTTGAACTCTCATGCCCTACCCTGCGCCCGTCAACCGCCCAGCCATTACCGGGTCCTGGTTTGCACTTCAGACCCTGGCCTTCATTCTGGCTCTCGCAGCCCTCACGGCCCTGTATTTTGCGCCGACCTATGGGCTCCACGCAATCTGGAATGTTCTCATCCCGGCCGCTCCGCTCCTCTTTGTGTTTCTACCCGGACTCTGGCGCAACATTTGTCCCCTCGCGACTGCGGCATTGCTGCCACGAAAGCTAGGCCTCTCGTCCCGGCGACGCATGGGGCTGCGCACCAACCGTACTCTGAGGGCGCTATCCATCGCCGCCCTGCTAGTGATCGTCCCCCTGCGTCACGTCGCGCTTGACATAGACGCAACATTCACGCTTGTTCTTCTACTCGCCGCGGGGCTTGCGGCATTCGCGCTGGGACTGATCTACGAGTGGAAGAGCGCCTGGTGCTCTGGCCTTTGTCCCGTGCAAGCTGTCGAGCGTCTCTATGGCGCTCGGCCCGTGACCTCCTTCGCCAACGCACGTTGCAGTTCTTGCGCGGCATGTACCCAATCTTGCAATGACTCACTCGCACAGCCGGTCCACGATCAAGCTCCCTCCCCTTCAGCGGGTACCCTAGAGTTCCTCGCAGCTGGGTTTCCTGGGTTCGTATGGGCTTGGTTTCAGATTCCCAATTACGTGCCCGAACTGGATCGTACCGCTCATACCCTCCAGGCGTATGGGCTCCCCTGGGCGGGCTTCGCAGTTTCAGCGATGATCTACACGCTGGTTCGTAGGCTGGGCGCCCCCTCCCAAGCCCAGCGCATCTTCGCTACCACGGCGGTAGCGATCTACTATTTCTACCGGTTGCCTCTTCTCGTGGGGTTCAGCCAATACGCATCGGACGGGGTCTTAGTCGATCTGACCGGTGTTTTGCCCCCGTGGACCCCGGCACTCCTGAGAATCGGGACCACGAGCGCGATCTTGTTTTGGATGTTGTCCGACAAGCCTGCCCGCAAGCCCTGGCTACAACGCCCGCCCTATCAGGAAGGCCCACTGCACCGGGTCGATGCGGCCTAGGGGATCCAACTCGGGTCGAGTGCCTCTTGCTGCCGGGGTGTGCTCAGGTTTCGGTTCGGAGTCGGGTGCGAGGGGTCGACCCAATCCCTCGGATTGACTGGTGCATGGAGATGCATCGGTGTGGCCTTCAAGGCAATCCGGACTGGTGTGGGTTGTGCTGGGAAAAGGGCCAGCGCGGCCTACCGAGGATCGTAACCACAGGAAAATGGGGTGGATCTTGAATGCGGGCGTGCTCTACTGGGCCCATGAATAAAGCCAGCCTTGTCCCCGTGCTCTTGTTCCTGTGCGCCTCCTGTACCTCTTGGAGTCATGTCCCACGGACAGCCGATCTGACGGAGGTTTTTGAACTCGGAGACCTCGCTCGCGTCGAGCAACAAGACGGCACGCGCACTGAAATCAAGGTGACAGAAGTGGGCCCCAATCATTTGGGAGGAGGGGGGGCGGTGTTCCAGCAGGGCGAGTTGGTGTCCTTGAAGTCCGAGAAACTCGATTCGCTCAAGACGGTTGGAGCGGTGGCGGGTTCCGCAGTGACGCTTTACGTGGCGGCAGGCACCCTGCTGTTTACCCTGCTGATTCTCAGCCTCTAGGGCATTTCAAGGCCAAGCCCCCGAGGAACCAGCCCGAGGTTGGGGGTTCGACGCTCAGCTGCAGTCGGTGGCCCCGATTACGAATCCGCGCCGTGAACCCCATCGCTGCCTGCCCAGAACCACCCAGCGGGTAGCCTTGGCGGGAACGTCGGTCTCGGCGATCCGAGGACAGGAATCCTCACCGGGCAGTCGATGCGGCCGATCGTGAATTGGACTCGCCAGATTCGAGGGTATCCGTCAATGCGGCTTCAAAGACGCTGCGGGTGTCCTGCACAAAGGCTTGGCTGTCGACTTCACCGGCCTCTAGTTTGGCGAGGACTGCTCGCTGGGCTTGGTAGTCGGTGTTCTCGACCCCGGCTCGGCTTTGCAGCATGCGCCATGCTCGACGCCTTTCGACGCAGAAGATGACCATCTGTCGGGAGCAAACCAACTCCATCACCTGCCCCCCCCGGTCCACGCGGATCATGGCTTCAAAGTCGGGGATGAACGACGTGTGGGATGGGTCCAAAAAGCGTCGGCTTACCACGTCGTCTTGCGTGATACGCAGGAGCATGTCTTCCAGGGGTACGGTCGTCTTGGCCTTGCCTGCCGGCTTGAAGTGGCGCCGGAAGCGTGCTTCTCCAGCCGCCCAATGGGCGATGGTGAAAGTGTATTTGCCTCCCAGTGCATTGGACTTGAGCGTGGCCCAGTCTTGCTTGAGGCTCGGATTGCCCTTGAGCGAGAAGGCATCCTGACTCATCTCGCCCTGTGTTGGGTCGAACACGAATTCAGGCATGCAGCGAGAGTCACGCACTTCGCGGGCCTGGACTGACGATACATCGTCAGCGACGCCATGCTCGGGCTGGCAAGAGGTGAAGCACTGATAGAAGGCAGTACCGCGGTAGGCGAGACCGTCCAGCAGTGACTTGAACAGGTTGCCAGCGTTGGCGAGGGAAACCTGGGCCACGTACGGAGAACCATGGCCGCTCGTGAAAATCTCGGCCACATTCTTCTTCTCAGTGAACTTGCCCTGAGTTGTAGCTCCCAACGAATTCATGTCGCCGCCGCCAGGCATGGGGGTGGAGTCGGAGTTTTGGCCGCCTGTGTTGGAGTAAACCTGGGTATCCAAGAGCATGATCTGCACGTTGGGTCGGTTCTGGAGCACGACCTTGGAGACGTTTTGGAACCCAATGTCGCCCATGCCACCATCGCCGCCCACTGCCCACGCCTTGGGCAGCTCACGAATCTCTTGGTCGGTCATCATGTGGTCGCTCATGTGGGTCATTTCAAATACCCATTTGTCATCGACCTCGTTCGCCCCGCCGAGTACCTGGTCGGCCACCCGCTCGGGAACCACACTTCGAGCAGCGTGATCAGCGATGAAGCTCTCACCAAACAACCAAGCCACTGTAGTTCCATCTTGGAACAGTGAGTTCATCCACGGGTAGGGGTGGGGGGTGTTCGGGGGAGTTGAGCCAAAGACTGTGTTGCATCCGGTGTGGGCGCCCATGGCCATAACGTTCATGCCGTTCGGGAGAAAACCATCCACTGCCTGCAGCTCACGATGGTTGAACGCTTCCTGTCGAAGGACCGCGCAAGTTGCGGTGATGAGTTCCTTGTGGTCGATGGCTCCACCGTTTTCTAGCAAGGCCGCCGTGTCCGCATCGTCTTCGCCGCCGCGTCCCATCAAGACCTGAGCCACGACTCGGGAGAGCCGGGCGCTGGCCTCAGGGGCCATGGCCCGTAGGGCACCGATGCCGATCGATTCCAATTCGGCTGCCTTATTCAGCAAGCGCTCGGCCTTGCGGTGATACAGAGGGCGCATATAGGCCTCGGTGACGGATGCCAGGGCCCGTAGCGCGCTTTTCTCTCCACACCCCGCGCAGGCGCCATCGCCACTGACGAGCGCTTCATAATTGGTGCGCACCATGAGGTGGTTCTTGAGCGCTAAGGCATGGGCCTCTTCGGGCGCCTCACTGTCGTAACGCCCCAGGTATTGGCTGGGCGTGTCTGGCAAGTAGTCCATGAAGTCCGTGCCGGAGACGTGGTCGGCGTTCAATTCCTCAGTCTCGCTGGCCATGACGAGGGCGTCTTTGTCCCCGCATTCGGTGACGCACTCACCGCATCCCTTGCACAGGTCGGAGACAAAAATGGCAAACAGGCCGCCCGATCCTGTGTCCTTGCGTTCTTTGGATCCAAAGACGGCAGGAGTCTTGCCGTAGGCAAAAGGGATACGACGGAAGACTTCGAGGAACGACTCTCGCGCGCTCTCTTCCACGTGGGCGAGGGCGTTGACTTCATGTTCGACGAGTTCTTTGAACGGTCTGGCGTTCTTGTCCTTGACCCCACTTACCATGCTCGCGCGCACGCGCTCCTCCACCGCAGGGAGTTCAGCGCGCAGAAGTTCCTTAGCGTCCGATTCAGCCACGAATCCCCGAGCTGCGGCACGGAACACAGTGGAGATTTCTTGGGCTGTGTTGGGCAGGGCGGTGTCGGGGCAGGCCACGATACACTCCATGCATTGTGTGCAGTTTTCTGCAATCCACAGGGGGGTTTCGCGTCGCGCGACATACTTGCTGGCAGTGGCCCCAGTGCCCGAAGCCATGATTCCCACAGAGGCGAGTGTCGATGCCGGTTGGTCGTAGCCAAGGCCCGCACGGAATTCCGCGTCAAATGTACTTGTGGCTGCCACAGGAGCCCGCTTGGGCTGGGCGGCGGGGGGAGTGTGTGGGGTGTTGCAGGTTCCGCAAGCGAGAAGTGAGGCCACCCGCATACTGGAGCGATCGGGTGCAGCGACTTCGCCATGGGGCACCGGGCAGATGCGGGAGAAGCCCATGGTCATGACGGTCATGTTGGATGCAACCACTGCGTCTCCGAAGCGACCAAACTTCTTGACGTATTGGGCTTCCACAACCTCGTGGAAGCGACTCTCGTCAACGTTGTTGTCTTCGAGGAATCCGGACACGCGGAAGAATGCACCTAGGAATGCGTTGCCCTGCATGCGGAGTTGCAAGTCAGGCCGGTCCGTGGCTTCCCGTGCGATGTCAAATCCAGGCAAGGTATACAGGCTGATCTTCTTGTCCACGATTTCCTGGCGCAGGTGTGCAGGGATTCGCGTCCATGCGACCTCTGGAGTTTCGGAGGACTCCCACACGAATGTGCCGCCCTCGGCGATCCCTTCGAGCGGGTTGGAGTGCGTGAAGGCCTTGGGGTCACAACAGAGGACGACGTTGACGTGGCGCAGGTCGCAATTGACCCGGATTCGCTCGGGGGCTACCACGAGGAAGTAGGCCGTGGGTGCGCCTTTTTTCTCGGATCCGTACTTGGGGTTGGCGCTGACATGGAGCACCTCGGCCGGGCGTCCGAATTCATCGGTCGCTTCACTCTCCTTGGCGAGGTCATCGCCAAAGGCGCCGACGATTTCGCCGAGGTTCTTTCCGGTGGTGATCATTCCCCAGCCCCCGATAGAGTGCAGGCGCACTGCAATCGAACCGTCTGGTAGGAGGGAGGGGGTGCGTTTGGAAACCACTTGCCGAGGGTGGTCGACGCCGAGCACAAAAAAGCTGGTTCCATCACTGGCCTTGGCTCCGTCCTGTCGCGCTGTGGTTCCTCGGGCGAACTCGTAGGCACCGAGAATGCCCTCAGGTCTGAAATCTCGGGATCCGAGGCCGTAGGAGCCGCTGAAGATGCGCGGGCAATCGTCTAGGGTCAGGGCAGGCAGTGATACACCGGCGGCCGTCAGGCTTCCTTCGCAGGCCCGAGCGAGGACGGCACGCACCTCGCGGGTGAGGGGGTTGTCACCCGAGAGGGACTCGTCGGTGCGCTCGAGAATGATCAGTTGCTGCTTACCTGCCAGAGCAGCAACCAGGGCCGCCTCTGGGAAGGGTCGCAGGACATTGAGATGCAAGGATCCCACCTTCTCACCTTCGTTCCGCAGGAGATCCACGCCGGCCTCGATATTCTCCGCCGCGGAGCCCATGGAGAGGAACAGCACATCGGCGTCTTCGCAACGATAAGAGGAAACCATGCCGTAGTGGCGCCCCGTCAACTCGGCGAATTCGGCGTAAGCATCCTCGAGAGCGCCTAGAATGTGCTCTGAGAACTTGTCACGGCGGGCAATCACGCCGTTCATGTAGTGCTCTTGGTTTTGAACCGGACCGAGGAGCATGGGGTTCTTCAAGTCAATCATCTCGGGCACCCGGCGGCGCTGGGGACCAAACAGCTCCACCTGTGCCTTTGTGGGACAATCGATGATGTCGTCGGGGGCACCTAGGAACTCCCGAATGAGCGCGGCCTCGTGCTTGAAGAACGTGCGTTCGAGGTGCGAGGTCAGGAATCCATCCTGGGAGTTGATGCCCGGGGTCAACGTTTGCTCGTTGACCTTGCGCAGGATCAGGGTTTGGTCGGCTGCCTGCTGGGAGTCCTTGGCGAAGAGAATGGTCCAGCCCGAGTCGAGGGCGGCATAGATGTCATCGTGGCCGCAATGCACATTCAGGGCATGTTTGGTCAGGGCTCGGGCGGCCACTTGCACGACCATGGTCGCTAGTTTGCCGGGCGCGTGGTAATACTGCTCGATCCCGTAAACGAGGCCCTGGCCCGAGGTGAAGTTGACGACCCGTTTGCCAGTGACTGCGCAAGCGATGGCGCCACCCTGTGCGGCGTGCTCGCCTTCTGCCTCGATGGCGATACGGGGGCGCCCAAATACGTTCAGGTTGCCCTGGGCCACTGAGAGCTGGTATTGCTCTCCCATCTCCGTGGAGGGCGTGATGGGATAAAACACACCGGCGTCAGTCAGGCGGGCCTCGGTGTGGTAGGCGACCAATTGGTTGCCGTTGGTGGTGACTCGAATCCCAGGGTAGCGGGGGAGGTCGCTCATTGCAGTGGGAGGCCTAGGGGCCTACGGACGGGGGGGCGGGTAAATGGACTGCCACAGGGGCGGTTTTGAGGGTGGAGATTCTATCAGGCGCGGAGGGGTGGCACGATGGGGGGAGGGCAGGTCCCATGCAACTTGTGAGCCCACTGCCCTTTCTTGTGCCTTTGGCGATGCTCACCCGCTCAGTTGGGCTGCCCGAGCGTCGAGGGAGGATGGGCGGGGGGCCATGGGGGAAACCGCTGTGGGTAGTCGACCGGGTCTCCCCCAAGCACTAGGAGTGCACCCAGCCAGAGTCCCGCAGCTGCCCGAATGGGCTGTTGGCCGAGCAGGACTGGCCAGGGGTGAACTTTGGATGGCTGAATCTTCGAACTGGGGAGGAATCGCAAGGAGCCGTGCCCGCCTGATCGCATTCCTTGTGCCACCGGATCTGGATAGGCCTACGAACTAGTTCGACGAAGTGTACGACGATGGGCCCGTACGTTCGTGGGTCCATGATCGACATCCTGTTGCGCAATTCGATCGTTGACCCGAGTCCTCAGAAACTAGATCCAATCCTGCGGCCCATTGGCATGCGGTGCGGTGCGATTCAGACCGGTCGACTCAATCCCCGAACACTCCCCCTTCACATTCCTCTCTGGAGAAAACCCATGCGTTCCGTGTTGTTGCCTGCCGTTCTTATTGCCCTGCCCATTGCTGCTTGTGGTGGAGGCGGGGAAGCCCCCGCACCCGCTGGACCCGGCGCTTCGACTCCAACCGCGGACACGGGCGATTCGGCCCCCGCTGCCGCATCGACTGCATCGGGACCCGCCAAGGCTTGGGATGCAGCAGCTGGAAAGGTTTCTGTCACTGGCGTAGCCAAGTTCAGCGGCGACGCGCCCAAGCGCCGCACGGTGGACATGGGGAGTGACCCCAAGTGTGAGGGGATGCACGACGAAGGAATTCGTGATGAATCAGCCATCGTGGGTGCCGGGGGCGAACTGGCCAACGTATTCGTTTGGGTCAGCAAGGGTCTAGAGGGGTGGGAATTCACCGCTCCCACCGACCCAGTCTATGTCGATCAAAAGGGGTGTGCCTACGTTCCCCACGTCCTAGGCGTCCAGGTGGGGCAACCCCTTGAGATTCGCAATAGCGATCCCGTTTCTCACAACGTCCACAGTTACGCCAAGCGCAACAATGGATTCAATCAGACCCAAGCCCCCGGTGCGGCTGCTCTGACCAAGGTCTTCAAGCGCGAAGAAGTTCTTATGTCCCTCAAGTGTGACATTCACGGTTGGATGAACACCTATGTGGGCGTAGTTGAGACTCCGTTTTTTGCCGTCTCCGGTGAAGATGGAAGCTTCGATCTTGGCAAATTGCCCGCAGGGCAATACGAGGTTTCGGCCCGCCACGAGGTTTTTGGCCGTGCTAAGCAGACCATCACCGTTGATGAATCTGCTGGGCCTGTCACCGTTTCGTTCACCTTTTCGGAGGATGAATAAACATGAGCGCGAGTGCCTCGCACCCCAGATCGCCAAGTTTTGGCCTTCTATTCTACCTATTCGGTGTTCTCGTAGTTGGCGGCTTTGCGATCGACTGGTTGCCTGAAGTCAAGTCTGCGCATGGTCACGGAATCGACGGAGTGATTCGGTATTTGCTGGGCACGACCGGTGTCCTCTTCTTCTTGGGCTGCATCATTCTGGGGTACTTCACAATGAAGTACGGCCAAGGCAAGGTTCAAGCGGATGCCATCGTGAGCAAGAAGAAGGAGGCTCTTTGGGCCATCATTCCCGTGTTGCTCATGTGCTCCATTTCGGAGGTGGGCGTGCTCGTCATGGGCTTGCCCGTGTTTGCCGAAGTCTACGGCGAACCCGATGAGGATGCCTTCCACGTAGAAGTCGTGGGGAAACAGTTCGAGTGGATCGTGCGCTACCCCGGTGCCGACGGGATCTTCGGAGAGGTGGACCACGCCAAGGTTCACGACGCCCGTAACCCGCTCGGGCTCGTCAAGAGCGATCCCAACGCCAAGGACGACATTGTCGTGCGCGGCAAGGTTCACGTCCCCGTGAACCGCATGACGGTGGTGCACCTTCGTGCACTTGATGTCATCCACTCCTTTACCGTCCCCCTCTTCCGCACCAAGCAAGATGCGCTTCCCGGCTATACGGCCTACACGCAGTTCATCCCCGAGGAAGAAGGGACCTTCGAGTTGGCCTGTGCTGAGCTCTGTGGTCTTGGACATTATCGAATGCAAGGCAGCGTTATCGTTGAGAGCGAGGAGAGCCTCGCCCAGTGGCTTGAGGACCAAGAACCATGGCTGTAGAAGAACATCACGCTCCCACGAGCTTCATTAGCAAGTACGTTTTCAGCCAGGATCACAAGGTGATCGGGCTGCAGTACATTCTTACGGCCATGTTCATGGCCATCGTGGGGGGTGGCCTGGCGGTCATGATCCGCACTCAAATTGCGTGGCCTGAGACGGCCATGGTGACCCCGGAGACGTACCTGAGCTTGGTCACCATGCACGGGACCATCATGGTGTTCTTTGTGGTCTCGCTAGCCCTAGTGAGTGGATTTGGAAACTTCTTGGTGCCCCTCATGCTGGGTGCACGGGACATGGCCTACCCATTCCTGAACATGATGTCCTATTGGACAGTCGTGCCTGCCTGCGTGCTGGTGCTAGTTTCTTTCCTCGTGGAGGGTGGGGCAGCCGCAGCGGGTTGGACGGCCTATCCGCCGCTTTCCGTGGCCCCCGAGGCCTTGCCCGGATCGGGAATGGGGCAGACCCTGTGGCTCCTGTCTATGGCCTTGTTCATCGCCTCGTTCACCATGGGCGGCCTGAACATCATCGCTACAGTCATGAACTGCCGCGTCAGGGGGCTCACGATGATGCGCATGCCCCTGACCGTGTGGACCTATTTCATGTCGGCCATCCTGGGTGTGCTGGCGTTCCCGCCCCTGACCGCTGCGGCCATCATGCTGTTGCTGGATCGTCACGGCGGCACCAGTTTCTTCATGCCGTCGGGCCTTGTGTTCGGTAACGAGGTGTTGGCCCACGAGGGGGGAACCCCGCTCCTGTTCCAGCACTTGTTCTGGTTCCTAGGGCACCCGGAGGTTTATGTGCTGGTCTTGCCAGGTATCGGAATCACCTTCGATTTGATCGCTAGCTTTGCACGCCGGCCCATCTTTGGGTACCGCACGTCTGTATGGGCCCTGGTGGCCGTGGGATTCCTCAGCATGATCGTGTGGGGTCACCACATGTACGTGACTGGCATGAACCCCTACGTGGGGGAGTACTTCTCCATAGCCACTGTGTTGATTACAGCGCCCTTTGCTGTACTGGGCCTCAATCTGGTTGCCAGTTTGTGGCGCAGTCGAATCCGCATGGAGATCCCCATGTACTGGGCGCTAGGTACGGTTGCAGTGATTGGCTTGGGCGGTTTTGGGGGTCTGTTCTTAGCAACCTCCATTTCTGACATCTACTTCCACGATAGTTTCTTCGTGGTGGGACACTTCCACCTCATGATCGGCGTGGTCACTGTGCTGTCCACCTACGGGGGCTTGTATCATTGGTTCCCAAAGATGTTTGGCCGCATGATGAGTGTTGGACTCGGTAAGCTGCATTTCTGGGGCACCTACGTCCCCATGGTGGCCATCTTCTTCCTAATGCACCTGCAGGGCATGTCCGGCCTGCTCCGTCGTTACTACGATCACTCGATTTACCAGTTCCAGGAGCCTGGCCAAGAGTTGGCTGCGGTCATTACTTATTTGACCTATGTGACCTTTGCGGCACAGGCCCTGTTCTTCTGGAACTTCTTTGTGAGCATTTTCAAGGGCAAGGAGGCTGGCTCCAACCCCTGGAATGTGACCACTCTAGAGTGGACCACACCTTCTCCCGCTCCCCATGGAAACTGGCCGGGTGCCTTGCCCGTGGTGGACCGTCATCCCTATGACTACGATCCCTCTGTTGATTCCGACGAGGATTACAATCCCCAGGGAGTTGTGGCATGAGCGTGGGTCTTGCTCTCCCGGAACAGGCCCCTCTTCGCCCGCGCGCAGGGGATGTCATGTGCATTACCTTGATAGGGGTCGTCGCCATGTTATTCGCGGGTTTTACGGCGGCCTACTTCATTCGTAGGCCCTCGGTGGACTGGGTGCCCGTGACCCTGCCCGCATGGACCTGGTTGGGAACGGGTGTGTTGTTCGTGAGTAGCGGCCTGCTCGAATGGGCCCGCCGCAGTGCGAGTCGCAACATGTTTATGGGCAGCATTGCATTGGGCTTTGTCTTTCTCGGCGCACAGGCGTTGGCTTGGCAAGAGCTGTCAGCGGCGGGTGTGTACATGCCCACCTCTGCCCATGGTTCATTCTTCTTCATGCTCTCCGCCGTGCACGCCGTGCACCTGGTGGGGGGGCTAGTGGCACTTCTATATGTAGCCGCACGACGCAGCGAAATGCGTTGGGTCGCCGGCTACTGGCATTTCATGGGCCTCATCTGGCTCTACACCCTCTTTCTCCTCGCAAACTGACATGGAGACTTCAATGACTCAATCGGGAACCGGCGCGGCATTGGATGTCGAGCCGTCAGCGTTCAACGTCAGCTGGCAAAAGGCGATGATGTGGCTGTTCATCGTGACCGATGGACTGCTTTTTTCTGGCTACTTGGCGAGCTACATGTTTACTCGCTTGGCCTTGGCTGACACCACGGGGTGGCCTGACCAGGCGGAAGTTTTCAGTATGAACTTCATCACACTGATGACTTTCACACTGATCACGAGTTCGGCCACCATGGCCTGCGCAGTCAAGGCTGCCACGGACAAGGACCACAAGGCGGCTCGAAAGTACCTCTTGATCACTACCCTGATTGGCCTGTCGTTCCTAGGAATGCAGGCGATTGAGTGGAGCCACTTCATCGGAGATGGGGCACGCCTCACGAGCAACCCGTGGGGGTCGCCGACGTTTTCTGCTTACTTCTTCATGATGACAGGATTCCACGGAACTCACGTTCTGATTGGAGTCATCATCCTGTTGATCACGTTCCTACACACGACTCCGACTCGCCTCGATGCGGGTAAGGTCGAGCTGGCGGGCCTGTACTGGCACTTTGTCGACCTGGTGTGGGTTTTCATCTTTGGCTGTTTCTACCTTCTCTAGGACGTGACCCATGTCTGACGCTTCAACGACATCTTACAAGTCCTATTGGATGGCTTGGTTTCTGCTGCTTTTGATCACCATTGCCATGGTTTTCATCGGGAGCAAGACCGTCTTGGCCCTCGGCATGATGGTGAAAGCTGCCGTGATCGCCATGTTTTTTATGCACCTGGCCTTTGAACGCAAGAGCTTGGTTTACACGGTTATCGTGGGGTTGATGGTGACAACGGCCGTAATGGTTGTCCTCTTCATCCCCGACGGGATGGCCATGTAATGAATGGCTTACGTCCATTCTTCTGGACTCTGGCCTGGGGGCTGGGCCTCGCCTTGTTGCTAGGTACACCAGCCCTTGCGCAGAGCTGCTGACCCCGCTTGGGCGAAAGCCCAGAGACCGCGGGCGTGGCCCGCGGCATTCAGCACGCAACCCTCGTACTGCTATTCGTGCCCTGGCTCTTGATCGGTGGGACGGCCTTTTGGTTTTGGCGCCGATATGGGCGCGAGGATGATTAGCTAAGGACCCGTTGCGTCATCTTGGGGCGGCAGTGCCAGTGGGGTGGGGCCAGTGGGGTGGGGCTAGTGGGGTGGGGCTAGCGGGCGGGGCAGGTCTAGCAGCCCCCACAAACCAGCAGCGCCCGAAGGCTTGCCTTCGGGCGCTGCTAGTTTCGGGCCCAGGGGGGATGACTGCGAGGACTGTGTCACATCCCAAGTCTTACGGGACGGCGGCTCAGGTGCTTAGAAGCCCTTCGCGGATGGCCAAGCGGGCAAGCTCTGCTGCGGAGTGCACATCGAGCTTTCGCTGTAGGTTCTCCCGGTGCTTCTTTGCAGTGGAGAGGCTCATCCCTAAATCGAAGGCCACCTGCTTGTTGCTCTTGCCAATGGCGAGCAACTGGAAGACTTCGCGTTCTCGTGGGGTGAGGCTACTGATGCCGGTCCCTTCGCGACCCGTCCCATGTGCACCCCCGCGAACCTGGTTCACGAGGGATCCAGACACTTTGGGTGAGACGTAGGCATTGCCGCGGTAGACCGATCGAATCGCCAGCCCCATCTCTTCGGGATCTGAATCCTTGGAGAGGTAGCCGTCTGCTCCCGCCTTGATGGACTCGTCCACAAAGGTCTGGCCCTCATGGTGGCTCAGCATGACGATTCTGGTGTGCCGGCTGATCTTTCGAATCTTGGGAATCGCGTCGATTCCAGAGAGTCCCGGCATGGAGATGTCGAGCAGCACCACATCGGGGTGCAGGTCGGCGATGGAGTCGAGTGCAGTGCGCGCATCGCCGCTCTCGCCGACCACTTCGACTCCTTCCATTCCATTCAAGAGGCTGTGGAATCCCGCCCTGAGAATGGCTTGATCGTCGAGGAGATAGACGCGGATGTTGTTAGTTTCAGTGGACATGTGCGCATTGTAGAGGGCAGCTGAGCGCAACTTGGGACGCAGAAACTAATCCCCCGCAATCTACGCCCCAATTCGTACGCACTATACGGAGATGGGCGTATAAATCTAGGGCAAAAGGCCCTCGGACCGGTGGCCCTAGGGCCTCCAGACGGGTAGCCGTAGGGTGAAGCACGCCCCCCCTAGGTCCGCACTCGAGCCTGCCTCGATCGTGCCCCCATGCTCCCCGATGATTTTCTTGACGAGGGCTAGGCCGAGACCTGTTCCCCCATCCTTGCTGGTGAAGAAGGGCCGGAAGACTGTGGGTTGCATGGCCTCGCTGATTCCCGGTCCGTCGTCTTCGATCGTGAGTTCCACCCAAGCTGAGCCCGCGGGCTTTGCTCGAATGTGAATGGCCCCTTCTTCACCAATGGCTTCAATGGCATTGCCGATTAGATTGGTGAGGGCCTCAGTGATGAGGTTCCCATCCACATGCACGGCGGGACAACCGGGTTCGACGGCTACCTCGATTTCAATCTCCTGGGAATCCGCTTGGTCTCGCAAGGTCTCGACGGGTTCGAGGATCAGGGGGAGGATCTGCTCCCGTGTCAGGTTCAGATCTAGAGGTTTGGCAAAGGAAAGTGTTCGGCGCATGGTGACCTCAAGGCTCTGCATTCGTTCCACTAATCCCTCAAGAGTCTCACGTTCGTCCTGGCCAAGGTTGTGAGCCATCGACCTCAGGGCTAGGTTGATGGATGTGATGGGGTTCTTGATCTCGTGCACCAGGAGCGATGTGGACTCCCCGATGGCAGCGAGAGCCCGCATGATCTGGTGTTCACGTGTTTGCGCACGTTTGAGTTCAGTGATGTCCCTCCCTTCGGGCAACAACAAGATCACGTCTCCTTGCTCATCGAGAATGGGCTTGAGGGAGAAGTCGACTACACGACGCTTTCCTCTATGGTCGATGTGGCTCGTTTCTTCGCGGATGAACTCTCCGCGCGCTGCCCTGCGAATCCACTCCCTCAGCCGCGTCTGTAGGCTCTCGTCGTGGGACCACCAGGGTGTTTCCCAGAACGGCCGGCCCAGGAGGGCGTTGCGACTCATGCTGGCCCGGTCAAGGGCTGTGCGATTCACTTCGAGAATGCGACCGGTTGGATCGAGGAGACCCACCAGCTGAAACTCCTGGTCGAAGATGGCGCGCAAGCGATTCTCCCGGTCCTTGAGCGCATCCTCCGCCTTTCGCCGAATCGTACAATCGCGCATGGTGCCGCAGATGAGAGGTTCGGCTTGGCCGGGGATATCAATGCGCGAGACTGAAAGCTCTACCCAAAAACGGGCGCCTGTCTTGCGTACGGCTTGAAACTCCCGCGTGGTATTGAGAATCCAAGTCTCACCGGTTTGTCGGTACCTCTCAAGGTAGCTATCGTGCTGGGAGCGGTAGGGCTCGGGCATGATGAGCTTGATGTTCTGGCCCACAAGTTCTTCGGGCGTGTACCCGAAGAAGGTCAGGGCAGAGTCACTCGCAAACTGAATGATCCCGTGCAGGTCTATCGTGAAGACGGCATCGAGCATGCCGGCCACGAGGGAAATCATGCGCACCTCTCGCTTGCTGGCCTGCCGTTCGGCCTCTCGGAGGGCCGTGATGTCTCTAGCGCAGGCTACGAAGGCTGCCGGCGCGGTTCCCTGCTCAACAACGAGGACTCTCCAGAGTGCGTTGCGTACCGATCCATCTGAATGCTTGAGAAGGCTCTCAAAGACTAGCGGTGCGCGGGGATCCGAGTCACGCCAGCTCATCAGGGTGGAATTCACCCGGTCGAGTTCTTCGGGCATGATGATCTCATGGAGCTTCAAGCCACGGAGGTTTGCGATAGGGTGTCCAAAAACGCGTTCTGCCGCATCGTTGCCCTGCAAGACATTCCAGTCCTTGTCCAGGGCTACGAGCAGGTCGTGGGTGGCGCCCAGAAGGAGGGATTGCAGGGAAGCATCGTTCATGGGGGAAGGAGGGGGCATGGACACTGCCCATTCTACCAGTCACGGGCCGCGCAAACACAGGGGAGCCCGGTCTGGCACAAATTCTCGTCTACGCTCATTCGCCACCCCCCCTTGGCGAGGGGGGCACCTTATCCTAGGGGAGTGTCGGCAACGCTATTCCTAGGCCTCGCTCTGTTTTTCCAGGATCCATCCTGGTCTCTGCCACCCCTCCTCTATGGCCAGGGGCCGGTCAACAATCGCGTTGAGCGCCTTGCTCAAAGCGTTCACAAGGGCGAGGTGCGCCTGGAGCGCGAAGGGGGCAGTCGCCTGCGCAGCTTGCTTGCAGCGCTCGATATCCCCGCGGAATCCCAGACGGCTGTTTTTGCTCGTACCAGCTTTCAGGGCGACATGATCAACGCCCAGCACCCGCGCGCGCTCTATTTCAACGACGACGTCTACGTGGGGTTCGTGCCTGACAGTAGCGTTCTAGAGCTGACGGCCATGGATCCGAAGGAGGGGCTTGTGTTCTATACCCTGAGCGAGGGCGACCCCACCCCGCGATTTGAACGTGAAGTGGACCGTTGTTTGCAGTGTCACGCTCCCGCCCACATGGGGCAAATGCCAGCCAACTTGATTCGGTCGGTGCATCCCTCCCCTGGGGGACTACCGCTATTGAGGGCGGGGTCGCAATTCGTGGACCACACGACTCAGTATGAAGAGCGCTGGGGAGGGTGGTATGTCACTGGGGACACCGGGGAAATGAAACACCTCGGTAACCGACACTTGAGTGAGGGCCAGGAGCAGCTCGATCCACAAGCCAGCGACCAGGCTACCCTGGAGGGCCTCTGTGACACCATGCCCTACCCTGCGGCCACGAGCGATATCGTGGCCCTGCTTGTGCTTGAACACCAGGCTCACGTTCAAAACGTGGTGGCTTGGGCAGGCTATGAAGCACGGCGAGCTCTGCACTACCAAGAGGGCCTCAGCCGCGACCTAGGCATGCCCGATGGCTCCAAGGTGGACTCCACCCAAGTTCGTCTCGAAGCAACAGCTGTCAAGGTGGTGGACGCCTTGCTGCTTGTGGGTGAACCGGCTCTCCCGAATGCCGTGGGGAACCGCTCGGCATTTGCCCGGGTGTTTCAGAATCGGGCCCGCCGAGACTTGAAGGGGCGCAGCCTGCGGGATCTTGATCTCGACAAGCGCCTATTTCGCTATCCGCTGAGCTACATGATTCACTCCGAACTCTTCGCCGCGCTCCCGCAAGCGCTGCTGGACCGTATTTGGCTGCGCTTATGGCTGGTGCTCAATGGGATCCTCAATGGCACAGAAGACCCCTACTTAGTGCCGGATGATCGAGAGGCAATTCAGGAAATCCTCAGGCAGACGTTTGAAGGGACATTGCCCAAGTACTGGTAGAGGGCGGCCGCCTAGGCCATTTGGCCGGCGTCAGCGACGAGCGTGGTGCCTGTTACGAGGGATGAGGACTCAGAGAGAAGGAAGAGTATTGTCTGTGTGATTTCAGCGGGTTGGCCGATACGGCCTAGGCAACTGGCCTGCTTGGCCCGGGCGATAACCTCCTCACCAGCCGCCTGAGCCATGGGCGTGTCGATCATGCCGGGGGCCACACAGTTGACGCGCACTCCCTTGGGTCCTAGTTCACGCGCCGCCACGTGCATGAGATTGATCAAGGCGGCTTTCGATGCGCCGTAAGCTGCCTGGCCAAACTTCCCACGCATTCCATTGATGGATGTCACTGCAACCACTTGACCGCGCCCGGCTGCACGCATGTGCGGAGCCACGATCTTGAGGAGCCTGAAAGCGGCGTTCACGTTTACATCCAGGACCTTGTCCCATGTATCTAAGTCCAGATTCCAGTGGGCTCGGTCTCCTGTGATCCCTGCGGCTAGAACGAGGTGGTCAAGGCGTCCTTCATCGGCGATGAGGGCCTCGACATCGAGCGCCACAGTCCCTCGATCAGTGAGATCTACCGCGTGGTGTACGTACCCACTCCCCAATCCTTCGGGGCCGGTGGGGGACAGGTCGAGGCCATGTACCCTTGCCCCAGCTGCGCACAGGGCGCGAGCAGTCTCGTGTCCGATGCCCGACCCCGTGCCGGTCACCAGCGCGACCTCACCGGAAAACTGCCACAGGGGAGATCCCACTAGGCACTCGCTTGTTGCAGTTTGGCCTGGAGCTTTTCGTGGCGCCACGCGCCCCAGATCGCAGCCCCGAGCGCGCCCGCGAAAACAGAGTCTGGATGCGTGAGCAATTCGATTGGACTTTCCTGTTCTGCGGCCACTTCCTTGAGCGCGGCGACTAGGCCGGTGTCCGCGGCCAATCCACCCGTCAAATGGACCACCCCTTCTACCTTCGCCCCACGCAAGAGCTTGAGCAGGCGGCCCGCCATGGAAAGGTGGATACCTTTGAGAATGTCGGGGACTGATACTCCCCGGCTGACCATGTTGATGACATCCGTCTCCGCCAGAACGGCACAGATGCTCGAACAGGCTTCCGGTTCAGTGGATTCCTGGGAGAGCTTGCCCACTTCTTCGCGCGTCACTCCCAGGTAGCGGGCGATATTGGTCAAGAACTGGCCCGATCCGGAGGCGCATTGGCTCGTCATCCGATAGCCAAGGACTTTGCCGCGCTTGTCCATGCGGATGACTCGGCCGTGGAGTGCTCCAATATCGAGGGCGGCTCGCGAGCGTGGATCTAGGTAGAGCGCACCGCGCGCATGGGTGGTCATGGAGTAGAAGTGCCCCGTACGGAACGACACTTCGTCAGCGTCGCCTGTTGTTGCAATGTAATCCATGTCATCCTGGGAAAGCCCAGCTTGCCCCAGAGCGCGCTGTACGCTTGCGCCAATGACTTCAAGGAGATCTGTTCCATGCAGTCGTACCACGGACTTTCCGAGCACTTCATGAGCATCGCCCTCGGAACGCATGATCACTGTTTTTACGGCACTTGAGCCGACGTCGATTCCAGCACTCAGAGTCATACGGAGACCTCCTGTTGGGTAGTCATGAGCGCGGGAGTTCGCAACCCATTGTCTTCACGCCAGGCGAACAGGGCTCCCCCGAGGGCGCCGGTGTAGATGGAACCGGGTGAAATGTTGATGTGATCGATGTCGTAGTTCTCCTTCACGAGCGTTCGCAACACCGCGACGGCGGCCGTGTTGTTGGCCACTCCACCCGTAAACGTGAATTCGTTGAACACGCCTCCTGAGCGAGCCAGGAGCCCGGTCGCTCTGAGAACAATGGCTCGGTGGAGTCCAGCCAAGATGTCTTCGTGGCGTTGGCCCATGGCCAGCCGGTCACGCAGCTCGGCCCCCGCGAAAACGGTACAGGTTGAGTTGATTTGAACGGGCCGATTCGATTTCAAGGCCAGTGGCCCCAATTCGTGAAGACCAAGATTCATCTCGTCTGCGATGTAACCGAGGTAGCGGCCGCACCCGGCGGCGCAGCGGTCGTTCATCTGGAAGGATGTCACGACGCCATTCTCATCCACCTGGATAGCCTTGGTGTCTTGCCCGCCAATATCCAGCACGGTACGTGTTCCTGGAAACGAGGCATGGGCACCTAGGCCGTGGCAGAGGATCTCGGAGCGAATGCACTCTTCGGGAAAGGGTAGACGCGCACGCCCGTAGCCCGTTCCCACGGCCCCCACCTGATCGAATGAAAACTCGCAGACTTCCTGGATGGCGTCCCGCAGGGCCCGAACTTCCGCTGGGGTCGTCTGAGTTCCCCGCAGGGCCCGCTCCAATGCGGCCGTCAAGACCCGTTCGGTGGAGCCCAAGTCCTGCAGCGCTTCGACAAGCAGAATGGCCTTATCAAACAATCCGCTGTAGGTGTCCACATTGGCAGCATCGGTGTCGGGGAGGGAGCGAGTGCATTCCACCCAGTCCGCTCCGGCCACGTCACGGAAGAATTCCGACCGTGGCTGGATACCCTGTTCATGCCGATCGAGGGCTAGCTGGTGCATGCCCTCCCCAATATGGGTGAGTGCCGCTTCATCATGGCAGCCAAGGCCTGGTCCCTCTGCTCGAGCGATGCGCATGAGGGCATCGAGATGATCAAGGTGTTGCTCTAGGTGCGTTGCCCGGATGAGTTCCGACAGGATGTCTGTTACCGATCCGGAAAAGGCCTCTGCGCTGCCCAGTTTCTTAGCAAAGAGATTCCGGCGTGCGTCAAGATAGGCTTCCCGCTTGGCCACTTCGCAGGCCGCGTCGTAGTTCGATCGGGAATTCGTGATGCCCCTCCCGAGGATAGCCCCTCGCTCATCCAAAACGACGGCTTTAGTTGTCGTCGATCCAAGGTCGATTCCAATCCAAGTTCTCATGAGGACACCGCCTGGTTGATTTGTGGGTCTGCAGCAGTCGAGCTGTTCCTGCGCTGGTCCAGCATCTGGAAGTAGGACTCAATGCGGTTCTTGACGTTAGACGCCGAGAAGTACCGTGGGTCCACCAGGTCAGTTTCGATGAAGGCGCCGGGTTTGCCACAGCGCTCCTCGACCTCGCGCAACATGACCAATTGACCCGCAGAGAAGGAGTTACAACTCTTGACCGAGTTGATCAAGAAGCCGTCCGCCTCGTAGTCCTGAACATACTCAGAAATCATGTCCACTCTCGCAGGCAAGGACAGATTGGTGTAGCAGCCCAAGCAGTACTCTGCCAACGTCTCGAGTGGATGGTCCGCATCGTGGCGGAAGCCACGGTCGTACAATCCGCCGACCTTGGTGTACGTGCTCGCCACGACGACGGCACCTTGCTCGTGGAACATACTCCAGAACTGGTGGAAATGGGTCCAATTGGGAGGGCCCTCGACCACAAGGCGGAAGCGTTCCTCTTCCATGGTGCCGACTGGGGTGATGGGACCGAGTCCCTGTAGCACTCGTTCCTCAGTCTCTTTCTTGAGCTGAGCGTAGTAGTCCACCGCTTGTTGAGTCCCTCGGAACGCCGTGAAGAGGGGGGCGATGTAATAGACCCCACCAAAGTAGGAATCGATGGGGGACGGACGGTTCTTGCCCGACTCCAGGACGGAGACGAGATCCTCCTCTGCTGTGGCCGAGAGGCGCAGGTACTCCTGCATCTTCTCTTGATCATACTTGCGGCCCGTGACGGCCTCTAGCTTGGGGATGATCTCATTCTTGATCTGTTCGACCACGTATTCGACCATGCCTGGCTCGATTTCCCCGTGGGACTGATAGGGCACGTGCAACATGGCCACGGGGCAGTCGTAACGTTCGCGCAGGAGCTCAAACCACTTGAGGAATGTGAAGCAGCCCGTGTACGAGAGCAGCAAGAGATCGGGTTCGGGGAGCTTCTCCCCCGTGGGGCCTACATTGCCCTCTAGGAGCATGCCGATGTCACACTTGACATAAGTGCAGACATCTTCTGAGTGGCCCTGTCTTTCGGCCTCGGCAATGTACTTGCCCGAGAGTTTGCGCATGCCCGATTGGAGAGCATTGATCTCGGGCAATACCGGCAGCACGTCGAAGGCGAGCAGGAGTTCCGTGAGGTTTCCGGGCACAAAGGTGTAGACCACCTTTTGGCCTCGCTCCTTAGCACTTGCGAGGCGCTCATAGTGGTCTTGAGTCATCGCCTTCTGACGAATCATTGACGGCTCGCGCATGGTGCCCTTCTCGGTCTTGGGTTTCGGGTCCGTCGGTGTGGCTCGTTGTGTCATGCATCACCCCAGAGTTTGATGGAGTCGGCGAAGGTGCCGGTCTGTTCGCGGATGGGCTGCATTTGGCCCGTGTTCTCGGCATACTGAAATGAGGTCGATGAGATGCCCGCTTCTTCGCAGGCGTCCACCATCATGGGGCGATCCAACAGGGCAGGATCACAGAAGCTCGGGGCGGCGAAGACCACCCCATCGGCTCCAGCGGCCTCCACGGTTTTCACGAAGCTCACCCCCTTGGGCGTGCCATCGGGGACGAATCGACTGGCGGACTCACTGCGATCTTCGCACCAGGCGCGGGCGAGGGTGTCGATGGGGTCTTCACCACCCTCAAGATCTTGGGGTAGCCACCGGAGGATTTGCATGGAGTCGTCCTCGACGATGGCGCAGCCCGAGCGTTCGATGGTCCGCAGCATTCCCAATGGCGGCTGTTCGCAAAAGGTCCCGCACAGGCTGACCCGGGCATTGTCCTGTTGGGGCCGATCGGCTGCCCGCGCGGCTGCCATGTACTGTTCTACCAAGTCGCTGTGCTCCTCAACGGGTAGCACCATGGCGGCCCGGAGAATGAGGTACACCTCGCTTCCCGGTGTGAGCCAAGGCGTGTCACGGCGCATGTCTGTCAGCTGGGCGATCCACCGACGATTGTCTGCGTAGGCGCGGATAGACCCATGGAGATCACACTTCTTGGGGTCGCGCCCAGTGAGTTGGCACAGGTCGTCCATGAGCTGGGCGATGACGGAGCGGAAGAAACGTTGCCCCATCACGGGGTCGCTCGTCTGGGGGACGTCGAGGTAGCGAACCATGTGTTGTGGAAACATGATCTGCCAGATGCCGGATAGATTTCGAATCACATCACAGGTCGACGGGAAGACCATGCCATCGAGTCCGTCGAGTCTCTTCGAGGCACCCAGTTCGACGACAGAACGCGGTAAGTGGCAAATGTACGACTGGAAGCAGGCATCCCCACGCACAATCTCTAGTTGCTCACCTGCTCCCAAGATGCCGACAGGCAGAACTCCTGCGGCGTGAAAAATCTCGCGAGGAACATAGGTTGGCAAGTAGCCCACGGCCTTTCCGCCCGGGTTCTTGTCCTTCCACTCTTGGACGATTTGAAAGTCGAAGTCGTCATAAAGGCGTTCTGCAAACGTGATGAGCTCGTCGAGCGGTGCGTGACCGGTGGTTTGGCGGGGAGAGGCCGGCGAAGCGAGGGCTTCGGGGCCTTGGCACCCTCCGCATGGGTTGGCGTTATCGTGTGGGCTCACTGGTCACTCCAGGTGGGGCGTCTGCGTTCGAGAAAGGCTGCGATGCCCTCGTGGGCGTCTTGGCTGTCTTGAAGCGGGCCGAGATAGCTCCGTTCAAGTTCATCGAGGGTCGCTAATGCCTGCGCACGCCAAGGGGCTCGCGCGCCACCCACGGCGAAGCTCAGGCCGAGCGCGCTCTTTTGGGCGAGATGCTCTTCGCACCAGGTCAGTGCGGCCTCTGCCGGAAGGTCGGCCAGGTCATGAACAAGCCCGAGCTCTAGTGCCTGTGCGCCATCGACGGCGCGCCCAGTCACAAGAAGATCGGCAGCCCTGCCGGCACCGATTTTGTGGTGCAGCAGGGAAGAGGCTAGGGGGGCAAAGACTCCGAGAGCTACTTCGGGCTGAGCGAGGGAGGCGCCGGGTGCAGCGATGATCCGGTCGGCAAGAAGAGCCACTTCTAGCCCACCCCCCAGGCAACGTCCCTGTACAGCGGTCACGAGAAAAACATCGAGTTCGAGGACACGCCGTGCCAGCTTGTGCAGGCTGGGCAGCATGGTCTCGACCTGGCCGCGTTGATGCTCCTCGACGCTGGCGCCAAATGAGAAGTCCTTGCCAGCGGCCGAGAGCACGATGGCGCAGAGGCCTTTTGTCCCAGAAAGTCTCTCGAAGGCTGATTGGAGTTGGTCGATACAGGCTCCATCAATGATGTTGCCCTTGCCTTGATTGATCGTGACTTCGGCGATGCGCCCAGCCGCGTGGAATTGAATGCTGACTCCGAGAGCAGACTCGGTTGTGGAAGATTCACTCATTGGGACTCATCCCCTGCTCCAGGGATCAAGGAATCGATGAACTCAGGAGTCCAGCGTTCACCAGCGGCAAGGCGCTGGCGCATGGCGACAAAGTCCACTTCTCGACGGCCTCCGGTACCTTCATTGAAAGCCCGGAATCCGGCGGCGGCCTCGGTCATCATGTTGAGGCCAAGCCACGAGCGATTCGATTCGCGGTTGCGATCCCAGTGTTGAAGCTTGTGCTTGCGCATGGACTCGATGGTCTTGCGCGTACAGTTGGGGAAGGTCTCAAGCAGTTTTGCAGCTAGGCGCTCGACAGCCTCATCGAGGGGTGCGAGATCGATTTCACCTGCATTAAGTTTTTCCTTGCCCTCTTGGCGGGCCTCTCCCGCTTTGGTTTGTCCATGGACGACACGGCCGCGCGTGTCGAGCCAGGTATCGGTGACGACAAGTGGATTAGGAATGAACCGTCCGTCGACCCGCAAAACCGGCACGCATTCGCTGATGAGTCCGTAGCGCTGCGCCTGGTACGCGCTCCACGTCTCGCAGAGCGTGGCGGATTCCATGCCGCGTTCCATGCCGACAAAGAGGGGCAGGAAGTCGGTGGAGCCTCCATCGGGGGCCGAGCCGTGGCGCGGTCCCGCTTGACCGAAGACAGCCAGGTCGCTCGATACGGTGTAGTCGCAAGCCATTCCGATTTCTTGACCGCCTGCGATGCGCATGCCGTTGACCCGGCAGATGACGGGCTTGTCGCAGTGCAGAATGGCGCTCACCATGTCATTGAACAGGCGCATGTAAGCGAGGTACTCGTCGGGGGCGCCGGCGTAGTGCTCGGCGTATTCGGCCGTGTTTCCGCCCGTGCAGAATGAGCGAGTTCCCGCTCCAGTGAACACCACGGCGACCACGTCGGGCTCTACAGATGCGTGCCGGAAGGCGAGGATGACGCGCTTGGCCATCTCGGTGGTGTAGGAGTTGTACTGTTTGGGGTTATTGAGGGTGATCCAGGCGACGAACAGGCCCTCGGCCACTCTTCCGGAGCGGTCTTTAGCGGGGCGCTTTTCGTAGAGCACCCCTTCGAAGGAGTCATCCCAAGGGGTGAGATCGTGATTCTTGTGGACAGGGTTGGGGGCGTGCAGGGTCATGGGGAGGGCCTTGGTTTGAGGGGTGACTTGATAGGGGGTGGGAGGTGTTCCAGCGATCGTGCGCTCAGCAAGGCGGAAGACGGGGGTGCCTGTGGGTGGGAGAGTGAGCTTGGTCTCACCAGCTGGCTAGGGAATCAGGACGGCGCGCTTGCGCAATTCGTGGGAGTGCAAGCTTGTAAGCACATCTTGGACCTGTGCGAGTTGGAATCGCTGGATGAATGGTTCAACCTTGACGGACCCGCTGAGCACCGTGTCGAGGGCAGCGGGGTAGTACTTGGGAAGGCAGCCCCAGTTGCCGACGGCCTTGGCATCGAAGGCCATCAGGTTGGACAGTCGCAGGCTCATTTTTTCCATCGTGTAGCCAACGACGGAGAGGTAACTCGCAGGGCCGACGAGCCCGAAGGCCAGTTCTTGGCCCTGCCGAGTGCCTGAGCATTCGAATATCTTCCAACCGAAGCCAGCGTGTCCGTGTTCAGCGGCGACGGCGCGCACCTCCTTGCGTAGACTGCGCGGATCGCTCGTCGATGGATCAAATCCTGTGTGCACTCCGAGGGCGCGCATCTGTTCCAGTCGTTCCGTATTGAGGTCAAAGCCGATGACCCGTGCTCCCCTAGATGCGGCAATCTGAGCGGCAAACCCTCCGACTCCACCGAGCCCAATGACGCACACGAGGTCACCATCTTTGACGCGGGCCCGTTCGAGTGCTTGATAGGGAGTGGTGACCGCATCGGCGACAACCGACAGGCCAGCAAGGTCCACATCGGAATCACCGAGAAGGGCCTGGGGGTGGCTGGGGTCAAAGCCGGGCACAGGGCATAGGCCTCGATCGGGCACGACCACGTGGGTGGCGAAACCTCCATGACTGTCGTTGCCGGGCATAATCTGCTTCTTGCAGACTGTCCCGTACCCGGCTTCGCAGGCATCGCATTCCCCGCATGGAATGACTGCGGGGACGACAACAGCCTGGCCTACGGCAGTCGTCGTTTCTGCACCCGCAGCGACGACAGTTCCGCTGATTTCATGGCCGAGGGTGAGGGGCAGGGGGTGGCGAGTCCGGACGCCGTCGTACAGGAACCCTAGATCGGTGTGGCACACACCACATCCGGCGATTTG
>CAYXZD010000009.1:112669-134612 GCA_964469565.1 uncultured Planctomycetaceae bacterium
GAGCAGGGCATCCAACCGCGCCTGCACGACCTGCTTGCAGATGGCTTCGATCCCGTCCTGCGTCTGCGCCCTGACCAAGCCAGCGCAGAGGCCGTTTCCGCTGATGAGGATCCCCTTGTCGCCCGCTATCAAGAGGATGTGATCTGGGCTGAGCTGCTGGTCATCGTGCACCCAGTGTGGTGGTTTGCTCCACCGGCGCTACTCAAAGGTTGGGTGGATCGCGTCCTCGCCGGGGGAGTGGCCCTCGATCATTCCAGCGAGCCCCCCTCGGGATTACTCAAGGGGCGTCGGGCCCTTGTTGTGCAGACTTTCAAGACATCCCGCACGGTGGACCGCATCTTGATGGGTGGCATGAGCGGCAAGTTCTGGTCGAGGGTGGTCCTTCCCTCTGTCGGAATCTCACCTTGCAAGGTGCTGAGCCTCTATGGAAGCCAAGCACCTTGGGGCCAGCGCCTAGCTCGTTTTGAGGACCGTCTGCGCACCGAGCTCAAGCGCCTCCTGCCACCGGCTGTTCCCTAGCGGGTTCGAAATGGGCCCCGAAATGCCGGAGCACGGTGGGGGCGGATGCGATAGCGACTCCTCGAATCTGGTCTCGTCGACGCCAAACCCTCTCGATGATGCCGAGTAAGTAATCCATGTGAGATTGAGTGTACGTGCGCCGCGGGATGGCGAGACGCACGAGTTCCTGTGTAGCTGGAATCTCCTCACCCGTCTCGGGGTGAACAGATCCCAACATGACACTTCCAATCTCACAGGAACGGATCCCCCCTTCTAGGTAGAGTTCGATGGCCAAGGCTTGGCCTGGGAACTGGTCAAGGGGGACATGGGTTAGGAAGCGCGCCGCATCGAGGAAGATGGCATGGCCGCCAGCTGGGAGCACCACGGGGATTCCCCGCTCGTCGAGCCGGTCACACACGTAACGAATGCTCGCCATTCGATACTTGAGGTAATCTTCCTGGGTGACTTCGCGCAGCCCCTGGGCGACGGCATCGAGGTCGCGACCGGCGAGGCCCCCGTAGGTGGGAAAACCCTCGGTGACCACCATGGCCCGTCGGGCTTGCTCTGCCAGTGCGCCATCGCGCAGTGCGAGAAAGCCACCGATGTTTCCCAGCCCATCCTTCTTTGCACTCATCGTGCAACCTTGGGCCAGGGCGAATGTCTCTGCCACAACATCGAGGACCTCACGGCCGGCGAGGGCCGGGTCGCGTTGTATCTGCAGCCACGCATTCTCGGCAAAACGGCAGGCATCAATATAGAGGGGCACCGCGTGCTGCTCGCACAGTGCTGCAACGGCACGCAGATTGTCCATACTGGCCGGTTGTCCACCGCCCGCGTTGTTCGTGAGTGTCATGAGCACGAGGGGAACCTCGCTCATGGGATCGGCGAGAACATCTCTGAGTGCATCAAGGTCCATGTTGCCTTTGAATGGTTCCCGGGAGCGGGTGTCCTTGAGTTCTGGGCAGGGAATGTCGAGCGCGGTGGCACCCATGCTCTCCACATTGGCTCGGGTGGTGTCGAAGTGTGTATTGGCGGGAACAATTTGGCCGGGCTTGAGAACGATACCGAACAGCAAGCACTCGGCAGCGCGACCCTGATGGGTCGGGATCACGTGAGGAAGCCCGAAGATGTCTTGAACAGCCTTCTCAAACCGTTCGAAACTGGGGGAGCCCGCATAAGACTCATCCCCGCGCATCAGCGCAGCCCATTGTTCGCTACTCATGGCACCCGTACCACTGTCCGTGAGCAGGTCGATCAGAACCGCATCGGAAGGCAACAGAAACAAGTTTCCGTGGCAATCGTGGAGGTGCTCCAAGCGTTGTGCCCGTGTGCTGCTGGCAATGGGCTCCACGCTCTTGATTCGAAACGGTTCGATGATCGGAAGTTCGACCGCCTCGGCGGAGTCTTCAGAGTGGGTTGGGTTGCCCGACCAGGGATTCTCTTGAGAGGCGGCCTGTTTTGACATCGTGATTCTCCGCTCCTTTAGCTGCGCAGTGAACGCGGGAACAGAATGTTATTCTCTAGGTGGATGTGCTCCATGATCGCTTGGACGAGTTCGTCGAGTCCGAGGTACAAGGCGCGCCATGTCCCACAGGCCTCTGGGGGAGCAGCGAAATGGTGGGCCAATTCCTTGAGGCGATCTAGGTTCTTGCCATGGTCACGGTGCTCGTGTTCCATGACCTGAATCGGCATTGCGGCCATGGCGCCCTGCCCCGCCTGGATCATTGGGAAGAGGATCTCCTCCTCTTTCATCATGTGCTGCTCCAATTCGAACTGCATGTGTTCGAGGTGCTTGTAGAGTCCGGTGGGGCAGGCGTCCTTTTCGCCGTGCACGCTCTCGACCTTGCGGGCCATTGCGATGAGTCGCGGGACCTCCTCACGGTGGGAAGCGTGGTAGCGCTCCAAAATGTGGTCGACCAATTCACCCAAGGGCATCTCGGCAGGGGCCACTTCGCCCTGAGGTTCGTTCCTGCACTCAGCCTGGAGTTCTCCAACGAGTTCGTCGGCGGGGAGACCAGCGGCCTCGCAGGCGTTGGCGAGGCTAGTCTGGCCCCCGCAGCAAAAATCGAGGCCGTGGCGATGGAAGACCCGCGAGGCTCCAGCGTGGGAGACGGCGAGATCGGCGAGGGTTTGGTCAGCATGAATGGCTTGCATGGTGTGCTTCCTTTGGGCGCCCGGGCGGGGCAGCCGTGGAGGGGGTGACTGGGGTTCTTGGAATGGGTTAGGCCTCTGCCCAACCACGACATTCCCTAGGCACATTCCATGCCAGCCGTGTGACACCCCACTGGAGGGCCAAAAAACGGCTATGGTTGCTATATTGGAAACGAAAGTTTGTTGCTATAATCACATCATGGTTGCTGATACAACAACGTCTGAGCTTGTTGATTTACTTCCTCTCGCAGAGGGGATGACTGCCCTGTTGAGCGGGGAGGATCGCATGGAACGGCTGGTTCAGGCCGTGGCTCGTGCCCTGCCCTGTGACGCAGCGGCGCTCCTGCGCCTTGAGGGGGATGGACTCGTCCCTGTGGCTGCGGTGGGATTGGCGGCGGATGTCTTCGGGAGGTGCTTCAAACGGTCCTTGCACCCGCGTCTCGATATCATCTGCTCCAGTCCGGGCCCCGTTCGCTTCCCGGCAGAGAGTGACTTGCCTGATCCCTACGATGGCTTGGTCATGGGATTGGAATCTCCCCTCAGCGGGCAGGTGCATGCCTGCCTTGGATGCCCATTGAGGATTGAAGGGGAACTCGTCGGTGCGTTGACGGTCGATGGACTGTCCGCTGGTCAGTTTGACAGTGTGAGTGATGGATTCTTGAAACATCTCTCCGCGCTCACGGCTGCAGCCGTTCGTACCCATGATTTAGTCAACGCACTGGAGCGCAAGGCTGACCACCAAGGCCTCGTGGCACGTGACCTTGTTCAGGAAGTGATGCACAGGCGGGGAGGGAGCCTGGTGGGCAGCAGCTCAGTCCTCAAGCGCCTCCAGTCGGAAATCAAACTCGTGGGTCAGTCTGAACTGCCGGTTCTTGTGACGGGTGAGACAGGTGTGGGAAAGGAACTCGTCGTGCGCATGCTTCATGCGGATTCTCTCCGGGCGTCGGAGCCCCTTGTGTACGTCAATTGTGCAGCCCTGCCCGAATCGATTGTCGAGAGTGAGCTGTTCGGTCACGCGCGTGGAGCCTTCACGGGAGCGGAACGTGAGCGTGCAGGGAAATTCTCCGTCGCCGATGGCGCCAGTTTGTTCCTTGACGAAATCGGTGAGCTCCCGCTGCACATCCAGCCCAAACTATTGCGTGTGTTGCAGGAAGGCGAGGTACAACGGGTGGGCTCGGATGTTTTGGAACGGGTCAATGTGAGGGTCTTCGCAGCTACCAATCGCGACCTCCAAGTTGAGGTGGAGGCGGGCCGGTTCAGAGCGGACCTCCTCCATCGCTTGGATGTGTGTCGCATCCGCGCGCCGGCCTTGCGTGAACACACGGAGGACATTCCACATCTAGCTGGGTACTTTGCGGACCGGGGCCGCAACAAGCTTGGAACAGGTCCGATTCGATTCTCACCTGCGTCTCAAGACTTGCTGATGGCAGCCGAGTGGCCGGGCAACGTGCGCGAACTCGAGAACGTGATCTTGCGGGCGACCCTGCGCGCTGCTGCCCGAACTCTCCCCGGGGATGTGGTGGTGATTGAAGGGCCGGATCTTGATTTGCACTCGGGGTCAGGGGCGGGGGCCTCTCAGAGCACTCTGGAGCCGGCCCCTGCAGGTCAGTCCTTGCGTGATTCGGTTCGTGAGTTTCAGCGCTCTCAGATCCGTGCGGCCGTGCAGCGCCAGGGTGGAAACTGGGCCGGGGCGGCGCGGGAGCTGGGTCTGGGGAGGGCCAACCTGCACCACCTCGCTCAGCGACTCGGATTGAAGTGAGTGGGACGGTGGAGGGCTGCATCGGTGGGTGAGTCCTTGCCCAAGACTCCTGGGGATGAATAAGCGCATGGGGGGGTCCTTGGTGGGGGCTATTGCGTAGGTAAACAGAGGGGGTCTTCGAACTGGTTCCCATGTTGCGGGTTCAGCATCGGGACTTGAATGCACCCAGTGATTGATCCCCGAGACTTTATCCAGACGCTTCCCCCCAAGGAGGGACCTGCGCTCCCATGAAGAACACATCCACAATTCTGCTCCTGACTGCCCTGTCTCCGCTGGCTGGCGCACAGTCGCCCCAAGGGGAGATTCCGCAGACCGCGCTCACCCTGCAGGAGGCCAACACATCCATCGGTGACGCTCTTGGGGCGGGTACCCACTGGGTCAAAATGCGCCTGCGCTACGAGGGTGTTGATCAAGACTCCTTTGTCGACTCCGCAGATGCGCTCACACTAAGGACTCTGCTCGGGTACCAAAGCGGCGAGTGGAACGGCTTCTCAGCGACCATTGAAGCGGAAGACGTGAGCCCCATCGGGGATGAGGACTACAACAGTACAGTCAATGGCAATGCCGGTTTCCCCGTGGTGGCTGATCCCAATGGCACGGAAATGAACCAGGCCTTCGTTCAATACAACCACTGCGAAGATACAAGCATGCGGGCTGGCCGCCAGCGCATCGTGCTGGGTGATGCGCGTTTTGTGGGCAACGTTGGT
The DNA here is from genome assembly GCA_964469565.1 of uncultured Planctomycetaceae bacterium. Lineage (GTDB taxonomy): Bacteria > Planctomycetota > UBA1135 > UBA1135. The sequence goes on from CAYXZD010000009.1 coordinate 117,785, forward strand.
TGGCGGCAAAACGAGCAAACCTATGACGGTTACTCACTGAAGAGTGGATCGGTCAATGGTCTGGACCTGTTCTATGCTCACCTCACCAATGTCAACAGGATCTTTGGGGAGTCGAGCGGCGGTGGAAACCACGCCATGGCCTCCAACCTCGTCCAAGCGGGCTACGACCTCGATGGCCTTGGCCATCTTGAAGCATTCCTGTATGACCTCGACTACACCGACAACGTGGGTGCTTCCACTTCGACCCTCGGAGCCAGCCTGGCTGGTGACCATGAAATGGACAGTAACAAGCTCCTGTATCGCTTCTCCTTTGCCCAACAATCAGATGCCCACGACAACACGGCTGACATTGATGCGAACTACATGAATGTCGAGCTGGGTTTCAGTATGGGTGACGTGACTGTGAAAGTGGGCCAGGAACTCCTTGGCGGTTCCGGTGACCCTGGCGACAGTTTCAAGACTCCCCTGGCGACCCTGCACAAGTTCAACGGTTGGGCAGACAAGTTCCTGAACACTCCCGACAACGGGCTTGAAGACACTTACTTCTCAGTGGGCACCACATGGGAGGGTACTAAGCTGTTGGCTGTGATGCACCAGTTCTCATCTGATGAAGGCGACATCGACTACGGCGAGGAGATGGACTTGCTCGCAACACGCAAGCTGCAAAACGGCATGACTGCGGGTCTCAAGTACGCCGACTACACCAGCGACACGTGGAGTGACGACACCACCAAAATCTGGCTGTGGTTGGCCTACTCCTTCTAGGTTTCTTGCCGGCGTGATGGCGACCCTTGAGGACCGCCAAAGTCATGCAAGAGCGGGCCACCCGTTGGGTTGAGGACGAGCCTCCTCACCCATTGGGTGGCCCGTATTCGTTGGGCAGATGCCCGTATTCGTTGGACAGATGTGGATGTGCGCACATCGTTCGCACTTCAACGAATGAGTCAAAGAACCTGTGCTAGGGAACCCCGAATCATCGCTGTGTGACGCCGGTTGGCTGGGCATCTTGTCGAAAACGGAGTCAAGATCGATTCACGCACGGTTGCGCGCAATCGTATTGCAGATTCATCGGGGCTCGGCTTCCACAACCCTTCTGTCGTCATTGGGGTCCGCGTTCCACGACTTCGATAGAGAAAGCCATGGCTCACGAATCCAACCGTTCGACTCCCACTCGCTCAGCGCCCTCCAAACCTGCCCCTCGGGATCTAGCCCTCGCGGGGTGGGGATCCAAACTCACCGCATTCGTTGTGGGCCTCCTCCTCTTGGAAACCCTAAGCGGTCTGTGGATCCTCTGCATGCCCTTCTCCTTGGCGTCTCAGGTGCAGCTAATCGGTCATACTCTTCTGGGCCTTGCCCTCGTTGTGCCCTATGCCGTCCACCAGTGGGGTCATGTGGCCGCTTGGTACGACCAGAAGCTGTCGGTTGACATGGTGCTGGGGTATGCGTGCCTGTTGGCGACTACCGTGTGCATCGTGAGTGGAGTTGCCGTTACCTATCAGACGGCCTTCGGTGCCCGCCTGAACCCGGCGTGGGATTTAGCTCATATGGTCTCAGGAGTTCTGACCGGAGCTGTGGTCAGCGTCCACATCGGACTCGTGTATGTGCGTCGAAGGGCCCAGGCTCGCAAGAGTCCTGAGCTAGCCCTCGCCATGGGGGTGCTCGCCCGTCGGAGCCTGAGCTACCTCGGAGTCGGTGCGGTAGGGGTGGTCCTCGCGAGCCTCATGAGCCCTGCGGCCCCCGCAGAATTCGCACCCCCTGAAGATTACTCCCTGCCCTCCTACGCCCAAAACTTCGAGGAGTACCGCGGCAATGTCTTCGCTCCAACCTATGCGCGCACCGAGAGCGGGATGTTTGTGGATCCTGCGGCCCTCTCCGGTTCAATCTCGTGCGGGACGAGCAACTGCCACGAACAGATTCTGGCCGAATGGCAACCCAGTGCCCATCGATTCTCGGCCATGAACCCGCCCTTCAAGACGGTGCAGCGCGATTTTGCTGAAGACCGCGAACCCCAGGAAACCCGCTACTGCGCTGGTTGTCACGATCCGATTTCCCTGTTCGCCGGTGCCGAGAATCTGCACAAGATGGGGGATGATGCCCCTGGAATGCAGGAGGGATCCTCGTGTGCTGTGTGCCACAGTATCTCGAGTGTCGATGCGCGCGGCAACGCCGATTACGTTTTGACTGCTCCGAATAAGTACCTCTGGGAGAGTACCGAGGGTGTTCAAAAGTTCCTCTCTGACTTTCTGATACGGGCCTATCCTCGTCAACACCTCGCTGACTACGACAGGAATGTTCTGCGCACGCCGGAGTTCTGCGGTGCGTGTCACAAGCAGTTTATTCCCGAGGCCCTCAATCGATTCGGGATGAGTCCGGGGCAGAACCAGTACGATCAATGGAGGCAGAGTCACTGGCACAGCGAGCACGAGAGCGAGGACTTGAGCTGCAGAGACTGTCACATGCGCTTGGTATACGACTCGACCGATCCGGGCCGGGGTGAGGATTCCGACCGCCGCCGGAGTGCCGATGATGGAGCCCACCGACACCACGGATTGATTGCCACGAATTCGTTCATGTCTGAAGTCTTGAAGCTGCCCCATTGGGAAGAGCAGGTGCGCTTGACGGAGGAGTGGGTCGCAGGGGAGACAATCTTGCCGGAGGTCGCCCATCTCTGGCCTGAGGGTCCTGTGGCGAGCCTCGATTTGCAGGCGCCTCCCAGTGTTTCCGCAGGAGAGGAAGTGACTCTGCAGGTGGGCGTGCTCAACCGCAAGGTGGGTCACAACTTCACAACAGGCCCGCTTGATTTTGTGCGCGTGTGGGTGCACTTGACCGTTCTGGATGAAGACGATCGAGTGGTTGCTGAATGGGGTCAACTCGATCCACAGACTCGCCGCATTTGTGATTCAGCAGGCAAACACCACGAGCCCGGGAATTCCCGCAGTTCGGGCACGCTCGTCCTAGAAGCCCAGCCACTCGATGAGTTTGGCGAACCGCTCCTAGAGCATGAGTTGTGGCGCATGGCGGGCGGCATGGGCAAGCGTGTGATCTTTCCCAATCATTCCGACCGCCACAGCTATTCATTCAAAGTGCCTGCGGATGCACGCGGCCCCCTGCGCGTGCAGGCCGACCTCAATTTCCGCCGGTACCGCCAGGACTTCCTTGAGCGCGTTGTGCCAACGATGGAAGCAGAGTCGGGTGTGTACCAACCGACGCTTCGCCAAGCACAAGCCCGGTGTGAGATTGGAATCATTTCAGGAACTCCCGATCTCGAGGAAGGCCAATCATCGTGGTGATGGCACCCAAGCGCTCCAAGCGCCAGCGTCGGATCCGTTCGGCTCTTGCATGGATCATCATTGGGTTGATCGTCCTGGTGGCGGGTGGAGTCTGGCTTGAGCGCAGCCGCAACACTGACCACGCCGATGGGCGTGAGTCGGTCACCTCGGCTTTTACCCAAAGCGGCCCAGTCTCATCGTCCATCCGCTTTACAGACGTAACGGACTCGTTGGGGCTCACGATGCGGCACGGCCCGGGGGGGCGTTCTCGCTTGTTGCCGGAGGACACGGGATCGGGACTGGCCTGGGGGGATTACGACGGCGATGGGGACCTAGACTTGTTTGTCGCTAACTTTTCTACTCGTGGTTCTGGCGAGGACGGTTCCAACGCACTCTTTGAGAATCGCCAGGGTCACTTTCATGCTGTGCAGGAGGTTGCGGGAGTGGGGGACCCGGACGGCTTTGGTATGGGGGCCAGCTTCGCGGACTATGACGCCGACGGCGACCTCGATCTCTTTGTGACCAATGATGGCCCGAACCGCCTCTTTGAGAATCAGGGCGATGGGACCTTTCTTGACGTGGCCGACCGGGCGGGTGTTGCGGGCGCGGCGTGGTCCTGTGGCCATGCGTGGGGCGACGTGGACCGAGACGGGGACTTGGACCTCTATGTGTGCAATTACCTGGTGTACGACGTGACCGCCGAAGAAGCACAGCGTGCCGAATCGAGTTCCTTTGGGGCCGCATCGGTCCCCTACACCTTGAATCCTAATGCCTTCGATCCCGCTCCGAACGCCTTGTACCTAAGTGACGGCCAAGGGTCTTTCACCGAGTCCGCCGAGATGCTCGGAGTCCACAATCCTCAAGGTCGCAGTCTCGCCGTAACCCTGTGTGATCTCGATGGGGATGGGTGGCTGGATCTGTACATCAATAATGATGTGTCTTCCAACCGACTCTACCGAAATCTATCGGGCCGCCCGCGCCCCGACGGATCGACGCGCCTGGGTTTTGAAGATGTTTCGCCCATCACGGGTACGGCGGACCCGCGCGGTTCCATGGGACTTTCCCTTGCGGAGATGGGTGGCATGGAGGGCAAGTATGACGGGCTCCCGGACTTGTTCATCACCCACTGGATCGCTCAAGAAAACGCCCTCTATCAGAGCCTGCGTTACCCGGGTGGTCGCTTCGAGTATCGCGACAAGACTCGCCAGCGCCGTCTAGGCGAGATCGCACTCGACCAGGTAGGCTGGGGGTGTGCCCTGATCGACATGGATCTCGACGGTCACCTCGATGTGGTGGTCAACAATGGGAGTACGCTTGAGGATCCGAACGACCCCAGCCAGCTACAGGCCCAGCCCATGTTCCTTTTCCGGGCGGAAGGCGAGCAGTTTCAAGACGTAGCAGCCTCCTCGGGCGCAGCTTGTTCTAAAACGCGGTGGGGTCGAGGTCTAGCTGCAGCGGACTATGACGATGACGGCGACGTAGACATTGCACTACTCGACTGTCGCCATGGAGTCGTTTTATTGCGCAACGACACGCCTCCCGATAACGGCTTCCTCAAGGTACACCTTGATGCGCCGCCGTCGGCCTTGTTTGGCGCATCGGTAGAGATCAAGGTTCAGGGGACCTCTCAAAAACGCTGGCTGTTCGCGGACGTCTCCTATCTCAGCCAGCACGCTCCAGACGTGGTCTTTGGCTTAGGCCAGGCGCACAGGATCGAAAGACTGGAAGTCACCTGGGCGGATGGCAAGAGGAAGGTCTTGAGCGATTTGCCAGCGGGTGGAGTGTCCGTGATCTACTGAGTGGGAGACCGGCGTGCCCCCCCGATGCGGGGGGCAAATCGGCGGGCCAGGGGATGATTCCGAATCGAGGAGGTGAGCGTGGGGCGTGATGGTCTCACGCATGGTCGTTCTGGTTCTCCTGCACCAGGGAGCCGTTGGAGTGACTCCTGCCCTGCGGCTTCCGCTGCTCCTGGGAGGCGCGCGGCACTGTCACATTTCGACCATCGGCGAAGACATGTATGCTCAGCAGGCCGTGTGCGGCGAGCCTCTTGCATTCTTCATCCCCTGGGGAGGTTGATCGCGGGCACTGCACTCCTAAGGTTTTATACTCCCACGCCTCGACCCGGCCCCTCATCCCGATGACTACCCACTGCGGATCCAGACAAGTGAAAGGCTCCCATCAGTACTCCGCCCTGACGCGCCTAGGTGCACTGTTGATGACGGCATCGATTGCCATCGGATCTGCACAAGAACGACCCCAGCGCATTGCTTGCGTGGGTGCTTCGATTACCGAGGGCACCACCAACTCCGATTATCAGCGCAACAGTTGGCCGCTGGTACTGGGACGAATGCTAGAGCGATTGAGTCCCGGAGAGTTCGAGGTGGGCAACTTTGGCAGTTCGGGAGCGACGCTTTCCCGCCTGGGGAACAAGCCCTACTGGGAGCAGGATCAGTTCAGTGCCAGCCAACAGTTCTTGCCTGACTGGGTACTGATCAACTTAGGGCTTAACGATTCCAGCCCGGCGGATTGGGCCCGTGCCGCACCCTCCTGGGAGCAGGACCTGCGAGACCTTGTCGATGTCTATCGCAGTTTGCCCAGTCAGCCCACGGTCCTTCTCAGTCAACTCACCACCTTGTATCCAGTCCACGGTGGATGTGAGCCATGCATTCCCCAGCGCGCTGAGATGAATGCCATCATCACCAAGGTCGCCAAGGATTTGGGCCTTGCAGACGTGGATTTAGGGCGGGCCACCCAGAGTGTTCCGGACTGGTTCCCCGACGGCTTGCATCCCAATAATCTTGCCAACGAGCGCATGGCGCAGGCGGTAGCCTTTGCGCTGACGGGGGAGCATGCGGGCCCCGATTCGACTCTTCATCCTCATCCCGTCTATGGTGAGAGGCATTTCTTTGTGCAGGGAGGTCAAACCGTCGGTGCGCACTTGGGTACTTGGATTCAGAAAGACCAATGGGTGGAGGGCACCGGTGCACGAAACTTCCTTGGCGCCTCCCACTCTGTGGCGGAGGGGGATTTTCACTTACATGCGCGCCTGCGCATGGTGAATCAAGAAAACTCAGCCGCAGGCTTTGAATTGGGGGGCAATTTCCTTGGCTTCGAGGGGGCGCGCGGCACGGTGTTCCGTAAAGGGCCTGCGCTTGGGAGCCTGCGCCTCATGCATGCATCACCTCAGCTTTGGCTTCGTGACTCTTGGATTGATTTCGATGTGATTCGCAATGGCGATCAGGTTTGGTTTTTCGTGAACAACAAGTTGTTGGAGATGGCGCTCATTCCTGGGCCGATTGCCAGCATGGGCTTTGACCCAACTCGTAGCACCATGCAGGTGGAGGAGTGGTCTGTCATTGGCACATTGGGGACCAAGCATCTCCCCCAGACTTTCAGCATTCCCATCGTGGATCTCGATCAAGACGAGGGCAGGCATGTCTTGGTGGATCGTGAAGAGGGCCAGTACCTTGGCCATGTCACCACCGAGTTGTTAGAGGACGGCAAGACGATCCTCGCCGTCTACCCCAAGGGGCACGGGCGTGGGCCCATCGTCTACAAGCGATCGGCTGATGGGGGCAAGACGTGGTCTGAGCGTCTACCCACTCCCGAGAATTGGGCTACGAGCCAAGAGGTCCCGACGTTGCACCGTGTGATTGATCCTCATTCGGGTGCCAAGCGGCTTATCCTTTGGTCGGGCCTCTATCCCGCTCGCCTAGCCGTGAGCGAGGACGAAGGCACCACCTGGTCGGAGCTTCAACCGGTGGGTGAGTGGGGTGGAATCGTCGTGATGGGAACGGTTGCGCGCATGAGGGATGGCAGCTATATCGCCCTCTTCCATGACGATGGCCGCTTCTTCAAGTCGAGTAGCCACCGCCAGTCCCCCCCGATTTTCACCCTCTACCAAACCCGTAGCCAAGACGGCGGCTTGACATGGTCGGAGCCCCGCGAGATTTGGTCGGGCTCCGAACTCCACCTGTGCGAGCCCGGATCCGTACGATCGCCCGACGGCACAACCCTCGCTGTGCTTCTCCGCGAGAACGCCCGCCGATTCAACAGCCACATCATCTTCACTCGTGACGAGGGCAAGACCTGGTCCGTCCCCCGCGAGCTTCCTGCGAGCCTCACCGGTGACCGGCATACCCCCGAGTACGCCCCAGACGGACGCCTGTTCATGAGTTTCCGTGACATGGCCACAGGCAGCCCCACCTACGGCGACTGGGTCGGTTGGGTGGGCACCTACGACGACCTAGCCCATGGCACCGAAGGCCAATACCGCATCCGCATCAAGGACAACAAAAAAGGTTCGGACAGTACCTACCCCGGCGTAGAAGTCCTCCCCGACGGCACCTTCGTAGTCACCACCTACGGCCACTGGGATGAGGGCGAGCAGCCCTACATCCTCAGCGCTCGTTTCACCCTGGAGGAGCTAGATGCGCGGGTGAACGGCGGGGAGTGAGGTGGACCCTGCAGCAAGTGGAGCTAAGCACGAATGGCCTCACTGGGTAGTCCGGCCTCGCGGCCGAAGACCGATTGCCTCAGAAAGTCAAACCAGATGCCCGCTTAGATTCCTGCGTTAGATTCCCCTCGCCATGCTCGCCTATCAAGAAAGCCTGAGAACATTCCGTAGTGATATTCAAGACGGAAGCATCGACGATGAGATTGAAAACCGTGTTGCGGCGTGTCTAGGGAAGCGGGTTTCCGAGAACGCTGCACCCAGATCCCCGGCCCCCGGGCTGCTCGCTGCTCGACCCACGGCGTCCTGGCATGGTTCCCCTTGAGTTCCCCACCCATAGAGTTCGGGTAGATCGCACAGGGGAGGTTATTACACGCCAGAAACGAACCGCTTGCAGCCTGCGAACGGACACTGAAATGAAAGAGGGTTTCATGGCAAAGTCCGAAATGGACGCAGGACGCCATGGATGCTGCTCATGGTCACCGTGTATGGCCACTGGGACGAGTGCATGACCCCCGAATAGCGGTCCATTCCTCATGAGGGTTGGGGTTCATGAGGTGTGAGGGCACTTGGTAGTGCCAGGAAGGTCCCTGGACTGTGCGCCAGGGGACGGAGCGAAGCGGGGTCGCAGGCTTTCTCGCACTACGATCATGGGTGCATGATTCTCCAGATACCACTCGGCACTTCATGGATGAGATTCCACTGAATCGTGATGGGCTTCTCGCCTTCCCATTGTTTGAAGGTGGTTTGGCCACAGTAGGTGAAAGGGGCGGCACGACCGGCTTGGGTCTTCTTAGTGGGGCGGATGAAGAGGTGGACCGGGGTGTTGGTGGATTGGTGATTGCGGATGGCTTGCCCCGTTGGGGAGGCTTGCGTGTGCCGGTTTTGGCTCTTCCACTCGAACGTGGAACGGTCGATGAAATGGTCGGGGTATTGGTGATCGGAAGGCATGTCGTCCTTCTTGAGAGTCACTAAGAGGAAGATCTGGTTGTCCTTAGAGATGAACCCCTGGTTCCAGGAGCCACTGGAGAAGGTGAGGCCAAATAGAGGGGGGATCTCGGCGCGCATATAGGACTGCCATAGGGTGAGGGAGTCTTGTTGGGAGGCTTGCTCCTGTGCCTCAATGACCCACTCGCCCCCCGCTTGGCGAAACTGGGCAATGAATTGGGTGCCGGGTTTGCCGGCGTCGGGGCCGAACATTTGGTGGAGGATCTCTGGGAGGAGGTTCTTGGTTTGGTCGGGGGCGTGAATGACGTTGACGGCGATTTTCTTAAATTCAGCGATGAGGGTTTGGCCGTCTACGCGAACGGGGGTCGGGCCGGTGGGGATGTCAGTGCGCTTGTCGCGGCCAGGTTGGAGGAAGAGGATGGGGTTGGACTTGTTGTGGGATACCTTGCAGGTGATGGGGGGAATGAGAGCGGAGGTCTGGAGGTTGGCGGGATCAAGGTAGACGGCGATGCGCCAGTCGAGGAGCTCGCGGGCTAGTTCTTGGAAGGCGAGGCGCTGGGCAGACGGGAGGGGGAGGTCGATGTGGAAGTGGTCGTCGACGTAACGGCAGAAAGGGCCGGTCTTGGCGTTGCCGACTAGGTGGGCGATTGGCCACTCGGTGAGCAAAGTCTTGATGTCGCGAGGGGGCGACTTGTGCTGGCCAAATTCCTGGGTGAGAGCGTCGCGGCGGGAGGTGACACGCAAGACCTCGGCGGCGAGGGTGTCGATGGGGGTGCTGCCGGGGAGGTTGTCCAGGTTGAGGGCGGCGATGAGGGTGATGAGGGTGATGAGTTCAAAACTCTTGTTGATGTCGAGGCGCTCGATGGCGGTGAGGAGGGATTTAGCTGGGGATGAAGAGAAGGCGGCGACTTGCTCGGGAGTTAGACCCCCTTGACTGTTCACAAAGTCGAGCCAACTGCCAAACGATGTGCGAGCGGTGCGGGGGTTGTAGCCGTCGCGATAAGTTTGCGCGGCAGTGGGGCGTCGGGAGTGTCTCTCTTGATAGTCGGTGTAGTAGGCAGTCAGCACTTCGTTCTTCTTAGGTGATCGCAAGAGTGAATTGAGAATGTTGATGGACTCCAAGTCGTAGGTGACACGGCAGCCTGCGGGCAGTTCGAGGTCCTTGGCGGGGAGATCCTTGAGGAGATTGCGAATGTACACATCACCAGGTGGCAGCCCGTAGATGATCTGTGGGCGGTTGAGGAATGTGCGGTGGTTGCCGATGTAGTCGATGACGCACAGGTGTGTCTTGTCCTTCGCTTTGCGAAGGCCGCGGCCGAGTTGTTGTAGCCACAGGATCTTGGACTCGGTGGGGCGCAGCATCATGACGGTGTCAATGAGAGGCAAGTCGACACCCTCGTTGAAGATGTCAATGGCGAAAAGGACGCGGATGCTGCCCTCAGCAAGCTGGGTGAGGGAAGACTCGCGGCCATCGGAACTGGGCTGGGAATGGACTGCGGCGCAAGGGATGCCGGCAGCACGGAAGAAGTCGCGCATGTACTCGGCGTGACGCACAGAACAACAAAAGGCAAGGGTGCGCTGACCAGCCTTGTCGCGGTATTGCTCCAGGGCATTCTGGGCACGGGCCTCGCTGGCAAGCTTGTTGGTGAGCTCTTCTGGATCAAAACGAGCGCTGCGCCAGGGGATGTTTTCGTAATCCACGACGTCTGGGACGCCGAAGTAATGGAAGGGGCTTAGGAGTAAGCGGTTGATGCCCTCGTTTAGATCGCAGCGGAAAACGAGGTTCATCTCGCAAAGCGCCAGAAGGTCGCCTCCATCGGTGCGCTCGGGGGTTGCGGTGAGACCGAGCATGAAGGCTGGCTGAAAGTGACGCAGGAGTTTCTTGTAGCTGGCCGCGGCAGCGTGGTGAAACTCGTCGACGATGATGTAGTCGAAGGCGTTTGGTGCGAACTTGAGGAGGTGGGGCTTCTTGCCTAGGGTCTGGATGGAAGCAAAGAGAACGTCGGCACGTGGGGCCTTTTCTGTGCCGGTGTAGAATCCGAGATGGGCCTCCGGACGGATGCGGCGGAAGGTGTCGCGGGCCTGGGTGAGGATCTCTTGACGGTGGGCCACAAAGAGGACGCGCTTGGCATCGGCGGCTTGGGTGTCGAAGGCGGAGAGCCAGGTTTTCCCCAAGCCCGTAGCTAAGACGACAAGGCCCGCGGCGTTGCCGGCGGAACGGGTGGCGGCTAAGGCTGCGAGGGCTTCTTCTTGTACTCCGTGGGGGCTGACCGGCGGAAGGGGCTCGCCTTCGGGCGGGGCAGGGGAATCTATTGGTGGGTCAGTGCCCGGCGGGGCGGGAGCGGCGCCGGGGGGCGTGCGCCGCTTACGATAGGCAGCGATCCAATCGTCAGTGAGGGGGGTGGACTGGGGATGCTCGGTAAACAGATGCTCGAAATTGGCCTCGACATCGCGGAAGGCGGCACTGTCACGGGCGTGAATGGTGCGCTGGTTCCACTCGACAGCACCGACGGAAAGGGCGGCGTGGGTGAGATTGGAACTGCCGACGACGGCCACTCCTCCTGATGGGCCACCCTTTAGAATGTAGACCTTGGGATGGAATGTATCGTCGCGGCACTCATAGACACGCAGCTCGACTCGATCGCGGTGATCCTCTTGCAAATCGATCAATCTGCGCAGGGCGTCGGGGTCGGTGAAACCTAGGTAGTCCCCGGTGAGAATGCGCAACTGGCCCCTGCGATCGAGGAGGTCTAGTAGGTGGGGCCTGAGGAGTTCGAATCCCGACTGGGTGATGAAGGCAACGGCGATGTCGGCATGCTCGGCGTCCAGGAGGAGCGGCAAGAGGTGAGCGATCAGCGGATCCTCACCGCCCGCGATGATGCTGCGGCGATGGGGGACGGGGGTCGGGTCGTCATAACACCAGTTGGTGGAATCAGCCACGATGCTCGCTCCGCCTAAGGGCGGGGAGATGTAGTTACCCTTAGAAGGGATGACTTTTCGAATGCCGCCGGTGGGGTCGGGGGTGTCACCGGGATAGCGCGGGATGACGTGCAGGTGCAGGTGGGGGATCGTTTGGCCGGCGGCTTCTCCTTCGTTGAAACCAATGTTGAAGCCAGCGGGGGAGAATTCTTGCGTGAGCTCGGCGCGTACGAGGTCGACGGTCTCCAGCAAGGCGCTGCGTTCGGCAGGAGTGGCGTCGAGCCAACTGGGGATGTGCCGCTTGGGAAGGACGAGGGTGTGGCCTTCAGTGACAGGGAATGCGTCGCGGATGGCCAGGACGAGCTGCGCCGCATGAACAATCCGCAGGGCTTGGGGTTGGCAGAAGGGGCAAGCGGTGGAAGTCATTGGCGGGACGGGGAAGACGTCCGGGGGGGGCTAGGGGGAGGGATGTATGTGAGGCATTCTAGACAGGCACTTGAGAATCAGGCAGCTTCAAAAAAATTCAAAGGGATTGCCCATGGTTATTCCATGGGCGGCTGTGGGCGCTTGATGCCGGTGAGGGGACTGGCCTCGCCCGCAGTAGGTGGTGTGTTGGTGAAACTTCAGGGTATCGGGTTGGGTTGGCGGCCTTGTTGGGAGCGGGGGGCTAGGTTTGGCCCGTGGTGGCGTTAGCCGTGATGATGGCGAATGCCCCAGGTCAAGCGGGAGGCGGCGAGGCACAAGGAAAACGAACGGTGAAGTAGGAGGGGTGCATGGAAACTAGGAGCGGCGCCGTCGTACTCAGGGAGACTCTGAGTGGGGGCCGGTATCCCAGTGAAAACCAGGTCATGCGCGGCGAGGTTGCGGCGGGTAGGAGGCGTGCTTGTGGGTTCGGCTGAGACCTGACGCCGGGCAAGGATCCCGGGAAATGGCGCCGGTAATGACGCCTGGCAAAGATCGCTGAAGTGTGCAGGTCATGGCGCACAGTGTTGGACTGCGGCGTGCGGACTGCAGCGCTTGGGCCGCTGCTCCTGCTCGATGCCCTAAGGGAAATGTGGCCCGATGTGAGAGCGCTAGCGATAACTTGCTGATCGGACTAGGGTGGTGAGATGAGAACTCAACGATTCATTGGATGGGCTTGCGCTGGGCTACTTGGGGTGGGAATGGCGCAGGCGCAGGTGGTCGTACCGACGAAATCGGGCGTGGCTATGGGGCCCATGAAGTTGGATGGGGTGTGGGAAGCGGTCACGCCGGGGATGCAGGCTGTTGTTGTGCTAGCACAACGGGGGGACGGGCGGCTTGTGGGGTACTTGCCAGGGTCGCTAGGGTCGCGGGTCTTGGGGGGGCGCGTGCGCGGGAGGAGGGTCCACTTCTTGATCGGGGATCATGAAGGGGGGATTTGGCACGGAGAATTTGTGGGGGCCGTCGCAGGGACGAAACTGGCGGGGGAAATCCACAGTGGCGGGGCGGCAACGCCGGTGGAGTTTCAACTCACAACGCAACTGGGATTGGAGGAGAGCTGGCTGCTGTTTGAAGGGGACTATGATGAGCGGTTGCGAATGAGCCGCGTGGAAGATGCAACCGGGGCGTTTGCGCTGGGCGGGTTCGAAAACCTAGGGCGCTGCGACTTCGTGGCTTGCGGGGGACAGATCACCTCTTGGGTGCAAACCGGGCTCAACCATACCATTCAGACGAGCTCAAGCGGCTCGGCGGGGTGTCCCATGGTGACCGATCTCGTGGGCACGCAGGATCCTAGCGAGTACTTCTTGATGGGAACCTATGCCACATCTGATTGCACAGGCAGCCTGGCGAGCGGGAGTTTCATGGGCGGCAAGTTGGGGTTCACTTTCATGGATGATGCCGAAGATGTCGTGCAGGCATTGGCCCAGTTTGCCGATGCGTTCGAAAACGAAGATGCAGCGGCCGCCGACCTTTTCCATTCCGCCTATTTATACAACGGTACATCACGAGCTGATTGGCAAGCGATGTTTGCGAGTTGGTGGGGACAGTACGATGGCATCAAGCTGGATTTGTCCGTCGATCAAATCGTGATGGAACAAGACTATGAAGTGCACGCCTACCTCGCCGGGCCAGCGCGCATGAACCTGCATCTTCAAGCGGCTGGAAGGAATGTGACCACAGGAGCGTGGGAGGGCTTTTGGAGCAGCCAAACTACCTTGCCCGGCGGCGGCGAACTCTCACTGCTTGGCCGGGAAGCAGGCCGGATCGTTCTGGTGGGCAACGGCGAGAGCCAACCCTTCAGGATGGGACTACCCATTACGCCAGCGGAGTTCGCGAACTCCACCTACGGGATCTGGCCCTTTGGAGTCCACGGGGGCGGCCACCCCGAGGGTCACCCAGGAATCGACTTTGAATACGCTGCGGGAGCGAAGGTCCTCGCCACCTGCGACGGGCCTGTTGTCGTCATCATGCAGAACACATCGCACCTGCCCACGGTGCTTTGGTCCGTGGTTCAAGAACCCCGGCCTGGGCTCAAAGTGATCTACGATGAGATCGAGAACCTCGATGCATCCATCGTCTTGGGGAATGTCATCATGGAAGGGGGTGTGATCGGCGATCCCTACGACAAGACGACCTTTCGCAGCAATCATCTTGGGCTGATGGTTCATGGGGAGCTGTTGTGTCCCAGTGACTTTTGGCATGCGAGTGCACAGACCCAGATCGACGCCCTGTGGCCCCTTTGCTTCTACTCACAAGAACCTGTCGAACCGCGCATGCATAGCGATTATGCAGCCAGAATGCCCCTCACCTCTCGCTGGGAGCGCCGCACCAGCGGATCGGGGAGCAGCGCCGCCCAGGTGCAGTTCACACGCCTCGATGCCACGACCAATGATTATGACTACGCACTGCTAGACAGTGCGGGTGCCACCACGGAATGGGGGCAGGTCAATTTCAATATGGCCTATCCGTTCGGGACACTGAAGTTTGTACCCGACGCCAGCTTGGGTCTGGGTGATCGGTACGGCGTGTATGACATTGTCGAAGATGTCCTTACCCTTGATTGGGATGGGGCGGGAACTCCCAGTGACCTTTTGGGAGCTTCGGTGTACGACCTAGCGCTTGACTAGTGAATCCTGCGGGGACAAGGGTGTGCCGATGGTGCTTCTCAGTCCGCGCGACGACGGATGCCCTGGAGGCTGACGAACTGTTGGGTCTCCTCCTGGCCCCCTACCTTCCAATTGATCTTGCTCAGGCGAGTGATGCGGTGCACTTCCACACCCTTGTCATGCGTGACGACTCTGATCCGAGACATGCCCGCCGGAGGTGTCGTGGGGGAATTCCATTTGGATGAGCTCGGGCGTGACGGCTCCCGCCGCGTAACTTGATGCACTGTCCGACGGGCGCATCATGAAGTAGGCTAGCTTCTGTTGGATCCCATATTTGGGTAGGCGCCCCCAGCGGAAGACCGGCCTCTGCAGGCCGACGAGAACCACCACCACCACCACTATGCATACAGTCAATCGGACAATGTTCACCCTAGTTGCGCTTGCCGCCTGTCACGCTCCTGGAGACCACGGGAGGGCATCGAAGGCCAAGGACGGGCCGGTGTTAGTGATCGGCTCACACGAATTCTTGCAACGTACCCTACCCAATGGTCTGCGAGCATGGGCCATCGCTGATGGGGGTGAGACGACCTCGGTCTTCATGGCGGTTTCAGTAGGGACAGGCCATGAATCGGGCGGGACGACTGGTCTAGCGCACCTGACCGAGCACGCGATGTTTGCCGGAACGCCAACGACTGGGACCGATGAGCATGAGCGCTTGATCAAGGCATGGGGAGGTGAATCCAATGCCTATACCCGTGACGACTACACAATGTACTACGACCACGGCTTCGCTCCCGAACGCCTAGGCGAGGTCCTCAGGATGGAAGCCGACCGCCTGTCCAATCTCAGCCTCGAAGAGGGGCCCACTCTGCATGAACGCCACAGGCTTGAGGTGGAGGAGTCTCACACATACCAACCCAGCGAGGGGCGTGCGCAGCAATTGGAATACGCGGTGTTCCACCGGCATCCCTATCGCTACGGTCTAAGGGATTCGCGAGGACATACAAAGGCTATTGGGCTTGGGGTGAGCGACATCAAATCGTTCTACAAGCGCCACTATCACCCCAATCGTGTTGCAGTGGTTGCGGTAACGCCGTCCGATCCCGCCGGGGCCCTCGATCAAATCGAGGCTGCTTTCAAAGCACTCACACCCGGACCGGAACTGGAATCTGTGGTGGAATTGACACCCGCGACTCCCCGCGCGCACACACTCACATCTGACTTGCCTCAAGATCGGCATGTTGCCGCATGGCTGACCCCTGCAATGGGGCATCACGACCGACCGGCTCTTGATGTACTGGCGGCACTTCTCGCCCGTGAATCTCTACCCAGTGGGCTTCCCCTGCGAGTGCAGGTGGGGCAGCGCGTGGATCGCGATATGTTTCAGATCAGTGTGTCCTGTGATCCAGCGGTTGCTGGTGAAACGATGCAGGAACTCACTACGCTCTTGGATTCTTACCGGCAGGGTGGGGTGGACGAGGGCGTTTTGGAGGAGATCAAGGGCCTGCTAGCCAATGTCTTCGTCGATGAGCCCTTGAGGGCACGTCCCTACTTTGCCCTTGCGGCGAGGGTTGCATGGCATGCAGCCCATGGGCAGGAATCGGTCCTGCGAAGCTACAGTGCACAAATCGGTCAGATTCAGGCGCGCGATATCGCCCGCGTCGCCAGAGAGTGGTTGAATCCGAGTGGCCGCATTCAGGTGACTTTCGCCGGCACCGGGGAGGCCATCGAGCCGCTGTCTGATGATCCCAAGGAACTCCAAGCGGCTGCGGCTTCTGCTGTGGAGACGGGAGATTACGACCGCGCCCTTCGGGCCTACACCCGGCTCCTTGAACGACTCCCGGACAAGATGAACACGGTCATTTTCTTGGCCGAGCGCGGCATGCTTCACATGGAGATGCGCGACTTTGATGGGGCCATCGGTGACTTCGAACGAGCCCTGGAAGTCATCGACTATCCGGCTGTACGTGATCTGCTCGAACAGGCCCACAGTCGCAAAGCCCGAGCCATGCGCGGTGATTACGGTGAAATAGACCCCAACACCGATCAGGTCGATGACTCGGCCGGTGCGGATCACGCAGACCCGCACGCAGATCCGCACGCAGATCCGCACGCTGATCCGCACGCTGATCCGCACGCTGATCCGCACGCTGATCCGCACGCTGATCCGC
>CAYXZD010000009.1:134712-144603 GCA_964469565.1 uncultured Planctomycetaceae bacterium
GATCCGCACGCTGATCCGCACGCTGATCCGCACGCTGATCCGCACGCTGATCCGCACAAGAACGACACAGACCTCCATCGCGAATTGCGAGCCAGTGTCGATAGCACCATGCGGGAATTGGAAGAGTGGCGCTCACTCAAGTTCACCCATGGAGTGGTGCCGGATCTTGTCGATGCGTCTGAGGTGGCCGATGGAAACCTTGGAGGCTGGTACGAGTCCGATACAGAAAGGCTCGTTGTGGTGATGGGCAAGGAAGGAAAGGGCAGTGGTTTCACGCGAGGCGTACAGCTGCACGAGATTTTTCACGCTCTGCAAGATCAAAACTGGGACCTGTCCGCCCTGCACCACGGATGCCAAGACGCAGATCAAGAACGAGCTCTGCAGGGCGTAATCGAGGGCGAAGCCATGCTCGCTGTGTCGGATATCATGAGCTACGACTTTTCAGCCCATGCCAAGTTCCCCTCTGAGGGAACCGTATCACGCGATCGCTTCGAGAAGATCTTTCACTATGGAACAGGCTTAGAGTTTATCGCTGCGCTACGCGAAGCCGGCGGTTGGGAAGCCGTCAATGCCATGTGGGCGGACCCACCTCGTACGAGTGCTGAGATCTACCACCCCGAACGGTATATCCATCGGCAGAGTGAGCCTGCGAACCCAGTTCCCACACAATCTTGGCCCCTTCCTTCGGGTGAAGTTCACTCCGAGGAGATCCGCGGCGAGTTCGATCTGCGTTGGCTCCTCGTCGAGTTTGAGGAGACTCGCGAGCATGCTGCAAGCCTCGGGGCAGACTTGCGGGCCAGTCGCTATCTTGAGTGGACACCCCAAGACGAGAGCCAGGCCTGGGAACATTGGACTCTCGAATTCGGCCTAGCCGAGTCGGCCATGCAGCTCGAATCTCTAGCCCCATTGCTTGGTGATGACGGCTGGGACGTGTCCCGCGACGGAAAACGGGTCACACTCGAACGCATCTTGGAGTAACGGGACCGCCTTTCCCGAAGGCTCCTCCGTGGTGGGAAGGTCTCGAGTTGGGCAGTCGATCTTCGCTCCTTACTTGGGGGGCGGGCCGACCTCACGAATGGCGGCCCCGTGTTCCTCGTGAAGGATGAGCACATAGAATCGTTCGATGCCGTGACTTTTCATCTCTGACACGGAGACATAATCGAATCGGCCGCGCAGGTCGGTGTATCCATCCTTGTGGAAGCGCGTGTTCCTGCCATCTTTGACAAATACCTTCACATAGGTCTTGGGCAGGGGTCTGCCCGTTTCGGAGTGGCTGACCTTCAGCTGACCGAATGCGTCGATCATTTGCACCCTCAGGGAATTGGCGTAACTAGCCCGAATACGAGTCAGTGATCCTGCACGCACTTCGATGAGGGTATTGCCGGTTTGGAACTGCTCCGGGAGTTTAGCGACATAGTCATCCCCATTAGGATCCAACTGCACGGTCACACTCTGTGCGGCCTTGACGAAGATCGACGAATTGGAGTCGACCCCGACTGATGGCTGGGAGGAGAATAGGAACTCCACATCCATCGGGTAAAAGCGGAGCTCGCATGATTCGAGGTGGCTGTGCTCGATAGTGATGGAGCCTCCCTCCACATGAAGGTCTAGGGTCGGGGACAAGCCGGCAAGATCGTCATTGTTGGCCAATGGACTGGTTGATCCTTCTGGGGTGGCACTCGCGACTCCAGCAGCTTCTTGCAGGTGCTGCTCGATGACTCCAAAGCGTGTGCGCCAATGGAGGACAGGATAATTGCGATAGTTCTTCGCGATCTCACCAGCGAGCTGTGGGTCGTCCTGGAAGAAGTCCATATAGGCCTGCATGTAGTCGTACTGGATCTCCATGTCGACCTTCTCGCGATTCACTTTATCAAATGCACCCTGGGCCTCTGCGATGCGATCCTGCAAGAGCAGCATGTAGCTGAGACTCATCCAATCCTCGTCCTCGAGCACGGGCTTGTGCGCGAGAATGTCGAGCAGCTTCATGTACTGGCCCGCGAGGCCGCGGTTTAGAATCTCAGGGCCTGCATCGGTGGGATGGACGCGCGCATTAATCAGCGGGTCAAACTCCAACTGCTCAAAGGTCCGACGCTGAACTGGGTCGATCGTCAAGAGGTCTGATGCCAGCCAAGAACCGCACTGGCTCACGAAGGAGTGGTTCTGAGCGAGGTACTCGCGCGCAGCATCGGGTGCTTGGTGGAACAGGCCATAGGACCAGAGAGTGGGAGAATAGAGTGAGCGATCGCGAAGTGCGGTGATGATCGCATTGAATGCCTCCCCGTCCCGCATGCGCCAGGCCAACTGGCTTAGGTCTACGGCTTGAAGGTTCATTGCCCTCATCTGCTCCAAGAGTGTGTCGAGCTCGGCGCGTTGCGAAAGGTGCTCCCATGATTCCCTATCAATGGCCGTCGCTTCAGCAGAGACCTCCATCGTGGGATTCCCCGCAGCGAACGCCAGCATCGCTCCGTCGTGGGATGCATGGGCTGGGAAGTGTGTGAACTGACCAGCGTTCGGGAAATAGAAGGAGTACTCGTGGGTGTGCGATCCGAAGGGTTGCAAGGTGACTGGTAGGCCTTGCGTCCGATATCCGTTGGAGACCGGCAGGGCGCCGTTGGGTATCTGGACGAGTAATTCCAACTCAATCTGCGCAGCCGTTGGGTTACTGATCACTACCCGACAGACATAGGGCTCAGCCCGTACAAACTGCATGGAATCGGCCTGTGCAGCTGAATCTGAGTGCAGGGCCCTGTACTGTTGACCCATCAAGAGTTGCACCGGCTCCTCCGTGGGGGCAAGCACAGTGAGTTCCTTGGCGACGAGGAGCAAAGGGCCCTTGGCGTTGACTTGCACTTCACCCTCGACGCTGGCCGAGGTGTGATCCGCTGGCGTGAACGGTAAGTCGAGCATGGCCAAGGCCAGCAGCATTTCACCTAGGTTTCCCGTGGGTTCCGCAAAGTGCGTTGAAATAAACGGCTCTCCTGCTTGAGCCTCCGCGAGGTCCAGCCAGAATTCATTAGCTTCCACAGTCAAGGTTCCGGAGGTGGCTGTGTGATGCTGGTAGTACTGGGTTTCGACCAGCAGCTCCGTGACTCCTAGTTCACGGAAGTAATTCTGAGTGCGACCGCGTTGGTCAAGTTCGCGACGAGCATCTAGCATGAAGTCCTCACCGCCCGTCACTCCCGCGGGTTTCTCATCCCAAACCACACCCTCAAAGTCGAGTTCCTCCATGGGCCTGTCCTCGGAGGGGGGAGGGGCCGAGTCGCCGGGTCCCTTGTAGCGGATCGGGCTGCGCAGCTCCTTGGCCTTCTCGCTCAATGCAAGAGTCGTTCCCATGATCGTGTCGAATCTGAAGCCAGCACTTCGGCCCGAGTCCTCGGGCTGCAGTTCCAGCTGCTCGGCGATCAAGCGACTCACGGATGCTGCTAGTTTAGGCATGCGGCGGGCCAAGAGAATTCGTTCAAGTGTATTCAGGCGACCGAATTCGAAGGGGGTCGAATAGGACTCCAGGTCATTCCCGAGCAGCCAGTCGTCGACGAAGGTCTTGTCGGCCTTGTTGGCAATATAGGCGCTCACCGTTTCACTGAAAAACTCAGGATCCTTGCGCGCCAAGAACAGGTTGACCTCGTGGCTTGCAAACTCTGAATAGAATGCCTGCCTCGCTTCAAGGGTCAGTGACGGCCAATCCATGAGTGGCCTAAACGGGCCCAAGCCAGCCTGGGGTTGCAGAGTTCGGAAGAGGTCAAAGACTTCTGCCAGACTGCTGTAGCTTTGCAAGTCAGAACCAGCCTGGTCGCGAAGGGTTGTCTGATCCCCTGATTGCAAGGCCTCAATTCTGCGCCGCTCACCTACGTGTTGGGTCGGGTCAAGCCCTCGGGTGAGCTTCAGATCCTTCGTTTGGAGCTGGGTACTGGATCGCAGGACACGGCGGCTCACCAAGGTGTTCTCATCCACGGCGATGATTTGAAGGCAATTGGCTAGGCCCAATGCTTCCGCCGGAATGTGCAGGAGCCCATCGGCATCGGGGCGCAGGTTTGTGAGCACAGCGGCCCGCTGATTCATGAAATCCAAATTGGGAAAAGTGCTCGGTGAGGAGCTGCGTCCCTGCTTAGCACTAGGAGCACGGGGTCCACTAGGGGAGGCTCCACCCCCGCCTCTGCCCCCGAATTTTCCTCCTGCGCCGCCACCGAGCCCGATCATTGAATTGGTGTCGCGCAGGGCCCAAGGATTGAGAAGCAAACCGGGGCGCCGCAGCATGTTTCCAGGGAACTTGGCTGCATAACGCCGTTCGAGGATGTAACGAAACTCCGAACTGATCTTGCGTCCCGTGTGATACTCAGAAAGGGAAGGTTTGGCCCAGACTAGGCGTGCGTTCTGCTGCCCTTGCGAAACCAGACTCACAAAAGGGTCCGTGGCAGGCACGAATCGTGAACCAAACAAGTGAATGCGTGTACTTGCATCGGCTTGGTTCAGTGCAATCGTGATGTCGCCGTCGTCTAATTCAGCAGAGAGGATTTGCAGAGTGGGGCGGGTTAGCTCCAGCGACCGTTGGCTTCCCATTGCCCAGCCGTCAACTTCGGACCCCGCAACAACACGAATCGAGGTAAAGTGACCGCCCTCTTTTTGGAGTAGCTCGTAGTCTCCGGCGGGGAGGCCGGAGATCTCTAGCATGTGCCCATTCAAAGCTATGCGGTGGTAATGGTCGGTGGTGTAAACGCCTCCCCTGCGCTCAAGCAACGAGACATTGAGCCGATTGAGTTCGTCGGAATCACCCGTGTAGGGGATTTGAAGGGTCTGGCCGGCCCGTCCATGCACTTGGGGGGTGCCGCTGTGGGCGTTGTCGGAGAGGCTCCACTGCCCGTAGCCGTTCGGGAGTCCCGTGACCCTGAGGGAGGTGATCTTGGGCAACGGGCCGAGGCGAATCCTGCCCGCTTCATCGGTCTTCAAGTGCACCTTCATAGAATTGGTGTAATCGCGGTGGGTCAGGGTCACCGTGACAGGATGACCCGCCCCCGCCTCACCGTTCTTGCCAAGAACATCGATGAAATACCCGGCGCTATCGTGACCGAGTAGAGGGCAGAGTATCTGCTCGGTGGCATCGATTTGGTTGATTGTGAAGCGATGCAGCTTCCCATGAACGCGGACCTTCTCTCCAGAGCTCAATTGCAGAACCGAGCCCGTGACCTGCGCCTCGAGTAGGCTCAAATCATCTGGAACTCGAAACTCATGTACCCACTCCGAGAGTGCGGCGAATTCCTCGGTGGGAACCACAACAGAGGTTGTTGTGCCGTTTCTTCGGGTGGCTGTGATCCGCAGCGATGCTTCTTCCACGAGGCTCAAGGGAGCGACGTGGCCCTGCACAAACAGGCGCGGGCTGATGACTAGTTGAGCGGTGGCACCAGCGAGTAGTTGTTCCCTGGCCACGTAGATTCCCGCCTCCAAAGTGTACTCCTCTGCCAGTGGCGGGAGGGACTCAACCCTCACTCGCCCCGCAGAGTGGACAGTCATTTTCTTTGATGTTGGGTTGGCAGAGAAGGGGATGACAATCTCGTTTGCCTTGTCCGCGCGGTAATGGCTTCCCGCTGCATACGCATCTGCATCGCTGCAGGGGTTGCCGTCGGGAGTGACCGCCTCAATGACATGACCGGCTGAGTTCAGCCGGTGGCGTACCTGCAGGCTCCCCTTGCGAATGACCGCTCGGCTTGAGGTGCCCGCACCAATGAAATCAATGACGTAGACACCGGGCTCAGTGACTTCGGGAAACTCAAACTGGTGCCGTTTGCGCCGTAAGGCTGGTTCGTCAAACGTGTGGGTTTCTTCGTGTGTGGCTACCATGCCGTCAAGGTCGAGGGATGCCTGCACTTCGCGACCAGTGGTTTGTCCGTAGGACAGGGCATCCATTTCGAAGACCTTGACCAGGAGCGTATTGACGTTCTTGAGGGTTACGTCGAGTGTGACGCCTTCGTTCACGGCGAATTGCGTTGACTGGTCGGGCGGAAATCCTATTTCAACACGGTCTTGTAGTTCCTCGTAGTAAGCCGGGTCATCTAACATCGAATACCAGCGTTCCTGGTCGCCGATTCCTCCCAGAATCTTCGTCTCGGCAAAGACGCGTGCGAGATAAGCAGGTCCCAAATACTTGGCGAAGCTATCCGGATTTTGGTCATCGATGAAGAAGTGCTCCAAGTAGGCCCGGACGAGTGGTTCCGCATCGCCGGGTGCTCCCAGTAGAGTCAGTTTCTGGTCACGTGCCTGAACGATTTCAGCTTGGCGCTGTTGTTTCAGCCATTTGCGGTTGGAGTATTCGTGTTTAGAGGGAACTTGCAGAAACGCCAGGAGTGTTTCACGATTGGGTTTGCCCAGTCCAAGGTCGTGGATGAGGCGGTGGTGTAACACATGGGCTTTGAGGGCATTGTGGGATGGGCCGAGGCGTGCGGCAAAGGCCTGCAGCCGTTCCAAGAAGGCCTCTCGAACTGTGGTGCTTGTACGCCAATCTTGGCTGGAATTGGGCGCAAGTTTGGTGAGGTAGACTTTGACGAACTCTGGATCGTTCAGCAGGTGAGGGGCGAGGCTCAGGCATGTATCCAACTGGTCGATCAGGAGCTTTGTGTGAATCGGCAGGGAACCAAAACCTGAACTCGACTCCAGAGCAAGGTGGCGAATGATCCTCGCGGGTAACCCTGGTACATCTGGACGCTGTAGGCGTGAAAGCCACTGCCCCAATTGACGGTCAGTGAGTGGAATCCCAGCCAAACCCTCCAACGCACGATCGGTGAATCCCTTGATCGATTGTGGGTGGTTCCTATGGGCTTGAGCGATCCACGCGTGCGTTCCAATGGTGGTAGGGTCGAGTTGGCTGGGGAGGCTCTTAGCCTCATCACCGCTGCGCGCCCTGTGCTGGAAGTCGAGTCCCAACACGCGGCGCAAGTAGTGGTAGGACCCGTTGGAATCTTCGCCATGGGCCAAGAGTGCCTGCCGGTGTTCGATTTCACGCACACGGGCCGTGTGGCCGTGACGTTTGACCCATGTGTCAATGAGGCCAGGGACCTTGTCGAACTCAGATCGATGCTGATGAACAAGGCAGGAGTAGTAGTAAAACTCTGCCGTGCCGGGGATGAGCTGTTCGAGTGCTGCTTCGCGGTCTGCAGCAAGGGCAAAGCTCTCCTCATAGCCGATGGCTTGGCCCTGGGCACTGCCGAATGGGTTGAGGAAGAGGGCGAGGAGACTGACAAGGATGAGTTGTTTGAGCATTGTAATCGCTTTCTAGGGCAGGCCTTGCTCAACGTAACAGATTCTCCCGAGGTTCATTCGGCCAGTGGATTCCATGGTGTGGCCTCAACCGTTTGGGATCACGCACTACACGCCATGAGGACCGTTCCGGTCGCGACTACCTCCGATGATTCCAGCGTGTAGTCGGTGGCATGGGCGGGCAAGGGGTATCCGTACCCCTCTGTTGACCTCAGCCCGAGGTCTTAGAGAACAGCTTGCGGATGGCCGGGGGAATGAACCAATGCTTGAATCGGGTCAGCACTTCGGCTGGGTAGTAAACCCGACTGTGCCGAAACTTATTGTGGAAAATATTGTAGACCACGGGAGGAAGCACCTGGCGAATCAGCGGCGTAGGTAGGGGCCTCGCCTTGCCACCTTTGCGCTTCAGAAAGTCCGTCTCGCGCTGGTCATAGGACAGTTGCATCGACTCTGGAATGTCAGCTGTGTAGAGCCACAAGGCAACGGAGTTGCGCGCCTGCCCGTCTGGGCAGGCAATCTCCTTAGGGAATCCGTGCAGCGTGTCGGCGGTAACATCACAGATGACCAGCCGGTTCCAACTTGGGGTGTACTCCACTTGTTCCGTGAGGTCCTTGTCCCAAAGCTCCAACTTGCCGTTGTACTCGTCCTTCCAGTCCTTGTTGAGGTACAAGAGAACGTTGATCCGACGATACAGGCGGATGCGTGGATTCCAACTGAAGTCTGCATGCAACTCGAGGTAGCCACCGGGTCGAATGCTGTGCCAACCGCCACCGAGCATCTCAGCATCGGCGAGGAGCCCCTTGAGTCCGCTTAGCTCTTCGACGAACCTCAGAAACTGAGGCGTGCGAAAAAACGCAAACAGCTCGCGCCCCGCGGGTCCGATGACTTCGTAGCCGGGGGTGATGGACTTGTACTTGGAACTCCCCTCCTGTTCTAGAGCCCTCCAGTCTTCCTTATTGGACGCGGTGATCTCACCCAATACACGATCCAGGAGTTCCTCTGGGAGGAGTCCATCAAATGCAAAGTGGGGAAACGGTCGCGCTCCGGCGTAGTCTTCGCGGTGCTTCGCACCCAAGGCCGGGAGTGAGTCGAGGAGGGTCTCAGTGGAGGTCATAGTGGGCGGGGTGGTTGAGTCGTAAGAGTAGTGTACACCCCTGATCCGGTTAGATCTGTCCCAAAGTTTGCACCCCGCTTAGGCCCCGCTCGGCGGATCGGCTATTCGCACAGGGGCGAACCTGATTGGGCTTGGCTGCAGTTTGTCCGGCGCCCTCAACGATCAATCGATACACTTGTGCAGCCTGTGACAAGTAGCCAGTGCACAGGGGCCGCCTGAGTCAGAAAACCTCAACCTCAGTATCCATGAACATCATTGCCTTCCTAGCTATTCTGCCGCTTGTGTCCACTCCACAGGCTGAGGATCCCAAGTCACCCCCAATCAGCGCAGAGCACTGGGAGAATCAACTCGGACAGGCCCCGACTCTCCAGTCTCTCTCCGGGAAGGCAGTCCTCATCGAAGCTTGGGCCACCTGGTGAGGCCCTTGTCGTGGGGCGTGGCCCCACCTCAAGGAAGTCTCAGAAGAATATGCGAGTGCGGGGCTCGTGGTCTTGGCCGTTTCAAATGAATCTCAGGACCTCGTGGCTCCGTATGTCAAGAAATTCGGGATTCCCTTTGCTGTGGGGAGCGGCTCCAAGACAGGCAGCGCACTTGGAAAGCTCGTGGGAGCGCGCGGGATCCCTCACAGTTATCTCATCAATCCAGTTGGACGAATGGTTTGGCATGGGCACCCCAGTTCTCTGAAGTCGAGCCACATCGAAGCTGCACTCAAGGGCGCGAAACGTCCCGGGCCCAATGACGTTCTTGCTTGGCGCGGCGAAGTCAACGGAGCTTCCGCCAAGGCGCTCAAAGCTGCGGCTGCTGGAGATCTGGGCGCAGCTTTCAAGTGGGTGGAAAAAGGCGCTACCCCAGAAGGAGCCATGGACTTGAGGCACATCCTCAACGCCCATGTGGACGACCTACGCCGCCAGATTGATCGGGCCATCGAACGCCGGGACCTGCTCGTCTCCCTGCCTGCTCTTGAACTCTTGGCAAAGCAAATGAAGAAGGAAGCGTGTTTCGGGGAAATCACCGCACGCCTCAAAGAGATCGAGCAGGATGAACAAATCCAGCATGAACTCAAAGCAGCAGAAGCACTGGAGCGGGCTCTAGCCGTTGTAGCCAAACGTGGCCTGAACAAGGCCCGTAACAACCTCGCCTCGGTAGCCGAGCGCTACGCGGGTACCCGGGCAGGCGAGCGTGCCCAGGCCATGCTTGGGAGTGATTGACCGGAGGGCTATGTTGAACCGTCTGGGGCCCTGATCAATCAGGTTCCCTCGGCCTTGCCACCTGCACCTACCCGTCAAAGGCCGTGGGGTGTGCAAGAATGGGCGCCCAGAGCCCCATGATGGGCTCCTGGTTGCTTGCGCAGTGCCTGCATGACGCCCAAGGCATTGTGATCACTGAGCTTAGCTCTGTTCATCACGCAAGCGACGCCCGGAAAGCTCATCGGTGTCATGGCCGCCCATGCCGCGGGTAGCGGGGTACTTCAGGGCCCTGCTGACTCATTCACGTGGTTGGGGAGAGGGGGGGAGAGGCGGGGAGAGGGGCGG
>CAYXZD010000010.1:0-136663 GCA_964469565.1 uncultured Planctomycetaceae bacterium
CCAGGAGGGTCGGGGCGAGGTCGACAAGACTCACCAGAGCCGACTGCACGCTCCCCGTTGGCACTCCCAACCCAGGTGCAGGGCGCAGGATGACAGGCACGTGCAGGTCCACTTGGGTGTAGGTTCCCGTGTCGACCAACATTCCTGACTCGCCAAACCCCATGCCGAAACTCCCCACCACTAGGACCGAAGTCTGATCCCATCGGCCGTCCATGTCGAGCGTGGCAAATAGGCGGGCGAGATTGCGGTCGAGCCTGCTGCGGATCGCCACGTCGTAATAGCGCTCGTAAGCGGCCAGGCTGGGTTGTCCGTGTTCGACCCGCGAGGGTGGCAACGCAAAAAACGTCGGCTCACTCTCCCCTACAGGCGGCACGTAATCGAGTTCAGGTCGCAATTCAAAAGAGCCTGCCACGGCCCCCTCGGGCAGATCTGTCTCCCAAGGATGATCATCCCACATGGCAACGAGGTCGTGCCAGTGCACGTAAGCCATCCAATCCTCTGCCGGACTCAGCGAACTCACCCAGCGGTAGAATCTGCGGGTAACTCCGGACAATCCAACATCACGCTGGGCATCAGAGATATCACCTCCCACATCCACAAACTCGCGGAATCCGTCATCAAACCCTCGGCGTTCACTGATATGGGCATGATCCACAAACGCCGCCGTATGCCAGCCGTGAGCGAGAAACTCCCGAGCGAGACGCGGGGCGCCCTGGGGCACAAACCAATTGGTGAGAGGCGGAAGCCGTGCACCATCAGAGAGAATCACGTTGGGGCGCAGGGCAACAGCCGGATCGCAACCTGTCAGCAACGCGACGTGGGCTGGAATCAAGTTGGGTGCAGCCGACCAAGCGTTATTGAAGAGCACCCCCTCGCTCTTGGCCATCTCTCTCAACTTCGGGGTGGTGTCGCGGTCGTACTCGCCAAGGCTCGTATGGTCGAATCGCAATCCGTCCACGACGATGACGAGCACGCCACGCCCAGTCGGTGCTTCCACAGGTAATGCCCGGTTCTCCTGCCTGCATGCAGCGAGGAGAATCAGAATCCCCAGAGACCGCGAAGCGCACACCAGGCCCCTGATTCGATCTTGCTTCAAATGTCGCACCGGCCCAGCATCAAGCCAGCGACGGCATGAGGCAAGCCCCGACCCTAGGATCTGCCTAGCGAGCAAGGGCAAAGACCTTGCTGCGCTCCACCCAAAGGCCTCTACCACTGTCGTCGAGGAGCTTGACCCATTCGGGTAGCTCATCTGCCCTTTCCATGATGCTGCCCGCGGGAAAGCTGGAAACCCGTGCGGCATCGGGAGTGGGCTCCGATTGAGCCGAGGCCCCCTCCTCCGCGATCACCATCCACATGGACCTCGAATCATGAACCACATGCCACAGCAATGGGCCGCTCAAGAGGCCGGTCAGTCCCAGATTCACCCACACAGCCCGCCGCCAGCCCGCCCCCCCCCTGAGCGCTTCCCCCGCACAGGTTAGAGCGAGCAGCGCAAGCGCCCAGGCCACGAGCCATTCCGACTCAGCCCGGACCAGGGACGAAAGCAAGCGGTGAATGGTGTCGGCTAGGTCACCCCTGTCGGCAGGCTCTAAGTCGGCCTCTACCCGAGCGAACTCTAGATTGGCCCACACTCCGCGGTCTCGCGGCAGATAGCGAAGCGCGCTGTGATACCAAGCCACAGCTTGCACCACCTCGCCCTGTCGGTAAGCGGCATTGCCAAGGTTGAAGCAGAGTCTTCCGCGCTCGGGTCCCTCAGGTGCCTGGGCAAGGGCCTGGCCCCACAGGCTTGCTGCGGACGCCGGATCGCCTGCGCGGTAGGCCTCGAGGGCGCCCGAATCCAACTCAAGGTAGGCGTCCTGCACTGGCGGGCAGGCGAAGAGGATCAAACAGAGTGCGGCCCACATGCTAGAGCTCCCCCCGGTTCAACGTAGTCGCCATGGCAAGAATGCGAGCGGGGTCGAGGGCCTTGTCCGCTTGAGACCAAGCACTGGCGTCGAGTTCAGCCACTAGGCCCGCCCACTGGGCGACCCAGCCAGCGTCCTTCGCGATGCCCGCTTCCTGCGCCCATTCCTGAACATCTCGACCCAGCCACGCGACCTGTGCCTCGCCAGTCCGATCCGCCAAGAACTCACACAAGGCTGTGCACTGCGCACTTGCGCTGTGAGCGTGCTTGAGTTGGGCCCGCAATCGCTGGAGGGCTGCCCTTCGGCGCCTCGCCCGGGGCCCGTTCGGATCGCCCCTTCGCCTGCGTATCCACGTGCGCGTGATCCACCACACCAAGAGAATACCCACCCCGACCCCGAAGAGAGCCATGCCACCGAGTTGGCTCAAACCCGGACCTTCCAGCGGAGTGCTTTGCACATCCCACAAATCAAGTGCCATCACTGACCCGCCCACCCCGGCAAGTGGATCCCCCACTGGGCGCACGCGCACATCCACTGGCTCCGTCGAGATCTTCTCGTACGCCTCTGTTCTTGGGTTGAACACCCAAAGGGGTAGGGCCGGGATCTGCGTAATCGACGAGGTCGTGGGGACAAGATCATAGGTCACCCGGCGCTCATCGCTGAAGTTCTCATCCTCCACCGCCAGCACACGAAAGTCCTCAAAACCCGGTTGGCGCTTGAGATCAGGAACAGTGAAGAACTCTAGGTTGCCCCTTCCCGACCACGCCACGGTCAATGCAATCGTGCCACCCTCGTCAACATCCCTGCGGTCTACTCTCCGCATGGCCGTCAATTCCCCCACTGCCCCGGTCCAATCAAGCGGACGGCCCTCTTCAGGGACAGGCACGACGTCGATAGCAAAAGCATCGGCCTGTGCGTGGTATCGCTTGTAACGTCCGGCAGAAAACGGGCTCGAGCGCTGCAGCACTTCGGAAAATTGAAACGTGGGAGAGTCAAACTCAAGGCGCCCGGGTCTCGTGGCCACATATCGCTGACGAAGTTGGAAAACGCGAAAGGCCACTCCGTGCCTTTGGGTTCCATCCAATTCGCTCACCCGAGCTTCAAAGCGATCATTGACACCGAAGCGAAATGCTCCCTTTACCTGCCCATCATCTACAGTGAGCACACCTCGATGAGCTGGCCACCAGGGCAGGTACAGATGCGGCTCTCCGCCCCCAAGATCTGTGCCAAAACGCAGGTCGAGATCGAACGGTTCACCCTCGTACACGCGTTCGGGCAACTCATGGGCTTCGATAAAACAGTGCTGGGCTCCTTCCAAGTCCTTGACGACGCGCAGGGTCATAGGTTCGCGGGGTGCGCTCACCTCGCGGCCCCCTATCAACAAGACTACCGGGGGAACAATGAACTCCCCCTCCTGCGTCGGTCGAATGGACATGCTCCAAGAAACGCTTTCCTGAGTCGTCCGACGCCCGCCGGAAAACTGGGTCATGGATGAGACCTGGGGGCCCGCTAGTCGCCCGTACATCAGGCCCTCTACCACGGGGGGCAATTGTACATCGGCGTCACGAGTTCCTTCGACGTCAATGCGAAGCACGAGGTCGTCGCCCAGCTTTACGAGCGGGCGGGATAGCCTGACCGATACGGAAACATCCTGAGCGCTCCCAATCCCAGCGGTGAGGAGCCCAACAAGAAGAAGTCCCAAAGCGGCACGCATCCGATTCATCATCAAATTCATCAACGTCAGACTCATTACCAATCCCTTTCTACGTTCTGGCGTCTGCGGCGAGAGAGTAATTCTTGCAAGCGTTCACCCTCTTCCTCGTGCTCCTGAAGAATGCGCAGGAGGCGGTCAAGCTCCTCCTTCGTCAGTTGAACTTCTTGAATCTCACCCTCCTGGCTCTGCTCGCCCTCTTGTTCCTGCGAATCCTCGCCCTCGGACCCATCTTGCGGATCCTCAGGATCCTCGGAATCCTCTGAATCCTCGCTAGGATCTGTGGATTCGGGCTCTTCGGGGGGGTCCGACTGCTGCGAATCCCCTCCCTGCGAATCGGAATCAGAAGAGTCCTCCTGTTCTGCGTCCGGATCTGGCCCTTGCTCTGCGGGATCCTCGCCCTCTTGCTGTTGCTCCTCGCGCTGACGTTCAATCTCATCGAGCTCTCGCAAGCGACGCTGCACGAGCTCCATATTTGCGCGTGTGTCCTCATCGCGCCAATCCAACCGAAGGCGCTCGATGAGGTGAGTGCGCGCATGGCCATAGGCGCTGCGGGCCAAGACGAGGGGATCGGGTGGTTCGGGGGCTGGGCTCTGAGCACCCGGGGCTGGAGCGGGAGGTTGTGTGGGTGCCACCCCGGAGATCTCTGGAATCAACTGACGAGCAGCCTCACCTAAACCGAGGTGAACAGTACCGAGGGAATACACCGCATCAAAGCGCGTGGCCTCCCCACCTCCCATTCGACGGGCAGCCTGCAAGTCCTCAAGCCCGCCCGTGAGGTTGCCCTCCCTCAGACTCAACAATCCACGGGCCAGACAAACCTGCCCGCGTTCGGCCACAGAAAAACGTTCGAGTCCGATTCCGTGGAGGGCTCCTTCTACGGGCGCGAGAACCCGATCCGAGAGTCCCCCACTAGTCTCCGCTAGGGACGAACGCATGCGCTCATAAGTCGTCGCCACGAGCAGTTGATCGCACGTTTCAATGGCCTGCGTGTAGTCCTCGGAGTCATGCTGAGCAATCACCTGGGCCATTCCCTCAGCGAACGAACCCGACCAGGGTTCGGGATCTCGCAAATCAGCGGAAGGCACCTCCTCCCCGGGCATTTCCCCGGGCAAGTCTCCAGGCACTCCCCCGGGAGTACCGCCACCGGAGTTGCCCTGTAACTGCGGAGCACCCGTTGGCATGGGTAGCGTCCCATCAGCAGGAGCTTGTGCCAACGCGACTTCCATTCCAGCCTCCAACCAGAGCACCACAAGAATCCCAAACAGAATCTGACCTAAGTCCCTCATGGAATCCTCCTAGATTGCGCCTGCGATGTTTCGGGTGAATCAAGCACGGGTTTGCGACGGTCTCTCAGGCTCAACTCCACGAGCATGCACCCGAGCGCAACGGCGAGAGGCCACTGAAAACGG
Organism: uncultured Planctomycetaceae bacterium; assembly: GCA_964469565.1. GTDB lineage: Bacteria > Planctomycetota > UBA1135 > UBA1135. The sequence goes on from CAYXZD010000010.1 coordinate 5,028, forward strand.
TCGTGGGGAATCTTCTGCTTACCCTGCTGATAGGCGCGACCTTCAAGATTGCTGATATAGGCCCCATGAATCCGTTCAAGGGCGAGGGAATTGCGGGCATTGACGTACACGCCGCCTGTAGCGTCAGCAATGGCTTCCAGGGTCGAACTGTCCAACTTGGAAACCACCTCCGCACCCGTGGCATCCTTGACGAACCCACTCGTGCCATCGGGAATCTTGCCCCCGGCCTCACTTGCCATCCCCACCACATACACACGGATGCCTTGCTCGGCAGCCTGGACCGCCACTTCAAGCCCCTTGCCTTCCAAGTCCTCGCCGTCGGTGAGCAATACAATCGCCTCGTGAGCCCCGCTGCGTCCATCAAACAAGCCCAGTGCATGCTCAAGCGCCACTCCCAAGTCTGTTCCCCCCTTACGATTATCCTCCGGTCCCAAGGTGCGCAAGAACCACTCAAGGGCTTGGGTGTCCCGGGTCAGCGGTGCCACCTCCCGGGCATCACCGGCAAAGGCCACGAGGGCCGCACGATCCCCGCCTAATCGATCGAACAGCAGCTTGATTTGCCGACGTGCCAGTTCCAATCGGGAAACCTCTGGATCGAGATCGCGCACCAACATGGACCGCGATGTATCCACGCAGAGGACGATATCCACGCCCTTGCGTTGAACCTCCTCGAGTGTGAAACCACGAACAGGACCGAGCAATGCCAGTCCCATGGCGAGCACCGCCACTGACCCGAGCAGCACACGCAAGCGGGGCCGTCCCGAGCGATACCCCCTCAGGAGCCCAGGCTCCAGTCGCTGGCTAACCAAACGGCGGAGTGTCTTTCGATTCGAGGATGCAGCCCAGAGCCCAACGCTCAGCACAAGTGGCCCAAGCAGTAGGGCTAAGCCCATATCCGCCCTCGTCAATTCGAAGCCCAAGAGAGCGATCACGGCAGCCTCCTAGCCCAAGTTGCTGTACTCAACGCACTCAGTACATAGAGCAATAGCGCGGGCAGCAACATATTGGGGTAGAGATCATAGGCTTCTGCGTGCCGCTCTTCGATCCGGGGGCGACGTTCCAATCCCTCGATCTCTGAGTAAACTGCTTCCAAGCCAATGGCCGATTCAGCATGGAAGAACTTCGCGCCCGTGAGTTCGGCCACCTTTTCTAGATCGGCCGTCTGAACTCGCTGAACAAGCCCTCCGGGATATCGAGCCACCGTGGGCCCCACGAAAATGGTATAGACCTTGATGCCCAGTTCTTGGGCCATCATGCCTGCGGCGTGGGGCCGAATCGTGTCGATATTGTTCTCACCATCGGTAAGCAGGACAATGATGCGGGCAGTGGATTCAAGCTCCTTGAACGTCTGCACCGCACGCGCAATCGCCACTCCAATGCCCGTCCCCCCTAAGTCCCGTTCCTTGTTCGTGTCGACCTCAAGCATGACCCCACGGAAGGCATCAGCGTCCAACGTGAATGGCACGAGCAAATCGCAGTAGCCCGAGAATCCGAACAGGGCAACATTGTCGGCTGCCCCTTCAGTATCGGTCATTCGCCGCGAGGCAAAATCCGTCAGCACCTGACGCGCGATGTCGAATCGGCGCGGAGCCCGGGGCCCTTCGCGTGCGTCCATCGAACTGGAGCGATCGAGCAACAGGGCAATATCCACACCTTCGGAGTCGCGATCGGTCCGGACATCACCGCGCAAGGGCCGTGTCATCGACACAATCGCCAACAACACAGCCAACCACTTGAGAACCGTAGGGATCCAGAGCAGGTGCTGGACCCGTGAACGGGGCAGGCCAGCGGGCAAGTAGGGCAGGCGTGCAGCTCCGAAACGGCGTCGCCCGCCCCATAGAATCGCAACGACTCCGATGGGAATCAGGACGAGAAACACCGGATCCGACAGTGCAGTATTCCCCCAAAGGGGTAGGCGCATCTCCGCGCTGGTTCGAACTGCTTCGCTGACCTGGGGCACTAGTGTCATTGAACAGTTTCCCCCTCACCCACACCCCCAGCAGCCATGGAGGTGGGATCTCCAAGTGAATCAATCACCTGAGCGCTTGCTTGCAGCAGCTCGTCGACTGCAAACCGTGTAGGGCGCTCAGCACCGAATCGAATGCGTGCACACGCTGAAAGCACGGGCTCCAGCGACTCTGCAAGCGAGCGCCCTCCCCCTTCGGAAAGAACCGCGAGCCATTCTTCATCGCTCAACCCCGCAGTGGATCGGTGCGATCCCAATGAGCTTCCCTGCTCAACCGCCAGTCGGAGTGTGCCAGCGAGATCGCCACTCCACTCACCGGGGAGGCTCGACGTTCCCGATGGATCCTGAATCCTTTGACGGAGCTCGATAAAACGCTGCCTGGGGTTCAGCGGCGGCATTCCATCCACCCGAGACCGTCGGCCTCGAATCACCGACCAGAGGGCGCCCCCTACCAGAGCCCCCAAGGCCAACAACCCCCAATGCGATGCCCGCAGGGGTCCGAGCCGCTCAGGGGATCCACGAAGGTCGGGCAATGGCCGAGGCGCGTCTTCCTCCGGAGCCAGTGAGCTCACCACCCGCAACTCAGCACCCCTGAGTGATTGTGACCCGCCTCCGCGCATTGCGACTTCGAGGCCTGCAATCTTTTGAGTCCCCGCCTCGAGGGCCATCACCGACCAGATCACCTGTGTTCGGTGCCCTCCTTCCACCACCCCTACCTCAATGGAAGGGCCCGCGAGCAACACCCACTGATCATCAAGGTGCAGATCAAGGGATTCCTTCAACGGCCCCGCCGCCACGGGATGGTCAATGTCAACACTGACGCAAACCGGCTCGCCCACCTGGACTTCGGCGGGTTCTAGGACAAGGGATGGACCCTGCATCACAAGGCACGCTAGGTACCACATCAGGGACTTCCTCGACTGAGTTCGCGACGCCTAAAAAAAGCGATGAGTGCTTCTGCAAGATCGTCCTCTAGACACAAGTCAAAATGACTGACTCGGGCTCGGGCAAGCCGTTCCAAGATCTCACGCCGCCGAACTTGAGCTTGCTGTTCCCAAGCCGCACGAACATGGGCGTTGGATGTGTCGACCTCAATGGACTCCTCCGAGGATAGCCCCCCCATTCGTACGCGCCCCACATCGGGCAGCTTCTGCTCTAGCGGATCCACCACGCGGACCGCGATCACATCGTGGCGCCGTTGCAGGCGAGAGAGTATTTCCACCCATCTGTCCCCCCGATCTGCACTCTGGAAATCGCTGATCATAAAAAGCAGGGAACGACGGTGGAGCGTGCGCTCGGCGGCCTCCAGCACGGTGGAGTAATCGCTCGACCCATGAGCCACAGGGGCGGACATGACTGCCTTGATCAAACGCTGTGTGTGGTGCGTACCCTTACTCGGCGGCAAGTGGACTCCCGGCTCTGACCCGAAAAGGCTCAGGCCCACTCGATCCTGATTGCGCAGGGCAACCATGGTGATTAGTGCAGCGAGTTGCGCAGCCCCTTCGCGTTTAGTCCAGCGCTGTGTTCCAAAGTCCAAAGTCACCGCTGTATCGACGAGGAGGTTGACGGTGAGCTCCCTCTCCTCCCGGAAGAGCTTGACAAATGGTTCACCCGTGCGTGCGGTCACATTCCAGTCGATCGAGCGCACATCATCACCCGGGATATATGGACGGACCTCCTCAAATTCGATGCCTGTCCCCCGAAAGGTCGATCGATAGGACCCCGCCAAGGCTGTGTTCATCAAGCGGTGTGTACGCAAATGAACTTGCTGGACCCGGCGAGCAAGGGCCGGCTCCAAGCGCGCACCAGAAGGTGAAGCACCGGTCGAGAGTGGGTGGAAAACCATGGAATGATCTGCAGGCAGCCTGTGCTGAACAGCGAAGGTGCCTAGGGAACCGGGACCGTCTCCAATAGGCGGGCTACGAGTTGGTCCGAATCGAGGCCGTCCGCTTCCGCTTCATAAGTCGGAATCACGCGATGGCGAAGAACTTCGGGGGCAACGGCCTTGATGTCACCGGGGGTGACATACCCTCGCTGCTTCAAGAATGCGTGTGCGCGTGCGGCTAGAGTCAGCCAGATGCAGGCACGCGGAGAAGCGCCGTATTCAATGTAGCGCTCAAGCTCGGCCAATCCAGCCGTGGAAGGATCGCGAGTCGCACCGACAAGATCGACCACATACTCTGCGAGTCGCGGATCGAGCACTAGACTATCCACCATCTCCCGCGCAGCTCGAATCGTGTCGAGCCCCACAACAGCCTCGATGGAGACCTTCGGGGCTGTGCGCCCCATGCGACTCAGAATCGAAAGCTCCTCAGCTCGATCGGGGTAACCGATCACCACTTTCAGGGCAAACCGATCAAGCTGAGCCTCGGGCAGGGGATAGGTGCCCTCCTGCTCGATGGGGTTTTGTGTGGCCAAGACCATGAACGGATCGGGCAAATCAAAGGACTCACCGCCGATGGAAACCTGGCGCTCCTGCATTCCTTCAAGTAGGGCAGACTGCACCTTGGCAGGAGCTCGGTTGATTTCGTCAGCTAAGACGAAGTTGGCGAAGACCGGTCCCTTCCGAACGGTGAATTCACCTGACTTTGCATTGTAGATTTCGGTACCCACAAGATCAGACGGAAGCAGGTCAGGAGTGAACTGTAAGCGGTTGAAGCTGGCGTGCACAGCTTGGGCCAAACAGGACACGGCCAATGACTTGGCAAGGCCTGGTACCCCTTCAAGGAGGATGTGTCCGCCCGTCAAGAGTCCGATGGTCAGGCTCTGAACGAGCTTTTCTTGGCCGACGATGACCTGAGCAAGCGCCTCTTCCAACTGAGGGACCCAGGCCGACACGGCCTGGATTTCATCCGCACCTGGAACGGATGGGTCAGGGCGTACGGGGGATGGGGTGGATGTCATGGAGTCGTTGAATTGGGTCAGGGGTAGATCTGAACTGGCGAGATGATCACTGGGGTTAGCGTATGAAGTCTGGAAGGGCTCATCCTTTGTGCGATGGACAGCCCACTGTTTTGGGACGAACGGGGCACGGGCCAACTCCCCAGGACATCTAGCTAACTGGGTAAGTCCTCGGGAACTGGCTGCGCTGGACCAAATCCAACGCCACCGGGCTGATTACCCCCGTAGGGCCTCAGTGTTTCAGAGGCGACTCGACTGCCAGCATCCCGGCCCAGTTGCGTCCCCTCTTGGTCACTGCTTGGTCGCGGCACACCCGACGAGTCTCCATGCGCAACGTTATAGAGACTCATGGACGGGAACGCAAATTCCACACCCAATCGTTCAGCGAGGCGCAAGATATCTGCGTAAAGTCGATGTTTCTCACGCAGCTCCATCGACCAATCGGGAGTCTCTACAAAACAGTAGAGCAGTACATCGAGGCTCGATGGCCCGAACCCATTCAGGTAGACATGGTAGTAGTCCTTACGCGTAAATGGATGAGCACGGATGAGTTCGCGCACGCCCTCGCAAAACGCCTCAATCGTCTCCGGAGCCGTCGAGTAGGTCAGGCCGAGGGTGGTCTTGATGCGTCGGTATCGACGCGACCCCCAATTGTCCACCTTGGCGCTGATGAAGTGCCGATTGGGGACTGTAATCAGTGAGTTGTAGAACGTGCGGACACGGGTTGAACGAAACCCAACCCGTTCCACGGTGCCATCCACCTCCCCCACAGTGATCCAGTCCCCAAGCTCAAACGGCTTATCGAGCAGGACCGTAAAGGTCCCGAAGACGTTCTCTAGGCTGTCTTTGAACGCAAAGGCCAAGACGGCGCCGCCAATGGACACGCCGGCAATCACCTTATAGAAGTCCTCCGTGACTTTTGAGGAGAAGTAGGCCACGCCCATCAAGGCCACAAAGATCTTGAGTGTCCGTCGCAGCAGCGGCACCAACATGTCGTCAAACTTGTTGTCCGTATTCGCCGCACGGTTTTTCAGGAAATCGCAGAGCACATCCACGAATCGCCAGCAGGCTAGAGTCCCTGCCACCGAGACCAGGATTCCGCCGACGAGGTCGAGCGTCCGAATCAGGGAATCGTTTTCGAGCTCTAGGATCGGAACGAGGGCGAGAAACAACCACCAGGTGATCATGACCCCAAATGGTCGCACGAATCGGGTCAACTGCCCCTCGTCGAGGGTCACATGCTTTGTACTGGCTGAGCCCCGGGCCACCCGGCGCAGGACCATCGCCACGATTCGCTCTAAGAACACAGCAACCCCTACGAGGCACAGGAGCCCGACCCATTGCCAGTTCTCAACGAGCAGAGGTTCGGCCCTTAGCCAAGAGTCCGGGTCGAGTTTCGATCGAACGAATTCTCCTAGGCTGTCGATGCCCGGATTGAGGGAGACTGCCGTCTGCTCAAGGGCTACGCCATCTTCGTTCATCGAGGCCATCGCGGGTTGCTGGGTGAGGAGGGCTAGCTCAAACTGTGCGAGCCTATCAGTCATGGAGTTCCACATGGGGGCGATTGTAGGGCACCGTTGAGTGGACGCCACCGCTTGCGGGATGATCCTGAGGCTCGCGCCATGGCCAGCCCCGCGGCAGTGAGCGCCCTCCTCACAATTGCCCCCGCGCCCGAAAGGTGCGGGCGGCTTCGAACACGCTCAATGCGTAGTGCAGGGCCCCTGTATGAGGGTGCCCACCTGCCTCCGCCGCTAGTTGGCCCGAACGCCAAGCTGCATAACCGCCGGCCCTCTCAATCCACCCCATGAGCCGCGCGCGCCCCGCATTGTAAGAAACCAGCACTTGTTCAAGATCCCACTCACCCCGGTGCTGGAGCAACCAAGCCAAATGCGCTGCTCCAAGACGCACATTCAGTGCATCATCATTGAGCAGTTGTTCGGAACTGGGAGGGTCAAGGCCTAGCCTCTTGGCAGCATCGCTGGCAGCTGCGGGGACTAGCTGCATCAAGCCAAGTGCACCCGCCGTGGATTGCTGTCCCGAGCGCCCCCTCGATTCGGCATACATGATTCCACCTAAGAGGTGTACATCCACTCCCGACTCCGAGGCAGCCGTCCGCAATAAGCCTCCGTGCCCCTCCACTAGGCGCACACCGATTGCATCGCGCACTCCCACTGCGATGGCTCGGCCGGGTCCCCAGCGGGAGAGGCTCACACCCACCACACCCATGAGGAGGGCCAGCAGCAACAGGATGCGCGCAGTCCTAGGCATCTTCAAGATTCCTGGAGTGACGTGGCCCCCTCAGCGCTCAGCCCCCAAAGTGGCCATCAACTCGCTCAACCAGGCGTCTCGCACCTCACCCAAGGGTGGGGGTGCCCCGATCTCCATTCCCGTCATCGCTTCCAGTCCGCGCCGGGCACGCTCAACCAACCAATCAGAGTCTTGAGCCATGAGTTCCACTAAGAACGCGTGGGCCCGCCGGGTGCCACGCCCCGCAAACTCAGCGGCCTCGGGGGCGACAATCCGACGAGCCTCCCCCGCCGCGCGCAGCCAGGCCAATGGATCATCGTGCACGACATTGTCCCACCACCGAAACCAGGCCTCCGCGGGGTCGGCTCCACCGCGCTCGTCCACGCAGGTCAGCACACACAATTCCCGGGCCACGGCATCGTCGAGAGGGTCCTCGGCGAGTACTCGAATCAGGGCTGGAGCAGCCTCGGCGACTGTTTGTCTAGCGAGGATCATGGCCGCGTCACGCCGGAGAGCTGGGGAAGGGGACCGTAGGGCCGCAAATAAGCTGTCCCAGGCCTGATCACCGAGGTTCAGGAGCCCCGTACGCAATACCGGGAGTGCGTCAGTGCGCTCGCCATGCCGGAGTATGGAGAGCATGATCGGAATGGCATCGGGATCTTCAAGGGCAGCCAGCCCCTTCGCGGCGGCAAGGTGCAAGCGTCGATCTCCCCCGGTCAAGGCCGTCACTAGTAACTCCAGGGCACCCTCACCCCCAATCTGACCTGCTGCGAATAACGCCGGTACTCGCACGTCGGGGTCCCCAGCCGACGCGGCCAGGAAGACCTGAGTTCGGGCAGATCCTAGGGATCGCCCCCCGCAGGCCGAAATCGCTGCCACACGGACGGGGATCGCCTCGTCCTCGATCAGGCCGAGAACGAGCGCCTCATCTCCAGTCCCGAGACGATCTGCCAACACAAAGGCTGCGACCGCCCGCATCAAGGCCCTTGAATCAGCGGCCGCTGCATGGGCCGTGGCGTGGGGAGCCGCAGACAAGACATCAGTAATGGCCCCGATCGCGTCCATGCCAAACTGATCGTGCAACACCCCCATGAGGGTGTCCGTGTCCGCCGCACGCTGGGCCGGATCAGTTCCTCCCCCAAGGGATTGCTGGGCCAATGAGACGATTCTCAGGGCACGCCCAGTGAAATACACCTCCTCGGAAAGCATATGCACGAGGTCGCCAAAGTCTCTGGGAAGCCCACCCGCTCCTCTTGAATAGAGCTCCTCTAAGGCGATCAAGTCGTCCCCCCGCTGCGCGGCAGACAACGCGGACAGGCGCGCCACGATCAGCTCACCCCAGCGAGCGCGCCTTTCTTCATCACTATGATCCAGCTCCCACCATGCCCCCTCCGCTCGCCAAAGACCCAGACGCGTTCCATGCGTTTCGGGGTGAGGGTGGCGCTGCCAAAGATTTCGAATTCGCAATGACTGTGCAAACCCAAGTGCGTGGTCGAACCAGTCCTCCTGAATGCCCGGCCCTAAGACAAACGTCTTACTGCGCCCCGCCAAGCGCAACTCCAATCGACGGGCAGCATCGCCCTGGCCACCCCGAACACCGGGCAGACGCGTTGCACTCAAGAGTTGCTCGGCAGTGAGAAGATCTAAGAGGTCACGGGCCTGGCCTGCCGAGAGGTAGAACGCCTCTCCATCCCGGGCTGAAAGCGGCTCTGGGGCGAGTTTGGGCCCTAAGAGCGTGAAGGCCTGCCCAGAAGCCCGCTCCTCAATCACGATTTGGAGCCATCGGTGTGAATCTTCACTCACGGGGATGACCGCGCGGCACGCCCGGAAGTCTCCCTCTTGAGCCATCCACCAATTAGCCCAGGCCGGCCCATCGGATCCGTGGGACACCCCAGCCACCTGTTTCAACCGGCGCAGTGCAGGCGCACTCAAGGCCTCGTAGTCATCGAAGTACCGGAAACCCGACACGACCCGCACCAATCGCGCAGGCACAGCATGCTCTAGCCACTCACTCGTCTCGGGGCGGTGGCTACGGAATCCCACACCCGCAAGGGCGGTCGCACATGAACCCGCAACGAACTCGTCACTCGACGAGAGCCCTCGCAGGAGGGCCTCTACATGCCCATCCCCCAGAATGGACTCCAGCCGGGCATCTTCACGATCCACAATGGCGAGCAAGGCACAGGCTCCTGTACGAAGGATCCACCGGTCACCGAAAGCGAGGGCGAGGAGGGAGTTAGTAATCCCGGGGTCCTCGCGTGTAGCTAGGGCTCGCATGGCTTGGCGGGCCACCCGTGGCCGAGCATCATCAATTCCGTCGATGAGTAAATCCACCGCTTCGGGACCGGGCACGTCGCTCAGTAGGTCCATGGCCTTCGAGCGAGAGTCCCCGTTGCGAGACACAAGGACCGGCTTTAGGGCGCTGAGGGGCACGGGCGTTGCGGAATCCGCGAGAGCTCGAAAGGCCGCTGTACGCACTGGGTTCTGCGGATGCTCCAGCATTTCACACAACAGTTTAGGGGTGGCGTGCACTGGATCCTTGGCAATGAATTCTTCAAGGGCCGCGCCACCCAAGCGCCCCGGCATGCGAGTGCGCAACCGGCGAAGGACGCGCTCAGCATCCAAGGGCGTACCTCCACGCAAGAGCACCCTCAGTCCAGTCATGCAGCGTGCGGATCCCTCGCTCGCGAGCGCGAGCCGCGCCGCCTCCAACCCCGGCTCGCCTAAGGCAAGCAGAGTCTCCACAGCCTGCAGCGCCACGGGGTCGTCAATGCGTGCCACTTGATCCAACTGCACCAGGATGTCGGCAGCCGCACGCTGCAAACCCGTGAGGTTCAGAGAGTCCGCAGTCGGCAGCACACGATCGGCTGTGGGAGGAAGACCGGGGGTAGGAGCTGGATCCGAATCCCTTGCATCGCGCGCGCCACTTCCACTATTCACTCGCTGTGGCAAGTCAAGCCCAATGCCTGCACGAGCGTCAATCTGTCGGTGCAAGGTAACCTTTTGGCAGACCTTGCAGTCGGCCTGTTGAAACCCATTACTGGAAGCCGGGTCCATCCGCGTCGACTGGTTCGTTTCCTTACAGATTGTGCAGCGCAGGTGTGCACCGACTGGTTTGCCAGAGCGATCCCCCTTGCTTCCTTTCATAGCAGGTAGGTCGCGCCCGGTGGGCAGATCAATCTGTGCCCCGGCAAAGGTGGGGATCGCGAGGAGGAACCCGATGAACAAGAACGGGCGCACCCAGAATTCACGGGCTGGCAAGAAGGTGATCTGATAAGCGTGATGCATAGTTCGAGGGGATGCTGGCGGATGTGGCAGGCTCGTCGTAGTGGCTCGTCGTAGTGGCTCGTCGTACTGGCTCGTCTGGATCGCTCGTCAGGCATCCTACTCTATTGCCTCTAGCAGGGAGGGGTGCCCAGGATACCCAGTCATCCTTACTCTCTGCGGATTCCAGCGGGCCTCGGCCCCCTAGCCCGCTCACCCGCGCTAGGGCGTCAATTGGGGTGCAAGGCTGGCATACTGCCGAGCGAGGCTGGGGTAGCGGCGAACGATCTCGCGCGCGACCAAGAGCAGGTGTACATCTTCAGCCCCGGACCCAACACCATCCAGTTGGGTCCCCGACTGGCGCACACCCGCTAGATCTCCCATGCCACGTGCTTCAAGATCGGCTTCAGCCAGTTCAAACCCGTCCCGACTCCGCTCCAACAGACGAAGACGTTTTTCTGCGCTCTTTTCCCCGAGCAAGTAGCACACCGAATCCCCTGGGCCACGACCTACTCGGCCCCGCAATTGGTGCAACTGCGCTAGGCCAAGGCGCTCGGCGTTTTCGATCACCATTACCGTCGCACTGGGCACGTCTACGCCGACTTCAATGACTGTCGTCGCCACCAACATGCCGACCTCTCCGCGCCGAAATCGATCGAGACGGTAGCTGCGTTCTTCGGCCGGAATACGGCCATGAGCAAGCTCCACACCAAAGGGGGCGAGCTTCGTCTCAAGCGCCTGCTCATAACGCCGCTCTGCTGCGGCGGTACGGCCGCCCTTCTCCCCCGAGATTCGGGGGCAAACCCAAAACACCTGCTCTCCGCGCTCCAACCTCGGCAGGAGTCGCTTCGATAGGCCGCGCCTTTGAGTGCCCCGCAACCAATGGGTCTCCAAGGTTCCCCTACCGGGTGGCAGGCCCCGCAGAGTCGAAACATCCAAATCTCCATAGACTGTCATGGCCAAGGTACGCGGAATGGGCGTAGCCGTCATCAACAACAGGTGTGCCTGGTCTCCCTTCCGAGCCAAGGCAGCGCGCTGATCCACACCGAAGCGATGTTGTTCATCAATGACAACGAGGGCTAGGTGGGAGTAGCGAACGTCCTTGGAAAACAGCGCGTGAGTTCCGAACAGGAGTTGAATCTCTCCCCTCTCAAGGCGTTGCAGTAAATAGCGTCGCTCATCCTTGGGCAGGGACCCTGTCAACAATGCGGCCTCGATGCCCGCTTGCGCCAGAATCGCTCGCGATCCGTCGAAATGCTGCTCTGCCAACAACTCGGTGGGGGCCATCATGGCGGCCTGCCCGTTGGACTCGATCACGGCCATGGCCGCGTAGAGTGCCATGGCAGTCTTGCCCGAGCCCACATCCCCCTGCAGCAGGCGTCGCATGGGCCGCGTACGGGCGAGGTCAGCTCTCAACTCACTCAGCACCTCCTCCTGACCGCTCGTGAATTTGAAAGGGAAGCGGCCACTCAGTTCGTCCTTGAGCGCCGCAGAGACCACAGCCCGACAAGCCTTGCCAGAGCTTGTGTTTCCGCGCCCTGCCTGCAGACGGGCTTGCACTGCGAGAAGAGACTCCAAGCGCACTCGCCGCTGAGCATCATGGAAGGCAGCAAGGTCTGGCGGCAGATGAAGGTGGCGTACTGCCACATCAAGCGGGGGCAAGTTGTGTTCCGCAAGAAGCTCACCGGCGAGTAGCTCAAGAACACACTCACTGCCATGTTCAAGAACCATGCGGCACAGTGCCCCTATCATTTCACCACTGAGCCCATCGCCCGCGGAGTAGAGTGGTTCCACAGTTCCCGGTGCCGGTAAGGGCTTGTCAGGTCGACCCATCCGGGGACTTGAGAGCAGGGGGCCCTTCTGGCCTTGAACCAGCTCACCCGCCAGTTCCACCTCCTCGTCCTCGGGGAGCCGTTCCCTCACCCAGGGTTGATTGAACCAGACCACAGGGACCCTACCACCGGCCTGCACGAGTTCCCCCCGCAAGGCAGAGCGCTTACCACCGAAACGGGTGAGGCGTATGTTCGCGAGCCGCCCACGTACCCGAACTGGACCATGTCCTTGGGCTAGAGCCTCGGTCGGCGTGCAGGGTTCGACCCAATGGTGCACCCCCGCTGGCAAGAGAAAGAGCAAATCGCGCTGACTCGTAATCCCCATCTTGCCCAATGCCTTGCACCGCGCAGGTCCAACACCGGGCAGATTGTGTAGGGGTTGAGCCGGGGTGGACAGGGAGGACACGTCGAGCAATGTAGCCAATCGGCTTTGAGTTTGAAACGGGAACCGAGCCGGCAGGGCCCCGCATCAACTACTCAGGCAGCTGGCGCTCCACGGGAGCGAGCAATAATGCCGAGAGGGCTGCCGCGCACACATACAATCCAACGGTCGTGAGCATCAACGCCGAATAATCCCCACCCGTTTGATCAAGGATGCGACCGGCCAACATGGGCCCTGCCACCCATCCGATTCCCCAAATCATGGCGTTGATGCCTGTCTGCATCTCGCGGGCGCCCGCTGGCGTGGCCTGCATCATCAGGTTCTTGAGGATGGGGTAGGCAGAGTTCATCAGTGCGCCACGCATGAGAAAAGCCACCACCGCCCAGCGCAGGTCCCACGTGAACGCGAGCAATAGAAAGAACGGAATAGACGCAAGCTCGATGGCAACGATTCCACGCACGTAACCAAAGTAGCGGATCGCCCTCGGGGTCAAGAGGAACCCCAGTGCGAAGAGGACCTGACCCGCAGCGAATAGATTGCCCCAACTTCCGGGGCCCATGTCAAAGCGGTCCTTGAAATAAAGCGGTAGGAACGGGATGCACAGCCCAGAGCCGAAAGCGATCAAGAACTGGGGAATGGCAAAACGAGCGAGAACCCCGCGATGCTTGATCAACACGGGCAGTAGGCGTGTGGAAGCCCCCATGGCCGGTCCATCGGCTGGCATGCGTGTGAAGATGGCTGCAGCAGCCACGCTCAGGAGGCCAGCCCAGCAGATCACCCGGCCGGTGGCATCAGCCTCACCGCCCATAGACCCCTCCAACATCAAGACTAGGCGACCCGCAACGAATGCAGCGACCACGGCCGCCATCGTAGGAAGGGCTTCAGCGAGGCCAAACAATCGCGCTCGATTTGACGCGTTGCTGTAACGGAATAGGAACGGGGCAATCGCCACATATTGCAGGGTAAGGGCGAACCCAGCGAGTAGGTTGATGGCGTAGAGTCCGTTCAGATGACTCACAAAGGGCAGGGCCACATAAGCACTGCCCCCAACCGCTGCCGAAGTGACGAAAATCCCTCGAGCCGGACGCCGAGCGAGCAGCCATGCAGCCGGGATCGCCACAGCAACCTTGCCCCAGGCATCAGCCGATTGAATCCAGCCTATCTGCGTATTGCTCAATCCGATGGCGTCCAGATAACGCGCCATCAAAGTGAAGACAACCGTGTGAGCAGCCCCGATCACTGCTGCACCCAGTAGATAAACCCGAGCGGCAGGCAGCATTTTCTCGTGGGAATGCGACCGTTCGGGCTTCGGCGATTCCATAGGCGGCTCCTCCAATCCAGATGCCGAAGCCTCGACGAAGTTCCCGGGGCCCTCACCCCTGGGCGAGTGCGATGAGTCGCCCGCCATACTCAGCCTATTCCTCGACCTTGATCTCGTAGAGATTGGGCCAGTGCTTTCCAGTGATGTAGATCTTGCCAGTTCTCTCGTCGTACGCGATTCCATTCAGCACATCTTGAGCCACATCCGGAATCCGCTGCTTCGCCTGCAACCCTCGCAGGTCAATGACAGAATTCACCTTCCCACTCTGGGGATCAATCCGCACGATCAACTCGCGCTGATATAGATTGGCCCAGATTTCGCCCTCGATAAACTCCAATTCGTTCAGATTCCAAAGGGGGGTCCCATCGAGGGTCACGGGGAGCAACCGCTGGACACTCAAGTCCGTCGGGCTGACCAACCGCAGGGTGTCAGTTCCATCGCTCATCACGAGGAGTTCCCCCATGGCCGTCAACCCCCAGCCCTCGCCCGCATAGTTTAGGCGGTACTGTTCCTGCAGATTGCTACGGTCATAGACAAAGGCAACACCCTCTTGCCAGGTGAGCTGCACAAGCAGGCCTTTCCAAATGGCGATGCCCTCGCCAAAGTACTTGTAGTCCAGGCGATGCTTCAGAATTGGCTTGCCGGTCTCCAGGTCGACAGTCATCAATGTGGACTCTTGGTGACGCCCCGTTCCCTCATAGAGGATGCCCTCATGCATGAGCAGCCCCTGTGTGTAGGATCCTCGATCATGGGGGTAGGTCGAGACAATCGAGTATCCGTAAACCGGAGTCGCGTCAGGTGAGCCAGGTTCGGTGCCGGCCTGCCCCCCTTGAGGTCCGGGGCCAGGTCCCTCGGGCTGACCTCCGCACGAGATGCATGCGGTCAACAGTGCGAGGAGTACTGGTGCGAGTGGACGGGAGGAATTCATGGGCCTTTCGATGGGCACTAGTGTAATGCCGAACTGCTGCGAGTGCCTCCTCGGTCTTGAAAGTGAGTCGGGAGCAGGCAGGGGTTGATGGTGGATTTCAATGAGAACGGGAGGCCAGGGTTCCACGTGAACCCCAGCCTCCCGTTCCTCCTACGTTGCACCCGCGCTTGTGTCGTTATTGGTCCACAGGATCGGCCTCGGCCGCGGAGCTTTGGGCTTGCACTGGCTGGACGCCGTGCTCTAGCCACATGGCAAGGGACATGCCTGCCACAACCAGACCGAGGATCACTCTACTCACTACTCCCTGCGGGCGGGCCGAGGTCCCATGGCTGCCGATTCCTCCATGGAAGCCCGCTGGCAGGGGCGGCCCCACGGGGCCAAGGGTGGAAACCACCGTGGGCGTGAGCTGGGTTCCGAAGATCTCCACCTCCGGTCCGATGCCGGAGAGAATGTCCTGGTGGGGATGACTGCGGTAGGGGTTATAGAGGTCCCTCATGATCTTTCCTCCTGAAAGGTTCAAGGCTGTAAGGGGAGTGTGAGCTTCACCGCTCACACTTGGGCCTCCGAGGTCGGCACTCGAGTGGGGCGACCCAGAGCAAAAAATCCCCTCATACCCCCTTCCTGCCCCTTTCCAAGGGGGTTTGACCTCCCAACCCACGCCCGCGCCGCCCATCCGCCTCCTTTCCCCAGGCCTGCCTGCCCCCATGCTTTCACTCGCATTCGTCCCCGCGTTCCGTAACCTTGAACCCCACAGCACCTGAGCGATGGGTCCCCCACGGCTTGGATCCAATCATCACGGTGAGGGTGACGTTCGCTTCACCCATCAACACGTTCTCTCCCTTTGAAACTGCGGCACCCCCTCCGCCGCATCCACTCCCAAGCAGGCTCTCTGCGCGGCCCACTAGGTCACCCCATGGCTTCTCTATTACGCCTCTTTCCGTGCCTGATTATCAGCCTCATTAGCCTCCAGCCCGCTTTGTGTGCAGGTGATGAACTCAAGGGAGCGGTCCCCGAAGGTCTCAGAGCGGACCTTATGCATGAGCGCTGGGATAGCGCACTTGATCGGATAGACGTACTGCTCAAGACCCAGCCCGACGACTGTGATTTGTGGTCCTATCTCAGCGCTGTGGCCCTCGATCGCTCAGGCAAGAGCGAAGCAGCACTCGGTGTACTGCGTGACTTGGTGAGCGACCACCCCCAGAGCCCCTGGGTCCACAAGGCACGCTTCCGTCAGGCAGAGATCCACCGAGCTGCCCGCAATTTCAAGGAAGCTGAACAGATCTACGAGGAAGGGCTGACACGCTTACGCTCCCAAGACCGACAGGGTGAGCTAGCCGAGATCTACATCGAGTTTGCCGACGACTTGTCGACCCCTGCCCCGGGTGTCCGGCCCGATGAAGGGGAACTCGACTACTCACGTGCAGCCGACCTGTACCTCAAGGTGCTTGAGCTCGACACCCCCCGTTCCCACCGCGATCGCGCCACCTATCGCGCAGCGTGGTGCCTTGAGCAGATGGACGATGCACGCGGAGCCATGCGCGGTTACACCGAGTATCTCGATGCCTTTGACCCGGACCGCCAACACCCCCTGCCGAATGGGTTTGTCGCCGGTGAACGCGTCTACGAGGCCCGTCTGCAATTGGGGGTCAATCAACAAGGGGCCGGCCAAGCCGCCGATGCACGACGCTCCCTAGAGGATCTTTGTGAAGATCTAGCCGCGATTCTCAAGGACAACCAGCACGGCCTTAGTCCCGAGCGCGTGAAAGAGCTTACCTCTATGCACGGTGAGGCACGCTACCGCATCGCGGGAACGTACGGCGCAGACCGCAATTCCGCCCTACTGGCCATCTCAAACCTGAAGCGATTCCTTGCTGAGTTTGAAAGTCACGACTGGGCAACACGCGCCGCCTTCGAAGTGGCGACGCGTAGTGAAGAAATCGGATTTTGGGATGAAGCGATCGCCGCCTATCAGGAAGTCAGCGAACGAATCCGTCCCGAAGATTCCTCCACCCAAGTGCTTGAAGAGCACGCGCAACTCACGACCTTCGCCGTGTACCGCCGCGCGGTCGCCCTCAAGGGTCTGGAACGCTATGACGAGGCCCTTCAAGGGTTCGCAACGTATACGCGCAAGTTTCCGAGCGGTCCCAACTGGAGCCACAGCCAGCAGGGAATGGTGGATATCGCCTATTTGCGAGGAGTCACCTACCGACGGCTTGGAGACTACGAATTAGCTCGCTCGGCCTGGGTTCAGTTCCTGGCGGATCACCCCCTCGACTCCCGTGTGCAGCAAGTCCAACTCGACATGGGGTCACTCTACATTGAGGAGGCCGAACACCTGCTGAGCCTTGATAGCGAGGCGCAAGTCGATGAGCTGCGCAAGTCCGCCGTGGCACAGTGGCTACGTCTCGCTGACAAGTATCCGGGGACTCACCCGGCAAGTCGGGCCTTGTACATGAGCGGCGAACAACTTGAGCTCGAACTTGACGACTTGAGCCAGGCGATCGAAGTTTATCGGCGCTGTGACTTCGGCCAAAGCTCAGGAGCCGCGCAGTTGCGCTTGGCCGGAATGACTGAGCCCAGCTTGGATCTCTCGACGGAGCGCGTTTGGCGCACAACTGAATCACCCAGGGTCTTACTGCGACTGCGCAACATTGAAGAGTATGAGGTCAAGATTTACCGTCTCGACTTAGAAGCCTACTTCAGAAAACACCTCACCCACCGCCGAATTGAGGATCTCGATCTCGACTTGATCGCGCCAGACGAGCGGCGAGAAGAACGGGTAGAGGAGTACGCCCAGTACGCGCCCCTAGAGCGCCATATTGAGCTTGCATGCGACGGGCCTGGGGTCTGGGCCGTCGCAGTGACAGCGGACGATCTCACATCAACGACCCTCGTGATACGTAGCGATGTCGAGGTCATCCTCAAGAGTTCACGCAGGGAGGTCTTTGTGTTCGCTCAGGACATGCTTGCCAACCAACCTGCCGCCGGTGTCCAGATTCTGCTGGGTATCCCTCAGAGCGACGGGTCCGCGGCGTTCGAGGAGTTAGCCACCGATGCATCCGGTGTCGCCCGACTTGAGCTCGAATCGCTCGATGTGGCCGAACAGTTGCGTGTCTTGGCCTTGCGCGAGGGACATTTTGCATCCAACGGCCTCACCCTACGCGGTCTGGAAGTCGCCAAGGGCCTACGCTCCCGAGCACATATTGCCACGGACCGTCCCGCCTATCAACCTGGAGACACAGTGCGCCTGCGAACGATCATTCGCCAGGTCGAGGCGGGCGCATACACCTTCCACGAAGGCCAGATATTTGCCCTGAGCGTGGTCGACTCCCGGGGCCGTCCCTTGCTGAACGAAAGCCTACCTCTCTCGGCATTTGGCACGCTCAATACAACATTCGCACTTCCTTCCCAGGCCGCATTGGGCCAGTACTCTATCCTCGTAGAGGGGCCTGCCCTGCCTCAATCCGTTGGGCACTTTCAAGTCGATGAGTACCAACTGCAGAAAGTCGAGTTGACGTTCGAGCATGATCGCTCGGTGTTCTACAGAGGCGAGACGATCGACGTGATCGCCAATGCACGGTTCTACTACGGGGAACCGGTGGCTCATAGTCCCATCGTGCTGACCCTCCCGGATGGCCGGCAGGAGACAAGTGAAACCGACAGCAAAGGCCAAGTGCACTTCAGCATCGAAACACGCGATTTCCCCAGCGAGGGAATGCTGGCCTTCACGGGTCACATGCGCGCAGAAAACGTAAGCGCACAGGGTCAGGTCTATCTCGCAACCCGGGGGTACAACATAAGTTTGTCCACCTCCAAGGACGTGATCCTTGCCGGTGACAGTTTCGCCATTGACATTCGCACTGAGACACCAGACAGCGAGGGTTGTCAGCGTGACCTGCACCTGGCCCTCTTCGAACGACGCTCTCGAGTGGGTGGCTCCTGGACCGATGACATGTTGGCCGAGATGGACATCAGCACTGGAGACGATGGTGCGGCGAGCTGGACCCATTCAATTGAAAAAGGCGGACACTACACCGTGCGTGCAACGGGACAGGACCGGTTCGGAAACACCATTAGCCGCGAACTCCCCATCTTCGTCTCAGGGGACAATGACTCCACTCGCCTGCGGCTCCTGACAGACTCCACACGCACGGAAGTGGGTCGCACTTTAGAGTATGACCTGCTCAATCGCGCTGGAGCGGGTCTAGCTCTTGTCACCATTGAGGGTGAATCGATCATCGACTACCGGCTTGTCGAAATCGAGGCGGGTCACAACCGAATCGCTCTCGACGTCGATCACGCGCATTTCCCCAATTTCCGCGTGTCAGCAGCCCTCATGCTCGGCAATGAGTTCTTCGAGGCAAGGGCCGATTTCGAGGTCCAGCGTGCTCTCACCGTCAATGTCATCCCCACCGCGGAACGCGTCCAGCCAGGGAGCAAGGTGTGCGTCAACCTTGAGGTGGTCGACCAACTCGGTCAGCCTGTCACCGCCGAGTTGGCCCTCGCTGTCGTGGATGCTGCGCTGTATGAGCACTACTCGGACTGGGCCCCGGCCATCATCGGTTTTTTCGAGGAAGGGGCTCGCCGAAACGCTGGTCTGCGAACCGCCACGTCCTGCACGTTCTCCTACCAAGGCAAGACTGTAGCGGTTGCCCAAGGGGTGCTCGACGAGATTTCACGCCAACAGGCGGTCAGCAATGGGGTGGCCGAACGCAAGTCCAGCCTCAAACGCCTCCGGGCTTTAGGCTACGCGAGTGAAGGCGATGCCCAAGACGATGGCATCAGTCTGGGCAGGCCCCGAAGAGCCGAATCCCAGGAGTCCATGTTCAGGGGTCGTGCCGGCTTGGAGCACCTAGGCGAAGCCAACCTAGAATCCCTTAGCGCACTCGGCTACATCGGGGGTGGTGGCGGTGGCGGATCAACCCAAACCCTTACACGTGGCAAGGAATCGTTCAGCAAGGACAAGGCCGGCTTCAGCCGTGACCGAGTTCGTCACATGCTCGGAAAGGATGTGGCCAACAAGCGCCCCAACTCCGGCCCCACGGAACCCGCCTTTGACGCAGACACGGCGTTCTGGACCCCAGCGGTCACGACGAACGCAGAGGGCAAGGCCAGCCTAGAATTCGAACTCCCTGACAAATCCACCCGCTGGCGCATCACCGCCCGAGGCGTGAGCGCCGACACGCTTGTGGGTGAATCTCGTTCCACCCTTGTCACACGGTCCGACTTCTTCGTTGAGTTGCTAGCACCCAAGAATTGTGTGGAGGGGGACAAGCCTGGCATCGTCGCACGTGTTCACAATCTGACAGGTGAGCAGGGCAACGTCCGCATGTCACTCCGGGTCAGCACAGATGAGGGCATCCGTGTCATACCCGCCCAAGTCCAGCTCGATGCTGCACACCTTGTGCAGTACGCCTTTCCCACGCTGGATGCGCTGGCACCCCTTGACATGAAACTCGAGCTCACGGCAAAGGCACAACTCAATAATGGTGACCAGATTGATGCCCAGACGCGCGAGGACATCCTCGTGCGCCCCTATGGCATGGAGTTCAGTGCCTCACACAGTGGTCCCATCACCGACCTCAGCACCTTCTGGCTGCAACTGCCCAATGACCGCAAGTACAGCGAACGTCGGCTCGACGTGTACATTGGACCCAGCCTCGATTCTTGGCTCATCGATGCAGCCCTGGGACGGCTTGGGTTCCTCGCGCCCAGCCGCCATGCCCATTCACAGTCGCAATCGGCCATTGCCGCCGACCTGCGCGGCACTCTAGCTGTCATGGATGGTTTGGGGAGGGGCGGGCGTCGGGGCCATCCTGAATACGCCAACCTACGCAGTCGAGCCATGGGATTGACTGCCAGTCTTGTGTCGGCTCAACGCCAGGATGGGGGTTGGAGCTGGATGCCCGGTGCCGGCTCTTCCACACCACAGACCTCGGCAGACGTGGTGCTCGCTCTTGGAGCAGCGCGCACGAGTGGCCTAGAGCTTTCCCCAGGGAGCCTCAGCTCAGCTGTGACCTACTTGCAGAACGCATTCCGGGCCAGTTCCGGTCAAGCCAATGAGATCAAGGCCACCATCACCCACGCCCTCGCCGCAGTAGGCCGAGGGGACTTTGGTGCAGCCAACCGACTCTTCCGGGAGCGCAACGCCCTCTCACCGGCAGCCATGGCTCACCTGTGCCTAGCCTTCGTACACATGAAAAGGGTTCCCATGGCTTCCGAAGTGGCGCGCTTGCTCGAAGGGGAAATGCAAGTCAGCGGCAATTCAAATTCGGCTACAACTGAATCGTATTGCTCGGTACGAAACAACAAAGGATGGAGCCGATCCCGCCTCGGCATGACGGCCCTTGCGGTGTCGGCACTACAAGGCAGCTTGCCCTCCTCGCCTAAACTGCGCGAGGGAATCGAGTATCTCCTTTCCCACCGTCCCTGGGTGGGAGACGCGGGAAGGGGCTTGGCTCTTCTCGCCGTCGCTTCCGACGCCCAGCTCGACGCAGGCATGGCTTCCCTTGACCCAGTTCAACTCACTGTGGGCGAACAGGAACCGCGCTTGCTCGATCTTGCCAGCCATCCACAGGGATTGTTCATTTCCATCCCTCTGCAGGATGTACGCGAGCGTGAGGTGCGCGTGAATCTGAAGAATCTGGGTTCAGGTACGCCACAGTTCAGTGCCAGCATGACAGGGTTCTCTACTGATCTGCACCGGACACGTCGCGGCGAGCAGGTATTCCGCCTCAGTCGAGAAGAGTACCTCGCCATGCCACCCATCTTCGATGGTAGACCATTGCCCACGGGTTTTAGTGTCTTACGCTCGTATGAAGAGTACTGGACAAACCCGGTGAAGGACTTGGAGAGCGGCAGCTTGACCCACGTGCGCCTCGCGCTTCAACGCGATGACCGCGAACAGGAGGCCGATGTTGATTACCTGACACTTGAAGTCCCCCTTCCTGCGGGGGCACAGCTCTTGGAGGGAAGTCTGCGCGGCGGACGCTGGACCCACGAACTCAGGGGGGGCTCTCTCATCATCCCGATTGGCCCTATGCGAGGCGTGGTGAATGTGGAGTTCGAACTTCTCGGAGCCCACCCCGGCCAGTACAGGGTTGCTCCCCCCGTGCTACGCAGTGCCTACGAACCTGAACGGTTTGCCATCGGTACATCCCGAGACCTTACCGTTCTTGCGCGCGGCGAAAGCACCTCAGATGAGTACCGCCCAACCCCCGATGAGCTCTATCACCACGGGCGTAACTTGTACCGCTCAGGCCAAGCAGACGCGGCCCACACCAAACTGATTGAGCTTTATGAGAAGTATGCACACAACCTACGGGACAATGAACTCAAGGAGACTGCCAACATGCTCCTGTACCTGTCGATTGACAGGGCTAACCCCGCAGCGATCGTCAGCTTCTTCGAAGTGATCAAGGAAAAAGACCCAGAGCTGTTCATTCCCTTTGAGAAAGTAGTCACGATCGGGCAGGCCTATCGCGAATTGGGAGAGTACGAGCGCGCCCTCTTGATCTTCCTCGCCACGATCGACGAGACGTTTGGTAAGGACCTCAAGGTGGCGGGTGCCCTGCGGGCTCAGGGCGAACGCTCGGGAGCCATCGACACCCTGCAACAGCTCTGTCGGGAATACCCGGACATCAGCAGCGTGACGGACACCTGGCTCGCCCTCTCCGATGAGATGCTCGTGGCAGCCAAGGAGGCCCATACGGACGCGAGTCTCAAGGGAGCAGGGCGTACACAGGCCAGCCTGACTGAGGAGGGCATTCTGCTCCTGCGAAGGCTCCTAGCCATGCATCCAACGGGTCCGCTCACTCCAGCAGCAGCTCTCAACTTGGTGAGTGCATACCTCGCCTTGGAAGATCAGGAGACCACATCCGCCCTCGCAGGGGATATGGCGGCCCTGTTCACAGAACCGCGCTACGCCGATGCGTTTACGTACACACGTGCAGTGGCCGAGTGGCACTTGGGCCATGAGGGCGCAGCCATCGAGCTACTCGAGCGCATCGTCCAGGCAGTGTACAAGGACGAGCACGGGAATGTGGAGTACTCCGAAAACAGGGACCTAGCCCTCTACATCCTAGCGCAGGTCTACCACGCACGGCGAGATCCGAAGCTCGCGAGTGAATACTATGCACAGGTCCAGGGGGTTTTCTCGGATGCTGCTGAAGCACTAGCCGGGTTTGAGAAGCGTGAGCTCTCCTTTGATGAAATCACGACGACCCAGCCTGGTGAACCGGTTCAGCTCACTCTGGTTCACAAGAACCTCGAAGAGGTTGAGGTCCTCGTTTACGAAGTTGACCTGATGACGCTTTACTTGCGAGAGAAGAATCTCACGAACGTAACGTCAATCAATCTCGCCGGCATCTCCCCTACGCTGCGAAAGAGCGTCATGCTCGAGGGTGGAGACAGTCTTCGTGCTGAAGAAACCTCAGCCGAGCTGCAGCTCAAAGAGCCGGGTGCCTACCTCGTCATTTGCCGTACGGGTAGCCTGCACACCTCAGGTCTCGTTCTCGTCACTCAACTCGAACTCGATGTCACGGCCGATCTGCAATCCGGGCGCATGCGCGTCCAAGCATTGAGCGGTGCCAGCCAGCGCTATCTCAAGGACGTTGACGTGCGCGTGATCGGCTCGGCCAACCCGTCATTCACATCAGGCAGTACCGACCCCCGGGGCATTTTCGTTGCCGATGGCGTGCGTGGAGCGGCCACCGTGATCGCCCGACACGGGGAAGCCCATTACGCCTTCCACCGCGGGACCCAAACTCTGGCCCAGACTCCCCAACCTCCAGCTGCGGCTCAGGCAGGACAGGCGGATGTCTATGGTCAGCAAATGGAGCGCTCCGCGTACTTCTCCAATGTCATGGAAATGAACCGAGGGATTCAGAGTTCTCGAAGCGGAAAACTCCAGGAGCGAATCAAGCGGGATCGCAAGGGCGTCCAGGTGCAGTCGGTCAAGTGAATCTGAAGTCCTGTTGGCCTGCATTCAGACGGTTAGCCTGCTAGGATTCGCCACCCAATCATGAGAACTATGCGTCCATCTAAGGCAGCATTGCTTTGTGCCCTCTTCGTCCTGAACAGCTGTGGATCCAACACGGCTTCGCAACCCACAGGCACAAGAGGGGCCAAGCCCCCCAATGTCGTCGTCATTCTGCTCGACACCTTGCGGGCAGATGTGCTTTCGTTTTATGGGGCCGATGAGGAACGTGCTCCCTATCTGGCCCAACTCGCAGCCCAAGGCACCGTCTTCGAGAATGCATTCTCGACGTCCACGTGGACGGCACCCTCCACAGCGTCCATGCTCACAGGAATGTACCCCGACCGCCACGGGGTCACGCGTGGGTTTCTGGCCCAGTTTCGAGAGGGGGAGGCTGTGGACGAAGGAGTTTTGGGGGAGATGGAACTACTCTCCATTTCCTCTGACACGCCCACCCTTGCAGAACGATTCAAGCAAGCCGGCTACGACACCTACGCTCTCGCTTCAAACGTGAACATCGGACCGGAGATGGCCTTTGACCGTGGTTTTGACGAGTTTGAGCGCCATGACCTGCAGCCCGCGAAGTTCCTGCGCGATCGCCTCATGGATATGCGCCAACGCATTGATGCGAGCGACAAACCAAGTTTCGTGTACTTGCATTTCAATGACGTGCACAAGCCCTACGAACTTCGTCCCCGTTTCTACAAGAAAGGCGCAAACCGCGACGAAACCCAAGAAAAGCTGGAGTTATACAAGAGTGAACTGGGATACCTAGACAGTTTCCTCGCACGTATCCACCAGTCGATGGAATGGGGTGATGATACGTTGATCGTCGTCGTGGCTGATCATGGCGAGGAGTTCAAAGACCACGGCCAGTACTACCACGAGTTCACACTCCATGTGGAACTCAATCAGATTCCGTTTCTCATCAGGGCCCCCGGTTTGCGGGTCCACCCCGGGCGCGTTGCAGAGAATGTCTCGCTCATTGACGTTGTACCCACCATTTTTGACCTCATTGGGGTGAGTTCTCCTGGTGACATGGATGGCCGGTCCTTAGCCAGCTTCTGCCGTAGCGACGACAAGCGTTCGGGTTTGACCCAGGAGAGCGCGGCATTGATTGAACGCCCCCTCATCCTGCACCGATTCGAAGATGGCGAAGACCTTTGGGGAGTCATTCTCGAAGATTGGAAACTCATCCAATCGGATCTGGGCGTGTTGCTCTATGACCTGAAGAACGACCCCAAGGAATTGAATGAAGTGTCGAGTGAGAATGTCGAACTCGCATTGCAACTCATTGCCATCCTCGACGAACACAGGGATCGGGGTTCCAATCCCCAATCCATGCGTACCCAAGTGGATATTGATCAGGACCTCCTCGACCGCCTCAAGGCCATCGGATACGTCAAGTAGGCGGGCAAAACGAATCTCGGCCGACCTTGTCGGAGAGGTCTCTACGGTCGCCGCGGCCCCCAGTCGCCCCTAGGGCTCTACTGATCGCCCAAGCGCAATCGCTCCGCCTGCATCCAGGCTGACAGGCGCACTACCTGCGGAGCATACTCAGCTTTACCCGCCAGGTTGATCCGCTCCATGGGATCGGCCTGTCGGTCAAAGAGGGCTTCATTGGTGCCTCCGGGTGATTGGAAAAACACGTACTTGAACCGTTCTTCGACGACGGCACGTTCCACCATTCCGAGCTCGCCCCCAAATCCGGGAGCTAGATACAAGAAACGCTCCCGCCAAGGAGCCGCGGGGTCTTGGCAAATGCTCAGTAGGCTCTGGCCGTGCATCCCCTTCGGGATTTCTAGCCCGCAGGACTCGAGAACCGTGGGGAGAATATCCTCCGTGATGACCAATTGCCTGCGCCGAGCCCCCTCAGGGAGGTGCTTGGGAAACCGCATAATCAAAGGCACCTGAATGGAAGGCTCGTACGAGAGACCCTTTTGCTGGAGGCCATGTTCCCCGAGGAGCTGGCCGTTGTCTGTCGTGAGAATGATCATCGTCTCATCCAGCTCCCCACTTGCGTGCAGAGCATCCAGCAGACGTTGCACATTGTCGTCCACTGACAACATGAGTTCCCAATAGGCACGCACATCGCGAGCGTATTGATCCGGATCAGGCATGGCATGCCGGCCTGCGGTGCTGCGTAGGACTCGATAAAAAACGGGCAGGGAGAAGGGATCATCGTGGGCGCTCTCCGGCAAGGGGAAAGCGACGTCCGCAAGCAGGCCAGCGTGCCTTGGAGCTGGAGTCATGGGTACATGAGGATTCTTGAATGCCACAGCCATGAAGAAGGGGCGCTGGTTTTTCTCCCCCAAGAAATCGAGGGCATAATCAGTCAGACGATCTGCTTGAAAGCCCTCGCTAGGAACGCGCTCACCATCCACATTGAAGGGCTGATCGAAGTGGGACCCCGGCCCCTCATAGCTCACCCAGCGATCAAATCCTCGGACCGGTTGGGCTCCAGGATTGGACAGGTGCCACTTCCCAATCCAAGCCGTCCGATAGCCGGCTTGCCCGAGATGGTCGGCTAGAGTCTGATGGGGATCGAGCGGATGGGCTGGGGGGTGGTTGTTCCAGATTCCGTGCACCGTGGCCGGCTGCCCTGTCAGCAGAGCGGCCCGACCAGGACAACAACGCGAGGTGGTTACATAGGCGCGCTCAAACAAGACTCCGCTCTCAGCGAGACTGTCAAGGGCCGGCGTTTGGATATGGGGGTTTCCGGTGGCAGAGAGACTGTCATAGCGTTGGTCGTCAGTGAGGATCAGCAACACGTTGGGCCGCGCCTGAGATCCCTTGTGAGAACAACCCGACAAGGCTACGAGAGCGAAGCAAGCCAGTAGAAATGTGAGCCCGTCTTTCATTGGCCCATAAACCTCCCGAGGGCATCTTCCAGAACGGCTAAGTGCCCCAGTGCGGCGGGATCCCCAGAGAGATCGTGGGTTTCAGCCGGATCGTCTAACAAGTCGAACAGCTGGCGCTGGTTGCTCTCCAAGTCGACCACCAACTTGTAGCGCGATCCAATAGCAGCTCGGCGTCGGCGGATTCGATCTGTCTCACAAAAGAGAACACGATTACCCATCACATCTAATCCCTGCAGGGCTTGGCCATCGAGATCTTCAGGAGTGTCTATGTCCAAGGCTTCACACAGTGTCGGCACGACATCAATCAAACTCCCGCTGACCTCATTCAAGCCGGGGGCCACCCCGGGCCCCCAAAGGATGAGAGGCACATGAATCAGTTCGTCGTAAAGGGACTGTGCAGAGCCCACACCCCCGTGATCGAACAATTCCATACCGTGCGTTGATGTAAGGAGAATCAAGGAGTCTTGCAGTAGGCCACGCTGGTTCATTCCCTCGAGCAGGCGACCCAGCTGATCATCGAGATACGCGAGCTCACTGTCGTAGTGAGCGCATAATTCAGCCAAGTCCGCATCATCCCAGACGCGTCGGCCCGCCATCAGGTCTCCCAGTCGTAAGCCACCCGCAAGGGGGCCCTCATATTGAGGATCTCCGAATTCCAGCCCCTCGACTGGGGCCCAATCGTGCAGGCAATCGGCAAAATGGGCCATTAGGAAGAATGCCCCACTTGCCTGGTCATCCAACCATTCCAATGCCTGGTCCACCACCCGACCCGAGCTCAAGCCCTTCGGCCAGCCGTCCCGCTCCACCGTGAATGTGTAGTCAGCGAACCCTTCGCCCACGCCGCTCGCTGCGTTGAGAAAGGGGTGACTCAAGACCGCCCCGGTGTTATAGCCCCTCTCCCTCAAGAGGCGGGCGAGGGTGACAGCGCCGGCGTCCATGGCTTGGGCTTCCCCAGCCAGATTCAAGTGGCTCGGATAGCGGCCTGTCATCAGAGCTGCAAAGGCGGGACGACTCCAAGGAGAAGGCGTGATGATATCGTCAAATCGCAACCCACCTTCTGCAAGGCCATCCATGTGGGGTGTCGCCCTTCGCGGGTATCCGTAAGAACCCAGGTGGTCAGCACGCACTCCATCAAGGCAGAGCACGAGCAGGTTGGGACCTTGGGGCCGGGTTCCTTGGTCGCGGGGTGGGGGCAAGCAACCCGAGAGTCCCAGGATGCCCATGGCAGTCCATACAAGGGGACGTGGACTGGGAGCGGAAGCCATCAACATGGGGGTCTACCCTAACGAGCCGAGCGAGCCCCTGGCAAAGCAACGCTCCCCTTACGCCGAAACAAGTCGAGATCCGCTCCTCCCGGAATGGGCAAATACTCGTGGAGATAGCGCTCCCTAAAATCAGGATGTTGAACAATGCTTGCCTCCCACGGATTCACGACGAGGCGGCCTTCATGGTCACGGACACCGTTGCCAAGGATGATGTAATCCGGCTCCTGCCCGAGCACCCAAGCACCGTCGCTCCGATGGTGGCCCTTCAACTCGACTCGCAAGTCTGGTCGGCGGGAAGCCGCCGCAGAGTGGGTCAGGCCTAGAATGTCGACGATCTCCAACTCGGAGTACCAACCAAACGCACCGATCGGAGAAAGCGCCACACGACAATCAGGGGGAGCGACCTCCCTGAAGTGGCGACCAAGGGCTTCCCAGCGCTGCTCATCAAAGCGGTGCAGGAGCCCAAGGTAGGGCCTGCAGTGATCATCGAGAAGGCTTGCGAAGGGCAGGCGAAACTGCAGGGCTTGGGGGAAGGCCACGGCCAGACAAGTCAGGAGCCAGAGTACGAATCGGCGAGCGCCCCCCATCCTCGTCGAAGCCAGGCTCACTCCCAGGCATGCAAGCACCATGGCCAGCGGCAAACTAGGCACGAAGAAGCGTGCTAAGGCCACATAGTCCCCCCCCACCCAGATCACATAGAGTGTGTGCAGAACAAGCCCGACAAGTGCGCTCCTGAGCATGCCGTTGGACCCACGCAGTGGCTCATCCGAACACCTTTTCTTGCACAGGATGAGGAAGCTCCCCAAGAGGAATACCCCCATACCGCACACGATCGTCGAGACTCCGAAGTATTCGACGCCCCGACGCAGATCCTCTCCCACGGGAAGTTTCTTGACGCCGTAAGTCATGGGCAGAAACCGTCCATAGTAGGCCACACGCAGGCTCGTCCAGAGCGCTAGGGCCGCCAGGGGAATCCAGCCCGGTGCCCAGCGATCACGATCGGGGCGTGAACGGCCAGGCCCCAAGGCAAAGGGCAATGCAAAAAGAGCAGCCTCCTGCCGCAGAAGACAAGCCAACGCTAAAACAAGGGCAGATGCGGTGGGGACCTGCCCCCGGGCCTCGGCCCGTAGACCTAAGGCAAACCACAGGGCCAGCAGACCTGCCAAGAGTGTGGTTCCCAGACCTGCCGCGCCGTGGAATGCCAGCGCCGGAGATGTCGCGACCAGAATCGCGGGAACCGGCCAAGCGCTGCGAGGGCGGAGCGTCTGCCAAGCCACACCCACAGACGCCACGATCAGCCCGCAGGCCAGGGCGGACACGATGACCGAGACATGAACGGGATCTAGCCCCACCGCCATCCCAACGGCCAGAATCATCACCCACAAGGGTGCCGTGAATCCCTCGACCACTTGGCCCGGATTGAAGACAAGCCCATCCCCCGAAAGGAAAGAGCGCCCGTAGCGCATGCAGATGAAGTCGTCATCGATGGGGCCGGCATCAGAAAAGCTGAGGGCATGGCCCACGGCCAAGAGACACAGGCCGCCGAGAAGCACGTAAGAGGCCTGCGGGCTGCGCTCAGGTTGGAGGGATAAGGGAGACTGGGCCATGGCCATGTGCCAAACAAGGGATCGAGACCCACGCAAGGGGGGGTCAAGTCAGGGCAGGGGCACGCTACAGTATCACCCTATGGACCTCGTCCTCCAACTTATCGTTTTCGCGATCGGGCTCGGTACTGCAGCAGCGAGCCATTGGGGTCCCGGTCACCACCTGGAGTTTGCCGAGCGGGTCCTGCGACGCCGCAGGGAGCTCCTGCCGAGGGGTGTCGCCCGCCTCCTCGGCGAGCACGCCGATGCCTACCGCTACGGGAATCTGGCCGCGGACCTCATCACTGTCAAAGCCTATGGCGGACACCAAAACCACTGCCACCGCTGGACCATGATCGAGGCCATGGGCGAGCACTCCACCGGCTCAGAGGAGGAACAGGCCTTTATCCTCGGCTATCTCTCTCACCTCGCCGCCGACACCATCGCCCACAATCACTTTGTTCCGTTCCACCTCGTTCGTTTTGCCCGTGGCCGGGGATTGGGCCATCTCTACTGGGAGATGATGGCCGACCGTTTCGTCGCAGACCATCGCTGGGATGCCCTAGAGCGCATGCAGGGCCTAGCGCGCCTCGATCAACTCGACCACATGATCAACGCCTCGGTTCCGCGCAAAGCCCTCACCGTAGGAGCGAACCGCATCATCTTCGATCATGTGCTCTTGGTGGCCCGCCGCAGGTCCTGGCGACGGGGCATGGAGAAGTTGCACCCCGTTGGAAGAGTAGGGCTTCAGCGAGGGTTTCTGCGTACATTTCAACGCGCTTCAGTGCAGCGCATTCAACTAGCCTTGCGCCCTCGGGGACTGGCCAAGCTCTCTCACCTAGACACCACAGGAAAAGCAGCCCTGAAAGAAGCAGCCAAGATTCGCAGGCAAATGGTGCGCCGCTATGCGTCGGGCGAGGCTCGTGATGAAGCTGGACAGGCACTCGCCCAGAGTTTTCTCGCTGGCATGGAGTCTCCCCCCCAGGGCCACCGCAGTCAGACGCCCCACTGGTAGTGCCCCACGGGTAGTAGCTGGCCAGAATCCAGGTCAGGTCAGAGCGGGTGCTCAGTTATCGATGCGGAAGTAACGGGGCACGTAGTCGGTTGCGTCCCCATCAGAGTTGATGTCTTTTCCTCCCGCCCCCTGCATGGTCTCTTGAAAGATCATGACGCCAAATTTGGGGGCAGCCAGATGATCGAATTGCACAGCGGAGGCGTCCAGGCTATTGAGGGTAGCCATACGGACGAGGGGCTCTGAGTTCGTCACTCCCACCCGAGTCAGGATGAAGTCATTCGAATCACCGTCACCATTGAAGTCGGTGCCGCCTTCCTCGGCCTCCGAGAGCCGAAAGTAGCCCACCCCGCCGGCCATCACTATGCCCGCATTGTCACTGGCAACCCCCATCGCCAGTCCCGGGAAACTCAAGGCTGAGCCCGAGAGGACTTTGGGGAAGGTCGGCAGGCTGTCGAGTAGGTCACCATCGCCGTTTTGATCGACTCCCAAGACCGACTCCTCGATGGCCACAAGCACACGTGCGGTACTACCCGAATCCGCCGCCATCCAGGTCGCGCCGATGGGGACTCCTGAACCGTGGTCAAAATTCCAAGTTTGGCCGACGAGGCTAGGATCCTTGGCTGCCAGAAGATTGTTGTCCGTTCCTGGATCCCCATCATGATCCCGCCCATCCGCGGCCTCGTCCACAAGCAGAGTCCACAAGCCGCCCAGAGGCAACACGCCCCCGGTAGAGTCTCCGTTGGCTCCCGGAACCGTCGTCACAAGTGCCATCAGATAGGACGGATCGGTCACAGGGAGTGCGGGGGCCGCCGGGTTGCTCGCAGTGACCCAACGAAAGATGCGGTCAGACGTGTCTCCATCACCATTGAGGTCACAGCCCGCCCCCAGGCCCTCATCCGCCTCAAGGGAAGCGCAGGCCACATAGCCCTTGGAGTGCACATACAGTCTTTCTCCAGGGGTGGCCACGAGTCCCGTATTCCGTATCGCCCCCCCGGCGAGATAGTCGGTCATCAGAAGCCAGTGGAGGACATCATCATCGGTATCCACATCCCCGAGGGCAGTGCATGCAGGGGGTGGCCACGAGAGGCTGAACAGAGCTGGGTTGTTGAGGTTGACTCCCTGGGCAGATTCGTTGACTGCGAAGGCCACGATCGTGTCGCTGCCGGATGCCCCTGCCGCGAAGGGAGGGTTCACCCCCAAGGCCAGGCCCGTCCCCACGATATTGGTTCCCCCCTGGGATGCGTCCAGCAGAGCGAGGACGGAACTATCGGCGCCATCCAAGTCACCATTCAAATCACCATCAAGGGTCTCGTCCATCGCAAGGAAGAGGACGCCAGCCGACTCCCCCACGATTCCCACCGAAACACCGTCGCCGTCCGCCACAACACTTGTGGCCAGGAATGTGGGTGCATCGGGGACGGCACCGCTGGAGGCCACATGGGAAGCAAACAGATTGGTCTGTCCAGTCACGCTAGGTGCATCGGCACCCACAAAAAATGCGCTGTCCTGCACACCCACCAATACCGTCGCGGAACTGACATCCAAATCAGCGAGATACACGGGCTCCGAGGCCGAGGGAATCGCATAGGTCAGAACCCGATCAGCCTGATCGCCATCGGCGTTCCAGTCCCTGCCATCCGATGACTCGAGAACCACCAAGAATAGGGTCCCCTTGACCATGACCATCGACTGAACGGCGGTATCGAGGAGCGTGCGCTTGTCGGAGTAGGTGTCCACCCGCACGGCCACGGCATCGATCACGTCCCCATCCCCATTCAAGTCCTGACCGGTGGCGGTGAGATTTGCCTCGGAAGCCAAATACACAAGCCACTTGCCTGAA
Source organism: uncultured Planctomycetaceae bacterium (assembly GCA_964469565.1). GTDB lineage: Bacteria > Planctomycetota > UBA1135 > UBA1135. The sequence goes on from CAYXZD010000010.1 coordinate 37,410, forward strand.
GTCACCATCTGTGAACCGGGTGCCACTGGGTGTGGCACGGTCTTGAGGCTGTAGTACTCAACCGGATCCTCCTCTGGCTTCTTACAAGAACCGAGAGAGAGGACACCCAATAGGGTCAACACAAGGAATCTGCGGTGGATCATAGATATGCGTGGTTCAGTGAAGCCTAGTCGGAGCGGATTCGGCGCCGGCCCCGATGGTCAACCCTGCCGCCAAAGGCGATGAGCAACCCAGAGCCCTGGGAACTGGCGTCGGAGTGGAACCCACCACCCCCCGAACTTGAGATTGGATTGCCGCTCAGTGTAGCCAAGGTGAATCCGCGAGGAGTTGCGGGAATGTGCTCTGTTTTATTTTTGTGAGAGGGAATGAACCGGTGCCCCATGAAGCCCGTTCGAGCCCTCCCAAGGTGCCTCACCCCAATTCGGTGTTGTTGCTGCCCACTTTGTCCTTCACCCAGTCCTCGAGCTCCCCCTTCAGCTAATGCCGCTCACCCTCACTGCGTCCATTCTCAGCACCCTTCTGACGGCCTGCCCCCAAGATCCCGCCCCCCAAGACACGGACCCACCCACAGCTGACCTCGGCACCACCGTTGTCACCCCCACCCTGACGGCTACAGACCCCCTAGAGACGCCTTACACCACACACACCGTCTCCCGCGAGGATTTTGATCAGCAGGGTTTCCGCACCCTGCCCCAGGCTCTGCGCAATATTCCCGGCGTCCTGGTCCAAGAGACGGCTCTAGGACACGGGTCACCCTACATTCGTGGCTTTACGAGCTTTCGAAACCTAATGCTGGTGGACGGAATCCGCCTCAATAACTCAGTCTTCCGCCCGGGACCCAACCAATACTGGAACACGATCGATCCCTTCTCCATTGAATCCCTTGAGGTGGTCAAGGGCCCCAGCTCTGTCCTGTACGGATCCGATGCCATCGGGGGTACGGTCAACGCCATCACCCGCAACCCATTCGGCCACGGGGCGACAGGCAACGTCGCCGGTGAATTGCGTTACCGCTGGGCGGATGCCGCTAACTACGATCAAGCTCGGCTTGACCTGTCGGCGACCTATGGCCAAGACGGCGGAGTGCTGATCGGCCTGACCTCCAAGTCCTTTGGTGATGTCCACGGGGGCTCCGAAGTGGGCACTCAGCCAGGTACGGGTTATGACGAGCTGGGCGGTGATTTCAAACTCGAGCATTTCGTCGATGGGGATACGCGCATCGTGCTCGCCCACCAGGTCGTCGACCAGGAAGATGTACCCCGTACTCACAAGACTGTCGATGGCATCGACTGGAATGGGTTGTCATCAGGCTCAGATCTTCAACGAGATCTCGACCAGCGCCGCGAGCTCACCTATTTTCAGATGAACCAGGTGGGCCTTGACGGATTTGCAGACGAAATCACGACAAGCCTGTCCTGGCACAACCAGACCGAGGAGCGCGATCGCATCAAATCAAGTGGTGCCCAAGAGTGGCAAGGGATTGACGTGGGCACTCTCGGCCTCTTCACGCACTTGCACAAGGACACAGAGTCAGGTCGATGGACCTGGGGAGCCGAGTACTACCGGGACAGCGTAGACTCGTTCAAGCGTAAGGCCTCTGGCAATAGCGCCGCCGATGACATTCAAGGTCCTGTGGCAGACGATGCGACCTACGAAACGATGGGCGTGTTTGTCCAAGACAGCATCGAAGTGAGCCCAAAGCTCGACATGGTCGTAGGCGCCCGCTGGAACTATGCGGCGGCCGATGCCAACAGCGTGCGCGACCCCGTCACAAGCACAAAAATCGCGATCGATGACAGCTGGAACGCCCTCGTGGGCAGCGCTCGTTTCTTGTACGAGCTCACCCCCAACACCACAAACCTGTTTGGAGGTATCTCACAAGGATTCCGGGCCCCCAACCTGTCTGACCTAACCCGCTTTGACAGTGCGCGCAGCAATGAGTTCGAAATCCCCGCACCCGATCTCGACCCAGAGTATTACACGAGCTTCGAACTGGGCATCAAGAATGAAAGCGATGCATGGTCCTCCCAAGTCGCCTTGTTTCACACACTGATTCGTGACCAGATTCTGCGTTTCCCCACCGGAAACACTAATGGTTCCGGTGAGACGGAAGTTACGAAAGACAATGTCGGGGACGGAAGTGTCGAGGGAATCGAAGTGGGTCTGGCCTACCAGATTGACCCGAGTTGGACGGCCTTTGCCAATGCAACCTACATGCACGGTAAAAAAAGTACCTTCCCCACTTCGGCGCCTGTACTCGAGGATGAATACCTCGACCGTTTGATGCCTTTCACGGCTCAATTAGGTCTGCGCTGGAATGATCCATCACGCAATCTCTGGGCCGAAGCCATCGCAGTCCACGCCGACAAGGCCGACCGCCTCTCTACCAGGGATGCGGGGGACGGTTCACGGATCCCCGACGGAGGGACACCCGCGTACACGACCCTCGACATGCGCATGGGGTGGCAGGTCAAGGCGGCAACGACCCTGCACGTCGGCTTGGAAAACATTACTGACGAGGATTACAGAGTCCACGGCTCAGGCCTCAATCGTCCCGGTCGTAACCTGACGGTGGGCCTAGCGTTTTCGTTCTAGGACCCCTGAGAGAGATCCTGCAGGGCGTGGGGTGCTGTGCTAGCCGCAGGACCCTGCGCCCTCACTCATGGATGGGCGGCGCTGGGTGAGACGATGCATCCATCGGCCTGCAAGTTCTTTGAGATCCTCAAGGATAAGATAGAACGCGGGGATTAGAAGCAGAGTGATCACGGTGGCAAAAACCACCCCGAAGGCGAGGCTAACGGCCATCGGAATCATGAACCGTGCTTGGACGCTCTGTTCGAGCAGCAACGGGGTCAATCCAGCAAAGGTCGTCAGGGTGGTGAGGAAGATTGCCCGAAAGCGCCGCTGCCCCCCACGCAGGACTGCCTCAGCTGCGCCGATTCCGTCGCTGCTCCGCAGACCTTCGATGTAATCCACCAAGACGAGGGAGTCATTCACCACAATCCCCGTCAAGGCCATGATGCCAATCACAGAGAACATAGAGAAATCAAACCCCATGAGCATGTGGCCCCACAGAGCGCCGATGAGGCCGAACGGGATCGCCAACATGATCACGAAGGGCCGCAGGTAGGAACGTAGGGGAATCGCCAAGAGCACGAACATGGCGAGGAGCGCGGAGATGGCGTTAGTGCGCATCGCGCCCATGAACTGCCTCTGCTCTTTCTGGGGTCCTTCAAAGGAACTTGTCACCTGGGGGTGATCCTCGAGAAGATCGGGTAGGACTGTTGAGCGCAGTGAGGTTTCGACGATTCCAGGAGTCGTCACCCCCGAGTCAATGTCAGCGACAATGTCGATGAAGCGTGCTCGCCCAGCTCGGTGAATGGCTGCATAGCCGACCCCATGTTGCACTCGAGCCACCTCTGAAAAAGGCAATGCCAGCCCCCCTTGAGTTTGGATGCGCATCTGTCCGAGGGTGGCCATCCGCATGCGTTCCTGAGCGCTGTACCGCACGTACACTTTCAGCTCATCGCGCCCGCGTTGGATACTCTGAACCTCAACCCCATAGAAGGCCTGACGAACTTGCCGGGCCAGATCTAGATGGGTCAGTCCCGCAGCCAAGCCAGCAGGCTTGAGGGAGAGTGAGAGCTCCCGTTTTCCCGGAACAAAGTTGTCACGCACGGCGCTCACACCTACGAGTTCCCCCATGCGGGCCTGCAATTCGGCACCCAGAGCACTCAGTTCCGCACTGTCCTGCCCTGAGAGACGAATATGGATGTCACCGTCGCCACCCATCAATTGAGACGAAAAAACGAGCGATTCCGCACCTGGAACGGATTGAGTTCGCGCGTCCCACAGATCAGCGAATTGTCTGCTGGATACTCCCCTCTCCTCCGCAGGGACTAGCGCAACATTCACCTCCCCCAAGTGTCCTCCGGAATAGCGGGTTCCCACCCCAGCGGCCGCCTTTGACTGTTTTTCGCGATAGGGCTGACCCCCAAGGGAAGTCATGATCGACTCCACCACGGGGCCGCCCTCTTGGTTCTCCAACTCTGCTGCGAGTTCCTGCGCAGCCTGCTCGAATCCCCTCAATGCCTCGAGCGTGTGCGCCTTGGGCGTTCCCAGGGGCATGGTCAACTCGACGGCTACATTGTCGGCCTCGATCTGCGGAAAGAAATTGAACTTCAGCCAGCCATGGCTGATCAGCGTCACGCTCACCACCAGCAATCCAACGCCGCCCGTGAGCGTGGCATAGCGATACCGCATCAACGCGCGGAGTGCAGGGGTATAGGCTTGAAGGATGAAACGGTCTAGCCCAGAGACGGTACGCGATTGAATCCACTCCAAGATTCCTCTCGATGCACGCTGCTCTTGTGAGGGAAGGTGTTTGAGGTGAGCGGGGAGTACAAGCAGTGACTCCACGAGCGAGAAAACGAGAACTGCAATCACAACTAATGGGATGTTGCGTGAAAATTGGCCCATGTTTCCAGGCATGAACAGCATCGGGGTGAACGCCACCATGGTGGTCAAGACCGCAAAGATGACTGGCTTGGACACTTGATGAGTTCCCAGGATCGCTGCGGTCAACCCGCTCTTGCGGCCTTCCCCATTGTGCCGATGGTGATGAATGTTCTCAGCAACAACAATTGCATCATCGACGACGATTCCTAGCACGATGATGAACGCGAACAGCGAAATCATGTTGACGGAGACGTCCATGGCTGGCATCAACCAGATTCCACCGAGGAAGGAAATGGGAATCCCTATGGTGACCCACATGGCAAGGCGCAGGCGCAGGAACAACGCGAGGGTGATCAGCACCAGGGCGAGTCCCTGCAGACCATTGTCCAGCATCAGGTTCAGTCGATCCTCGAGCATGACCGTTTCGTCGGCCGTGATGGCAACCTCGAGGCCTTCTGGGAGGCTCTGCGAAAAACCATCCAGATACCGGCGTGCAGCTGGCCCGATCACGAGGGCTTGCTGATCTCCCACCCGAAAAATGTCCACCGCCGCCGCTGGATTTCCGTTGAAACGCATTGCTTGATCAGTCTCCGCAAGACCATCGCGAATCGTCGCAACGTCCCCCAGCAATACATGGGTTCCGTCCGGGCGTGTGCGCAGGGGCAAATCTGAGAATGCTGCCCCCCTGAGTGCACGACCTTCACTCCTCAGAAGGATCTCCCCTCCCTGGGTCTTGATGCTCCCACCTGGTAGGTCTACTGAGGACCGACGCACAGCTTCTGCGACCTCATCAAAACTGAGTGAGAATCGCCGTAAGTCGGCTTCTGCGACCTCGATTGAAATCTCGAGCGGGGCAGCGTTGACCAGTCGCACAAGTGAAATCTCCGGGAGACTCACGAGGCCTGCCTGCAATCGCAATGCAAGCGCCCTGAGAGTGAGCCCATCCGTCGGCCCCCAAATGACGACCTTCATCGCGCTCGAGTTGAGATCAACAAGACTGACGGTGGGACGCTCGGCCTCTTCTGGAAACGAATCGATACGGTCCACGGCAGATTGGATGTCTGCCAGTAGGGTGTTTCGGTCTGTTCCGAAGAGCAGGTCAACGGTCACGGTCGCCAAGCTTTCAGTCGCGCTTGAGGTCACCTCCTCCACACCGGAAAGGCCTTGTACGCTCTCCTCGATACGAGCGCAAATCGATTGCTCAACCTCTTCGGGCGCCGCCCCGGGGTAGGGGACGGTGATTTGTACGGAATCGGTGAGCACGGTTGGCACGACCTCTTGTTGCAAGGTGGGGAGTTCCCGCAGCCCAAGAGATACCACCGCCACCACCAAGAGATTGGCGGCCACTGGGTGTCCCGCAAACCAAGTGATGACGCCCTTCATCTTTGAGTCGCCCCGTCAGAGGTTTCTGCTGAAGTGCTCCCGATGGAGGTCGCAGGGTCCCCACTCACCACCCGTACTCGCATACCTTCCACAACAACGGCAGGAGACCGGGTTACCAAGCGCGTCCCCGGGCCCCCAATGGGTTCCCCCAGAAGAGCCTCTGAATCGGTCAACATGAGCACCTGCACAACACGGCGCTGTAGGCGATCTTGCTCATCAACCACAAGCACCGAGTCTCCATCCCGAAGAGCAGTCCTCGGAATCGGAGTCACCTTCACTCCTTGTCGTCCCTGAATACGGGCCCGGACGAACAAGCCGGGTAGTAGTGCATGGGTGTTCAAGCTATCAGTCCCCGCGACCGGCCCCTCCAGGGTGGCGATCAGAGTGAGTACGGGATTGGCTGCATCCAACTCAGGGGCCGTGCGCTGGCCGCGCGCACTCCAAGTCTGCGTGCGGCCACCCACGGATGCCTGTAACTCGATTTCAAGGTCCCGTGCCCCGCTTCCCGAGGGCTCTAGGTCCAAGTGGGACAACTCCCCGAGGCCCAAGGGCAAGTGAACTTCGAGCGGCTCGGCCCTTTCAAGGCTGGCCACTGGTGTGCGCGGGTCGATGGCCTGCTGGGGCTCGACCCATCTGTGGAGGACACGCCCATCAAAGGGCATGACCACGACTGTGCGACCTAAGGCCAGCCGCGCCTGGCGAACACCTATGCCAGCCTGTGTCAAAGCGGCCTCTGCAGCTGCCAATTGCGGTGCACGTGTGACCAACACGGGAGGCTCACCCTCGTGAAGTTCTTTCCAGTCGGCAATGGCTGCAGCGGCCAAGGCCTGTTCAAGATTCAGGCTTGCCTCTCGAGCAGCCACCTCGGCCTCCGCCTTTTCCAGTGCAAGCTCGTAATCCTGTGGGTCGATTCCCAGAATCTCAGTTCCCTTCGCGAGCCATGCCCCTCGCACAACGGCTGGATTCACTCGCAGAACGCGCCCGCCCACTTCAGGCAGAAGCTCGAGGCGTCCGGAGGCTACCAGTGTTCCCTGGGATTCCACGTAGAGAGTGCGTTCAACCTGTCGTACCACGGCGACCTCGGCGGTCGGGACGAAGGCATCGGTTTGCGCTCGCTCAGAATGTGGCGCATGGTCGACAAGGAACGACCGTCCGAACTTGGCCAAGAGCACGAGGACGACGATAAGCGTAACTTGAAGTGCGTTTTTCATTTCGCGGACAGTTCCTTGGAGTCGAAGCCCCCACCGAGCGCCATGTACAGACTGACGCGATTGGAGTAAAGCAGTCGATTGATGTGGAGGGCCTCTCTCTGGGAGTTGAAAATCTGTGCTCGCACATCAAAGATCGAACTTGCTGGGCTACGGCCCAGCCGGTGGCGTTGTTCAGCTATGACCCATTGCTGCTCTAGAGTTTCCAGCAGATTCCTCATCTGCAGCTGGCGCTGAGCCAACAACTCCTCATTGATCAAGGCCGTCTCGACCTCTGCAAAGGCCACGAGGGCCCCCTGCACAAAAGCCCACACTGCTCCGTCACGTACCGCCAACGCCCCATCGAGACCAGCTTGAAGCCGCCCACCATCCAGCAACGGTGCAATGAGGCTTGCGCCCAGAGTCCACACACCAAAATCACCATCCAACAGGTCGCGAAGGCCATCACTCACAGTGCCAACCGAGGAACTTAAGCTCAGCTCAGGCCAGAGTGAGGCGTGGGCCACTTCAGCACGGGCGTTTGCTGCGTGAACTCCCGCGAGCAGGGAGGCCAAATCGGGGCGACGTTCAAGGAGTTCGGCAGGTACACCTGTACTGGGCAGAGGAGGCAGGGACCGCACCAGCAGTTCTGGCTCGAAGTGAATTGACTGACCTGCAGTGCGCCCAAGCAGGGCTGTGAAATTGGGGGCCTGCGTCGTCAGCACGCGCTTGGCTTCGAGCAGTGCTGTGGCAGCCCGCTGAACTTCAGCCTGCGCTGCGAGCACCGCCTGCACATCGCCTTGGCGGCCAATCCTCTCGTTCAACGAAACCTGATTCTGCCTTTCCTGTGCATTGGTGAGCGCAGCCTTCAAGAGCTCGACATTAGCCTGAGCTTCGCACATTCCTACGTACGCATGTACGATGGCCCCGGAGAGGGCCAGTTGCGCCGCCCGAAGGTTGGCCTCGCCCACACTCACGTCAAAGACTGCAGCACGTTCCCCAGCAGCGAGCCGTCCCCAGAGGTCTAGCTCCCATTGCCCCTGCAGGGCGAGCCCGTGACTGTCGCTCAAGCTGGAGACCACACTGGATCCTGGGATGGGCAAACCGATGAAGTTCTGACGCCTGCGAGACAAGTCCAATCCGGCGCCTAGGGTCGGGTGCTTCAAGCCAGCCTGAAAGGCCCGCTGGCTCTGAGCAAGCGCAACCCTTGTCTCTGCTATCGCTAATTGGGGGCTATTCTCTAGGGCTTCGACAATGAAACCGTTCAGTGCTTCATCCCCAAACACAGACCACCATTCTTGATCAATGGCGGGTTGACCTGAATTGGCAACGCTGAATGCCTGTGGTGGTTGGACGAATTCAAGCACATCCACCGCCGGATGCTGGACTGAGTCCATACTGTTACAAGCGGTCACAATCAGTGGGATTGCCAGTATGGGTGCGAGCCCAAGTGCCGGCCGGTAACGCCGCTGTGAACGCATGTTGATGGAGTGCGCCAAGACTAGTGACCTCGACGAGCGCATACAGGCCGACAGAATCCCGCATGACAAAACTCCACCAACTCGTGCATCAAATCTTCTCGGCTGAAGTGAATGGGTGCGAGGCTAGCCAGACCATTCTCCGAATCGCGGCTGGCGAGGTTGTGCAACATGGCGCCGATCATGAAGTGCAGACGCAGGTGCAGTTGATTGGCAGGAAGGTCCGGCAATGCCATCTGAAGTGCATTGATAAAGCGCTTGGCCACGGGACCCATGGCCTGTCGCAGACAGTCAGTAGCCACCGGATGGGACGAGTGGTGGATTTGTGCCATGAGACCGAGAAACCACCGGCCTTGACCGTCGAGATGTTCGAGTGCAGGAGCAATGAACGCATGCAGAACGCTGCGTAGGTATTCAGGTCCGGATCGAGAATCAGACTGCTCCAACTCACCCAGCCGAGCGATTCGTTCACTGTTGATGGGTTCAATCCGACTTCGTAAGACCTCGCGAAGGAGTCCCTCTTTCGATTCGAAGTGGTAGTGAATGGCCGCTAGATTTACCCCGGCCGCTTGTGTGATGGCTCGCACCGATGCTCCGTCGATGCCGCGCTCAGCGAAGAGCCGTTCCCCCTCAGCGAGGAGGCGGGCTCGAGTCGATGGGTTCGCGCGGCGAAGCGTCATGGCTGACAAACTAAACGAACGTTTGAATGAAAGTAACTCCCGCCGGGGTTTTCTTGGGCTCCAGCCCACGGAGAGGCAGACATTCCCGATACCTAAAGAGCGCCGAGACAAGAACTTATGTCATTCGAAGGGCCCGGGTACCCACTCGACGGTTCGGCCCCGAGTCCCTCCGCAGATCTTCTGAGCATTGCGCCGATACATATTGACGATTCGAGGCTCTCCTCCACTTCCGTAAGGTCTACGTAGTGCCCTTCCCCACCCTCCCCACCCGCTCCGAGCCACGCGACTCCTGGCATCTGCCAGCCATGATCATCGCTTGGATAGCCGGAGGCTACCTGCGAGCGTGGCAACTCGGGGAGCAAGTCATCATCGGGGACGAGGTCCACGCCCTGAAAAGTGCGGCCACCGGCACCTTGGGAAGCATCCTGCAAGAGCGCGGCCTACCCGACGTTTCCATTCCCATGGCCCTCTGGGACTATCTACTCATCCAGAGCATAGGGCTGAACGAATGGGGGTTGCGGTTGCCGGTCTTTTTACCCGGTGTACTCTTTCCAGTTGCGGCTGCCCTTTTCGCGCGCCGCCGCATCGGCCCGCTCGCTGGAGTCTTCACGGCCTGGCTCGCCGCCCTCACCCCTGCTCTCGTCATGTTCAGTCGGTTCGCCAGGCCGTACATGCCCATCATGTTTTGCAGCTTGGTGGCGACCGTGTTATGGCATCGGCAATTGGACGGTAAGCGGAACCGGGGGTGGCTGGCCGTGTTGTTTTCAGTGATAGCCATAAGCTTGAGCCCCTCATGCGGCCCAGCCTTGGGGATCCTCAACGCCTACGGGCTGGTTGCCGTGACGTGCCAGAACGGAATCGGTGTATGGGACCCGCGCAGAGTTTTTGGGCGCGGGCATCTCAAGTCGACCCTCGCATTTGGCTTATTGGCGGCAGTGCTGTGTGGGGGGCTTGCCCAAGTAGTGCGTCTGTTGCCAGAAGCTCACAACCTGTATCTGCACGCAAAATGGAAGGGAACTCCATTTGACTGGCCGCTCATCCTGAATTACCTATCAGGCACTGGCAGCGCTAACGTGAGGATGTGGATGGCGATTAGCCTCCTCTTGGGCATCCTGTGTAACGTTCGGCGACACATCACATGGATGTTCCTTCTCATGGCTTGCGTGCAGGTGGCGACCATTCTGCTCTTTGTTCCTTGGGGTGGACGAACCTTCAGCGTGATGCGCTACCTGCTAGTCCTGTACCCCCTCGGGGCCTTGATGATTGCAGCAGGCTTGAGCGCCCAAGCAAAGGCGCTCCAAAGCATGATGCGAGTCCTCTGTGGCCCTCGGAAGGCCATCTTGGCTGTTGCAGGCCCAGCCCTGGTCATCGGATTCATGACCGCCTACGTCGGTACTGGACCGCTAGCCAACATCTTCCAGGGGACCGATTCGTTCACAGGTTTTTGGCCCCAATCCATCCAGCCCCCCAAGGCCCCCTTGGGTCGCTTTTACCGATTCCTCGGACAGTCATCCCACGCGCTCACAATTGTTGAATGCCCTAGCATCTCCACGGCACCCGCAAGCCTAGAGCACTACGCAACCTATCAGGCACGGCATGGCCAGAGAGTCGTGCTCCTCAATCGACGAGCCGCATACAAGCAAGCTGGCATTGAATTCCAGGCCATTCGACCGCTCAAGGAAAATGTCGGAGTGGGCATGCAAGGCATTGACTACATCGTGGTCCATTTAGATTTTGTTGAAGAACGCAAGACGCTCCAAGCCAGCACCCTCGCCGTCAGCCAGAATCCACTCCAGGGCACCAAGACTGAACGCGAGCTCAAGAAGAAAGCTGAGCAGCTCGTTGCCGAATTCGATGCGGATCCCACATTGACTCCGGTTCTTCGCAACCATCGCCTCGCAGTGTACTCTCCCAATCCAGGTGCTGCCGAAGCGTACCAGGCTTGGATTGCCTCGCATGACTAGCTCTCTCGACCCAGCGGCGCCGGGGAATCTCCCAGCCCGCACCTTCTCCGCCTGCATCGCCCTACTATGGTTGTTGGGCGCATGGCTGCGATTGTGGGAGCTCGGCCAACAACCCGTGCTCGGCGATGAACTGCATGCACTGAACAGTGCGGTAGAAGGCAACCTAGGTACGATTCTCGCCGAGCGTGGCCTTCCGGATGTCTCCATACCCATCGCCCTATGGAATTACCTGCTCGTCAAGAGCCAGTGTCTGAATGAGTGGACCATGCGCCTGCCAATGCTCCTCGCAGGCTTGGCATTCCTACCCTTGATCACCCGCTTCGCATTCAGACATGGCGGACAAGCCACATCCCTCGCCGCGACGGGACTGGCAGCCATTTCACCCCTCCTCATCCTGTACAGTCGCTTCTCACGGCCGTACATGCTGATCACTCTCCTGTCGCTACTCACCCTTTTGATGTGGATGGCCCACATCAAGGGGCACGGATTCGCGTGGGCTCTTGCGCTCCTGAGCACTCTCCTGAGCGCCACCCTGACACCCGTGGTACTCCCGGCCCTAGGCACCCTTGCCGGATCTGCCATCCTGATCAGGTGGATCTCTGACTTGCGTAACCAACGCATCCCCTTCTGGAAACAGGCATGGCGTGAGCACCGGATCCTCTGCTTGCTTTCCATCGTGGGAGCGGTAGGGCTGGGTCGAGCCGGGGCCCCACAAGCCAGTGCGATGCTCTCGGGAGCTCAACAATTCGCTCAGCGGACGGCCTCACGTGATTACAGTATCCGGTGGAATGATGTGGGAGAGATCCTTGTGGGAGTCAGTTCACCCACAGTCGCATTCCTTGTGGGGATGGCAGCGATGGTCGGCTTAGTCGCCGGCCTGCGCAAGGCGCGAGCCCTGACCGTGATGATCGTACTCATGTCCGCCGTGCAGATCTTCACAATTAATTTCTTCGTGTATTGGGGTTACCAAGTGTTCAGCCTAGCTCGCTACTGCATCGTGCTCCTACCTGGCTTGCTGTTCCTCACAGGGATGGGACTGAGCTGCCTCACGACTTGGAGCACCCGCTCATTCATCTCCCGGCAACGGTCGGCCCAATTGCAGGGCCCACTGCTCGCATCCGTCCTCATCGCATTGCTTAGCTGGGGTCCACACAAAGGGCTCTTCCGAAGCCACAATTCATTCACAGGAATCTGGCCCACCGCCGTCGCCGCCGTCCCCGCTTACGGGCATGAATCACACCCCGCCTGGCCGCACTTTTATACATTCCTCGCCAACCTGGATGAGGATGTAACCATTCTCGAGGCGCCTTCAATCTCATCAAGTCGCAAAGAAAACGCACCCTATGCTAGTTATCAAAGGGAGCACCGCAAGCGCGTCACCCTGCTCAACCGCAGGCCCACGTTTCGGAATGAAGGGGTCCGGCTCAGCTCAACACGTCCTGCCCTGGGCCCCCCGCCCTACGATTTTGGGGGGGCCTCCATTGTGATCATTCACAAGAACCTTCCGGGCGAACGGGCCTACATTGCACAAATCCGAGCTGCTCTCCCCAGCGATAAACTGCTTGAGGGAACGCTTCCTCGCGACCACAGCGACCCGCTCGCAGTCAAGACCAATGTCCAAAGCGCCGAGCAAGCTGAACGGCTTATTACAAATCTCGCGAAGGACCGCACGCTTGAGGTTCTCTACGATGACAAGTGGATTCGCGTTTTCACCCGCGACCCCGATCTGATCAAACGTCTCGCCCAGTGGGAGTCCGAACGATGAGCCCGCTCCTTCTAATCGCCCGCCTAGCCACAGCCACCCTGGGCATACTGGCATTGACGGGATGCTCGCAAGAGGTGCCAGTTCTCATGAGCAAGCAGGGCATCCCTAGGGCCAAAATGAACATCTTCTGTCAGGAACCCTTCACCCCAGTGGGAAACGTATCCGCCGAGCACCTCTCATCCATGAGCACGGAGGGCCGTGCCGATGTCTATGACAACCAGCTGATTCGAGTGCAGCTCTTCAATCCCTTCGATCGGCCAATCCGTCGCATTACTTTGCGGTACGTGAAACCGCTGTTGAACCGGCCCCCCACCCTCATCAACACCTTTGAAGTGGACCTCATCGCTGCTCCACGAGCCGCATTTCAAGTCACAGCGCGGCTAGACCGGGTACCCATGAAGAACCACCCCTGGGTGTGGAGTGTTCTGGATTTGCAACTCGGGGAGGATCCGCGCTAAAGGGTTGCAACGAAGAGTAGCTGCTCAGTGTGTTCTTGGAGGTGTGGGACCTGCCACCGCGCCGGGGCATCGGCGGGCTCGATGCAATGAGCCTGACCTAGGCCGCAATCGCCAAGTTCCTGCAGAATCGCACCTCGACCGCGCGGATCTTGCACAAAGCCCCTCCCGCCCGTGGACCGTTTCATAAGCCGACCCAGCACATGCCCAGCTTGGCCGCCTGAGTGCTGTTCGCATGTGGGGACTAGATCGAAAACCAGCTGACTCCCTGGTCGACCGGCTAGCAGTGCGGACAGTCGGCCCCACAAGGAGCGTTGTTCATCCGCGTTCAGGTACATGAATAGCCCCTCAGCGATCAAGAAAAGGGGCACGGTGCTGGGTACGAGACTCTCAAAATCCATGAAACGTAGATCACCTGAACAGAAGTGAAGATTGGATCGGAGTGCCACGGATTGTCCCAGCGCAGTGCGCGCGAGCAGCGCGCGCTTGATGGCCACTGCATCCGCCGTGTCCACTTCCGTGTAATCCAGCTCATCATCCGCAGAGAAGCGGGCCCCCCGGGGAGAAAGACCCGAGGCGAGTTCCAGAACGTGACTCCCCTGCCAATCCTCAAGCATCGCATCGATCATTCGATGTCGCTGCAGGAGGGCGGGCTCTAACTTGGGGGCCCCACTTCGAATGGCGGAGCCCACTCCCATGAAAGCCCGTGCGACACCATGCACCCAGCGTCCCTCGTTGCAATCTAGGAGTTCTGCGCAAGGAACACCCCCCCGGACCCAAGTCTGCCCCGTAAAGAGGGCCGTCGTGAACAAGGACCGATTCATCGCCGGCGCGCTAAGACCCGATAGGTATTCGACAGTCCCAGACGCCCAGCCAGGGGCCCGATCACCCACTGGTCGATGAGTTTGGCGATCCCCAGGAATGGCAAGGCGGTGAGCCACAAGATTCCATAGCCGACGCGAGCCGCACCGTGGGTGGGTGTGAGCCAAGGGCGATTGGGCTCTGGGCAGATCCGGTTGAGCATGACCAGTATCGCATAATGCAAGTCAACCCGTTGATGGGCTTCAGCGCGCTGGCTCACGAGCACATCAAAACCGGCCAAGCCTAACTCGTGCTCCAAACGCTTCAGGGGCAGCATGTGCAGGTGTTGGGGCTGAAACCAAGGTAGCCATGCCCAACCCAGCCAACGCCCGAGAGGGGAATCCGGATCGGGTAGTTCGATCATCAACAGTCCGCCCTCTTCCAGCAGATCTCCTGCTGCCACGAGTTCTGCGCGCGGGTCACTCGTATGTTCGAGGTAGTGGCTCATGCTCACCACATCATAGTCCCTTGGAGCGTCTTCCTTGCGCTCGGCTACCCAATCGGGGAAAAAGCCCTGGTGGCCCGCATTGACCCACCCGCGCCGTTCAGCGTCCACCACGGAGTTTGCAAGGTCAAGAACCTCGAATTCTGTTTGAGGCCATACTCCTGCAGCTGAAAGGCAAAAATGGCCATGCCCGCCGCCCACATCGAGCCAGCGGCGAGGAGCGATCCGCTTGCCTAGATGACCCATGACGATCTCCGCCCGGGCAGCATACCCCTTCGGTTCAAAAGCAAAAATGAACTCGAGTTTCTCGGCTCCCAAGCCGTCATAGAAATCCTTGTAATAGAAATCGAGGCCTTCGGGAGTCAGGCGCGGGTTCTGGAAAACGAGTTTGCAGGACTGGCATCGCTCTAGGCGGAATTGGCCGGGCTTGTGTTGGAAAAAATCAGAGTGCTCGCGCAAAAGGTGCAATTCGCTCGATGCACACAAGGGGCACTCTTCACGGCGCTCTTCAAATCGCGACTTCCAATCTGCCTGCAAGAGCCGGGTGTACTCGGCCCGCAGATCAGCCACCTCGGCTTGCCCCCGACGGGGAGCCGGCTGAATAATCGTATCCACCCAATGGATCACATCAAGGGGAAGCCGGAACAAGACCCAAGGCCAAAGCGGACGACGGGTACATTCTAGGCCACCCAATGCGATCAACACCTGAGCATGGTAAAAACCAAGGAATGGCCAAGCGAAACTCCATCCGTACAGAAGGCCGAGGACGAGGAAAAAGAAAACACTCCCCTGAGCCAGCAATAGCCCCTTCCCGAACGGCCCCAAAATAGCTCGCAATGCTGCGGCTCGTTCTGCGCCGCGACTCTGCCGCGCCTGAAGATTAGGAGCGACGGCCAGACCCGATGAATGGGGGGCACAGCGCCGTAGCTCGAGCGCAGCCTCCACAAAGCTCGCCATGTCGCCGCGCCCGCCCTCGATCACCGGCATGAGTGCCTCGCCACCCCTCTCTAGGGTCGTACGTGACACGAGCAGGGCATGCCCCGCGCTGCAACCAAGATGCAGTGGCTCGGTGCGGTACTCCACCGGATCGACCAATTCGCCGCACCCCATCCACTGGCTCACCTGCCAGTCCCCAGGGATTAGATCCAACAGATCCAACCCCGCTGCACTCGCATAGGCGCTCGCCGCACGCCGGGTGGGCTCGTCCAGTAACACCCCGTCCCCGAGGAGAAACACGTGGTCGGGATCCACTTCGCGTGCGCTGTTTGGGAGGATGGGAAACTGTTTGAAGCGTCCACGCAGCCGTAGGGCACCCAACACGAGTAAACCACAGAGAATCCAAAGCCACGGAATCATCGTAGGAGCCCTTCTAAATGATCGGCTGCACGCGGGGCTCCTCCAGCGGCAACAAAAGACGCTTGGATGCGCTGGGCAGCCTGGGCAAAGCAATTCTCATGCAGAACCCTCTGAACCCCCGAGCGGATATGTGCGGCCCGCGGGCGACCAAAGGAGAGGCGCAGGCCGACACCCGCGTCAACGACCTGGGCTGCGACCACGGGTTGGTCATCTTTGATCGGCGCAACGATCAAGGGCTTTGCAAAGCTCAAGGCCTCGCAAACCGTGTTGTGGCCCCCATGGCAGAGCACAGCATCTACCTTCGGCATCAATTCCAACAACGGGAGATAGGGGCGCACGATAAAGTTCTCGGGGAAGGGACCTAAGTTGTCGGGGGCGGCGAGGATGACCTGCAAGTGCATGTCACCCACTGCATCAGCGAGTGCCCGGAATAGCCGGGTACCGCGTTCCGAATTGAGGGTACCCAAGGTGACGAGGATTCGGGGTACGTCTTTGAGCCCGTGCATGGGGAAATCCACCGGGGGACGGCATGAGCTCAACGCTGGCCCCACAAAACGAGTCTGAGGACTGCACCCGCTCACATCACCGACGAAATCAGGTGTCGAAAACACGAGGACACAATGGGGCGAATCCTCGGGGCAAGCCACCGGTTCGAGGCCCAATTCGCTCTGCAAGGCAGCAAGGCGGTCCTCGGTCCATGCCAGAACACGTGGGAGATCGTGGAGGGATCGCTGACGGTCAGCTGAAGTCGTTGCCAAGGTCGCCCACGGGCAGCCCCGCTCCCGAGCAATCAAGGCGCCCGCAAAGGCCTGTTGGTCGACCACCAGGAGATCCGCTCCAAACTCATGTGCAGCTGATCGAACACCCGGCAACATGGCATGGGCGAGTGGAATCAGCACATCTTCCCAGAGGAACTTGAGCCCCGCCAACCCGCGGACTCTCTGAGCTTGTTCTCTGATGCGTGCAAGTTCCTCCCCCCACGAGCCGTGGGTAGGAGCTTCCCCCAAAGGTAAGAGGGTCCTGTCCTGACCGAGCCCGGAATGAAGCATGGGGCCCAAGACCTCCTCGTGGCCGACCCAGGCACAACGATGTCCGCGCCCAATCAGTTCATCACCCACCGCTAGGGTGGGCTGAATGTGCCCGGTCATGGGAGGCACAACAAAGAGGATTCGCGCCATGGGCTAAGTCCCTTTGCGGGCTGCTAGATCCCGGCCCACCCAAGTCACGATGCGATCCTGCAAGAGTTCCGTCTGCTCCCACAGAAGCGAGTGAGTGCAGCCAGGCAGGATTTCGAGCGTACAGTTCTTCAGGCGACCGGCAAGGGCTGCCCCCCTCGTACGAACGTCTGAGTGCTCGCCATAAAGGGCCAAGACAGGACAGTTGATGCGAGCCTCAGCGGCAGCGCGCAAGGGCGTCGAGCATGTCATGTCCGCCACCAGGCTTGTGCCCTCGACTAGAGCGCGTGCGGTATTCGCAAGTCGATTGCGCTTGCGTTCACTGTGGCGGCCGAGCCAGTCCTTGAACGAACGCGCGATCATCTCATCGCGTTCTTGTCCCTGGAGGCCCAAACTCGCCTCCATTTCCGGACCGAAAGCCTCGTCATGAACCTGGGCGTCCACCAGGCACAGCCCCGAGACTCGATCGGGATGCGCAGCAGCAAAAGCGGTGGCCAGCAATCCACCAAAACTGTTGCCCACCAGTTCTACCCTTTCGCCTTTGGGAATCACAGCATCGAGAATCCCTGAGAGGTCTTGGATCATTTGCTCCACTCCATACCCGGTGACCGGCCGGTCGCTCTTCCCATGGCCCCTCAGGTCATAGAGCCATACGGGCTGGAGCGCTGCCACCTTGGGAGCCGCCGTAAAAAACCAACTCGAGAGGTTGTCCATGATCAAGCCGTGAATAAACACGACCGATCGCCCATCGTTCGGTCCGATGCGCTGCACGTGAAACTCGAGGGAGTTGACATCAACCTTAGCCACGCAAAAACTCCTGCAGAATTTCACCAACTTCTGCTGCACGCTCCAAACTCAGATAGTGCCCTCCCTCCAAGACTTGCAATGATGCCTGTGGGATTGCCCCCAAGAGTCGGGAGCCCACGGGCAGACAGCTCGATTGACTGCCGTAGATCAACTGCACGGGGCAGGCAAGGCGGTTCAATTCTGAATCGTCCACATCGGGCTCAGCAGCGAGGTCCGCAACCAAGGAAGTCTCAGCCAGCAAGAACTGCAAACTCTTGCGCGCTTTCGCAGCACGGCGGCGGCCGCTGAGAAGCGAGTCACGCAAACCCTCGGGGAGTGCCTTCAGGAGCTCTGCCGGATTGGCCTCTGCAATGCTGCGCATTTCCTCGAGGCGCGAAGGCGGAAGTGGCGCCTCCACGAGCCCGAGGCGCACGACCCGGTCGGGATGGTCGAGTGCGAAGCGCAACGCCACGAGAGCACCCCAGCTATGCCCGACCACATGTACCGGACCGGAACTCAATTCACCCACAAGGGCTGAAAGGTCAGCAGCACCGCTGGCCACATCATACCCGGCTCGTTCAGCTTGACTGCGTCCGTGACCGCGAAGGTCATACAGCACGACCCGCCGATCCTCAGCAAGGCGTGGGCCAGCTCCGAAATACCACGAGGACAGGTTGTCCACCAGCAATCCATGAACCATGAAAACCGGTGTGGCTTCTGCGCACTTATCGGTCGAGCCCCCTCCGAGCTCCTGCACATGCAGCCTTGTTGCGTTTACTGAGACGATCGACACTGGTCAATGAACTCCACCACATCCCCAACCTTCAAGGCGATGATCTCATCCAGTTCCTTTGAGGAAAGCCAGGCTACAAAGTCCACCTCGTCCCCATAGTGGGCCTTGAGGGATTCAGCCAAGGACACGAATTCGATGCTCTCCAGTTCAAGGTCATCACCGAACGAGGTAGCGAGGGTGATGGGCTCATCGAGGTCCCAGTCATCCCCGATCACCTCGGCAATCATGCTCGAAACGGTTTGCAGGGTGTCACTCATGGGCACCATCCTCGCCGATGACCCATGCAAGGGTCCAGTCATCATCCTCTAAGGTTTCCACCCAGCGGCCCCCAATCAACACTCGCCCACCGTCGACAGCCTCGACGAGGGATGGGGCGAGGCCGTCGGGCTGACAGACTCTTCGGCACTTGCCCAGCGCCCGCTTAGCTGCACGAAACCGGGCCATCCTACGCTCTCGCGCATCGGGCTCGCCTCCGAGAAGGGTGCGCTCCTGGGGACTGAGTTCATCGGTCTCCAGTCCATCAGGGCACGTGGAATTGGATTCAAGTGCGACCCCTACGGCTGTGTCACGGGTTGCGATGGCCATGGCAGCCCCCTGTGAATGGGAAACACAAACGCGCAAACCCTGCTCTCCATCCACTTCCACCGACGAGACGCCGTGTTCATCCCCGAGGATGCGCACCTCCACGGGGAAGAGGGTTCTGCGCCCCTCTCCGAAGAGGAGATTTCGAACAGCATCCACGGCCACGATTCGACCGGAAAGCCAATCGATCTGCTGTTTGGGCATAAGGCTGCGGTAATAGGCGAGGCCTGGGCCATCGAGGAACCGGCGCGCGTAGTAGTCGCGGGTCGCAGTAGAACGATAGCCCGTGGGCAACCACACACACCCGGGTATGTCTGTGCGCACATGGGCGAGCAGATTGCGTTCGGGGTAACGAATGACCGGCCACTCGCGAGGATTACTCTCAAAGCGACGATCCTCCCATCCCTCCAGTCGCACGTGGACACGCCCATCGCGCACGAGCTCAATGTCCCCAATCACCTGCCTTGCGCCGCAAGAGTGAATCCACGTGGTGCAGTCAAATTGGGTACCGACCGGCGGGGGCGGCCCGAAGAATCGGAGCCGTTCCAAGCGGACAGGCAGAGCCATGCGGTCAGTCTCCATACGCAGGGATATCCACAAGCCAAACATCTGCCCAGCACCATCGAGCAAGGACCCCTCGGCCGCCAGACGTTGGACCTGTCCGCGCAGCGTCTTCGAACTGATCGTGTCTAGGCCGCTGACCGCTTGGTAACCCGGGCCATGGAACATCCAACGCCGTTCATACATTGTGGGTGCGTCCATTCCTAATGGCTGCTCATCGGGTTCCCTTGTAATGCTCGGCTCCGGCGGGACGGGATAGCCATCGGCCACGACAGCAAAACCCTCGATGAAATCACCAATCGAAACATGCAGGAGGTCCGGGTCCCCATCCACTCGCTTGGCCACAATCGTGACGTCTTGGGGTTCTTCGATCGCCATCCAACGCCAAGCCCGCACGCGCTCAAGCCCCACGATGACGCGCGGCGCAGCCAGTTCCGCTGCGGCAGAGACCATCATCTCCAAGGACATCGTCATGGGGACAAGGGGAAAGCGGTCAGCGGCATGGGGCCAGCCCTCGGGTTGGGGGAAGAATGCGTGGTCGATCAAGAAGGGACAGGTTTCGAGGGAGATCAGGCGTCGCTGACTCAACGATTGGGGCGTTGTGCCTGCTGTAAAGGCCTCCACAACTTCTTGGCCCACCTCACTCGCACGCTGGAGATTGGCGGCCAGTTGGTTCATGAGGGGAGAGCCTGGGGAGGATGAATCCGACCCGGCGATCGCGCCTTTCCCAGCAACGAACCCCTGAAGCGGTTCATCGAGGCGCACCATCGGCGCGCCTAGACCGAGGCGGATCCCCGGGGGCCTTGCCGTAGCTCCACCTCGCAGGGACCGGTTGGCGAGTACGCGATCCAACTTGATCGAAGCCCCCTCCACCCACAAGGCTGTGGCGGCCCGCGCGAGTTGCTCAGGCCCCGAGCGCCGGGCCACGTTGAGCTGGATAGAACAGTGCACCTCCCCCTTGAGGATGTCGTCTACAAAGCCCGTCAAGCTCCCTGTTCCCACCTGAACAAAGACTCGTGCACCCGCACGATGCATATTGCGCACCATGGATTCGAATCGCACAGGCTGCACGAGATGCTGGAGGAACAACGCCTCGATCTGGGCGGGATCGGCGGGGTAGGGTTCGGCGGTGGTCGCCGACCACAGGTTGCCTGCTGGCGGAACGACCTTGAATTGACTCAGCGATTCCCGCATGGATTCGAGCTGGGGTTCAAAGGCTGGAGAATGGAAACCCGACCGGAAGCTAAGACGGTGAGCCAGGATGCCCGCCTTGCCCAGGAGCTCGAGGGCTTGCGTGATGCTCCCATCCGTCCCACACAACACGTGCTGGTGAGGGCAGTTCTCATGGCTCACGTGCAAATCACGCACTCCGGCCAATGCGTGGCTCGCACGCTCGCGATCGCAAGCCACCGACAAGAAGCCCACCCCGGGAACCTCAAGCGATCCGGGTACAAGGCCTTGGATGAAGGAGTCGAGATCCTCGTCAGAAAGGACGCCAGCAGCAAACATGGCGCTCCATTCACCAATGGAATGGCCCGCGAACATGTCGGCTTCCACGCCAAGGTCCTGCAGCACTCCATGGAGCAGGCGGTTGACCAAAACAATGGCCGCCCCAGTGCGTTCTAGGCCGAGGGTCGAAGCACTATCGGCGGCCAAGCGTGCGAACTCACTCAAGATACGGTCGGGTAGCGGGCGTTGAAACTGTTCACCGAGGGCTCGCACCCTTGGACGAAAGTCTGCGTCCACGCCTGGAAAAACAAACGCCAGCTTTCCCTCATTCAGCAAGCCCGAAGTCGTGAACCAAATCCCATTGCGACCCCGAAAATCGTTCCCGCGTTCTACGATGGCGCGCGCTTTGGCCATGCGCTCTGCAGTGGGATCGATCACAGCGAGGCGGCAGGGGCCTACACCTGGTGACTTGGGCAAGTCTGGCAGTGAGAGGGCAGCAAGGATTTCAGAGGGGGCCTCTCCGGCAAGCAGAAGTGCCTGGGGTCGTGGGTCAACTGCGCTGGATACCACCGGGGAATCTGAATGCTGCTCGACCACTACGTGAGCATTGATCCCACCAAACCCAAATGCGTTGACTCCCGCCCGGCGCGGATTGATCTGAAGGCCCTTCACGCCCCTAGAGGTATCGGGCCAAGGCTCGCTCTCATGCAAGATTCGAAAGCGCGTCTCAGAAATGCCAGGATGGTCATTCTTGCAATGAAGGGTCGGCGGTAGGACCCCATCCCTTACAGCACACACGGCCTTGATGAACCCAGCAATCCCCGCTGCCGGCATGGCGTGACCGATCATGGACTTGATCGAACCCAATCCTGGTTGGTCGTCGGGCGAAGGGCCGCCAAAGAAACGGGCCAGGGTCGCCAGCTCTGCACCGTCCCCGGCCGCCGTGGCGGTACCATGAGCTTCAATGAGGCCCACTGATCCTGGGGAAAGTGGGTCAACGCCGATCCCGTCCCAAGCACGCTCAAGAGCCAGGAGTTGTCCCTCCGTGCCCGGACTCATCAAGCTGGCCGCGCGACCATCACTCGAGACCCCCGTCCCTGCGATGACCCCATGGATACGATCCCCATCACGCTCGGCATCTTCGAGACGCTTCAGTACAACCATGCCCAGACCCTCCCCCATCAAGAGCCCATCCGCATCCTTGTCAAAGGGCCGGATTTCACCTTGGCGGCTCAGGGCCCCGAGCTGGCAGAACACACTCCAAAAGACAATGTCCTGTGTGAGGTGGACTCCACCCGCGAGAACAGTGTCGCACTCCCCACGCTGGAGCGCTCCCACCGAATGGTCAATAGCGAGCAGGGAGCTGGCACAGGCAGCATCCACACAATACGCCGGCCCGTGCAAATCGAGGCGATTCGCCACACGGGAGGCAGCGAGGTTGGGCACGAGCCCAATCACTGTATCGGGTCCTATATGGCCCAGCTTGGCCTTGTAGGCATCCCGCACTCCCTCAAGCTGTTTTGCGGTAATCCCGGGAATCAAGTCCTGCAGGCATCCAACCAGCTCGTTGCTGACCTTGACCTTTTGAATCAAGCGCGCCATCCCTGAGTTGACGTACCCTCCCCGCCCTAGGATCACACCGCAGCGTTCACGGGCAGGCACACCGTCGGTCATTCCAGCATCTGCGAGCGCGTCCGCGGCCACTTTGAGCATCAAGAGCTGGTCGGGTTCGCTGGCCTCTGCCGCAACGGGCATCACTCCAAATGCGCCGGGGTCGAAAGTGGCGAGTGCATCAATGAAACCGCCGCGATTACAATAGACCCGATCAATCTCGCTGCTGTCGGGATCGAAGAAGTGCTGCTCCCAGCGCCCGGGAGGCACCGGTCCAATCGCATCGTAGCCGGCCTGGATGTTCTTCCAGAAAGCCTGCACATCTGCGGCACCCGGAAAGATGCAGGCCATACCTACGACGGCCACACGCTGATGAGAAACGTCACCCACGGCACCTAGCCCAACTGTTCGGGCCGGGCATTCATCAGCATTACCTGGGCGGCTGCTCCACCCCGCGGCCCGAGTTCATCGAGCAGTGCCTGCACGCCCCCCTCAAGAGGGATGAGTCCGATTCCGCGACGCTTGTATTCAGCCTGCAGGTCCGGCCCAACCATGCCCGCGCCCTCCCAAGGCCCCCAATTGATCGAGAGTATGCGGGCGGCATGGGTCTTGGCCAGTTCTTGAGCCAATTGATCTAGGTGGTCGTTGGCCGCAGCATAATCCGCTTGGCCACGGTTCCCGAAGGCACCGCTGATACTCGAGAAGAACACCAAGAATCCCAAGTCATCCCGGATGTGATTCACAATCGTGTGCGCGCCAAGAACCTTGGTGTCGAAGACACGGTCGAACGAAGCCTGGTCCTTTTGTGAAAGGAGTTTGTCCTCGATCACCCCAGCAGCATGGATCACCCCATCAAGCCGTCCGCACTCGGCGTAGATGCCATCGATGCAACGACCGAACCTACGCCGATCACGGACATCCACAGATTGGTAGCGCACGGTCCCTCCAACCGCCCGAACAGCATCCAATGTTGCGTAGATTTCCCGGGCTCCCTGGATTGTACGCGCACGTTGATCCACGGCCGCTGGCCCTCCCTCCCAATGGTCATCGATCAAGCACCGGCGGAGCTCCACAAGAGTCTCTGCGCCAGGATAGGCCCTAGCCGTGTCCGCATCGGGCAATGGCGAACGGCCTAGGATTTCGAAATGGCAACCGAACATGCGTGCGAGTCGAATGGTGACTTGTCCCGCGATGCCACGCGCTCCCCCAGTGAGAAGCACAACGGAGTGTTCATCAAGGGCCAAGGCACCCTGCCCGTCACTAGTCGGAATAAGTGGAACTGCCTCGGCAAGTACACGCTGCCGCTCACCTCCAGCATAGGACACCTCCAGCTGATCATCAGGGGCGCAGATTTCTGCGAGCAACTGCTCAGCCTGCCCCTCCGGGCTCATATGGGGATCGAGATGCACTATCCTCACGCGTGCCCCGGGGTGTTCCTTGGCGAAACTCTTGGCAAACCCCGCAGCCCCTCCTGCCCTACCGCTGGGCCGGGTAGCGGTATACAGGGACTCCAAGCAATCGGGAGTCGCCGCCTGGGTCAACGCAAAGAGTGCCCGCACGTCATCAGGGCCCCCGTCGGAAGCGAGGGGTGAGAGATGAACGAGATGGGCATCGCCGTTCATTTGAGCGGCGCTCTCAAGCCGACGAACCTGCGCGCCCAGCTCCGTGAGTTGCTTCTCAAGATTGACGGCTACACCCCCTCGATCATCAGTAATCACAAAGCGCTTGCCCGCCACGCTCTTGCGGTCGCCGTTGAGTGCAGGCAGAGAGGCTAATGATGGAATGTAGCGCAAGAGGGGAGCGCTCGGCTCTGGGCGCAACTCCATCGCTGATGACTGCTCTGCTGGCTCGGGTTGGCGACCTAAGGCGAGTGGGTCCCCAGCACCCGACGCCGCATCTTGGGTCTCGCCCCCCTCGGCCTGTGCCTCTATCCATTCGAGGATTCCACGCAGGGTTTTGATGGCGGCAAGTTGCTCGACGAGGGCATCGCGTTCCTCCTCAGTTCCCGCCGCCATGGACGAGGAATCATTGAGGGCTCCCAGTATTTCGATGCGCTTGATTGAGTCGATCCCCAGATCAGCTTCTAGGTCCAGATCGAGGTCCAACATGTCCTCAGGGTACCCTGTACGTTCGCTGACGATGCGTAGAAGCGCCTTGTCGAGAGCCAGCTCAGGCTCGGGAGTTTGTTCAACGGTTGACTCGGTGACCTTGGGTTCTGCGTGAGACTGCGCATGGGGCGGCGTGTCAGGCACGGCGGGTTCCGGCGCCCCGGTAGAAGGAACACTGGCGGAGGCCTGGACCCGAGAAACAAGTTGCGGATGATGCTCCCCAAGATAGGCCAGGAGCACCTGGCGCTGTGCCTCAAGGGTAGCGCCAACGTTTTGAAGGTAGGCCAGCACCGCCGCCTCTGCCTCTCCACCCACGGGAGGAGGGGCTTCTGAGTTGATCGAAACCTGTGAGGACTTGGGAACAAGCTCCACTGGGGGGGTCGGGCATGGACGCAAGGCCTCGGGGGGAAACTTGCCTGAGACCGGAATGGCTCGGAATCCGTCTACCTTCCACGCCAAGGGAGGAAGTGTTCGGTCAGGTGGGTTCTCTAGCTCAAACACCTCGGCTCCCCGGCCTTCAAACAAGAAGTCTGTCTTGACGTGCCCCTGGATCACGGCGAGCTGCGCCAAGGCTTGCTGGAAGCTCGTCAAGGAGTCTTCGCCCGCCGCGTTCGTGGACACCACGTCCACGTCCTCCTTGTCCAAGATTCTGCCTATGAGCCCTGTCAGCACACGACCGGGGCCCACCTCAACGAACACCCGCGCACCCGCCTGGTGCATGGCCTCGACCTGTTCAACGAATCGCACGGGTCGCACGATCTGCTCAGCAAGGGCCGACCGAATCAACTCGGGGTCTGCAGCATGGGGCACGGCGGTCGTGTTAGAGAACACGGGCTGGCGCGGTGACGCGATCGGGAAGTTTTTCAAATGCTCGGCGAACCGTTCGCGAGCCCCAGAGACCACTTTGCTATGGAACGCACAGGCCACAGGAATGCTGCGCGCCCCAAACCCCCGTTCAGCCAACACCCCAAGCGCTTCCTCCATGGCCGCAGTGGGGCCGGAAATCACAGTTTGACGGGGGCTGTTCAAGTTGGCGAGTTCGACTCCGCGTAGACCGTGCAGAGCCGCGGCTGTTTCCTCACCTGAGGCTGCCACGGCCGCCATTTTTCCCGGGTCATCCCCTACGGCCGCCAGAATCGCCTCGGCGCGAGCCACACTGAGTTCGAGCAAACGGTCTGAGGGCAGAGCCTCGGCGACCGCCAGTGCCACTAACTCACCGTAACTATGTCCACCTAACCACTCACCATGGAGGCCTGCCTCACCCAACAACTGCGCCATGGCCAGTCCCGCGAGGCCCAGGGCCGGCTGAGCCCTTTGGGTCTGGGCAAGATGGCGCTTTTGCTCTAAGCGCCCGACGTTGTCGAAAGCAGCGGGTGGAAACACATCCCCGATAACTCCTTGCCCCTGCCCCAGGAGGTTTCCAAGTTGAGGAAAAGCCACGAACAACTCACTGAGCATGCCAGGGTACTGACTGCCCTGCCCGGGGAACATGAATGCGAGAGGCCCGCCGCGATCTGCTGCTTCTTCCTTGCGAATGAACAGCCCATCGCCGGGCTGCCCCGATTGCGCCTGATCGATAAGAGTCTGAACCTGCTCTAGACTGTTTGCGACAAAGGCAATCTGCACGTCCCCTTGCCCACTTGCGCACGTGCTCGCGGCGAGATCCCGCAGGCGGCAAGCCGGCATTGCCCTGAGGCAGTTTGCGAGGGCGGCCAATTGCGCTTGCGCCCGCTCACGGCTCTCCGCACGGATGACAAATAACTCGGTCGGCCAGGCGGGCAAGTTGGACTGGGGCGGTTCGAGGCCCTGATACTCCTCAAGCACCACGTGGAAATTGGTCCCACCGAATCCAAAGGACGAGACGCCCGCCACCCGCGGTCCGCTGCCGGGATCCGGCCAAGGGGCAGCCCGATCGCGGAAACAAAACGGGCTGGTCTGCGGATCGTAGCCCCGATTGGGCTTTGCGATTCCCAAGGTCGGCGGCAGGATGCCGTGGTGCAGAGATAGGGATCCCTTGATCAATGAAGCGATACCCGCGGCGCACTTTGTGTGGCCGATTTGTGACTTGACCGAACCGAGAGTGCAACTTCCAACCTGTGCCTGGGCCGCTTGGAACACTTGGGACATTGAAGACAGCTCGGTGCGGTCTCCCACGACTGTGCCCGTACCGTGGGCTTCGATCAATCCAACCTGTTCGGGGCCATAGGGCAGTCCGGCGTAAGCACGCTCCAACGCGCGCACCTGTCCTTCGAGCCGAGGTGCTGTCATGCCGAGGCTCTTGCCGTCGCTGGATCCTGCGCTGGCCTGCAGAACCGCGTAGATACGGTCCCCGTCGCGCTCGGCATCTACCCGTCGTTTGAGCACGATTGTCCCGATACCCTCCCCCAGCACGATGCCGTCTGCGTCAGCATCAAAGGGCCGCGACTGCCCCGTGGCCGAGAGCGCCTGGACGCTGGAAAACATCATGTAATCGTTGATGGAGTTGTGCAGATCTGCCCCACCGACGAGCACCATGGAACTCGTCCCGGCGACGAGTGATTGCACACCACACTCCACGGCGGCGAGGGACGAAGCACAGGCTGCGTCTACCGTGAAATTGAAGCCACCGAGATCGAGGCGATTGGCAATGCGGCCTGCGATCACATTGGCCAGCATTCCGGGAAAGGTGTCTTCTGTGTGCTCAGGCAGACAGGCGTCCAACTCCGCCGGAACCTCTCCCACGAGTTGCTTGTACAGCACTCTGAATCCAAGAGCTCCAGCGAGGTCATTTCCGCCCTCGGCGCCGAAAAGAACGGAGGTGCGCATCCTATCGAACGCCCGGGTGGCATAACCCGCATCGGCCAAAGCGCGCCGCGCCACTTCAAGACTCAGCAACTGCACGGGCTCAATCGCAGCCATGGACTTGGGGGGGATGCCCTCCGATGTCGGATCGAGCACAATGGGATCGAGGAACCCTCCACGTGGGGAGGGGATACTCTTGCCCGGCTGGCCGCTGGGGTCGCAATAGAGTTCTGGATTCCAGCGTTCGGGATCCACGTCGCGCAAGGAGTTTTCTCCTCGCACGATGTTAGACCAGAACTGTTGAATATCCCCAGCCCCTGGAAAGATGCCCGCCATTCCAATGATGGCGATTTCAAGTGGCTTGCCGGCCGCTTGAGTTCCAGCGCCGGCCGATTCCACAAGCGCGTCGAGGTAGGCGCATGCTCCAGTGCTCACATCGGCGTGCAAGGCCTCAATCGGAACTGCCTTCTGCCTCAGGGTAACCACATCCCCGAGCATGAACATGCCCTCGCGGGCACGTTCCTCCGCCCCCACGTGAATCAGTTCATCCCCCTCCCGGCGCACCCCCTTCGCCGCCACTCGCAAACGTCCGAGGTTCATCTGTTCTAGGGCCGCCCAGACCTCACGGCTCTCACCGCCCTGCGCTTCTAAGCGTTCACGTTCATCGCGAAAGGCCTGCACAAAGGGGGTGTCCGCACAGCGAGTCGCATGCCCAGGGGCCGTTTCAACGAGTTCGGTTGCTGTGCAGGCCATAGCCGTCTTCCGATAGGCTTCATCAATGGCCCCCGAGGAAACGGCTTCGTCCGTAAAGAGGTAGGCGCTCCCCATGAGCACGCCAATCCGCGCTCCGCGCGCCACGAGGGGCGCTGCCATGGCAGCCACCATGGCCGCAGATCTCTCGTCATGGATGCCACCCGCGAAGAGAATGCGCAGTTCCTCAGGGTGCTCGAAGCGTGCAAGACGTTGGAGTTGAGCCTCCCAGAGAGGAAAACTCGACCGTGGCCCCACGTGCCCGCCACACTCACGCCCTTCAAACACAAGTCGCCGCGCTCCCTGTTCGAGGAACAGATCTAAGAGCCCTGGCGAAGGAACGTGGAGGTACGTGGGCACACCGAGATCTTCTAGGGCCCGTGCCTGTGAGGGACGACCTCCTGCGATCAATGCAAAGGGAGGCCGCAGGTCACAAAGCACCTCTAGTTGTGCGCTGCGCAGTTCCCCGGGGAGGAAACCGAGGAGACCCACCCCAAAGGGAAGGGACCCTAAACTCTCAGCTGTTCTCTCCACCAACGTGCGGACTTGCTGACCACTGAGGAGCGAAAGGGCCAAGAAGGGCAACCCCCCGCCAGCGGCCACATCATGTGCGAACTGGGGGAGGTCGCTCACGCGGGTCATGGGCCCCTGCACAACGGGATACCGGCATCCGTGTTCGAGTGCCAGCGCACTGTCCTCGTCGAGGGCCCTTTGGTCTTGAGCCAATCCCAAGCTCGCGCGGGCTTGATCCATGATGGCATGGGCCACGCCCCCTGCCGTGTGATACTCGGCGGCGAGAGCACTCGCTAATCCCACATCCTCGCCGCAGGGTACGAGTTGCGCCGCTAGATCATCGCATCCAAGCTGACGAGCCACTTCCTCTACCGAGCTCGCGGCGAAACGATCGGCGAGGGTCATGTCGGGCCGCCGCAAGACCCGGTGCTCCCCCACGATGACGGTCTCACTCCCATCCAACTGCCCGAGCCGTGATCGCAACTCATGGGGAACCCGACTCTCTTTGGTGAGCGCGAGGCAAGTGTCTAGAACGAAACCCGCCGCCCCACTCGCCAGTGCTGCGGCTGCGGTGTGAACCCCGATTCCACCTTGGGCCCGAATGGGCACAGATGCGTCGATCTCGGTGCAAGCCTTGAGCTGCTGGAGCAGTACAAATGTACTCAGCCCCCCAACGTGTCCCCCGCTTTCACAGCCCTTCGCAATCAAGGCCCTCGCACCCCCCTTCAGAGCGTCAATGGCTTCAGCAACAGTTCGGACCTGTGCGTGCAATTGCTCGCTGCCCTCAAACCTAAATGGACTGACCCCCGGTGCGAGAACGACGAATCCCGCGCCGGTGAGCAACGAGGGGTCAACTTCACCATGGACGAGGGCACCCACGAATCCCGCTGCATTCCCAGCGAGGTCGAGGGCTTCCCAAAGCCCTCGTGCACCCGCCTGCGCATCCACGCCAAAGTCCACAGCACATCCAACGCCAGCCCTCGCGAGGGCAGCAGCTAGATGCGGGTCGGGACGACCCAAGGGTGTGATTCCAAGAGCTGGAGAGAGCTCCATCGTGGGCTCTGCGTCAGGGCGCAGTCGGGGAAAGCAGTCGGGGAAAGCAGTCGGGTAAAGATTGATTGGGGCAAGGGGGGCAGTTCGGCTCAGTGATGGGGTGCGCTCCCAAACTCCATGACTAATCCTATCGCATTCTGAGCCAACTCGGAGACTAGAGGCCCTAGGACGGTTCCAGCGCGGACAAGTTCCCAACGAAGTGTCAGAATCCGAGAGCGGAAGGCCACCAGAGGTCCCCAATGGGCACCGGGAGTGAAGGCCAGTGACACTCGTGAGCCCCAGGTCAATGGATAGATTCCTTGCCGATCCCAACCCACCTGACTCGCCCCAGGGGACCATCGGATCAAGCCACAGTTCAACGCAGGCACCCAACGGCCTTGTATTAGCCTGCCAGACCGATTCGGGCCGTCATTCGAGGCCTAACATCCAAGGTTTGCACTGAGACGATACAACTGGAGCAGACCCCAAAAAACCGAGGCTCACAGCCCTAGGGAGCGTATCGGGAGCGATGATCGGGTGATGGACGTGATTTGCAGGAACCGAAATCGTCAGTCCCACGCTGAGAGAACCTACTCCGCAATCTAAGGCAAGACACAACGAAGAACACCCGGCCACGGCGAGCCGTGACCGGGTGTGTCGTTAGCCGTTCGAGGCTTCAGGCTCAGTCATCCTGGCCCGAGATTGGCTCAACTTCGGCCTCTTGGGGCGCGACGAGTGCGGGCTCGCACTGCACGAAGTCGGCGCTAGATTTGCGCAGGGCGGACACCACAGAGATAGCATCGATGGTCTCATCGGCGTACTCCAATTGGGCCTGGGTGAACCATGCGGGCTCAATGCGGCCGGCGCCATCGTCGTAGAAACCCAAGCTCGGCTGAGCAGCACGGATAGCCTTGGCCGTGTTATGGGTGCTCATCAAATCGAGAGAGATAGCAGCGCCCACTTCAGTGTCCCGCAACACGTCCTTGCTGGAGTGCGCCTCCATCTTCAATTCCATCCAGCGACGGCTGACGCCAACAAGACGGCCATGCTCACCAAGTTGGACGATAATCTTGGAACCAGGCCCCCCCACATTGACGCCGTTGATGCGGCGACCAAAGTGAACGGTCGTCACCTTGGCAAACTCGCGAGTTTGCCCGGCCTCGTTGAGCGAGGCCATGCGTAGGCCACCGACATGCTGCACAAAAAGCTCGCGCTTGTTGTCGGGCAGCAAGCCCGTGGAGCGAAGGTGTTGCAGAGCGCGACGCACCGCAGTCGTTCCGCTGGGCAAGCCGGGCGTGCTGGCCTCGGCATTCATGTCCTTCACATCGGTTTGAAAACTAATGTCCCCCGTAAGGGTGTTGATTTCCAGACACGTGGATGGGTGCATGACCCCTTGATAACGAAGTTTGGATCCGTCACTTGAGGGCGTAAACTTGACTAGGGACCCCGCTTCTCTGACAGCAGCCGCTTCGAGCAACTGGCTGGCAAGTGACTCCGGGCTAGAGCTTGCTTTGAACGCGATGCCCCTAAAGGACGGCAGTCCTGCCGCCTGGGCTTTGGCGCTCTGGGGGGCTGTGAGTTCAAGTATCGGGAGGCCCGCTTCCTGTCCGAAAGCGGGAAGAGTTGATGCGCAGATAAGTGCGCCGGTGAGGATGAGGTTCTTCATTTTGTGATTGGGTTCTTGAGTGTTGTGCATAAGTGAAGAGGGAGCGCCCTAGTACTGGTAGTAGATGCGCAAGTTGCTGTGGCCTGCGGGGGGATCCCCACCTGGGCTGTAATAACGATCGTTATCTAGACCTGGGTAGAGGACAACCGAGGCGTATCCAGGGTAGGAGGCCCCACGAAACCAACTGCGCTCGTCGTCCACTGCGGCAAACCAAGCCTGCCAGCAGCGCTGATTACTGCTGATGCGCCCTCCATAGTTGTTGGAAATGCCATTGCCTGAATAGCTATTGGTGCGATAGCCAATGGCCTGATGCAATCCCTGGAAGGTGTCGTTGTTACCCACCCAGTTCTGGTACCAGTCCGCACGATCAATCGGGCTAGGAACGACTTGGCAAGATTGGAACACGATGAACTCCAAGTCCCTGTCCCCCCACTTGGTACTCGACCCGATGCTGACATCGCCACCCGAGGTTCCTGGTCCCATGCCGAGATAGAAGTTGTTGCCGTGACCCGAATAGTAGGCAAAGTCCATATTGTCCACGAACGAGTTGTTGCTCGTCGTGAATAGGTAGTCTTGACACCAGTAATACTGATCGTAGCTAAAGTGCTTCAAGAAGTTGTATACGTTGTCTTGAAACCGTGCTTCGCCGCGATTGTAGACATACCCGCCCTCCTCGCCTTGGGCGAAACTGGGGGTGAGGGCCACGCTGGCCACGAGCGCAAGCGACGCCACGGCAGATATAGAGGAATATTTCATGGAGAAGGTATTGGGTGAGTCGTCAGTGAGGACACGCATCCAGCGGACGCGCTTCACCATCCCCATGACGTCATCCCCAAACGCCGGACACAGAATCCTAGATTTGTGCGAGCATCCTCCGTGGACTCCCCCCACACGATTCCTCCCATGTGCGGACCCAGCCCCCCCTGCCTTCTGTCCATGCACATCCCGCGCCGAGACAATTCGTAGGCCATTCGCGCACCCTTGCGCGGCACCCCAGATGCCCACGACTACGAGTCGCCCTCGCAGCATTCCCATGCAGGGATGATTGAATGGTCGGGGCGAGAGGATTTGAACCTCCGACCTCTGCAACCCCATTGCAGCGCGCTACCAGGCTGCGCCACGCCCCGACCTTGGGGGAGGGATCGTAGGGGGGCTGGGGAGCAGGGTCAACGGGTCGAGGGACGTGTTTTCGGGGAAGGTGTGGACGCGGGATGAGGTCTTCGGGGAAACTGCGGGTGGACCCGCCATGGCCAAGCCCCAAAGACCCCAAGAGATCATCCGCATTCGTGTGCGGCGTAGGCATAGAACCTGGATGTACGCCATGATTCTGGCCTGCGTAGGCTGGGGAATCTGCTGGAGCGGCATGGCTTGGCAGCGCTTCTCCCCCACCACCTTCCCCGGATTCGGTCTCATCTACGGCCTAGCCTGCGCCCCGGCTGGACTCGGACTCTTCCTCGCCATCTTCACCGTGAGGGCCCGAACGATCTGGGTCCTCCTGCCCCTCGTTCCCATCTTGTCCAACCTGAGTTTGCTCGCGCTCCCCTGGGTGCTCGACTCAGGGCTGCTCACGGCTCGCCCAAACTAGCTCCCCCAACACAATCGTGGGCAGGGATTCGCACCGCACGCTGACGGCTCACAAGCCTCGCTGGTCTCGAGGCTGCGACTCTCTCTAGACCCCGACTCCGAGTGCGCAACCAAAGGCCCCAAGCATTCACCCCCACCAGCACCGGGTGCAGATGGGGGTGAATTGGTTTCTAGCAAGCTAAGCCGAGGGGGGGCGCCCCCTACAATGCCTACTCGCCAGCTTATTGAAGCAAGACTCTCACCCGGCGCGCCGTGGTCACATTGCCATCCACATCACGCACCGTGTACCCAAGCTCATCGGACTCTGCGTTGCGTGGCAGAGGCCTTGAGTCCAGCAGGGTATAGCGCACCACGCCCGTCACAGCATCCACCTCGACCACACCATAGGCCGGACTAGAGGTCACTGTCACGCTCGCAGGATCGATCTCAACGGGTCCCGCGACATCGTTGGAAAGGACGTGCACCATGCCGGTGCGCTTGTCTTCCAGATCCAAGACATCGTCATAACCCACCGGGCCAAGGCCACCGAGTTCCACGGGCAAGTTCACATCGGCAGCGATGTTGATCTTGCTCATGTCGGTGCGATCCTTGAATACCAGGCGCGTGATGCGCGAGGCCTGATAACGCAGGGTCCTTCGGGAGTCTGAACCAATGGCCAGCACACCGTTTTCTTCCAAGGTCACCTGAATGACCTCGCTTGCGTTCTCCGGATCGAAGGTCAGCGTATAACCCGACTGGTCATTTCCACCCTGATCCGAACTGAACTCGACCCAAGGCGTGTTTTCCCACGGCTCGCCCGCCAGGAGCATTCCCAAGGTGCTGGCATCGGTTAGGTGCACTCGTTTAGCCACCACATTACCTGCTACCACAATCTTGGAGAGACGCACCTCAGCATCTGGCGCAAGGAGAGAACCTGGCAATTCCGTGCCCCCGACCTCAATGTCACGCGCCTCATAGAAATTCAACAAGATCGAGTGCGGGTCAACGCCAGTGATCTGCACACCAAACGCGGTCTTATCGATCACACCACCGTTGATATTGAGCAAAGCAAAGGCACCCGGAGGGGTCTGAAGGCGCACTTGCAGGGCCTGCCGCAAGAGTCGCTGGTTCACCGAGAAGACGTTGAGGTCGGGATCAGAGCCCATCAATGTCAGTACATTGTTCGCGTACTGAACGGCTCCCGTTGCAGGCACGAGCCCCCAAGCAAGGGCGCGGTTGACCAAGTCATTGTTGGCGTGGGCAAAGTCAACAACATCACCCTGGCGCACGCTCTCTTCGGCATCGAGGAACAGCACGGTGTTATCCACACTGGCCCCACCCGAATAGACTGACCCGCCGTGGTGGAAGATGCCTTGGTTGGCAAATAGGCGTCCGCCACTCACAGCCACATCTTGGCTGGAATCAAGTCCCGAGTCTTGAGCGATCTGGAACATCGACATCTTCAACTTGCGGCCCGCAGCCAGTCGGCCATCGGTCGAAGCCCGCAACAAGTCCACGGACTCTAGGCCAAACAAGTCGAAGTCCGAGGCGCTCCCTAGGGGCACCTTGACTTCCACGGTAGAACCATCAAACACAGTGAACGGGCTACCTGCACCGTACCAGCCGCGATCGTCCACATAGGCGAGGACCCCATCAAACCCACCAAAGAACTGGTGGGGTTTGTACTCAATATGCCCAAGGGCGGTGTTGAGGTCGGCTTGCTCCCCTTCGAGAACCATGAAATCGTCATCGATACCGTCCCCCAAGAGGAACGTCACACCACTCGCCGAAGGCACCGAAAGGGTGCCGTGTTCAGCGCGCAGTCCAATCTCCATGACCATCGCCATGCCCTCAACGCCGTCACCCACCCGGGTGTCCACGTCATCCATGCCGCTGCCATACAAGACGTAGGGGCCCATGGCGTAGGTCCCGCCTGAGGCAAGCACCCAACCGCTGCTGAGGCCGATGACGGGCACATCATTCACGGGCGTCGTCGTCAGGGTGACGGCTTGAGAAGCACTCGTATCCACCCCACCGTTAGCCGTGCCGCCGTCATCCATGATCGCCACGTCCAGGTTGGCAATGCCGTGCTCGTCAGGAGCCATGGTGTAGGTCAAGTCACCGGTCAGCGCATCGATGGCCGGAAGCACACTGAAGAGCGCCGGGTTATCGTTGGCAATCAAGAAGGTCAGGGACTGGCCCGCCTCGTTGGCAGGTCCCGCACTCATACTGGTGGCCCAACCGCTGTAAAGCTGAGGACCCGCATCTTCGGCAATGGTCAAGTCGGGACCCGCGGTGAAGCTGGGTACGTCGTTGACAGACGTGACCGTGATCAGCGCCGTTTGAGGGTCGCTCGTGTCATCACCACCGTTAGCCGTGCCACCGTCATCGGTCACAAAGACCGTCAAGGTCGCCATACCGTTGGCATCAGTGGTCGCCTGATAAGTCAGATCGCCGCTCACGCCGTCTACCGCAGGAGCCTGACTAAACAGAGCCGGGTTGTCGGTCGTCACCGTGAAGGTGAGCGACTGACTCGACTCGTCGGCGGGACCGGCACTCATGCCCGTGGCCCAGCCGGACACCGTTTGCAGTCCAGCATCTTCGAGGATTAGCTCATCAGCGCCAGCCGTGAAGCTGGGCTCATCGTTGACCGCCGTAACCGTGACCACGCCCAACTGTGAGTTGCTCGTGTCATCGCCACCATTGGCCGTGCCACCATCATCAGAGAGGATGACAACAAAGTTTGCCGAACCGTTGGCATTTGGAGCCGCCTGGTAGGTCAAGTCACCGCTCGTCGGATCCACACTGGGGATCTGGCTGAACATGGACAGGTCAGGTCCGGTTACTGAGAACGTGAGTGTCTGTCCAGCCTCGTCAGCAGGGCCAGCACTGATCGCAGTAGCCCAGTTCGCCACGGTCTGGAGACCATCATCTTCGAGGCTTACATGGGAGCCACCTGCCGTGAAGCTGGGCTCGTCGTTGACTGGAGTAACCGTGATGGTCACCGTCTGGGGATCTGATGTGTCGTCACCACCGTTGGCCGTGCCACCATCATCGGTGAGCACGATCGAAAGGGTCGCCATGCCATTGGCATCGGGAGTCGCCTCGTAGGACAGGTTTCCAAGCGAGTCCAGGCTCGGCTGCTGGGTGAACAGGGCCGCGTTGTCCGTCGTCACAGTGAAGGCAAGCGATTGGCTCGACTCGTCGGCGGGACCGGCACTGATTCCGCTGGCCCAGGCCTGAGCCAATTGCGGACCCGCATCTTCCAAGGAAGTCAGGCTTGTACCCGTCGAAAAGCTAGGCTCGTCATTGACCGCAGTCACCGTGACTACGCCCAACTGTGAGTTGCTCGTGTCATCGCCACCATTGGCCGTGCCACCATCATCAGAGAGGATGACAACAAAGTTTGCCGAACCGTTGGCATTTGGAGCCGCCTGGTAGGTCAAGTCACCGCTCGTCGGATCCACACTGGGGATCTGGCTGAACATGGACAGGTCAGGTCCGGTTACTGAGAACGTGAGTGTCTGTCCAGCCTCGTCAGCAGGGCCAGCACTGATCGCAGTAGCCCAGTTCGCCACGGTCTGGAGACCATCATCTTCGAGGCTTACATGGGAGCCACCTGCCGTGAAGCTGGGCTCGTCGTTGACTGGAGTAACCGTGATGGTCACCGTCTGGGGATCGGATGTGTCATCACCACCGTTGGCCGTGCCACCATCATCAGAGAGGACGATCGAAAGGGTCGCTATGCCATTGGCATCGGGAGCCGCCTCGTAGGACAGGTTCCCAAGCGAGTCCATGCTCGGCTGCTGGGTGAATAGGGCCGGATTATCGGTCGTCACTCCAAAGGTGAGCGACTGGCCCGACTCATCGGCGGGACCGGCACTGATTCCGCTGGCCCAGGCCTGAGCCAATTGAGGCCCGGCATCTTCCAAGGAAGACAGGTTGGTTCCCACCGTGAAGCTCGGCTCATCGTTGACCGCCTTCACCGTGACTCCGCCCAACTGCGCGTTGCTCGTATCATTGCCACCGTTGGCCGTGCCACCATCATCAGAGAGGGTGAACCACAAGATGGCCGAACCGTTTGCGTCAGGCGCCGGCTGATAGGTCAAGTCTCCACTCACCGGGTCCACGCTGGGGATCTGGCTGAATACGGTTAGGTCGGGTCCCGTCACCGAAAACGTCAGGGCCTGCCCAGCTTCATCAGCTGGACCTGCACTAATCTTCGTCGCCCAACCAGGAACAATCTGCAGCCCCGCGTCTTCTAGGCATACTTGACCAACACCCGCCAAGAAGCTGGGCACGTCATTGACCGGGGTAACCGAGATGGTCGCCGTCTGGGGATCGGATGTGTCGTCGCCACCGTTGGCCGTGCCACCATCATCAGAGAGGACGATCGAAAGGGTCGCTATGCCATTGGCATCGGGAGCCGCCTCGTAGGACAGGTTCCCAAGCGAGTCCATGCTCGGCTGCTGGGTGAATAGGGCCGGATTATCGGTCGTCACTCCAAAGGTGAGCGACTGGCCCGACTCATCGGCGGGACCGGCACTGATTCCGCTGGCCCAGGCCTGAGCCAATTGAGGCCCGGCATCTTCCAAGGAAGACAGGTTGGTTCCCACCGTGAAGCTCGGCTCATCATTCACCGCACCAATGGTCAGCACCCGACTCGTGGGAGCCGCAGTCATTGAACCCGCCACAAGCCGCGTGTGGATCGTGGAGAGGCCGTTCACATCCGGGGCTAGGGTAAAGGTCAAATCACCGGTTGCTGCGTCAATGTTGGGGCCGGCGCTGAAGACTGCAGGATCAGGAACGAGCACTTCAAAGGACTCGCTCCCGGTGTTGGGGCTCATGCCGGTCGCCCAGCCGGGAACGACTTGCGGGCCACCATCTTCAAAGACTGTAAGGTCTGCTCCCAACCCAAATGAGGGTCTAGGGGTACCACCGACGACAGTATGGACAGCACCTATTGATTTCGTGCCTCCGCTCTGCCGCTGCAAATATGCGCCCACAAGGTATTCTGATTCCGGGCCTCCGGCGAGTGACGCCGTCCCGGCCACGGCATTGCCATAATATGAACGGTATTCCCCATAGGTGGTATTGAGTACGGAGCCATCCGCCCCTGAAAACACCCAGACACTGCCAGCCTTGATTGCTGCTGTGTCATCATCGGGATCCCCTACGACAAGATCAGCAATACCGTCGCCGTTCTGATCCCCCACGGCTCCTACGCTTGCCCCAAAATAGCTTAGGGGTGCAGTTCCATGGGTCGCCACCAGAATCGTCGCTCCATCGGCCCCAGAAACCACTCGGGCATAGCCACCAAAACTGCCATGGTTCCCAGGTGCGCCAACAACGAAGTCCTCGATGCCGTCACCATTGAGATCGCCGCCCAGTCCCACAACTCCCCCCAAACCGAATCGATCAATAGTCGCTGTGCCGTGAACTGTATAGAGAACTGAACCGTCTTTTCCTGAGAACGCTCGCACGCTCCCAGCGACTGGCCCATTGTCGTCATCGCCGGGTGAAGCCACGGCAAGGTCGGGGTAACTGTCCCCATTGACATCGCCGATGGCTCCCATCCGTTCACCGAGGCCATCCCACTTGTCGTCACCTTCGAATTGATAGAGAATCGACCCATCCTGCCCGGAATAGACCCTAGCAAGCCCAACAGCCACACCACCGGAATCGCCCAATCGTTCCCCACCACCAAAATCAAAATACCCATCCTTGTTGACATCCCCCACCAAGCATAGCCCTTCGCCAAGGTGCCCGTTCTTGACTTGACCATGAACCTGGGCGATTAAGCTTCCATCAGCACCCGAGTAGGCACTGATTGTTCCAGAGTTCGAGTACCCAACATCAGCGTCCGATGCCCCGACGATGTAGTCGGGTACCCCATCATTGTTGATGTCCCCACCACCCGCCACGGCCTCACCAAAGCGATCACCTCCATTCACACCCGAGTGGGTCCGAATCACCAATCCGCTCGCACCTGACACAACTCGGACCAATCCAGTCGAACTCTCCTGAGGAACGCCAACCGCATAATCGGCCCACCCATCGGAATCGACATCGCCAATGGAACAGACCGAGTAGCCATATAGTCCTAAGTCGCTCGAGCCCATATTAGTGGCCCACTTGTCCCCACCATAATCAGGACTTGAATCAAATGAATAGGCCGCGCCAGTGTTGCTCCCCTGAGTATCGTCAAAGAGAACGCCAGCTACGGCGGTGCCGTCAATCAGGTCCACAGTTCGCCCTAGTTGGTCATAGGGGGCCAAATCAGACGAGATGTAGGACTGGTCGAGTGCGCCGCTGAAAGCGTCTGCCCGATACAAGACACCGGCGCCGGCCGCGTAGGTCGAATCGCTTTTTGCCCCTACAATCGCTGTGTAGCCATCCAAACCGATGGAAGTCCCGAACAGGTCTCCTACTTGCCCAAGGGGGTTAGCGGTTTTGTGCAACAAACGGCCCGTGGGAAGGTCGAATACATAGGCCGATCCAGTTCCCGAGCCATTCCAATCGTCACCATAATGACCCACAGCAATCAGATTGCCTGAGATCGCCACCGAGCTGCCAAAGCTGCGGGCTGTCGAGGAAACGAGCGACGGCAGTAATTTGTGCACCAGAGCTCCCGTCGAGAGGTCATAGACATAGACCGCTCCTGCGTCATAGTGGACTTCGTTATCCCAAGGGGCTCCAATCACAGCGATGTTGCCTTCGAGGTCCAAGGCATCGCCGAACAGCTGATTATCAATCGGGTCTGGGGGGACGATCTTCATGAGCTGCGACCCGGTTGCAGGATCGAAAACATAGACCGCACCCGATGCGATGCCGGGGGTCGCGTCCCCGTCTGAACTGACGAGTGCATACATATCATTCAGCGCCACGGCTTGGCCGAAGTCATCACCGTTGGCCAAGTCAGCAGGTTGCAAGACGGCAACCTCTGCTTGGGTGCTGGTGTCGAACAGATAAGCTGCCCCACCGTCATTGACGGGAACAGACCTTGACGCCGCACCTACAAGCACCCTCGATCCATGCACATCCACTGCTTCGCCGAAGTAGTCGCCATTCAAACCGTTGCTCGCCGTGAGGATGCCCTGCTGGGAACCCGTGGCTTGGTCAAACAAATAGGCGGCCCCAACCCAATCCCCTCCCGGCGTGTGCCAGATACTCGACCCCACCACGATCGTGGTGCCGTCCATCGCAACGTCATCACCAAACTGCATCTTGGCCGCTGCATCAGAGGCGAGCAGTTTCTGCCTCTCGAATTGCTGTCCCTGACTCTCGCCGGCCGATGCAAGCACTAAAAGGACGAACAAACATGGATGAATACGGAAAAACATAGGAAGACCCTTATGTGTCAATGGACCTGAATAGCGAGCAAAAGCCAGCGTTGGAGGGATTCGTGGTATGAGCCTACGGAGATGTACCCAATCCCGCCACTGCGGATGACCCTGGGCGCCTAGGGTGGCTCTCACCCCGTCTCGGAGACGATTGAGCCCAGCGTCTCCCCAACTGCAATGCCAGCAGTCGTTTAGGGAAATCCAGTGACGGCTATTCTCGCCGCTCTTTCCTAGCTGGCACCTTAGAACGGAGCCGCTGTCCTCTCAGAATGGAACATCTTGCCCGTCTTTGGATCAGGTGCTCAGCCGACCGTGATGGACACAGGCTCAATCCAGTCCTCCCCCCTATACAGCCTGAGGTTCTCCAGCGTGCCCAAACACGACTAGCGACAAGCCAGGGAAACGTGATGCCAATCGCAGTGAGGCCAATCGCAGTGAGGCCAATCGCAGTGAGGCCAATCGCAGTGAGGCCGGTCGCAGTGAGGTCGGTCGCAGTGAGGACAGTCGAGTCAGATCGGCTCAGCTGCCAGAATCATCCAAACCCCAGTCACGGCCGTAATGACCGTCAACCCAATCACCGCATAGGCCACCCGACCGTGAGTATGACGTGAGAGGGACCCGCGGATCACCTTGATTCCCGTGAACACCGGCAGGAGATAAGCCAGTACAGCGGCCTTTGCGAAGAACAGGTGCACGCCGTAGATCGTCTCCGCTCCGCTGAAGTCATATTCCTTTCCAAGGCGCTCGGCGTAATAGATCGTAATCCCCAAGGAGATCACAGTCGCTACGACTAGGGTCAAGTGCTTGGCCCTCTTGGAGGCCTTGCCCGTCATCACAACGAGAGCCAAGAGAATCAGGGTGACGGCCAGGAATACTAGAAAGCCAACTGTCGCGGTCATGGGACTCAGTGTTGGGGACGGTTAGGGGGGAGGAAGGAATCGAGGGAGGATTGGAAGGAGGGTCTAGGAGGCAGGGCCCGCAAGGCCATCCATCTCTGCAGCGGGCTCGCGGGACATGAGGTCTTCAACCACCTCACGGGGGGCTTTGCCCTCGAAGAGCACTGCGTGGACCTGCTCGGCAATCGGCATGGGAATGGCCCCTAGGGCACTCTCAGGCCCAAAAAGGGCCTTAGTTGTCCAAACTCCCTCTGCCACCATGTCCATCTCTTCGAGGATCTGCTCAAGGGTCTGCCCCCGGCCGAGCCGCTCCCCCACGCCGCGGTTGCGGGAGTGCTTAGAGGTGCAAGTGGTGATGAGATCACCGATGCCAGCCAACCCAAAGAAAGTACTCGCTTGGGCACCGCGCGACTGGCCAAAACGGGCCATTTCTACGATACCCCGGGTCATCAATGCACTTTTGGCATTGTCGCCCAACTCGAGGCCATCACACATGCCAGCGGCGAGTGCGATGACATTCTTGAGCGCGCCCGCGAGCTCCGCCCCATAGGCATCTGAGTGGGTATAAACGCGAAACGTGGAGCAAGAGAATGCCTCTTGAACTATGCCCGCATGGCCCGGGTTTTCACAACCCACCACTAACGATGCCGGCAGGCCCCGGGCCACTTCTTCCGCGTGGCTCGGACCGGTCAGGACCCCGATCGACCGTTCGCCAAGCACCTGGCTCAGAATCTGCCCGGGAGTCTGAAACGTCTCGATCTCCAATCCCTTACTCGCCGTCACTAACGGAAGATCACCCGGTAGGGCATCCTCAAAACGAGCCGCGACGGATCGAATGTACTGGGTCGGAACCACACTCACGGCCATCTGGGCACCCTGGGCGGCCCGGAAGGGGTCGGCATCCACGCTGAGGGTGTCAGGGAAGGGCACGCCTGGAAGGAAACGCTCATTACAGCGCGCCCCTTGGATTTGCTCGGCCTGTTCAGGGAACGCACTCCACAGCACCGTCTCAATCCCATTCTTCGCAAGGACTAATGCCAGAGTAGTCCCCCAGCTGCCATCGCCGATGACGAGGGCCTTTTCGATGCGGGGAGAACTCATGCTTGTGCCTCTTTGGGCTTGTCTCCCGCCCGGGGTTCGCTGCCGTTGAGCATACGTCCAATATTAGCCCGATGGCGCACAACCACAAGGAGGGCCAAGGCCACACATCCGCCCACAAACGCATGGTCTTTTGGATGCCGCAGCCATGCCATCACAGGAAACGCAACGC
This sequence comes from uncultured Planctomycetaceae bacterium, assembly GCA_964469565.1. GTDB lineage: Bacteria > Planctomycetota > UBA1135 > UBA1135. The sequence goes on from CAYXZD010000010.1 coordinate 80,321, forward strand.
CCATGAGAATCGAGGCCAGGCCCACGAATCGTGTAAGTTTCAAAGTGAGCACCCAGACCAGCCCCGCTCCCAACAGTACCCACGGATCGAGGGCGATAATCCCTCCACAGGCAGTGGCCACGCCCTTTCCGCCTTTGAACCCCAAGTACAGGGGAAAGCAGTGGCCCAAGACAGCCGCTGCGGCACAAAGCACGCTCGGTAAGGATCCCGTTTGACCCCATGCCTCGGGGGGCGCCAGCAACACGACCGGCGCAAATCCCTTGGCACAGTCCAATAGAAACGCCACCAACCCAAGGGGCTTACCCAGCACACGCATCGCATTGGTGGCACCGATGTTGCCACTTCCCACTTGGCGCAGATCCACGCCCTTGATCCAACGCGCCATCACCAAGCCGAATGGAATCGCTCCCAACAAGTAGCTCAACCCAATAGCTACACTGAGCGGAAGACCGTCAGGTTCCAGGATGAAGGCAGTGGACAGAGTCGGAGACAGCATTGATGGAGTCTAGAGCTCAAAAAGGGCACAGGACGCTAGATCATCCAGAGGGTACCCTCCCAGGGGCCCCCACAACCAGTCCGCCCCACGAACTACACCCCGTGTCTCCCCCCACCCCATCCAGGCGGCTGCCCGAAGCAGCCACCCAATCCAAGCCAATCGCACAGGGTCAGCCCACTCCCCAGGGTGCCATTTTGGGCGTGGACACGGGCGGAACATACACAGACCTCACGCTCATGCTCGCCAATGGTGAGGTGCATACCGCCAAGGTGGCCTCCACCCCGAGCGACCCCGGCCTCGCCTTGGAGGCGGGCATGGCCCAACTGGCCCAGATCTGCGGCGAGGCTGTTGCGTCTTGCGGAATCGTCCACGGCACAACCGTCGCACTCAACGCTCTGCTCACCGGCTCCCTCGCCCGAGCCGCCCTCGTAACCAATGCAGGCTTCCAAGATTTGATTGAGATCGGTCGCGGCGCGCGCCCGGAGCTTTACGACTTACACCCCACGCGGCCACAGGCGCTGATTCCCCGTTCACACCGATTCGAGATTCAGCAGCGCAGTTGGCCCGATGAATCCGGTCAACTCGTCGAGATTCAAAAGCCCACCCCCGCCCAGGTCAAACGCCTCAAACATGCATTGCAACGTAGCAAGGCCACCAGTCTGGCTCTGTGTTTGCTGCACTCTTATGCGGACCCCAGCATCGAATTGAAGCTGGCCGATCAGTTAGCCAGTCTCGGTGTGCCCATCACCTGCTCCGGAACCCTCCTGCCCGCCCACAGGGAAGTTGAACGATTCTCCACGGCCTGTGCTAATGCAGCTCTGACACCGATCATGTTCGCTTATCTCGAACGGCTCGGGTCGATTCTCTCACCCGAACGGCTCTCCATTTTGCAGAACTCAGGAGGCACGCTGCCCGCTGAGCAGGCCGCCCGCGAGCCTGTCCGAGTCCTGTTTAGCGGACCCGCCGGTGGCGTGGTCGGTGCGGCCCGCGCTGCACAGGAGGCCGGACTGAATGACATCGTCACCCTGGACATGGGCGGCACAAGCACCGACGTAGCCTTCCACTCAACTCGGGCTGGCCTAACCAACACAGTTCACGACGCTGAAGTGGGCGGGCACCCCATCGCACTCCCCGCCCTCGACATCCACACCATCGGCTGCGGCGGTGGCTCCCTCGTCCACGTGGATGCGGGTGGTGTGCTGCACGTGGGTCCCGAGAGCGCCGGAGCCCAGCCGGGTCCCGTCTGTTACGGCTCGGGTGGACAGCTCACGGTCACGGATGCCTGCCTGCATTTGGGTTACATCGCAGCAGCTAGCTTTCTCGATGGCGGCTTGGAGTTGGATAGCGCTGCCGTTGACTTGGCCTTTGAGGAGCTTGCACGTCCCATGGGCGTCAAGTCTCACGAAGCGGCCTCTGCGGTGATCGACCTAGCCCACGCCGCCATGCGGCGAGCCCTCGGGGTCATGACGATGCAGCGGGGCCAAGATCCCGCAAGATTGCCTCTCGTCGCCTTCGGAGGTGGCGGAGGCCTACACGGGGCCGCACTTGCTCACAGCCTCCAAATGTCCGGGGCCTTGATTCCCGCCCACCCCGGTGTCCTCTCTGCTCTGGGCATGGCCGGCGCCGATGCAATCAACGATCACGAACGCACGGTACTCGAACCGCTCGATTCCTGGTCCCACTCTCGGCGCGCGAGCGCTTTCAAGGTCCTGACCCACGCGGGCCAAGTCCAGCTCAGGTCCGCCGGCCACCGAGCCAAGTCCATCCGCTTCGAGCGTAGCCTCGCACTTCGGTATCGCGGCCAATCCTATGATCTGAATATCGAAGAGGGAGCCCGAGCAGCGGAACGATTTGAAGCTCTACACCGTCAACGCTATGGCTGGGATCTGTCGGGCACGGAAATCGAACTTGTGACACTGAGCGCTCGGGCTGAGGCCGCTAGCCCTTGGAACCACTCAAACAACCATACGGCCCGTCCCCGTCGTCGGCCCGCCCCAGCCCGAGCCCAACTCGGTCGCCGGCGCATGTGGTTCAAGCGCTGGCGCCAATGCACGCGCTGGGATCGAACCAAGCTGAGTCCCGGCCACTGGCTATCAGGTCCTGCCGTGATCGAAGAATACAGTGCAACAACCCTCGTGCCCCCGGGTCAAACCGCAGAGATGCGCAATGGCGGGCACCTTTGGATCAAGTGATCGGGTTGTTTGGAGCAGATCCCACCGGGCCTAGCAGCGCACAAAAAAAGACCCCATTCATGGCGGCCTTCAAGGCCGAGGCACTGTGACTGCCCCGGGAAAGTGGAGCGGCTGATGGGACTTGAACCCACGACATCAACCTTGGCAAGGTTGCGCTCTACCACTGAGCTACAGCCGCATCGTTATGGGGAGGATAACCCGCTCCGGCGAGGAGGCAAGTGGCGGGAGCGAATATGTCACCCGTGACGACAGCCCGCAGCCACGTATTGGGCCACGTAGTCCCCGGCGGCCGTCGCGCCAGCGACCAAATCTGCACCCCGTGCGAGCTGAGCCCCTAGGACAGACGCAAAACGGCACCCCGTGCCGCGCCTCGACCCGCCTGCAACCCCTTGAGACTCGGCCTGATGGTCTGCCCCGGCCCCCTGACGTGGGCGCTCAATCCAGTCGGGCCGATGACCGGGTCGGGCCACCAGATCGATCAACGGGTTCTCCGCCCCGTGCCCCCCCTTGAGAACCACACTGTTTGCCCCGGCTGAAAGCAGATTACGCGCCATTGCCCAGCGCTCAGACCGCAGATCTCCCGACCCCAATCGCCGACCACTCAGCTGTGCGGCCTCATCCAAGTTGGGCGTCAGGACAGGACCGAAGGGCAGGAGCGTCTCCCGCAAAAGCCCCAGGGCCCGGGTGTCTAGGAAACGGTATCCGCTTGACGAGGCAATCAACGGGTCCAAGATCCAGGGGCGGTCCCCAACTCCCCCTATCAACTCGGCCGCCGCCAGAATGTGGCTAGCCCCTGGAAGAAGCCCAAACTTGACCACCGCCACCTCGGGCAAGTACTCAGCAGCCTCCGCGAGCCAATCCTGCGCAGGGCGTGCACCCAGCTCTTGAACCCCCCCTTCGTTCTGCTCGGTGTTTGCCGTCGAAACAAGATGAACTTCTACCCCAGTGGCGATTGCCGCCTCACGGTCAGCGTCAAGCCCGGCTCCGTGGCTAGAGTCCCAGCCTCCAATGCAAAGCAACCTCGGTGAAATCGGGCCACTCATTCGGCGAGAGAGCGACCCTCGATGGGAATCGTCTCCTCATCCCCATCAGCTTCAGGGGCGATCACCGCTAAGGCGTTCATGCGCAGGGTGCGTTCAATCTCCTTGATCGTGCTTTCCCCCGTGTCCTCCAAGTCCACCCGGCCCCCGGCGATATGCCCGTGTCCGCCAAACGACCCCGCCCCGGCCAGAACCCGCTCCATCAGGGGATACGCCTTGCCAAAGGCATAGTCAGTTCGCAACGAAAGGACGTATTCACCCTCAAACGCCCCGCCTACAACGACCCAACTTACGCCTTTCATGCGCAGAAAAAAGTCCGCCATCTCCGCCACCGTTTCAGGGTTTTTGATTGAGCCGAGCAAGGCAAGCACCAGTGGCCCATGCTGGCGCGCGCGCGCCAAGGCCCCCGAAAGCTCCAGGTAGTAGCTGCGCGGGAGGGGGGGGTGGTGAATCGATGCAAGTGCCTTGCGATCGGCATGGCGGAACGTCTCGTAATAGGCTTCCTCATCTAAAGGGGAAGCGTTGCGCGATAGGTCGGCCGTGTCGTAGCGCACACCGCAAAACAGCGCTGAGGCCGTTCGCACGTCGAGGCTCACGCGAGCATCACGTAAGTACTCGTACACCATCGATGCCGTCGCGCCGAGGTCAAGGCGCACGTCCCTGTGTGCAGCAACCGGATCTGCCAAGGGCTCCACATCTTCCACTTCGCCTTCGGGTCGGCGGGGAGGCACATGGTGGTCGAATACAGCCAGTACGGGTAGTTGTTCTGGAACATGGGTGTGCGTGAATTCGGGTTGAGTGTCCACAAGGGCCACGCCCGCGAATCCCCGCAAGTCTAGATCTGTGTAGTCCTCCAATTCGAGGTCGAGAGCTCGCACCATGGCTAGATTCTCGGCACGGTGGATGCGACCCAGGGTCGCCACACTGGCACGCAATCCAAAACCTTCCTCAATCAATCGGCGCAATCCTTCACACGCACCGAGGGCATCCGGGTCAGGGCCGCGGTGAGTTAGGATCAAAACGCCGAGCGGGTCCTCGGCACGATTCGCCCGACGAGACCCCGTTTGAACTGCCTGGGTCAACACTCGGCGAAGGTGTTCAACCGGAAGGAGCCCTGATGTGGGGCCATGGGGGTCTGAAAACAGTGATTGGGCTGGCTGGTGCATCGGCGCAGAGCCACTATCGGCCAAGAAGGGGCAGGGGTGTTGACTGGGCAGGAAAAAACCAGTGCTAGGCGCAGTTCCTATGGGGCATTGCTAGGGGTCCCGACGCCCTGTGGAGAATCACCCGTGCCCGTGGCTTCCCTATAGACCCCGATCGAGCAAGAACTGCACGGCGAGAAGAACCTCCGCACGACCGTGGCGCGGGTGAACTTCCACGACTCGAGCCGCCTCGTTCGGGACGTACTCGCTGACGAGATTGAAATCCACTTCACCCTGTCCGGGGGGCAATTCCGACCCATCCCGGGTCGCATCCTGGATGTGGCAGCCCAGCATGTTGGTCGAAAAGGCATCCAACCAATCTCCCTGGGAGGGCAGCCCTGCCAGTCCGCGTTGATGGATGCGGCCGGTATCATGCCAATAGCCCACACCCTGCCCAGCAAGGTCTTCAAGCGTCCACTGGACGGCATCAAAATTCAACAGGTCGTTGAAGTGGTGGCCGGGTTCGATAGCGAGTTGGGTCTCAGGAAACTCGCGGCGGAGTGTGAACAAGGAGCGGCAGAAGTGCTCCAGTTGTTTCTGTCCCTTGATCTGTACCTTGTGCACGAATTGGCGAATCTGCTCTTGAACGGCTTCGCGCTCGTCCTCAGAGGACTCCGACAACTCGAGCTCCAGTTCGTGGGCACGGGAACACAGGGCCTCGTCCTCCACAGCGCAACCGCGGACGACAACGGTGGGTGCGTTCATTTGTTGAGCCAACCGAATGTGCCGGCGCGTCGAGTTGAGAGCGAGTTCACGCGAGTCTGCATCGAGGCTGCCGAGGAGACTTCCAGACATGACCTCCTTGCGAGGATTGAGTGAACCCACGACCACGGAAGCCACCGAAATGCCGGTTTCCCGGGTGCTATCTTCCCACCCTAGGAGGTTGACCGGCTGATCGCTCAGACCCAACTCCAAGCTGCGAAAGCCCATCGCGACAGCACTGAAGGCTTGGTCCTCGATCTTGCCGAGCCGGGGGCCATAGCAGGATGTCGAGAGTACGAGGTCGTTGGGGATTCCGGGCTTGGTCAAAACAATATTGCAGGGCTAGGGATTAGCGCCGACACCCAGCGACCCTCCTCCACCGGGGACCACACCAATCAATCAACCCTATCCCGCTCAGCCCACCCAGCACACGCAGGGGGGGGAATCTCTGACGGGCTCACTCCCATCCTGAGTCATAGGGCGCTTGGGAGCTCGTTTAGACGGGTTCGCTTTTCAGGTGTTGTCCCAGAGTCCGCTAGGCCTAGGCGCAGGAGCCGTCTGCCAACGATTCCTACACCGCCCGACACGGGGAGGGAGCCGTCGGATGCCGCCGACGGGTCGCACAAGGTGGAGGGCCACTCCAAGCCTGTCAATGGCAGCGGGTAAGAGATGGGAAATCCTGATACCCTCCCCCTCCTATGAGCCTTCTACGCACTCTCATCATGGTCCCCTTGGGCCTATATGCCCCAGCCATTGGGAATCCTCAGGATGTCTTGCGGGCCCAGGATCGGGCCCTAGCCACCCTCAGCACCGATCGGATCAGCGCAGATCTCGACTGGATTGCTAGCCCGGACCGGACGGGGCGTGCCACCCCGAGTCAGGGCCTCGACGAGACTGCAGCCTACATTGGCAAGCGCTTGGAAACCCTAGGGGCCAAGCCCGCTGGAAGCGATGGTTTTCGTGCCCCTTACCCCCTCTCCTACCTCGGAGTCAACTCCGAGCAGAGCGGCACATCGATCAGCACAGCAACCCAGTCGATTGAACTAGGATTTGGTTCGGGCATCTATCCTGAAAGGCTAGGGCAACTTGCAGGGTGGGATCTGGAAGGCCCCCTCGTCAGTCTCGGCGCGGGAGAGGAGGCAGACGTGGTGGGCACGGCACTGCGGGGAGCCTGGGCCCTGGTACAGGAGGGAACGACCCCCACGCGTGGTGCGGTTTTGCGGGCGATGGAGGCCGGGGCAATCGGGGTTGTGATCACTCCCGGACCCACCTGCCCACGCCCTGATTACCGTCAACGCTTCGAAGCTGTCACCCGTTCCATGGTCCGCGGACTCGTCACCCAGGTGCCACCTCGCCCCAACCGGCATGCGATTCACCCTGTCCTCATGCTGGATGAGAAAGGCGCCCAACAGATACTCGCACTCTCACCTGTGGACTGGCCAGACCGAAGCAACCAAGCCCTGCCACCGAGTGGGCTCAACCTAGGCCTGCAGTTCCACGACCGCCGCATCCTGGCCGATCCGATCACCCACGCCGACAATGTCACAGCCCTGTTTCCCGGCACGGACCTCGCCCAGGAAGTCATCGTCCTGTGCGCCCACATGGACCACATGGGGGAGGTCCGAGGGGCGATCTATCCGGGCGCCAATGACAATGCTTCAGGAGTGGCTGCCCTGCTCGCCATCGGGGAAGGCTTGAAGGCGCGCGGGCCGGGGCGACGAAGCATCGCCCTCGTGTTTCTCTCTGGGGCAGAAAAGGGATCCTGGGGCGCGCAAGCCTGGCTCGCCCACCCCCTCTTGCCCCCGGGTTACCAACCAGCCGCGGTAATCAATTTCGACCGAGTCGGTCGACTCGAGAACCAACAACTCTTCGCTACGCCCAGCCCCAGCCACAGTCACTTCAATCCCGTGGCTGCGGCCGCCGCGGGTCCCGTCCGTGCTGAGGACCTCGTCCTCGGCTCGTTGGATGATCAGTGGCACCGACTGGACACTCGCGTTTTTGCTGATGCTGAGATCCCTGTTCTTACTCTCAGCACGGGCGTGGATGAGGACACACACACGGCCACAGACACACGCGACAAGATCCACGCCGATTCAGTCCACCAAGTCGCCAGGGTGGGTCTGCGGCTGCTCGAAGAACTCGATGGGGAACTGCTCGGTCAGCGCCTCCACGTTTCCATTCTCGACGGGCAAGGCCCCGGCCCGCCCGATCGCGAAGCGGCTCTCGCAATGGGCCGTGATCTCATTCACGCCGCAGATACTGGACACTTGGACGGATTCTTCGATGCTCTCGATCGCCGAGCACTCGTGCAACGCGCCATCGACCTGTCAGGAGCGGCTGCCACGCCAGCCCAGCGCGCTTGGCTCTCACAGGCCTTGGAACTCGAACACCTTTGGCGCAGGACCGTTGAACTTTGCACCGAGGACGGTCAGTACAGCGTCTTGAGTGTGACTTGCACTGCCGCGACCCAAACTTCACCGGCTGAGACTCAGCTCAATATGCGCGTCGCGCGAGAAACCGATTTCGATTATCACCGCTTGCGTCTCGACCGAGACTCGACGGGCAGCCTGCGGATCGTGGATCTGTATGCCCTATCTCTTGGCGAGTGGGCCAGTCAGACCCTCGCCCGTCACCATGCGATGATCCTTGCAGACGTGGATTCCTGCGCAGACATCAGGGCCGGCAGGGCTCCCCGCTGCCTAGTCCCATTGACCGTGCTGCACGAATGTTACGATGAGCCCCAACTCGACCGGGGCATGGCCGCTCTCAACGCGCTTCCACAACGACTGCGATCTGCTCGGGACTATTCTCGCATGGGCATGCTCTACACCTGGGGCCCGCGACGGAAGGACTGGGCCGTCGCCCGAGGGGAGTTTGAAGCTGCGTTTCCCACAGCCCAGGGGCCAGTGGTCTGGGCAGTCTGTGATACGCACGGCTGGGATCCTGAACCTGCCGAACTGCACGAGGCTCTAGATGCGATGGAGGCCATCAGCGGAGATTCGACGTATCCGACCTTTCTACGCGGTTTTCACGCCATGGCAGCCAGCGACCCAGCCGGTGCGAAGAGCCACTACGAGCGAGCCCTCAGTCTCGACCCAGAGTTTCAAGAAAGCTGGTGGGGCAAACTGGAGGCACTCAAAGCCCTCGAAGACTGGCCTGGCCTTGCACGTCATATGCAGCAATTCGGAGACTACTTTGAGTTCGAATTCACCGACGAAGACCTGCTCAAGGACGCTACCCTCAGTGAATTCGTCGCCTCGGAAGCATTCCGCCAATGGCGTTCGGGCGATCAACCCAACCATTAGCCGCTAGATTGCCATGGCACTCCCCAATCAAATCGCACTCGACACCGCCGCGTTTCTCGACAGCTCTCACGCCAAGAACCTTGAGGGGATTACCACTGGGGACCTACGCCGCGTTGCCACCGCGTTCCTCATAGCCTGCTACGAGGATTTGGGAACGAAGCCCCACCTCCTCGACGGTCACGATGTCCACAACGTCCTCGGCCATATTCTGCCCGGGCACTTAGCACGGGCGGATCCGATTGCCCCGCAGGTTCCCAGTATCTTGGAAGCCATGTTCAAGCACCTCTCAGAACAGCACGTGCTACCCCATGCGTTCGAGATGAATCAAGCGCTGGCCACCACCGCAGACGAGTTCTTCGAAACCGTACGTACGGGCGAAAACGCTCACCACCGCATTCGCAAGCAGGAACCGGTGGTCAACAAAGTAGAGCGGCTAGGCCGCAACGATCCATGCTCATGCGGGAGCGGCAAAAAATACAAGAAGTGCCACGGACGCGGACAGTGAACGCAGGTAGCTAGCTGGGTTGCTCGCCATCCGAATAGCCATATCCGTAGCCATAACCGTACTCCCCGCCGTAGGCACCCACGACTCTGCCCGTGTAGACCGCATTGAGAATCACACCCAGCAACTTGACATCGGCCCGTCGCAAGCGATTCACAGCACCGGACAAGACGCGCCCAGGGACGACCCCGGAGCGGTAGATCAAGAGCAGCGCATCAAGGTTGCTCGCAAAGTTGGCCACATCTGCAACCACGATGGCAGGGGGCAAGTCGAAGACGACTAAATCGTAGGATTCCTTGAACTCATCGACGAGATCCAACGCCCGCTCCCCTGCAAGCAGCTCCCCAGAATGATGTGTCGGGCGCCCCGCCGGCAATACGCTCAGATTGTCGATCCCCACACTCTGCACACACTCCCGCCAGTCCTTGCCATCCTCGAGCACATCCGCAAACCCCGGTCCCCGAGAGATTGAGAAAAGCGTGTGCAATTGCGCCTTGCGCAGGTCGCCGTCCACGAGCAAGATCTTGCGCCCGACTTTGGCAAACACGATAGCAAGGTCAGCGTTGGTGACAGTCTTCCCTTCACCCTTCGTGCACGATGTGCAAGCGAGGGTCTTGAGAGCATCTTCCCCGTGCATGGCATGGCGCAAGGAAGCACGGATTGACCGGTAGGCTTCTGCCTGTGGGCCGTCCGGCGCAATCAGGATAGGCAAGGCGCGTTGCGCCTTGCGAACCCCTGAAATACGCGTACGCCCGCGGGTGAAATCGGGAACCGCCCCAAGCACGGGCAGGCCGCTCACCCGCTCCACGTCGGCTTCGGTGTGAAGAGCCGCCCTCATGGCGTTACTGACCAGTCCCAGTGCACAGCCCAAGAGCAGCCCTAGGACGATTCCGAGGGCAATGAAGATCGTCGCACGGGGGAATGAGCGTGTATGGGGAGGTTGAGCGGGGTCAATCAGCACAGCGGCCGCCGAGGTAGCGGCGGCTGTGATTTGAGCCTCTTGTTCACTCTTCAACAAGAAAGCCACGATTTCTGAATGAGTCGACAGGTCCCGAGTCGCCTGAGCCAAGGTCAGTTGAGATTGCGGAAGATCACCCAAGCGTTGGTCCTGCTCGCGAATCTTTTCATCCACGGCACTCACTTGATCGGCGAGCCCATTGACCTGAGAGGTCAGGCTTGCCCGCACTCGCTGCCGCAAGGTACCCACGGCACGGTCAATCGTCCCGCGCTCGTTGGTTGGCCATGAGTCGATACTCGTCGAGTAATCCGCGAGCAAGCGCTCATACCCCGATCGTGTGGAGCGCGCACCAGCCAGTGAGGCTTCGGCTTGGGCCGTGATGGTGACCACGAGAGCGCTGCGGCTTGCGCTCAAGGTCTCCAGCACTGGGTTCCCCGGCATCAACTCAGCACTGGCCCGCGCTATCTCCCCGTCCAATTCAGCTAAGGACTTAAGATAGGATTCGAACTCCGACGGCCCGTTCCCCGGGGTGACGGTCTTCGGTGCGAGGGCTAGACGCGCCACTGCTGCACTATCCCCGGCCGCAATCGCCTTCAGGGCCAGTTCATAGGTTTGAATGGTGAGCGAAGTCTCGTCGACGAGTGCCCGCAGGCGCAGGTGCTCGGCCTGCAAGAGTTGCTTATACCCCTGAACATCTGTCCGATCGAGTCGAAGGGACTCTGCCTCCAGAATGGAGAGTTCCTGAATATACCCCAGGGCCAAGAGGTTGGGCGTCTCCTTCCCCAATCGGGCCAGGCCCTCGTAATCCCCGCGGTCAAGGAGTCCTAGCGCCTGGTTGAGAACCGTGCGGGCTAGGTCGAGCTGAGTGCTTTGAAGTTCGAGGGCGGCAATTTGGTCAATGATCGCCTTGGCCGAATCCGTCAGGGAAATGGTCTGAGGGTTGGCGCTTTGGAGATCCGCCACGCGCTTTTCAGCCTGCTCCAGTGAGTCCAACTGTTCGAGCAATTGCCTGCGAATGAACCCAAGCGTCCGCTCGGCCTTGAGGCGCCCAATCTGCACACTGCGCCGAATATAGTTCTTCGCTAGGGCATTGGCAGTCTCCGCCGCGCGATAGGGGCATGAGTCCTCCACCTTCACATTGACCACATTGGTTTTCCGACCAGATTCTGAGGCCGACGTGCGCTCCATGAGTCGCTCAACGGCGGTCGCCTCTGAGTGTCTCTTGACCCGGTAGGTCTGCCCAGCAAAGGCGCCGATGGCCCGTAAACGCAGGGTCTGATTGAACACCTCAAAGGCCTCGTTGGGAGTGTAGCTGCGCTCAACCCAATCCTCATGCAGCGCCCCCCCATAGGAATCTGCCAACAAATACCCACCATGGATGGCCACGCGTACAGTGCCCTCATCCACAAAGTGAACATCCAAGGCGGGGGCCAGATCGGGGTCATCCTCATGACCCGGCGCTGGAGCCATCCACGCACGCAGGCGGTGGGACTCGGGCTTCTCACCCCAGATACGCCGCACCATGCCACGCGCCGGTCGAAGGTCGAAGGCATCGACAATTGTGTTCAGCCCCATCCCCTCCATACTCGTCGTGTCACCAGCGGCGACGGGGTCAAAATCAGCGGCGGTCTCATCAAACAGGACAGGGTTCAGTGTGCGCGAAGATGGAGGCGCCGCCGTCACCGCAGCGAGAGAACGGGAACGAATCAAGGCGATCTCAGCCTCCGCAGCCGGATCTGCCGTCAGGCTGGCCAACTCAGAGAGCACGCCACCCGTGGCCTCGTCTTGCTCCAAGAGCAGAGTTGCGCTCGCTTTGTATTGGGGCGTGCGAGTCCCCACCCAGAGAATCGTGAGCAGAGTCACGACCAGGGTCACAACGCCAACCAACCTGTGTTGACGGGCGAGAATCTGAACGATCTCACCCAAGTGAATGGTGTCATCGGCTGGAGTTTGGCCGCCGTAGCCGTGGGTTGGGGTTTCCGTGGTCATGTATTCTGCAAGCGAGTCGGGGGGGGCGAGGGTGGCGTGAGCAGGGCACCCACACCTTCACGAGTGACTCTCGCGTCAATCTTGATAGAGGCGGTCATAAGCCAAGGCCAACGAAGCAATCTGGCTGAGAGTAAAGCCCACCCCTTGGAGATAGGGCAGGGTGGATTCCCTGAAGACGCCCACGCCAGATTTTTGGACAAACAGCATGTCCCCCGGAAGTACTTGGATCAGGCCATCGGGGCCGAGGGTTTGAGCATTGAAGGGGATCACATTGATATCACTCTCGCCATGCTTGCGAATGACAAAGGCGCGCACGTCGTTCGCACCGGGAAGGAGGCCGCCCCCTAAGGAGAGCGCCTCCAGGGCTGACAGCGGACGATCCATCGGATATGCGCCCGTGTTCTTGATTTCCCCAAACAAATAGAATCTGCGCGATTGGTACTCGAGCACCGAAACACTGACCGATGGATTGCGCAGGCTGGAGCCCAGGCGATCCTCAATCAAACTTGCAGCTTCGCCCACGGAGAGGCCCTCGACCTTGACAACTCCGGCGAGTGGCAGACTTAGGGTCCCATCTGGCGCTACCCGCACGCCGCTGATGGGGGTCGACGCCTGAGCGTGGCCGTACACGTTGACATGCAACAGATCACTCGGGCCCAGGGTAAAAGCATCTCGAGCCGGTGATGCGGCAACGGCAGGAGGCTGTCCGACGTCGATGCTTGCCAGGGGAGCCGGGGGCGCACTGCACGCACCCATGAATAGACAGCCGCTGATGAAGACTCGGGCAAGAATGGGCTGGTGTAGATTCATAGGTTTCTGGGGCGGGATGGAATCACACAAGTTCTGAGATACGAAGGCAAGGGGGGGCGTGCAGGCCTAGTGGAGTTGAGGCAGGGACGCCACGTGGACCCCGGCGCTCCCTCGCCGCGGTTCACCAGTGCCATGTCCCTCCAATGGGCCAGAGGTATTATTACCCCGTAGCGCCGGTCCAAACAAGAATCGGATCCCCAGGGAAACGCTCGCTGATCTCCGCATTCAATCTGAATATCGGGGCACAATTCGGGCCTGAGTTTGCCTAGCCAACTTCCACACAGCATGCGCCAATTGAGAGTGGCACCCCGGGAGTGACCCTACCAGTGTTCAGGGCGAGGCGTATTTGCGCTGCGCAGCCACCGATTGCAGCTCATCCCTCTCCGGGCAATAGGCCGTCAACCGCCCCCCGTAGACACATCCGGTGTCCACCCCCATGGCCACAACGAGCCCCCCCACCCGCTGCACCCGTGCCGTCTTCGAAGGTGTATGGCCAAAAACGACCAGATTGGGGCCCGAATAGCGCTCATACCAGTAGGGCTTGCCCCGCTGGGGCAAGCGGCGCAGGGAAGTGAGTTCCTCGCGATGATGATCCTCTGGATGACGCCCGGGCAACAGACCCGCATGCACCACGCACCAGGGGCGCTGATCGGGTGTCATGCCTGAACCGGCAATCTCTGCGTGTTCGGAGAAGAAGCCCGCATGCCCCTGCAGGAATCGCAAGACATCAGCTCTGCGCTCTTCGGGGACATGGCAAGGGCGTCCACCATCACCTGCCATGTCCTCTGGCGCCAGATTCTCAAACTCAGTTCGTAGAGGCGGTCGATCGGAACCGTCAACCTGCTGGGGCGCGAGTCCAAACCGATCGAGCATGCGCATTTCGTGATTCCCAAGAATGAATCTCGCCCCGACAGACTCCATGAGGTCGAGGACTCCGACTGGATCGGGGCCCCGATGGAATAGATCTCCAACGCTGACGACGGAGTCGCTCGGTTGCAATTCCAATTGCGAAAGCAGAGATGAGAATTCCTCGGAACACCCATGAATATCGCCCACGATCCAAGTCGCCATATCATGAGCCTACCTTGTAGGGCCATCCCGAACCAACCACCGATGCCTGTGAACCGCACCGTTAGTGGGGAGGTGACTAGCACAATTACCTAAAGAGGAAACTTTTTTGGTTTTGCCTGTCACTGGACAACCGGAATCGAACTTTATCCCAACACCCCAAGCAGTAATCATTACGGATCGCATGACGTGCATCCGCACCGATTTCAGGATGCCCCAACGAATTGAGGCCGGCCTGGATTGAATGTGGAATCGGGGTGGCCGGAATTGTACGCTCAAGACGAGTGACCCACTTTCCATGGGGCACCCACCGATATCAATCGCCGCAATAGCTCCGTTCTATTCCCAACTCTTGCCTTGAAACACCCCATGGGAGGGGGTGTTTTCCTGAGCAGGTCTCACTCGCTTCTACAACTCGCCATGACTGATTCCACCTCCCAACACCCAAACCCCAAGAACCCTTCCAAGCGAGGGGGACCGACGTTGAGATCGGCCGCCCCCAATGAGGGAATACTCCTCGGCCCGGGGTCGCAATCCGCCGGGCAGGGCACCGGGGTAGCCCCCCAGCGATTGACCACGGGCTCATCACAGGAACCAGAATTGGTACCAGAATCGGTACCAGAATCGGTACCACAACTGGCCCCCACCAAGGGCCCGCGCCCAATCGGGACGGGCCATCCGGCTCATATCGACGAGCTGCAAGGCCCTCAGCAAGCCCTCGATCCAAGCACGGACCTCGAACCCAGTGATCACGACTGGACGGCCTTGCACCCCTCGGGAGGCTACGCACGAATCGGACGGCCTCTCTTGAATGGACTGCTGCTGATCGTTTCCCTGCCCGTTGTTCTCTGCCTCCTTCCCCCACTCTGGATCATCAACGCGATTCTCGTGCGGTCGTTCCGCCATGCCATTTTCTGCCAAACGCGAATCGGAAAGCGGGGCCAGCCCTTCACGCTCTACAAGCTCTGCACAATGACACCAGCCGCAGGAAGTGAAGGAGAGCACTGGAGGAATGGTGACGAGGGCCGTGTAACCCCCTTCGGGCGGTTCCTCCGGCGCACCCACCTCGATGAGCTACCCCAGCTTCTCAACATCCTGCGTGGAGAGATGACATTCATCGGCCCTCGTCCGGAGATGGTCGAAGCTCACGAATTCGGGTGTAGGGCCGTCCCTGAATTTGGCCGGCGCAATGCACTGAGGCCGGGCATCACTGGCCTAGCACAGGTCACAGCCGGCTATGCAGGTCACGATGCGCACATGTATCAACGCAAATACGAATTGGACGAGAGCTACCGCCTTAGCTACAGCTTGCGCGGGGACTTGGGGATCCTACTGCGGACGGGAATGTGGGTGATGCGCATGCGAGGTTGGCGCAACGATGCCCAGCAAGCTGAGAAACCCTCTACGCCCCACCCTGCTTGAGGGTCCGGATTCGCTGAATCATCGAAGAGACCGGTCTATGGGGCCTGCCTAGTTCTTTTGCTTCCCCAGCCCCCCGGCACCCCCAGTTTCGTCGGATTCCTGGGCACCTCAGTTCGCGGGGCTAGCGGTCCGTTAGACCGTGACGAGACCTTGATCCCCGACCAACGCCGCATGCTGGACCAGGAGCGGTTCAACCTCGGTGGCAATGAAATCGAGCACCTGTTCGGGTGCCCGGCCCACGTAGCGGCTTCCGTCCAAGAGATCATCGAGGTTCTCTGCCAAGGCCGCGAAGGCAGGGTCGGCAGCCAAGCGATCCTTCATGGTGTTTTCACCGCCCTCCTTGATCAGCGCGGCTGCCTCATGGGAATGAACACGGATGCGTTCATGCAAGTCTTGGCGGTCTCCACCGGCCTTGACGGCCTCCATGAGCAAGTTTTCAGAGGCTAGGAAGGGCAACTCCGCATCGAGGTTGCGTCTCACGATGGCAGGATTGACCACCAGCCCTCCGGCCACATCGAGGTACAGGTTGAGAATTGCATCCACCCCCAAGAAACACTCCGCAAGTGCAAGGCGGCGATTCGCAGAGTCGTCTAGAGTGCGCTCCAACCACTGATTGGCTGCCGTGTGAGCCGTGTTGCCCAGCGCTTCCATCACAAATCTCGACAGAGCACAGATGCGCTCACTTCGCATGGGATTGCGCTTCCAAGGCATGGCTGAAGAACCGATTTGGTGCTTGCCAAAAGGCTCTTCCAGTTCACGTCGGTTGGCCAACAAGCGCAAGTCTGTGGCGAACTTGTGCGCCGATTGAGCAATCGACGACAGGACCTGGCAAACACGGAAATCCAGCTGTCGGGGGTAGGTCTGCCCAGTCACTCCAAATGTTCGCTCAAAGCCCATGCTCTTGGTGACTAGACGGTCGAGTTCACGCACCTTCTCGTGGTCACCATCAAACAGTTCTAAAAAGGACGCCTGAGTACCCGTCGTCCCCTTGACCCCACGGAAACGCACGCTGGACTCGGCGTGGTCTAAATCCTCCAGATCATGCACCAAGTCTTGGATCCAAAGACAGGCTCGTTTACCCACAGTCGTCGCCTGGGCGGGTTGATAATGGGTGAACCCCAAGGTCGGCAGATCCCGCCACTCTACCGCGAAGGACCGGAGTTTATCGAGCAGACTGACGAGCTGTGCTCGCACAAGGCGCAAGCCATCACGCAAGAGGATGAGATCCGTGTTGTCCCCTACATAACAGGAGGTCGCTCCCAGGTGGATGATCCCACGGGCTTGCGGGCATTGGTCGCCAAATGCATGGACATGGGCCATGACATCATGGCGCAGTTTTGCCTCGTACCGTCCAGCTGATTCAAGGTCCACGTCATCGAGATGGGCGCGCATCTCTTCCAGCTGATCGTCGCGAATCTCCAACCCGAGCGCCTGTTCAGACTCAGCCAAGGCCAGCCACAGCTTTCGCCAAGTGGTGAACTTCTTGTCATCCGAGAAGTTGTGCCGCATAGCAGCACCGGCGTAGCGGGTGGAAAGTGGGCTCTGGTAGCTCTGTGGGTCTGGATTCACGGTTCAAACACTCCTGGGTCGGGGCACTCCTGGGTAGGGCACTCCTAGGTCGGGATCGGGGGGAACCAGTCTATCCCCTTCCCATCCCTGGCTCTGCCCTAGACAGCGAAGAACGTGAAGCTGGCAGCGAGGGCACACAGTAGACACCCATAGAGCACCCTCCCCACAAACCCCGCCCGGGTGGCCTCGGGGTCGGAGAGGTAGGCACCCACCTTGAGAGTGCAAAACACACCCGTGACATCGGTCAACCAATCAAGTGGAGATGAGTGCCTACCGGGAACAAAGAGCTGGTGAAGCTCATCGACCATGGCATACCCCAAGGCCATCGCAGTCTGCCAGCGCAGGACTAGGGGCTCAAATTTGACCCAACCGCTGTCACGCACAGCGGTGGGAATGAGCAAGAGTGTGAGGATCCCGTACTCGAAGGCGTGGGCCAGATTGGCCACATAGGAGAGGGACAAGCCAGGATCCTCGCCAAGCGGGTCCTCCAAGCCGCTAACGAACCAAATGAGCCCCATCCAGATTCCCGGCAGCACCCACGCAACGGCACGCGGCTGCTTGAGCAGTAGAAGTCCCAACCAGCGGAAGAACCCTAGGAGACCCCCTCCCAATTCCCGCCCCCCCTTTTCCGAATCGCCGAGGTAGTACTCTTCTGCAAAGTCACCAGTGGAGGTCGGCTTTGCAGGCCGCCCTCGTGTACCTAGTTCAACTGGCCGCGCCATGTGCTTGTTCAACCTCCACAAGGATGCCCATCCCCCCCGGTGCCGAATGAATTCCTAGCCTAGTCACCATTTCAGCCAACAAGAATAGCCCACGGCCTCGCTCATTGAGGGTCCCAGGTTTCCCCGAACTCGCCCGCCTTACCTGCTCGCGAAGTTCGTCCACATCCGTATTGCCACGATCCACCACCTGCAATTCCCAGCATTGTGGCTCCAAGCGCAAACTAACCCGTACCTGCGCCCCAACCTGCACATCGGCCACCTCCCGTGCCGCCCCCCCCCCGTGGTCAATCGCATTGTCGATCAGTTCACCGACCACAAACTCCAGCGTCGCCAACTCGTCGCCCACCAAGCCGTGTCCTTGGGCGAATGATCGCACAGCAGCCCGGGCCCGCCGGCCGATGGCATGGGCAGCCGGAAACTCCAAACTCAGATGGGGCCCCTGCTCAATCCGTCCAAGATCATCCGTCCCCAAATCAATCATCCCCCCATCATGACTGGCTGCCCGCCGCCTGCCCGGTGACCGGAGCGACGTACAGGGAAAGGTCTAGCGCAGGAACGGAGTGGGTCAGGGCACCCACAGAAAGTCGATCAACACCGCTGGCAGCGAAGGCAGCCACGCTTTGTAGATGGATGCCACCCGATGCCTCTAATTCCACCTGGGTCCCCGATTCCGCAGCTAAGTCCCGCAGTCGGGGGCACAATTGTGCCAGATTCTGAGGAGTGAAATTGTCCAGCAAAATCACATTCGCACCCCCCCGGACAGCCGCCTCGGCCTCCACATCACTGACCGCCTCGGCAGTGATCCGCACCTGCGCCCCGACTCGCCCGCGCAAGTCGACGAGGGCTTGGCGCAGATCACTCCCTGCGAGAGCGAGGTGATTTTCCTTGATCATGGCCTCGTCAAAGAGACCGAAGCGGTGATTCTCGCCGCCCCCGCAGCGCACTGCGTATTTCTCAAGCGCACGTAGATTGGGCGTAGTCTTGCGCGTATCAAGGATGCGGGGGGTGCGCCCACCCTGGCCCTGCACCGAACTCACAGCCTCGACAAACCGAGCCGTCAGTGTGGCAATCCCTGACATACGCTGCAGTAGATTCAATGCTGTGCGTTCCCCAAGCAAGATGGCCCTCGCACTCCCTTCCATCACCAGGAGTTCCTGATCGGGCTGCACACACACGCCATCTGCGACGTTGGAATGCACTTGCACGTCCGAGTCGCACAGCTCGAAGGTCCTTGTAAACACATCGAGGCCCGCAAGAACCCCTGGCGCCCTGGCGATGAGCCTGGCCGTTGCTCGGACGCCGGCGGGGACCAAGCCCTCGCTGGTCAAATCACCATCACCCAAATCCTCGGCCAGCGCGGGAACCACCACCCTGTCGATCGTTGCCGACGCCAGGGGATCGGGAGGTCCGATGCGTGACTTATCCGGGGGGAGGGATTGGGGTGTGGAGGGTGTTGGGTAGCTTGACATGAGGATCCTCATGAGAAGTGTACTCCCCAAAGGCCGGCTGCATCGAGGGCCCAGGGACACAGGATGCCAAGATGCGCTCTGCCATGATGGGGCCCACCCCAGGGATACTCTCTAGGTCCATCTCGCCGGGATGCGCAACGCCAGCACTCCAGAGTGCTCTCGCAAGCACAATTGACCGTTTCCGTCCAATCCCTGGGATCCGTCGCCAGGATCGTGGGCTAGTGCGAGCCGTACAGCGAAGGCCCGCGGGGTCCGAATTCAGCACTGCGCCGTCGGTAGGGCAACAGGACTCCCCGGGAAGGCGCGTCACCTGGATCAGCGGAAAACAGGGCCCCCAAGCACCCATTCTCGATCGTCGAGGGGCTTCGCTGCTGACTAGCTCGGGTTTGGAGACGCAATGATCAGAAACGCAAATCCCAGATGCCGAGATCCCAGAGATCCCAGAGACCGCAGGGACCCCAGAAAGCTCAGAAACACGGACCCAAGGCCGGGCGCTCTGCACGCCCTCCAACACGAGCACTGTCACCATCCACCCACCCACCATCCACAACCACTGGGGAACCACCATGTCCCTAATGACGAATTGCAGCACCAAGGGGTTTCGCCCACGTGAGCTCCCCAGTGAAGCGCAGGTCAGAACCCGCGTGGCCCTTGATCACCCCCAGTCGCGCCGATTACCGAAAAGCCTCGAGCTCTTCTGCGCTGAGGTGCGGTCGCGGCCCCGTAGGGCGCAGCTCGACCTGAGGCAAGCTGGGGTCATCCGCTCCAGCCCGTTCGAAAGCGACCAAATAGGCTCTCAAGACCCCGTCCACAAACGCCTCTAGCTGCTCAGGTCGTTCGAGTGCATGGGTCGTGCGCTCAGGGCTCACCGTGCCGACAAAAGAGCCCTCCTCCGCAAATACTGAACACAGACTCGCCCCGCGGTAACTCCACGTGATGCGGTCATCATCCACTTCGCAACACACTTCGTCGTCCATGCGCTCTAGGCGTAGGGCCAGTTCGAGGATGAGGCTGGAATCTGTGTCGGGAAAGCCCTCCAAAAAGTCCGCAAGTGACTGCTCCTCGGGCTCGCACCGTTGGGCTTCGCCCCCGCCAATGGGCTGAAGGTAAATGCCACTGCGCCGGTCACTCTCGACGGAACAGCGCTCAAGCAAACACACCGAGCGCGGCATGAGTGGGCTCAATCGGTCCTTCAATGAAGCGGCGAACGAATCACTGACCAAGACAATCATCGGCCCATCTTCGCGAAAAGGCTCGGGGATGGAATCAACCATGCCCAAATGCGCCACTAGTAAATCTTGGTGTGTATTCGCCCAAGCGAGGGTGTCGAGGGCGCGCAGGGCCACTGCATCATCACTCCCATCAACACACAACACGAGCAGAATCCGACCGGCACCGTCCCGGCCCGCCATGTTGACGAGGTGACTGCCACCGAGCTGCAGATTTCGATCGAGGGATGTGAAGCCCGGAAACACACGTTCAAGACTGGCATCCCACTCAACGGCAGTCCCCCAGCGGGAAGACCGTTCGGCTTCACTGGGTTGGGTGGGAGAAATCTTGGAAATCTGAGCCCGGTCCCTGGAGAAGTCACTTGAGTCACTCATGGCTCATAGGGTTTCCAATGGAGAGCGCCGATGCAAGAACGTTAGTGCCATGGCCAATGCATCGGTCACATCGAGTGGTTGGGGTGCCTTTGCCAGTCTCAGCTCTCGCACCACCATTTGCGCAACCTGTTGCTTGTCGGCTCGACCGTTCCCCACCAGTGTGCGCTTGGCCACAGCGGGCGGGTATTGCACGATCTTCGCAGAGGATCGAGCCGCCATCGCCAGGACGACTCCTCGCCCCTCACCCATGCGAAGAGCAGACTGGATATTCTCACCGGCGAATGCCTCCTCCACGGCCACCACATTGGGCCGCAGGCGAGTGATGAGTTCCTCGAGCTCACAACTTAGAAATGCCAAACGTTGGGGCACGGGTGCCCCTCTCGGGGCCCGCAGCACCCCCGCTGCCAGTAAGACTGGCCCTTCACGTCGATCCACGATCGCGCCATAGCCCAGCACCTGTGTGCCGGGGTCAATGCCCAAAACGATCTGACCCTGGAAGTCAGGCGGGACGGTGGGGAGTGATTCGTTGGTCAAGTGGGCGCTCGTCGATGAGTCTTGAGTGGAGGGTGCCGAACACACCCCCGGTCCCGTACCCTAGCGCTCCACGTCGGCTCAATCCAAATGTCTTCACCCTTCGTCACAGCCATACTCCTCGCCGCTGGCCGATCCACTCGTATGGGCTTGGCCGAGCGCAAGCCTTTCCTCCAGCTAGAGGGAGAGAGCGTCCTAGCTCTCAACCTGCACGCCTTCGCTCGAGCGGGCTGTGTTCAGGAGGTCATCGTTGTGGTTTCTGGTGACGAACTAGAGCGTGCCCAACTGGAAATCACAGAGACGCTCGCGCGCCTAGATCGCCCTGCGACTTGGATTAGCTCCGTTATACCTGGTGGGAATGAGCGGACCGGCTCGGTACGCGCGGGAGTCAACGCGGCCCATGAGAAGAGTGAGATCCTGCTGATCCATGACGTGGCCCGGCCCTTTGTGCGGCCCAGGCGCATTGATGAAGTAGCCACCTGTGCCTCCCAACAGGGCGCCGCCCTACTTGCGGTGCCCGTCACCGATACGATCAAGGTCTCCGATGACGGCTTCAGGACCCACGGAACGCCGGATCGCACCCAACTCTGGAGTGCACAAACGCCTCAGGGGTTTCGCACCCAGACCTTTCGCGACGTCCTTTCCCAGGCCGCAGAACACGACGTGCTCGCCACCGATGACTCCGCACTGTATGAGCAGTTCGCGGGGCCCGTCGCTTTGGTGCATGGCGATCGGGACAATATCAAGCTGACCACTCCCGAAGACCTCACGCACGGGGTGGCTATTCTGCAAGAGCATCGCCGTCAGCAAGACATCGATTCAACCAAGGCACAACAATCATGAGAGCCACCTTACGAGTAGGTACCGGCTTTGACGTCCACCGCCTAGAACCGGGGCGGCCCTGCATCCTCGGCGGAGTCACCCTTGACCACCCTTCCGGCCCCGCAGGTCATTCCGACGGAGACGCCGTCTTGCATGCGATCATTGACGCACTCACCGGTGCTGCAGGGCTCGACGATGTGGGCAGCCTTTTCCCTGACACCAGTAGCGAATGGAAGGATGCCGACAGTGCGGCGCTGCTCACCCAGGTCATGGGGCTCGTACGTGAGGCCGGCTGGACTGTAGGCAACGTGGATGCTGTCATCGCCACTGAGGGGCCCCGCATCTCCCCCTACCGTCAAGCGATCTGCAGGCGCATCGCAAAGCTACTCGATGTGAGCGAGGACTGCGTCAACGTAAAAGGCAAGACCGTCGAGGGCCTTGGCGCCCTGGCCGATGGACGCGGGGTTGCAGTCCAGGCCGTGTGCCTACTTCAACGCGGAATCTAGGAGTCGCCGAAGCAGCCCTCTGGGCTAGACAGGTGGCCGCTAGGCCTGTTCGGCGAACTGCATCCCATGCAAGCGAGCATAGAGCCCCTCCTGGGCCAGCAATTCCTTGTGGGTGCCGAGTTCCACCAAACGGCCCTCATCCAGAACGGCGATGCGATCAGCATTTCGAATGGTCGAGAGCCTGTGGGCAATCACGATGACCGTACGGTCCTCCATGAGAGTATCAAGCGCCTCCTGCACAACTGCCTCCGACTCCGTGTCGAGAGCACTCGTCGCCTCGTCGAGCAAGAGTAATTCGCCTCCATGCAAGATGGCCCGGGCGATTGTGAGCCGCTGACGCTGGCCACCAGACAAGCGTGATCCCCCATCCGCCACACTGGTTTGCCATGCGTCCGGCAGCCCTTCGATGAACTCCAGAATGTTCGCACCCCGGGCCGCCGATTCCATTTCGTCTTGGGTTGCATCAACGCGGCCATAACGCACATTCTCTTCTATCGTGGAATGGAATAGGAACGGCTCCTGATTCACCATGGCGAATTGTTCGGTCCACGAATCAAATGTGAAATCGCGCATGTCATGACCATCGACCAGCACGCGACCCTGATCGGGTTCGATGAAGCGTGCCAGAAGGTCAATGAGGGTGGTCTTGCCCGCGCCCGATGGACCCACAACCGCGAGGGTCTCGCCTGGTTCAATCGATATCGACAAATCACTCAAGGCGGGGCCGGCACCCTCAGGGTACCGATAGCTGACGTTGTCTAGGCGAAGGCCCGACCCGATGCCTGTGCAAGGCTGCGCGTCGGGGCGCTCGACAATGTCTGGAGATTCTCTGAGAAGCTGAAGGAGCCGATCACAAGCTCCTTGGGACTCAGCGACCTTGGCCCACCCGCGGGTGGTGATTTTGATGCTTGAGTAGGCCCGGGAGATCAGAAGAAAGAACGGCAGGAAGTCGCTCGAAGTGGAGTGTGTCCCGTCTCGCAGGGTAAGCCAACCCAAAACGAGCAACACAGACGCCAATCCCAAGTGTGAGTACAGGAGCGTCCAGGCCTGCGAGAGGGCAGTGGTACGCACCATCTTCAGACTGGTTCGAATGTATGTGCGCTGCAGGCCTTCATAACGTCTGAGCTCGCGCTCCTCAGTGCGAAAGGCCTTGACCACGCGGATTCCCATGAACATCTGGGCGAGCGCCTGCATCGATTGCCCCAATTGCCCCAGACTCTTGGTACTGCGCTTGCGCACTTTCTTGAAGAGGTGCGAGACCGGCAGGATCAGGAGTGGGAGGCCCAGCACAATGACCAAGGTGGCCCTGGGTGCTAGAACAAAGGCACCGGCTAGAGCCATCACGGCCAATAGCGGTTCCTGGACCAGCTCACGCAAGGCGTTTTGCACCACCATCATGGTCTGATTGACATCTGCTCCCACACGAGTCAACAAATCGCCGAAGCGGCGCTTCCCGTGGTAACGCAGAGACAGCCCCATCAGGTGTCGGGCAATGTCCATGCGCAGTCCCAATATCATGTGCATTGCAGCCCAGCGCGAAAGCAGGGTGAATCCATAACTGGCCGCAGCACCGAGGAGGGCTATCAGAACGACCAAGCCACACACACGCAGCAGCAGTCGGCGGCGGCCCTCATCAGAATAATCAGGCGACTCTCCTAAGACCTGGGCAGTCGCCCATTCCTTCGCCTGAGTCATGCGCGCCTCCAATTCGCCGATGCCACCCGTCGAGGCATCCTCTGCAGGCAGTTGCGCCGGACCGGACGGCTCAGGTTCAACTGGATCCTCGAACAGGACCTGCCAGGTGGGCTTCACCAACAAATACGCTGATTGCTGGGCCACTGCACTCAAGGCACCCAGGCCGAGCACTAGCAGAAGGATCCCTAGGTAGGGTCGAGCATAGGGCCACAGGAGGTGGCGCAGTCCACGGGTTGCGGGGTTCACGGGCCGGATCATCAGGAGCCGAGAGGCCGTTGTAAAGCGCAAGCCCCACAGACCTTCGCGGCCCCCCTGCAGGCGGCCTAGCGAAGATGACATTAGCCTAACCGATACCTACTCCAGAAGCCCCAGAGCTGGCCGACAGGCACAAGGCCATTCCTCCGCCCACCCTGATCGATCGGGCGGGGGATACGAGGGAACGTGGGATCCTACAGGCCGGTGACTTCGGCCTCCGCCAGAGACTTGTGTGCAAAGGCCTGCATCTGTGACCGAGCGTAATCGTCTGTCAGCATGGTAAAGTGCCGGTCGCTGAACGGATCGATGGGGTTGCTCGGCGGGGTACGCTCTTTCAAATAGACTATGTAGTACCCATTCGAACCGCGGAAAGGGCCCCCAATCGTGCCGGGTTCGAGATCGAAGAAGATCTGATCGGTAACCGAGATGTTCTTGAGGAACTCAGTGTAGGGGCTCTCATCCACGAATCGGCGAAAGTCGTTTCGGGTCGTCAAGTCGCCCGTGAACCGTCCTTTGTTCCGCAGGCTCATGGCCGGCGGCATCTTGCCAGTGACGGGCATGGGTGGGTCCCAAAACTCACTATACATATCCAGTGTGTTGGACCAGAACTCATCAAAGCTCACCAGGCGCTCGGGCTTATTGTAATTACGGCCTTCCTCGAGGGCCGTCTGCTTGGCCTCTGCCTCTGAGATGATGAAGTCAATGAAATCGTCGATCTCCTGCCGGACTTTTCCAGCTTTGGCCTCAGCCTGGGACCAGCCATCCTCCTTCCATTGGTACTCGGGAAAATCGAAGGCCGAGATCAAGAGTACATCCGCCCGGCACTTGCCGAGGCCCATGATCACGTTGGCCCGTGGGAGGAATGCCTCGAGCTCGGGGGGGAGGGCATTCGACTCGGTCCGATTGATTTCCTCGGCAATCATGCCTTTGAAGGACTCCACAAGATAAGCGTGCTCGTTGTAGGCAACAATGGATGGGAATTGGTGGCCCTCAAGGGCCAAGAAATC
This sequence comes from uncultured Planctomycetaceae bacterium, assembly GCA_964469565.1. Taxonomy (GTDB): domain Bacteria; phylum Planctomycetota; class UBA1135; order UBA1135. Next base: position 106,187 of record CAYXZD010000010.1, read on the forward strand.
CCAGTTGAAGATCGATTGAGCCAGGTCATCCTGCATCTTCTTGATGTCAGCCAAGAACTTCTCACGTTCGATGAGGTGCCCTGATGCTTCGAGCTTTTGGCGAGTCACATATTCGAGTGCGAGGAATGTCTTGGCCTCCAGGATGTCGGCCTCATCAAAAACGTGCTTCATGTCCTGGTACACGTCTTCGGTCATCAAGCTCTCAAAGAAACCACCGCCCTCAACAGTCATCAACACATCCGGGGGAAGTCCATCGGTCTGAGTCTTGATTTCGACCAAGCTGGCCAGCGCATTCATCACATAGTCGCGCAGGAGGCTCATCATCATCTCCTCTTCGCGTTTGATGGGCTCTCCGGATTCCTCTGCGGCCTCTACTCGCCACTGATAATGTTGAGCGTAGTCAGCCACCAAATCAAAGTTCGGAGAACCTGCATGGATGGCTTCAAGCGTGATGGCAGGCCAACCGTCCGGATGCCCGGGAAAGAACATCGTCTCAAACTCGAGTGTCTGCCGAACTTGATCCTCGTACCAGGCCACACTCTCGTAGGCGCGGCGCGTTTCGGTGTCCAAGTCTAGGCTCGGATAGCGGTCAGCGAATTTGACGGCGTGGTCCTCAATGCGCCGAGTGTACTCAGCTTCATCGTACTCCAAGTAGGCCAGCGCAGCGTCCACTGAGGCATCCACGGCAGCGCGCTGCTCATCGCTCAATGAATCGTAGTCCGCACCGCCATGCTCATCGGTCAGAACAGACTCGCGCGTTTCGAATTGACGCAATTCACGTTCTTGCTGAATCAACACACCTAGGCGTCGCGAGTCGAGAGCGTTGTAGCCTCTGCCGTAGCACAGGAACCGCTTGATCTCCATGTCTGTGATGTGGTGGCCATCCACAATCAGCGCTTCACCGAAGATGGAAGTGGGCTCGGGACCTGGCTCAGCTTGGATGCATGGCGTGCCGTAGGCAGGCGTCGAGGCGGAGCCCGACAGGGCCGCACTCAGGATGGCGGCGAGGAGCGGGGTCAGACGAAAGGAGGGGGTCGAAAGCGAGGAGCTCATGGATCCGGTAGGAATGGCGAGAAAGGAGGAGAATAGGTCAACAGGGAGCAGCCACGGCCATCGGATGGGCACGGGGCTGCTGAGATTGCAACAGATGATGATTCTGGGTGGGAGAGCTTACGCTCAGCAACGTCAGAAGAGAGTAGAAAATAGAAATCGGTAGGAGGTGTCGGCCCCTTGCCACCAGAATCCCCACTCGTTCGGCCCGAATCCGCTTCCTACAGCTCTCGGCGAGGGCCAGTTTGAGATTGGGCTCCTGCACAAACCGGCCGACCCTGTTCTAATGAAGTCCCAGCAACCCGATCCCCCTATGGACTACCAACCCCGCACAATCGCCTTCCTAAGCGAGCTCATCCATCCGCCCCAGCCCACGGACGCTCGGGCAATTCAGAAGCTGCATAACCAGATGTTTGAGTCTGGGCACCCCGCCTATTCGAGCTTCGCGGTCACACCCGCCGGACCTTTGCTGACCAACCCTTCTTCCCGCAAGGGGGCCGTTTCCCAAGTAGCCTTCCTCGAGGACCGGGTGCAGTTTCGCGAGGAACTTGGAGATGCGACCCAGGATTCTTTCGCCGAACGAATGAATGAGGTGCTTTTCCCAGCCCTCCCCCTACGAGGCGTTCAGGTCTTGACCGGTCATCAAGTCACGGTACGAAGCCTAATCAATCCCCGACGCTATAAGGATTCGCGGCACTACCTGCACGAGGGCATGTTCGGGTTTCAGGATGAGTTACAGTTCTTTGGCCGGTCACCGCAGCTGATCGGAATGCGACTGGTGTTCCCGCCCGAGGGCGAGCAAAAGAACGCTTTCTCTTTGCGCATCGAGTCGTACAACGCCGACCCGCGCTCACTGTACGTTGAAATCCAGGGTTCCTTCGGGCCGACGGTTGTCAATGGTCAACTCGATGACCTCACCAGTAACGTGCACGATACATATAACTTCATGCGGTCTCGTGCCCTGCCATTCATTGGACAGTTCGACGCAACTCAGCCGTCCTGACAGATCCCGGCGGATTCATCTTCGACATTGTTTGTCATCCCGTGCCGAGGGAAGGGATAGATACTCCACTAGCGCCTGCCGTACACCTCGATGAAACGAACCGACCCCATCACTCCCCGCCTGCGTGGTGCTTTCTTAGGACTGGCCGTCTCAGCGGCCTTCCTCGGTGCCTGCGGCGAGGGCCCCGCTGAGTTAGCACCTCCGCCCCAGGCTCCTCAGGGAGCCGTGGTCGGCGTGGGATCGTCATGGATCCTAGCCACAGAAGTCGAAAGATACGTCGAGTGTGTCGCCATCCTCGAACCCACCGAGACGAGACCCTCTTGGCTGCGCAAGGCACTCACGAATGTCGTCTTGCCCACCAAACTGGCAGCAGAACTAGTCCCCGATGATCGCCTCCTGGCCCGAGAACGGGCTAGGGCTGCCTACGCAAAGCTGGTCGACGCAGGAAATGCTGATTCCCTGGGCCTTCCCATTCAGCGAGTCCAGGGGAATGTGTTTGATGTCGGCTTGCAGCGCTGGATTCTCGCACGCGAGCTCGAGATGAACCAATGGAGCGCCATTGAAGAGGAGCCTGGTACATTCTTGATTCTGAGGGTCATCGATCGACCCCGCGCGGACGAGTGGGCTGCCAACAGCCTGATCGAGATCGAGTACATCCACTTCCCATTCTTAGCTCCCGAAGACGGCCTCGCAGAGTTGCTTGAGCAAGCACGCACCGAAATCAACATTTGGGCCGCCGACCCCGCTTGGGAGTGGATCCTGCCCCAGTTCTACCAATCGTCATGACCCACCGTTCCCACTCCCTCCCCAGCCTCTGCTGGCGCCTCACGGCGCATGCCTCCATCGGAATGGTTTTGAGTATTCCATTACTGGCATTCAATGCACCTCACCAGGGGGAGGATGGCTCACGCAGCCTTGCCCTAGTGACGCGCCAAGATCCCGCGCCCGACGAAAAGCCTGAATCCGAGAAGAAGCTCAAGGAATGGCCTAAGCCGGACAGTACCCAGGAGGTCAAGAATCAAGTCGCACGCCTGCGCCAAGATCGCAGCAAGGAAGCCGCCGGCCAGGCCCACGAGTGGCTAGTCAATCAAGGCGACGGCTGTGCCCCACCCTTGATTCGTGCCTTGGGGCACGAGAAGGACAAACGAGCACGGGGCCGCATCGAGTCCGTGTTGTCCGAGATCCTCGACTCCCGGCACACTCAGCTCCTCAGCCCCTATTTCAAGGACAAGTCCGAGGTGATTCGAACCTGGGCCTTGGGGATTGCCAGCCGCACTCCCGACCCAGAGTTGCGAGCGGCCACCCTTGCGGCCTGGAAGAGAATCTTGGCTAAGAAGGACAAGGCCACGCCCTCGGAGCGGTTCGCAGCCGGACTCTGCATGCTGTCCGTGGGTGAAGGGGACGGATTCGAGGCGGTATTCGACATGGCCCAGAATGAGTGGAAGGATCATGCCCTCCAGATTCGTGGCGTCCTGCGCAACCTCACGAGTCCCGATCTTGACCGTCGTATCCTAGAGCGTTTGCAATCTTCTCAACGATCTGAGCAGTCTACGGCCTTGCGCCTCCTCGCCGCAGGCGGCTCTCCGCAGACCCTCCCCAAGGTGGCCCCATTCTTGGACAGCGGGCACCCAACCCTGCGCATTGATGCCATCAACGCCTGCCGCGTACTCGTCGATGGAGAGGAGCCCCTCGCAAAGATTCCCGTGTTCCAGGCCATCGAGTTGGCCAAGAAATGGAAGGAACGCCTGTGAGCCGAGCCATCCAGTTTTGGAGAGTACGCCGCTGGGCATTGATCCCGGCAATCCTCGTCCTCTCGACGATGAGCCCCTCTCTCGGCCAAAAGCTAATCGACCGATCCAAGCCAGCCAATCACCCCGTCAACTGCCCCTATACGGGCGGCAAGAGCGAGGTGCTTGAGGCAGCCGGCATCGTCTCCATCGGAGGGTTTCCGTTCAGCACCCTCGACAGCACTGCGGAGCTCGACCAGTATTTTGGGTCGGGAGATGTTCGCTGGGTCGAGACGTCCCATTTCAAAATCGGCATGGGTCTGGGGCCCTATAAGATAGACCGCAAGGAGAAGAAGAAGGTTCTTGCAGAGCTCACTCGGCTGGCTGAACACATGCCCGCCCTCAATCCCGAGAAGGTCAAGACTCTAGACCCGTGGCTACGTGCGTACTTGTACGCTCAGCGGGCCGAGGACCTCTGGGTTCAAATGCAGTCGATCCTGGGGGTTCAGGATAGCGATTTCCCGGATGGCTCCGGACCATGGGACACGACAGGGGATTACATGGGTATCGGTCCCTACCTGGGGGAGAAGGGCAAGCCCGAGATTCTCATTCTGCCCAGCATGACCTCATCGAGTGAGTATCTTCGAAACCATTTTGGACTGCGTACCAAGATGACTCAGCGCTGGAACATCATTGACCGGGATGTGTTGCACCTAGTCATTCACACTCAGCAGGGCAGCCTCGATAATGACGCCGCCTTGCATGGTCACTTTGTGTTCAACCTCTCACAGCAACTGCTCAATGCCTACAAGCACTACTCCTATGAAGCCCCGGTCTGGCTCAAGGAAGGTCTTGCCCACTGGTTAGAGCGCTCCATCGATCCTCGCTACAACACCTTCAATGCCAGCGAGGGCACGACGGCCATCAAGAACAACAAGGAAGACTGGAATACGCCCACTCGCGTCCTTGTGCAAAAAAACGAAGCGATCCCCCTTGCCCAACTTGTACGAATCCAAGGATTCGGCGAACTTGAGTTAGAGCACCACTACACGACTTGGTCCATGATCGACTACCTCATGAAGGTCCATCCCGAGTTCGTCGGCCAACTCTGCGGAGCCATCAAGGGACTCGTCAACGAGGATTTCATTGACGATGGCAGCGGCATGGAAGATGCACACCGGGCAGCCTTCAAGGAGCACTTGGGATGGACCTACTCCCAGTTCGATCGTCAGTGGGCAGAGTGGGTTCGTGAGAATTACTGAACGGGCGGGTGGCGGATCCGGGGACGACAGACGGGTGCATGCTCGGGGTCTTCGGCCCATTTGGGGGGTGCGAGGTACTGACACACAATGAAGGTGTTCCCGTGAGACGTGAGAGGCTCCGCCGCAGGACCACACGCCCCAACCCAGCTCAGGGCCGCGCCTGGACTTGCGAGGGCAGACACAGCAATTAGCCTAACCTTAGCTGGCACAATAACTTATACACATCAGCTTTAGCCCTGCTCCGGATCCGCTGAGGACCTGGGAGCACCTGGCCACCCATGAACACCCCTCGGGCCCGACTCCCCCGGGACGGGTCTCCACCTTGGGTGGATTCGTGCCGATAGGGAACTGGAGCCTCACACCTGCCCCTCAAAAGGTAACGTGTACGTGAGACTATCCCTGCCCCCCTCTGCCGAGAGCCCCTCCTTCACCCCAGATGATCCAACGTAAGCGTCGAATCGTCCTGTTTTTGCCCCACCGGGCAGATCCCGAGGAGGGTGTACGCGTGGCTGCTGACCTTCTGCCGTTGGAGCTCTTGCAGATTGCCGCACTGCCTGACCAAGCGGGCTACGAAGTCCACATCGTGGACGCCATGGTGCACGAGGACTACATCGAGCGATTGAGCGAATTGTGCGAAGGAGCACTGCTGCTTGCCTGCTCGTGCATCCTCGGATTCCAAGTGGCCCATGGGGCCCGCGTGGCCAAGGTCTTGCGCGGGAAGTTTCCAGACCTTCCGATCATTTGGGGCGGGTGGTTTCCGAGTGCGCTGCCAGAACGTTTCCTCGAAGAGGGGGTGGCCGATGCAGTGGGCCTTGGACAAGGTGAGTTTACGTTTTGGGAAGTGGTGCAGGCTCTCGATGCGGGCGAGCCCCTCGACGATGTTGACGGTCTCGCACTCATGCGGGATGGTGAAATCATTCGCACCAACAAACGGCGCATCGTCGGCTTCGACGACATTCCCGATGTACCCTGGCACCTAATCGACTACGAGAAATACGTCGCCCTGCAAAACAATCCGGGCGTGTGGAAACTACGCCACAAATACCCTGATCCATGGAATCTCAAGCCGGGCACGCCCGTGCGCGGCTTCAGTTACTACAGCAGCTATGGATGCCCAGAGCCCTGCACCTTTTGTTGCTCACCCATCATCACGAGTCGTCGCTGGAAGGCCATCCCCGGAAAGCTCCTCGGCGAGCGTCTCTTAGACTGCCACGAGCGGTTCAACTTCAATGTGATGCGTTTTCAGGATGCCAACTTTGGTGTGGCTGAGAAACGCTCCAACGAATTCTGCCAGACCCTCGTGGACGCAGGGTCGCCCTTCTGGTGGTCCGGTTGCTACGAGATCGAGACGATTCACAATTACCAACGGGAATCGATGGATCTCATGCAGGCCTCCAAGTGTCACATGATTTCAGTCGGTGCCGAAGCGGGCTCGACCGAACAACAGGAAAAAATCAAGAAGAAGATCAACGTCGATCACTTCGAATCCTCCCTGCGGGAGATGAATGACCGCGACATTACAACGGGCTGTTCGTGGATCATTGGCTATCCAGGCGAGACGCTGGACTCCATGCGCGAAACCCTGCGCGTGGCAGCCTTGATGAAATACAAGTTCCCTCGCTCGGCCTCCGATGTATTCCCTTTCCGGCCCATCCCGGGTACAGAGGACTTCGACACCATGGTGGCCCAAGGGTACAAGCCTCCGCATACCCTCGAAGAATGGGGCCAGTGCCTAGAATACAAACTGGAATTGGGCGACCTGCAGATGCCCGAAGAGGTCATGCAGACGTGGCGGCGCTACGGCACTGCGTCCACCTTCTACGACGGGCTTGCCAACGAGGGCAACGCTTTCGTGCACAAGGCCCTGCAGGCCATTTCTGGCTGGCGGCTGAAGCACAGCAACTACACATTCCCCATTGAGCACGGACTGTTCCACGCCTATGTCAAGCTCACCCACCAAAGCAAGGAAGACCTGATGGGCGATGCCAGCCTCGACAAGACTTCCGGTGTGACGCCCAACGCCCCGGCCTGATCATGATCCAGCACAAGCGCAAGATTGTCCTGTTCCTTCCCCATCGTGCCGACCCGGCGCGAGGCGAGATGTTCAGTGCAGACTTGCTCCCCCTCGAACTCCTACGAATCGCATCGGGCCCCGCCAAAGAGGGCTACGAGATTGTCCTGATCGACGCCATGGTCGATCACGATTATATGGAAAAGATCGAGGAAGCCTGCGAAGGCGCTCTGTGCTTCGCTAGCTCCTGCATTCTTGGCTACCAGGTGTATGACGGGTTTGTAGCGGCCTCGCGGGTGAGGGAGAAGTTTCCCGAGCTACCCATCATCTGGGGCGGTTGGTTCCCCAGTGTCATCCCTGACCTTTACTTTGAGCACAACATCGCCGACGCAGTGGGGATCGGCCAAGGCGAACTCACATTTCTGGATGTCGTCCATGCCTTGGAAGCTGGCACTCCCCTCGACGAAGTACCCGGCCTCGCACTGTGGCGAGATGGTCAAGTGGTACGCACGGCTCCGCGCGCCGTGGTTGGCTTCGAGAAACTTGAAGAGACGCCCTGGCACCTGCTTGATTATGAGCGCTATGCAGAACTCCAAGTGCGCCCAACCCACAACCTGAAGGTCCGCCACAGGTTTCCGCTGCCGGGCCAGTGGACCGCAGCCAACCCCCCGCGCGGCTTCAGCTATTTTTCAAGCTACGGCTGCCCTGAGCCATGCACCTTCTGCTGCTCGCCAGCGATCTCAGGCCAGCGTTGGAAGGCCGTCGAAGGCCAGCATTTGGCCGAGGATATCGCCGAACTTCAGCAACGATTCAAATTCGACGTGCTGCGATTTCAAGACGCCAACTTTGGGGTAGCCCAAAAGCGGACTGCTGCGTTTTGCCAGGGGCTTGTAGACCTCAAAGTGCCGATCCACTGGAACGGCACCATCGAAATCGAGACGATCATGCGCTACAGCCAAGAGACCCTCGACCTCCTACAAGCCTCTAAGTGCCACTTGCTCTGGCTAGGTGCGGAAGCAGGCAGCGAAGGCATGCAGGAGCGCATCAAGAAGGGCATCAGCCTCGACAATATCCCTCGCGCAATCCACGAGTTAGCCAGCCGAGACATCATCCCTGGCACATTCTGGATCATTGGCTTTCCCGGCGAGACCCAGGAGTCCATGGAGGCCACCCTGCGAATGGCGGGCAAGACCAAGTTTCGGTTCCCCATCGCGGGCAATGATGTCTATCCCTTCCGCCCCATTCCAGGGACTGAGGACTTCGATCACGCCGTGCGCCTAGGCTACGAGCCCCCCCGCAACTTCCACGACTGGGGCAACTGCTTCGAGTACAAGTACAACTCACACAACACACCCCTGCCCCCAAAAGTGCGCCGAACGTGGAATCGGTACAACAACACTGCGGCCATCTATGACATGCACGTCCAGGAAGGACCCCTGTGGATGCGCAAATTGCTGTCCCACCTAGCTGGGCAACGCCTCAAGCGTGGAAACTACGGCCTCCCGGTGGAGCAAAAGCTCTTCGATGTCTATGTGCGCCTCACGGGTCAGACGCAGCCTGGCGATTTTTCCGAGGACTACGAGCAGCTGCAGCCTGAGCACGGCGCCTAGGACTTTGGAACGGGTCTGCGGAGACCGGTTCGCCGTAGGGGGCACTCTCACCTAAGACTAGGCAGGCATGAGGCAGGCGTTTCGCCTAGACTCGCCACATGATTCCGTTTGCCCTTCTCCTCGCTCTAGCCAGTTCCCTCCCTCAACCCACCCAATCTGCCCCGGCCGACCCGTTGCGGGTTTTCCTGCGGGCAGGACCAAAGACGCACGGGCCAGGAGAGCATGACCACCCGCGTTTCCTAGCGGAATGGAGCGAACTTCTAGCCGAACGGGGTGCCGCCATCGACGGCGGCTTGGAATTCCCCACTGCGGACCAGCTCGCACAAACCGATGTGCTCGTGCTGTACGCCGCTGAGGGGGGCTCACTGGATGAATCCCAGCGTGTGGACCTTGACCGATACCTAGCCCGCGGTGGAGGAATCGTGGCGCTCCACGATGCCGTCTGCGGAAACGACCCGCATTGGTTCAAGACCGTGATTGGAGGGGCCTGGGAACACGGCCACTCCAAGTGGCACATGGGCAAGATCGGGCTGTATATGAACCCAGCTGAGCACCCCATCACCCAGGGAATCCCCCACTTCGACCTTGAAGATGAGATCTACCACGATCTGCACCTGCACCCGGACACCAAGGTGCTCGCGAGTAGTTTCCACACTCCATTTGATGTGACTCCCCAGTTGTGGACATACGAGCCCGGGAGCTACCGTGCGTTTGTCAGCATCCAAGGCCACTACCACGACACCTTCTCGCACCCCGCCTGGCGATCGATCTTATTGCGCGGTATAGCCTGGGCCGGCGAACGGGACGCCGATACCTTTCTCACGCCTGAAGAACTAGAGAGTCTGCGCTACCCTCCTGGCGGCCCTCTGCCCCCCAGTCGGGCCCAAGGGGAATTTGAGCTGCACCCAGAATTCGAAATTACCTGCGTCGCCGCCGAGCCCGACGTGGTCAATCCTATCTCCATTGATTGGGATCGCGAGGGGCGAATGTGGGTGGCCTGTACGATCGGCTATCCCTACAAGGAAGAGTTCTCCGGCGTTCCGGCCCACGATCAAATCGTCATCTTGAGTGACAGCAATGGAGATGGAGTCATGGACGATTCCAAGCTGTTCCACGAGGGACTCGATCTTGTCACCAGCTTGGTGAAGTACCGGGATGGGGTCATTGTGAGCGCCGCACCCCAGATCCTGTTCTTGCGAGACACGACAGGTGACGACTCGGCCGACACGATCGAGGTGTTGTACGATGGGTTTGGATACCGCGACACCCACGCCGTCGTGAGCAATATGCGCTTTGGGCCCGACGGCTGGATCTACTGCACCCAGGGCTATAGCGGAGGGGGTTCCAAGGATATTCGCGGAGGAGGACCGGATCGCCCCTCCTTTGGGCAGATGCCCAACGGAATGCTTCGGTTTCGGCCCGATGGCACCGCCATGGAGCTGGTCTCCTCCTATGGAAGTAACACGTGGGGCCTCGACTTCGACGCCAACGGCGAGCTCTTCTTCACCATGGCGAACGGCTCACATTTGCGACACGTGATCATGGCCGAAGCCCTCCTCGAAGGGCAACGCGTCGGCGGAGTGAATAGCTGGAAGGACATCGTCGATCACCGCAAGCTCTTCCCCATTCATAGCGATGAGCGCACGAGCTACTTCCAAATCGATTTCGTAGGTGGGTTTACCGCCGCAGCGGGTTGCCTCATCCAAAGCGGAAGCGCTTGGCCCCAAGAGTTCTATGGCAACCACTTTGTTTGCGAACCCACGGTCAACCTAATCCACCGCGATAGCCTCCAAGCTGAAGGCGTGAGTTTCCTAGCAAGCAAACCTCGCCACGACGAGTTCCTCGCCTCCCGAGACCTGTGGTTCCGCCCCGTCCATTTGCGCACGGGCCCGGATGGCGCCATGTACGTGCTGGATTTCTACAATCAAGCGATCGTGCACAACGACACGCGTGGACCCGAGCACGGTCCCACCAATGCGGCGGTGCGTCCCGACCGCGACAAGTTGCATGGCCGCATTTGGCGCGTGCAACACAACGATGCCAAGAATCAGGGTGAGCGCTTCCTGCCCCTGCGCAGCGACCCCAACGGCTTGATGAAGATGTTCTCCTACAGCGATGCTTGGCATCGCCAACTGGCCGAGCGATTGCTGCGCGAAACGGTAGGAGAAGAAGCGGTGCCCCCCCTGCTCGAATTGCTGGCGTACTCCTCCTACTCCCACGCCCGCCTGCATGCACTCAACTACGTCTGCAGTACGTCCACGAGCCACTCGCCCGCTCAGGCCGCCGTCGCGCTGGGTCTGCGTGACGACGCCGCTTCAGTTCGCCAACGGGCTGCGTGGCTAGCAGGCCCCATCCTCAAGAATGCTCCTAGCGCACAGGTCCTGGTCCCTTCGCTCTTGCGTATTGCTGAATCCGACCCTCAGCCGCGCACGCGACTGGCCGCCCTGCATTCCCTCGGCTCGGCCCATCTAGACCAGCCCACATTGCAGCGACTCGTTCCCCTGTATTCCGCCCTTTCGGACGACTGGAGCCGTTCAGCCTTACTCGGCGCACTTCTGATTCACCCGCCCGCATCCCTCAAGGTATTGATGGAGTCCCAGGATCCCAACGACGGGCAGATTGCCTTAGGAGCCGAACTCGGACGTCGCATTGGGGACAGGCGAGACGCACACCTCACGGCGGCGGCGTTACTCGTTCTTTCCGCCGAAGAGGGCAGCGATGCCACTCGGTTGAGCGCTCTCACGGCACTGCACGAGTCCCTCGGCGCCGATCAAGTCCTGATCGAGAACGGGGCCACAATGACGGCTCTGACCCGACTCCTCGGCTCTCCCTCCGCAGCCATAGCCAGCATCGGCCTCGCCCTCGCCTCCCGCTGGGAGGGCGCTGGCCTTGAAGGTCCCAAGCAGGAGCTCGGTGCCCGCCTACTCGCGCAAGCCAGCGACCCCGAGAGTTCCTATGCAGCCTGCTTGGAAGCTCTCACTCCACTGCTTTCCTTGGAAAGCTATAGGACCCAAGCGCTGGAGTGCATATCGGATCTGCTTGCACCCCATGCACCACTCGAAGTCCAACTGCATGCCATCAAGCTATTGGGGGACCGCAAGAGTGAGCGCGCTGGCACTCTGCTGACTGAGCACCTTTCTGGCCTCGGTGCTCAAGCCAAAGAAGCCGCCCTCGAGGTACTCCTCTCACGGACCCTATTTGCACGGGTACTGCTGGATGCTATTGGCTCGGACTCAGTTCAAACTCAGGACCTCGGTGCCCGCTTCTCGCACCGTCTGCGATTCCATCCCGACTCGGGCCTCTCCACCCGTGCCCAAGAATTACTGGCCCCAAAGCGTGATGCGAGCGTTGCCGCCCAACTCGAGGCGTTACTACCCCTCGTACAAACAGGAGGGGACCCGGCACGGGGCAAGGTGCTCTTCGCGGAACACTGCGGCACCTGCCATTCCTTCGAAGGGGCCGGTGCGGACATCGGCCCGAATCTGACGGGCATGGGAGCCCACGGTGTCGAAGAACTGCTCGGCATCGTCCTCGATCCCAATCGAGAAGTCGAAGCAGCCTATGTGGAGTTCGTAGCTCAGACCCTGCAAGGCGAAACAGTGACGGGAATCATGGTCCGAGAGACGTCGCAAGCCGTGGTCTTACGCAACACCGGGGGCGAGGTAGAAGTGGCGCGACGCGACATCGAGTCCCTACGGTCAACGGGAATGTCCCTCATGCCAACGGGTCTGGGAGATTTGGGGCCCGAGGTCCTGCGTGACATCATGGCCCACCTGACCCACAGCACCGAGGGGTACCGCGCCCTCAGTTTGGACCTCGCTGCCAACGTCGATTGTGAACATCACCTGTTCGATGACCAACGCGACGAGGGCTACCGGTTCACCGAGTACGGATTGCGGACCATCGACGGCGTGCCCTACTCGATACCCGACCCTGCCAATGGATCACAGGGCACTAACATCATCGTTCTCAAGGGAGGGGTTGATAACAATCAGGCTGCCAAGACCGATTACCCCCAAAGAGTCGTGATCGGTGTCAATGCAATGGTGCAGCGCATCCATGTGCTGGGTGGCGCCGCGGCTTGGGGGCATCCATGGGGAAGCAAGGAAATCTCGCCCATCGTGAAGTGGACGTGGTTGTTCGAGGACGGGACAAGGTCGGAGGAGATTCTCCACAACGGCAGGCAATTCGCTGACTGGATCGCCCGGTATGACGTACCCGACTCCTCCTTTGTGGAGGGGCTCCTCGCAGGCGGCCCGGGGCAAGTACGACACTTCACCGTCGATCTGCCACAACCTCGCCAAGTCAAAGCGGTTGCCCTAGAAAGCTACGACAACTACACCGCTCCCCTGTTCATTGCCATGACGGCCCAGGCCGAGTTGGAACCATCCAGCGAACGCGAGGCTAAACCCGAGCATCGCTCAGTCAACACTTGGATCCTTGGAGGCGGTTCAAGCCATGACTTTGAGCGCTGGTTCAAGATAGAGGATTCGCAACTCCTCTCCGAAGGCAGTGACCGCCTGGTCCGCTACACCTTGGAGCCCACGGACCTGCTCGGTGCCCTCGAACTCGATGACGTACTCATCTTCTGCACCAACCAGCCCCTGCCTCCAGAAGTCCAACAGGCCATCGAGGATCACGTCACGGGCGGGGGTGCCCTCTTGGCCCTGCACCCGGGCACCTGGTTCAATTGGCCAGAGTGGCCCAACCTACACCACGATCTGCTTGGCGGGGGAGCTCGCGGACACGAGCCCCTGCGGCCCTTCGAAGTCCAGCTGGCGAGGGCGGATCACCCTGCCCTGCAGGGGGTGCCCGCAAGCTTCTCCGTGACGGACGAACTCTATCGATCGGAACGGGACAATACGTTCGTCCCCATCGAGATCCTCGCCTATGGGAAATCAGCACACACACCCGACCGTTTCCCCGTGGTCTGGACTCCCCAACTCAAGGATGGCCGTGTACTCGTGATCACCCTCGGCCACGACGGCGACGCCCATCAACATCCGGCCTTCCGGGCCCTGCTTCGGTCAGGAGTCGAGTGGCTAGAACAAGCCCGCTAGACAGCAATCCCCAAAGTAGGGGCTCTGTCCTCGGGCCCGAAACGCTAATCTGTGTTCGTGAGCATCTACCTACTGGCCACCTGTGACACCAAGGGCACCGAAGCTGAGTTTGCAGCGCAAATCCTGAAGCACTCAGGGCACGATGTGCGCATTGTCGACACGGGCTGTCTAGGGACCTGCCCCATCGAGGTCCAGCACTCCCGCAGCGAGGTCTTCCAGGCCGCCGGGACGAGCCACGACGCCCTTCTCCTCAAGAATGACCGGGGCGAGGCCGTCAAAGCCGCAGCCGCTGGCGTGACTGCCCTTCTCCTCGCCGCCCTCGAGCGCGGTGAATTGGACGGCGTATTGGGCCTGGGTGGATCCGCTGGCACGTCCATTGGCTGCACGGCCATGCGCGCCCTGCCACTCGGACTCCCCAAGCTCATGCTGAGTACTTTGGCATCGGGTCAAGTGCGCCAATACATAGGCGACAAGGACATCGCCATGGTGAACTCCGTGGTTGATATCTGCGGCCTCAACAGCATTTCCCGCAAGGTCCTCACCCACGCTGCGGGCGCGATCGGGGGAATGGTCAGCGCACACGCCAAGTCCCGCGAACCCGACCAACCCGATCGGCCACTGGTGGCGGCCACCATGTTTGGGGTCACCACCCCATGTGTTGAACACGCACGCGCTTTGCTGGAAGCGGCTGGTTATGAGGTCCTGGTCTTCCATGCCACCGGAGTCGGCGGGCAAGCTTTCGAATCACTCATCAGCGAAGGAGTCCTTGCTGGAGTGCTCGATATTACGACCACCGAGTTAGCCGACGAGTTTGTGGGCGGCACCCTATCAGCCGGCCCAGCACGCCTGACAGGTGCGGCCCAACTCGGTCTCGCCCAGGTGGTCTCTGTCGGGGCGACGGACATGGTCAATTTTCAATCACGCGACTCTGTCCCCTCCCAGTTCGCCGACCGGACTCTCTACGAGCACAATGCAGAAGTCACCTTGATGCGGACGACTCCTGATGAATGCGCTGCCATCGGCGAGATGATCGGCCAACGCGTCGCGGCCAGCCGCGGTCCTGCTCAGTTGTTACTGCCCGGACGCGGAGTCTCCGCCATCGACGCAGAGAGTCTCGCCTTCAACGACCCTGTCGCACGCACGAGCCTCTTCAACGCCGTACGGGCAAATTGTGGACAAGTTCCCTGCAGCGAGCTCGACCTCCACATCAATGATCCGCAATTCGCGGCCGCTGCAGTTGCGGCCTTACTCGACATGATGCCCCCCCTACCCACCCAATGACCGAGCCATCCATTCAAAACGACAACTCCCGCACCGGCATCTTGGCACGATTCCGTTCCCAAATCGCACGCGGCGAGGCCATTATTGGAGGCGGGGCTGGCACGGGCATCTCCGCCAAGAGCGAAGAAGCGGGGGGCATTGACCTCTTGATCCTCTACAACTCTGGGCGCTATCGAATGGCTGGGCGTGGATCGACAGCGGGGCTCATGCCTTATGGCAATGCCAACCAGATCGTGAAGGAAATGGCCTTTGAGGTCATTCCAGTCGTTGAGCACACGCCCGTCCTCGCCGGAGTCTGCGGCACGGATCCGTTCATGATGCCTCGGTTGTTCTTGGAAGAGCTGCAGGCTCTGGGCTTCAGTGGGATCCAGAATTTCCCGACGGTGGGTCTCTTCGAGGGTCGTATCCGCGACACGCTTGAAGAGACGGGCATGGGCTATGGCTTGGAAGTCGACATCGTCGCACTCGCCCATGAAATGGACATGCTTACCACTCCCTATGCTTTCAATCCCGAGGAAGCGAAACGGATGGCCGATGCTGGTGCTGACATTGTTGTGGCCCACATGGGCTGCACGAGCGGGGGTACCATCGGTGCGGAGACGGTCAATCCACTGGACGAATGCGTCGGGCTGGTTCAAGACATTGTGGATGCCGCCAAGGGTGTGCGCGACGACGTGATTTGCATGTGCCACGGTGGCCCCATCGCTATGCCGCCCGATGCTCAGTACATCATCGAACGAGTGCAGGGTATCGATGGGTTCTATGGGGCCAGTTCCACCGAGCGCTTCCCTACTGAAGTTGCCATCGCCGATCAGATCCGGCGATTCAAAGCAATTCGATTGCCGGAAAGGTCCTAAACCATGTCCGAGCCAAGAGCCCTGCGTTTCGTACCCACCCAGTCCGCTCAGGTCGAGTGGGTGCGTGACTCCAAGCACGAGTGGCTCGTCCGGTCTGGGTTTACGGAACAGGGTGAGCTAGCCATGGTGCGGGTCACCATGGAACCAGGGCAGTCCCACTCATTTCACTGCCACCCTTCCATGGAGGAAATCCTGTACTGCGTAGCTGGGCGAGGTCTGCAGTGGGTGGGAACAGAATCTCACCGAATGGAAGCGGGCGACACTGTCCATATCCCACGCGGCGAAGCCCATGCGACATTCAATCTGTACGACGAGCCCCTTGTGTTTCTCGCAATCCTGACTCCCGCGGTATTTGACGGGGATGAGACGGTTGACCTCTACGAGGACGAACCCTGGGCAAACCTCCTGGCAGACGCCGGGCTTGGATCATAAACGGCCGGTTTGAACTCAGTCGGGTGCGCTGGGCTAGCTGGGCCGGAGCGTCTCGTGGGTGCTGAAAAGCTCACCTGAAACCATAGAGGCGAGAGCGTAGGATCAAACCATGTCCAATGACTCTGATCTGAAAAAGGAACTCGGCCCACTCATGCTCTGGGGACTTGGCGTTGGATACGTCATTTCAGGTATGTACTTCGGCTGGAACCTCGGACTCCCCGAGGGCGGACCGTACGGCATGATGCTCGCAACCGTGGTCGTCACGATCATGTATGTGACATTTACGCTGAGCTACTCCGAGCTGGCCTGTGCGATCCCCCGGGCAGGCGGCGTGTTCGTCTATGCCAAGCGAGCCTTGGGACCGCGTATGGGATTCTTGGGAGGAGTCGTTCAAATCGTGGAGTTCGTGTTCGCACCGCCAGCCATCGCGGCGGCCATTGGAGCCTACCTCAACATCAAATTCCCAAGCGTGGACACCCTCGTATTCGCGGTGGGAGCCTACATCGCCTTCACAGGTCTCAACATTTGGGGGGTGAAGATCTCGGCCATGTTCGAACTCGTGATCACCGTTCTCGCCGTCATCGAGCTCTTGATCTTCGCGGGTGTGACAGCCCCGGAGTTTTCAGCCGAGGCCTTCACCCGCAATCCGCTACCCCATGGTTGGGGAGGCGCATTGGCTGCCATACCCTTTGCCATCTGGTTCTATCTCGCCATCGAGGGGATCGCGAACGTCGCCGAAGAAACCCACAACCCCCAGCGCAACATCCGCATCGGGTTCGGCTCCGCCATGGGCACCCTAGTATTTCTCGCCTTCTTGACCTTCTTCTCCGCCGTCGGCGTCAATGGCTGGGAGACCGTCGTCTATGCTGCGGGCAGCTCCGAGGCATCCGATTCCCCCCTGCCCCTCGCCATGGAACATTTGCTCGGTCGGGACAGTTTCCTGTTCGACCTGTTGGTCAACGTAGGCCTCCTCGGCCTGATCGCATCCTTCCACGGAATCATCCTAGCGGCCGGACGGGCGACTTTTGAGATGGGCCGGGTGGGGTACGCGCCTCGGTTCTTGGGACGCACCCTTGCGAATCGCAAGACGCCTGCCGCCGCTCTCGTGGTCAATATGTTCCTCGGGTTCGGAGCGCTGCTCACTGGCCGCACGGGCGAGATCATTACCCTCGCCGTCTTTGGCGCCCTGATGTTGTACGTAATCTCCATGCTTTCCGTATTCGCCCTGCGGACCAAGGAACCAGAGCTGACGCGTCCCTATCGCACGCCGGCCTACCCCTGGGTGCCTGCAATCGCACTCGCCATCGCCCTGGTGTGCCTCGTGGCCATGATCTACCACAACCCAGGCGTGGCCCTCGTGTTCGGGTCGATTCTGGGCCTCGCTTTCACGTGGTTTTCCCTCACTCAACCAAACCCATCGAATGATGGGCCCGGCGATTGAGTTGTCGCACCCTCCATGAGCCGGTGCGAACACAGGTCACACCTGTGTCCATCACCCACACTCCCTAGAGAGCCTTCACTTCAGCAAGCAGCTCAGCCAACTTGGCCTTACCGTCACCGAACAGCATCATGGTGGACTGGCGATAGAACAAGTCGTTGTCCACGCCTGCGTATCCGGGGGAGAGAGAACGCTTGACAATGATCACCGTGCGCGCCTTTTCAGCATCCAGAACGGGCATGCCCCCCAGGGGGCCATCCGGCTCGGTGTGGGCCGCTGGGTTGACCGTGTCATTGGCTCCCACCACCAAGCACACATCACAATCTGAGAAGCTCGAATTGATGTCGTCCAGTTCGTAGAGCTGATCGTAGGGCACGTTCGCCTCGGCGAGCAACACATTCATGTGCCCTGGCATGCGTCCCGCCACCGGGTGGATTGCATAGCGCACATCTACCCCGCGCTCTTCCAGAGCCTCGCCTAATTCGCGCACAACATGCTGCGCTTGTGAAACAGCCATGCCATAGCCTGGGACAATAATCACCGAGCGCACACCGTCAAAGGTCAAGGCGGCTTCCTCTGCCTCATAACCCCGTGCAGTTCGTTTTTCACCCGTGCCACCCGAATCTCCGCTCGTACCAAAGGTCTTGAACATCACATCCACGAAGGAGCGGTTCATGGCCTTACACATGATGGCGGTCAGAATCAGGCCCGCCGCTCCCACAAGTGCACCTGAGATAATGAGCGCGTCATTGCGGACAACGAACCCGGCGGACGAAGCCGCCAAGCCTGAGAGTGAGTTGAGAAAGCTGATCACGACTGGCATGTCCGCTCCCCCGATCGGGATAACGAACAAGACTCCAAGCAGGCAAGAAGCCGCCACAAGCCCGTAGATGTAGGTGGAGTTGGCGGCATCCCCTAGCAATGCGTATGTACAGTACAGGCCTGCAAGCAGGAGGGCGCCCTTGACGAGGTTGATTCCGGGAAAGCTGACCGTCCCCCGCAGGGTTCCATTGAGCTTGAGCATGGCCCCGACACTTCCGGTTAGGGTCACCCAACCGATCAAGGAGCTGGCACCGATCGCACCCAGGAACACACTTGCGCCCAGTGCTCCGCGCTCCTCAAGGCTTGCAGGGGTGCTGCCCAAGAGTTCTGAAAGGGCCACGACCGCAGAAGCCGCACCCCCGAACCCATTGAACAAGGCCACCATCTCCGGCATGCCGGTCATCTCCACCCGCTTGGCCATGACGGCGCCAATGAGCGTACCCGCCCCGAGGCCAATGGCAATCAAGGTCCAGCCCACGATCCCCTCGCCCCCGAACTGGGCAATGAGAGTCACAAGGACAGCCACGAGCATGCCGCTTGCGCCCAACTGGTTTCCTCGCACCGCCGTGCGCGGTGATCCGAGGTATTTCAGACCGAGGATGAACAGTACCGCCGAAAGCAAGTACCCAAGTGCTTGAAACCACTCCACGGCTAGTCTTCCTTCTTCTTGAACATTTCGAGCATGCGCCCGGTGACCATAAAGCCACCCACGCAGTTGATCGTCGCTAGGGTCAGGGCGATGCAAGCGAGAACGCCCGCAATGGTCTTGTTGCCGCCGGAAAGCTCGGCATTGGAGGCCATAAGAGCCGCAACAATGGTGATGCCCGAGATGGCATTGGCGCCACTCATGAGCGGCGTGTGAAGGGTCGGCGGCACCTTGGAGATGAGCTCGAAGCCCAGGAAAATGGCCAGTACCAACACCGTCACCGAGGCGATCAGCGACGAGGTAGTCAGGGCTGTGAGGCTGAGGGCAATCACGACAGAATCTCCTGAATGCGGGGGTGAGTGACCTTGCCTTGGTGGCAGGCCAGGGGACCGGAGATCACTTCGTTCTCCATGTCGAGGGCTAGGTTTCCATCTTCATCCACGAGCTCGGCCATAAACGTCGCAAGGTTGTTGGCATACAGATGGCTGGAGGATTGAGCCACTGTTCCGGGCAGGTTGCTGATTCCGATGATGCTGACTCCGTGCGCGCTGACCTCTTGGCCAGGTTCCGAAAGGGCGCAGTTGCCACCGCTATCGGCGGCCATGTCAACGATGACCGAACCTGATTTCATCCCCTCAACGACTTCTGCGGGAATCAACAGCGGGGCTTTTCGCCCAGGCACCTGGGCGGTAGTGATGACACAATCAGAAGACTGGATGGCCTCGGCCATGAGCTTAGCCTGCAGAGCCTTTTGATCATCGGTGAGTTCTTTGGCATAGCCGCCCTCATCCTGCATATCGCCCGTGCCGAGGTCGAACTCCACGAAGCGCGCCCCCAAACTCTCGACCTGCTCTTTGGTGTCGGCTCGGATGTCATACCCTTCAACCACGGCTCCAAGGCGCCTCGCTGTGGCGATGGCTTGTAGGCCGGCCACGCCCGCCCCGAGCACAAAAACCTTGGCTGGGCGCACGGTGCCTGCCGCGGTCATCATGAGCGGAAAGAGCTTAGGCAGGCGCGCGGCAGCCAACAAGACTGCTTTATAGCCCGCCACATTGGCCATCGAAGAAAGCACATCCATGGACTGTGCGCGAGAAATGCGCGGCATGAGCTCCATGGCAAAACAGGTCATGCCTGCTTCGGCCAATTCCGCGATGCGCGCTGCCTGACCGAGGGGGTCGGGCATACAAATCAGAACGGTGCCCTTGGCCAGGCTCTCAGGAGGAGGGGGCTGCACGGCTAGCACGACATCACATGCCAAGGCCTCCTCACGAGAGGCTATCCCCATCCCCTTGTCGATGTACTGTTGGTCGGTGAAGCCGCTGGCTTCGCCAGCTCCACTTTCGACGACCACTTCAAGGCCTGCCCGTTTGAACTTGGGCATGACCTCGGGGACAGTTGCCACTCGCCCTTCTGGGGAGGACTCCTTGGGGACACCGATACGCATAGAGACTCCTGTTCCTGGCCTGAGGCCTGTCACGATTGAATCGACTGAATTGGGGGGACTCGACGTGAATCAACGGGTGACCCTACCGAGTTAGGGAGCAAGAGTGTTGTGCCCGAGCCCCTTCTGAGCAACCTCTACGGCCCCAAAACCTGCCCTTCTGGGCAGGTGCCCGATGGTTAGCGCTGGCGGTTGCGGCCCATGGAGTAGATTTCCACGAGAGGACCCAGCCGGTCCACTTGCCACAGGAATTGCGCAGCGCGCACACCAAAGAAGTACTCAAATCCCATGGCCACCCGCTCCTTCTCTCGGAAGGGAGACAGTGTGTGAACAAGTTTCCCGCCGCGAGCCAAGACGGTTTCCCGGGCGATGGCGGGCAGGGTGGAATCCACGTAAGCCTCCATGTTGACCCCACGCGGGGCGATCAGCACGAAGTCCGGATTCCACTGGCTAAGCAATTGATCGTACTCCTTGGCGGGGTCAGGGGCGGTCAGCACCGCGAACATGTTTTTCTTATTGGGATAGTGCAGCTTGTAGGCCTGGCCGGGTGTTCCCGGCGGCCAGACCCGGCGCTGGTAATTGCGCCACGAGACGGCGGCTCGCCGAGCCCACGTTCCGTACAGGTTTCCTTGCCGGACTGGGATGTCGGTCAGGTTGGCAAAGGACACCGTGGAGGTGGCTGGCGTAGCTTCCCCAGCTAGCCAATGGGAAGCGAGGGTGTATGTGTCTGGCTGGGTACGCAAAAACGCGAGCCGGGCCGAGCTGATGAGAGGTAGCGCCAGCGCTCCAGCGGCGATTACTCCAGTCAAGATCCGAGAACTGAGCCGCCCCCCTAGCAAGCGGTGAATCCAATGCACGAGGGCGCGCGTTCCAACGGTGGCGAGCAAGGCTAGATAGGGAATCACGGGCAAAAAGAATCGCTCCTTACTCCCCATGTAGACCCCGAGTACTAGGACCAGCGGCAGTGCATGGGAGCACACGACCAGCAGGTCGCTGGAGTTTGAGAGCCGGTTCTTACCACGCCATCGACAGAGTGCCAGGACGAGGCCCACGATCCCGAGAACCAACAAGACCGGGTTGTATGACTTGAGTGCACGCAAGAACGTAACAAGCCCTCCCCCATTGAAGTAATCCAAGAAAATGCGGTGCCCAGCGACTTCGATGGACAATCGCTCATCGGCCACCGCACTGGCCTGATTCGCTCGCGAGCTGGGATCCCTAAGGCGCATACTCCCCCGTACACCCGCACCTCGCCAAGCCTCATCCATGCCGAGCTCGTCCATCACATCGGCCCCGCGTCCACCTTCCCGCAGGGGGTCGACTTCCGCCGGCCAGTAGGCCCATGTCGCCATGACGGCAATCGCAGCGAGGCCGGCGAGTGCGCGGACCAGTTGTAAGTGACCCGATCGTCGCCAGAGAATGATCAATGCAACGGTGTAGGGAGCCAGTGCTGCAAAACCAGTGTGCATGCAGCTCACGCACGCGGCCGTGGAAATGGCTGCAAGGACATGATTCTTGAAGCTGCCCCTGCGAGCGAGGTGCAGACATGCCAGGGTGGCTCCCACACCGGCGGCTGCGACGAGTGCATGGGGCCGCGCTTGAGTTCCATAACACAGGAGCAACGGGCACACCCCAACCATGGCGGCGCTGAAGACCGACCAGGCCGGTGAGAAGAATCTGCGCCCCAAAAAGAACGATCCAGGCACAAGCAGCCAAGCAAGCAAAGTGAGGAACTTCCGCGCGCGCACGAATGGCTGCGCAGCTTGAACCAGATGTTCTTCAAGCGGATCGCCCGCACTCAATGCATCCCCCGCAGAACCGGTCACTAGGTCATTTAGTACGATGGGCAGGAAGGGGTACTTTCCCCGGAAGGGTCCATCGGGATGATCCTGGCTCAGATGAACGATTTGCCCATCGGGCTCGTTCTTGTGAGGCAAGAGGTGTCCAATGCCTACCCAGCGCAACCCAAGGGTCAATCCAAGAGTGAGAGTCAGGCCTAATAGAACGAGTCGCCTAGGGGGAGTGAACGAAGCAGGGGTCATGGTAGCTCTGGGCCGTGCTGGATGGCCTCTCCCCTTATTTCGGCATCTACAGAATTGGCGCGATCAGGAAAAAAGGAAATTACTCTCCTCGGTCCACACCCCATAGCGGTACACGGACAGGAGGCGGGCTAGTTCGGCGATTAGAACCCCTGGAACCTCTGGATTGAGGGCCGCCGCTCGCCCCCCGGGGGACGTAGGCAGGGGCCAGCGGCGATCGATGACGAGTTGGTGGTTGCCGGGTGTGTAGTGCTTCAGGAACTCAGCGAGCGCATCAGTTCCGATTTCACCGAGGGGCCACTCTCCGCGCCAATCGTGTAGACGCAACTGAAAGCCCCCCAGTTGATTGAGCAGGCTTCGCCAAGGCTCGATACCTTCAGCCCCAATGCGCTTGATCATGTTCTGTCCGTCGAACCAGGCATCTTGGTGGATGCGCAAGGACACTTCTAGGCGGTCATGCTCGATCGCTGCGCACAGATAAGCGTTGCGATAGGCCGAATCGAGGTCCTTGGCCAGATCGCGCCCAAGCGTTTTTCGCAGACGAGTCTTTTCAGCTTTCGTCCGCATAAGGTAGACCCACAGGCGTGAGACCTTTTTCCCGTTGAACGAATGAGGATTGTGCAGGGAAGAGCGCGCCTCCAGTTTCACGCCCTGCGCTTCTGCCTGCGGGAGGAAGCTCTTGCCCAACGCGAGTAGCTTCCGCCGGGCCGCGAGCCGGCGGTCGTTGTATTCGGGACTGCGGGCACAATCCGGGCCTAGTGCCGCGAAGTCCCATTCCTCAAAACACACCCCCCCAGGGAGGGGGCGGGGTTCGGTGTCAGTCGCCATGGGGCTCGAGGATAACTCGGGAGCGAGAATATCTCACCCCTAGATGGAATGGATTGCCCGCTTGCAACGTCCCAAGGGGCCACGCCCCACCGACCCGCCCCCTTCGTCCCCAGCGCACACGTTACGCAGGCCCGGTGAAGCGGTAAGATTTCCAGCCTCGGCCCCTTCGTCAATTGTTGTGGCCGCCCTGTCCCCCCATGCAATTCGCCCACTTCCAGTTTGACCCTGAGACCGATCGCATCGGTGAAGGGGCGCTTAGCGAGGTCTACAGGGCAAAGGACCTGAACCTAGGCCGGACAGTCGCCCTCAAGATCCTACGTGCCCATGCGGAGATTGACCCCCAGGCGGAGCGGCGCTTCAAGCGTGAGGCCAAGCACACTTCTTCCCTCTCTCACGAGAACATCGCCACCATCTATGAGTACGGTGAGGACCGCGGCACTTCATTCATTGCCATGGAGTTTCTGGAAGGCCAGACCCTCGATAAGGTGATCGCCACCCGCAGCCTGACCTTCGACGAGTGCATGCGCATCGCCTTACAGGTCACCAAGGCCTTGGAGCTGGTGCACAATGCTCACATCCTGCATCGCGACCTCAAGCCTGGCAACATCCTCTTGCAGCCCAACGGCAAGCTCAAGCTGCTCGACTTTGGCATTGCCAGGGCAAGAGATGAGTCTGGGATTACGCAACAGGGCGTTCTCGTTGGAACGGTTCTGTACATGTCCCCCGAGCAGGTTCGTGGAGAGTCTCTCGATCTCCCCTCGGACGTATTCAGCCTTGGCGCAGTTCTCTACCACATCACCACGGGTGCCCTCCCTTTTCCTGGAGAAAGCTTCCCGGAAGTTTGCATGGCCATCCTCGATGGAGAGATCAAGCCACCGGCAGACATCCGCCATGGATTCCCGGCTGCGCTCCAGGAATTCCTATTGAAGTGCATGTCCAAAGCACCCGAGGACCGTTTCGCCAATGCACGTGATGCTCTTGGCGCTCTGCTCAAGGTGACCAAGAACGTTGATGGCACGGGCCGCCACGCCCAAGTCGTTTTACGCGGAACACTGGTTCTGCCTCCCATGACGTGCAGTGATCGCGAAGCAGACTCGTGCACGGAAGTTGCGGCGGGTGTGCGCAAAGACATCGCCACTTCACTCAGACGCAACCGCGGGTTGATTGTGCACTTGAGCGAATCCGACCAAGCACCTGATGACGACCCTGTGGACTTTGTCATCAACACCCATCTCGATCTTGATGGCGACCGTGGCAAGCTACGCATCAATGTACGCTTTCTTGAACCCCGCGGAGAAAGCGACCGCCACCAAGGGGTCGCACGGGAAACCACCGAAGAGGTGGAATCCACCATGGAGAGCATCTGGGCCCTGCAAGAGAATCTAGTTCGCAGTGCCATGCGGGTTCTTCGAAAACGGCTCAGCGAAGCACCCTTGCGGGCTGACGCAGTTGAAAATGACAAGACGCGTGCGGCCCGCACCCATGTTGATCGGGGCATGGCGGTCATGCGCAAGGGCACGACCAAGCACCTCCTATCTGCCAGCGCGCAATTCCGAAAGGCTCTTGAATTGGATCGCTACTGCGCCGGGGCCCACGCAGGGTTAGGCGAGATCATGGTGCGCAAGTTTTTGACGTGGGATGGGGACCCCACATTCCTGGACGAGGCGCGTGACCATGCCAAACGGGCCGCGGCCTTGGATCCCGACTACGCCCTTGCCCACACCGTGATGGGGTTTGCTGCACACCTCTCCAGCAGAACCGATGATGCCCAACGGGAATACAGAATCGCGATGCAGATCGACTCGGGCGAGTGGCTTTGCCATCGACTCCTAGGTGCGATTCACGCGCGACAGGGCAATTACGAGGATGCAGCCCCCCTCCTACAGCGTGCCATCGACCTGCACCCAGCCCACATCGGCAGTTATGACCATTTGTATTCCATCCAGCAACGGCTGGGCCGTTACGAGATGGCACTCAAGTGTGCCGACTCCGGGATCGCGGCCGCCCATGAGCACTTGCGCAACGAACCGGACGACATGGACGCGCGTGCACACATGGCGTTGCTTCTTGCGCGCAGGGGATCAGATGACGCTGCGCTCGAAGCCATTGAAGAAGCGCGCAAGCTAGCCCCCCGAGATGGCGGGACCGCGTTCCACGCGGCCTGTGTCTTTGCGTTGCTGGGTGACCCCCCGGCAGCCATCGAGGCCCTGACCCTGGCCCAAGACCGCGGCTACTACATCGCCAGCGAGCTGCAATCAAATTCCGACCTCGATATCCTGCGCGGCCTACCCGAGTTTCAGGCGCTCCTGTAAGAAGCACCTTTCATGGAACCAGCGCTCATCGCCATCGGTATTCAAAACGTCGCCCAGCAGGGTGCTCCCCACTGGCTTGAACTGGGTGCTGTGCGTGTCGTATCTGGCGAGATCATCGATACGTTCGATTCACTAATCTGCCCACCGGTCGAAATCGAATCTGAGGCCACGGCGTGGCATGGGATTTCCCTGCCCGACATACGCCAGGCCCCACATGGACCCGAAGTCTTGGCTCAGTTTCAATCGTGGCTCGCGGATAGCGAGCACCCGGCCACCTGGCTCGCGACCCACGATGCAGAGGCTGCCGCCACAACTCTTGCCTTCGAGTTCGCACGCTCCGGCAAGCAGGCCCCCAAGTTGCCAATCCTAGACACGCTTGTACTGGCTCAGGAATTGATCCCAGAGTGCCAAGGACACAGCCTTGAGGAACTCTGCGAGCATCTAGACTTTGAACAAGGCGACCAGCGCCGGGGCTTAGCGGACGCCGTTTGGTCTTCATTGGTGTTGTCCGAGTGCCTCGATCGGGTGCAATGCGCCGACGACGAGACCGAGCCACCCGTTTCCACCCACGGGGCCGATAATGGTCTTGCGCACCTTCACGCCCGCCAAAACCGCCCGCTGAATCTGTTCGAGCGTATGCCCAGCCCTCCAGCGGGTAACCGCGAGGTCCGCAAGCTAGAGCGGGCACTGGCCAGCGGTACTCCAGTGGGTTTGGCCTACGGCGAACGCGGGCAAAGACGAGTGCCCATCAAAGTTCAACCCCAGTTTCTGTTCACGCGTGGGGGGCGAGAATACATGGAGGGCCTGTGCCAGAGCAGCGGTCTCTTGAAGACCTACCGCATCGACAGAATCCAACGGGTCGGACGCGTGGACCAGGATTTGGTGGGGTTCGGTAGGCGTTAGCCACTCAGCCTGTCCGACCCGTAGGGGTCACTGATTCAATGGCTTCCCCAGGTCTGCACTTGGATTTGCTGGACCTTTCCGGAGAAGTGAAAACGGGTTGCGGCAGCGCCTTGGGGATCTGCACCGATGCGAACTGGCGAGTCGTTTTGGACCACGCCCCCCTTGGCGCTGCCCTTGGTTAGATCCGCGCTGGAATGGTCGACGAACAGCCAAACCCCGCCATCTCCGTCATAGCAACCGGTCAACACAAACGAGTCGGTGGTATTGAGTTTAGATGCGGGTACGGTGCCATAGACATATCCGCCCCCCACATACACGCCGAAGCGCAGGACTGTAGCTTCCAAGCCCACCGGATTGTGCAACTCCAAGGCGAATCCCCCGGAATCAGCTTTGCTCAGGATGGCCACGGTTTCACCACTTGAAAGGCTGAGATCATCAAAGTTGACCACGGCACTTACCAAATACCCCTGGGCCGGCCGATTGTCCGCGTCATTGAGCGCCACAGATTCTTGACCCATCGCATCAAAGGTCAGCACTCCCCCATAAAGGTCCTGCCCAGCATCCCAAACCGAAAAAGTGGGCGCACCACTTTGGTTCACAGGCGCCTGTCGACTTTGCCCCGCCCGATTGAACCAGCCCACGCTCTTGCGCGTCCCCTTCAGTCTCCGGGTGTTCATGTAGGTCAAGAGATTAGAATCCTGCACCACGCTGCGAGCTAGGTCCACCGGATAGTCCACCGTGATGGCATCGACTTCCTCGCGCAGGCTGGCCACGAAGACCTCACCAAGACTGACGGGTATCGTCCACACATTGATGCCAAGGCCCAGGCTCCTGGCGAATCCTAGTTTTCCGAAAAGGTCCCGATCCTGGTAGTGGAATTCAACTCCGGCGAACCCATCGAGACTTGCCTGACGAATCAACTGTTGGGCGGCAGCAATGCTGGCTGCCTGGTTCTTACCAAAGAGTTCATTGAGCTTGACCCAAGGGCGCAAGCCCAAGAACGCGGGTGTATCGAGTGCGGCCTGCGCGAGTTTCAAATTGGCTCGAATGTCATTGAAGCTGCGCAATACCAATGCACGCCCTGGGCGTGCGTAGGTCGTGCCGGCGAAGAGGCTCAGCAACTGATGTATGAAAGCGCCATCCGGAGTCTTCTCTTTGATTTCGACAAACAGCACTTGATCCCCAGCCAACAAAGCCGGGTCACTGAGAACGGCACTCAGATGCGCCCCCGTGTTGGTGCCCTCATCATCGTGGTCCACGTAGATCACGCCGTCTTCCGATTTGACATCGAGTTCGATCAGGTCGGCTCCATTCGCCTGGGCCGCATGGATGAGATCGAGGGTTTGGGCCAAACTTGTAGAGGGCTGGCTGGCTACGACGTAGCAATTGTGCGCCGAAACCGCAGACACATTCCCTAGTGGGGTCGTCGCCATTGTGCGCGAGGTGCCCTCCCAATAGGTCCGGCCCAGCTCAAGCGCTGGCTCTTGGCTTCCCACCACCGCCGTCAGTGCGGCAAGACCGAACGATGAAACAAGCATCCTGACAGTCTAGCAAGCCAGAATCAGGGCAGGTCCGCTCGATTCGCGAGCATTCACTCGGGGAACTCTAGGCCGGCATCTTCAAACACGGCTTTGATTCCCGGAATGACCGACGGGTCTATGGAGACGCGAACCAAGGATCGCTCGTCCACGACTGCATGCAGGGTAGCGGGCTCGAAGCTAATGAATAGCTTGAGATCATGGCCACGGAATGAAGCGTGGAGCCCACAGGCAGGCGCAGATTCACTAGCGGTATCGCTCGGAGCATCGGCCACCCCCATGTAGAGCAGGTGTTGCAGAGTCTCTCGGCGCTGCTCGCGTGCGATACGGCGGCCAATCGTAGTCCACTGCCCAAGCGTTCGACCTCGTTCCCCTTCCCGGGCTCTCGGGCCAAGCGTGTGGATCACCCAACGCTCATCCCCTTCGAGGAGAGCGCGTACTAAGGACGGTAGGGCATCGGGGACCGAGTCAACAGTCTCCTGGTCATCCCCGACGTATCCAAGGGCTCGAAGTTGTTTCAAGACTTCAGGGTCGATGGTCTCCTGGACCGTCGCCTGAGCCTGCACCCAGCCATGGTTTTCAGCGGACCAGTCCATCAGCATGGTGTCGAGAAGGTTGACACGTTCGGGCTGTCCTTCGGCCAGATTGTTCAGCTCATGGGGATCTTGGCTCAAGTCAAACAGCTCAAAGCGCGGCAGATTGCGCCCATCCGCTGAGCGCAGGTTGCTGATGAGCTTCCAGCCCTCGTGCACGATCGACATTCCCACACCCATGCCCGACTGTGCCCTGCGTCCACCGGGATCCTCTGTTTTTTCCGCGTAAACGGGCAGGTCGACCCAGCCCTCCTCTGCTTGAATGAGGGGCATGAGACTGCGGCCCTGAATCGGTACGGGAATGTCGATGTTGAGTAGGTCGCAGAGGGTGGGATAAACATCCAATGAACGCACGGGATTTGCGATTCGGCGCCCCGCTGGCAAGAGCCCTGGGGCATACATGATGAGGGGCACGTGAAGCAATTCGTCATACAGGCTGTATCCGTGACTGGTTCCGCCGTGTTCATAAAACTCTTCACCGTGGTCGGACATGAGAACCAAGACAAGGTCCTCGCCCCACCCGTCCTCTTGGAGCATGTTCCACAGCTCCTCGATTTGAACATCATTGGCAAGGATGTCGGCGTCGTAGAGCTTCTGCCCCTGCTCGACAAACCACCCCGAGTCGATTTGAGTCTTTTCGAAGTGCTCGCGCGTTAGATGGTTGCCTGGGATGGGTGGACGAGCTTTGAGCAAGCTTTGCCATTCCTTTCGATAGCGAGAGGTATCTGCTGGGTCGGCGAATTGTTCGAGGTACTCGGGGGCAGGCTCGTACTCCTCGTGCGGATCCACTGAGTGAACATACAGAAACACCGGCCAGGACTCGTTCTCTTGCAGCCAGGGGCCCACCTTTGCATTCAGTTTCGCTGCCGAGCCGCTTGCGAACCCGATCGGGTCGCCCTTGTTGATCACAGTGGATTCGACGAAATGACCGAAGCCCTGATCATAGTTCGAAAACGCACCCATGAGGGGGTTGGCGGCGAATCCAGCCGTTGAGTAACCCGCGTCAGCCAAAAGCTCGGGGAGTGTGACATGGGCCTCATCAAGCCTCTGGATCAGCATGAAGATTCCCAACTCCCCTGGATAGAGCGAGGTGAGCATGGATGCCATGGAAGGCTTCGTCCAGGGGGCTTGCGCGCGGCAGTTCTCGAAAACGACTCCTTGTGCTCCAATCTCCTCAAGGAACGGGGTCGTCTTGCGGTCATGGCCATAGACCGATAAGTGATCGGCGCGGCAGGTATCCACCAAGTAGAACAGGACGCTGCGCCTGCGCCCGCTTCCCTCCGGGGCCTGAGCAAGGGCCGATGCAGCGAAGGATGCGACGCAAACGAGGAAAACAACGTGATTTTTCATAAGCGCACCACTCATGTACACACAGGCAAGACAGAACTAGAGGGACTGCACTACACTACTTGATCCGCCGTGCCATCCCTACCGCCTCGCGTTTCGAGGTGTTCTGAGCTCACGGCATCGGTCCATGGGTAGCGATGGATACAGAGGCATTACCCACCCGAGCCCTCGAAACCCCGTCCCCCTGAGGGGCAGCGCCAGTCCCCCCCCGCATTGCCGATCAGGCTCTGGCGATGCTCGCCGAACCTGAGGGGCAGCTCCGGTTGGCCGCCCCTCC